>NZ_JBITJF010000016.1:0-334621 GCF_044459705.1 Nonomuraea sp. NPDC050227 | reverse complement strand
CGGTCAGAAGGGTGTTGAGGTCGTTCGTCACACATCGATCCTCGACACCCTTCGTCGTGCCTGCACTCCGAACGACTTAGGACTTACTCGTCTAGTCGTCGACGGACTGGGGCTCGGCGTAGCGGGCGAGGTAGAGCTGCTCGCCCAGGCTGCGCATCAGGCCCAGCTCGGTCTCCAGGTAGTCGATGTGCTCCTCCTCGTCCTCGAGGATGTCCTCGAAGATGCGGGCGGAGGTGATGTCGCCCTTCTCCCTCATCAGCTGGATCGCCGGGCGCAGCCGTTCGACCACTGCCAGCTCGACCTCCAGGTCGGCCTTGAGCTGCTCCTCGACGGTCTGGCCGATGTGCAGCGTGCCGAGGCGCTGGTAGTTGGGCAGCCCTTCGAGGAACAGGATGCGGTCGGTCAGCCGTTCGGCGTGGCGCATCTCCTCGAAGGACTCGTCGCGCGTGTGCTTGGCCAGCTTGGTGTATCCCCAGTTCTCCTGCATCTTCGCGTGCAGGAAGTACTGGTTGATCGCCGTGAGCTCGGCGGTCAGCTGTTCGTTGAGGAGTTCGATGATCTGCTTGTCGCCCTGCATGAACGGGCCCCTCGTCACGGTGCGGCTATGCGGTCGTCAGTTCTTCAGACTGCTTCAGGATCGCACAGATCTTCCGTACACAACGGGCACAGTCCCCACCGGCCCCAGTGGTGTCGCGAATCTGTTTCGCGCTCTTCGCCCCGGAGGCGATGCAGTCGTGGACCTCGTTCTCGGTCACAGCACGACAAATGCATACATACATCCGGGGACAGGCCTCTCAAGCGAGCAGGAAGGGGACGCCTTTAGGTTAGGCACACCTAAGATAGCTCACTTCGGTAAGGCTTGCCTATGTTAGAGGCGTCACATTCACCTGACCCCGCAGGTCAGTGGCCCCTCGCCCGCCACTCCTCCAGGTGCGGCGCCTCCGCCCCGATGGACGTGGAGTCCCCGTGGCCGGTGTGCACGACCGTCTCGGGCGGCAGGGACAGCAGCCGCCCGGCGATCGACTCGATGATCGTGTCGAACGACGAGTACGACCGCCCGGTCGCCCCCGGCCCGCCCTTGAACAGCGTGTCGCCGCTGAACAGCACGCCCGCGTCCGGCACGTGCAGGCAGACCGCGCCCGGCGAGTGGCCCGGCGTGTGCAGCACCTCCAGGGCCACCCCGCCCACCGTGATCTTCTCGCCGTCGGCCAGCGGCGTGTACGCCACCTCCGGCCCGTACACCTGCTCCCAGAGCACCTGGTCGGCCGGGTGCAGCAGGATCGGCGCGCCGGTCAGCTCGGCCAGCCGGGCGGCGGCGTTGACGTGGTCGTTGTGGGCGTGGGTGCACACGATGGCCTTGACCCGGCGGCCGCCGGCCCGCGCGGCGATGGCGTCCGCGTCGTGCGCGGCGTCGATGATCACGACCTCGCGCGCGTCGCCGACCAGCCAGACGTTGTTGTCGACCTCCCAGGTGCCGCCGTCGAGCGAGAACGTGCCGGAGGTGATGACGCGGTCGATCATCAGAGCACCACCACCGAGCGCAGCACCTCGCCGCGGTGCATCTTGGCGAACGCCTCCTCGACCTGGTCGAGCCCGATCGTCTCGGTGACGAACCGGTCGAGCGGCAGCCGGTTCTGCAGGAACAGGTCGATCAGCATCGGGAAGTCCCGCGAGGGCAGGCAGTCGCCGTACCAGGACGACTTCAGCGCGCCGCCGCGGCCGAACACGTCGAGCAGCGGCAGCTCCAGCCGCATCTCCGGCGTCGGCACGCCCACCAGGACCACCGTGCCGGCCAGGTCGCGGGCGTAGAACGCCTGCTCGTACGTCTCCGGCCGGCCGACCGCCTCGATCACCACGTCCGCGCCGAACCCGCCGGTCAGGTCGCGGATCGCCTCGACCGGGTCGTTCTCCCGCGAGTTGACCGTGTGCGTGGCGCCGAACCCGCGGGCCCACTCCAGCTTGCGGTCGTCCACGTCGACGGCGATGATCCGGGACGCCCCGGCCAGCGACGCCCCCAGGACCGCCGCGTCGCCGACCCCGCCGCAGCCGATCACGGCCACGCTGTCGCCGCGCGTCACGCCGCCGGTGTTGATCGCCGCGCCGATGCCGGCCATCACGCCGCAGCCCAGCAGGCCCGCGACCTGGGCCGGCGCCTCGGCCGACACCTTGGTGCACTGGCCGGCGGCCACCAGCGTCTTCTCCAGGAACGCGCCGATGCCGAGCGCGGGCGACAGCTCGGTGCCGTCCTTGAGCGTCATCTTCTGGGTGGCGTTGTGGGTGGCGAAGCAGTACCACGGCCGGCCGCGCAGGCAGGCGCGGCACTGGCCGCACACCGCACGCCAGTTGAGGATCACGAAGTCGCCGGGCGCCAGCCCGGTGACCCCCTCGCCGACGGCCTCGACCGTGCCCGCGGCCTCGTGGCCCAGCAGGAAGGGGAAGTCGTCGTTGATCCCGCCCTCGCGATAGTGCAGGTCGGTGTGGCAGACCCCGCAGGCCTGCACGTTCACCACCGCCTCGCCCGGCCCGGGGTCGGGGACGACCACCGTCTCCAGCGAAACTTCCTGGCCCTTACCGCGGGCGATCACGCCCTGCACTTCGTACGGCATGGCAGCCATCTTGTGTCAGGAGGATGATCTCCGCAAGACATAGGGCTGGACCACGCCGAGCCCTCTTGCCGGCCGCCTCCTGATCTTGTGCACCTCGATCCCGTCCGGCGCTCCGGCCAGGCCCTCGGCCAGCTCGGAGTCGACCAGGATCGTGCCCGGCCGGGCGATGGCCGTGAGCCGGGCGGCCAGGTTGACGGTGGTGCCGAACACGTCGCCCATCATGGGCACGACCGGCCCGTACGCCATGCCGATGCGCAGCTCCAGGCTGTCGGCGAGGTCGAGGGCGATCGCCGCGGCCTGGGCCGGGGCGGGCGCGGTGAACAGCACCTCGTCGCCGAGCGTCTTGACCAGCCGCGCGCCGTGCGCGGCCACCACGTCGGCGGCGCGCGACTCGAAGCCCTCGACCAGCGAGGCCAGCGCCCGCTCGTCCAGCTCGCGCGAACGCCGGGTGAAGGAGACCAGGTCGGCGAAGCCGACGGCGATCGACACGCGGGCCGGCCCCCGCTCGTCCTGGTCGTCGGCGACGGCCAGCAGGCGGGTGCCGGCGGCGGCGAGCTGGGCCCGCCAGACGTGCACCAGCAGGTGCTCGAAGTCGGGCAGGAGGGCCTTGGCCGTGTCGAGGACGCCGTTCAGGTCGGCGTCGGTGCGCGAGTCCGGGACCATCGTGCCGATCACGATCTCGGCCTGCCACTGCGCCAGCCGGGCGGTGGTCTGGCCGAGCGCGCGGGCCATGCGGATGACGGTCTGCTCGTCGAGCAGGCCGCCGTCGATCAGGCTGCGCACCCGGCGCAGCGCGGCCACGTCGGCGTCGCTGAACGCCACGGCGTCGTCGGGGAACTGGGCGAAGCCGAGCGCCCGCCAGATGCGCTGGGCGAGCTCCTGCGACACCCCGGCCCCGGCCGCGACCTGCGCGCGGGTGTGGCGGGCCGGCATGCCGACGAGCGTGCGCTCGATCTGCTCGGCGGTCGGCCTGCCGGGCGGTTGGGTGGCGTTCACGATCAGCAGGCTACGCCAACCTCAGTGGCCGTCGATCTCTCCGTCGGACGCGTCCTCGACCAGCTTGAACAGGTCCATGCGCACGTCCTGGATGCGCGGGATGTCGCGCAGGACGATCTGGCCGCGCTCGCCCGCGGACTCGACGGTCAGCGTGCCGCAGCCGAGCATGCGCTCCATGAACGTCTGGTCGGAGCTGACGGTGTTGACCTTGGCCATCGGGATCTCGTCGGTGGACTTGTTGAGCACGCCCATGCTGATCGTGAACCGGTGGGTGGTCAGGACGTACCCGGTGTTCTTCCACTGCAGGTAGGGCACGAACGAGAAGATCGTCAGCAGGATCACGGCGATGACGACGACGGCGATCCTGCCGTAGGAGGTGACGCTCTCCCCCCACGCGGTGGGGAAGAAGTAGAGGGCCGCACCCGCTGCCGCGGCGATGAGGACCAGCGCGAAGAACGGGCCGACAAGGCGCTTCCAGTGGGGATGGAAGGATCGGACGCGCTGCTCACCCTGCGTCAGATGGTGGTCGGGAAGGGTCATGCCGCACATGCTGCCACCAACCCGGCCGAGCGGCTACGCCCTTGCTCATCGGGCGGCCCGCACGTGCACGACGTCTCCGGCGCCCAGCGTGTAGCGCTCGCCGCCGGACTCCACCTGGAGGTGGCCGGACCCGTCGATGCCGGTGGCCCGCCCGGTCAGCACCTGCTCGCCCGGCAGCTCCACCCGGACGTCGCGGCCGACCGTGGCGCTGACGGCGAGGTAGGCGGCGCGCAGCCCGGCGGCCTCGGCGTCGCCGCCGGCCGCCTGCCACTCGCGGTAGTGGCTCTCGACCTCGCGCAGCACGGCCCGCAGCAGCGGGTCGCGGTCGACGCAGGCCGCCTCCTCGATGGCCAGCGACGTGGCCGTCTCGACCGGGGCCTCCTCCGCGCGCAGCGAGACGTTGAGCCCCATGCCGATGACGACGGCGTCGTCGACCCGCTCGGCCAGCACCCCGGCCAGCTTGCGCTCGCCCACCAGCAGGTCGTTGGGCCACTTCAGGCGCACGTCGACCTCGGCCAGCCGGCGCACGGCCGAGGCGGCGGCCACGCCGTACAGCAGCGGCAGCCACCCCTGGGTCGGAACCGGCGTCGTGGGCCTGAGCAGGACGGAGAACGTCAGCCCCGACCGCGGCGGCGCCGACCAGGCACGGTCGAGCCGGCCCCGGCCGGCGACCTGCGACTCGGCCACCAGCACCCGGCCCTGCTCGGCCCCGGCCTGGGCGGCCAGGGCGAGGTCGGCGTTGGTCGAGCCGGTGGTCTCGACGACGGTGACGCCCGTCCACAGGCCGCCCGGACGCACGAGCGCGCGGTTGAGCGCGGCCTCCGAGAGCGGCGGACGGTCGAGGTCGGAGTAGCGCGAGGAGGCCATCCCCCTATCTTGGCCGAACCCGCGCCGAGGTCGTCGCACCGCACCGGCTGGTCTCGAAGTCCGCATGAGGGGTAAAGATGGGGGGATGAGCAGACGTCCTGACCCTCGCAACTGGGCATCGTGGCGGCCCTTCGGCCTCGGGTTGCGCAAGCCGAACAACTACCTGGAGCTGTGGAAGGCGTTCAGGTCGGTCAAAGGGAACAGGCGTTACGCCTGGCGCATACTCAACCAGGGCACCTGCGACGGCTGCGCGCTCGGCACGCACGGCATGCGCGACTGGACGATGGACGAGATCCACCTGTGCAACATCAGGTTGCGCCTGCTGCCGCTCAACACCATGCCCGCGCTCGACGTGTCGCTGCTGCGCGACGTCTCGGGGCTGGCCGGGCGCAAGAGCGCGGAGCTGCGGGAGCTGGGGCGACTGCCGTACCCGATGCTGCGGCGGGCCGGCGAGCCCGGCTTCACCCGCGTGACGTGGGACGAGGCGCTGCGGGTGGCGGCCGACCGGCTGCGCGGCGCGCGCTTCGGCACGTACCTGACCAGCCGCGGGGTGCCCAACGAGAACTACTACGCGGCGCAGAAGGCGGTGCGGGCGCTCGGCACGAACAACGTCGACAACGCCGCCCGCATCTGCCACTCGCCCTCGACGGTCGCGCTCAAGCAGACCATCGGCGCGGCGGCCACGACCTGCTCCTACACCGACTGGATCGGCTCGGACCTGATCGTCTTCATCGGCTCGAACCCGTCGAACAACCAGCCGGTCGCGATGAAGTACCTCTACCACGCCAAGAAGGCCGGCACCCGGATCGCCATGGTCAACGCCTACCGCGAGCCGGGCATGGACAAGTACTGGGTGCCCTCCAACGCCGAGTCCGCGCTGTTCGGCACGAAGATCACCGACGAGTTCTTCGGCGTGAACGTCGGCGGCGACATCGGCTTCCTCAACGGCGTGCTCAAGCATCTCATCGAGAACGACTGGGTGGACAAGGCGTTCGTGACCGGGCGCACGTCCGGGTTCGAGGAGGCGCGCAAGGCCGTCGAGGCCCAGTCGTGGGCCGAGCTCGAAGCGCTCTCGGGGGCGACCAAGGAGCAGATGTTCCGGCTGGCCGAGCTGCTCGGCCGGGCGCGCTCGGCGGTGCTGGTCTGGTCGATGGGCATCACCCAGCACACCTACGGGGAGGACAACGTCCGGGCGATCGTCAACCTGGCGCTCGCGCGCGGCTTCCTCGGGCGTGACAAGTGCGGGCTGATGCCGATCCGGGGGCACAGCGGGGTGCAGGGCGGGGCCGAGATGGGCGCGTACGCGACCGGCTTCCCCGGCGGCCTGCCGATCACGTCCGCCAACGCCGCCAAGTTCACCGACCTGTGGGGCTTCCAGGTGCCCGACACGGCCGGGCTGACCGCCACCGACATGATCGACGCGGCCCACCGGGGCGAGCTCGACGCGCTCGTCTCCTCCGGCGGCAACTTCCTGGAGGTGCTGCCCGACCCCGCTTACTGCCGGGAGGCGCTGTCCAGGCTGGGGCTGCGGGTGCACATCGACATCGTGCTGTCCTCGCAGATGCTCGTGCCGGGCGAGGGCGACGTGCTGCTGCTGCCCGCCCAGACGCGTTACGAGATGGTCGGCGGCGTGACCGAGACCTCCACCGAGCGGCGGATCATCTTCTCGCCCGAGGTCGAGGGGCCGCGCGTGGGCGAGGCGTGGCCGGAGTGGAAGATCTTCGCCGAGCTGGCCGCCCGTACCCGTCCGGAGATCGCCGACCATGTGCGGTTCACCGGCACTCCGCAGATCCGTGCGGAGATCGAGCAGGTCGTGCCGTTCTACCAGGGCATCTCCGGGTTGCGGAAGTTCGGGGACAACGTCCAGTACGGCGGCCGCCATTTGTTCGCCGACGGCCGTTTCCAGACGCCCGACGGGCTGGCCGTCTTCTCCGTGGTCGAGCCGCCCGCCCTTGAGCGCCCCGACGGCACGTTCAAGGTCGCGACCAGGCGCGGCAAGCAGTTCAACAGCATGGTCCACGAGCGGCTCGACGGCTTCAACGGCGCGGCGCGCGAGGCCGTGCTGATGAGCCCGTACGACGCCGACCGGCTCGGGCTGGCCGACGGCGCCCCGGTCGAGCTGCGCGCGGGCGAGCGCTCCTACCAGGGCAAGGTGCTGCGCGCCCCGCTCATGCCGGGCAACCTGCAGATCCACTGGCCGGAGGGGAACGTCCTGCTCGACGAGGCCCGGCGCTCGCCACAGGCGCGCATCCCCGACTACAACGCGCTCGTCACCGTGCGGCCGCTGTGAAGGCGCGTCCCGGGCCCACCACCCGCGTCCGCATCCGGGAGCTGGCCGGCTCCGGGGCCCGCGACCGGCGCGACGACCTGGCCACGGAGGAGCCGCTGGAGATCCGCCTCACCGGCGGCGACGGCACCCGCAAGACGGTCGCCATCACCATGCGCACCCCGGGGCACGACTTCGAGCTGGCCGCCGGGTTCCTGAGCGGCGAGGGCCTGGCCGGGCCGGACGACATCGCGGCCATCGCGTACTGCACGGACGACGACCTGCCGCCCGAGGCCCGCTACAACACCGTCACCGTCCGCCTGCACGGCCCGGTGCCCGACCTGCCCGCGCTCGACCGGCACTTCGTCACCTCCAGCGCGTGCGGCGTCTGCGGCTCGGCCGGGCTCGACGCGCTGCACGGCCGGTGCAAGCCGATCCCCAGGGGCTCGCTCGAACTCACCCCCGAGGTCCTCTACAGCCTTCCGGGCGCGCTGCGCGCGGCCCAGGGCGTGTTCGGCAAGACCGGCGGGCTGCACGCGGCGGGCCTGTTCTCGGCGACGGGCACGCTGCTGGCGTTGCGCGAGGACGTCGGCCGGCACAACGCCGTGGACAAGCTGGTCGGCTGGGCGGCGCTGGCGGACCGGCTGCCGCTGGCCGAGCACGTGCTCATGGTCAGCGGCAGGGCCAGCTACGAGATCATGCAGAAGGCGCTGGCGGCCGGCGTCCCTGCGGTCTGCGCGGTGTCGGCGCCCTCGTCCCTGGCCGTCGATCTGGCCAGGGAGTTCGGGTTGACGCTGGTGGGGTTCCTGCGCGGCGAGCGCTGCAACGTCTACGCCGGGCAGGAGCGCGTCGTCACGTCCTAGTCAGCGGCGGACCACGCGCCGGGTCGAGGTCAGGATGATCAAGGCGGCTGGTGTCCGGGTCGGATGTGCCGTGTGAGGCTTATTCGCAGGTCACCGGATAGGTGCCTTCGACGGCCGGCTTGTTGTGGTTCAGCACCTCCAGCCGGACCACGCCGGAGGTCTTCGTGTCCCGGTGCCAGTTGGCCGCCTGCACCTGGAGCAGACCGCCGGAGTTGGTCTTGTACGTGGCCGGCTCCGTGGGCTTGCCGTCGATGACCCAGCGCCAGGTGATCTCGGTGTCCGGCGCGGCGCGGAAGGCGCCGTGGGCGGTCACGTACGGGGCCTCGGCGCAGTCGCCGAAGTAGTGGACCGGCCGGAACTCGCTGATCCGCACCGTGCCCGGCGACGGGTCCACCGGCACGCAGGTCACCGTGTACGGCCTCTCCTTGACCAGCTTGTTGTGGTTCAGCACTTCGATGCGGATCACACCGCTTCCGCTGGCCTTCGGGGAGATGTAGAACAGGTCGCCGATCATCTGGGCCCTGTCGGGCTTGGCCTCCTGCGTCCTTACCGGGCCGGGCTTGCCGTCCACGACGACGCGGTAGCGGACCTCGGCCTGGCGGTCGGTGGTGATCCGGGCGTCGGCCCGCATGCCGATGGAGCCGGTGCAGTCGCCCTGGTAGACGGGCGTCAGCATGTAGGGGATGGCCAGCTTGGCCGGGTCGGGGTCGGTCGTGCAGGACAGGGCGAACGTGCGCTCGGCGGCCTGGGCCGCGGCGGGCTGGGTGGTCAGGGCCAGCTTGTGGGAGCCGGTCTTCGACTGGTCGAGGCTCCAGGCGGCGGTGACGTCCTGCGACCTGGGCTGGGTGCCGGCCGGGAAGCTGACGGTCTGGTGCTGCCACTCGGTGCCGTCGAGCGTCCACCAGTAGCCGACGCTGGCGGCCGGGCCCGCCGGGAGGGTGATGCGGCCGGTGGCCTGGTAGGCGATGGGCTCGTCGCAGTAGCCCTCGTAGTCGCCGGGCGTCAGGGCGCTGATCGCCGCCTGCGGCTGCTGCGCCGGGGGCTCCGTGGTCGTGGTCGGCTTGGGCGTCGGGGAGGTCGTCGGCGTCGGGGTGGGCGTGCTGGTGGGCGTCGTGGTGGGCTTGGGGCCCGGCGTGGCGCGGCAGGTCACCTCGTACGACGCCCGCGCGGAGTCGTGCCCGCCGGCGTTGAGGATCCGTACCGACTTCCAGCCCGCGGTGGAGGTGCCCACGGACAGCGGCAGCGTGACCTGCCTGCTGCGCGGGGCGCCGGCGGCGAAGTACAGCGACTCCACCGCGCCCTCGCCCGTGGCGCTGTCGATCCACTGGTAGCCGACCTTGGCGGGGGTGCGCGAGACCTGGATGGTCGCGGTGAACGTCACGGCGGCCGGGCAGTGGCCGTCCTGGCGGGGCGGGCTCGCCTGCACGCTCGCGGCCGCCTCAAGCGGTCCGTCCGGCTGGGCGGGCAGCGGGTTGACCACGTCGTACCGCTGCGGGGCTCCGGCGCAGGCGACGCGGAAGCGGGCCTTGGCCGACAGGCCGCGCCGGCCGAGCACCTCGACGGCCTGCCAGCCGGTCGTGTCGCGGTCGAAGGTCTGGCGGTCCCTCACGACGACCTTGCGCGCGCCGTTGACGCGGAAGCTCCTGATGGCGCTCTTGCTGCGGTCACCGCGTACCCAGCGGTACCGCACGGTGCCCTTGCCCTTGGCGGCCACGGTGGCGGAGAAGGCCACGGTCGTGGGGCACTCGCCCGCCTGACCGGCGGGAACGGCCCTGACCCGGGTCACCGAGGTCGCCGGGGCGGCGGCGGCCAGGGCCGGAGGAGCGGCCAGCAGGCTGCCGAGCATCACCGCGCCCAGCAGCAAGGCTGTCCTTTTCATGAGGGGGGTCCCTTTCTGCGCTCGTCAAAGCCCCCATGCTGCTCAGTGATCCTTGGAAGTCACTTGGAACCGCCTTGAGAAGGTTGTGGAATGAAGCGTTCCGTTCTGCTACAGTTGGAACAGAACAAGCCGTTCCGCTTCTTCGGTCGAGAGGACCCCTCATGAGCATCCGCCCGTTCCGCATCGAGATCTCCCAGGCCGACCTCGACGACCTGCGGGCCCGGCTCGCGCTGACCCGCTTCGCCGACGAGATCCCGGGCGCCGACCAGGGCGTGGGCGTCGAGCGGGTCAAGCGCCTGGTGGCCCACTGGCAGTCCGGCTTCGACTGGCGCGCCCAGGAGGCCCGGCTCAACGCCTACCCGCAGTTCACCACGGAGATCGACGGGCAGAACATCCACTTCATCCACGTACGCTCCGACAACCCCGACGCCCTGCCGCTGATCCTCACCCACGGCTGGCCCGGCACCGTCGCCGAGTACCTCGACGCGATCGAGCCGCTGTCGCGCCACTTCCACGTGGTCGTCCCGTCGCTGCCCGGCTTCGGCTTCTCCGGCCCGACCAAGGAGCTCGGCTGGAACAACCGGCGCATCGCCGGGGCGTGGGCCGAGCTGATGGCCCGCCTCGGCTACGAGCGCTACGGCGCCGTCGGCAACGACGGCGGTTCGATGATCTCCCCCGAGCTGGGCCGGATCGACGCCGAGCACGTCGTCGGCGTGCACGTCACCCAGCTGTTCTCCTTCCCCTCCGGCGACCCGGCCGAGTTCGCCGACCTGAGCGAGGAGGACCAGGCCGGGCTGGCCGTGCTCGACTGGTTCTGGAAGGAGAAGGGCGCGTTCAACGTCCTGCAGTCGCAGCAGCCGCAGACGCTCGCGCACGCCATCATCGACTCCCCCGCCGGGCTCGTCGGCTGGCTCGCCCAGCTCTTCGACGAGGACCTGGACGACGACTTCGTGCTGACCAACGCCTCGATCCACTGGTTCACCGGCACCGCCGGCTCGGCCCTGCGGCTCTACTGGGAGAACGCCCGCATGGAGCAGCCGCAGGAGCCGACGACCACCCCGACCGCGCTGGCCATGGGTGAGGGCGACTTCAAGTCGATCCGCCGCTTCGCCGAGCGCGACCACCACGGCATCATCTCGTGGAAGACCCTGCCCGCCCCCGCCCGCGGCCACTACACGGCCCACACCGCCACGGAGGCGCTCACCTCCGACATCACGGCCTTCTTCGACAGCCTGCGCTGATTCCGCGCGCTTCGGACGGCCCGGCCACCCGCCGGGCCGTCCGCGCGTGTTCAGCCCGTGTTCTGCAGGCCGGCGGCCACGCCGTTGACCGACAGCAGCAGCAACGTGGACAGCCGCTCACGCTCCTGCTCCGACAGGTCCTCGGTGCGCATCGCGCGCAGCGCCCGCAGCTGCAGGTGCGACAGCGCGTCGACGTACGGGTCGCGCAGCTGCACGGCCCGCGAGAGCACCTTGCGGTTCTCCAGCAGCCGCGTGTGGCCGGTCACCCGCAGCACCAGCTCGCGGGTGCGGTCGTACTCCTCCAGCACCTGGCGGGCGAAGTCGTCGCGGCCGCCGAGGGCCAGGTAGCGCTTGGCGATCGACCGGTCGGTCTTGGCCAGCGACATCTCGGCGTTGTCCAGCATCGCGTTGAACAGCGGCCATTCGGCGTAGGCCGCGCGCAGCTCGTCGAGGGAGCCGACGGCGGCCAGGCCGGTGCCCAGGCCGTACCAGCCGGGCAGGTTGACGCGGGTCTGGGCCCAGGCGAACACCCACGGGATGGCCCGCAGGTCGTCCAGCGAGCGCGGCGCCCCAAGGCCGCGGCGGGCCGGACGGGAGCCGAGCCGCAGCGAGCCGATCTCCTCCAGCGGGCTGACCAGCGCGAACCACTCGGGGAACCCGGGGGCCTCGGTGAGCGCCCGGTAGGCCTCCTCCGAGGCCGTGGCCACCTGCTGGGCCAGGCCGCGGAACCGCTCGGCGGCGGCCGCCGTGCGGGCGCCGACCGTGGGCGAGGAGGCCAGCAGCACGGCGTTGGTGACCTGCTCCAGATGGCGGCGGGCGATGGCGATGTGCCCGTAACGAGCGAAGATGACCTCGCCCTGCTCGGTGACCTTGAAGCGGCCCGCGACCGAGCCCGGCGCCTGCGCCAGCACCGCCCGGTTGGCCGGGCCGCCGCCGCGGCCGAGCGCGCCGCCGCGGCCGTGGAACATGCGCAGCTTGACGTCGTGCTCGTGGGCCCACACGGTCAGCTCCTCCTGCGCCTCGTAG
The DNA here is from genome assembly GCF_044459705.1 of Nonomuraea sp. NPDC050227. Lineage (NCBI taxonomy): Bacteria > Bacillati > Actinomycetota > Actinomycetes > Streptosporangiales > Streptosporangiaceae > Nonomuraea > Nonomuraea sp. NPDC050227. The sequence continues at coordinate 322,337 of NZ_JBITJF010000016.1, read as the reverse complement.
AGGCGGAGGGTGGCGGCCGCCGGGCCCAGCTCCTTGGCCGAGTCGGAGTAGCCGAGCATGATCTCCATGCGCCGGCCGGTCGCGGCCAGGCGGTCCTGGATCTGCGGGATCTCCAGCATGCCGCTCAGCACGCGCGGCGAGTTCGCCAGGTCCTGGCCGGACTCGAACAGCGGCACCACGTCGAGCACCGGCGCCCGGTCGCCCAGGGCGTGCCCGGCCAGCTCGTAGACGGCCGCGATGTCGTCGGCCGAGCGGGTGAAGGAGACCACGTAGCGGGAGCAGGCCGTGACGCCGAACCGCTCCTGGATCCAGGCGATCACCCGGATCGTGGCCAGCACCTCCTCGGTGCGCTCCGACAGCTCGCCGCCGGCCCTGATCTCCTCCAGGGCCGCCGCGTGCACCTGCGAGTGCTGGCGCACCTCCAGCTCGGCCAGGTGGAAGCCGAACGTCTCGACCTGCCAGACGAGGTGCTGCAGCTCCCCGTACGCCTGCCGCGGCGCGCTGCCCGCCAGCGACTCCTGCACCAGGCGCAGGTCGGCCAGCAGCTCGGCGGGCGCGCGGTAGGCGAGGTCGAGGTCGCGGCGGCGGGTGGCGGCGATGCGGGCGGCCACGTACAGCAGCCACTGGCGGTGCGGCTCGCGCGGCGAGCGGGTGGCCAGCTCGGAGACCAGCTCGGGGTGCGCGTCGACGGCCGCGGCCAGCGCGCCCTTCAGCTCGGCCGAGCAGGGCGAGAACTGGGCGGAGGCGGTCAGCGTGCGGGCGATGCGCGTGCAGGCCGTCTCCAGGGCGGTCAGCACGTGCTCGGACTGGATCTGGATCGTGTCGCGGGTGACCTTGGCGGTGACGTTGGGGTTGCCGTCGCGGTCGCCGCCGATCCAGCTTCCGTAGCGGATGAAGGGCCTGGCCAGCGGCGGACGGGTGCCGGTGCCCGCGTCGAGCGCCGCGTCGAGCGAGCGGTAGACCTGGGGCACCATGCGGAACAGCGTCTCGTCGAAGGCGGCCATGGCGGTGCGCACCTCGTCGAGCGGGTCGAGCTTGGTGGAGCGCAGCTGGGCCGTCCGCCACAGCAGGTCGATCTCCTCCAGCAGGCGGCGCCTGCTCTCGGCGCGCTCGGACGCGCCGCGCCCGGGCGCGTTGTACTCGGTGAGCTGGCCGCTGATGCGCTGGATGGCGGTGACGACCGCGCGCCTGCGCGCCTCGGTGGGGTGCGCGGTCAGCACCGGGTGCAGCTCCAGCCCCTGCAACAGCTCGCTCACGCGCTCCTCGCCGAGCTCGTGGACGGCCTGCGCCAGCGACTCCCGCTGCACCCTCCCCTCGGCGTCGCGCTCGCGCAGCGTGCGGATCCGGTAGTGCTCCTCGGCCAGGTTCGCCAGGTGGAAGTAGCAGGTGAACGCGCGGGCGACCGCGACCGCCCGCTCGATCTCCCATCCGGCGACCATTTCGGTGATCTCGTCGGCGGAAATCTCGCCTCTGCGCGCCGCGATGACGGCTTTGCGCAACCGTTCGACGTCGGCCAGCAGGTCTTCGCCACCTTGTTCGGCGATCACCTGGCCGAGCAGCTTGCCGAGCATGCGCACGTCGTGGCGCAGCTCGTCAGGCATCTCGGTCACGGCGGCACTACGACGCTCGAGCCCCTGGTCAATCATGCTTCGAAGGGTATCGACTCACTTTCGGCGACCGCATGGCGGTCTCGCCCATTGGACTAGACCAGTCCCTAGCTCGCCTTGGACACCGCCGCCAGCAGCTCGGGGAGGCGGGGGAAGCCGATCTTGCCGGCGAGGCGTCTGCCGAGCACCTCGATCAGCAGGCCGTAGAAGGGCGCGAGCACCGACACCCACATCAGCCCGAACGCCAGCGGCAGCACGATCGGCAGCGACATCAGCGCGATCCCGAGCATCGCCCCGATCGACGACGCGAACGCCTGACCGCCCTGGCCGGGCGCGGCGCCGCTGAAGGCGTTCATCCGCTCGGGCAGCGTGTACGGGATCGTCACGCTGGTCACCGAGCCGACCCCGAGCCCGACGCCGAGGGCCCCCAGCCCGGTCAGGAACGCCGGCACGACGGCCTCCTGACTGCCGGTGAGGAACGCCGCCGCCACCGCCACGAGCAGCAGCAGCGGCGCGGCGACCAGGATGTTGGCCAGGTGGCGGCCCGCCAGGTCACGGCGCAGGTCCTCCTCCGAGCCGAAGGCCACGGCGTTCATCCACAGGGAACGCCCGTCGATGCCGAACGCGTTGCCCGACTGCAACGAGATCATCAGCGCGCCCATGCCGGTGATCAGCACCGGCAGCACCGCCCCTGCCTGCCCTTCGGTGCTGTTGTTCAGCGAGAACGCCAGGACGACGGTCACCACGACCGACGAGAACCAGCCCACGCGGAACCTCGGCTCCCGCCTGATGTACTTCAGCTCCTTGGTCACCACGGCCGCCAGCGGCCCGTCGGGCAGGAGCCGGTCGGCCAGGCCGCGCTCCCGGCGGACGGAGGCCGCCTGCGTCGAGGCGTCCGGCGAGACCAGGGCCCGGCCGAGCGATTTGATCCACAGCCAGGCGACCACCACGACCAGCACCGCGACGGCGGCCAGCTCCGCCACGCCGACCAGGCCGCCGTCGGCCATGGCGTGCGCGGCCATGCCCGGCGGCGTCCAGCGCAGGACGCCGGCCAGCCGGTGGAGGATCGCGGCGGGGTCGCCGAGGCCGCGGTTCATCAGCAGGTTGGGCAGCTGGGCCAGCAGCACCACGAACAGGGCGGCCACGGCCAGCACGTCGCGCCCGCGCCGGCTTCGCAGCGCCCCGGACAGCGCGGTGGTGATCAGCCGCGAGGTGACCACACAGAGCGCGAACTGCAGCAGCACCGCGGGCACGCCGAGCAGCACGCCCCCGATGCCCGTGGGCAGCCCGACCAGCGCGCCGGCCGTGACGATCAGCATCGCCAGCGGCCACGCGCCCGTCGCGGACGCGGTGAACAGCCCGACGGCCAGCTCGCGCGTACGCAGCGGGAACAGCGACAGCCGCGCCGGGTCGAGCGTGTCGTCGAGCCCGAACGCCAGCAGCGGCACGATCATCCAGCTCACCAGGAAGAACGCGAACGCGACGATCACCAGCTCGGCGGCGACGTCGGAGGGCGCCAGCCTGAGCAGGCTCATCAGCAGGAACCCGAGCACGGCCAGGCCGGCCGCGGCGAGCAGGGTGAAGACGAAGCCGAGCTTGCGCTGCACGTCGCCGCGCAGGTTGCCGGCCATCAGGCGCAGCTTGAGCCGCGCGAACAGCGCGGCCGTCGCCATGGGCGACCCCGTGACGGCGGACGCCCCGGCGGCTCTGTCCGGGACGGCCCCGGCGGGGCGGCTCCCCGGCGCCTCCCCGGCGGCGCTCACGGCGTGTCCTGGGGCGCGGCGGCGGCCGGGGGCACGGTCGGGGGCACGGCAGGGGGCACGGTCGGGGGTGCGGTCGGGGGCTGGTTGCCGGGGCGGGCGCCGAGCCAGCTCAGCCCGGCCTCGCCGTGGGCGCGGGAGCCGCCGCCGACCAGCCGCATGAACGCCTCGTTGAGGCTGGAGCCGCCGCGCACCTGCTCCAGCGGCCCCTGGGCGACGATGTGGCCGCCGCTCATCACCGACACCCAGTCGCACAACCGCTCGACGAGGTCCATGACGTGGCTGGAGAAGATGACCGTCGAGCCGGAGGCGGTGAAACGCCGCAGCACCTCGGTCAGGGTGTTGGAGCTGACCGGGTCGACCCCCTCGAACGGCTCGTCGAGGAAGAGCACGGACGGGTTGTGCAGCAGCGCGGCGGCCAGCCCGATCTTCTTGCGCATGCCGGTGGAGTAGTCGACGACGAGCTTGTCGGCGGCGCCGGTCAGGTCCATGACGTCGAGCAGCTCGCCCGCGCGCTGCTCGACGTCGGCCTTGGGGATGCCGCGCAGCCGGCCGTTGTAGAGCAGCAGCTCGCGGCCCGACAGCCGCTCGAACAGCCGCAGCCCCTCGGGCAGCACGCCGATGCGCGCCTTGACGGCGACCGGGTCGCGCCAGACGTCGAACCCGTCGATCGCGGCCTGGCCGCCGTCGGGCCGCAGCAGGCCCGTGATCATGCTCAGCGTGGTGGTCTTGCCGGCCCCGTTGGGACCGACCAGGCCCGCGAAGCTGCCCGCCGGGACCACGAGGTCGACCCCGGCCACCGCGACCTGCGCGCCGTAGCGCTTGTACAGGCCGTGGGAGCGAACCGCATCCGTCATGGATCCACTCTAGGAGGACGGGTTAGCCTAACGCGCATGAGCGCAGCCGCCGATCCCATGCCGGAGATGCCGGACATCCACACCACCGCGGGCAAGATCGCCGACTTGGAGCGAAGGCTCGACGAGGCCGTGCACGCCGGCTCGTCGTCGGCGGTGGACAAACAGCACGCCAAGGGCAAGATGACCGCGCGCGAGCGGGTGCTCGCGCTGCTCGACGAGGGCTCGTTCGTGGAGTTCGACGAGTTCGCCCGCCACCGGTCCACGATGTTCGGGCTGGAGAAGCGGCGTCCGTACGGCGACGGCGTCATCACCGGCCACGGCACGATCGACGGCCGTCAGGTCTGCGTGTTCTCCCAGGACGTCACCGTCTTCGGCGGCTCCCTCGGCGAGGTGTACGGCGAGAAGATCGTCAAGGTGATCGACCTGGCGCTCAAGACCGGCTGCCCGATCATCGGCATCAACGAGGGCGGCGGCGCGCGCATCCAGGAGGGCGTGGTCGCGCTCGGCCTCTACGCGGAGATCTTCAAGCGGAACGTGCACGCCTCCGGCGTGATCCCGCAGATCTCGCTCATCATGGGCGCCGCGGCCGGCGGACACGTCTACTCGCCCGCCCTGACCGACTTCGTGGTGATGGTGGACCAGACGTCCCACATGTTCATCACGGGTCCTGACGTGATCAAGACGGTGACCGGCGAGGAGGTCACGTTCGAGGAGCTGGGCGGGGCCCGCGCGCACAACACGAAGTCCGGCGTGGCCCACTACCAGGCCGCCGACGAGGAGGACGCCCTCGACTACGTCAAGGCGCTGCTGTCCTACCTGCCCTCCAACAACCTGGACGAGCCACCGGCCTTCGCCGCCGCCGCCGACCTGGAGCCCGACCCCGAGCTCGACCTGGTGATCCCCGACTCCCCCAACCAGCCGTACGACATGCACCAGGTGATCGAGCACGTGCTCGACGACGGGGAGTTCCTGGAGGTCCACGCGCTGTTCGCGCCGAACATCGTGGTCGGCTACGGCCGCGTGGACGGCCAGCCGGTCGGGGTCGTCGCCAACCAACCGATGCATTTCGCCGGATGTCTGGATATCGACGCCTCCGAGAAGGCCGCCAGATTTATTCGAACTTGTGATGCCTTTAATATTCCGATCCTGACTTTTGTTGATGTACCGGGATTCCTCCCCGGCACCGATCAGGAATGGAACGGAATCATCCGCCGCGGCGCCAAGCTCCTGTACGCCTACGCCGAGGCCACGGTCCCGCTGGTCACGGTCATCACCCGCAAGGCCTACGGCGGCGCGTACGACGTCATGGGCTCCAAGCACCTCGGCGCGGACGTCAACCTTGCCTGGCCCACCGCCCAGATCGCGGTCATGGGCGCGCAGGGCGCGGTCAACATCCTCTACCGGCGCGAACTGGCGGCCTCCGACGACCCCGACGCCGAGCGCGCCCGGCTCGTCACCGAGTACGAGGACACTTTGGCCAATCCGTACATCGCGGCCGAACGCGGCTATGTGGACTCGGTGATTCGGCCGTCCGAAACCCGGCCGCAAGTTGTCCGGGCACTTCGCGCGTTGCGTAACAAGAGAGCCTCGCTGCCGCCGAAGAAGCATGGGAACATTCCTCTATGAGCGACCACCTGCGCATAGTCCGCGGCGACGCCACGCCCGAGGAGATCGCGGCCGTGGTGGCCGTGCTCGCCACGCGGCGGAGCTCGTACGCCGAACCCGAGAGACCCCGTAGACAAACATGGCGAAACCCCGCCAGAGGTATGCGTAACCCTGGCCTGCCGGGGAAGGCGGCTTGGCGGATGAGCGCACTACCCTAGATAGATCCCGGGAATCGGGTGTCAAGTTCCCCGGGAGTTGGGACTATCTAGAGAAAGTAGGCGTATATAGTCAGCCGATCAACTAACACCGCGGCCTGGAGGACGACATGGCCATCCCAGACCTCATGCCGCATCCTGTGGCAGCCAAGTACGCCGTCCTAGTGGATGTCGGTTATCTCTACGCTGCGGCAGGTGAGGTGCTGCTCGGCGCGAAGGAACGCAAGGAATATCGGGTGGCCGCCGATGAGCTCATCCAGAGTCTACAGAAACATGCAGAGGAACGTATTTCCGGCGAACTTCTGCGGATCTATTGGTATGACGCCGCCCGCGACCGTGTGCCGACCGTCGATCAGCGTGTCATCGCCCAGCTTCCGTGGGTCAAGGTGCGCCTCGGCAACCTCAACGCCCGCGGCCAGCAGAAGGGCGTCGACGCGCAGATCAGGAGCGATCTGGAGGCGCTCGCCCGGCATCACGCGGTGACCGACACGATCCTGCTGGCGGGCGATGAGGACATGGTTCCGGCGGTCGAAGCGGCGCAGGCGTACGGCGTGCGCATCCACCTGTGGGGCGTCGAGCCGCCCTACGGCACCAACCAGGCCGAGCGCCTGGTGTGGGAGTCCGACACGGTGGAAGTGATCTCCGCCGATTTCCTGAGACCCTTTTTCAGTCGCGCTCCGCAGCCGGTCGCCGTCACCCCGCCCGTCACGGCTCCCTCGCCCGCCCAGGTGTTCGCCGGGCGCGCGCCGGTCAAGCCGCACGCCAAGCCCGGCCAGGTCGCCAAGCTGGGGCCCAGCCGTCCGCGCGTGGAGGACGTCGGCGAGCACGTCGCCCAGAAGTGGATACTCACCCGCGGCCGCGACAACATCCGCGACCTGCTGCCCGGCCCGATCCTGCCGACGGTGATCGACACCGAGCTGCTGATCGAGGCGGAGAAGGAGCTCGGGCACTCGCTGCGACCCTACCCGGAGGCCCGGGTCTGGCTGCGCGACGGGTTCTGGGCGCGCGTCTACCGGGAGTTCGACCTGGGGGTGGGGGTCTCCTCCAAGTAGAGCAGCGTCTCGGCGACCGCCGTGCGGGCGTAGAGCACGTACCGGCCGGTGCGGTGCGCGGTGCACAGGCCGGCCTTGCGCAGCGCCGTCAGGTGCTGGTTGACGCCGGGCTCGGAGAGCCCGGCGCGCTGGGCGAGGTCGCGCGTCGAGGCGGGCTGGTCCAGTTCGGCCAGCAGCCGGGCGCGCGTCCTGCCGAGCACGGCGGCCAGCGCCTCGGGCGGGTCCACCTCGCGGCGCTCCCAGAGCGTCGCGATGCCGCGCGGCGCGTAGCGCACGGTCGGCTGGTACGGCGGCGTCGTGACCGACAGGACCCGCGGCCAGGCGAACACGCACGGCACCAGCAGCAGCCCGAGCCCTCTCAGTGACCGGCGGCCGGACACGTACCGGTGCTCCAGCCGCAGCGTGCCGTCGTCCCAGGTGACGGTGTCGTCGAGGTCGGCCAGCATGCGCTGGGCGCCGCCCTCGGCCAGCAGCCGGGCGCGGTGCAGGATCTCGCCCTCCAGCAGCGACCTGATCCGCGGCCAGTACGGCGCCATCGCCGCCTCCCAGTAGCCGGCCACCTCGGTGGCCAGGCGTTCGAGGCCCTGCTCCGGGTCGTCGTAGAGAGCCTGCACCCGTTTCGTCCGGGGACCGCCGATGTGGTCCAGATCCGTGCGGACCCGGGCGGCCGCGCCCCGCATCGTGGCGAGTTCCAGCTCCAGGTCCGGCATGGACGTCGAGGGCGGCGTGCAGGTGAAGCCCGCGATCGAGATGGTCGGCACCGGGACCAGGTCGGACAGCAGCCGCCAGTCCACGTCCTGGAGGCGGCGGCGCACCTGGTCGGCCCAGGGCCGCAGGAGCGGGTGCGCGGCCGGGTTCTTCACCACGCGCGCGCTGGCCACGACCTCGCCGAGCGGGGAGACGGCGAAGCGGATGTTGGCGAGGTCGTGGGCGGTGAACGTCAGGTCGAGGGTCATTGAATTTGCTTGTCACTTAATCGATAGCGGCCTTGCCCGACATTTCAGCATCCTGCCGATATGTCAGCAACCTTGGTGGAAGCTCCGCTTCTGCGGCTTCGCGCGTTCCGCAACCTGTTCGTCGCCGGCGCGGTCAGCCAGCTCGGCAGCCAGATCACCTACGTCGCCCTCCCCCTGCTCGCCGTGACCGCCCTCGGGGCGGGCGCGGGCGAGGTCGGGCTGCTCTCGGCGCTCGCCACGCTCACGGCCCTGGTGATCGGGCTGCCCGCCGGGGCGTGGGTGGACCGCGTCCGGCGGCGCCGCCTGATGATCGCGATGGACGCCGCACGGGCCGTGGCGCTGCTGTCGGTGCCGGTGGCCTGGTGGGCCGGGACGTTGTCCATGGCGCAGCTCTACGTGGTGACGGTGCTCGTGGGGGCCGGGTCGCTGCTGTTCGACGTGGCGTCCATGAGCATCGTGCCGGGGCTGGTCGGGCGCGAGCGGCTGACGTCGGCCAACTCGCTGCTGGTGGGCACGGCCGCGGGCATGGACGTCGCCGGACGCAGCCTCGCCGGGGTGCTGGCCCAGGTCGTGGGCGCGCCGCTGGCCGTGCTGCTGGACGCGCTGAGCTACCTGTGGTCGGCGGCCTGGCTGCGCGGCGTCCCCGAACCGGCAATCCCCGCGGACGGCTCGCCGGAGGCCGCGGAGTCCCTGCGGGCCCGGATCGCGGCGGGCGTGCGGTTCATCCTCGGCAACCGGGTGCTGGTCGCGGCCCTGGTCCAGGGCACGATGGCGAACCTGGCGTTCCCGCTCTGCTCGGTCCTGCTGCCGGTGCTCATCGTCGGGCGGCTCGGCTATCCGGAGTGGGTGTTCGGGGCGTACCTGGCGGTGGGCGGGCTCGGTGTGCTCGCCGGGTCGTCGTCGGCCCATCTGCTCGGCCGGCGCTTCGGCACGGGCCGTGCGGTGTGGCTGGTCAGCCTGGCCACCGCCCCGGCCGCGCTGGTGATCCCGTTCCTCGACGCCGGGCCGTGGTTGTGGGCCGCGGCGGCGGCGTGGTTCGTGCTGACGTTCCGCACCGGGGTGAACAACGTGCTGCTGGTCAGCATGCGGCAGCGGGTCACGCCGGACCACCTGCTCGGCCGGATGACGGCCACCATGCGGCTGCTGCTGATGGGCGCGGTCGGCCTCGGCGGGCTGCTGGCCGGGCTGCTCGGCGAGCTGTGGGGGGTGCGCGCGCCGCTCTGGGCGGGTGCGGTGATCATGGCCGTGAGCTGGCTGCCGATCCACTTCTCAGCCCTTCGCCGATCAGGTCCGAATACCGCCGATCGACCGCACTGACCTGCTGACCTGCGTTTTCATGGTGAGGTCCGATTTCCGCCGGTCGGCACCCGCGGCCCGCGCATAGTCTCGGAGGCATGTCACCCCTAGAGCTCGACTTCGACTCCTGTTACCGGGCGGTCTCCGCCAGGGACTCCCGGTTCGACGGGCGCTTCTACACCGCGGTGACGACCACGCGCATCTACTGCCGGCCGATCTGCCCGGCGCGTACCCCCTCCTCCAGGAACGTGCGCTTCTACCGGCACGCGGCCTCGGCCGAGGCGGCCGGGTTCCGGCCGTGCAAACGCTGCCGTCCCGAGCTGTCGCCCGGCGATCCCGGCTGGGACCTGCGCGGCGACCTCATCGGCCGGGCCCTGCGGCTGATCGACGACGGAGCCGCCGACGAGCGCGGCGTGGCCGGGCTGGCCCGGCGGCTGCACATCACCGAACGCCACCTGCACCGGCTGTTCGTGGCCGAGCTGGGCGTCGGGCCGCTGGCCGTGGCCCGCACCAAGCGGCTCCTGCTGGCCAAGCAGCTGCTGACGGAGACCGGGCTGCCGGTCACCGAGGTGGCCTTCGCCGCCGGGTTCGGCAGCGTGCGGCAGTTCAACGCCACGATGCGGGAGACGTACGGCTTCACGCCCAGCGAGCTGCGCGCCACGGCCGGACGTCCGGCGGCGCCGCCCGAGCCCGAGGCCGCCGGGCCGGTCACACTGAGGCTGCGGCTGCACCGCCGCGAGCCGTACGACGTGGCGGGCGTGTTCGGGTTCCTGACCTCCCGCGCCATCCCCGGCCTTGAGGTCGCGGGCCCGGAGTCGTACTCCAGGGCCGTGCCGGGCGGGACGATCACGCTCACCCCCCGGCCGGACCACATCGCGCTCGACGTGGCCCTGGCCGACACCCGGCAGCTCGCCCGCATCGTCGCCCGCTGCCGCCGCCTGCTCGACCTGGACGCCGACCCCGACGCCATCGCCGAGGCGCTCGGCCAGACCTCGCTGGCCCCGCTCGTCCAGGCCCGGCCCGGACTGCGGGTGCCGGGCACGTTCGACGGCTTCGAGCTGGCCGTACGCGCGGTGGTCGGCCAGCAGATCTCGGTCGCCGGAGCCCGTACGCTGCTCGGCCGCATCGTCGCCAGGACCGGCGGCCCGCTCTTCCCCACCGCGGCCGAGCTGCGGGAGGCGGACCTGACGGACCTCGGCCTGACCAACCGCAGGATCGCCACCCTCGCCGACCTGGCGGGCCGGGTCGCCGACGGCGACATCGACCTCGACGGCGGCCAGGACCCGGCCGAGGCCGGGTCCGAGCTGCTGAAGGTGCCCGGCATCGGCCCCTGGACGGCCAGCTACATCGCGCTGCGCGCGCTGCGCGACCCCGACGCCTGGCCCACGGGCGACCTCGTGCTGAACAAGCGCATGGCCGCCCTGGGCATCCCCGACGACCACATCGAACGGTGGCGGCCCTGGCGGGCCTACGCCGCCCTGCACCTCTGGAGCTCTTCATGATCACCGCCCAGGTCCTGCCGACGCCGATCGGCTCGCTCTCGCTGCTCACCCGCGAGGGCGTCCTCGTCGCGGGCGGCTTCACGGCCGACCCTGCGGAGATGTTCGTCCGCCTCACCCCGGCCCTGCAGGCGGAGGGTCTCGACGTGGTGGACGACCTCGGCGCCCCCGCCGAAGCCGTCCGGGCCTACTTCGACGGCGACCTCGACGCCCTGGACGCCGTCCCGGTCTCGCAGCCCGGCTCCCCCACCCGCAAGCGCCTGCACGAAGCGCTGCGCGAGGTCCGCGCGGGGACGACGGTCTCGTACGCCGAGCTGGCCCAGGCCGCCGGCCTCCCCCGTACCGCCGCCCGTGCCGCCGGCTCCGCCTGCGCGCAGAACCTCATCGCCCCCTTCGTCCCCTGCCACCGCGTCCTGCCCAGCACGGGCGGCTACGGCGGCTACTACTACGGCGTCCCGGTCAAGGAATGGCTCCTCGCCCACGAAAGCGGACAAACCCTCAACCATCAGTGACGATACGACGGCGTTCGGTAATGTGTTCGCATGTCGCCGCCGCCGGAATCCGCCCCCGTGACGACGGACGGGCGCCGTGATCCCAGTTTCCCGAGGCGTGTCGCATGGTTCACGGAAGGGAGAGCCGAAGGCCTGACCTTCGACCAGGCCTTGCACAGGGCCCAGATCAGGGCCTTGTGCAGGTCCAGCAGAGCCAAGGGCATGGCCGAGGCGATCGTTCGGATCCTGATGGCAAGGGGCATCCCCGTGCCCGAGGACGCGGCCGAGCGGATCCTGCAGTGCCCCGACCCTGAACTCCTCGCCCCCTGTCTCGGTGATGACGGCCCACCAACTGAGCCGCGGCATAGAATGGGGCTCATGCGACGTTAGACGGCGTAGGCATCATTTGCATGCGCTTGCTAATCGTTGACACGAGCACGAGGAGGGGGTTCACATGCCTCTGGCCGACGACGCCGTGGAGGCGCGTGCCCAGGGGTGGCGCACCCTCGCCGCCCTGCACGCGAAGATCGAGGACAGGCTGGAGAAGGCGCTGCAGAAGGCGCACGGCCTGAGCGTGAGCGAGTACACGGTGCTCGACGCCCTGGCCCGCCAGGACGGCTGGCACATGCGCATGCAGCAGCTCGCCCGCGCGGTCGTGCTCAGCCAGAGCGCCACGACCCGGCTGGTCACCCGGCTGGAGAAGCGCGGCCTGCTCAAGCGCTACCTGTGCGAGGACGACCGGCGCGGCATCTACTCCGAGGTCACCCCCGACGGCCGCGACCTGCTGACCGCGGCGGGCCCGACGCACGACACCGTGCTGAAGGAGGTGCTGGCGGAGGCGGCCGAGCAGCCCGAGCTGGCACCGCTGGCAGCGGTGATCGCCTAGGCCCGCCCGGCTGCGGTTGATCGCCCAGGCCCGCCGGCCCCAGGGATCGCCCAGCTCGGCCCCTTACGGCTTCACGTTGCTCTGGATCTCGCCGACCGGCACGTCCCGGGTCGCCCCCGCCTCGACCGGCGCGAACTGGAACGGCACCGCGTCACCCGTCGTCTCCACCGGCCACGACGTGGTGACGGTGAGCCGGTACGCCTCGCGCGGCTGGTCGATCGAGGCCCGCAGGTAACGCACGCCGCAGGTGAACGCGGCCCCCTTGGCGTACGGACGTCCGGCCGCCCCGCAGCCCTCCTCGTGCACCTCCGCCCGGTCCTTCGCGGTGCCCGGGTCGATCTTGATGCTCTTCAGCGTGGCCACCACGGTCACGCTCATGACGCCCGGAATCTCCGCGGTCACCGATCTGCGCCGCTCGCCCAGGCCCTCCAGCCAGACCCAGGTGGGCAGGTTGACGAAGCTCTTGGCGTCGGGGCTCAGCTTGATCGTGGGCTCGGGCACGGTCAGGGACGCCCTGGCGATCTCGGCGAGCTCCCGGATCGTGATCCCGGCGGGCGGCGTCGTGCCCGGCGGCACGAACACGAACGGGTCGAGCGCCGCGAAGCAGACCTGGCCCCTCGGGTCGGAGGCGTCGTACGCCGGGCCCCACCAGCGTCCGTCCTTGCCGACCTTGTCCTTGAACTGCTTGAGGAACTCCTGGAAGCCCTCCTCGGACGCGTCCTTGGTGTACCTGAACCAGTAGTCGCGCAGGGCCTCCTGCGACTTCAGCATCTCGGCGCCCGTCATGCCGGGCTCGTACCAGCAGGGGCGTTTGAGGACGTATCCGTCAGTGTTGCCGCCCTTGGCGCCGTTGCCGGAGATGACGATCCGAGAGTTGCGCAGCTCGATCCCTCTGGTCCGGCCGTGCTCGATGGGGCTGCCGGCCGTCTCGCCGGGGTCGTCGAGCTGGCCCAGCAGCATGAGGGCCGCGGTGGCCAGCGAGATCACGCGGTTCATCGCGCGCATCCTTCCTTGTCATAGAGGAATTCCCGGATCCGCCACACGCCGTCGTCGCCGCGGTGCGCGAGGGCCCTCTGGAGGTAGGGGGCGCGCATGATGGAGGGCTGGGGCGAGACGGCCTCGCCGCTGCTCGCGCTGACCACGCGTGCCTTCGACTCGTCCACGCAGGTGTCGATCTGCGCGCCCTTGTCCAGCACCTTCGTGACCCGCAGGCCGTACAGTCTGGCGACGCCCTTCACCCTTCTGTCCTCCTCGGTGTACCGGCGTACTCCGTCATACGCCTGGCGCACCGCCTGGAGTTCGAGATCCAGATCCTTCAGGTATCGATCGCTTCCCGAGACCATCACCTTGCGGGAGGCGAGGTACCAGTCGGTGATGACGCGCATGAGCGGGTCGCGCCGGGCGGGCCAGTCGATGTCGACCCGCAGCTTCCCGCCGCCGACCTCGACCGTCTCGACGCCGGGCGCGTCCGCGGAGGGCCGCGCCGAGCCTCCCGTCGTGGGCGCCGTCGCCGAGGCGGTCCCTGACGGGCCCGGCTGCGGCGTGTACGGCCGCTCGGCCTGCCCGCACCCCGCCACCAGCAGGACGAGCGCGATCACCGTCATACGTCTCATGCGGACGACTCCCTCACCACATGGATGCGCCACGAGGGCAGCAGTTCCTCGATCAACGCCTCGGTCTCCGGGGCCATCCCGCCGCCGTACGGGTGGGAGGCGGCCCTGCGGGTCAGGACCTCGACCACGGCCCGCATGCGGACGGCGTCCCCGGTGGCGTGGGTGGCCCGCAGCAGGTCGCGCCAGAGCCCCTCGTCGTCGGTCGCCAGCAGCAACGCCGCCCGGACGGCAGCCACCGCCGCGTCCGGCTCGTCCTGGGCCAGCCGCAGCTCGCACAGCCGGTGGGCCGCGTCGGCCACGCCGGCCGCGACGTCGTACTCCAGGTCGTCGGCCGCCAGCCAGGCGTACCGGCCGGACGGGCGATTGGCCAGGAGCGGACCGCGTACCAGGCCGAGCGCCTTCTCCAGCAGGACGGTGCGGGCCGTCGGGTCGTGCTGGGAGCGGCGGACCAGCTCGCGGAACAGGGCCCAGTCCGTACGGACCTCAGGGCCGAGCCTGAGCCGCCCAGCCTCGTCGACGTGCAGGTGCTCGGGGCCGAGCCAGTCGGCGACGCGGGCGATGGTGGCGTCCCTGACCATGGTCTGGACCCCGCGCGGCCACAACACGCCCCCGAGCACGACGGGGTGCACGCCGCCGGGATGCGTGGCCAGGTAGATCAGCAGCTCGGTGGCCAGCGCCATGCGGCCCTCTTCGAGGGGCGCGAGCCCGGCGATCTCGATCGGGCCGAGCATCCTGATCTCGACGGCGGGCGGGTGCAGGCCCTCCAGCGGCTCGGCCTCGGGGTAGGCCTCGCCGTCGAGCCGTCCGGCGGTGCGGAAGAGGTCGATCAGCGCCTTGTAGTGGCGCCGCGGCAGGAGCTGGGCCTCGACCTCGAAGCCCAGCTCGGCGATGCGCGCCTTGCCGTCGTCGCCGATCTCCAGCGTCCAGGTGGCGTGCGGGACGTCGCCGGCCAGGACGTACCCGGCGGTGTCCCGGCGGGCCAGCAGCGCCAGGCGGCGGGCCTCCTCGTGCGTGGGCGCCACGGCCGACAGCAGGTAGTGGGCGTCGCGCGGGCTGCCGGAGACGCGTCCGGTGAGCACCTCCCGGCGCGGCGCGGCGGTCGCCTCCAGCTCGGGCAGCACCTCGGCCAGGCTGCCGACGGCCCTGATCCGGTCGGGGGCGATCACGGTCAGCTCCTCGCCGAACCCGACGAGCGTGATGCGCATGCGGTCGGACCAGCGGTTGGTGGCCAGCTCGACGGCGAGCGCGGCCAGCGCCGCGGTGGTCTGCGGGCCGCGGACGTTGATCAGGCCCTGCGCGGCCTCCAGGTCGATCAGCACCCGGCCGCTCGCGTCCGTGCCGATCGAGACCAGCCCCGGGTACGGCGCGCCGCCCGGCTGCTCCTCCAGCAGGCGGCCTTCGTGGGCGGGCAGGCGCCAGACCTGGCCGCCGTCCTGGGCCGTCCACGGCTCGGGCGGGTCGTCGTCCGGCGGGTGGATCCACAGGTCGAGCGTGCGCGGGGACAGGTGGGCGCCGTAGACGGTGGGCGGGGTGCGGTGCTGGGCGGCCAGCTCGGCGCCGAGCAGCCGCAGCCCGATGTCGAGGATGCGCGCGCCCGGCGCGTCGCCGCCCAGCCTGAGCGCGACCTCGGCCTGGGCGGCGTCGTCGCGCGGCCGGATGATCCGGCGCCCGAACACCCTGCGCCACAACTGCTCCCGCCGCCTCCTGGCCAGCAGGGCCAGCAGCCCGGCGGCGGCCAGCGAGGCTCCGGCCAGGTAGTCGATCAGGTCGAGGCTCTGCGCCTCCCTGATGGTGATCTCGGGCTGGTCCTGCCGGACGTCGGGCTTGCGGTGCCTGGCCTGGTCCTTGTCGCTCTTCTCGGTGGTCTTGCCTTCCGTGGCCTTCTTGGCGGCGTGGTGCCGGGCGTCGGGCTGGGCGCGGGTGTGGGCCACGCCGGGGTGCTCGCGCAGCGTCTGCTCGCGGGACTGGCCGGCGGGGACGATGTGCACGTTCCTGGCGTCGTCCGGCATGTCGAGCACCCAGCCGGGCCTGATCAGGTCGGCCATGCGCAGGCGGGTGCCGTCCGGCTGCTCCTTGGCCTGGTTGAGTCGGTAAATTTCGGGATATCGGCGGCCGTCTCCCAGGCACTTCTCCGCGATCTCCCACAGGCTCTCGTGGTGCCTTCCGTGCGGGGGCTGCACGACGTACACCTTCTTGGTCTTGTGGGTCTCCAGCGTCTGCTCGACGATCGGCGCGGAGTAGGCGACCGCGGTGACCGGCGGCGCGGCGGGCGGCGCGGCCATCCGCGCGATGGGCGCGATCATGGCCCCGGCCGTGAACAGCAGCAGCACCGCGCCGACGAGCTTGTTGGCCAGCGCCTGCGTGCCGCCCGACAGCGGTACGCGGGCAGGCATCCCGACTCTTCGGACACCGGCGTACACCTCGACCAGCACGCACACGAAGAGCTGGAACCAGGCCAGCCACACCAGCAGCACCAGGACGGCCTGGATCGTGCTCGGCCCGGCCTCGGCGGTGAAGAACCGCAGATCGAGCATCTCGGACGTGACCGGCGGCCCGGCGAACCTGAGCAGCGCGTACGGCACCCCGCCCACCAACGCCACCAGCGCCACCAGCGCCGCGAGCCCGGCGAGCACGTCGCCGAAGGTCCGCCTGGCCGGGATGCGCGCAGGCGGCCGCCTGGGCTGGTGCCGCCCCGGGGGGCGCGCCGGCTCTCGCGTCGGCTCTCGCGTCGGCATCGCCGCTCCCTTCCTCCGTCCAGCGTCCTGCCTCGTGCGTTGCCCCGGCCACCGAGTGGCGGGAATCGGTCTACCTGGCTTCCGGGGCGGCCGTGGCCTCGCCGTTCATCTCCGAGCCCGGGAACCCGAGGGCCCCGAGGAAGAACGCCTCCCACCGCACCGAGACGCTGACCGTCACCTGGTCCTGCTGGACCGAGCAGGAGCCGCGGGCCACGCCGTCGCCGCCCTGGGCCGCGACGATCTCGTCGGCCCTGGCGCAGACCTGGCCCTCGTCCAGCAGGGCGACCTCGCCGCCGGTGCGCAGGCGGTCGACGTCGATCTCGTCCGCGCCCGCCCGCGCGGCCTGCTCGGCGACGTCGGCGGCGCGCAGCCGGGCGTTGATCGCCGCGCCGCCGTCGACCAGCAGCCCGGCCAGGAGGAACACCACGACCGAGAAGAGCACGGTGAAGACCGACATGGACCCCCGCTCCCCCGCCTTCACGGCTCCCTCCTGACGAGCTGCTCAAGGGGCACCACGGCGGTGCCCGTCAGCCGCTTGGTGCCGCCGAACCCGAGGAAGCCGAGGTCGAGCTCGCAGGTCACCTCCGCCTGCACCTGGCCGCCCGCCTCCCAGGTGGATCCGTCCAGGTTCACCGTGCTGGCGCCGCACTTGTCGTCCAGCGCGGCTTTAGCGGTGCTCTCCGCCGCGGCGCCGGCGTCGTCGAAGCTCCGCTGCACGGACGCGGCCCGCGCGGCGTCCCTGGCCGCGCCGTTGACCCGCCCCTGCGTCTCCACCAGCACCCCCGCCCCGACCAGGAACATGAGGAACAGCAGGAAGACGGGGGCGAGCATCACCGTCTCCACGGCCATCGAGCCGCGCTCGCCCGGCTTCATCGGCAGTCATCACCGCCGTTGTCGGGACGGAAGCACTCGATCGGCCCGCCCGCCGTCGCCGTGATCGTGAAGGTGAGCGGCGGCAGCAGCGGCACGACCTGCACGGCGCTGCCCGTGACCGTGACGAAGCGCTGGTCGGGGTCGCGCTCGGAGGTGGTGGCCGCGGCGTTCTCCAGCAGCCGCGGGCCGACCGCCTTGACGATGTCGGTGGCCTTCGCCGTGGCCGCGCCCTGCCAGTCGCCCGAGTCGAACGGCGCCGACCTGGCCACCCGCGCGCCTTCCCTGGCCGCCGCCTCGGCGATCTGGCGACCGTGGAACCAGAGCGCGACCTGCACGACGAGGAGCGCGACCGCGAGGATGACCGGCATCAGCAACGCCAGCTCGATCACGGTCGCGCCCCGCTCACGAGTCTCCGCCACCACCGCCGCCGCCACCGCCGAACGTGCCCTGGATCTCGCTGGACTTCTGCTCGACCAGGGTCTTGATCAGCGTGGCCAGCCCGAGCGCGACGCCCGCGATGATGGCCGTGATGATCACCCATTCGACGGCGGAGGCGCCCCTGCTGGGCGCGGTGCGGGCGCGCTGGATCCGCACCCCCAGGTAGGCGGTGAGATAGACGATCCAGGGATGGTTCATCAGGCCCCCAACATCTTCATCGCGGCGGGAAAACTGAGAAAGATCACGAAACCGGCGCACAGGAGGAGCTGGGCCACGAGCATCGACTGCGAACGTTCGCCCGCGCGTCCCTCGATCTCGGCCAGCTCGCGCCGGCGCAGGGTGGCGGCCCTGGCGGTGAGCGAGGCGCGCACCTTGGCGCCGTCGTCGGCCACCAGTCCGAGCGCGGCCGACAGGTCGCGCAGCTCGTCGACGTTGATCTCCTCGCCGAGCTGGCCGAGCGCCTGCCACGGGGTGATGCCGACGATCCGGGCGCCGCCGAGCGCGTCGCGGATGCGGCCCATCGCCCAGTTGGGCTGCTCGCCGCTGACCGACACGGCCATCATCAGCGCCTCGGGCACGCCGCGCCCGCCCGCCAGGTTCATCGAGACCAGGTCGAGGAAGGCGCCCACGACGTGCCGGAAGTCGCGTCGCATGGCCGCGGCCTCCTTGCGGATCTGCAGGTCGGGCAGGAAGAAGAAGAGCAGCGCCACGAGCACGGCCGACCAGAACGGCACCGTGAACGACACGCCCCACCCCATGAGCGCCAGCCAGCCGAGCAGGATCGGGAAGGCCAGCAGGCCGCTCGCGGCGAGCAGCACCTTGGTGGCCAGGAACGCCTCGAACGAGCGTCCGAGCAGGGCCAGGTCGGACTTGACCGAGCGGACCTCCCAGCCGCGGGCGCCGTAGAGGCGGGCCAGGCGGGCGCCGAGGCCGCGGCGGAACGCGCTGACCTCCTCGTCGGGCAGCAGGAGCTGGATGCGCGGGGCGTCGGCGTCCTCGCGCACGGCGTCGAGCGCCAGCAGCCGCGCCACCAGCCCGGGACGGGCCGGGAACAACGCGCGTACCAGCACGAACAGGCCGAGGCCGAGCACCGCCCCGGCCAGCACGCCCTCAACCATGGCCGCCTCCCCCCATCAGCAGCCGGGTCGGCTTGTCGAACCTGGCCAGCCGCCGCATCCACGCGAACCCGGCGCCGAACAGGCCGCCGACGACCACGAGCACGGCCTGGCCGAGGGTGGAGCCGTACTCGCTGACGTAGGCGGGGTTGAACAGGATGAGCAGACCGGCGAAGACCAGTGCCGTGATCACCACGATCTGCACGCTGCGCCTGGTCGAGCGGCGTTCGGCCTCGACGCGGCGGCGCATGTCGAGCTCCTCGCGGGCCGAGACGGCGAGCGCGCCGAGCACGTCGCGCAGGCCGGGGCCGCGCAGCCGGGAGTTGAGGATGAGCGCGGCGATCACCAGGTCGGCCGAGGGGTCGTCGAGCTCGTCGGCGAAGCGGGACAGCGCCTCCGGCAGCGCCATCCGGGTGTGCAGGCGGTCGACCATGGCCCGCAGGTGGGGCCGGAGCGTGGGCGCGGCGGCCCTGATCGAGGACGGGATGGCCTGCTCCAGCCCGGCCGCCCCGGCGATGGTGTCGCGCAGCGACTCGGTCCAGGCGGCCAGCCCTTCCAGGCGGCGCATGGCGGCGCGTTCCTCGGCCGCGCCGCCGGACAGGCCGCGCCAGGCGAACACCAGCAGCACCGTGCCCACCGCCATGACCGGCCAGCCCGTGACCACCAGGACCAGGCCGGCGGCCACCGCGGCGACGGCGGTGCGGGTGGTCAGCATCTTGACGAGCGGGCGTCTGGGCTGGGACGGGCGGCGGCGCAGGCCGTACAGGGCGAGGAGGAACAGGAAGAGGCCGCCGCCGGCGGCCGCGCCCGCCACCATCGCGAGCGGGTCGAGGTCGAACGCCATCCTCACCAGCCTCCCGGGTTGTAGCCGTGGGCGACGAGCTCCTCCAGGCACGAGACCGGCGCGTGCGGGACGGCCGTGCCGTCGGGACCGGGCACGAACACCTCGCTCGACAACACGCGGCCGTCGCAGCCGTTGACCTCGCGGATGCTGGAGACGTAGCGGCGCAGGGTGCCGCCGACGTGGTAGTCGTTGCGCTTCTCGATGAAGACGACGAAGTCGATCGCGCCCGCGATGAGCATGTGGGTGGCGTCGATGGGCAGGCGCTCGCCGGCCTGCAGGGCGTAGGTGGCGATGCGGTTGAAGACCTCCATGCTGGAGTTGGCGTGGATCGTCGACAACGAGCCGTCGTTGCCCTGGGTCATCGCGTTGAGCATGGTGACGATCTCGTCGCCCAGCACCTCGCCGACGATGACGCGGCTGGGGTTCATCCGCAGCGAGCGCCTGACCAGCTCGGCCATGGAGATCTCGCCCTGGCCCTCGGAGTTGGGCAGGCGCTGCTCGAAGGCGACCACGTTGGGGTGGAGCTCGGGGAACTGGTCGAGGCCCAGCTCAAGGGCGCGTTCGACGGTGATCAGGCGCTCGCTGGGCGGGATCTCGTTGGCCAGCGCCCGCAGCAGGGTGGTCTTGCCGGCGTTGGTGGACCCGGCGATCATGAGGTTCTTGCGGGCGGCGACGGCGGCCGTCAGGAACCTGCCGACCTCCGGACTGATCGTGCCGTTGCCGGTCAGGTCGGACAGGAAGACCTTGCCGAGGCGGGAGCGGCGGATCGACACGGCCGGGCGCACGGTGACGTCCATGACCGCGCTCAGCCGGGAGCCGTCGGGCAGCCGCAGGTCGAGCTGGGGGTTGGCGGTGTCGAACGGCCTGCTGGACAGCCCCGAGTACGCCGCCAGGATCTGGATCAGCTCGACCAGCTCGTCGTCGGACTCGGCGACCGGGTCCTGCATGAGCTCCTGGCCGTCGGCGTAGCTGACGAACACGCGGTCGCAGCCGTTGATGTCGATGTTCTCGACCTCGGGGTCGTCGAGCAGCGGCTGGAGTCGGCCCACGCCGAACAGCGCGGCGTGGATGCCGGCCGCCAGGGCCTCCTCCTCCTCGATGGTGGGCGGCGTGCGGCCGAGGCCGATCTCGTTGCGCGCGTGCTCCTCCAGCACCTGGGAGATCAGCGCCCTGGCGAACTGGCGCTCGTCCTCGCCGGACATCGGCGGGACGCCGCTCGCCTGGTCGATCCGGCGCTGCTGGGCCAGCCGGTCGCCGACCTCCTGGCGGAAACGTTTGACGAGCGAGTGGTCGATCATCGGTGGCTCACCAGCCTCGCGGCGAGGTCCCGGGCCGTGCGGATGAGCAGGGACCGGTCGAGCCGGCCGCCCCACTGCCCGCGCAGCAGCTCGGCGCCCTTGGGGTCGTGGGCCAGCCCGTGGACGAACTGGACGATGGGCCCGACGATCCTGCGCACGTCTTCGATCGAGGCCCGGTAGTTGCGCGGGTCGGCGATCACGACGACGCCGTGCGCCTTGGTGATCTGGAGGCGTTCGCGCAGGTGGGCGACGTGGTCGAGGGTCGCCCTGGTGAGCAGGAGCACCTGCTCGGCCTCGGCGAGCAGGTCGGCGATCTGCGGATGGGAGCCCAGGCGGCCGCAGTCGGCGATCACGTCGGCGTCGGGGATGGCGGCCAGCGACCTGCCCAGCGGGCCCCACAGCCAGGTGAGCCCGGCCGCCTGCTCGCCGTGGGTGAGCCCGGCCAGCACGTCGAGCCCACCGATGATCTTCTGTGTGTGCTGGTGGATCTGGGCGGGTTCGAGGCCCCTGCGGGCGGTCGCGCCGAGCGTGAGCAGGCCCTTGCCCGGGTTGAGCACGCCGCCGTCGGCGGCGGGCAGCCGGTAGGCGAGGTCGCCGCCGGCCGGGTCGCACTCGGCCAGCAGCACGGGCCGCGGCCACACCGCCGCGAGGGCGGTGGCCGCGGTGGTCACGCCGGGCGCGCCCTTGTCGGCGGCCAGAACGATCAGCGCCACGTCAGCGCGCTCCCGGGAGCTCGGCCACCGCGATCTCTCCGCTGGAGGCATAGGCGAGTATTTGCGGTGAGTCCGACGAATCGACGATCACGGTGATCTGGCCGGAATTACCGCCGGTCCGGTTCTTGTCGCCCGTGCTGAACACGAGCGCGCTCTCGGCCAGTACGCGACTTTGCCCCTGAGCCGTCCGGTTCGGCACGTACACGACCTGGACGCGGTCGCCCTGTTGAATGCCGGCGGGCATTTGGCCGGGTTTGAGGGCGAGGCCGACGGTCGCCTTTCCCGGGCCGAGTTCGTCGCTGGCCTTGCTGCCCATCTGGTTGGTCAGCAGGGTGCCCGGCAGGATCGTGACCGCGGCGAAGCTCTTGGTCACCTCCGACCGCCGGGACCAGGGGACGTAGTCGACGCCCGTGTCCGAGGCGATCTTCACCTCTTCGAGCATGCCGTCCACGAACTTCTGGCCCGCGCCGACCTGCTGGGTGATCCTGATGGCGGAGACGCGGTCGCCGCTGCGCAGCACGAGCAGCGTGGTGGCCAGCGCCCCGCCGAGTATGAGCAGGACCGCCAGCGCGGCGAGGGCCGGCTTGCGTTCGCGTGGGGGCACGGGGAGCTTGCGCGAGGCCGGGCCGGACAACCCCGCCGCCGCGTTGTCGGCGACAGGTTTTTCACTGGTCCTCATGGGTGGGGGGCTCCCATTGTGAAATGCGGAATTCACGCCCATTATGTGGGGCGCCCGGGTGGGGCGTGGGCGGAATGCGAGGACCCATGCTTGTTTCGCAGGTGGCGCGATGTCAACCCGGAATAATCGATGCCTATTGTCTCTACCAAGTTGACGAATACCGATTTATCGGCATGCTGGCCACAGTTTTATCTTGAGTCGCAGTAATCACAACTTTTTCAGGCTTGATCGTGACGCTGGGCGCGCGAGTTATCCACAGAACCGCGTTCTCATGCCGGTGGCGTCAACCGGGACACCTACTCTCGCTTCTGGCGCTACCTTGGCGCCCGAGGTCGAGCGAGGAGACGGCACATGCGGATCATGCTCACCGTGCTCGGCGAGCAGGGCGACCGTGACGTCGTGATCGACGGCGACGGCGGCGCCACGGTGGCCGGGGTGACCGAGGCGCTGAGCGGGCGCACGTCCATGGCGAAGGTCGTCCAGCTGCCGCGGACGCGCGCGCCCTACGGCCTGGCGCCCGAGGCCGGGCGGCGGGGCGGGGCCGAGGGGCGCATCCCCCGTCCGCGCGTCCCCGACCGGCTCGACGTCCCCGCCGACGTGCCCGCCGATTCCGGCGCGCTGCTCTGGCGTGACGGGCGTCCGCTCGATCCGCGGGCGCCGGCGGCGGCCGTCCTGCGCGACGGCGACAAGGTCACGCTCGACCCGCGCCTGGCCCGCGCCACCGTGGTCGAGGAGCCCGGCGGGGTGGCCGAGATCCGCGTGATCGGCGGCCCGGCGGCGGGGGCCGTCCACCGGCTGGGGCTGGGCGTGCACGTCATCGGGTCCGACCCGACCTGCGCGATGGCCGTCGCCGATCCCCTCCTGGCCGCCGAGGCCGTCGCCGTGCGCGTGACGCCTGACGCGATCACCGTCGAGCGGGCGCACCGGCAGAGCTCCGGGCAGCCCTCCAGGCTGAAGCTGAAGGGACGGTGGGCCGAGGAGGTGGCCGAGCTGACCGCGCGGGTCGCCGAGCGGGAGGCGGCCGAGTTCGCCGCCGAGCAGGGCGACGTGCCCGAGCTCGACGGCAGGGCGCTCACCGGGCCCGCCGAGTGGCCCGACCAGGCGGTGCTGACCTGCGGGTCCTCGGTGTTCGTGCTCACCTCCATCGAGCCGAAGGACGCCCACCTCGCGCCCAGGGGCGAGGGCGGGCTCGCCTACAACCGGCCGCCCAGGCTGCGCCGTCCCGAGCCGGAGCGCAGGTTCGTCAAGCCCAAGGAGCCCACCAGGTCCGAGGGCATGCGGCTGCAGTTGCTGGCCGCGCTCCTGCCCGCCGTGCTCGGCGTGACGCTGGCGTTCGCCCTGCACGCCCCCTACTACCTGCTCGTCGCCCTGATGACGCCGATCATCATGATCGGCCAGTGGGTCAGCGACCGCCGCCACGGCAGGAAGAAGCACAAGCAGGCGCTCAAGGAGTTCGGCGAACGCGTCCAGGCCTACGACGAGGAGGTCGAGCGGGCCAGGGCCGCCGACGAGGCCGCGCGCAGGTCCGACGCGCCCGACCCGGCCCAGGTCCTGCTCACGGCGACCGGGCCGCGCAGGCGTCTGTGGGAGCGCCGCATCCACGACGCCGACTCGCTGCGGCTGCGCGTCGGCCTCGCCGACCTGCCCGCCAACCTCGACCTGTCGGAGGAGCAGGGCGGTCCGATCGAGCCGCCGCTCTGCCGCGCCGTGCCGGTGGCGCTGGCCATGCGCCGGCTCGGCGTCGCGGGCGTCACCGGCCCGCGCGGGGCCGCGACCAGCCTGGCCGGCTGGCTGATCGCCCAGGCCGCCACCCTGCACAGCCCGCGCGACCTGGCCATCGTGGTCGTGTCCGCGCGCGCTGACGGCGAACGCCGCTGGGGCTGGACGCGCTGGCTGCCGCACTGCGCCCCGCGTGCGGGCGAAGACTGCGTGGCCCTGGTCGGCACCGACCCCGAGTCGGCCGCCCGCCGCGTCGCCGAGCTGGCCGCGCTCATCGACGAACGCCAGAACACCGCCATCCCCGAGTTCGGCAAGATCCCCACAGGCTGGGACGATCTGGGCGGCCCCGAGAAGCCCAGCTTCTCCTCCTACGACGTCCGTCCGCACGACGTCCTGGTGATCCTCGACGGCGCCCAGATCCTGCGCGGCCTGCCCAACATGCCCCAGGTCCTGCGGCAGGGCCCCCGGTCCGGGGTGTTCACCCTCGCCATCGACGACGACCAGCGGCTGCTGCCCGAGGAGTGCCAGACGGTGGCGGCCTGCGGCTCCGACGGACTCGTCCGCCTGCTCGGCGGCGGGCTCGACGTGATCGGGCCGGTGCTGGGCGACCTGGTCTCGGCCGCCTGGTGCGACCGGCTGGCCAGGGCCCTGTCCCCCATCCGCGACGTGAGCCGGGACGATCCGTCGGGCAATCTGCCCGGAGCCGTCCGCCTGCTCGATCTGATGGGCATGCCCGACCCGTCCGGCAAGGAGCTGGCCGGCCGGTGGCGGGCCCGCGGCACCACCGAGGCGCTGATCGGCGTCGGCCCCGACGGCCCGTTCTCGGTCGACCTCAAGCTCGACGGCCCCCACGGGCTGATCGCCGGCACCACCGGGGCGGGCAAGTCCGAGCTGCTGCAGACGCTGATCTGCTCGCTGGCGGTGGCCAACCGGCCCGACCAGCTCACATTCGTGCTGATCGACTACAAGGGCGGCGCGGCCTTCAAGGAGTGCGTACGCCTGCCGCACACCGTCGGCATGGTCAGCGACCTCGACGGGCACCTGACCCAGCGGGCCCTCGACTCGCTGGCGGCCGAGATCCGGCGCAGGGAACGCCTGCTGCTGGCGGCGGGCGCCAAGGACATCGACGACTACGCCGGCCAGGCGCCCATGCCGCGCCTGGTGCTGATCATCGACGAGTTCGCCGCGCTGGTGGCCGAGCTGCCCGACTTCGTGGCCGGCCTGGTGGACATCGCGCGGCGGGGCCGTTCGCTGGGCATCCACCTGATCCTGGCCACCCAACGGCCGGCCGGCGTGGTCACGGCCGACATCCAGGCCAACACCTCGCTGCGGATCGCGCTGCGGGTGACCGAACCCGCCGAGTCCACCGACGTCATCGACCTGCCCGACGCGGCCGCGATCTCCAAGTCCGCCCCTGGCCGGTGTTACGTGCGGTCGGGGGTGGGGGCGGCGATCGCCGTCCAGACGGCCAGGGTGGGCGGGCGCAGCCCCGCGCGTGTTCCGTCCGCCGGGGGGCCGGCCGGGCGGGTGCGGGTGCTCGACGTCGACTGGCGCTCGCTCGGCAGGCCGCTTCCGCCGCCTCCGGAGCCGGCCGAGGAGTCGGCGGTCACCGATCTCGGCCTGGTCGCGGACGCGCTCGTCGAGGCTGGCCGGTTGGCGGGCGTCCCGGCCCAGCCGAGCCCGTGGCTCGACCCGCTGCCCACCCACCTGGTGCTCGACCTGCCCGCCGCCCCGCCCGTGCCCGCCTCACCGGAGGGGCCGCTCGGAGCCGGGCACGCCGGTCCCGCGTCGCCGTACGAGGGGGCTGGGGTGCCGGAAGGTGCGGCTGGGGTGGCGTACGAGGGGGCCGGCGGCGGGTTCGAGGAGGTCGCGCCGTTGGCGTTCGGGGTGACCGACCGTCCGTGGCGGCAGGATCGTTGCCCGCTGGCGCTCGACCTGGCCAACGGCGGCCACCTGCTGATCGCGGGCGCCCCGCGCAGCGGCCGCTCGACGGCGTTGCGGACGATCGCCGGCGCCATCGCGGCCCGGACGTCGCCCGCCGACGTGCACGTCCATGCGGTGGACTGCGGCTCGGGCGCGCTGCTCCCCGTCATGGCGATGCCCCACTGCGGCGCCGTCGTCACCCGCGACCAGATCGAACGGGTGGAGCGGCTGCTCGGCCGGCTGCGCGCCGAGGTGGGCCGCCGCCAGCAACTGCTGGCCGAGGCGGGCCACGCCTCGCTCGCCGAATACCGCCAGGCCGGTCACCGCCTGCCGTGGCTGGTGTTCATGCTCGACCGCTGGGAGGGCTTCGTCGCCGCGTTCGAGAGCTACGACTACGGCCGCCTGATCGAAGCCCTGCTCCAGCTCCTGCGCGAGGGCCCGGCGGTGGGGTTGCGCGCGGTGGTCACCAGCGACCGGTCCGGCCTGCTCGGCCAGGTCTCGACGGTCTTCGACGACCGCCTGCTGCTGCGCCTGTCCGACACGGCCGACTACGGGCTGGCCGGGTTCCCGCTCAAGGGGCTGCCCGCGTCCATGCCTCCGGGCCGTGCCCTGTCGCTGGGCGAGCACGGCATCACCGAACACCACATCGCCCTCCTCTCCGCCGACCCCGCGGGCCCCGCCCAGGTCGCCGCCCTCCAGGCCCTGGCCCGCAGCGCGAGCCCGCAGGCCGCCGGGCGTGGGGGGCGCCCCGGGGAGGGCGAACAGCCGCTGCGCGTCGACGCGCTGCCGATGCGGGTCACCGCGTCCCAGACGATGGACCTCGATCCGGCGTTCACTCCGCCGTCCCCGCTGTGGGCGCTGGTCGGGGCGGGTGGGGACGCGCTCACCCCGCTCGGCGTCGACCTGCTGGCCCACGGGCCGGGCGCGGTGATCGCTGGGCCGTCGCGGTCAGGGCGGTCGTCCGTCCTGGTGACGGCGGCGCGGTCGCTCATCGCCGCGGGCACGCCGGTCGTCGCCGTCGCCCCCAGACGCAGCCCGCTGCGCGATCTGGCGGACGCGGTGGCCGTCCTCGACGGGAACGCCGCCGACCTATCCGAACTGGTCGCCGACCTGGGCCAGTACGTCGTGGTCGTGGACGACGCCGAACTGGTCAACCCCGACTCACCGCTGGGCACGTCCCTGGAGGAGGTGCTCCGCTCGGGCAGGGACGGCGATCACGGCCTGCTGATCGCCGGCTCCACCGGTGACCTGGCGGTCGCCTACCGCGGCTTCGTGGCCGAGACCCGCAAGTCCCGTACGGGCGTGCTGCTGTCGGTCCAGGGCCCGACCGACGGCGACCTGTTCAGCATCCGCCTGCCCCGCGGGGCCGGGGGCGGCCCACCTGGCCGCGGCCTCCTGGTCACCACCGGCAACATCACCCCCATCCAAACAGCCCTCCCCGACACCCCCTGACCCACGCGCCCAACCTCGTTCCGCGAGCCACCAGAGCCACTCAGCCGTAGCCACCCGACCCATCCCACGTCGCCCACCCTTGAGGACCACACGAGTCCGGGCGGCCCGGGCATGGCATCCGCGGTCAGGCTCGTCGGACGGGAGGGTGTACGCGCCTGCCCACCCCGACCCAGCCCTCCCGAGTCCCCACCCCGAGCCAACCCTCCCGAGTCCCCGCCCTGAGCCAGCGTTTCCGAGTTCCCAGCGCGTGGGAGCCCTTCGGTGGCCCTTGTCTGGCGTCCGGGGTCGGGCTCGTCGGACGGGGAGGAGGGTTCAGGCCCACGACACCGCGGCCGGTCGGCCTCCCCGGGGCCCGATGCGTGCGGGCGGCGGCGGTGTGGGGTGTGACTTCTCTGTTGATCTGTCGAGTGGTGGCGTCGTTGACCTGCGGTTCGCCACTTGCCTTCTCATTTGAAGTGATTTCGGGGAACGGGACGCCGATGGCCAAGGTGCAGTTGCCTAGAACTCGTCCATCGCAGCCAGCCCCGTGCTCATGATGCCCCGTTCCGAGGCGGCGGGTCGTAGTAGCCCCGGCTCGCGATCAGGACGCTCTCGAAACACGTGTAGCGGTCGATGGTCTCCTGATCCGCCCCCGGATACGGGACCCCCGATCGGGACATCCCAACGGACAACTCCGGCACCACCAAGCCGCAGTCGCCCTGGTCGACCTCGACGTCGAAGCGGGCTCGCAGTTCCGCGATCACCTGCTCGGCAGGCGTCGAAAACAGATCCACACCAAGCAGGAACACCTGCGCCCGCGGCTCCACGTCGAAGTCTCGGTAGATCTCGACCGTCTGCACCACTCCTGCGGACCCGCAGCATACGTGCACGTCAACTCCCGATCCCATCAGCCGCCAATCCAGCGGCTCCGCACCCGGATACGGCGCGTACGGCTGCGGCGCGCCCCACGCCGCCAGCACCCGTCCTGTTTCCTCGAACGAAGCCCCCAGCAGCACCGGGCCGGCAGCCCTCAGCGGATCCAACTCGATGACCAACGGTGACACGTCGCCTCCAAGGCGGCCGACAGCCCCAGGAACCACTCCAGGCGCAGTGACATCCTCGCCAGATCAGGTGAGAACTCGCCACATGCTTCGCCAGGTCGCGTGAGAGGTCGCCACTTCAGACGGGAACGCACATGGGGGTCAGGAGTCGTCGGCGGGGAGGGTGTACATGCGGACGTACAGGGGGCGGGCGTCGGGTGGGGCCTCGTCCGCGGGGTGGCTGTATTTCAGGAGCAGGGCCACGTAGGCGTCGTGGAACTCCCTGAGCTCGTCCTTGGTCATGCGGGCGAGGCCTCGGGAGCCCTTGACCCAGTCCGGGTCGGTCTGGAAGGCGGTGGGGAGGCGGTCCAGCAGGGCGCGGTCCTCCTCCAGCCCGATCCGGTGGAACTCGATCAGGACCGCCTGATCCTCCGGGCCGAGATCGCCGGGCTCGGGGAGGCGGATGTCCCTGGGGAGTTCGGCGCGGCGCCACCAGCGTTCGCGGCCGGAGGAGCGTTCGGGGATCTCCTCGATGAAGCCGTACTTCTCCAGTTGGCGCAGGTGGTAGCTGGTGGTGCCGGTCTTGGCGCCGAGCAGCTCGCCGAGGGTGGTGGAGGTGGCTGGGCCGTGGATGTTCAGGTGGGTCAGCATGCGGCGGCGCATGGGATGGGCCAGGGCTTTGAGCCGGTCGGGATCGTGGAGCACCAGGGGCTCGTCGTCCTTCATGGGGAGCAGGCTAGTCCTTGAGGACGATATCTGCAGACATGTCTTTGCCGAGATGTCTCTGCAGACTACTGTCGGCAATATGCGAAACCTTTTCACGGCCTCTGCCGCCGTCTCCCTCAGCGCCGTCGCCGGCGTCGTGTTATGGCTCAGTACACCCGGACTGGGTCGTGCCGCCCCCGCCACCGACGTCACCTCGAACGCCGCAACGACGGCCGATCTCGGCCAGAAGGCCGCAATGACCGGTGAAGGACGGCGCGGCGCTGGGGCCGGGG
The DNA here is from genome assembly GCF_044459705.1 of Nonomuraea sp. NPDC050227. Taxonomy (NCBI): domain Bacteria; kingdom Bacillati; phylum Actinomycetota; class Actinomycetes; order Streptosporangiales; family Streptosporangiaceae; genus Nonomuraea; species Nonomuraea sp. NPDC050227. Next base: position 292,694 of record NZ_JBITJF010000016.1, on the reverse strand, counting down.
CGGTCGAACTCGATCGCGCGGGACCGGCAGTTCCGGGCGGCCTCGCCGTTCCCGGCGGCTTGGCGGCTCCCGGTGGCCTCGCCGCTCTCGGTGGCCAGGCGGCTCCCGGTGGCCTCGCGGTTCCGGGTGACCTGACGGTCCATGAGGTCACGTTCCGCGGCAGCGGCGGGCTGGAGCTGCACGGCAGCGTGATCAGCCCGTCGGCCAGCGCGATCAGCTCCTCAAGCGCCGGCAGCGCGGCCCAGTCCGGAGGCACAGCACAGGTCGGAGGTACAGCCGGGGTCGGGGGTACAGCACAGGCCGGGAGTACGCCCCAGGTCGGAGGCACAACCCAGGTCGGGGGTACAGCCCAAGTCGGGGCCAAGGGGCAGCCCGGAGACATGGCCCGGGTCGGGCGCGCGTCCCAGGCCGGGCGCGCGGCCGGGCAGAGCCTGAGCGGCGAGGCCTGGCAAGGCCGGGACAACCCCGCCTTGCTGAGCTGGGACGACCTCGCCGGGGAGGGCGCGAGTGGTGGGGGTGGGCGGGCTGGGGTTGTGTTGGTGCATGGGGCGGGGACGGGGACGTCTCGGGAGAAGCTGCTGGGTGAGGCAGTCGCCTTCGCCCGGCAGGGCCTGACCGTGCTGATCTACGACAAGCGCTCGGTGAACTATTCGCTGTTCCATCGGTCGTACGCGCAACTCGCCGACGACGCGCTCGGCGCGGTCGCGACGCTGCGCAAGGAGCCCGGGGTCGATCCCGGCAAGGTCGGCATCTGGGGGCTCAGCGAGGGCGGGTGGGTGGCGCCGCTCGCCGCCTCCAAGTCCAAGGACATCGCGTTCGTGGTGGTGGTCGGGGCCAACGCGTTGCAGCCCCTGCGGCAGCAGACGTGGGCCGTGGCGGCCGGGTTGCGCAAGGCGGGGGTCGGCGGGTCGCTGGTCGAGCACGCCGAGCCGAAGCTGTACCGGGTGATCGCGGACGGGGGCATGTTCCCGGAGCCCTACTACGATCCCGAGCCGGTCCTGGCCGCGGTGCGGCAGCCGGTGCTGGCGATCTGGGGCGTGCACGACCTGCTGACCCCGCCTCGCGAGACGCCGCCGATCTTCCGCGCGGCGTTGGAGAAGGGCGGCAACAGGCGGTACACGTTCCGGTTCTTCGAGAAGGCCGATCACGCGGCTCATGTGACCCCGGACGGCGGCGTCACGCGTCTGCCCGAGCTCGCTCCCGGTTACGCCGAGCTGGTGGGCGGCTGGGTGGCGAAGGCGACCTCGGGTCGGGCTCCGGTCGCGGAGGTGTCGGGGCCCGCGCCCGTCCAGGCAGAGGACTCCGTCGGGACGCCGCCCCCAGCGTGGTGGGAGTCGGCCTTCGCGCAGACGGCGGTCCTGGCGCTGTTCCTGGCCGGGTTCGCCGGATATCCGGCGGTTGCCGTGGTCCGGCGGATCCGGGGCCGCGGCGCGGCCCGGCCCACGCCGACCAGAGAAACGACAGCCGCCCAAGCCACGCCGACCAATGAAACGGCAGCGGTCCGGGGCACGCCGACCGCGGAAACGGCAGCAGTCCGGGGCACGTCGGTCAAGGGGACGGCGGCGGCTCGGGTGGGCAGCGCCGGAGGGCTCGTGGCGGCGCTGGGCGGGTTCGCCTACCTGTTCTACCTGATGTCCACCGGCGGGAAGCTGGCCGCGCCCGGTCCTATGCTCCTCGGCAGGCCGCTCGTCTGGCTGGCGCTGCAGGCCGTCGCGGTGGCCACCGTCGTGGCGACGGCGCCGGCAGCGCGCACGTGGCGGCGGGAACGCGCGACCGGCGAGCGGGTACGGCTGGGCCTGCTCGTCGCGGCGGGTGTGGCCTTCGTTCCGTGGGCGTTCTATTGGGGTTTGCTACTTCCGTAGGGGTTCATGACACAAGAGCGTTCTATGCTGATCCCTGCGATACGGGAGAGGTGAGATGCAGACCCGGAAGGACCTCTACCAGGCTCATCGGCTGATGCAGCAGCGCCTGGGCATGGCGTTGCTGCAGGCTGAGCCCGATGTGCCGGAGACGCCCATGCGGCGGCACAACGTGGCGATGTTCTGCGGCGTGCTCGTGGGCGTGCTCATCGCGGCGGTGTTCGGGATCTGGGGGCTGCTCAAGCCCGGCGGGGCGACGAACCTGACCGAGGCCGGCCAGCTCCTGGTCGAGGAGGAGACGGGCGCTACCTACGTCTACAGCCAGGAGCAGGGGCGGCTGCTGCCGACCGCCAACTACGTCTCGGCGCTGCTGCTGCTCGACGCGACCGACTTCAAGGTGCGCAACGTCTCCGCCGCGTCGCTGGCGACGCTGCCGCGCGGGCCGCTGGTGGGCATCGCGGGCGCGCCGGACAGCCTTCCGGCCCGCGAGAAGCTGGTGAAGGGCCCGTGGTCGGCGTGCGTGACCGAGCCGGCGCAGGCCGCCGGGGCGCGGGGGCCGTACGTCACGCTGGTGGGCGGACAGGACGTCGGCGGGACACCCGTGGGCGGCGACGCGCTGGTCGTCACGGACGGCCAGCAGGGCTGGGTGGTCTGGAACGACCGGCGCATGAAGGTGACCGAGACGGGTGTGCGCGCGCTCAACGCCCATCCCAGAAGAGTGCCCTCGACCTGGATCAACGCGATCCCTCCCGGCCCCGACTTCATGCCGCCGCCCATCACCGGCCTGGGCCGGCGCGCCGTCGCCCCCGGGGGCGGCAAGGGGGCGGTCGGTCAGGTCTACACCGTGAAGGGCATGGGCGGGGCTCCCGACCGCTGGTACGTGCTGCTCGCCGACGGGCTCGCCCCCGTCAACCTCACCCAGGCGACGCTGCTGCTCGCCGACCCGAAGACCAAGGCCGCGTACGGCAGGCGCGCCGCCGTCCCACTGGAGATCGACGCCGCCACCGCGAACGGCAGGACCTCCCGCCAGACCCTCACGGTCGGCGGCCTGCCGACGAGCCTGCCCAGAACGGTCACGTCCTCGGCGGCGCTGTGCGCGGTGTACGCCGACACGCAGAACGGCTCAGCGCAGGCGAAGATCACGGTCGGCGCGACGATGACCATCCCTGCGCCCACGTCCCGGAGCGACCAGGAGCACTTCGACCAGGTGCTGCTGCCCGCCGGCGGCGCGGCCCTGGGCGGCCTGCTGCCCGGGGACGGCCAGAAGGCGTTCGTGCAGACCTACTTCCTGCTCACCGACCAGGGCAGGAGGTTCCCGCTGCAGACCGGGGACCAGATCAACAAGCTGGGGTACGGCGCCGAGGACGTCACGCCGGTGCCCTACAACCTCGTCCACCTGATCCCGGAGGGCCCGGCGCTCGACCCGACGGCGGCGCGCTCACCGGTGCAGGTCACGGCCCAGTGAGCGACGGACCCGGCCGGCGGAAGCCGGGCCGGGGCGCCGGGACGAGGTGCGGGTCGGGGTCAGATGAGGCCGCCGGCCGTCGTCAGGTCAGGCATGCCGCCGTTCTTGCGCTGCAGGGTGCCGGGCTTCTCCTCCCCGTTGCCGACGTACTCGAGGTCGCTGGGCCCGAAGTTGGCCTTCGGACGGCCCTTGTCGATGACCTGGGTCATCATGGCGCACATGCCGTTCACCGTGGCCAGGATGCCCGCGAGCATGGCGGCTGACTTGACGTTCTTGCCGACGATGCCCCTGAGGATCTGGGCGAGCGCGATCAGGATGCCGTTGATCTGCCCCCGCATCACCACCGCGACGAAGATGGGGACGATGAAGGTCAGCCATTTCGCGGCGGCGAGGGCCGTCGTGATCGCGGCCACCAGACAGGCGACGTAGACGGCATAGTGGTAGAGCGTGGCGATCGTGTCCATGCCGCTGGAGACGTTCTGGAAGTAGGCCGAGGCCGCCTTCACCTGCTGGGCGAAGTCGTCCGCGGACTTCTTGAACACCTCCCAGGCCGGCCCCGTCCAGTACTCCTTGCTGGCGACCTCCTCGGAGAGCTTGACGATCGCACCGCCGATGGCCTGGAAGTCCAACCCGTCCTCGCCGACGACGGGCGCCAACCACTCCACGGCCGCCTTCGCCACGGCGCCGGGGTTGGACACGAGGGCGCCTACCATGATCGCGACGTTCCTGGCCAGCGGGTACTCGAAGAGCACCGCGGCGTTCGCGGTCGCCACGCCGGCCGCGGCGAGGATCAGCCAGCGGTCTTCTTCGTATGCCATGTCGTCTTCCTTCTCACTCGCCGAGGACCGGCGGTGCGATGTCCATGTCGTCGAGCCAGTCGTTCTCGTCGCCGCGCACGTACTCCGGCTTCTCCCGCTCGCGGTTCTGCTCGTTGCCGGCCGCGCCGCCCGACATGGGCATGAACGGCATGCCCGACATGCCGGCCGCGCCGGCGCCGCGCAGGCCGCCCGCGGCCGCGCCCGCGCCCGTGGTGGTCCCGCCGGGGCCCGACGAACTGCCGTAGCCGCCCGACGTGGGGAAATCGATGGGACGGCCGGTCAGGTTGCCGGTGCTGGGAATGGCGGAGTTCAGGGCGTTGGGGTCCAGACCGGACAGCTTGGTCTGGGACGGGTCCGGGAGCGCGCTCTTGAGGTCCGGGACGTCGGTGTTGTGGTTGAGCTGATCCTCGATGGACGGCGTCTTGGGCAGGTTCGCGTTGATGGCGTTGGGGTCGGGCAGGTTGTTGTCGGGGAGCTTGTTGTCCGGGAGCTTGTTGTCCGGCAGCTTGTCGTCAGGAAGCTTGTCGTCCGGGAACTTGTCGTCCGGCAACTTGTCGTCAGGCAGCTTGTTGTCGGGCAACTTGTTGTCCAGGAGCTTGTCGTCCGGGAGCTTGTCGTCGGGCATGTTCATCGGCGGCAGGCCGCCACCACCGCCACCGCCCAGCTTGGTCGGATCGATGCCGCCGGGGCCGGGGCCGGGACCGGGGCCGGGGCCGGGGCCGTCGCCGTACTCCTTGATCAGGCCGTCGTTGTCCTTGTCGACCTTCTCGTAGTTCTTCTCCAGCTGCTCCAGCGCCGTCTTGTAGTCCTTCAGGACGGACCTGGCCATGGCGACCGTGTCGCCGGCGCCGTTCTTGATCTGCTCGTGGGCGTAGGAGAGGCCGAGGCCGACGATGCCGAACCCGGGGGATTCGATGGTGATCCCCTTCGTGTTCGTCTCGATCTTGCCCATGCCCGGTTCCTGGTCGGCGATGTCGCTGCCCAGTTTGCTGATCTTCTTGTCGGTGAACCGGATCGTGGCCCCGCCGAGGCCCGCCGGGGATAGTCCCAGGCTGGCGGCGGAGTTCTCTCCTGCGCCCATCTGACCCTCCCTGTCCGAAAACTGCGTTTTGCACAGTCCTGGCTACGATATCGACAAATATCAACTTTTAGCGTGAACACTTTGCGAATGATCTAGACTGACCGTTGATCAGGATGGCAGCCTTTCCCGCATGCGGATCAAGACCCTGATCGTGGGTGTGTGTGGCATCGCCGCGCTGCCCCTCACCGGCACGAGCGCGGCGAGCGCCAGCGCCGCCGTCGTCCACCAGCTTCCGTTCCCGTGCGGCGAGACCTGGACCGGCGACAGCAACGACAGCAGCGCGCACACCGGTGGCTACGAGATCGACTTCAACGGCTCGTACGGCGACGGCAACGCCGACATGGGCCGTACCGTGGTGGCCTCGGCGGCCGGCAAGGTGATCATGTCGGAGTACCGGACCGCCGACGGCTTCGGCAACGTGGTCAAGATCCGGCACTCCGACGGCAGCGTCTCGCTGTACGCCCACATGAAGAAGCGCACGGTCTCCCCGGGCGCGAACGTCGCGCAGGGCCAGCAGGTCGGCCAGGTGGGCAACACCTCGGCCAAGTACAAGGGCATCATCGCCCACCTGCACTACGAGCAGCGCTCGTCGTCGGGCAAGATCGTGCCGGCCAAGTTCAACGGCACCACCTTCGGCTACAGCCACCAGACGCTGAAGTCGAACAACTGCCAGGGCGGCGGCGGCACGCCCGCGCCCGCCGACCCGGGCAAGCCCAGCACCGGCGGCGGCAACCCGTACTCGGCCGAGCAGGTCTGCGGTGCTGGCTACAAGCAGATCGACTCCGCGCCGCTCGGCAACCAGGGCCGGGTCGTCCTGCTGTACTCGGCCTCCACCGGCCAGAACTGCGTCACCACGCTGCGCAACAGCGGCTCGGGCAAGGCGGCCGTGCGGGCCTACCTGGAGGTCAAGGGCAAGGCCAGGAGCACCGACGCGGGCAGCTACCAGTACTACGCCGGTCCGGTCCGGGCCAAGGCCCTGCGTACCTGCGTCAAGTGGGGCGGCGCGATCGGCTCGACCGCGTACGACAGCCCCTTCGAGCACTGCGGCTGACGCGAGCGCGCGTCCATGAGCGGGGCGGCGCCTCCGGGCGCCCCCCGCACCGCCGCTCCCCGCACGGGGGGCGGCTTGCGGGCGGGCAGTGGGCCGCGCGCCGGGGGCGGGCCGGTCGCGAGGATCGGCCCGCAGGCGTGGTGCGGCGGCTCCGGGCGCCGGACGAGCGCGCAGCGCGGCCTCAGGTGAGCGTGCTCGGCGTGGTGCCCTCCGGGCCGCCCCACACGTCGTCGTCCTCGGCGAGCCAGGTCGAGTTCTCGCTGTCGTGCTTCTCGCCGCTCTCGCCGCCACGAGCGGGCATTCCGCCCATCATGCCGGGAGCGACGAACCCGGAGCCGCCGCCGGTGCCGTACATGGCGGCGCCCGCCGCCCCGCCCCCGCCCACGCCCGCCGCTCCGAAGCCGCCTCCGGCTCCCGATCCCGCGCCGCCGTAGGGTGAGCCGCCCGTCGTCGTGGGAAAGGCGCTGTTGGGCATCCCCGACATGGACGGGTCGTACCCGGCCAGGTTCGCGGTGTCGTCGCCGGTGCCCGACGGCAGGCCGGCGGTCGAAACCGGCGGCGTGGAGCCCAGCGAGGCGCCGTTCAGGGCCGAGGAGTCGGCCCCGCCGTACGGGTTGTCCCCGGCGTCGTAGCCCTGGACGCCGCCGACGTTCACGCCGGAGCCGTTCGTGCCCGAGCCGTCGGGATAGTGGACCGCCGGGTAGGCGCCCGTTCCCCCGTCACCCGGCACCTTGCCGTCGATGTACCCGGGACCGCCCGGCACGGCGTCCGGCCCGATCGAGGAGACGGGGATGTTGCCCGCCCCGCCCTTGCCGCTCAGGTCCGGCGCGCCCGGCACGCTTCCGCCGCCGTTGTTGAAGTCCGGCAGCTCCGGGACGCTCGGGTCCGGCAGCGCGGTCTGGACCTCGACGGGCAGCTGCTTGTAGTGCTCGACGATGCGCTCGTTGACCTTCTTCAGGTGCTCGACGGCCCGTTTGTCGCCCCGGTAGAACCGGTAGAACGGCACCCGCCCGGCCCAGTCGACGTCGCGGTCCGTGCGCGAGTCGTGGTCCATCGACTCGACCACGTTGGCCTGCGCCCAGTTCAGCGTCTCGCCGTACGCATGGACCGGGCGGCCCATCTCGCCGAGTTTCCTGGCCAGCTCGCGCACGCTGGCGTGCAGGGTCTGGAGCTGCTTCTGCGTCTCGACGGCGGCCGGGCCCGTGTAGTTCTTGGCCAGCTCGGCCGCCTTGGCCTTCAGTTCACCGGCGAAGCCGTTCAGCAGCGTCTCGGCCCGCGTGTAGTAGAGGCCGGCGAGCTTGATCGACTCAGGGTCGGTGGCGTCGATCCAGTTCTTGACCTTGTCGAGCGTGTCGCTGAACAGGCTGCCCATGAACGACACGTCCGGGGTGGAGGTGTCGACCGGGCCGGTGTTGTAGACGAGCTTGTACGTCTGCTTCTTGGGCTCGGCCATGGGTGTCAGGCCTCCCGCCGCGCGGCGGCTTCCTCGGTCGCCTGCTCGGCGCCGTCGGACGTCTTGGAGATGTCGAGCAGCGCCTCCACCGTGCTGTCGCCCTGCCCGACCATGGCGGCGTAAAGGCCGCTGGTGGAACCCGGCTCGCCGATCAGCTGGGAGTAGGCCGAGTTGACCGCCAGCCCGAAGTGCATGGCGGCGGGCCACTCGCCCATCTGGTCCTGGCTGAGCGCACAGTAGCGCTGGAGATCGGGCAGCGAGCCGGCGCCCTCGGGCAGCTTCGGCCCGGGGGCCGGCTGCCCCGGCGCGGTCAGGAACTGCGTCACCGGCGGGAGCGTGGGTGTCTTCAGCTTCTTGAGCAGCTCGCTCAGCTCGCCGGCGATGCGCTTGATCTCCGTGCGGTTGGTGTAGTTGTCCTTGTCCCCGTCGAGACCTGGCCAGTTGGGGTCCAGTTCGAGTGCCATGGCCGCCTCCTTAGCCGATCACCGGTGAGATGGAGCCCTCGTGGTGGCTCCACACGTCGTTGTCCTCCTTCAGGAGGGTCGAGGTCTCGACCTGTCCCTCCTCGGGGACCGGCCCGCCGCTGCCGCCGAACGGCATGAACGGCATGCCGGCGCCGCCCGTCGCGCCCGTCCTGGCCGCCGCCGCGGGCGCACTCCCCTGGACGTACGACCCGGGGCCGCCGATCACCGCGGGCGTCCCCGCGGACGGCGAGGGGTAGGCGGGCTGGGTCACGAACGGCTGGTTCGGGGTGCCGGGGTACCCGGGGGTGGTGGTCGGGTGGTAACCGGCGGTCTCGGTGGCGCGCGGGTCGCGGACGTCCACGTCCTGCGACTGGGTGGCGCGGTCACCGGTGGTGTTGTTGTCGAGCACGGGAGGCGTGGTGCCGTCGCCGGTGGTGGCCGAGCCGCCGGTCCCTGATCCGGCGCCCTGGCCGCCCGGCTGGTCGGCGCCTGGGGTGTCCGTCCCGGGGGTGTCCGGCCGGTCGGTGCCCGGGTTGTCGGTGCCCGGGTTGTCGCCGCCGGGGGTCTGGTCCCCGGGGCGGGGGTCGGTGCCGGTGCCGCCGTCGTGGCCGCCGGTGCCGCCCGAACCGCCGGAACCGCCCGAACCGCCTGATCCGCCCGATCCGCCGGAGCCGCCGTGCGTGCCGGAGCCGGTCGAGCCGCCCGTGCCGCCGCTGTCATGGCCGCCGCCGGTCCAGTACGAGCCCTTCCCGTACGGCGAGGGGTCGGTGAGCGGCATGTCCCGTTCGGGAGCCGGCGCCTCGGCGGGCTTCACCTCGGGCAGCTCGACGACGACGCTCTCCGGGATCCGGAAGTCGTACAGGTCGACGATGTGGTTGTTGAGCTTCTCCAGCGCCCGCCGGGCCACGTCGGCCTGCATCTCCGTGGGCGACTTGGTGAGGCCCGGCTTGGGCTCCGGCACGTTGTGCGAGGTCACGGGCCCGAGCACCGGCGGCGTGTACGACGGCGACGGCGTCGCGGACGGCGGCTTCGGCGCCGCGCCGGGCGAGGGCGCCGGGACCGCCGTCTTCTGGTTCTTGGCGGCCTCGACCTCCTCGATCGCCTTGGGCAGGTAGTCGCGCCCGTACAGGATCAGCGCCTCGGACATCTTGTCCATGGCCTCGGCGATCTCGCGCCCGGAGGCGTGGAGCAGCTGGAGCGCCCGCTGCGCCTGGGCGGAGGTGTCCGACCGCCAGGCGCCGGACAGATCCTTGCCGATCTGCGGCAGCGCGTCGGCCACCCCGCGGACGACCTTGGCCACCTGCTTGTAGGACAGGCCCCGGTCGTGCACCTCCATGGCGGAGGTGGCCTTGAGCCATCCCTCGATCTGCTCCCGCGACGCGGTGACCGGCTCGCTCTTCGGCCGCCGGGAATTGTCACGGATGTCGACCTTGCGCTCAGCCAACGCTGCTCACTCTCGGCCCGGGTTCGTCTTGGCGTAACTGTCGGCGCTGTCCCTGATGGCCTTGACCAGCTTCTGGCAGCACTCGACGTAGTCCTGGTACAGGGCGGTCAGCAGCGCTCCGCGGCCCTCCAACGACACCTGGCCGCCGGGGTCCGCGCCGGTGCTGCCCACGCTGTGCGCGAGGGCGCTGGCCGCCGGCCACCGCCCGATGTGCTCCTCGCCCAGCGCGAAGTACCTCGTGAGGGTCTCGACCGAGCCGGTGACGCCGTCCCTGTTGCCGCCGGCGCCCTGCGTGAGCGCCAGGGCGATCTCCAGGTCGTCGGCGATGGCCCGCATCTTGCCCACGTTGTAGTAGAGCTCGGCGTCGGTGTCGTCGAGCCCCGGCCACGGTTCGGGTTCGAGCCCGGCCATGATCCTCCCATCACCAGGCTCGGCCACCGCGCGGGTGGCCGAGCAGAAGACGTCAGCCGTCGTACCAGATGGACTTGTTGCGGTTCTCGGCCGCGCGGTAGTTCTCGTTCGCGATCTGGACGGCCTTCTGCAGCTCGTCCAGCTGCCCGCGCATCTGGGCGGCCGCGGCCTGCCACTTCTGCTCGTGCTGCCGGAAGAACGTCTCGGCGCCGTCCGGGCCCTCCCAATGGCCGGCCAGGTCGTTCTTCAGCCGGGCCATCAGGTCGTCGGTGGCCTTCTCGAAGGAGCCGAGGATCTTGATGAAGTCGCCCTGGGCGAGCTCCATGTGCCCAAAGTTGACTTTGGTGAAGTCGAGCTCAGCGGACACCGCGGTCCCCCTCCTACTTGATGTCGACGTTGATCAGGGACTCGACGCGGCCCATACCGGCCTGGACGTCCTGGTCGGCCGCGGAGTAGACGACCGCGTTGACGCCCATCTTGTCGGCGATCCCCTCCAGGTCGGTCCGTACGTTCCGCATGGAGTTGTCCCAGTTGGTCATGGCGTTCTTGAACCGGGCCGCCGCCGGGCCGAGCCAGCCGGTCGCGAGAAGACCGTTGGCGGTCGTCTCCACCGCCGTCCTCAGACCCTCGATGTACTGGGCGGTGTCCACCACGTGGCCAGAGGCCACCTTGATCTGGCTCGGGCTTGCCCCAAAGAATTCGGACACTCGTCACCTCCGTAACGATCATTTCGGTCGCTAAACCATATAAGCACCAAACTGCCCATGAGTAACAGCAGACCCAATGGCCAAGATGTAACAACTTCTCGACATGTCAGCAAACGCCCTGGTCAATCACAGGTCCAGTTCGCGGCGGATTCTGTCGAGTTCTCCCATTACGTCGTCAAACGCCCGCTCGTAGCTGGCCTCGGCCTTGCGGACCTCGCGCAGCGCCCGGTCGGGGTTCTCCAGCATGCGCATCGGGTTGCCGTGCACGCCGAAGATCTCGGTCAGCAGCTCGTCGGCCTGGCGTTGCAGGTCGGCGGTCGCCGCCGCGATGGCCTCCTTGATCCGCTCCGACAGCTCGGCCGCGCTCAGCCGCATCGCCTTCGGGTGGATGTCCAGGGTGCGCAGGCCCTCCTGGGCGTACTCGACGACGACCAGGTGCCCTTCGTCCTCTCCCCTGCCCACCAGGGCGGACATGGCCTTCTGCAGCTCCTCGGACTTGCTCAGCTGCTCGTCCATGCTGTTCAGGAGCCGGTCCATGTCGATGTTGCCGAAGTCCCCGAAATCCGTCACCGACACCATCCCTCCCATAGGGCACATCGGTGCGAGTTAACCACAATCAGGGCTTCGTGATGTTCACTTCGGGAACGAGCCGGCTAACCGGCCAGGCCGCGTACCCAGGCGTAGACCTCCAGCACCCCGAGCGCCAGCGGCACCAGCGCGACGATCAGCGCCCATTCGAGGATGTCGGCGGCCCTCCCCCAGAACGGCGACGGCCTGCCGCCGGGCAGCCACACGCCCATGCCGACGACCACCATGGCCGCCCACAGCAGCCCCAGCACCACGGCCACCGAGGCCACGCCGCCCACGCCGACCCCGACGGACACGGCCACCGCGCCGAGCGCGGCCAGCCCGACCAGCAGCAGCCAGAGCCGCTGCCCGACGCCCTGGAACACCCGGGCCCGCATGATCTGCGTGAACGCCAGCACCACGGACATCGCCACCGAGATCCACCGGCCGTCCGCGACGAACAGCGCGTGCGCCCCGGCCCCGACCAGCGCGACGCCCACGACCATGCCGGTGGCGTACCGCCGCGCCGCGCCGGTGCGCTCCAGCACCGAGGCGCTGTCGAGCCGCTGGTTGTCGCCGCGCAGCTCCTCGGCGTTGGTGGGCATCACCGGCAGCGGCACGCGGGCCAGCCGGAACGACAACACGGGCACCAGCGGGCTGAGCGCCATCACGACGGCCGCGCCCACGGCCGCCACGCCCGCGGGCGACGCCCCCGTCACCATGACGACGGCCGCGCAGACCGCGCCGGTCATCGAGGCGATGGCCGTGCCGAGGAAGCCCGGCACGCCGTCCGCGATCGCGGTGCCGCCGAGCGTGGCCACCAGCGCGGTGCAGGCCAGGGCCCCGAGCAGTTGCGGCGAGCCGACGGTCATCAGCCCGCCGCCCGCCGCCGGGGCCAGCAGCCCGGCCAGGAACGCGTACGGGAGGGCGGCGTACCCGATCAGCGCGCCGGAGCCGGAGTCGCCGACCGCGCGCGAGATGGCCATCCCCACGCCGACGATCAGCAGCGCGAGCGCCCCGGCCACGATCGCGGTCACCATGGGGGTCAGGCCGCCGAAGGCCAGCGCCACGGCGCCGGCGACGAGCAGCCCGCAGGCCGCCCCGCCGCCGAGCCCGCGGGTCAGGTCGGGTGACCACTTGCCCTTGCCCTCGCGCACGCCGGTGGCGACCACGTCGGCGACGTCGTCGAACCTGGCCGGCGGCAGCGACACCGCGCGCGGGCGCAGGTAGAGGATCTCGCCGTCCAGCACGCCCAGCGCGCCGAGGCTCTGTCCCAGGTCGAAGGGCGGGCCGCCGAGCCGCTGAAGCGTCCAGCCGGGCGCGGTGGCGATGTCGCCGCCCAGCTCGCCCATGGCTCTGAGCAGCCCCGGCAGGACGTGCGGCAGCGGGATGTCGGCGGGCAGTGCCAGGTCGGCCTTCCTGCGCGGCCCTACCACCGTCACGTGGCACAGCGGCGGGAGCGGAGCGGGCACCTGGTGCAACGCGCCCTGCTGTGGAGGGGGGATTTCGGCCAGCGATGTCACAAACACAACATAGCGAGACAGAGTTAACTCAGACCTCAACTCGGACGTTAGGCACATCTGGTAAGAAGGTTCTTCCGAGCACCAGAAGGGCCTGTCACAAGGGTGAGCATCGTCGTAGTACGGCGCCCGGAGCGCCGCCCCAGCCCGAAGCCGCCGCGCGGTGAGATCCTGCTGGAGTCCCCACCGGAGATCCCAGAGGTCCAGTCGCAAGGCATGATGGCGGTGCTGACGTACCTGCCGATGGTGGCGGGCGCGGCGGCGATGGGCCTGATGTTCACCGCCGGGGGCACCAACGCCAACCCCATCATGTACGTCGCCAGCGGCCTGTTCGCGTTCTCGATGGTCGGCATGACGGTCGGCCAGATGGGCCGCCAGGCCGGCGAGCGCAAGGCCCGGCTCAACGGCGCCCGCCGCGACTACTTCCGCTACCTGGCGCAGATCCGCAAGAAGGTGCGCAAGGCGGCCATCCAGCAGCGCGAGGCCCTGGAGTGGAGCGGCCCGGCCCCCGACACCCTGTGGTGGACCGCGATGGGCCCGCGCCTGTGGGAGCGCCGCCCCCGCGACGAGGACTTCAGCACGGTACGCCTCGGCACCGGCATCCAGAAGCTGGCCGTCCAGCTCATCCCCCCGGACTCCAAGCCGGTCGAGGACCTGGACGCCCTGTCGGCCGGCGCGCTGCGCCGCTTCATCCGCACCCACTCGACCGTCGAACGCCTCCCGGTCGCCGTCGCGCTGCACTCCTTCTCCCGCATCAAGCTGGACGGCGACCCCGCCCTGGTCCGCGACCTGGTCCGGGCCATGATCGCGCAGATGGCCGTCTTCCACTCCCCCGACGACATGCGGATCATGGTGTGCGCGAGCAAGGAGTGGATGAGCCACTGGGACTGGGTCAAGTGGCTGCCGCACGCGCTGCACCCGGAGGAGACCGACGGCGCCGGCCAGGTCAGGCTCATGGCCGAGAACCTGGCCCAGCTCGACCGCCTGGTGGGCGCGGAGCTGAAGGAGCGGGCCCGCTTCAAGCCGGGCGCCTCGCCGGACGCGCTGCCGTACCACGTGCTCATCCTGGACGGCGGGCACGTGCCGCAGGACTCCCAGCTCGGCGCGGACGCCATCGACGGCGTCACCGTGATCGACCTGTCGAACTCGGCCGGGACCGTCGAGGAGCGCAGCACGCTGCGGCTGCGCATCGACGCCGCCGGCTTCCACATGGTCAAGCTGGACCACGCGGGCCGCGAGAACACCAACCGGCTCGGCGACCCCGACGCGCTGGACTACCTGCGCGCCGAGGGGCTGGCCCGCCAGCTCGCGCCGCTGCGCGCCTCCTCGGCCAAGGGCGGCGACGCCCAGGACGTGCTGGCGGTGAACACGACGCTGACCGAGCTGCTCGGCGTCGGCGACCCGACCCGCCTGGAGCCGTCGGTGACCTGGCGGCCCCGCGCGGGACGGAACCGGCTGCGGGTGCCGATCGGCCTCGGCGCCGACGGCCGGCTGGTCGAGCTGGACATCAAGGAGTCCGCCCAGGGCGGCATGGGCCCGCACGGCCTGGTCATCGGCGCGACCGGCTCGGGCAAGAGCGAGCTGCTGCGCACGCTGGTGCTCGGCCTGGCGGTCACGCACTCCTCGGAGATCCTCAACTTCGTGCTCGTGGACTTCAAGGGCGGCGCGACCTTCCTCGGCCTGGACGGCCTCTCGCACGTCTCCGCGGTCATCACGAACCTGGAGGACGAGCTGCCGCTCGTGGACCGCATGCACGACGCCCTGCACGGCGAGATGGTGCGCCGCCAGGAGCTGCTGCGCGCGGCCGGCAACTACGCCTCCCTGCGCGACTACGAGAGGGCCCGCGAGCAGGGCGCCAACCTGCGTCCGCTGCCCACGCTGTTCGTCATCCTGGACGAGTTCAGCGAGCTGCTGACGGCCAAGCCGGAGTTCATCGACCTGTTCGTGATGATCGGCCGGCTCGGGCGCTCGCTCGGCGTGCACCTGCTGCTGGCCTCGCAGCGGCTGGAGGAGGGACGGCTGCGCGGGCTCGACACGCACCTTTCGTACCGGATCGGTCTGCGCACGTTCTCGGCCATGGAGAGCCGGGTCGTGCTGGGGGTGGCCGACGCCTACGAGCTGCCGTCCGCGCCGGGCAACGGGTACCTGAAGTTCGACACGTCCGGCATGACCCGGTTCAAGGCCGCGTACGTGTCCGGTCCCCACCAGGTCGACCCGCGGCACGTCGCCACCACCGACGGCTCGGTGACGGTCCGGGAGATCGTCGAGTACGGCCCCGACTTCGTGCCCGTCCCGATGGTCGAGGAGCCGCCCGAGGATCCCGCTGCGCAGGAGGAGAGCAACAAGGCGCAGCAGAGCCTCCTGGACATCGTCGTCGGCCGCCTGGTGGGCCAGGGGCCGCCCGCGCACCGCATCTGGCTGCCGCCGCTGGCCGAGCCGCCCACGCTGGCGCACCTGCTGCCCCCGCTGTCGGTCACGCCCGAGCTGGGGCTGTCCACGGCCGGGTGGACCGGCCGCGGCCGGTTGCAGGCCGTGGTGGGGATCATCGACCGGCCGTTCGAGCAGCGGCGGGACCCGTACTGGCTGGATCTGTCCGGCGCGGCCGGGCACGTGGGCGTGGCCGGCGGCCCGCAGAGCGGCAAGAGCACGGTGCTGCGCACGCTGATCACCAGCATGGCGCTCACGCACACCCCCCGCGAGGTGCAGTTCTACTGCCTGGACTTCGGCGGCGGCGCGCTGGCCTCGCTGGAGGGGCTGCCGCACGTCGGCGGCGTGGCCTCCAGGCTGGACGCCGACCGGGTGCGCCGCACGGTGGCCGAGATCGCCTCGATCCTGCGCGACCGGGAGCGGGAGTTCACCGAGAACGGCGTCGACTCCATGAACACCTACCGCAGGCGGGTCGCCGACGGCTCCCTCCAGGGCGACGGCTGGGGCGACATCTTCCTCGTCGTGGACGGCTGGCTGACGATCCGGCAGGACTTCGAGGCCCTGGAGCCGGTCATCACCGACCTGGCGGCGCGCGGCCTCGGCTACGGCATCCACGTGGTGGCGGCCACCGGCAAGTGGTCGGAGTTCCGGCCCGGCATCCGGGACCTGTTCGGCACGCGGGTGGAGCTCAAGCTCGGCGACGCGTACGAGTCCGAGATCAACAGGAAGAAGTCGCTGGCCGTGCCGGAGGGCGTGCCCGGACGCGGCCTGACCAAGGACGGCCTGCACTTCCTCGGCGCGCTGCCCAGGATCGACGGCGTGCAGGACTCCGACGACCTGGCCGCCGGCCTCCAGGGCCTGGTGCAGGCGATCGGGGACTCCTGGCAGGGCCCGCCCGCCAAGCAGGTCAGGCTGCTGCCGTCGGTGCTGCCCGCCGCGTCGCTGCCGGGCGTGGAGGAGACCGGCAAGTCGCGGATCGCGATCGGCGTGGACGAGGCCGCGCTCGCGCCCGTGCTGATCGACTTCGACGCCGACCCGCACTTCGTCGTGGTCGGCGACACCGAGAGCGGCAAGTCCAACATGCTCAAGGTGATCGCCGAGAACGTCGTCGCCCGGCACACGCCGCGCGAGGCCATGATGATCGTGATCGACTACCGCCGGTCGCTGCTGGACACGGCGGTCAGCGAGAACCGCATCGGCTACGCCGCCTCCAGCGCCGCCGCGCTCGAACTGGTCAACGACGCCCGCAACGCCCTGCTCAAGCGCCTGCCGCCGGCCAACCTCACGCCCGAGCAGCTGCGCGCCCGCGACTGGTGGAAGGGCTCCGACCTGTACATCGTGGTCGACGACTACGACCTGGTGGCCACGTCCAACAACCCGCTGCTGCCGCTGGTCGAGCTGCTGCCGCAGGCCCGTGACATCGGACTGCACCTGATCATGTCGCGGGCCATGGGCGGCCTGGGCCGGGCCATGTTCGACCCGGTGATCCAGCGCATCAAGGACATGGCCAGCCCCGCGGTGATCCTGTCCGGCAGCAGGGACGAGGGCTTCCTGTTCGGCAACGTACGCGCCCAGCCGCAGCCTCCGGGACGCGGTTTCGTGGTGGACAGAAGGTTCGGCTCGCGGCTGGCGCAGACGGCGTTCTGGCCGCCGGCGGAGGAGGAGGAGTGATGGCAGGACTGGACATTCACTTCGAGGCCCTGGACGACTGCCGCATCGCGGCAAAGACTGTGGCGGGCAAGTTCGGCGACCTGGCGGAGAGCTTCCCCGCCGGCGCCGCCGACTCCTCGATCTTCGGCAAGCTGGCCGACTCCGCGGCCCTCGCGACCGCCGTGGACCAGGTGGAGAGCGTCGCCGACCGCGAGTTCGGCAAGGCCAAGAGCCTCGTCCAGAGCGTCGAACGGGCCTTGGACCTGGTGGAGAGCAACGTGCGGAAGGCGAACTCCCCGGCATGAGCGCACCGGAGGCGATCAACGCCCTGCCCGGCGGCCCCACGCTGGCCGCGCTGGCCGGGCAGGTGAGCGGCGACCCGGGCGCGATCCGCGGCATCGCCAAGCGCTGGCGTACGGCCGCGGGCAAGGTGCTCACCGACTCCGGCCAGCTCGGCAGCGCCGTCACCACCGTGGACCTGGCCTGGGAGGGCGACTCGGCGG
The DNA here is from genome assembly GCF_044459705.1 of Nonomuraea sp. NPDC050227. Taxonomy (NCBI): domain Bacteria; kingdom Bacillati; phylum Actinomycetota; class Actinomycetes; order Streptosporangiales; family Streptosporangiaceae; genus Nonomuraea; species Nonomuraea sp. NPDC050227. The sequence continues at coordinate 275,274 of NZ_JBITJF010000016.1, read as the reverse complement.
ACGCGTTCGTCCGCTACATGGGGGATTACGGCAGGGCCGGGCAGGGCCTGCACGACGCGCTCAACTCCTGCGCCGACGCGCTCGACGCCGCCGCCGGCGTGCTGGAGAGCTCCCAGCGCCAGGTGGACGGCATCTGCGACCGCCTGCTCACCCGCGTCCAGAACCACCGGACGGCCAACCCCGACGCCAAGCAGGAGGATCTGGACGCCGAGATCGGCCGCCTGGTCCGCGAGGAGACCGAGAACGCCAGGAAACCGGTCAAGGACGCCAAGGACGCCGTCACCGACGCCAAGAACGCCATCGGCACGGCGCTGGGCGAGCGCACGACGACCTTCGCCAAGATCAAGGCGGCCGGCGACCAGGAGTTCGTGCCGGACGCCGGGCACCGGTTCGACTGGCGGCGTACCCAGAGCTACACCTCGCCCTATTCGGGCACCGGCGGCAGCCCCATCATCGGCGGCTACGGCTCCAGCGGCCCGCCCCCTCCCGCGGGCGGCGGACCGGCGCCCACGGGCAAGGTGAAGCAGTGGATCGAGGAGGCCGTCGCCATCCTCAAGGAGCACGGCTACCCGGTCGGGAAGATGAACGTCGACGACATCTGGATGATCATCCAGCACGAGTCCGGTGGGAATCCGCACGCGATCAACCTGTGGGACTCCAACGCCGCCGCCGGGCACCCCTCCAAGGGGCTCATGCAGACGATCGACCCGACCTTCAACGCCCACGCCCTGGACGGCCACCGGGACATCTACAACCCGGTGGACAACATCATCGCGGGCGTGCGCTACTCGATCGAGCGCTACGGCAGTGTGTCCGCGGTGCCGGGGGTCGTCGGCATGAAGACCGGGTCCGGCTACCGCGGATACTGAGACCTGGCGCCTGTACGGGGTCCGGATCTCCCGGCCGCAGGAGGCTTCGGATCCATGAGGCGTCCGGCAGGTCACGCCATGCCCGATGGCCCACCGGGCATGGCGTGGGAGATCCTTCCGACCTCGGCTCCGTGTCGGGCCTAGCCGCAGTTCCCCCAGTCCGCACTGGTGTTGCCGGAGCCCGCGCTGCCCGCGTAACGCACGCACTTGCCCTTGGCGGGGAGCTTGACCGGGCCGGCGTAGTACTCGTAGTTGCCGCTGTCGGTGCTGCTCGGGCCGCCCTGCACCTCCAAGGTCGCGCTGACCGGGGACGCCTTGCCGACGTCGGGGCCGGACTTGAGGGTGACCACGCAGTTCTGACCCGTGCTGCTGCTGTAGAGCTGGTACGTCGTGCCGCCGGCGAACGGGGTCGACCGCTGGACCACGAAGCCGGATCCGCACACCTGCGTCGGCGTGTAGGGGTTCGGCGTCGGCCTGGTCGCCGGCGGTGCGGTGGTCTTGGCAGGCTCCGGCGCCTGGGTGGGCCTCTGGGGGTTGGGCTCCGGCGCCTTCGTGGGCGTCTGGGTCGGCGCAGCCTGGATGGGCTTCTCGGTCGGCTTCTCGGTCGGCTTCTCCGTGGGCTTCTGCGTCGGCTCCCCGGTCGGCTTCTCGGTCGGCTTCTCCGTGGGCTTCTGCGTCGGCTCCTCGGTCGGCTTCTCCGTGGGCTTCCCGGTCGGCTTCTGGGTGGGCGTCTCGGTCGGCTGCTGCGTCTGCGTCGCGGAGGGGGTCGGCGTGACCGTCCTGGTGACCGTGGTTGTCGGCTCCGGCTCCTTGGTGGTCTTCCGCTCCGGCACGGTCGGCTGGATCGTCGGGACCGTCAGCTGCTGGGTCGCCGTCGGCGTCGGCACCGTGGTCAGCACCGGCACCTGCGGGGTGTCGGCGGAGGTGTCGTCGTCCGGCAGCACCAGCGGGCCCACGCCGTCGTCGTCGGGGGACGGCGTGGTCGCCCAGGGGGCGGTGACCTCGGGCTGGGGCTGCGTGGGCACGGTGGTGACCGCCTTCTGGGCCGCCGCCGCCGCGCCCGAGCTGGGCGACGCCGAGCCCGCCGCGGCGGCGGGCTCGAAGGTGACACTGGAGGAGTAGCGGCTCGCGCCCCACAGGCCGATCGCCGACAGCAGCATGACCGCGACCACACCGGCGACCAGGCCGATGGGGAACGGCTTGCGCGCCGGTCCGGTGCTGCCCGCACCGGCCATCGCGGGCTGCGCCGGCTCCACGGGCGGGTTCTGCGGTCCGGACGGCGGCCCCCAGGCGGCCTGCACGGGCACCGGCGGGTACTGCACCGGGACGCCCTGCACCGGCTCGTCGTTCACGGGAAGGTGCTGCATCGGACCGGGCTGCATCGGGCCTGGCTGGATGGGGCCGGGCTGCATGGGCTCATGCCCCATCGGGCCCTGCGGCGGCACACCGGGCACGAACGGGCCGGGCTGCATCGGGTCGTGCGCCATCGGGCCGTTGGGGATCGGGCCGTTCGGGACCGGGCCGTTCAGCATCGGGCCGTTCGGGACCGGGCCGTTCGCCATCGGGCCCGGCTGCATCGGGCCGTTCGGGATCGGGGCGCCCTCGATGGCCAGGGGCAGCACCGGGGGCTGGCCCGGGACCGGAGGCTGGCCCGGCACGGGGGGCTGGCCGTCGATCAGGGTGACGAGCTCCGCCGGGTCGGACGGCGCCATCGGCGACGGCGGCATCTGCACCGGCACGCCCTCGATCGGCGCCGCCGGCATGGGGGCCTTGTCGTCCCCCAGCAGGCGCAGCAGCGCCGTGTACGTCGTGGGCCGCCCGGACACGTCCTTGGACAGCGCCGCGAGGACCGTCTGGCGCAGCGGATCGGGCAGCCCGTCCACCTTGGGCTCGTCCGTGAGCACGGCGTGCGCGTCCTGGCCGAACGGCGCGGAGCCGGTGGCGGCGAACACCACGGTCGCCGCCCAGGCGAAGACGTCGGCGTAGGGCCCGTACTGCAGGCCGTTGAGCTGCTCGGGGGCGCGGTAGCCGACCTCGCCGGCCGGGTCGCCGATCTCGATGTCGGTGACGCGCAGCCCCTCGCCGGTGAGGATCACGTTGTCGGGGGTGAGCCCTCGGTGCGCGAATCCGGCCAGGTGCACCGCGGTCAGCGCGGTGAGCATGCCGACCGCCACGCGTTCGAGCGCGTCGCCGGTCAGCGGGCCGTCGGCGGCGACGGTCTCGGCCAGCGAACGTCCCTCGACGTGCTCACGTACGACGTAGAGCAGGCCGTCCTGGACGCCGGCGTCGAGCGTGCGGGCCACATACGAGCTGGACACCCGGCTGACGTCCTTGAGCCGGGTCACGAAGTCCGGGTCGGCCGCGGGGTCCACGGTCAGCGTCTTGATGGCGACCGGATCGGCGTCCTCGGACTCCTTGCCCAGATGAACGGCGCCACGCGGGCCCTGTCCCAACAGGCTCACGATCTCGTGATCGCCGATCCGCTCCGGTACTGCTGCCTGGGGGGAGTCCTTCTCCACCATGACCGTCCTTTCAGGAGTCCGTCATGATCAGAGACATTTAACCAAATAAGCCCCATAAGCATCAGCAGTTTCGGGCGGCCACTCTTACAGTTAACCGTCAATTCTCCCGATATCCGGCGGCGAGCCAGGGCGCCAGCGCCGCCTGCGTCCCATGGGAACGAACACCCAGGCCGCCAACGCCACCCCGACCAGCGAGAACCCGCCCGCCGCGACCACCGTCGCGACCTCCATCGACCGCTGGTCCGGCGGCACGGCCTTGCGCACGACGGTCGCGGGCAGCGGCGGCGGCACCGGCGGCGCCACGGCCACCTGCTCCGACGGCAGCACCGCGGTCACCGCGAGCAGCGGGTTCACCATCCCGGCGCCGGTGCCCGTCCCGGACGCGCCGTCGGCGGTCAGCGTGATGCGCCTGCGCACCTGGAGCTGCGTCAGCCCGGGATGCCGCGCGCGGACGAGCGCGACCACGCCCGTCACGTACGGGGCGGCGTAACTGGTGCCCTTCAGGGCGGACTGGTACCCCTTGAGCGGCCAGGTCGAGCTGACGCCTTCTCCCGGGCCGAGCACGGCGACCGCGTTGGGGTTGGAGAACGTCGAGCGCCCGCCGTCCGGGGTCGCCGAGCCCACCGACAGCACCCCGTCGTACGCGGCGGGGTAGGAAGGGGTCGAGGTGCCGTCGTCGTTGGACAGGTTGCCGGCGGCGGCGACGATCACCACGTCCCGCTCCAGCGCGTAGTCGACGGCCGCCTTCAGGTCGGGGGTGTTGGAGGCCTCGACGGAGACGTTGATCACGTCGGCGTGCTCGTCCACGGCCGTCTTGATGGCCTTGGCCAGCAGGCCCACGTCGCCCCTGTCGCCGGTGACGTACTTGATCGACAGCAGGCTCACGCCGGGGGCGACGCCGTGGAAGGGGATGTCCTTGCGCGGCTGGCCGGCGATGAGCCCGGCGACCGCCGTGCCGTGGCCGACGCAGTCGCGAAAGCCGGTGTTGGTGAGGTCGGCCTTGCCGCCCAGCCGGATCTGGGGGTGGGTCTCGTCCACGCCGCTGTCGATGACGGCGACCGTGACGCCCCGGCCCGTGGTCAGCGGCCACACCTTCTCCGCGTTGACCCGCCGCTGCGCCCAGGTCTCGGCGATCGCCATGGTGGCCTTCTTGGGCGTGCACCGCACGGGCGCGGCCTGCGCCGGCGCCGCCGCGAACTGCAGGGCGAGCACGCTCGCCGCCAAGGCGCGACCAATCATGGAGAAAGAGCGTAGCCTGCCCGATCCGGGAGGAAAGCTCCCCTCACGACGGAAGAAGCCCCGGCGGCGGGCCAGGGCCCCTGTCCGTGCTCACTGCGTGGCGGACTCGATGTTCCGCTGGTACGTGCCGATGACCCGGGAAGCCTCCTGCAACTCCTCGGTCATGCGCTGGAAGGCCGTGCGGTAGTTCTGCCAGGCCTGACTGAAACGCTGGGCTCCCGTACCTGTCCACGCAGTGCCGACCTTGGCCGCCTCGCGGTCCAGGGCGGCCATGATGGTGCGAACCCCCTCGGACTGCTGGCTGAACTGGCTGGCCATCTGCTGCATCTCTGTGGGGTCGCCGCCGAGCATATTCGGGCTCATGCATACCTCCTGGAACTGATGAAAGCGCCCTCACCATAAAGCGGGCCACCGCCCGTCGCCCCCGTTATGCCGAGCGGCTATGGTCGTCCAGAGGATTATTCGGATCTAAAGGAGTGATCCACTCATGCGCGAGGTCGTGGTGACGGGTGGCGGCACCGGCATCGGTTACGCGATCGCCGAGGCGTTCGCCGCCCTCGGCGACCGCGTCACGATCACCGGCCGGCGCGAGCACGTGCTGAAGGAGGCCGCCGCGCGACTGGGGGCGGCGTACGTGCCGTTCGACGCCGCGAGCCCGGCCGCCGTCCAGGGCGCGCTCGACAGCCTGCCCGCCCACGTGGACGTCCTGGTCAACAACGCCGGGGGCAACACGAACCTGGAACGCGAGCAGTCCGGCGACCTGGCGGACGTCGCCGAGGCGTGGCAGGCCAACCTCAACGCCAACCTGCTGTCCGCCGTGCTGGTCACGACCGCGCTCGCGCCGCGCATGGGCGAGGGCGGCCGGATCGTCTCCATCGGCTCGATCGCCGCGCGCGGCACCGGGTCCGGCTCGTACGGCGCCGCCAAGGCCGCCGTCGAGTCCTGGACCGCCGACCTGGCCGCCGAGCTGGGCCCCCGGGGCATCACCGCCAACGTCGTGGCTCCCGGCCTGGTGATGGAGACCGAGTTCTTCCGCGGCAGGCTCACCGAGGAGGGCATCACGGCCCGCGTGCGGAACACGCGTAACGGCCGCCCTGGCACCCCCTCCGACGTGGCCGATACCGTTCTCTTCCTGGCATCCGCGGGAGCCGGGCACATGACGGGGCAGGTGCTGCATCTGAACGGCGGCGCGTACCTCGGCCGCTGAGCACTCACGAGGACCACGAGGAAGGGACGAAGGTCGGTGCGGAAGGTTCTGATCGCCAATCGCGGCGAGATCGCCGTACGGGTGGCCCGCGCGTGCACGGACGCGGGGATCGGCAGCGTGGCCGTCTACGCCGACCAAGACATCGACGCCCTGCACGTCAGGGTGGCCGACGAGGCGTACGCGCTGGGCGGGCAGTCCCCCGCCGAGACCTACCTCGACATCGCCAAGCTGCTCGACGTCGCCGCGCGCTCCGGCGCCGACGCCGTCCATCCCGGCTACGGCTTCCTGGCCGAGAACGCCTCGTTCGCCGAGGCCGTCATCGAGGCCGGCCTCACCTGGATCGGGCCGCCCCCGGCCGCCATCGCCGCGCTGGGCGACAAGGTGCAGGCCAGGCACATCGCGCAGAAGGTCGGCGCGCCGCTGGTGGCCGGCACCAAGGACCCGGTCTCCGGCGCCGAGGAGGTCGTGGCCTTCGCCGAGAAGCACGGGCTGCCGATCGCGATCAAGGCCGCGTACGGCGGCGGCGGCCGCGGCATCAAGGTCGCGCGCAGGCTGGAGGAGGTCGCCGAGCTGTACGAGTCCGCCGTGCGCGAGGCCGTGGCCGCCTTCGGCAGGGGCGAGTGCTTCGTCGAGCGTTACCTCGACCGTCCCCGGCACGTCGAGACCCAGTGCCTGGCCGACCACGCGGGCAACGTGGTCGTGGTCAGCACCCGCGACTGCTCGCTCCAGCGCCGCCACCAGAAGCTGGTGGAGGAGGCGCCCGCGCCGTTCCTGTCGCCGGAGCAGATCGACATCCTCTACACCAGCTCCAAGGCCATCCTGAAGGAGGCCGGCTACGTCGGCGCCGGCACCTGCGAGTTCCTCGTCGGCCAGGACGGCACGATCTCCTTCCTGGAGGTCAACACCCGCCTGCAGGTCGAGCACCCGGTGAGCGAGGAGGTCGCGGGCGTCGACCTGGTGCGCGAGATGTTCCGGATCGCCGACGGCGAGCTCCTGGGCTACGACGACCCGGCCCTGCGCGGCCACTCGATCGAGTTCCGGATCAACGCCGAGGACGCCGGCCGCAACTTCCTGCCCGCCCCCGGCACGCTGACCGCCATGCGCGTCCCGGCCGGGCCCGGCGTCCGCCTCGACTCGGGCTACGAGGCCGGGATGACGGTGCCGCAGACGTTCGACTCGCTGGTGGCCAAGCTGATCGTGACCGGGCGCACCCGTCACGAGGCCCTCGACCGGGCCCGGCGGGCGCTGGCCGAGTTCGAGATCGACGGCATGCCGACCGTGCTGCCCTTCCACCGGGCGGTCGTGACGGACCCGGCGTTCACGTCAGAGCCGTTCGCCGTGCACACGCGGTGGATCGAGACCGAGTGGGACAACCCGGTCGAACCGTATGCGGGTGAGGTGGCCGCGGCTCCGGCCGCCCCGGCGGTGCGGGAGACGGTGACGGTCGAGGTCGGCGGCAAGCGCCTTGAGGTGGTGCTCCCGGCCGGGCTCGGCATGGCCGGGCCCGCGCCCGCCGCGGCCAAGGCGCCGCGCCGCGCCGGCGGCGCGCGGAAGCACGCGACGGCCGGCGGCGACGCGCTGGTCAGCCCGATGCAGGGCACGATCGTCAAGGTCGTCGCGAACGACGGCGACGTGGTGAGCGAGGGCGACACGGTCGTGGTGCTGGAGGCCATGAAGATGGAGCAGCCGCTGACGGCCCACAAGTCGGGCACCGTCACGGGCCTGTCGGCCGCCGTCGGCCAGACCGTCACGTCGGGCGCCACGATCTGCGAGATCAAGGACGCCTGAGCCCGCTCCCCTGTGTCTGCGCGCCGTCGCAGGCAGGTAACGTGCCCAGTGAGGAACTTTGCCGACCGCCCGTTCGTCCTCATGGGCGAAGGAGGCTTGCTGCCAATGACCCATTCGCTGCGCCGAGCAGGGGCCGCGATCGCGGCTCTGATCGCCGGGCTGTTCGTCGTTCTCACGCTGTCCCCTGCCGCCAACGCGGCGGCGGCGCCACCTGACGCACAGACTGTGGTGCAAAACTGGAAGAAGGCCCCGCTCTACGTGGTGTCGGGCTCCCCCTTGAGCTCCAGCCAGCAGAGTGACATCAACGACGCGCTGAAGGACGCCGACAGCAAGATCTACGCTGTCGCGCTGCCCGACGGCACCTTTGACAACTCCACCGTCGGGCCGTACCTGTCGTCGCTGGGCAAGGCGCTGGTCGAGGCCGGTCGCCCCCGGGTGACGGTGGTGGTGTTCGACGGCGAGACGATGTTCGCCGGGTCCAACGCCCTGCGGAACAACCTCGCCGGCCAGCTGGTCAAGCTCTCGGTGGACGCCAACTCGGGCGACATCGTCGCGGGCGTGAAGGACTTCGCGAACCGGGTCGACGCGGCGGGCAAGAACGACCGCAGCGGCGCCCTCAGCCCCAGCAGCCAGGCCAACCCCGGCGCCGGCGGCCAGTTCGCGCTGGTGGCCCTGCTCGGCCTGCTGGTGGTCGGCGGTGGCGGCTACTTCCTCTACTCCAAGAACAAGAAGAAGAAGCGCGCCATCCAGGAGGCCAAGGACCTCGCCGCGGTCAAGCAGACCGTGGAGGAGGACGTCACCAAGCTGGGTGAGGAGATCACCGAGCTCGACACCGACGTCACCCTCGCCGGCCAGGGCGGCGGGCACATCACCGAGTGGCAGCAGGCGCTCGACTCCTACGAGAAGGCCAAGGTCCAGCTCAACGCGGTCCAGCGGCCCGACCAGGTCCGCGAGGTCACCCAGACCCTTGAGGACGGCCGTTACGCCCTGGCCGTGGTGAAGGCCAAGGTCAACAACCAGCCGATCCCCGAACGGCGCGCCCCCTGCTTCTTCAACCCGCAGCACGGCCCGTCGGCCCGTGACGTGCGCTGGGCCCCGCCCGGCGGCGCGGTGCGCGACGTGCCGGCCTGCGCGATGGACGCCGAGGCCGTCGAGCGCGGCTTCGACCCGCAGATGCGCGAGGTCATGGTCGACGGTCACCGTCGCCCCTACTACGACGCGGGCCCGGCCTACCAGCCGTACGCCTACGGCTACTACGGCGGCTTCGGCGACATCATGACCGGCATGTTCATCGGCACGATGATGGGCAGCATGTTCCACGGCGGCTGGGGCGGCGGCGGCTACGGCGCCGGCTACGCCGAGGGCTACCAGGACGGCGGCGGCGGCGACCTCGGCGGCGGTGACTTCGGTGGCGGAGGCGACTTCGGCGGCGGAGGCGGCGGCTGGGGCGACTTCGGCGGCGGCGGCGACTTCGGTGGCGGCGACTTCGGCGGCGGCGACTGGTAAACCCCTGCGCCGACCCTGACGGGCGCGCCCTCCCTTTCCGGGGGGCGCGCCCTTTTCGCGTTCCGGTGTCAACCTTCCCGGCCCGCTTCCGCGTTGAGGCCATGTGAGTGATCCATCCGACGACGCCTCCTACGCCGCCTTCGTGGCGGCGGCCTGGGACAGGCACATGGCCGTCGCCGTCCTGCTCGCCGGCGACCGGCACCGGGGCGAGGAGCTGCTGCAGGACTGCCTGGTGCGGCTGTACGTCCATTGGCGGCGGGTGCGGTCCGCCGATCCGCACGCCTACCTGCGGCGCATGCTCGCCAACGGCAACGTCAGCCGGTGGCGGCGGCGACGGCGGGAGGTGCCGACCGCCAGTCCGCCCGAGCACACCGATCCCCGCCAGCAGCTCCACGAGCCGCACGAGGACCTGCGCCGCGCCCTGCTCTCCCTGTCGCCCAGGCAACGGGCGGTGGTGGTGCTGCGGCACTACGAGGACCTGACCGAGAAGGCGGTCGCGGCCGTCCTCGGCTGCTCGGTCGGCGCCGTCAAGAGCCAGCACTCCAGAGCGATGGCGCGCCTGCGCACGGCTCTGCGCGAAGATCAGGAGGCAGCACGATGAAGGACGACCAGGATCTCCTGGCGCGGGCACTGCGTGATCTCGCCCGACGCGAGGGGCCCGCGCCCACGCCCCCGCCGGTGCCCGCGCTGGTGCGACGAGGGCGCCGGGCCAGGCGGATCCGCACCGCGACGCGGGCCGCCGCGGGGGCGCTGCTCGCCTCGGCGGCCGCCTTCGTGATCCTCGGCGGCACCGGGATCGGCGCTGGGGGCGGCCCCGGGGTCGGCACTGGGATCGGCCCCGGGATCAGTACTGAGGGCGCGCCGCCGAGCGCCGTTCCGGCCGGTACGCCGGCGTCCTCGGAAGGAGCGCGCCAGGCGCTGGACGCGCGGTCCGTGCTGCTGGCCGCGGCCGAGTCCGCCGGGCACGGGGCCGCCGCCTCCGGCCGGTACTGGCACGTTCGCGCGCGCACCTCCGAGCCGGTGCGCCACCCGCAGGCGAAGAACCCGCCGTTCTCGGCCAGGGTGACGCACACCCAGGACACCTGGTACGCGGCCCGCCGGGGTGCGCCCAGCCGGACCGTGACCGGCCAGGACCCGAAGGTCGCCTTCGCCTCCCCCGAGGACGAGGCCCGCTGGAGGCGGCTCGGCTCCCCCGACCTGAGCGGCGGAAAGCCATCGAGCAACGACTACGCCATGCAACTCCACTTCCTGATCGGCAACCACCGCTACACGCTCCGCCAGCTGCTCGCGCTCCCGGCCGACGAGGAGAGGCTGGCGGGCCTGCTGCGGCGGCTGTTCGACGAGGAGAAGCCCGGCGACTGGTGGCCCGCCAAGCCGACGTTCACCTCCTATGTGTGGACGACGGCGCAGGACCTGCTCGCCGGTCCCATCAGCCCGGGAACCCGGTCCTCCCTGTATCGGCTGCTCGCCGGGCAGCCCGCGATCAGATCGCTGGGCGAGGTCACCGACCCGCTGGGCCGCACCGGCGTCGCCCTGACGCTGACCACGCCGGGCAGCGGTGAGGGCGCGGGCGAGTCGCGCCTGGTCGTGGACGTCGCGACGGCGCGGTTGCTCGCCTACGAGTTGCGCCCCCCGGGGCGGTCCGAGCCGCTGATCCAGACCACGTACGAGGAGATGGGCTGGGTGAACCGCCTGGGCGCACGTCCGTAGCGGCCTGCGGTCAAGGGAGCCGGCCTGGTTCGTCCACCACGCCCGCCGCCAGGTCGGCGCTCGCGTAGAACGTGCCCTTGCGGGCCGTCACCTCGCCGCCGATGACCTCGTCCTGGAGGTTGTCCACGCGCCTGCCGAGGAAACGGTAGGTCGCGGCGTCCAGCACCAGGTACGACCGCGAGACGATCCGGCCCTGCGCGTCCCGCGTCGACCCGCCGGGGACGGAGCCGGCGGGCTCGTAGGCGACGCCGATCCCCGCCCGGCCCGCCGCGTCCCGTACGCCGAGGTCCACCCGCACTCCGGGCAGCTCGGCGAGCGCGCGGAAGACGGCGGCCTCGACCCGCGGCGGCATGGGGACGCCCGCGTCGAGGTAGACCGACAACACGCGGAACGCCCGCGCGTCCGGCTGCTCGGCGTCCGCGCCCTTCGGCAGGGCCGACCAGTGCCGGTCGCCCCTGACGTGGTCCAGCAGCGCGGCGGGATCGGTGGGCAGGTCGGCGAACTTGGCCGCGTACTGCCGGGGTGTCAGGTCGTCGTCGTCCGGTTCGGGGGTGATGTCCTGGAATTCCAGGGGGCCGCCGTTCTGGCGGAGGGCCTGGCGGGTGCCGTCGTACCGGGTCCAGTATTCCTGGACCGTGCCTCGCTCCTCGCCGGGCTGCTTGACCAGGTCCTTCCGGTACAACCACTGGTCGGGCCGCGGCTCGTGGCGCCGGCGGCGTCCCTCGGCCACCAGGGCGGCTTGGCGCAGCACGGTCTCGGCCCGTACCGGCATGGTGGTCATGGCGGCGGGCGGGGGCGGAGCCGGGGTGTGGGAACCGTTCACCGCCACGACAACGGCGGCGGCGGCTGTCGCGGCGGCCAGCAGCGACGGCACCGCCCAGAACCGGCGCCGCTTCCGGGCCGGGGCCTGGCCCGGCGCCGGGGCGAGGGCTCGGGCGCGCACGGCGCGCAGGCGGTCGGCGTCGGGTTCGGGGGCGTCCGCGCGCAGCTCGCGCAGAAGCGTGAGGTCATCGTCCACGGCCGGGGTCCTCCTCGTCGGTGTCGTGGATGGCTGAGCGCGCGGCGTCGCGGACGGCCGGAGGTGCGGCGTCGCGGACGGGTGAGGGCACGGGGTCGGGGATGGTTGAGGGTGTGGCGTCGTGGAGGGCTGACGGGTCGATGCCGCCGAGGGCCGCCCGGGTCTTCCTCCTTGCGCGGTGCAGGCGCGACCGCACGGTCCCGATCGGGACGCCGAGCGCGCGGGCGACCTCCCCGTAACTGAGGTCCGCCCAGGCGATCATCAGCAGCACCTCCCGGTCCGGCGGCGACAGCGTCGCGAGCGCCCCCGCCAGCTCGCGATGCGCCGCCCCGGCCGACACGCGGGCCGCCACCCGGTCGGCGTAGCTCTCGGCCACCGCGTCGAGGCCCGTCCTGGCCAGGGCGCGGTAAGCCCTGGTCTCGGTACGGCGGTGCTTGCCGATCAGGTTGGCGGCGATGCCGTACAGCCAGGGGCGGGCGTCGCGGTGGGCGGTGTCGTAGCGGGCGAGACGGCGGAAGGCGTCCAGGAACGTCTCGGCCACGATGTCGTCGGCCAGCGAATCGCCCAGGCGGCGGGTGACATATCTGTGGAGCGCGGGGGCGTGCCGGTCGTACAACGCCGAGAAGGCGGCGGGGTCGCTGCGGGCACGTCTGATCACCTCCGCGTCGTCCACCTCGGTGTCCTGCGTCAAACTCTCGACTCCGTTCTTCGGACTGAACATCCCCATTCACCCGATAGGACGGATCCGGTTCTCGTGTGACTCTGCAAGGATTTCGCCGATGGGCGCGGCGGCGCTCAGGGGGCGCCCACGTGGGTGCAAGCTCCACCCCCCGACGGGGAGCTACCGATCCCCGCGCCCCTTGGAGGAACCCGGCTCCGAAGTGGCAGACGCCTGCCCTCAGATGTCGAACTCGCCCTGGTTGGCGCCGTGCAGGAACGCCTTCCACTCGTCAGGAGTAGAAGACCAGCGCCGGGCCCTGCGGGGTCTTGCCGTCACGGACGGCGATGATCCCCGGAAGGTTGGTCGCGACCTCGACACACTGCCCTGTGTCGGCGCTGGCGCTGGACTTGCGCCATTCCGCTCCGCGGAGGTCTACTGGGTCCATTTTTTGATCGCCTCCTCAATCGCCCGGGGTGTGACGTTCTTCGGCTGTGCGTCCGCTCGGATGGTGTCATATCGCTGCTTGAGGCTCATGACCGCTTCGTGATCTCCGGTGACCTGACCGGAGAGGACCGAGTCGGCGGAGACCACCTCCGAGCCGTCGCGCAGCCGCGCCAGTGCGAACGCGCTCATGGTGCCGGCCACGCAACCGGCGGCGACGGGCACCAGTTGAATGGTGATGTTGGAATGGCAGGTGAGTTCCAGCAGGTGGCGGAGCTGCTCCGCCAGGATCTCCGGCCCTCCGACCGGGCGGTGCAGCGCTCCCTCGTCGATGAGCGCGAGAAAGGCCGGAGGGCTGTCGCTGTCGAAGATCCTCATGCGCCGCATGCGGGCTTGGACCCGCTCTTCGACACGATCCCGCGGGACGGCGGTGGAGAAGACGGCGCGGGCATAGCCGGCGGTCTGCAGGATGCCGGGGATCAACAGCGGATCCCAGGATTGCAGGATGACGGCTTGCGGTTCGATCTCCTCGACCCACCGTGCGAACCAGCCCAGAGCAGACGACCGGGAGATCCGCTCATGGAGGCTGGTGAAATGGCCGTCGGCGCCGAACGCCTTGTCCACCTCGCGCGCGAATTCCAGCGTGGGAACCCGCCGGCCTTTCTCGACATGACTGACAAGTGATTCGTGGCAGTGAATGCGTGAAGCAAGCGCGAATTGCGTCAGGTGAGCCGCTTTACGGCGTTCCGCGAGGTCGCGAGCGAAACGCGCTCTGGGCGACAAATGGTCGCTGACATCGGAAGTCATAGCGTCTCCGCAGGTCAAGGACAGGGGATTGCCGTCCAGGCGCGCGCGCCGGGCCACCGTTCATGCCGGATCCGGGCGACAGCGCTTTGCCGCAGGAAACGCCCCGCCGCTTGACGGGAGTTCATGTCACTTCTCCATGCCGTCTCCCTTCGGAAAGGCATGACGCCGGGGCGCGGCGATCGAGCTCCCGAACAAAGCCGGCAGGCGATTCGGCGCGGGCTGGACGACGTGAGCCTGGTGGCCGCGCTGTCGGTCAGGAGCGGCATGCACGCCGCCGATCCGCACGGCCACCGTGACGTATGAGCCGGCCTGGAAGTCCCGCTAGCGGACCACCCGGTACGTCAGGTGCGTGACCAGGGCGGTGCCCATGGGCGGGGCCGCGGGGGTGAGGGTGATGTCGCCGGCGTCGGCCAGGAGGCGTTCGCCGCGGCCGAGGATCACCGGCGCGACGTGCAGGCGCAGCTCGTCGATGAGCCCGGCGGCCAGGTACTGGTTGACGGTGGCGGCGCCGCCGGCGATGGCGATGTCGCGGTCCCCCGCCGCCTCCCGCGCCATGGCGAAGGCGGCCTCGATGCCGTCCGTGACGAAGTGGAACGTCGTGCCGCCCTTCATGGGCAGCGGCTCGCGCGGGTGGTGGGTGAGGACGAACACCGGCGCGTGGTACGGCGGCTCCTCCCCCCACCAGCCGGTCCAGTCCAGGTCGAAGGCGCCGCGGCCGGGGTCGAACATGTTGCGGCCCATGATGAACGCCCCGGCCGCCGTGATGGCCTCGATGACCTCGGCGTGCTTCTCGGGCTCGGCGAACATCCACTCGTGCAGCCGGTCGCCCACGCCGTCACCGAACGGCTGCTCCAGGCTCTGGTTCGGCCCCGCCACGTAGCCGTCGACGGACATCCCCATGTCGCACGTGACCTTGCTCATCCTGGTTCGTCTCCTGTTGTCCGTGGCGCCCGTCCGGCGCCTTCACCAGGGAGTCGGAGCCGGTGCCGGGCTCTCTACACGGTGAGCGGAAATTTCCTGGAACGGGGTGGGAGGAGTCGAATCGAAGGAGGTCGGGTAGGTTCGGCGGTTAGGAAAGTTTCCTAATTGAGGAGTTGCACATGAGACTCGCCGTGATCGGGGGCGGTTCGACCTACACCCCCGAGCTCATCGACGGCTTCGCCAGGCTGCGCGACGAGCTGCCGCTCACCGAGATCGCGCTGATCGACCCGGACGCCACGCGGCTCGACCTGGTGGCGGGCGTGTCCCGCAGGATGTTGCGCAGGGCCGGGCACCCGGCGAAGGTGATCGCCACCGCCGACGTGGCCGAGGGCGTCGCGGGCGCGGACGCCGTGCTCTTCCAGCTCCGGGTGGGCGGCCAGGCCGCGCGGAACGTGGACGAGACGCTGCCGCTGGAGTGCGGCTGCGTCGGCCAGGAGACGACGGGCGCGGGCGGTCTCGCCAAGGCCCTGCGCACGGTCCCTGTCGTGCTGGAACTGGCCGAGCAGGTCCGCGCCCACGCCCCCGACG
This sequence comes from Nonomuraea sp. NPDC050227, assembly GCF_044459705.1. NCBI lineage: Bacteria > Bacillati > Actinomycetota > Actinomycetes > Streptosporangiales > Streptosporangiaceae > Nonomuraea > Nonomuraea sp. NPDC050227. The sequence goes on along the minus strand of NZ_JBITJF010000016.1, from coordinate 259,997 downwards.
CCTGGATCGTCGACTTCACCAACCCGGTCGGCATCGTCACCAGGGCGCTGCTGGACGCCGGGCACCGCGCGATCGGTCTGTGCAACGTGGCCATCGGGTTCCAGCGCCGCTTCGCCCGGCACCTCGGCGTGCCGCCGGAGCGGGTCGCGCTCGGGCACGTCGGGCTCAACCACCTGACGTGGGAGCGGTCGGTGGTGGTCGACGGCGTGGACGTGCTGCCGCGGCTGCTCGCCGAGCACGGGCAGGAGCTGGCCGACGACATCGGCCTGCCGGTCGGGCTGCTGCGCAGGCTCCAGGTGGTCCCGTCCTACTACCTGCGCTACTTCTACGCCCACGACCTGGTGGTGAGCGAGCAGCGGGCCAAGCCGTCGCGCGCGGCCGAGGTCGCGGCGATGGAACAGCAGCTGCTGGAGCTGTACGCGGACCCGGCCGTGGACACCAAGCCGGAGCTGCTGGACAAGCGGGGCGGCGCCTACTACTCCGAGGCCGCCGTCGCGCTGATCGCCTCGCTGCTCGGCGACCGGGGCGACGTCCAGGTGGTCAACACCCGCAACGACGGGACGCTGCCGTTCCTGCGCGACGAGGCGGTCATCGAGGTCCCGGCCAGGGTCTCGGCGTCCGGGGCCGCGCCGCTGCCGGTCGATCCGGTGGAGCCGCTGTACGCGGGCCTGATCGCGAACGTCTCCGCGTACGAGGAACTGGCCCTCGACGCGGCGCTGCACGGCGGCGCGGACCGGGTGCGCAACGCGTTGCTGGCCCATCCGCTGATCGGCCAGGAGGCCGTCGCGGACGAGCTGACCGGCCTGCTGCTGGCGGCGAACGAGCGGTACCTGCCATGGTGATCATCGCCGTGGACGCGGGCAACAGCAAGACGCACGTCGTCGTGCTCTCGGGCGACGGCACGATCCTGGCCCAGGGCGACGGCGGGCCGTTCGAGCCGCAGACCGTCGGCGTGCCGGCGGCGGTGGACGTCGTGGAGGAGGCCGTGCGGCGGGCGCTCGGACCGCCAGCGGCTCCCCCGTACGCCGACCAGCTCCACGCCTACCTGGCCGGGGCCGACCTGCCGGTGGAGGAGGAGGCCCTGGCGGCCGAGTTCCGCGCCCGCGGGATGGCGGCCGACGTCGTCGTGGGCAACGACAGCTTCGCGCTGCTGCGGTCGGGGGCGTCCGGGCCGAGCGGCGTCGCGGTGGTGTGCGGCGCGGGCATCAACGCGGTCGGCGTCTCGCCCACGGGCGGGGTGGCCCGCTTCCCCGCGCTCGGCCGGATCAGCGGCGACTGGGGCGGTGGCGGCGGCCTGGCCGAGGAGGCGTTGTGGCACGCCATCCGCGCCGAGGACGGCCGGGGCGCGCCCACCGCGCTCGCCGGCCTGATCAAGGAGCACTTCGGCACACGGACGGTCGAGGAGGTGGTGCTCGGGGTGCATTTCGGGCAGATCGAGCGGCATCACCTGACCGCGCTCGCCCCCAAGGTGTTCGAGGCCGCCGCGTCGGCTGACGCGATCGCGCTGGAGCTGGTCACCCGGCTGGCCGACGAGATCGTGGTGATGGCCGAGGTGTGCCTGCGCCGCCTGGACCTGCTGGAGACGCCGACGGAGGTCGTGCTGGGCGGAGGCGTGCTGCACGCGCGCATCCCGCTGCTGGTCGCGATGCTGGAGGAGCGGTTCGCCGTACGGGCTCCGCTGGCCAAGCAGGTGATCCCGGACCAGCCGCCGATCGTCGGGGCCGCGCTGAACGCCCTGGACCGCATCGGGGCCTCCGAGGAGGCCAAGGCTCACCTTCGAGCCCAGTTCCAGGAGGTCCGGGCAGCGTCCTGAGAATCCGAGCGCAGTTCTAGAGAGGTATTGACGCACGTGGAGCGGTAAGTCTAGAGTCAGCCGCCAACCGTCTGGAAAGTATCCGGACGGTTGGCGGTCAAGGAGGCCCCCCATGTCCACCAACCCCAGCCGACGTGAGGTTCTTCGACGTATCGGACTCACCGCCCTGACGGCGGGCCCGGGCGCAGGGCTGCTCGCCGCGTGCGCCACGGGCCGCTCCGCCGCTCCGGTCGCCTCCACCTCGGCCGCGCCCACCTCGGCCGCCAACCCCCTCGGCGTGGACGCCGCCAGACAGCTGGAAGTCGTGATCTTCAGCGGCGGCAACGGCGACGGCTACGCGACCGACCTGCACGAGGCCCTCTACAGCAAGGCGTACAAGACCGCCAAGATCAAGCACGTGCCCACCCAGAAGGTCGGCACGCAGCTGCGCCCCCGCTTCATCAGCGGCGACGCGCCCGACGTGGTCAACAACTCCGGCCCCGACGCCCTCGACCTGCAGTCGCTCGTCGCCGAGGGGCACCTCGCCGACCTGACGCCGCTGTTCGACGCCCCCTCCCTGGCGGACCCGGCCAAGAAGGTGCGCGACACCCTGGTCGGCGGCGTCTACGAGAACTCGCTGATCGACGGCGTGCCCCGGGTGCTGCAGTACACGGTCGCCCACCGCGCCCTGTGGTACAACGCCAAGCTGTTCGACCAGCGCGGCTGGCAGGCGCCGAAGACGTGGGCGGAGTTCAACGCCCTCGGCGAGGAGGCCAAGAAGGCCGGCATCGCGCTGTTCGCCTACCCGGGCCAGGTCGGCCCGTTCTACCAGCTCTGGAACCTGGTCTACAGCGCCGCCAAGATCGGCGGCAACAAGGTGATCGTCGACATCGACAACCTCGCCGACGGCGCCTGGCAGGCCGAGCCCGTACGGCAGGCCGTCGCGGCGTGGGCGCAGGTGCAGCGCGACTTCGGCGACAAGGCGTACTTCGGTCTCGACCACACCCAGACGCAGGTCAAGCACCTGCAGGACAAGGTGCTGTTCTACCCCTGCGGCTCCTGGCTGGAGAACGAGATGGCCAAGGACCGGCCGGCCTCGTTCGAGTACGCGATCGCCCCGGTGCCCAGCATCACCGCCGCCGACGCGATGCCGTACGAGGCGATCATGATCGGGGTGAGCGAGGCGTTCTTCGTGGCGGCCAAGGGCAAGAACCCGCAGGGCGGCCTGGAGTACCTGCGCATGATGTTGTCGCGGGAGGGCGCGCGCGGCTACACCGAGCTGACCAAGAACCTCACCGTCGTCAACGGCGTGGTGGACGGCCTCGACCTGACCTCGGCCGTGCGCAGCGCGGCCAAGGCCCAGGAGGCGGCCGGGACGAACATCATCACCGACGCCCGCTTCGAGGGCTGGTACAAGGAGCTGTTCGACCACGGGCAGGTCCAGACCAACTCGGTGATGTCCGGACGCATCACGCCCGAGCAGTTCTGCGCGAACATGCAGAAGAAGGCCGACGAGCTCAAGGCGGACTCCGCGATCGCCAAGCAGACCAGGAGCGTCTGAGCGATGAGGCGGCACGGCTTCGTCGCGGGCTTCCTCGCCCTGCCCGTGGTCCTCTACGCGGTGTTCGTGATCAGCCCGTACGTCCAGGCGTTCCAGATCGCGCTGACGGACTGGCGCGGGGTGTCGGCGAACCTGAACTTCGTCGGCCTGGACAACTTCCGGCGGATGCTCGGCAACGACGCGTTCTGGCAGGCGGTCCGCAACCACGCGATCCTGCTGGTCACGCTGCCGTTGGTGACCATCGCGCTCGCGCTGGTCTTCGCGTACCTGCTCGGCGACTCGGCGGGCACGCCGGGAGCCCGGTTCTACCGGGTGATCTTCTTCCTGCCGCAGGTGCTGGCGGTCGCGGTGGTCGGGGTGCTGTTCAAGGCCGTCTACCGGCCGGACGCGAGCGGCGTGCTGAACGGCGCGCTGGCGAAGCTGGGCGTCGAGCCGGTCGGCTGGCTGACGGACCAGAACCTGGCGCTGTGGTCGATCATCGCGGTGATGGTGTGGCAGGCGGTCGGCTTCTACGTCGTGCTGTTCTCGGCCGGGATGGCGGCCATTCCGAAGGACGTGTTCGAGGCGGCCGCCCTCGACGGCGCCGGGCGGCTGCGCACGTTCTTCTCCATCACGCTGCCCCTGGTGTGGGACACCGTCCAGGTGGCCTGGGTCTATCTGGGGATCGCCGCGTTCGACGGGTTCGCGCTGGTCAACGTCCTGTCGGTGGAGCAGGGCGGGCCGGACGGCGCGACCACCGTGCTGGCCACGGAGATCTACAAGAACGCCTTCTCCTACTCCCGGTTCGGCTACGCCTCGGCCATGGGCGTGGCGCTGTTCTTCCTGACCCTCACCTTCGCCGCGCTGACGTTGCGCGTGACCCGCCGCCAGAAGGTCGTCTACTGAAATGTTCCGAAAAATCAGCATCCAGGCTGTTCTCGGCCTCTGGGCGTTGCTCATCATCGCCCCGCTGCTGTGGACCCTGCTGGCCTCGTTCAAGAGCAACGCCGAGATCTTCGGCGACGCCCTGCAACTGCCCGGCGAACTGCGCTGGGACAACTGGGCGCGGGCCTGGGAGCGGGCCAACATCGGTCGCTACCTGCTCAACACGGTCATCGTGGTCTTCTTCGGCGTGGCCGGGACGATGCTGCTCAGCTCGATGGCCGCGTACGTGCTGGCCCGCTACCGCTTCCCGGGCAACCGGCTGGTCTACTTCCTGTTCGTCTCCGGCATGGCCTTCCCGGTCTTCCTGGCGCTCGTGCCGCTGTTCTTCGTGGTGGACGGGCTCGGGCTGCTCAACAGCCACGTCGGCCTGGTTTTGGTCTACGTCGCCTACTCGCTGCCGTTCACGGTGTTCTTCCTGACGTCCTTCTTCAGGGCGCTGCCGGACGCGGTGGCCGAGGCGGCGATGATCGACGGGGCCTCGCACACCCGCACGTTCTTCCAGGTCATGCTGCCCATGGCCCGCCCGGCGCTGGTCAGCCTGACCATCTTCAACGTGCTCGGCCAGTGGAACCAGTACCTCATCCCGCTGGTCCTGCTGCCCGGCGACAAGAGCCTGTGGGTCATCACCCAGGGCGTGGCCGACATCTCCACCATCGCCGGGTACGAGGCCGACTGGCCCGGACTGTTCGCCGCCCTCAGCATGACGGTGCTTCCCGTCGTGCTGATCTATATCGTCTTCCAGCGACATATCCAGTCCGGGCTGACCTCAGGAGCGCTGAAGTAGGAATGTCTTCAGGAAACCCCACCGTCTTCCGCACGCTCAACGAGCGCGCCGCGCTCACCCTGCTCCTTGAGCACGGCGGCCTCACCCGCGCCGAGCTGGAACTGCACACGGGCCTGTCCAAGGCGTCGGCGGCCGAGGTGCTGCGCAGGCTGGAGAACAGCGGGCTGGCCAGGAAGGCCGGCCTCAAGCCGGGCAACGCCGGGCCGGCCGCGCAGATGTGGCAGCTCGACGGCTCGGCCGCGCGCGTCGCGGGGGTCGATCTCACCACGAGCTCGATCGAGGTGTCGGTCGCCGACCTGACCGGCCGGGTGCTCGGCACCCATCGCACCGAGGCGACCGGCGACGCCCGGCGGCTGCTGGCCGAGACGGTCGCCGCGGCCGGCTTCGAGCTGGACCGGCTCGACCAGGTCGTGGTGGGCGTGCCGGGCGTGGTGGAGGCCGACGGCCGGCGGCTGCGGCAGGCCGTGCAGCTGTCGGGCTGGTCCGGCCTGGACGACCTGCCGGGCAACGTGCGCCTGGAGAACGACGTCAACCTGGTCGCCATCCGCGAGCTCCAGGAGCACGACGACAGCAGCTTCGTGCTGTTCTGGGTGGGCGGCGGGGTCGGCGCGGGAGTCGTGCTCAACGGCGCGCTCTGGCGGGGCGTCACCGGGCGCGGCGGCGAGGTCGGCTCGGTCATCGTGCCCGACCCGGTGACCACCGGCCGCCGCTACGGGCAGGACGGCGGGCCGCTCGGCGCGCTGCTCGGCGCCGAGCCGCTGGCCGCGCTGGCGCAGGCGCACGGCCTGCCCGGCGACCCCGCGCTCACCGCCGTGAGCCGCACGCTGGCCGAGGCCCCCCAGGGCTTCCTCGACGACGCCGCCGCGCGGGTGGCGCTCGGCGTGACGGCCGCGATCGGGGTGCTGGACCCGGGCCTGGTCGTGCTGGCCGGGCCGCTGTGCGTCGCGGGAGGCGAGCCGCTCAGGGCGCGGGTCGCCGACCGTCTGGCCTCGACGCCGCTGGTGCCGGTGACCGTCGCCCTCAGCGCCGTGAACGGCAACGCCGTGCTCGGCGGCGCTCTCAGCTACGCCCTGGACCTGACCCGCGAGCGGGTCTTCCAAGCCGGTACGGCCGGTCGTACCGGTGAATCCAACCCCTAAGGACGCACATGTTGAGAACCCTCGTGATCGCCGCTCATCCCGACGAGCCCGAGATCTACGCGGGCGGCACGGCCGCGCTGCTGGCACAGGCCGGCCACGCGGTGAAGTTTTTGACGCTCACCAACGGCGACGCCGGGCACCACGAGCTGGAGCGCGGCCCGCTGGCGCGCCGCCGCGCCGAGGAGGCGTGGCGCGCGGCCGACGCGCTGGGCGTGGTGGACTACGAGATCTTCGACGTGCACGACGGCATGCTGGAACCCACCGTCGAGCTGCGGTTGCGGGTGCTGGCGCAGATCCGCGCCTGGCGGCCCGACCTGGTGATCGCCCTGCACGCCGACGGCGGCGGCCACCCCGACAACCGGGCCGCCGGGCAACTGGCCGCGCACGCGGTCGAGTTCGCGATGACGCGCAACCTGGAGGTGGGCAAGCCGGCCCTGCGGCGCATGCCGGTGTGCCTGCTCATGACGGACTACGCCTCCGCCCCCGTCCACCGGCCCGACGTGGTGGTGGACGTGTCCTCGGTGCTGACGGCCAAGCTCGACGCGTGCCTGGCCCACGCCTCCCAGTTCCTGGAGTTCGCGCCGTGGCAGCGGGGCTTCCTGGACCAGGCGCCCCCGCCCGGTGACGTGGCCGCCGGACGGGCGTTCGTGCTCGAACACTGGGCGGAGTTCCTGAAGGAGGAGACCTTCCAGTTCGCCGGCTACGGCAGGAAGGCCGACCGGGAAGAGGTCGGCCGCCTGCTCGCCGGGACCGCCGCCCCGGTCGCGTAGCGGCCCGGCGTCAGCCGGTGTAGTTCTTGCCGGGGGGCCTGCCGGGGATCGGCTTGGCTATGACGGCGACGGGGATGAAGAAGCAGATCTGGCCGATCGCCAGGACGAGCGTCCACAGGGCCTTGTCGTCGTAGTGGGCGGCCGCCCTGGCGTACAGCTCGTCGGGGACGCGTTCCCCGGCCGGGTTCGCGGTGAGGACGGCCTCCACCAGCTCCAGCGCCACCCGTTCGGCGCCGGAGAAGTAGGGGGCGTCCCGCCACGACGCCACGGCGGCCAGGCGCTCGTCCGGCTCCCCCGCCCGGCGCAGCAGGTCGGCCTGCCGGACCGTGTGGTACGTGCTGCCGACGATCTGCCCGGCGCGCAGCTGCACCAGGCCGACGGTGCTCCCCGGGATCGCGCCGTTGCGGGTGGCCTTGGTCATGGCCACCGCGATCTCCCCCAGCTCGGGGAAGAACCTGGAGGGATCGGGCAGACGCGACTGGAGGTTCTCCTGCTCGGTCGTCGTGGACATCGGCTTCCCTTCTGCTGCGATCGTGTCTCGGCGGTCCGACGACGCAGCGTCCGGGAATGTGAGGGTCAGGCCGCCGTCCAGGGGTGCAGCTTGTCGGGGTTGCGCACCGCCCACAGCCGCTTGATCCGGCCCTCCGCCACGTCGAACGCCACGACCATCACGGTGACCCCGTCGCGCTGGGCCACCAGGCCGGGGCGGCCGTTGACGGTGCGCTCCAGCAGCGTCATGGCCGGCGCCCTGGTGGCGATCTCGACGGCGTAGCGGGCCACCCGCGCGGCGCCCTCGATCGGCCGCAGCACGGCGTTGACCACCCCGCCGCCGTCGGCGACGCCGACCACGCCGGGGTCGAGCAGGGCGATGAGGGCGTCGATGTCCTTGGCCTCCCACGCCTGCTTGAACTCGCGGACGATGCCGGCCTGCCGGGCCGCCGGCGTCACCGAGGTCCGCGCGGCGTCGACGCGGTGCCGGGCGGAGGAGGCCAGCTTGCGGCAGGCGGCCGGGGTGCGGCCGACGATCGCCGCCACCTCGGCGAAGGGGTAGCGGAAGACGTCGTGCAGGACGAACGCGACCCGCTCGGCCGGCGTCATCGACTCCAGCACGACGAGGAAGGCCATGTTGACCGACTCGTCCAGGGTGACCCGGTCGGCGGGGTCGTCGCCGGCCCATTCCGTGCGGTCGGGCAGCGGCTCGGGGATCCATTCGCCCACGTAGCGCTCGCGGCGGGCGCGGGCCGAGCCGAGCACGTCCAGGCAGATGCGGCCGGCGACCCTGGTCAGCCAGGCGCCCGGCGACTCGATGGCCTCCTGCTGCCCGGGGGACATGGCGTACCAGCGGGTGTAGGTCTCCTGGACGACGTCCTCGGCGTCGGCCAGCGAGCCGAGGAGGCGGTAGGCGAGGTTGATGAGCTGCCGGCGCTCGCTCATGATCGCGTCCAGGCCGGGGTCGGGTGCGGTGGTCATGATGTGGACGACTCCCTTAGTCGCATTTGCCCTAGTGTGTCCGACGAGACGGCGCTCCCGGATGTGAGGTCACCGCGCCACCTCACATATCCGGCGGCCACGTCGTCGGACTTTTCGAAGGCAAGCCCCAGAAGCGGACCGCCGTCACCCGGCGGTCGAGGAGTACCCCATGTTGCTACGTGTCGCGATCATCCTGCAGACCCTGGCCCTGTTCGCCGCGCCGGTCACCGCCGGGCTGCTGTTGTCGGTGCCCAACGGGCAGCCGCTGCACAGCGCCGCCGCGTACACGGTGTTCGTCGTGGCGGTGCTGCACCTGGTGGCCGCGATCCTGGCGTGGCGGCCGGGCGGCGGCTCGCCGAAGCCGATCATGCACGCGGCCGGGTTCCTGGTGCTGGTCAGCGCCCAGGTCGCGCTGGGCATCGCGCACGTGACGGCCCTGCACGTGCCGCTGGGCGTGCTGCTGTTCGCCGGCAGCGTGCTTCAGCTCAGCCGGGTCTGGACGGCGCGGTCCAGCGACCGGGCCAGCCGCACGCTCTCCTCCGTGTAGCCGAGAGCGGCGTAGAACCGGCGGGCTGTGGTGTTGGCGGCGCCCGTCTCCAGGGTGAGGTGGCGCAGCCCCTGGTCACGGGCCCAGTCCTCGGCCGCCGCCATGAGCCGGCGGCCCAGGCCAGCGCGGACGGCGTCCGGGGCGACGGCCAGCTCGCCGACGTAGGCGTCCTCGTCGCCGGTGAAGTGCCGCTGCCGGTCCACCGAGACGACGCCGACCACCCGGGAGCCGCGCACGGCGACGAAGACCGCTCCCCGTCGTTCCCCCGCCGCGGCGACGGACCCGGCGAGCCACCGCTGCGCCGCCCGTACGGCCGCGCCGGGGTCCCGCCAGGCCGCGACCCCCTCCGCCAGCCGGGGCGCCAGCGCCAGCACCCCCGGACGGTCCTCTTCGCGGTAGGGCCGGATGCGGACGTGCGCCTGAGCCATGTCCTCCATGCCGAGCAGCATGACAGGCCGGACCTGCGGGAAAAAAGGGCCACCGCGCCGCCCGGCGCCTCAGCGCAGGTCGCCGGTGAGGATCCACAGGTGGCCGTACGGGTCGCGGAGGCGGCCGGAGCGCAGGCCGTAGGGCCGGTTCTCGATCGGCACGAGCGTCCGCGCGCCCTGGGCGGTCATGCGCTCGCCGATGGCATCCGGGTCGGCGACGACGATCTCCAGGAGCACCGGCGAGCCGCCCAGGTCGTCCGGCGAGAGCCAGCCCCAGTCGGCGACGGCGGGCGAGACCCGGAACGCGGCGCCGCCGAGGCGGTGCTCGATGACGGTGGGCCGCCCGTCGTCGCCCGGTGCGGCGCGGAACACCTCCTCGCTGCCCAGGGCGTCCCGGTAGAAGGCGGACGCCCGGTCGGGGTCGGGCACGATGAGGCGAGGAACGAAGTGCAGGTCCATGTGGCCATCGTGGCGGCGCGCGGCGGCCGGAGTCTTGAACAAACGGGCACGGACCACGGCGGGCGCCGCAGGCCCGGGGGTCAGTGTGGAACTGCAGGAGGCGGGGCGGGCGGGCCTTCGGCGCGCAGCCATTCCGTGGGCGTGCAACCGGCCATCGCGCGCCACTCCCTGGTCAGGTGCGCCTGGTCGGCGAAGCCCGAGGCGGCGGCCACCTCCGCGAGCGCCGGCCGTCCGGAGCGCGCGGCGGCCACCAGCCGGCGCCGGGCGGCCTCGAAGCGGACGAGCCGCTGGTACTCCTTCGGCGTCACCCCGAACTCGCCGCGCACCGCCCCGCTCAGGTGCCGCCGCGAGCACCCGAGCAGCCGGGCGGCCTCCTCGACCCGGGCGGTCCCGGACAGGGCCGCGAGCGTGGCCCGCGAGGCGCGGCGGGCGGTGCGGTCGCCGTGGCGGGCCAGCCCCGCGAGCAGACGGTGTTCGACCAGGGCGCGGCGCTGGGCCCAGGACCGGCAGCCCGCCAGCCGCTCCGGCAGGTCGGCCAGCGCCGGGACGACGTCGGCGAGGTCGGCCACCTCCCCGGCCAGCGCCGAGGCGGGGACCCCGAGCAGGGCGGCGGCGCCCGGCGGAGTGAGCGTCAGCCACACCCCGCGCGTGCCCGCCCGCTGCCGCAGCTCGGCCGCGTCGAGGTGCAGCCCGGCCACGGCGGCGCGCAACCGCCTACCCGGCCCCGGCCGCCCGAGCCAGGCGATGTCGACCGGGCCGTCCTCGGGGATCGTGACCGACAGCGTGGACGACGGCAGCCCGCGATGAACCCCGCCCGAACCGGGCCCGAGGTCGTAGGCGGCCAGCGTCGTCACGTACGGCGACAGCGCGGCGGGCATTCCATCGGCGCTCACCCTGCCACGGTACGGCCCGCCGGCCGCCCGCCGGTCCCCCAGGTCCGGCGCGCGGGTGACGGGCGGGCCGGTCGGGGTAGCGGCCAGGGCATGCACACACTCGTCAAGGGACTGATCGCGGGAGCGGCGGGCACCACGGCGCTCAACACCGTCTCCTACCTGGACATGCTCGTCCGGGCGCGGGCCGCCAGCAGCACGCCGCGGCAGGCCGTGGCGAAGTTGTCCGGCCTGACGCACACCGACCTCGGCGACGGCGACCGGGCCGCCAACCGCACGGAGGCGCTGGGCTCGCTCATGGGGTACGCGACCGGCATCGCCTCGGCCATCGCCTACGGGTTCCTGTCGGGGCGGCGCAGGTCGTGGCCGGTCGGGGTGCTGGCGCTCACCGCTCTGGCCATGTCCGGCTCGAACGTGCCGCTGACGTTGCTCGACGTCACGCATCCGAGCGAGTGGCCGGCGGACGCGTGGGTCTCCGACGTCGTCCCGCACCTCGCGTACGGGATCACGGCGTACGCGGCGTACGAGCTGATGCGCTGACCTGGGCGCGTCCGGCGGATTCTGTCGGTGGCGGCGGGCAGGATCGAGCCGTCCGACCGCGTCCGCACGGAAATGGAGATCGGGTTGTCCCCCACGCATCCGCAGGTGATCGGCCACGCCTTCCTCAAGGCCCTCTACGCCGACGGCTACTACCCCGACCACGTCGTCGACAAGGGCAGGGCCGTCCTGCTGCGACTGTGCGAGCGCGTCGAGACCGAGCGGCCCGGCGACCTGGCCTCCCTCTACGCGCTCACGCATGCCGCCACGGAGGAGTTCAACGCGCTCGACGAGGAGTTCCACGAGGCCGGCAGCGAGATCGAGACCGTCGCGCGGGAGGCGATCGCCGAGGAGTTCTGGTTCGTGGCCACCACCTACGGCTTCCCGGAGGCCGACGTCGAGGAGCTGATCGCCACCCGCGAGTGGTGACGCGTCAGGCGCGGGCGTTGAGCCGGGCGTAGGCGGCGGGCGGCATGCCGACGGCGGCGGTGAAATCGCGGGTCAGGTGGGCCTGGTCGGTGTAGCCCAGCTCGGCGGCGAGCGTGGCCAGGTCCAGGCCCTGCCGCACGCGTTCGGCGGCCTCGTGCAGCCGGAAGCGGCGGATCACCCATTTGGGGCCGATGCCGACATAGTCCCGGAAGAGCCGTTGCAGCGAGCGCACCGACCGGCCCGCCCGCGCGGCCAGCTCGTCGACCCTGGTCACGGTCACGTCGTCCTCGGCCAGCCCCACCAGGGCCGCGGCCTCCTTGGCCGGCGGGTCCGGCGCCGGCCCGAGCGCCCGCAGGAACGCCTCCACCAGCGCGATGGCGGTGCCCGGGTCCGGCTCGGCCAGCACGCCTTCGACCAGCGCCGGGCCGGTGGCCGGGAACATCTCGCCGATCTCTGCGAAGCGGCCGGTGAGCTCGGACACCGGGCCGCCGAGGAACGTCCGGAAGCCGCCGGGGCGGAAGCGGGTGCCGAGCGCGCGGCCGGTGCCCCGCATCGTGTACGAGAACCCGCCGTCGATCACCCCCGCGATCCGGTGGAAGTCCTGGGCGATCGTCATGTTCACCGTCGGGTGCGACAGGATGCGCTGCTCGTACGGCTCGGCGAGGTCGGTCCAGGTGACGACCCAGAAGTGGGCGACGTACGCCGCCAGCTCCGGCGACGGCGCCTGGCGCGCGAAGTCGAAGGCGGCCAGCCCCGCGTAGGGGTTGACCCAGCCGCGCTGTCGCGTTTCTACAAGCCGCGCCCGAGGCAGGCGGGACATCATGTCTGCCATGGAAGACATGATGCCGCTGATGACCCGGGTCACCCACCGGACCGCCGGCCTGGTGGCCGCCGTGCGGCCCGACCAGTTCGGGTCCCCGACGCCGTGCGCGGAGTTCGACGTCAAGGCGCTGGTCAACCACCTGGAGTGGGTGGCGGAGATGTTCGCGTCGCTCGCGCACGGCGGGGAGCGCACCGAGCAGGGCCCGTACGCGGGCGACTTCCCCGAGCGGGCCGAGCGCATGCTGGCCGCCTGGTCGCGGCCGCAGGCGTGGGAGGGCACGTGCGCCGCGCTGGGCGGCCTGCCGATGACCATGGTGGCCCACCTGTGGCTGGTGGACATGGTCGTGCACGGCTGGGACCTGGCCAGGGCCACCGACCAGGCGTACGAGCCGGACGCCGAGGCCGTCGCCCGCGCACTGGGGTTCACGGAGCAGTCGGTGGAGATGGGCCGGCAGAGGGGGGCGTTCGGACCGCCGGTGGCGGTGCCGGACGACGCCCCCCCGTTCGACCGGCTGCTCGGCCTGATCGGCCGCGACCCGGCCTGGAAGCCCTGACCGGCCCACCCGCGAAGGGGACGACGGGTCAGCGGGCGGCGGGCACGGGCGCCACGCCCTCCCGGACGGCCACGGCCCGCCGCCAGGCGGCGAAGAGCGCCGCGGCGATGTACAGCACCTGCTCCGGGACGCGCTCCCACAGCGGCGTGGCCTCCCCGCCCGCGAACGGCACGTCGGAGACCGCCGCGTAGACGTTCGCCGGGAGCAGGCCGACGAACAGCAGGGCCAGGCAGATCCCGGCCGCCCGGCGGGTGGCGGGCAGCACCAGCCCGATCGCCCCGGCCAGCTCCAGCACGCCGGTCAGGTAGACCACGGCGGCGGGGAACGGCACGAAGGGCGGCACCATGCGCACCAGGTCGCCGTGGTTCGGCATGAAGGTCACCCCTTCAGGGACGAAGTGCGCGCTTCCCGTCATGACCACCATGACGGCCAGCCCGTGCGCCACCGACACCTGCCACGTGCCGAACCGCCGTACGCCGAGCGCGCCCAGCAGCCGGAAGCCCAACGTGGCCACCAAAAGAACGATCACCGTCACCGGAACACCTCATTGGATAGTACTGTTATCCGATATTGGATAACAGTACTATCCAATAGGCGCGGAAGCAAGCGCGGACAGCAAGAAGCCGTGCGGGTCAGGACGACCCGCACGGCTTCGCGCGTTGAGGAGGGACGGCTAGATGCCGATGGCGGCCTCGGGCTGCATGAGGCGGCGGGCCGCCTCGGTGATCGAGCCCGACAGCGACGGGTAGACCGCGAACGAGTGGGCGACCTGGTCGACCGTCAGCCGCTGCTGCACGGCCAGCGACACCGCCAGGATCAGCTCCGAGGCGCGCGGTGCCACGACCACGCCGCCGAGCACGATGCCGGTGTGGGGGCGGCAGAACAGCTTGACGAAGCCGTCGTTGAAGCCCTGCATCTTGGCCCGCGCGTTGGTGGCCAGCGGCAGCTTGACCACGTTCGCGTCGATCTCGCCCGCCTCGATCGAGCGCTGCGCCACGCCGACGGCCGCGATCTCGGGGTCGGTGAAGATGTTGGAGGCCACCGTGGCCAGCCGCAGCGGCTGGACGGCCTCGCCCAGCGCGTGCCACACGGCGATGCGGCCCTGCATGGCGGCGACCGAGGCCAGCATGAGCACGCCGGTGCAGTCGCCGGCCGCGTAGACGCCGGGCGCGGACGTGCGCGAGACCTTGTCGACCTTGACGAAGCCGTTGCGGTCGAGCTGCACGCCGGCCTCCTCCAGGCCGATGCCGCCGGTGTTGGGGACCATGCCGACCGTCATCAGCGCGTGGGAGCCCTCGGCCGTGCGGCCGTCCTCCAGGGTCACCACCACGCCGTCGGCCGTGCGCTTGACGGAGGAGGCGCGCGAGCGGCCCATGACGTTCATGCCGCGCCGCCGGTAGACCTCCTCCAGGACCTCGGCGCCGTCGGCGTCCTCGTTGGGCATCATCCGGTCGCGGCTGGAGACCAGCGTGACCTCCGCGCCGAGCGAGCGGTAGGCGCCGGCGAACTCCGCGCCGGTCACGCCGGAGCCGACCACGATCAGGTGCTCGGGCAGCTCCTCCAGGTCGTAGAGCTGCCGCCAGGTGAGGATGCGCTCGCCGTCGGGCTCGGCCCCCGGCAGCACGCGCGGCGTCGCGCCGGTGGCCACGAGCACCACGTCGGCCCTGATCGTACGGTCGCCCGCGCGCACGACCTGCGGATCGACCAGCCGCCCCCGCGCCTTGATGATCTCGACGCCCTCGGCCTCGACCCGGGTCGCGATGTCGGCCGACTGGGCCTGGGCCAGCTCCTTGACCCGCTTGTTGACCAGCGGCAGGTCGACGCCGACCACGCCGGCGTCGCCGTCGGGGCCGCCCGAGAACGACACGCCGAGCGAGGGCGCGTCGAGCAGGGCCTGCTTGCGGACGGAGGTGGCGATCAGCGTCTTGGACGGCACGCAGTCGGTGAGCACGCAGGCCCCGCCCGGCCCGTCCTGCTCGACCATCGTGACCTGTGCGCCTAGTTGGGCGGCCACCAGCGCCGCTTCGTAGCCGCCCGGCCCGCCACCAATGATCACGATCCTCGTCACGTGTCCCATTCTCCCGCACGTGCCCCCGGAAGCCGCAACCGGCCCATGACGGGATCACGCTCCGGCGGACATGGGGGACACATGGGCCTTCCGTGCCCGGCTTGATGGACCGACACGCCGGGTCAGCGTGGCAGTATGGCGCGGTAGCTGGATGACGAGCGGCACCCGGCGAGAGGGGTGGATCGTGGCGTGGCTTTCGGATCAATCAGGGAAGCCGAATGATCTACGGCTTTACGGCTCCTACGGGATGAACATGGACCCCGAGCAGATGGCCATGCGCGCCCCGCACTCCCCGATCTGGGGGGTGGGCTGGCTGACGGGGTGGCGGCTGACTTTCGGGCGTACCGACAGCAAGTGGGAGAGCTCGCTCGCCACCATCGTGGAGGACCCCGACGAGCACGTCTTCGTCGTGCTCTACGACGTGCCCGAGTGGGAGGAGACCTCGCTCGACCAGTGGGAGGGCGCGGTCCGCGGGGCCTACCACAAGGTGCGGCTGCGGGTGCAGACCCTCGACGGCGAGGTCGTCGCCTGGTTCTACGTGCTCGACGGCTACGAGGGCGGCCTGCCCTCGGCCCGCTACCTGTGCAACCTGGCCGACGCGGCCGAGCGCGCGGGCGCCCCCGACGACTACGTCAAGGAGCTTCGGGAGCGCCCCTGCACCTCGGCGCCCTAGCGGAGCGGCTCGTCCTTGGTCTCGCGCAGCACGAAGACGTACACGAGCGTGGAGATCAGCGCCAGGGCGGACATGTACCACGGGAACATCCCGGGGTTGCCGGCCTTCTGCAGCGCGGTGCCGATCAGCGGCGCGGTGCCGCCGAAGATCGCCACGGTCAGCGAGTACGGGAACCCGGCCCCCGCCGCCCGCACCCGGGTCGGGAACAGCTCCGAGTTCACCGCGGCCGAGACCGAGGTGAAGCAGCCCAGGAACACCATGCCGATCATCTGCACGACGAGCAGGCTGGCGAAGGAGTCGGTGAGCAGGCCGAGCAGCGGCACCGGCAGGATCAGGAAGCCGAGCCCGAACGCGATCAGCATCGGCTTGCGCCCGATCTTGTCCGACAGCAGGCCGAGCAGCGGCTGCAGCAGCATGAAGAACACCAGCGAGATCGTGCCGACCTGGAGCGACTCGGCCTTGTCGAACGAGACCGTGATCTGCGCGTAGGTGGGCAGGAAGCTGGTCCAGGTGTAGTACGCGACGGTGCCGGCGATCGTGATGCCGACGATGGTGAGCGCGGACTTCGGATGGAGCTTGAGGAACTCGAACATGCCCGGCCGCTTGACCTCGCCCCGCTGGATCTCCTCCGCGACGGCCGAGGTCTCGTCGGCGCCCTTGCGGATCCACAGGCCCACCAGGCTGAGCAGCGCGCCCACCAGGAACGGGATGCGCCAGCCGTAGGAGCTCATGTCCTCCTTGACCAGCGTCGAGGTGAGCACCGCGGCCAGGCCGGAGGCGATGAGCTGGCCGATGGTGGTGCTGACGTACTGGAAGGAGGAGAACAGGCCGCGGCGGCGCGGCGGGGCCGACTCGACGAGGAACGTGGTGGCGGCGGCGAACTCACCGCCCACGGACAGGCCCTGGATCAGCCGGGCCAGCGTCAGGATGACCGGCGACAGCAGGCCCACGGCCTCGTAGGTGGGGGTCAGGCCGAGCAGCAGCGAGCCGCCGCCCATCAGGATGATGGTGAAGGTCATCGCGGACTTGCGGCCGTACCGGTCGGCGAACGCGCCCACCAGCAGGCCGCCCAGGGGCCGCATGAAGAAGCCCACCGCGAACACCGCGAACGAGCTCAGCAGCGGCACCAGGCTGTTGCCGGAGCTGTCGGGGAAGATCTGCGCCGAGAAGACCGTGGCCAGGAAGGTGTAGGCGTACCAGTCGTACCACTCGACCACGTTGCCGATGCTGGCCGCCATGAGCTGACGGACCCTGCTCTTCGGTATGCCGAGCGGCGATTGCACGACGGGGGAGGTCGACACGGCATGTGCTCCTTTTGCTGACACGTGGAGTGATGGCTTACTGTGCATTCGGAAGACCGAAACAGTCAAATGTCTGGGCAATTATTTACAAACCCGACACGGAAGCGGTTGCAGGTGGACGTTCTCGACCGGCGGCTCGTGGCCGCGCTGCAGGTGAGCCCGCGGGCCTCGTGGGGCGAGATCGGCAGGGCGGTCGGCGAGCACGAACGCACGGTCGCCCGCCGGCTCCAGCGGCTCATCGCCGACGGCGTCGTCCGCGTCACCGCGATCTACGACGACCTGCGCACCGGCCACGGCCGCCCCGCGCACCTGCACGTCCAGGTGCGGCCCGGCACGGCGGCCCAGGTGGCCAGATCGCTCACCGACCGGCGCGACACGCGGTCGGTCTACGCGCTGACGGGGGCCGCCGACCTGGCCTGCGAGCTGGTGCCGCCGTCCCGGCAGGATCTGCACACCATCCTGGCCCACGACATCAGCGAGATCGACGGCGTGCTCCAGACGCAGACCCAGGTCGTGCTGCACACGTTCACCACCGTGGCCGAGTGGCACGCGCCCTTCCTCACCGAGCGGGAGGTGGCCGAACTGCGCCCCGCGCCGCCGCCCCCCGACCTGCCCGACGAGGACGGCCTGTCGCCGCTGGAGAAGGAGATCGCCGAGCTGCTGGCGGCCGACGGCCGGGCCGCCTTCACCACGATCGCCGAACGGCTCGACCTGTCCGTGCCGACCGCGCGCCGGCGGGTCGGCTCGCTCATCGACCGCCGGTTACTGCTGCCGCGCGCCGAGGTCGAGCCCGCGCTGCTCGGGCTGGAGGTCGAGGCCATGCTCTGGCTGAAGGTGCGGCCGTACGGGCTGGGCGAGACCGGCCGGCGCCTGGCCGAGCACCCCAACGTGCGTTACTGCGCCGCCACCTCGGGCACCCACTCCCTCATCGTGCAGGTGGCGGTGGCCCACGAGGCGGACCTCTATCGTTTCATGACCGACGTGCTCGGCCGGCTCGACGAGATCACCGACAGCGATCTGACCCTCATCACCCGCGCGTACAAGCGCGGTCACCTCCACAAGTCCGGACTGCTCACCCTGGAGAAGACGCCATGACACCTGCCGAGAACGAAGTCGCCGACCTGTGCGTGGAGCTGATCCGCGTCGACAGCAGCAACTACGGGGACGGCAGCGGCCCCGGCGAGCGGGCCGCGGCCGAGGTCGTCATGGCCAGGCTGGACGAGGTCGGCATCGAGGCGACGTACGTCGAGAGCGAGCCGGGCCGCGGCAACGTGGTCACCCGCGTCGAGGGCACCGACCCGTCGCTGCCCGCGCTGCTCGTCCACGGCCACCTCGACGTGGTGCCCGCCAACGCCGCCGACTGGTCGGTCGACCCGTTCGCCGGCGAGGTCAAGGACGGCTACATCTGGGGCCGCGGCGCCGTGGACATGAAGGACATGGACGCGATGATGCTGGCCGTGCTGCGCCAGATGAAGCGCGAGGGACGCCGTCCGCGCCGCGACATCGTCTTCGCCTGGGTCGCCGACGAGGAGGCCGGCGGCGTGTACGGCGCCAAGTACCTCACGGCCAACAACCGCGAGCTGTTCGAGGGCGTGACCGAGTCCATCAGCGAGGTCGGCGGCTACTCGCTGGAGGTCGACCCGTCGCTGCGGCTGTACCTGATCGAGACCGCCCAGAAGGGCCTGGCCTGGATGAAGCTGGTCGCCGACGGCACCGCCGGGCACGGCTCGATGCTCAACTCCGACAACGCGGTCACCGAGGTCGCCAAGGCCGTGGCCCGGCTCGGCGGGCACGAGTGGCCGCTCACCTACACGCCGACCGTGCGCCAGTTCCTCACCGAGGTCGCCGACGCCTTCGGCCTGCCGTTCGACGAGGACGACCCGGCCCCGCTGCTGGACAAGCTCGGCCCGCTGGTGCGGTTCGTCGGCGCGACGCTGCGCCACACCACCAACCCGACCCAGCTCGACGCCGGCTACAAGTCGAACGTCATCCCCGGCCAGGCCACGGCCGTCGTGGACGGGCGTTTCCTGCCCGGCTTCGAGGAGGAGTTCTTCAAGACCGTCGACTCGCTGATCGGGCCGAACGTGCGCCGCGAGTTCGTGCACCACGACATCGCGCTGGAGACGACGTTCGACGGCGCGCTGGTCGAGTCGATGATCGCGGCGTTGAAGGCCGAGGACCCGACCGCGCGGGCGGTGCCGTACTGCATGTCGGGCGGCACCGACAACAAGACCTTCTTCGCCGACCTGGGCGTGCGCGGCTTCGGGTTCGTGCCGCTGCGGCTGCCCGGCGACATGGACTTCGCCTCGATGTTCCACGGCGTGGACGAGCGGGTGCCGGTGGACGCGCTGCAGTTCGGGGTGCGGGTTCTGGACAGGCTGCTCCTAAACTACTGAGATGTGAGCAACGACGCATACACCCTGGCCGCAGAGGCCGCCGCCGCCCTGACCGGCGCGGCCGGCCTCGACACCTTCGACGTGGCCCTCGTCATGGGGTCGGGGTGGGTCCCCGCCGCCGACGCGATCGGGCAGACCGTGGCCGAGATCCCGTTCACCGATCTGCCCGGCTTCCGCGCCCCCGCCGTGGCCGGGCACGGCGGCAAGATCCGCGTCGTGCGCACGCCGTCCGGGCGGCACGCGCTGGTCTTCCTCGGCCGCACGCACCTGTACGAGGGCCTCGGCGTCGACGCGGTCGTCCACGGCGTGCGCACGGCGGCCGCGGCGGGGGTGCGCACGGTCGTGCTGACCAACGCGGCGGGCGGCCTGCGGCCGGAGACCCAGAACGTCGGCGACCCGGTGCTGATCAGCGACCACATCAACCTGACCGGCGCCAACCCGATCACCGGCACCACCTTCATCGACCTCACCGAGGTCTACTCGCGCCGCCTGCGCGCCCTGGTCCGCGAGATCGACCCGACCCTGGCCGACGGCGTCTACGTGGCCTTCCGCGGCCCGACGTACGAGACGCCGGCGGAGATCCGGATGTTGCGCACGCTCGGCGGCGACCTGGTGGGCATGTCCACCGTGCTGGAGGCCATCGCCGCCCGCGAGGCGAACCTGGAGGTGCTCGGCGTCTCCCTGGTCACCAACCCGGGGGCGGGCCTGTCCGGCGAGCCGCTCAACCACGAGGAGGTCCTGGAGGTGGGCCGCGCCACGGCCGCCCGCATGGGCGTGCTGCTGGCCAAGGTGGTGGACCGCCTGTGACCGCCGGCATCCCGCCGGAGGCCGACGGGGACGTCCCGCTCCCGCCCGTGGACGCCGACCTGCTGCGCCGCGCCCGCCAGTGGCTGGCCCAGGATCCCGACCCCGACACCCGGGCCGAGCTGTCCGACCTCCTGGAGGACGACGACCTGCCCGCCCTTCGCGAGCGGTTCCAGGCCAAGCTGGAGTTCGGCACCGCCGGCCTGCGCGGCGAGCTGGGCGCGGGCCCCAACCGGATGAACCGGGTCACCGTCATGCGCGCCGCCGCCGGCCTGGCCGGCGTGCTCGGCGCCGGCAAGCACGTCGTGGTCGGCTACGACGCCCGGCACAAGTCCGACGTGTTCGCCAGGGACACCGCCGCCGTCCTGACCGGCGCGGGGCTGCACGTCTCGTTGCTGCCGCGCCCGCTGCCCACGCCGGTGCTGGCCTTCGCCGTCCGCCATCTCGGGGCCGACGCGGGCGTGACGGTCACCGCCAGCCACAACCCGCCCAGGGACAACGGCTACAAGGTCTACTGGGGTGACGGCTCGCAGATCGTGCCGCCGGTCGACCAGGAGATCTCGGCCGCCATCGACGCGGTGGGCCGGGTCGACCAGCTCCCCCTCGACGGTCCGGGCACCCTCACCGAGCTGGGCGAGGACATCGTCGACGACTACATCGACGCGGTGACCGCCCTGCCGCTGGGCCAGGCGCGCGAGCTGCGGGTGGCGTACACGCCGCTGCACGGGGTGGGCTCGGGGACGCTGACGGGGGCCTTCCTCGCGGCGGGCTTCGAGACGCCGATGGCCGTGGAGGAGCAGCGCAACCCCGATCCCGACTTCCCGACGGTGGCCTTCCCCAACCCGGAGGAGCCGGGCGCGATGGACCTGGCGGTCGCGCTGGCCGCCAAGCTCGGCTCCGACCTGGTGCTGGCCAACGACCCCGACGCCGACCGGTGCGCGGTCGGCGTGCCGCTGCCCGACGGCACGTGCCGCATGCTGACCGGCGACGAGGTCGGCGGCCTGCTGGCCGAGCACGTGATCACGCACACCACCGGCGACCGGCTGGTGGCCACCACGATCGTCTCCTCGACCCTGCTGAGCAAGATCGCGCAGGCCCACGGCGTGCGCTACGGCGAGACGCTGACCGGGTTCAAGTGGATCGTCAAGGCGGGCGAGGGCCTGGTCTTCGGCTATGAGGAGGCCATCGGCTACTGCGTCGGCTCCGACGCCGGCCTGCCGGTCCACGACAAGGACGGCATCGGCGCGGCCCTGACCGTGGCCGCCGTCGCCGCCGCCGCCAAGCGCGCCGGCCGCACGCTGCTCGACCTGCTCGACGACCAGGCCGTCCGGTACGGCCTGCACGCGACGTCCCAGCTCAGCTTCCGGGTCGCCGACCTGTCGCTGATCTCCGGCGCGATGGACCGCCTGCGCGCCGCCCCGCCCGCCACGCTGGGCGACCACACGGTCGAGGCCGTGGACGACCTGAGCCGCGGCGACGGCGGCCTGCCCCCGACCGAGGGCCTGCGCTTCCACCTGTCGGACGGCGGGCGCGTCGTGGTCCGCCCGTCGGGCACCGAGCCCAAGCTGAAGTGCTACCTGGAGGTCGTGGTGCCGGTTACCGGCGAGGTGGCGCAGGCGCGCGCGTCGGCCGCCCGCGACCTCGACGGCCTCAAGGCCGACCTGACCGCCTGCCTGGGCCTGTAGACCGGTGGGCCCGCGCCGCGGGCCCACCGCCCGGTCACATGTCGGCGCCCGCCGAGAACATGATCGGCCGGACCTCGATCGCCAGGCCCTCGATCTTGCTGTCGGGGATCATCCCGGCCAGCTCGATCGCCCGCTCGCGGCTCTCGCAGTCGACGATGTAGTAGCCGCCCATGTACTCCTTGGCCTCCAGGAAGGGGCCGTCGGTCACGGCCGGCAGGCCGTTGCGGGTGCGGACGACGGCGCTGGTGGACGGGTCGCCGAGCGCCTGCGTGCCGATCATCTCGCCGGACTCCTGGATCGTCTTCATGAACGCGCCGTGGCCGCTCATGATCAGTTCGCGCTGCTCCTCGCTCAGGGTGTCCATGACCTGCTGGTTCACCTGCATGATCAACAGAAACTTCATCGTCTCTCCTCGTGGTCGGGCGAGTTCCGTCGTGCTGGGGTCGGAGCCGGCGCGTCCCTCTCGACATGCCCCGCGAAACTTTTCCGGAAAGCACGTCGAGCGCGCGAGCCGGGCTCCGACCTCCTGGTGAAACGGACGACACCAGGAGGCTCCCGACATGCCGCATCTCACCGAGACCGCCGCCGAGCCCAGGGCCGGGCGGCGCGAATGGGCCGGGCTGGCGGTGCTCGCCCTGCCCACCCTGCTCGTCGCGGTCGACATCAACGCGCTGTTCCTGGCGCTGCCCCGGCTGAGCGTGGAGCTGGGGGCGAGCGCCGTCCAGCAGTTGTGGATCATCGACATCTACGGGTTCATGGTCGCCGGGCTGGTGATCACGATGGGCGGGCTCGGCGACCGCATCGGCCGCCGCCGGCTCCTGCTGACCGGCGCGGCGGCCTTCGGCGTCGCCTCCCTCGTGGCGGCGTACGCGGCCAGCCCCGCCATGCTGATCGCCGCCCGTACGGTGCTGGGCGTCGCCGGCGCCACGCTCATGCCCTCCACGCTCGCGCTCATCACGAACATGTTCCGCGACGCCCGGCAGCGCGGCACGGCCATCGCCGTCTGGGCCACCTGCCAGTTCGCCGGGGCCGCGCTCGGGCCGGTCGTCGGCGGGCTGCTGCTGGAGCACTTCTGGTGGGGGTCGGTGTTCCTGATGGCCGTCCCCGTGATCGCGGTGCTGCTGGTGGGCGGCGTGCTGCTGCTGCCGGAGTTCCGCGACCCGGACGGCGGGCGCATGGACCTGGCCAGCGTCGCGCTGTCGATGCTGGCGATCCTGCCGGTGGTCTGGGGCGTCAAGGAGCTGGCCGCCTCGTCGGCGTCGGCCGGGCCCGGCGCGCCGCTCGCCGCGATCGCGGCCGGTCTCGCGTTCGGGGCGGCGTTCGTACGGCGGCAGCTCACGCTCGACGCTCCCCTGCTCAACCTGCGCCTGTTCGCCCAGCGTCCGCTCACCCTGATCCTGACCGCGCTCGTGCTGGCGGGCATCGCCATGGCGGGCACCGGGCTCCTGGTCACCCAGTACCTGCAGTCGGTGCTGGGGTACACCCCGGCGCAGTCGGCGCTGTGGTTCGCGCCCATGGGGCTCGGCGTCGCGCTGGGCACCACGCTGACCCCGGCCCTGACCCGCCGCGTCGCCCCCCGCGCCGCCGTCATGGGCGGCCTGACGCTGTCGGCCGCCGGGGCGGCGCTGCTCACGCAGGCCGAGGCCGGGCTGCCGGTGGTGATCACCGCCATCACCGTGCTGGCGCTGGGCACCGGCCCGCTGTTCGCCCTGGGCACGGGGATCGTGGTCGGCTCGGTGCCGCCCGAGAAGGCCGGGTCGGCGGCCTCGCTGGCCGAGTCGGGCAACTTCCTGGGCGGGACGCTCGGCCTGGCCCTGCTCGGCACGGTCGCCGCGGCCGTCTACCACCACGCCCTGCCCGCGCACGTGCCCGACGCGGCCAGGGAGACCCTGGCGGGCGCGGCGGCCGTGGCCGGAACGCTCGCCCCGGCGCGGGCCGCCGAGCTGCTGGCGGCCAGTCACGCCGCGTTCTTCAGCGGGATCGTGGCGATCGGCCTGGCGGGCGCGGCCCTGTTCGTGCTGGCCGCGCTGCTGACCTCGCTGCTGCCCCGCGCGAACGCGGCGTGAGGGCCGGCTCAGGCCAGGCGGAACTGCAGGTCGATGTCCCAGTTGTTCAGGTCGGGCTCGATCCGCGGGTCCGTCTGGTAGAGCTCCAGCCGGCAGCCCCAGTGCTCGATGCCGTCCTTCTCGGTCAGGTCCCAGGTCAGGCCCTGCTCGGCGGCCCACGTCAGCACCGACTCGATGACGCCGGAGAGCTGGTCGGGGTGGCCGTGGTGGGACTCGGTGACGAAACGGCCCGCGGGCAGCGTGCCCGCGTGGAACTCGCCCTCGCCCTCCACAGGCTCGGTGACGGGCACGCCCGCCTCCACCACCAGCCGGTCCTGCGGCAGGTCGATGCTGTGGTACCGGAAGAACGGGGCTCCGGCCATCGTGTGCCCGCGCTCGGCGAGCCAGCCGATCATCTCCGCGATCCGGTCTCCGACGAGACCGAAGCTGGTCATCGTGACGGTCTTCCTGATCCCGAGGTAGGGACGCTCGGGAAGTTCGACGATCTGTGGCATGTGTCTGTCCTCCTTCACCTGTCGGTACGGAGCGGCTGTCCGAAACTCATCGGCAGGCCGAAGGCCGGCACGAGCCGGGGATCGAGAAAGGTGGTCACGCCGGTGACGACTCCGCCGCCGATCTCCAGGACTACCAGGGCGAACGCCTCCCCGTCCCGGTACTGGGCGAAGGCGGGCGCGCCGTTCGCCCGAGCCGGCAGCAGGCGGTCGTTCGCGCAGGGCGCTCCGGCGGCCGACAGGACCGCCCTGACCGCCTCCCGGCCGCGCAGCCACCACGCGAACGGCGGCATCGACATCGTCGCGTCCTCGTGCAGCAGCGAGACCAGCGCGGCCACGTCGTACCGCTCGAAGGCGGCGACGTAGCGGTCGAGCAGCCTGCCGTCCACCGCGGCGTCCACCGCGGCGTCCTCCGGAGTGACCGCGGGGAGCCGGGCGCGGGCCCGTTGCAACGCGCCGTTCACGGACGCGACGCTCGTCCCCAGCAGGTCCGCCACCTCGGCGGCCCGCCACTTCAGCACGTCGCGCAGGATGAGCACGGCCCGCTGGCGCGGCGGCAGCCGTTGCAGCGCGGCCACGAACGCCAGCCGCACGCTCTCCCTGGCCACCGCCAGCTCCGCCGGGTCGGCCGGCAACACGCGCCCGTCGGGCACCGGCCACACCCAGGCGTCCCCCGGCAGCGGATCGCCGAGCGGGTCACCGGGACGCGCCGCCGGCCCGAGGTCCATCGCCCGCGCCCGCCGCTGCGGCCCGCGCAGCATGTCCAGGCAGACGGACGTGGCGAGCCGGAACAACCACGGGCGCAACGGCCCCCGCCCGGGCTCGTACGTGCGCCACGCCCTGACGAACGCCTCCTGCACCGCGTCCTCGGCCTCGAAGCCCGAGCCGAGCATCCGGTAGCAGTAGCCGGTCAGCTCGACCCGGTGGTGTTCCAGCTCGCTCGCCTCCACTAGGCCGGGGCCACCTCGATCTGCAGCTCGTGCACCCATTCCGCGCGGTCCTGCGGGCAGTGCAGCGACACCTCTCTCGCCAGGGCGAGCGAGCGGTAGCCGTTCTCCTCGATCCAGTGGGCCAAGGCCTGGAAGGTCGGTCCGACGGCCTCCATCGGGCCGTGGTGGATGATCGTGGCCGCCGTGCCGATCGCGGGCAGGTCCCTGATCTCGAAGTCGTGGCGGGGATCGGGGTCCACGTTGACCGGCAGGCAGGCGTGGACCATGACCGAGCCGTCGTCCTCCTGGCGGTAGTAGGCCAGGCCGGGGCCGGCCACCCGGACGTCCGCCCGCTCCACGCGGGCGCAGATCTCCTCGAACAGCGGCCCGATCACCGGGCCGACGTCCTCGCCCTCGTAGCTGGCCGCCCTGGCGCTGAGCTGCGCGACCCGGACCGGGTCGATCTTCTTCAGCACGACTTCCGCGGTTCTCATGTGCCCCTCCGTCTCGATGCTGCGGAGTCTCGCCTCGACGCCGCGCAGCCTGGCCAGGTCGGCGTTGATCTGCGCCTCCAGCTGGGCGCGGCGCAGCCGTACCATGCCGTGCAGCTCCTCGGTGCTGACCTTCTCGTCCAGGATCGTCCGGACCTGTTCCAGCGTGAAGCCGAGGTCCTTGATGGCGACGATCCGGTTGAGTCTGGCCAGTTGCGCGGCCTGGTAGGACCGGTAACCGGTGAGCGGGTCCACGTGCGCGGGGCGCAGCAGGCCGATGGCGTCGTAGTGGCGGAGCATGCGTACGGACACGAGCCCCAGCCGAGCGAAATCTCCGATGCTGAACATGTCGGGTCCAGAAGTAGGGGCTCACACGGTGCCAGAGTCAACCTATGGCGATTTCTAGGGACATGGGGTATTTTCCAGCATAAGAAGCAACCGAACGTTCGTTAGGTCGCCATGGACGTGGACCCGCTGCTCCGGATCCGGACGGCCGCGGTGCGGCTCTTCGCCCAGCAGGGCTACGCCGCCACCGGCATCAGAGACCTGGCCAGGGCGGTGAACCTGACCAACGCCGGCGTCTACCACCACGTCCACAGCAAGGAAGCCCTGCTGGCCGACCTCATGCGGACCGGCCTGCAAGGACTGATCGACTCGACCGCCCGCGTCCTGGACGGGGCCACCCGTCCCGCCGACCGCCTCGCCCTGCTGATCACCTCGCTCACCGCCCTGCACGCGCTCACCCCCCTGACCAGCCGCGTCATGGACGGCGAGCTCCGCTCCCTGACCCCCGGCTCGCCCGCGCACACCGAGGTCATCGCCCTGCGCGACGCCTACGAGAGCCACTGGAAGAGCGCCCTGGCCGACGGCGTCGCCGAAGGCGTCTTCCACGTCGCCGACCAGAAGCTGACCCGCCTCGCCCTCATGTCCATGTGCACCGGCACCAGCGAGTGGTACCGCCCCGACGGGGACTCGACGCTGGAGCAGGTGTGCGCGGAGTTCGTCACGATCGGCCTGGCCGCCGTACGCGCCGCCGGCCCGGTCGTGGCGCCCCTCGATCGACGCCTGCTGCCCGTCTTCCCGTGGGAGCCGCCGGATGCACACCACGATCCCCGACCTGCTGAGGCACGCCGCTAGCACGTACGGCGAGCGCGAGTTCCTCCGTTTCCCCGCTTCCTCACCCGCCCTCCCGGCGGCCTCGCTGAGCTTCGCCGAGGCCGACGCCGTCTCCGACCGTCTGGCCCGCGCGCTGGCCGGCCAGGGGGTACGCCCCGGCGACCGGGTGGCCGTCATGCTGGACAACGAGCCGTGGTGGCCGTTGACCTGGTTCGCCGTCCTGAAGGCGGGGGCGGTCACCGTCCCCGTGAACGTGCGGTGCCAGGCCGCCGATCTGGAGCACGTCCTGCGCGACTCCGGCGCCGTCGCCACCCTGACCGGCGCGGAGCACGCCGCGCGCGTGCCGGGCGTGGTGCACTTGGTGGACGAGCTGACGGATGGCCCACCTCTCGACATATCCCTCGACGCGGACAATGTCGCCAATTTTCAGTACACGTCGGGGACGACGGGGTTCCCCAAAGCCTGCCTGCTCACCCACGACTACTGGGTCAGGACCGCCCGCGTCGTCGCCGACCTCGTCCGCCTGCGCGACGACGACGTCCTGCTGATCGCCCAGGCGTACTCGTACATGGACCCGCAGTGGACCACCCTGCTCTGCCTGCTCGGCGGCATCCCGCAGGTGGTGCTCCCCCGCTTCTCCGCCTCGGGTTTCTGGCCCGCCGTCCGGGAGCACGGCGCGACCCTCACGTACGTGCTGGGCACCATGCCCCTGCTGATGCACAAGCAGCCGCCGAGCCCCCTCGACCGCGACAACCGGATGCGGCTCGTGCTCTGCTCGGGCATCGCGCCCGGCCTGCACCGCGCGTTCGAGGAGCGCTGGGGCGCGCCCTGGCGCGAGCTGTACGGCTCCACCGAGAGCGGCTGCGACCTGATGGCCGACCCGGACGCCGACGACACCGTCGGCACCGGCGCGCTGGGCACGCCGCCGCCCGGCAAGGAGGTCCGGCTCGACGAGGAGACGGGCGAGATCCTGGTCCGCGGCACGCCCATGATGACCGGCTACTGGAACCACCCCGAGGCCACCGCGCACGCCTTCCGCGGCGGCTGGTACCACACCGGCGACCTCGGCGTCCGCGACGCGCGAGGCCGCATCCGGCACGCCGGGAGGCTGAAGGACATGGTCCGCAGGGGCGGTGAGAACATCTCGTGCGCCGAGGTCGAGAGCGTGCTCGCCGGGCACCCCGCGGTCCTGTCCGCGGCCCTGGTGCCCATCCCCGACGACCTCTTCGGCGAGCTGCCCAAGGCGTTCCTCCAGCTCCGCCCCGGTCACGCCGCCGACGCCGGCACGGCCGCCGCCGTCATCGCCCACGCCAGGGAACGCCTGGCCCGCTTCAAGGTGCCGGCGTACGTGGAGTTCGTGGAGTCGTTCACGCTCACCCCGTCCGCCCGCATCGAGAAGCGCCACCTGCTCCGCCCCGGCCGCGACCAGCGCGCCGCCCCCGCCATCCCCACGGAGGACCCGGCATGATCGACGTGACCGTACGCGACGAGGTGGCCCTGATCACCCTCGCCCGCCCTGAGAAGCTGAACGCCCTGACCGCCGGCATGCGCAAGGACCTGGCCGCGGCCGTCCGCGCGCACGGCCGCACCGCCAGGGGCATCGTGGTGACCGGCGCCGGCCGGGCGTTCTCGGCGGGCGAGGACATCGCCGAGGCGGCGGGCAAGCCGCTGGAGGCGGAGGTCGAGCTGTTCCACGACATGACCAGGGCCGTGCTGGAGACCCGGGTGCCGGTGGTCGCCGCGGTCAACGGCCTGGCCGTCGGCGGCGCCGCCGAGTGGACGCTCTGCTTCGACAGCCGCATCGGCGCCCCCGCCGCCGAGTACTTCTTCCCCGAGAACCACCTCGGCCTGTCGATCTCGAACGCCGCGAGCCACCTGCTGCTCCGGCTGGCCGGCGGCCGGGCACTGCGGCTGGTGCTGGACTCGGCCCGGCTGAACGCCGCCGACGCGCTGGCGGCCGGGCTGCTGGACGAGCTCGTGCCCGCCGAGGAGCTGGTGGAGACGGCGATCGCGCGGGTGCGCCACTGGACCCGGCCGGGCACCGCCACCGCCGTGCACCTGGGGCTGCTGCGCCCGCCGCTGGCCGAGGTCGAGCGCGCCTTCGAGGCCGAGACCGTGGCCGCCCGGCAGGTGGAGCAGTCGGGCCTGGCCCAGGCCGGCATGACCCGCTTCCTGACCCGCCGAACCCCCTGACCCGCCGCCCCCTTCGGCTCGCCGACCCTGCCCCTAGGCCCTTACCTTCGGGCCGGGGGCGGTCAGGCGATGACGATGGCGGCGATGATCAGGGCGACCGCGACCACGAGGACGGCGATCGAGTCGTAGGACCAGGTGACCTTGACCGGTGCCGCCGCGGCCGCCGGGTCCGCGCGGCGGTGGGCGGCCTCGGCGCGGTCGCGGATCTGCTCGCCCACGAAGTCGGCGTGGGTCTTGCCGGTGAACGCCTCGGCGGCGGCCTGCTCGGCCTTGCTGACCGTGGCCTCGACCCGGAACCGGCCGCCGCCCCGCTGGGGCTTGGGCACGCCGCGCCGCTGCGCCTTGGACCGCTCTCTGGCGCTGCTCATGGGCGTCCACAACCGCAGCACCTGCTCGTCGGCGCCCTCGCCGCCGTAACGGACCGCGATGGAGTGGGTGACCGTCACCTCGCCCACGGACGCCCACGGCAGGAACGTCGTGCGCAGCGGGTTGCGGGCCAGCAGCCCCTCCTCGCCGACCACGGTGGCGGGCCGGACCGCGATCGCGTAGACGAGCGCCGTCATCGCCCCGAGCACGGCCAGCGCCACCATGGACGGCTTGCCGTTGTAGTGGGCCGTCAGGTCCCACACGTTGAACGCCACGAAGACCAGCCAGGCGCAGCCCAGCACGAACCCGGTCTTGGACCGGTAGGTGTGTTTCACGGCTGCCACTTGATCTGCGCGAACCCCGGCTTGATCACGCCGTTGATCAACGCCAGCCGCTCGTCGAACGGCAGGAAGGCCGACTTCATCGCGTTGACCGTGAACCACTGCAGGTCGTCCCAGCCGTAGCCGAACGCCTCGACCAGCTTGGCGAACTCAAGGGACACACTTGTCGAGCTCATCAGCCGGTTGTCGGTGTTGACGGTGACCCGGAAGTGCAGCCTGCGCAGCAGCCCGATGGGGTGCTCGGCGATCGAGTCGGCGGCCCCGGTCTGGAGGTTGGACGTGGGGCACATCTCCAGCGGGATGCGCTTGTCGCGCACGTACGCCGCCAGCCGCCCCAGCTTGGCCGACCCGTCGCCGGCCACGGTGATGTCGTCGATGATCCGGACGCCGTGGCCCAGCCGGTCGGCGCCGCACCACTGGATGGCCTGCCAGATCGACGGCAGCCCGAACGCCTCGCCGGCGTGGATCGTGAAGTGCGCGTTCTCCCGCTGGAGGTATTCGAAGGCGTCGAGGTGCCGGGTGGGCGGGTAGCCGGCCTCGGCCCCGGCGATGTCGAACCCCACGACGCCGACGTCACGGTAGCGGACGGCCAGCTCGGCGATCTCCATCGAGCGGGCCATGTGGCGCATCGCGGTCAGCAGCGTGCCGACCCGGATGCCGCGACCCTGCGAGCCCAGCGTGAACCCTTCGAGCACCGCCTCCACCACCTGGTCGAGGCTCAGCCCCATGGTGGTGTGCTGCTCGGGGGCGAAGCGCACCTCGGCGTAGACCACGCCGTCGTCGGCGAGGTCGCGGGCGCACTCGGCGGCCACCCGGACCAGGGATTCGCGGGTCTGCATGACCGCGACCGTGTGGTCGAAGGTCTCCAGGTAGCGCTCCAGCGAGCCGGAGTCGGCGGCCTCCTCGAACCAGAGGCGCAGATTGTCGGGGTCGGTGGAGGGCAGCCGCCCGTAGTCGATCTCCCGTGCGAGCTCGACGATCGTCTCGGCGCGCAGCCCGCCGTCGAGGTGATCGTGCAACAACACCTTGGGAGCCTGCCGGATCTTGTCAAGCGTGGGGCTCATCTGGCCATGATATGAGCACACTCCTCCGCCGCCGCACACGTCGCGCCCGCCTGTGGACAACCCTCCCGGCACACCCGTGAGGCACGCCCGTGCGGCGCGACCGCGCGGCCGGCCGGCGCGGTCGGTCGGCCTGCCGGTCGGTCGGCCTGCCGGTCGGTCGCGGGCGGTCAGTCGCGGCCGGCGCTCTCCGGGGTGAAGGCGGGCAGGCACACGGCGACGTACTCGGCGCCGTCGGGGCCCACGCTGTAGCGCACCTTCTCCCCCGGCGACGTCACCACCGACTGGCCCGCGCCGACCTCGACCGTGCCGCCGTCGTGCTCGACGAGCAGGCTGCCGCGCAGGACCACGGTGTACTCGGTGAACGACGGGGTCTGGGCGGGCTCGGCCCAGCCGGGCGGGGCGGTCATGTGAGCGATCGAGACCTGCTCGTCGCCGCTGTTGACGCGCCCCACGTGCTCGTCGATGATCTTGCCGCCGGGGACGGGGATGCGGGTCGGGCCCTCGATCTTTCTCACCACGGGCTTCAGTGTGCCACGTCGAGCACCAGCCGGCTCGGCGCGGACTGCTCCTTCACCCGGAAGCCGGCCCGGCGGGCGAGCGCCAGGCCGACGCCCACGCGTCCCTCGAAGTCGCCGGTCCTGACGACGTGGGAGACGTTCCTGAGGCCGGCCCGGTAGACGGGCCCGCCCTTCCAGGTGGGGTAGCCGTCGTCGTCGTGCGCGTTGGCGGGGAAGAGGGTGAGCTGCAGGTACGCGCCGCCCTGGACGCCCATGGGCTCGCCGGAACCGTCCTGGAGGAATTCGTCCACCCATTTCACCTTGTAGCCGGGGATGTCGCCCTTGAGGTCGATCACCACCCGGTCGTAGCCGTCGTGGGTCGCGTACCGGACGCCGGTCACCACGGCCGGGTCGAGGCCGTCGCGCTCGACGTCCACCTCGGCGGTGCTGGTGGGGACGTCCGAGGGGGCGCTGCGGGGGGTGGCGGTGCCGGGACCGGTGTCCGCGGGGGTGTCCAGCCGGGCGGTCTGCGAGGAGGTGCCGCACGCGGTCAGGACGGCGAGGCAGGCGAGCGGGACGGCGAGGCGAAGGCGCGACGACCGCTCGCCGGCCGGGGATGACGGGCGCATGCCCGGTAGATGCCCAGCCCACGGGCCTGCAAGCGGCTTGGCGGCGGATCGGCCCGGGTTTCCCGGGCACTTCCGCGGAGCCGGGACTGCCTCTACGCTGATCAACCTCCAAGGAGTCATACAAGTGAGCAAATCCCACGATTTATCGGCTTTTCTGGCGTCTTATGGGCCCTCTTTCGCTCGCACGGCCTACCTGCTGACGGGCGACGCGGACAAGGCCCGCGAGCTGGCCACCGCGTCCCTCGTCGCGTCCTGCCGCCGGTGGTCCGCGATCCGCTACCACCGCCCGGCCGACGCGGTGCTGCGCGAGCTGTACGGACGGTTCCTGGGCGCGACGGGCGCGCCCTGGCCGGTCCCGGAGGGCCACCTGCTCGCCGGGCTCGCCCCGAGGACCCGCGCGGCCGTCGTCGTCACCTTCCACGACGGGCTGAGCCTGCCGCACGCGGCCCAGGTCACGGGCCTGTGGATCGGCGCGCTGGACGACGAACTGCGACGAGCCCGCACCCAGCTCCGCGCCACCCACCCAACCCTGTTCGAAAACCCCGCAGACCTGACCAAGGCCCCCGCGAACCCGCCCGAGGACCACGCGGACCCGCCCGAGGACCCCGCGGACCCGGCCGGGGGTCGCCAGGGTGACCGGTCGCGGAACGGCGCGACGTCCGCCTCCCCCTGGACGCTCGCCCCCGCTCCCGAACCTGCCTCCCCCTGGACGCTCGCCCCCGCTCCCGAACCTGCCTCCCCCTGGACGCTCGGCCCCGCTCCCGAGCTCGCCGCCCCGGCGGCGGGCCTCCACGACGCCGCGCCCGGGGATCCGGCCCTGCGGGCCGCCCTGCTCGGCCTGGCCGCCGGGATGCCGCGCGCCGGCCTCGCCGAACTTGCCGAGACCGTGCTGCGCCGGGTCACGGCGCGGCGCAGGGTCCGGGCGTCGGTGTGGACGTTCGCCTCCCTCGGCCTGGTCGCCGCGATGGTCGCGGCGACCGCCGCGGGGCTGTCCGCGCTGGCCGCCCGCATGGACGAGGCGACGGACCGCTCCCCCTTCACCCCCGGGACGCGGGCCCCCGCCCAGGAGATCCGCGACCCGCTGCCCGCCGCGCTCCCCGACCCGGTCCGCTTCGCCTACCCGGGCTACTGCCGCGACGCCGACGCCGACGCCCGCGACCCGCAACCCTGTGGCCAGTGGGTGCTCACGACCCGCTCGGGCGCGGAGTGGCGGCTGCCGGACGCGCGGGCCGGCTACGACCCCGCCACCGGCGAGTACATGCCGCTGGCCCTCAGCCAGGACGGCCACCGGCTCCTCTACCAGAACCCGCAGGGCCGCTACCTGGTCCACGACCTGCCCACGGGCGTGGTCAAGCGCATCGACGCCACGGCGGGGGACGGCGAGGCGCACATCAGCTCGTCCCCGGACGGCCGCTACTTCGCGCTGTCCTTCGGCGACGCGGACGACAGCGCGGTGCTCGACTTCCGCACGGGCACGACCCGCACGGTCCGCGGCGCGGACGTCGAGATCCTGGCCGTCCACGACGACGGCACGCGGGTGGTCGCCGAACGCCGGGACACCACCGCCGTCCCCGGCCACGCCTCCGTCAGCATGCTGAGGCTGGACGGCGCGGGCGCCCGTACGAAGGGCTTCCGGATCGACCCCGCCCTCATCGAGCACGGCGCCGCGCTCGCCCCCGACGGCCGCTCCCTGGCCCTGGTGACGGCCGACGACCGGCTGGTCACCATGGACGCCCGCACCGGCCGCGTCACCGGCCCCCGCCCCCGCCTGGACGTCGACGACCTCGAAGTGATCAGGGTGGAGCGCTGGCTGAGCCGCGACAAGGTCCTCGTGCGCCTGTGGGACGAGGAGGACGTCCACCTGGTCCAGGTGGACGTCCGCACCGGTGAGAGCGCCGACCTCGGCGACTCGGCGACGGAGTGGATCGACTACTCCGACCCGCTCGGCGCCCTGGAGAAATGAGGAAGGCCCCGGAGAGATGAGGAGGGCCCCGGAGAAAAGAGGAAGAGGGCCCCGCCCCCCGGCGGAACCCTCTTCCCGATCACAGGGAGGTCAGACGGCCTCGAAGACCTTCACGTCCTCCGCCTCGACCGCGGCGGCCTTGCGCGAGCGCAGCCCGGTGGCCGAGATCACCAGCCCGACCAGGGCCAGCACCAGCGCGACCACGATCGCCGAGCGCAGCGCGCCGATCGACAGCGTCTCGCCGCCCGAGGTCAGCACGGCGGTCACCACGGCCAGCACGATCGCGCCGCCGACCTGGCCGGAGGTGTTGAGCAGCCCGGAGGCCAGGCCCTGTTCGTCGTCGTCCACACCGTTGGTGGCCTGGATGTTCAGCGAGGGGAAGGACAGAGCGAACGCGATGCCCAGCAGGACCATGCCGGGGAGCACCATGCCGCCCAGGCTCGGCGTCTCGTCGATGCCCAGGAAGATCGCGTAACCGCCGGCCAGGGCCGCGGCGCCGATGACGATCAGCTTGCCGGTGCCGAACCTGTCGGCGAAGTCGCCCATCTTGGTCGAGCTGACCGCGACGAGCAGGCCCGCGGGCAGGAACGCCAGGGCGGTGCCGAGCGCCGACCAGTGGAGCAGGTTCTGGAAGTACTGCATGGCCACGAACTGGAAGGCCACGTACGAGCCCATCAGGATGAGCAGCCCCAGGTTGGCCCGGACGATGTGGCCCGAGCGCAGGATGCCGAGCCGCACCAGCGGGTGCTTCATCCGCAGCTCGGTGAGGACGAACAGGCCGAGCAGCACCGCCACGGCCACCAGCGAGCCGATCGTCTGGAACGAGGCCCAACCGGCCTCGGGAGCCTGCACGACGGTGAAGACCAGCAGCAGCATCGAAGCGGTGATCAGCACGGCGCCGACGAGGTCGTGGCCGCCCTCGGCGCGCTCCTCCCGGCCCTTCGGCAGCACCTTCAACGCGGCGATCAGCGCGATGACCGCGACCGGCACCGGCATGAGGAGCGTCCACCGCCAGCCGATCTCGGTCAGCAGGCCGGAGAGCACGAGGCCGAGCGAGTAGCCGCTCGCGCCGCAGGCGGTGAAGATGCTCAGTGCCTTGTTGCGCTCCGGGCCCTCAGGAAACGTGGTGGTGATGATCGACAAAGCGGCGGGCGCGGTGAACGCGGCGGCCACACCCTTGACGAACCGGGCGGCGATCAGCAGGCCCCCGTCGTCCACCACACCACCCAGCAACGACGCGACGGCGAAGACGCCCAGAGCGACCAGGAACACCCTGCGCCGCCCGAGCAGGTCGGCGGTCCTGCCCCCGAGCAACAGAAGACCGCCATAGCCGAGCACGTAGCCGCTGACCACCCACTGCAGGGAAGACGTGCTGAGACCCAGATCGTGCTGGATGGCCGGCAGGGCGACACCGACCATGGAGACATCAAGGGCGTCAAGGAAGATCACTGCACAGAGCACGGCGAGCGCGCCCCAACGGGATGAGGAAGAGGACATGAGTCAGAACAATACATGCACCAGCATCTAATGCAAGCGCATTTAATGTCGTTGCATGAAACTTCCCGAGATGGTAACCTCCGCGACATGGACGAGGAGTTCGTGGTCGAGACCTGGCATTACGTCCTGGCCAAACACGCGAAGGCCATGTGCGCGCTGGAGCGGGAGCTGGGCGAGCGGCACGGGCTCGGGCCCAGCGAGTTCGAGGTGCTCGACCGGATCGTCCACCACGACAGGAAGCTGCGCATCCAGGAGCTCTGCGAAGAGGTCCACCTGAGCCAGAGCGCCCTGTCCAGGGTCGTGGCCAGGCTGGAGAAGAGCGGGTTCGTCACCCGCGGCACGTGCGACTCCGACCGCCGGGGCGTGTTCGTCTGCATCACCGACGAGGGGCGCGCCCGGTACACCGAGGCGCTGCCCACGCAGCGCGCGGTGCTCGCGGGCGTCTTCACCGACGTGCCCGAAGTCCCCGCCGTCACCACCTGAAGGCGGCGGCCGTCCCCGGGCAGAGGGTCCGGCCGCCGCGCACGCGTGCTTGCGGTGGTCAGCCGATGCGGTCGATGACCAGGGGCAGCAGCTCGCGCCCCGACTCGGCGACCTCGTAGCCGCCGTCCAGCGCGTCCAGCGCCCGCTCGAACCTGGCCGTCTCGTCCGCGTGCAGCGTCAGCAGCGGCTGGCCCTCGCGCACCAGGTCGCCGGGCTTGGCGTGCAGCACGATCCCGGCCCCGAACGACACCGGGTCCTCCTTGCGCGCCCGCCCGGCGCCGAGCCGCCAGGCGGCCAGCCCCACGGCGTACGCGTCGAGGTGGGCCAGCACGCCGGACGACGGCGCCGCCACCGTCATGCTCTCGGCCGCCCGCGGCAGGACCGCGTCGGGGTTGCCGCCCTGGGCGGAGATCATCCGCCGCCACGCGTCCATGGCCGAGCCGTCGCGCAGCGCGTCGGCCGGGTCCTTGCCGGAGACCCCGGCCGCCGCCAGCATCTCGCGCGCCAGCCGTACGGTCAGCTCGACCACGTCGGACGGCCCGCCCCCGGCCAGCACCTCGATCGACTCCTCGACCTCCAGCGCGTTGCCCACCGCCCGGCCGAGCGGCCGGTCCATGGCCGTCAGCAGGGCGACCGTGCGCACGCCCGCGTCGCTCCCGAGCGCGACCATGGTCTCGGCCAGCTCGCGGGCGCTCTCGGTCGTCTTCATGAACGCCCCGGAGCCCACCTTCACGTCGAGCACCAGCGAGCCGGTGCCCTCGGCGATCTTCTTCGACATGATCGACGACGCGATCAGCGGGATCGACTCGACGGTGCCGGTGACGTCGCGCAGCGCGTAGAGCTTCTTGTCGGCCGGGGCCAGCCCGGAGCCCGCCGCGCAGACCACCGCCCCGGCCGTGCGCAGGACGTGCAGCATCTGGTCGTTGGAGAGCGAGGCCAGCCAGCCCGGGATGGACTCCAGCTTGTCCAGGGTGCCGCCGGTGTGCCCGAGCCCGCGCCCGGACAGCTGCGGCACGTACGCCCCGCACGCCGCCACCAGCGGCGCCAGCGGCAGCGTGATCTTGTCGCCGACGCCGCCCGTGGAGTGCTTGTCGGCCGTGGGCCGGTCGAGCATCGACCAGTCCATGCGCTCGCCCGACCGGATCATGGCCTGCGTCCAGTCGGCGATCTCGCGCCGGTTCATGCCGTTGAGCAGGATGGCCATGGCCAGGGCGGACATCTGCTCGTCGGCCACGTCACCGCGGGTGTAGGCGGCGATCACCCAGTCGATCTGGGCGGTGGTGAGCTCGCCGCCGTCGCGCTTGGCGCGGATGACCTCGATGGCGTCCATGGTCACGTACTCCTGCTGAGGTCGTCGGGGCCGAACGCGTACGGCAGGATCTGCGCCATGCGCTTGGGGCCGTCGACGGTCTCGACCAGCAGGTTCTCACCGCCGAACTCGTAGAGCAGCTGACGGCAGCGCCCGCACGGCATGAGCAGCTCGCCGTGGCCGTCCACGCAGGTGAAGGCCACCAGCCGGCCGCCGCCCGACATCTGCAGCGCCGACACCAGGCCGCACTCGGCGCACAGGCCGAGCCCGTACGAGGCGTTCTCGACGTTGCAGCCGGTGACGATCCGGCCGTCGTCGACGACCGCCGCCGCCCCCACCGGGAACTTGGAGTACGGCGCGTAGGCGTTGCGCATGGCCGTGGCGGCCTCGGCGCGCAGGCCGTCCCAATCGATGTTCAATGTTGATCCCCCCGACGGAAGCGTACGCCGTCGGCCTTGGGCATCCGCAGACGCTGCGAGGCGACCAGGAGCACGAGCAGCGTGAGCACGTGTGGCGTGATGAAGACGAACTCGCCCGGCAGCGTCTCCACGGTCCGCCAGAGCCAGAACAGCAGGAGCGCGCCGACCGCCGCGGCGGCGATCACGGTGTAGTCCTTGACGCCCCTGGCCACGATCTCGGCCGGCTGGCTCGGCACGACCAGCCTGCGGATCTGCAGCGCGAGGTAGACCACCAGCAGCAGCGCGCCGAACAGGAAGAACGTGGTGACCGCGTTGGCCTCGCCGGAGCTGCGCAGTTGCAGGCCGCTGGCGTAGCCGAACAGGGACGAGCCGGCCGCGAGCCCGCCGGGCCGCCAGTTGCCGAAGATCATGGCGGCCAGGCCGATGAAGCCGCGTCCCTGCGTCTGGCCCTCGACGTACTTGTTGGAGACGAAGACCAGGAACACGCCGCCGAGCCCGGCGAACGCGCCGGAGACGACGACCGCGAGGTACTTGATCCGGTAGACGTTCACGCCCAGCGACTCGGCCGCCCACGGGTTCTCCCCCGCCGACCGCAGCCGCAGCCCGAACGACGTGCGCCAGAGCACCAGGTACGTCACCGGCAGCAGCAGCACGGCCAGGATGATCAGCGCGTTCACGTCGTGGGTGAGCCCGCGCAGGATGCCGGCCAGGTCGGAGAGCAGGAACCAGTGGGTGCTCTCCAGCTTGCCGAGCAGGTCGGGGCCGTCGGACAGGACGGGCAGGCTCACCTCGGGCGCACCCGAGCTGATCGCCGGCGAGGTGGTGATGCCGGCGCCCTTCGCGCTGGCCGAGGTGCCCTCGCCGTAGAGGACCTCGGACAGGAAGCGGGTGATGCCGGGGCCGAGCAGGTTGATGGCGACGCCGCTGATGATGTGGTCGACGCCGAACGTGACGGTCGCGATCGCGTGGATGAGCCCGCCGAGCGCGCCGCCGAGCAGCCCGGCGACCAGCGCGGCCACGGCGCCCCACTGGTATCCGGCCCAGCCGGCGAACCAGGTGCCGAGCACCATCATGCCTTCGAGGCCGATGTTGACCACGCCGGCCCGCTCGGCCCACAGGCCGCCGAGACCGGCCAGGCCGATCGGCACCGCGAGCAGCAGCGCCGCGTTGAACGTGCCTGAGGAGGTCAGGTCGTCCTGGCCGGAGATGATCCGCACCAGCGACAGCAGCAGGATGAGCGCGGCGACGCCGAGCAGCGCCAGATGGTATTTGCCGACCCTGCTCATGCTGCCACCTCAACCGGTCTGTTCGTGTCGAGCTGCCGGGCGGCCCGCTGCTCCTCAAGCCGCATGGCGATGCGGTTGGTCACCTCGTTCGCGATGACCACCAGCAGGACGATGACGCCCTGGATGATCGTGATGACCGACGACGGCACGTCCGCGATCTGCAGCGCGCCCTGCGCCCGGTCGAGGAAGGCGAACAGCAGCGCGGCGATCGCGATGCCGACGGGCTTGTTCCTGCCCAGCAGCGCCACCGCGATGCCGAGGAAGCCGAGGCCGGCGGTGAAGTTGGAGTTGAAGGCGCCCTTGTCGCCGAGGATCTCGGGCAGGCCGATGAGCCCCGCGATCGCGCCGGACAGCACCATGGCCGCGATGACCATCTTCTTCGGGTTGACGCCCGAGGCGAAGGCGGCCGGGCCGTTCAGCCCGCTGGCCTTGACGTTGAAGCCGAAGCGGGTGCGCTCCAGCACGACCCAGACCACCAGGCCGAGCACGACGGCCACGAGCAGGAAGCCCCACACGCCGCCGCCGCGGGTGGGCGCCAGCAGCCCGAACCAGTCGAAGACGAAGTTCAGGTTGGGGAACATGGCCGACTCGGGCAGCTGCGGCGTGGTCGTGGTGAGCTGGCCGGCCGCCCGCTGGCCCGCGAACGGGCCGCGGACCAGGTAGGAGGCCAGGGCGATGGCGATGTAGTTGAGCATGATCGTGGAGATCACCTCGTTCACGCCGCGGGTCACCTTCATCACCGCGGGGATCAGCGCGTACGCGCCGCCCACGACGGCCGCGACCACGATGATCACGAGGATCTGGATCGGCTTCGGCGCGGTGAACGTCGAGCCGACGTAGGCCGCGCAGATGGCCGCGATGCGGTACTGGCCCTCGACGCCGATGTTGAACAGGTTCATGCGGAAGCCGACGGCCACCGCCAGCCCCGCGATGAACAGCGGCACCGCCCGGTTGAGGAACGCCGCGATGCCGTTGGACACCGAGCGCGCGGTCTCGCCGAAGTCGAAGAAGGCGGCGAACGCGTCGATCGGGCTGGCGCCCGCCGCGATGATCGCCACGCTGGAGATCGCGATCGCCAGGATGATGGCGACGACGGCGCCTGCGACGGTGAGCAGCGCCCGGTTGAGCCCGGCGGGCATCACGTCTCCTCAGTGCCGGCGATGGCGCCGGTCATGTAACCGCCAAGCCGCTCGGGCGTGACGTCGGAAGGATCGAGTTCGGCCACGAGCCGGCCGCGCAGGATGACCCTGATCGTGTCGGACAGGCCGATCAGCTCGTCGAGGTCGGCCGAGATCAGCAGCACGGCCAGGCCGGCGGCCCGCGCGTTGCGCAGGTGGTCCCAGATGGCGGCCTGGGCGCCGACGTCCACGCCGCGGGTGGGGTGGGCGGCGATGAGGAACGAGGGCTCGCCG
Source organism: Nonomuraea sp. NPDC050227 (assembly GCF_044459705.1). Classification (NCBI taxonomy): domain Bacteria; kingdom Bacillati; phylum Actinomycetota; class Actinomycetes; order Streptosporangiales; family Streptosporangiaceae; genus Nonomuraea; species Nonomuraea sp. NPDC050227. The sequence continues at coordinate 219,412 of NZ_JBITJF010000016.1, read as the reverse complement.
CTCATCTCGCGTCCGACGATCAGCTTCTGCTGGTTGCCGCCGGACAGGGCCAGGGCCAGGGTCTCCACGCTGGGGGTGCGCACGTCGTACTCCTTGACGATGCGCTCGGTGTCGGCCTTGGAGGCGCGGCGGTCGACCCAGATGCCGCTGCGCGCCGGGGGCCTGGTCTGGTGGCCGAGCACCCGGTTCTCCCACAGGGACGCCTCCAGCAGCAGGCCCTGCCGGTGGCGGTCCTCGGGGATGTAGCCGATGCCGGCCTCCCTGCGCTTCAGCGTGGACCAGGCGCTGATGTCCACGCCGCCGAGGGTGATCGTGCCGTGGGCGGGACGCATGCCCATGATCGCCTCGATCAGCTCGGACTGCCCGTTGCCCTCGACGCCGGCGATGCCCAGGATCTGGCCCGCGTGGATGTCGAAGGAGACGTCGTCGAGGATCAGGCGCTTGCCCTCTTCGCGCAGCTTGTCGACGTACAGGTCGACGGAGGCGCCCCTGGGGACGGGACGGAAGCCGTCGGCCTCCATCGTCAGCCGCGACACGCTCAGCGTGACGCTCTCGCGCACGGTGGACTCGCGGGTCTCCGGCGTGGGCAGCTCGCTGCCGACCATCAGCTCGGCGAGCCGGCGGGCGGTCACCTCGGCGGGGTTGACGCTGGCGACGGTGGTGCCGCGGCGGATCACGGTGATCGCGTCGGCGATGTTCAGCACCTCGTCGAGCTTGTGCGAGATGAAGATGACGGTCAGGCCCTCGGCCTTGAGCTCGCGCAGGTTCTGGAACAGCTCCTCGACCTCCTGCGGCACGAGGACCGCCGTCGGCTCGTCGAGGATGAGGATGCGGGCGCCGCGGTAGAGGACCTTGAGGATCTCCACCCGCTGGCGGTCGCCGACGCCGAGGTCCTCCACCAGCGCGTCGGGGTCGACGCGCAGGCCGTGGCTGCTGGCCAGCTCGGCGATGCGGGCCCGCGCCCTGCCGGTGTCGAGCACGCCGGCCCTGGTGGGCTCGGCGCCGAGGACGATGTTCTCCAGCACGGTGAAGTTGTCGGCCAGCATGAAGTGCTGGTGGACCATGCCGATGCCGACGTCGATGGCGTCGCTGGGGGTGCGGAAGCTGACCTCCCGGCCGTCGACCCTGATCGTGCCCTCGTCCGGCTTCTGCATGCCGTAGAGGATCTTCATCAGGGTCGACTTGCCCGCGCCGTTCTCCCCGACGATCGCGTGGACCGTGCCGGGTTCGACGGTGATGCGGATGTCGTGGTTGGCGACGACGCCGGGGAAACGCTTGGTGATGCCCTCCAGCTCTACGGCGGGTTGCACCGCGGCGAGGGTGTCCGAGCTCATTTCGCCTCTCCTAGAGCATGGGGGGCGGACGGGGCGGATAGCCAGAAGGCCCGAAGTGGGGACTCCGGGCCCTCGGTCGTCCGTTCCTACCCAGATTACGGCTTGGACGGAACCGTGATTTTGCCGTCGACGATGTCCTTCTTGGCAGCGTCGAGCTTGTCCTTGATGTCGTCGATCTCGCCACCGGTGGTGGACAGGCCCACACCGTCGACCTTGAGGTCGTAGACGGTGTTGCTGCCGCCCTTGGTGCCGCCCTGGACAGCCTTGACGAACTCGAACACGCCGACGTCCACGCGCTTGATCATCGACGTCATGATGACCGACTGCAGGTCGGCCTCCTTGACCGTCTGACGCTGGTCGGAGTCGACGCCGATGGCCTTCTTCTTGGCCGCGGCCGCCGCCTGGAACACGCCGAGGCCGGAGTCGCCGGCGGCGTGGTAGACGATGTCCGCGCCGTCCTGGTACATCTTCTCGGCCGCGACCTTGCCCTTGTCGGGGGCCTTGAAGCCGGAGAAGTCACCGTCGGGGGTGAGGTACTTGATGTCGATCTTGATGTCCGACTTGACGGACTTGGCGCCCATCACGAAGCCCGCCTGGAACTTCTTGATCAGGTCGTTCTCGACGCCGCCCACGAAGCCGACGTGGCCGGCCTCCGACTTGGTCGCCGCGGCGACGCCCGCCAGGTAGGAGCCCTGCTCCTCGGCGAACAGCAGGCCGGTCACGTTCGGGCCGTTGGAGGCCGAGTCGACGACGGCGAACTGCACGTCGGGGTACTCGGCGGCGGTCTTCTTGATGTCGTCGCCGTAGGCGAAGCCGACACCGATGATGGGGTTGTAGCCCGCGTCCGCGAGCTGGCGCAGCAGGTCGCCGCGGTTGGAGCCGTCAGCGGCGGGGCTGAGCTCCTTGATGTCGGCGTTCAGCTCCGTCTTGGCCTTCTCCAGGCCGGCGTAGGCGGCGTCGTTGAACGACTTGTCGCCACGGCCGCCGACGTCGAACGCCAGGCCGACCTTCAGGCCGCCCTTGGGGGCCTCGCTGCTGGCGCCGGAGCTCGGCTGCGTGCTCGCCGAGGTGCCTCCGCCCTCGCCGCCACAGGCCGCGACTGCCATGAGCATGACGCCGGCTACCGAGCCGACGGCAATCCTGCTGAATCGCTTGCCGAGCAAGGCGACTCCCTTCCATTTCCTCGCCGTCGAACTTCATCGCAGGCGCGAAGAAACGTACGGCACCTGCACGGAAGATAGTTGCTTGACCAGGGCAGACCAAACCGGCACACAGGGTCGCAACCTCTCCGTTATCGACATCAAGCGCGTCCGTGACCTGAATCTGGGTTCAGGCACTTGGGACGGCTCCCGCAAAGTTTTGCCCAAGTTTGGTATGGGAGGGGCCCTTGCCGAGCGGTCGATCATGGCAGAGATTCCGATCAACGGTGGAAATTTCGTATCGGAGCCCCGTATGCAGCCTTGGAAGACACTGGCCGTACCGCTGGTCGCGATCCTCGCCGTGACCTTGGGCGGGCCCGCCCCGGCGACGGCCGCCACCCCCACCCTCAAGATCGAGAACAACGCCACCCAGCCCGCCTTCTCCCGCGCCGACGCCGTCAAGCAGACGGTCTTCGTCGAGGTGGCCGGGACCGACAGCGACGACGACGGGCAGCCCGACCGCGTCGCCATGGACATCCTGCGCCCCAAGGAGACCGACCAGGGCCTCAAGGTCCCGGTGATCATGGAGGCCAGCCCCTACTACGCCCCCGGCAACGACGTGCCCAACCACCCGGTGGACGTCGACGCGAACGGCAACCCGCTGCCCACCCTGAAGTCCCTGTCGAACAAGCTCGCCGGCGAGCCCTTCGACGGCTACTACGACAACTACTTCGTGCCCCGCGGCTACGCCATCGCCCTGGTCGAGAACGTCGGCAGCGCCCGGGCCACCGGCTGCCCGTCCACCGGCGACCGGAACGAGACCGCCGGCCCGAAGGCCGCCATCGACTGGCTGAACGGCCGCGCCCGCGGCTTCGACGCCGACGGCAACGAGGTCAGCGCCAGCTGGTCCACCGGCAAGGTCGGCATGATCGGCGTCTCCTACAACGGCACCCTGCCCAACGCCGTCGCCTCGACCGGCGTCGAGGGCCTGAAGACCATCGTGCCGATCGCCGCCATCTCCAGCTGGTACGACTACTACCGGGCCAACGGCGGCGTCCTGGCCCCCGGCGGCTACCAGGGCGAGGACCTGGACGTCCTGGCCAAGTTCGTGCTGACCAGGGACCGGGGCTTCGAGGTCTGCGGCGCCAAGATGGACGCGCTGACCGCGAGCCAGGACCGGATCACCGGCGACTACGGCCCCCTCTGGGACGCCCGCAACTACCTCAACGACGTGGACAAGGTGAAGGCCAGCGTCTTCCTCGTGCACGGGCTCAACGACTGGAACGTCAAGACCAAGCAGTTCGCCCAATGGTGGTACGCCCTGGCCGAGCGGCACGTGCCGCGCAAGATCTGGCTGCACCAGGGCACCCACATGAACCCCTTCAACCTGCGCACCGTCGAGTGGCTGCGCCAGTTGCACGGCTGGTTCGACTACTGGCTGCAGGGCATCGACTCGGGCATCATGCGCGAGCCGCAGGCCGACGTGGAGATCGGCGTCGGCGAGTGGCAGCAGCACGCCTCCTGGCCGCTGCCCGGGGCCACCACGGTCGCGCTGCACCCGGCCGCCGGCGAACGGCTCGGTCTGCTGCCCCGGCCGCTGTCGCCCGCGGAGTCCTTCGTGGACCAGAGCGCGCGGTCGGCCGAGCAACTGGTGGAGGCGGCCGGGCCGGACCCGAACCGGCTGGCGTACCGGACCGGCGAGCTGCCCGCCGACGTGCGCATCTCCGGCACGCCGACGGTCTCGGTGCGGGCCTCGTTCAAGGACGGCGCCTCGCCGTACCTGACGGCGTTGCTGGTGGACTACGGCACCGACGTGCGCCCGGACGGCACCCTGCTGTCGACCGGCCAGACCTACTGCTACGGCGAGGGCGTCCCGGGTGACACGGGCTGCACGACGCTCAGGCGGCTCGGCACGGCGACGACCGCGTACAAGATCGTCTCCAGAGGGTGGCTCGACGTGCGCAACCGCCACCGCGCCGACCGCACGCAGCCGCTGCGCCCCGGCAAGGAGTACACCTTCACCTGGGACTTCCAGCCCAAGGACTACCTGTTCAAGAAGGGCCACCGGCTGGGCCTGGTGATCATCTCGACCGACCGCGACTACACCCTGCGTTATCCGGCGGGCACCCGGGTCACCGTGTCGCCGGGGCACTCGTCCCTGCGGCTGCCGGTGGTGTTCGGCAGGCTCGGCTGACATGCCGACGGCCCGCCGCGCGACGCGGCGGGCCGTCGGAGCGGCGCTCAGGCCATGGCGTTGCTGATGGAGTCGATCGGGCCGACGTCCCACAGCGCGGTCAGCGCGGTGGCGGCCATCACCCGCACGCCCATCGCGATCGCCTTCTCGTCGACGTCGAAGGTGCCCTGGTGGATGTCGTACGTGACGCCGTCGGGCGAGCGCGTGCCGAGCCGGGCGAAGGCCCCGGGGATCGACTCCAGGTACCAGGCGAAGTCCTCGCCGCCGAGCGACTGCTGGGTGGGCACCACCGCGCCCGCGCCGAGGGCCCGCTCGGCCGCCTCGGCCAGCATCTCGACGCTGACCTCGTCGTTGACGACCGGCGGCACGCCGCGCGTGTAGTCCATGACGGCCTCGACGCCGTACGCGCCGGCGACGGACTCCAGCAGGGCCTTGATCAGGTCGGGGGCGGCGTGCCAGGCGTTCTCGTCGAGGCAGCGGATCGTGCCCTCGGCGATGCCGTCGTCGGGGATGGCGTTGGCCGCCGAGCCCGCCTCGACCCGGCCCCAGACGAGGCTGAGCGAGGAGCGCGGGTCGATCCGGCGGGAGAGCGCGGCGGGCAGCTCGGTGAGGATCTTGGCCAGGGCGAAGACCAGGTCGGCCGTCAGATGGGGACGGGCGGTGTGGCCGCCGGGGCCGGAGACCCTGACCACGATCTTGTCGCAGGCCGAGGTGATCGGGCCGCTCCGGAGGCCGAGCTGGCCGACGTCGACGCGCGGGTCGCAGTGGAGGCCGAAGATGCGGTCGACGCCGCTGATGCCGCCGTGGGCCATGACCTCAAGGGCGCCGCCGGGCAGCTCCTCGGCGGGCTGGAAGATCAGCCGGACCCGGCCGGGCAGCAGCCCGGCGGCGGCCTGCTGGGCCAGGAAGAGCGAGGTGCCGAGCAGAACGGTGGTGTGCACGTCGTGCCCGCAGGCGTGGCACGCGCCGGGGACGGTGGAGCGGTAGGGCACGTCCTTCTCGTCCTGGAGCGGCAGCGCGTCGATGTCGGCCCGCAGCGCGATGGTCGGCCCGTCGCCGCTGCCCACGTCGCAGATCAGACCGGTGCCGCGCGGCAGCACCGACGGCGTCAGCCCCGCGGCGGTCAGCCGGTCGGCGATGCGCTGGGTCGTGCGGTATTCGGCGAAGGCGAGCTCAGGATGCATGTGAAGGTCGCGACGGAACGCCACCAGCTCCTGCTCGATCTCCGCCAGGAACGCGTCCAGCTCTCCCCGCAGCTCACGTCCCCGCATATGTCACCATCCATCCCGTCGAGGCCGCGCGTCCCACGCACGGACGTCGGCTCATAACGCTCTCGAAAAAGTCCATCCTGCGGCAGCCACCTGGTTGAGGCGGCCGTTCGGCGAATCAAAAGCCACACCCGTAGGTTTCGGTGCGAGATCGTCAGCACGGGCTTCGCGTTCATCGGTCGCAGCAGCCCGGGTGCACAGCGGTAAGCCGTGAGCCCGGTGGCGATGCTTCTGACTTTATCGCTCCCGTGCGCCTTCGCGCCGACAGATACACCAAAAGTTGGCCGACGGCATGCCCGTAACCGCAGGTGGTCACGTTCCGCACATGCCTACCTGATCCGGAAAATAGTCACAAGGGATCATTAGATGGTGACCCGATGTCGCCACTTCCAAACGTGCTCACCGATTTCGAATCCTGTCACCTTCTGTCATGGTCATGACACTTTGGCGCTTGCTGCATTTGTGAAGAATGCGTGTTTCACTCGCTATATGATCACTAATATCCCGTTCGGGGAGAAGTATGCCGGGTTGAGCATCTTCGAGCCGAGCGAGGGGACCCTGGTGGTCGTACCCTCGCTCTCCCTGCCGCAGGACGAGCTGCGCCGCATCACGGCAGCCCGGTCGTACGAGGAGCGCCTGCTCTTCCTCCTCCTGACGCTCCGGGAACCCGGGGTCAAGGTGATCTACCTCTCCTCCGCGCCGATCGATCCCGACATCATCGACTACTACCTCGGCTTCCTGCCCGACCCGGACGACGCCGCCAAGCGCCTGGAGCTCATCAGTCTCGACGAGCCCTGGTCGCAACCCCTCACCCGGACGCTGCTGCGCCGACCCGACGTCCTCGACCGGTTACGGTCGGCGATCGACGCCGACACCTGGCTGGTGCCGTTCGTCCTCAGCGAGACCGAGGAGGAGCTGGCCGCGTCACTCAACGTCCCCATCTACGGCCCCGCCACCGCGCTGGCCTACTACGGCTCCAAGAGCGGCGCCCGTGAGGTCGGGCACGAGGCCGGCGTGCCCATGGCGCGCGGTTTCGGCGACGTGCACAGCATCATCGCGATCGACGAGGCCATCGACTCGCTCCCCGGCGAACGGGTGATCGTCAAGCTCAACGACGGCTACTCGGGCCTCGGCAACGCCATCGTCGACAAGGCCGACCGCTCGCTGACCCGATTTTCGGCGGCCGGGGAGACCTGGACGAGCTTCACGACGAAGATCAGGGAACGCGGCGCGGTGGTGGAGGAGTTCATCGAACATCGCCCGCTCTACTACCCGAGCGCCCTGGCCCGAATCACGCCCGGCGGGCACGCGGCCGTGCTGGCCACGCACGACCAGGTGCTCGGCGGCCCCAACAACGACGTCTACCAGGGCTGCACGTTCCCCGCCGCCCCCGAGTACCGGCACGAGGTGGGCGAGTCGGCCGAGCGCATCGCCGCCATCCTGGCCGAGCGGGGCGTGGTGGGCCTGTTCGGCATGGACTTCTTCGCCCTCAAGGCCGACGCCGGGTACGCCGCGCTGCTGTGCGAGATCAACCTGCGGATCGGCGGCACGACGCACCCGTACGGCGCGGTGGTGCTGACGACCGGGGCCAGGTACGACCCGGCCACCGGCCTCCTGATGGCCGGGGACCAGCCGAAGTACTACACCGCGACCGACAACTGCTCCTCCTCCTGCCTGCGCGGCCGCACGCCGGGCGAGGTCATGCGCACCGCCCGGCGGCTCGGGATCGGCTTCGACGCCGACCGGCGCACGGGCAACGTCTTCCACCTGCTCGGCGCCATCCCCGAGTACGGCAAGCTGGGCTTCACCTCCATCGGCGACTCGCGCGAGGAGGCCGACGAGCTGCACGCGCTCACCCGCCGCCTTCTCTGCGACGCCTGATCCCCGCCTCCCGCAGTCCGCGCCACCCGATCACGGCCAGCACCGCACCGAGGATCACGTTGACCCCGATCAGGATCCCGTGCACGACGTAGAAGCCGGTGGGATGTCCGTCGGCCAAGTTAAACCCGAGGTTGATCCACTCGACGATCATGAACACGCCGAGGATGACGAGGAAACCGGCGATCTTTGGTGACATGGTCATCTCTCCAGTATCGAAGGCGGATCATCCGGGGAATGTGTCGCCACATGGGCATTCACACGGAGCTACGCTGAGACCGCCATGTGGACGAAATTTGTGCCGGTTACGGCACTTCTCGCCGCGGTCACGCTCACGAGCGGGACCGCATCCGCCGCCCCGGCGACACCCGTCGGCGGTGACGCGCTGGGAAGCCGTGGGCTGGTGCAACCCAAGGGTGTCAAGGCGCCCCCCGAGAGCAAGGCTACTTCCTACGTCATCGCGGACGTGGAGACGGGTCAGGTGCTCGCCGCGAAGGACGCGCACGGCCGCTACCTGCCGGCGAGCACGCTCAAGACGCTCACGGCGCTGACGCTGCTGCCGAAGCTCGACAAGAACCGCAGGGTCCGGCCCAGCCAGAACGCCTGCAACCAGGAGGGCACGGCGGTCGGGCTGACGCCCAAGATGACGTACAAGGTCGACGACCTGTTCCGGGCGCTGATGATGTCCTCCGGCAACGACGCGGCCATGGCCCTGGCCGAGACGAACGGCGGCGTGGCCCAGACCATGCGGGACATGAACGCCGAGGCCAGGCGGCTGCAGGCGTTCGACACGGTGGCCAAGACCCCGAGCGGCCTGGACAAACCCGGACAGAGCAGCTCGGCGTACGACTTGGCGCTCATCGCCCGCGCCGGCCTCGCAAACCCCGATTTTCGGCGATATATCAGTACAAAGGTTGCCAAGTTTCCGGCGCCCAAGGACTACTACGAGATCAGCAACCACAACAAGCTGCTCTGGCGCTACCAGGGCATGATCGGCGTCAAGAACGGCTGGACGTCCAAGGCGCAGGGCAGCTTCGTCGGCGCGGCCACCCGCGGCGGCCACACGATCCTCGTCACGATCATGCGGCACGAGGGCTACTTCTGGGACGAGGTGGCCAAGCTGCTCGACTGGGGCTTCACGGTCAGGGGGAAGGCGACCCCCGTCGGGCGGCTCGTCGAACCGGTGCCCGAGCAGGTGCGGGCCGCGCCGCAGGCGTCGGCGCCCATGTCGCGGGTGACGCCGGCCGCCCAGCCGCCGCTGCTGGACACGGCGGCCTCCAAGCAGACCGACTCCACCCGGACGGTCGGCTCGGCCGTCATCGGCGGCGGCCTGCTGTTCGGGCTGGTCTGGCTCGGCTTCGGCATCCGCCGCAAGCGCAACAGGTCCCGCCTCTGACGCCAGAGGGCGCGTCAGGGCCGGGTCAGGGCCGGGTCAGGGCTCCCCGGTCGGGTGCGGGGTCGTGCCCCTGCACTCGGGGCCGGCCGCCTGGCGCGGATCGGCCGCCGGCACCTCCAGCGGATCGCCGATCGACGGGATCGGCGACGGGGACGGCGGCGGGCACAACCCCGTGGTGGACGTCCACGCGGCGGCCAGCAGCACGAGCCTGGCCGAGAAGTTCATCCACACCAGCAACCCCACGATGGCGGCGAACGCGCCGTAGACGGGGTTGCTGAGCGTGGTGCTGAGCAGCAGGCTCGCCACCTGCTTGAGCAGCCCGAACCCGATGGCGCCGAGCAGCGCGCCCCTGACGATGACCTTGAACGGCTCGGCCGGCTTGGCGACCCAGCCGAGCAGGATCACGAACAGCACCCAGTCGGCCACGACGCTCGCCACCACCACGAAGATGCGGAACGCCTCGGTGCTGAGCGGCGAGTTGTCGCCGAAGACGTGGTCGAGCACCTTGTCCGTGACCGTGGTCGCGGCCCCGGACACCAGCGTGGACACGACCAGCGTCGCCCCGAGCAGGATGACCGAGATCAGGTCGCGCAGCTTGCCCAGGAAGTAGTTCGGGGGCGGCACGGTGGTCATCGACATCTCGCGCAGCGCCGCGCGCAGCGCGTCCATCGCGCCGAGCCCGGCGTACAGGAGGCCGAGGAGGCCGATGATGCCCGCCGTCGTCCTGGCGCCGGCGATCTGCTCCAGGTTGAGGTCGGTCGCCATGCCGGGGAGCCGTTCGTTGATGGCGGTCTCCAGCGCCTCCCTGGTGGCGCTGCTGGCGTCGAGGGTGTAGCCGAGCACCGCGTACCCGAGCGCGAGCAGCGGGAAGAAGGACAGGAACGAGAAGTAGGTGACCGAGCCGGCCAGCCGGTCGCCTCCCTGGAGCTGGTAGCGGCGCACGGCCCTGACCAGGTGGTCGATCCACAGCCTGCGGACCCGCCAGTGGTCGAGCGTCGTCCGGCCCCGGGCGCGCAGCGACGCGATCCGCTCGTTCAGACTCGCCATCACGCCCTCACCCCCGCCCGCCGGAGGCGAACGATCACCTCGTCACGGCGTCGGCCGATTCTGTCAGTGACGCGAGGACCGCCGCCAGATCCTGGTGGAGCATCTGCCCATCTCGCTTGACGACACGCCCGCCGACCAGCACGGTTTCCACGACACCGGGGTCGGCGTTGAGCACGACGGCGCCGATCGGGTCGTGCGCCGCCGCCATGCCGAGGGTGTCCGTGCGCAGCAGTTGCAGGTCGGCCTGCTTGCCCGGCCGCAGCGAGCCGACGACGTCGCCCAGGCCCACCACCTCGGCGCCCTCGACGGTTGCCATGCGCAGCACGTCGCGGGTGGTGAAGCCCATGCCGCCGCCGTCCGGCCGGCCGCGCTCCAGCAGGTACGCCGCCCGCATCAGGCTGAACATGTCGCCCGGCGCGCAGCTCACCGTGTCGATGCCGAGGCCGGTCGGGGCGCCCGCCGCCCTGGCCCGCCCGCTGACCGGGTAGCCGAGGCCGAGCGTCATCTCGTCCACCGGCGAGACCGACACGTTGCCGCCACTGGCCGCGACGCGCTTGAGGTCGTCGTCGGTGTAGCTGTTGGCGTGCACGTACGTGGTCCGCGGCCCGAGCAGGCCGTTCGCCTCCAGGAACGCCAGGCCGCGGGCGGCGCTGTCCGGGCCGCCCACGCCCATGTGCACGGTGACCGGCAGGTCGAGCTCGCGGGCCAGCCGCCATTCGGCCAGCGCGTGCTCTTCATCCACGATCTCCGGCCCGAGCGCGGCGACGACCATGGTGACCAGGCCGCCGCCCGTGCCGAAGTGCTCCTCGTGCACCCGCAGCCCCTCGCGGACGAGCCCGCCCGGCTCACCCCCGTGGCACCAGCCGAGCACGGCCCTGATCCCCGACTCGCGCAGCGCCCGCACGGTGGCCTCGGTGTGGGCGGGCGAGAGCTGGATGTGGGACCAGTCGAGCAGCGTGGTGATGCCGGTGTCGAGGCATTCCAGCGCGCCGGCGAGGTTGCCCGCGTAGACGTCGGCCGGGCGGTGGGCGGGGGCCAGCTCGCCGAGCACGCGGCTCAGGTAGCCGTCGAAGGCGACGTCGGGGGCGACCGCCCTGATGCCGGCCTGCCAGGTGTGCCGGTGGGTGTCGACGAACCCGGGCAGCACGATCCGCCCGGTCGCGTCGATCACCTCGGCGCCGGGGACGTCGGGCAGGCCGGGGCCCACCTCGGCGAGCACGCCGTCCTCGACGCGCACGTCGACCTGGCCGAGCACCACGGGCTCGGGCTCGGTGTCGATCACGGTGCCGTTCTTGATCAGCAGAGTCTTTGTCATGGCGAAAAGCTTCTCATTAAGCTTTTAAGAAAGCAATCTGGCGATGGGTATCCTCGTTGGCGTGAAACCGGATGAGATCGACGCGATGGTGCCGCGCTGGGTGGAGTCCGGGCTGTCGTCGTCGCTGATCGCCGGTCTGGAGCTGAGCAAGCGCCTGTCCCGGCTGCACCTGGTCTTCGAGCAGGCGATCAAGGCGGAGCTGGCCGAGCTGGGGCTGACCTACGCCGAGTTCGACGTGCTGGCCGCGCTCGCCCGCACACCCGCGCCGCACCGGATGAAGCCGAGCGAGCTGTCCAAGGCGCTGCTGCTCACCTCGGGAGGCACCAGCAACGTGCTCCAGCGCCTGACGGCCGCGGGTTACGTCGAGCGGGAGGCCAACGCGGGCGACGCGCGCAGCCGGTGGGTGCAGCTCACGGCCGAGGGGCGCCGGGTGGCCCTGGCGGCCCTCGACGCCTCCTCGCGGGCGCACGAGGAGGTGCTGGCCGGAGTGCCGGAGCAGGACGTCAGAGCCGCCGCCGACGCCCTGCGCGAGGTGCTCGCCCTCGTCGGCCGCCGCCGCTTCCGCTAGCCCGCCGCTTGCGCCGGCCCGCGCGCGGATCCGCCCGCCAGGCCGCCGGACGCGCCCGCTAGCTCGCACGCAGGGCGTGGCGGTCGGCCCAGGAGCCGATCGCCGCCGCGATGGCCTCCGGCCGGTCCTCCGGGGCGTGGTGACCCGCCGGGCCCAGGTGCTCGATCTCCAGGGCCGAGATGGTACGGGCGCACCAGTCGAGCACCTCGCCCTGGATCAGCAGGGTCGGCGAGGAGTCGAAGGTGAGCAGCAGCTTGGGCACCTCGTCGCTGTTCGCCAGCCACTTGTCGTAGCGCTCGACGGCCTCGGCCACGTCGGCCGGGTCGCCGTCGAGCGGGATCGAGCGCGCCCACTGCAGCAGCGGCCGGCGGCTCTCCCTGGTCGCGTACGCCTCCAGGTACGGCCGCAGTTCCTCCTCGCTCAGCGGGTTCAGCACCCCGCCCGTGTACGCCGTCCGCACCAGGAAGTCGTCGTCGAGCACCAGGCGCTCCCCCGCCTCGCTCCTGATCAGCTCGCCGCGGGCGCGCGGCCCCTCGCCCAGCTCGCTCCAGCTCATCGGCCGCACGATGGTCTCGAAGAAGGCCACCCCGCGCACCCGGCCCGGATGCCGCGCCGCCCAGTCGAAGGCCAGCGCGCCGCCCCAGTCGTGGCCGACCAGCACGACCTCCTCCAGGCCGAGCTCGTCGAACCAGGCGTCGAGGTAGCGGGCGTGGTCGGTGAAGCGGTAGGCCAGGTCGGGCCGCCCCGAGCGGCCCATGCCGATCAGGTCGGGCGCGAGCAACCGGCCGGATCCCACCCCGGGCAGCACGTTGCGCCACAGGTGGGAGGAGTTGGGGTTGCCGTGCAGGAAGACGATCGGCACGCCCTCCCCCCGGTCCTCGTAGTACATGGTCGAGTCCAGCACCTCGGCAACAGGCATGACGCGCCTCTTTCGTTCGTCACACTAACGTTTATGACACTAACGAATGTACATCGTTAGTGCGACTAACGCAACGGGATAGGATCACCGGCATGAGCCACGACATGTCCGACGCCGCCGACCGGGCCGCCCCCGACCGCCTGCGCGGCCTGCCGAGCCGGCTGCTGGCCCACGTCGCGGTGCAGGCCGACCGGCTGGTCAGCGACCGGCTCGCGGGCGCCGACGCGCGCAAGTGGCACTACGCGGTGCTCGTCGCGCTGCGCGAGTCCGGCCCGGCCAGCCAGGCCGAGCTGAGCCGGCTCACCGGCATCTACCGCAGCGACATGGTCGCGCTGCTCAACGAGCTGGCCGAGCGCGGCCTCGTCGAGCGCGCGCCCGATCCCGCCGACCGCCGGCGCAACGTCATCTCCATGACCGAGCGCGGCCGCGACCGGCTCACCCGGCTCGACGGGCTGGTGGACGACGTCCAGGACGAGCTGCTGGCGCCCCTGACCGGCCCCGAGCGCGACCAGCTCGTCGGGCTGCTCGGACGGCTGCGCGACCACCACTCCCGATCAGCCCAATAGCGGGCAAACCCTGGTGAAAGCCGAGGCGTGGGAGCTTGCCGACATACCTCCTGACCAGGGGGAACGCATGGCAGGGCCGCTCCGGTGACCCTAGCCTGTGCTGTGTTGGGACCAAGCCAGGAGGCGTCACCCCCATGACCGACATCAGCACCGGGCAGATGGTGCGACTCCAGCGCGAACGAAGGGGCATGAGCACGACCGCGCTGGCGACCCAGTCCGGCTGCACCACCCGGCACATCGAACTGATCGAACACGGAAAACGCACCCCCTCGCTGCCCCTTCTCCGCGAGATCGCCAAGGTCCTCGGCGTACGGACCGCCGTGCTCCTGGGCGAGACCCCCCGCGACTCCCACGAGCCCAGCAGGCCGCAGATCCGCGACATCGAGCGCGCCCTGTTCGCCTGCCGCGCCGGCGAGCCCGACCTCGAACCGCCCGACGCCGAGCAGCTGACCGAACGCGTGGCGGCGGCGCGCAACGCCTGGTTCACCTCGGCCCGCCGGTACTCGATCCTGATGGCCGCGCTGCCCTCGCTGGTCTCCGACGCCGAGAGCCTGGCGGCCGAGCGCACCCCCGCGGCCTACCGGACCGCGACGGACGCGTACATGCTGGCCAGAGGGGTGCTCAAGCACCTGCAACGGGTGGACCTCGCGCACCTGGCCGCCGACCGGGCCATGCGTTACGCCGAGGAGTCGGCCGACCCGCTGATGCTCGCCTGGGCCCACTGGAACCTCGGCCAGTCGATGCTCTCCGACGACATGCACCAGATCGCCCACGACGTGGCCCGGCGCGGCATCGAGATCCTCGAACCCCACGTGGCCGACGGCGACGTGCGGCACATCAAGGCGCTCGGCGCGCTGCACCTGCTGGCCGCCATCAGCGCGGCCAGGGGCGGCGACGACGAGCAGGCCAGGGAGACCGTGCGCGGCGCCGCCGCCCGGCTCGCCGACCGCGCCGACGACCACTCCGACGCCTACGACCTGGCCTTCTTCGGCCCCACCAACGTCGCCATCCACATGGCCAGCATCGAGCACGACACCGGCCGCCCCGAGGCCGTGCTGCGGCTGGCCGACGACATCGACATCCGCAGGACCCCGTCCATCGAGCGGCGCACCACACATCTGTGCCAGGTCGCCCGCGCCTGCGAAGACCTGGGCGACGACGCCGCGAGCCTGGTCTACCTGCTGCGGATCGAGCGCGAGAGCCCCGAGGAGCTCGACCACAAGCTGCTGCTGCGGGAGATGGTGCGCTCGCTGGTGCGCCGCGCGCGGCCGTCGTGGGCGCCGGAGGTGCGTTTCCTCGCCGAGCGCCACAACATCGACGTGTGAGGCCGTCCACCGAACTCTGAGTTCGCTCCGGCCGAACGGGGAGATCTGTCGCCGCGGTTCGTCACGGAGCGGGTCCGGGGTGGCACTGTGCGTCCATGACCACAACGCCGAGTGCTGACGTCGTCATGGAACGCCTGCTGGAGGAGGCCATGCGCGAGTTCCCCGGCTGGGCGTTCAGCCGGGGACGGTCGGGATGGACCGCCGTGTCGGGCGGTGTGCGGCTGACCGGCCGCAGCCTGGCCGCGCTCCGCGCCCGCCTGCGCGTACGCCCCCTCGACCAACGCGCACGCCTGTGACGACCGGAGGAAGGGCGGCAGGCCCGCCGCCCTTCCCGCCTCACACCTTGGGCAGGAAGCCCACCCGGTCGCGGACCTCGGCCATCGTCCGCCGGGCCACGGCGGCGGCGCGCTCGGCGCCGACGGCCAGCAGGCGGTCGAGCTCGACCTCGTCGGCCAGCAGCTTCTCCGTGCGCTCGCGGATCGGCGTGAACGTCTCCACGACGGCCTCGGCGACGTCCTTCTTGAACGTGCCGTAGCCCTGGCCCGCGTAGCGGGCGACCAGGTCGGGGATGGGCGTGCCGGTCAGCGCCGACTGGATGCGCAGCAGGTTGGAGATGCCCGGCTTGTTCTCCTCGTCGAACAGCACCTCCGAGCCCGTGTCGGTCACCGCGCGCATGACCTTCTTGCGCAGCGGCCCCGGCTGCTCCAGCACGTCGAGGATGCCCGCCGGGCTGGAGGACGACTTCGACATCTTCGCCGTCGGGTCCTGGAGGTCGGTGATCTTCTCGACCTCCTTGAGGATGTACGGGTCGGGCAGCGTGAAGGTGTCGCCGAAGCGGTGGTTGAAGCGCTGGCCCAGGTCGCGGGTGAGCTCCAGGTGCTGCTTCTGGTCGGCCCCCACCGGGACGGCGTTGGCCTGGTAGAGCAGGATGTCGGCGGCCTGCAGGATCGGGTAGGTGAACAGCCCGACGCTGGCCGCGCTCTCGCCGAACTTGGCCGACTTGTCCTTGAACTGCGTCATCCGGGCAGCCTCGCCCATGCCGGTGAGGCAGATCAGGATCCAGGCGAGCTCGGTGTGCTCGCGCACGTGCGACTGCACGAAGACGGTCGAGCGCTCGGCGTCGAGGCCGGCGGCGAAGAGCTGCGCGGCGGCCACCCGGCTGCGCCTGCGCAGGGCGGCGGGCTCGGTCGGCACGGTGATCGCGTGCAGATCGACCACGCAGTAGAAGGCGTCGTGGGTCTCCTGCATGGTGACCCACTGACGGACCGCACCCAGGTAGTTGCCCAGGTGGAAGGAGTCCGCGGTGGGCTGGATGCCGGAGAGAACACGAGGTCTGGCCATAGCAGGCAATTGTGTCAGGAATCCTGGTCGGGCGGCGACTCGGCGGCGGCCCGGCGTTTCACCCGCACCCGCGCGATCCGGCGCCCGTCCAGCTCGGTGACGGTCAGCTCGAAGCCCTGGATCTCCACCTGCTCGCCGACGCCGGGAACGTGCCCCAGCATCGCCATCACGAACCCGCCCAGCGTCTCGTACGGGCCGTCGGGCAGCCGTACGCCGGTCTCGGTGGCGAAGTCGTTGAGGTTGGTCAGGCCGTCGATCTCGATCTCGCCGGCGGGCAGGACGACGACGTCCTCCTCGACGTCGTACTCGTCCCTGATGTCGCCGATCAGCTCCTCGACCAGGTCCTCCATGGTGACGATGCCGGCGGTGCCGCCGTACTCGTCGACCACGATGGCCAGGTGCTGGCCCTCGTCGCGCATCTCGTTCAGGGTGCTCAGCAGGCGCTTGGAGGCGGGCACGAACTTGGCGGGCCGGATCGGCACGACCGCGCTGATGGGCTCGGTACGCCCGATCAGCTGGGGGTCGAGCAGGTCGCGCACGTGCACGAAACCGATGACCTCGTCGTATGAGTCGCGGTAGACGGGGAAGCGGGAGTGCGGGAGCGCGGCGGCCAGGTTCGCGGCCTCGGCCAGCGGCGTCTCGGCGTCCATGAACTCGACCTCGGTGCGGGGCAGCATGACCTCGCGGAGCTGGCGCTTGCCGGCGGCGAACACCTCGGCGATGAGCTTGCGCTCGTCGGCGGTGAGCTCGGCGTGCCCGACGACCATGTCGCGCAGCTCCTCGGTGGTGACCTCCTCGCGGTCGGCCTCCGGGTTGCCGCCGAGCAGCCGGACGACCAGGTCGGTCGACTTCGACAACATCCAGATGATCGGGCGCGACAGGGCGGCGATCCGGTCGAGGAAGGGCGCGACGAACAGCGACAGCCCCTCGGTGCGCTGGAGGGCCAGCCGCTTGGGGGCCAGCTCGCCGAGCACCAGCGAGACGTACGAGATGGCCAGCGTCACCAGCACGAGCCCGAGCACGGGCGCGACCGCGTGCGGCACCCCCCAGCGTTCGAGCACCGGGACGAGCTCCATCCCGAGCCGGTCGGCGCCGAAGGCGGCCGAGAGCATCGTGGCGACGGTCACCCCGATCTGCACCGCCGACAGGAAGCGGTTGGGGTCGCGGGCCAGCTTGGCCACCCGCTCGCCCCTCCGGCCGCGCTCGGCGAGCTTGCGGACCTGGCTCTCGCGCAGGGAGACCATCGCGATCTCCGCGCCCGCGAAGAACCCGCCGACCAGGATGAAGAGCAGGACCAGGGCGATGTTCGCCGCGAGGGTGTCAAACATGGTGGTTGGCAGCGTACTCGGCGGGTTTCCCGCGTATGCTGAACGGCAAGCCGTACAAAATCAAACATATGTAAACAGGAGTACACATGAGGCTGTTGGTCACCGGAGGCGCCGGGTACGTCGGCAGCGTCGTCGCCGCGCAGCTTGTCGAGGCGGGGCACGAGGTGACCGTGCTCGACGACCTGTCCACGGGCCACGAGGACGCGGTGCCCGAGGGCGCCCGGTTCGTGCGTGAGTCGATCACGAACGCCCACGACGCGCTCGACGGCATGGACGCCGTGCTGCACTTCGCGGCCAAGTCCCTGGTGGGCGAGTCGGTGGAGAAGCCGGGCCTTTACTGGGCGAGCAACCTCGGCGGCACGCTGGCCCTGCTCGACGCGATGCGCGACAAGGGCGTGCGCCGGATCGTCTTCTCCTCCACGGCGGCCACGTACGGCGAGCCCGAGCGCTCCCCCATCGAGGAGGACGACCCGACGCGCCCGACCAACCCCTACGGCGCCTCGAAGCTGGCCGTGGACACCGCCCTGAGCGCCTACGCGGGCATCCGCGGGCTCGGCGCGGTGAGCCTGCGCTACTTCAACGTGGCCGGCGCCTACGGCCGCTTCCGCGAGCGCCACACGGTCGAGACCCACCTCATCCCGAACGTGCTCAAGGTGGCCACCGGCGAGCGCGACTCGGTGAGCGTCTTCGGCACCGACTACCCCACGGCCGACGGCACCTGCGTGCGCGACTACGTCCACGTCGGCGACCTGGCGCGGGCGCACCTGCTGGCGCTGGAGGCGGTCGCCGAGGGCGAGCACAAGATCTACAACCTGGGCAGCGGCACCGGGTTCAGCGTGCAGGAGGTGATCTCGGTCTGCCGCGAGGTCACCGGCCACGAGATCCCGGTCGTCGTCGGCGACCGGCGGCCCGGCGACCCGGCAGTCCTGGTGGCCTCGTCCGCGCGGATCCAGCGCGACCTGGGGTGGAAGGCGGAGCGGGCGGCGCTGCGCGACATCGTCTCCGACGCGTGGACGGCACTTTCCGGGAACGCCTGATCTGGACGGCGTTTATATGCTGTGATACCGAAATGTGAGGAGCTTTTCACCAAGGGTCACGAAGCTGCTCTTTGGTGCCCTCATCCTGCTGGGCAGCCTCGCCGCGGCGGCCGGGGTGCTCTACGCGACCTCCCAGCCCGCGCCGGCCGCCCAGCCCGTCCCCTCCTGTCCTGGGGCGGACGAGAAGGACGTTTCCCCACACAAGTAACCTGTTCCGCCGTGTCACTCCTCCCCGAGAGCGGGCCCGTGCGCGCGCTCACGTACGCCACACTCCTGCGTTCCCTCGGCCGCGGCCTGTTCGTCACGGTGAGCGTGCTGTTCTTCAAACTGTCGGTCGGCCTGTCGGACGGCGAGATCGGGCTGGGGATGACGATCGCCGCGGCCGTCGGGCTCGCCGCCGGGCTGCCCGCCGGGCGGCTGTCCGACCTGGTCGGCCCGCGCGGGGTGCAGATCGCCTTCTCCGCCGCGGGCGGGTTGCTGGTGCCGGTGTACGCGCTGGTGTCGGGGTTCGCCGGGTTCGTCGTGGTGGCCACGCTGGTGACGTTCGCCGAGGCCGGCGAGGGCACCGCGCGGGCGGCGCTGGTGGGGGGCGCGGTGCCGGCGGCCGACCGGGTGCGGGTGCGCGCGTACCTGCGGGCCGTGACCAACGTCGGCTGGTCGGTCGGCGGGCTCGGGGCGGGCGCGGCGCTGCACTTCGACAGCCGTCCCGTGTACCTGGGGATGATCTTCGGGTGCGCGCTCTGCTACCTCGGGAGCGCGCTGCTGGGGTTCCGGGTGCCGGCCGTCGCGCCCGTGCCGCGCAAGGCGGGCGAGCCGGTCTGGATCGTGCTGCGCGACCGGCCGTACGCGGTGCTGGCGGTGCTCAACGCGGTGCTGTTCATGCAGAACGGGCTGCTCACCATCGCGATCCCGCTCTGGGTGGCCGGCCGGACCTCGGCGCCCACGTGGACGGTGGCGGCCGTCGCCATGATCAACACCGTCACCGTCACGGTCCTGCAGGTGCGGCTCAGCCGCGGCACCGACGACGCGGCCGGCGCGGCCCGCGCCCAGCGCCGCTCGGGCGTGTTCCTGCTGCTGGCCTGCGTGCTGCTGGCCCTGGCCGCCGGACAGCCGGCCTGGGTGGCGGTGGTCGCCCTGTTCGGCGGCGCGCTGCTGCACGTCTTCGGGGAGCTGCTGCAGGCCGCCGGCTCGTGGGGGTTGTCGTACGAGCTGGCCCCGCCGCACGCCATCGGCCAGTACCAGGGCCTGTACGGCATGGGCCAGCAGGTGTCCAACATCGTCGTGCCCGCCGTCATGACCACGGTCATCGTGGGCTGGGGGCTGCCGGGCTGGCTGCTGTTCGGCGGGGTCTTCCTGGCCGCCGGGCTGGCCGTGCCGCCGGTGACGCGCTGGGCCGAGCGCACCCGCGGGGCCGCGCTCCCCCTCACGACGGCGGACGCGCGCCCCCGCTGAGCCGGGGACGCGCGTCCGAGGTGTCGCGCCGGGTTCAGATGAGGCCGAGCTCGCGGACGGCGTCGCGCTCCTCGGTCAGCTCGCGCACGCTGGCGTCGATGCGCTCGCGGGAGAAGGAGTCGATCTCCAGGCCCTGGATGATCTCGTACCGGCCGTTGACCGAACGCACCGGGAAGGACGAGATGAGCCCCTCGGGCACGCCGTACGAACCGTCGGAGACGACGGCGGCCGAGGTCCACTCGGTGCCGTTGACCCAGTCGTGGACGTGGTCGATCGCGGCGTTGGCGGCCGAGGCGGCCGAGGAGGCGCCACGGGCCTCGATGATGGCGGCGCCGCGCTTGGCGACCGTCGGGATGAACGTCTCGCGCAGCCACTCGCCCTCGACCTGCTCGGCCGCGATCTTGCCGCCGACCTCGGCGTGGAACAGGTCGGGGTACTGGGTGGCGGAGTGGTTGCCCCAGATGGTCATCTTCTTGATCTCGGTGACCGGGACCTGGAGCTTGGCGGCGAGCTGGGACAGCGCGCGGTTGTGGTCGAGGCGGGTCATCGCGGTGAACCGCTCGGCCGGGACGTCGGGCGCGTGCTGCTGGGCGATGAGCGCGTTGGTGTTGGCCGGGTTGCCCACGACCAGGACGCGGATGTCGTCGGCGGCGTGCTCGTTGATCGCCTTGCCCTGGGGGCCGAAGATGCCGCCGTTGGCGCCGAGCAGGTCGCCGCGCTCCATGCCGGCCTTGCGCGGCATGGCGCCGACCAGCAGGGCGACGTTGGCGCCGGCGAAGGCCACGTTGGCGTCGTCGGTGATCTCGATGCCGGACAGCAGCGGGAACGCGCAGTCGTCGAGCTCCATGGCGGTGCCCTCGGCCGCCTTCACCGCCTGCGGGATCTCCAGCAGGCTCAGCTTGACCGGGACGTCAGCGCCGAGCAGCTGTCCCGACGCGATGCGGAACAGCAGTGCGTAGCCGATCTGACCGGCGGCCCCGGTGACGGTTACCTTGACGGGCGTGGCCATGGCCTTCCCCTAACTCGCTGGATGAATTCGTTGGACTTTCGGATGTTACCGCTCGTCATCCGCAGGGCTCCATCGCGGGCACCTTCAGCTCGGGCTGGAAGTCGACCTTGTCGAAGTGGCTGCTCAGGAGCTTCTTGATGGCGCCCGTGCGGTAGAGGTCGGCGATGACGCCCTTGACCGCGGTGCAGGTCTTGGCGTCGCCGTCGCGGATGCCGACCGCGTACCGCTCGTTGTCGAGCTTGGCGCCGATGATCTTGTAGCGCATGTTCTCCCGGCTGGCGAACCCGGCCAGGATCAGGTCCTCGCCGGGCACCGCGTCGACCTTGCCGTTCCTGAGCAGGTCCATGCAGGCCGCGTAGTTGCCGGCGGTCACGGGCTCGACCTTCACCCGGTCCTGCACCTCGCCGACCGTCGGGGTGTCGAGCGCGCAGATCTTCTTGCCCTTGAGGTCGTCCAGCGAGTCGATGCCGGTGCCGGCGCGGACCAGCACGTCGCGGTGGGCCACGTAGTACGGCCCGGCGAACCTGGTCTCGCTCTTGTCCACCGAGTACGTGGCGACGACCAGGTCGACCCTGCCCTCGGCCAGCGCGGCCGCCCGGTCGTTCCGGCCGACCCGGGTGAACACCGTCTCCTCGGCCCCGAGCGCGGCGGCCACGAGCTTGGCCACCTCGACGTCGAACCCGCTGAAGTCGTCGCCGTTCTGCAGGCCGACGCCCGGCAGGTCGCCCTTGACGCCGACGATGATCTTTCCGGTCTGGGCCACCTTGTCCACCACCGAGGCGAACGTGGGGGGCCGCGAGTTCTTCTTTCCCGTCGGCACGGGGGTCACGACCTCGCCCTTGAACGCCAGCGGCGACCAGCCGTTCGCCATCGCCGCGACGGCCACTACCGCCAGCATGACGAGCGCGGCGGCCAGCGCGAGCCACACCTTGAGCCGCCGCCGGCCGCCGGACGGCACCGGCTCGTCGAGGGGCCTCGCCGCCGGGCCCTGGCCCTGGCCCTGGCCGGACTGCACGGTCTCCACACGCCCGGAGACACCGGTCCCGGTGCCGGTCGTGTGCGGGGTGCCGGTCGTATGCGGAGTGCCGGGGCCGGTCCCGGTCGAGTGCGGGGTGCCGGTGCCGGTCGGGTGTGCGGACCTGGCGCCGGTCGGGTGCGCGGAGCCGGTGCCGGTCGTGGCCGGGTGGGCGGGGGCGGCGCCAGCGGCCGTGCCGGACGGGTGGCCGGTGGCCTGCGTGGCGGGCCGGTCGGTGATGGACGTGGCCGACACCCGGGTGAACGGCGTCGTGTCGTCGCCGGCCACCTGCACGCCCCTGGTGAGCACCGCCGTCGAGGCCCCGGCCGCCGTGCCGGTCTGCCCGAGCAGGCGCAGCAGGAGCTGGTCGGCCGAGGGACGCTCGTCGGGCGACTTGGCCAGCGCCGAACGCACCACGCCCCGCAGCGGCTCGTGCATCATCTCCACGTCGACCTCGTGGTTCAGGATGCGGTTGAGCACCACGGCGATCGACTTGCCCTCGAAGGCCGCCTTCCCGGTGGCCGCGAAGGCCATGGTCGCGCCCCAGGCGAACACGTCCGTGAAGGGCCCGATGTCGTCGCCGGCGATCTGCTCGGGCGCCATGTAGGCGGGCGTGCCGATCGCGCGGCTGGTGATCGTGCCGGTCGAGTCGATGATGCGGGCGATGCCGAAGTCGACCACGCGCGGCCCGTCGGCGGCGATGAGCACGTTGTCTGGCTTGAAGTCCCGGTGGACGATCGAGGCGTGGTGGATGGCGGTGAGCGCGGTGGCCGTGCCGATGGCCAGCCGGTCGAGCACCGTGCCGCTGAGCGGGCCGTCGGTCTCGACGATGTCGCGCAGCGCCCGCCCGTCGATGTACTCGCTGGCGATGTACGGCGTGTCGCCGTCGAGGTCGGCCTCCATCACCCGCGCGGTGCAGAAGGAGGCCACCCGCTGGGCCGCCTTCAGCTCCCTGGCGAAGCGCGACCTGGCGATCGTGTCACCGCTGAACTTCACGTGCAGCAGCTTGATCGCGGCCCGCTCGCCCTGCTCGTTGACGCCCAGGTAGACGATCCCCTGGCCGCCCTCGCCGATCCGTCCGGACAGCCGGAACGATCCCAGCAGCGCTGGATCGCCGGCCACCAGCGGCGCGATCTGCGGCATTCGTCTTTCCCCACGTTCACTGAACCCCAACCACGCAAACTTTACGACGCTCAGCAACTTCCCAGGGATCCGTTAACCGTTCGTGACTCACCGGTTTTTGCACAAAGCCCGTACACAGCGTCCATTCGGGCCCTGTAACAGCGGTCTTGACTGGTTGGTCGCAGATCACGGATCGGGTCTTCGACGACCTCCTCGCACGCCGCGGACATCAGGGGGCAATCAGGAAATCCTCCTTCCAACCTGGCGTCCCAGCTCTGCCGGTCGCTACGGTTGATCAACATGAGCCGGTCACCGGCAGCTGAGGTCCGCCGCGTGGAACGAGTCGCCGACGGTCTCCGGTCGCACGGCGACGCTCCCCCACCAGCGATCGACCTCCAGCACCACACGGGGACCCGAGGAGGTGGCGGCATCGCAGTCCGTGACGACCAGGCCGAGGCTCAGCGACACCCCCTGCCCGGCGGGGATCGTCAGGGGCAGGGCGCGGCCGTCCTCGCCTCCCGCCGACGTCACCGTCAGTCCCGCTCCCTCCACGCCCACCCCGGTGACCGTCACGGGGAAGTGGCCCTGGTTGTGGAAGTAGCGGCTCACCGTGCCCTGGAGACCGGTCGGCCGGCCGAGCTCGTCCTGGTACATCCTGACGGAGGAGTTGCCCAGCCCCGACTCCTCGACGCGCGGGAACAGGGCACCACTGGACCAGCCGGCCAGGACGAGGAGCACCGTCGCCACGCCGGCGGCGGCGACCGCGCGCCAGCGCCACGCCTGCCGGCGGGTGAGCATGCCGGCCCGGTGGTCGAGCCGTTCCCAGATCTCCGGAGAAACCACGCCAGCCCCTTCCGTCCCGGAAAGGCGTATTGTGCACCCTTCCCGGGCAGGCCGAAAGACGCCTCTTCATGGTGATCGCGATCGTCGTCGCCGTCGCGGTGCTGTCGGCGGCGACAGCGGCGCTCGTGGCGAACAGGCCGATGAGCCGTGCCGCCGCGGACCGGTTCTCGGCCCGGCAGCAGGTGGCCTTCACCGCGTTCAACGGCCCGCTGATGCTGCGCCACATGCAGGTCACCCGGCGGTTGCGGTGGGCGGGGGCGAGTGCGGGAACGGTTCTCATGGCTCTGCCGCTGGTCTCGGGCGACGTCGGCCTCCGCCTGTTCCTGCCGGTGGGCGGCTGGACCCTCGGAGTGCTGGCCGGCGAGCTGTCCAAGGGCAGCGGGCCGAGGCCACGGACGGTCCGCGCGCCGCGGCTGGACCTCGGGTCACGGCCGCTCGTCATCGTCTGGCGCATCTGCGCCGCCCTCTCCTGCGGCGTCGCGCTCTACGTGGTGGCACGCTCCTTCCTGGGTGACGTCGGATCCGCCGGACGCGCCGCCGCCGCGTGGACGCTCGCGGTCGTGGTGATCGTCCAGGCCGTGCTGCACGATCTGGGCCGGCCCCTCGCGCGGGGGCCCGCCGATCTGGTCGCCGCCGAGGCGGCCATGAGGTCGGACACGGCCCGGGCGCTGATGGCGGGCGGGAGCGCGGCAGCGCTGTGGGCGGCGCCGCTCTCCGAGCTGCCCGATCTCCGCGACGACCTGCTTCTCCTCAGCCACGTGGCGGTTTGGGGACTGCCCCTGCTCGCCTGGATCCTCTCCGGACGTTTCCGGCCCGGTGTGCCGGGCCGGTGGCGGGCCATACTGTCGGCGCTGGTCACCGTCTGCCTGATCACGGCCTGGAACGGCCTCGTGGTCTGGCGCTACAGCTCTCCCCCTCCTCCCGCGGCGCTCACCGGGCCGCTCCCCGCGCCCATCGGCTTCGCCGACGCGAGCGACCACCGGTGGCGGTTGCACCTGAGACGCTCCGGCTCATGGCAGACGGTCGCCCTTCCCCAGGCCCGCGCGGTGCTGCCGATCAGCAATCGGCGGGCGCCGCTCGTGATCAGCGGCGACGGCTACCGCCTCATCTACCTGGACGCGGCGACCGGCCGTCTCGTGCTGCACGACCTGTCCGCCGAGAAAGCCGCGCGCCCGCTGACCGGGCCCGGCGAAGGCGTGCCCGACGCGGCCTTCGGCCAGGACGACCGGCACGTCATCCTGACCTGGCCCGACGGAGTGGACCTGGTGGACGCCGCCACCGGGGCCCGGAGGCGGCTGCCCGGCATCGGCCGCGTGATCGGCGTCGTGCCCGGCAAGGTGGTGGCGACCACCGGCCGACGGGCCCTGGAGGGCGCCCCCGACACCGAGCTGGTCACGCTCGACGCGCGGGGGGCCGTACGCACCAGGACGCCCTTCGACCCGGCGTTGCAGGCGCTGCTCACGCCCGGCGGCGACCGCCTGGTCCTCGTCTCGGACAACGAGGTGCTGACCATGGATCCGCGCACCGGCGGCCGGGTGCGGGGGCGCGCGACGCTGGGCGGGCCGGGCGCCGAGGCGGAGCTGGTGCGGTGGACGGAGGACGGGCGCCTGCTCGTCATGCTCGGCTGGGACGATCCCGTCCTGTACCTCGTGGACCTGGAGACGGGGAAGAGCCGCCAGGTGAAGAACGTCCCCTCCCGCCTTGGCGAGGTCGTCGTCGGCAGGCTGGCGTGACGCGCCGCCGGAGGCGTCCCTGGCGGGCGGGGGCCGCCGCCCTGAGCGTGGTTCTGGCCGCCGCGTGGGTCGCCGCGCCCCTGCCGGCGGAGCCCGGCGTGCGGTTCGTCCGCTCCCAGCCGGTCACGCCCGGCAGGACGGCCAAAGAGCCGGCGAAGCCTGCGAAGCGCACGAAGTACGCCTCCCCGATCCGCTACGCGTACGTCCCGAGCTGCGAGGAGTGCGCGCACATGATCCTCGTCGGGGACGGCGCGGAGCGCGGCCGCCTGCCGTACAGCTTCGACCAGACGATGTTCGCCCTCAGCCGGGACGGCCGGCGTGCCGCCTTCCTGAGGGACAGCGACAACACCTACGTCGTGGCCGACCTGCGGACGGGAGCCGTCGAACGGCTCCCCGTCAGGCAGCCGCGCGGGACCGTCACGGCGTTGTTCGGCGCTCAGCCGCCGCTGTTCTCCCTGGACGGCCGGCACGTGCTCCTCCAGCCCGACCATCTGACCAAGGACACCGACGTGGTGCTGGAGCCGCCCATGATCGTGGACGTCGCGCGCGGCACCGCCACCCGCCTCCCGGACCGCGGGCAGGTCGCCGGATGGACGTCGGAAGGTCTCGTCATGAAGAGCGTCGAGCCCGCCCGCCGCTCCCCGGGCCACCTCAGGTCGGTGTGGTTCGCCGTCTACTCGCCCAAGGGCGACCTGCTGCGCAGCTACACCATGCCGGGCAACGTGGAGTGGGCCATCGAGCCGTCCCCCTCCGGCCGCCTGATCGCCTCACGGCACCGGGAGCTCACCCCCGGCGGCGTGCTCCAGCAGGGCGTCGCCCTGTTCGACACGAAGACCGGCGAACACGTGCGCACGGTCACGCCGCGGCTGGCCACCGGCTGGTGGCTCGCCGCCCTGCTGCGCTGGGAGGACGAGGACACCCTCACGGTCAGGGCGAACGGCCCGCTGGGCGAGACCGCCTACCTGGTGCTGGACCTGCGCACCGGGGCCGTCCGCCCGATCGACGTCACCGGCGAGGTGGCCGACTTCATGCTGCAACCCGCCGAGCTGAGCGTGGTGCTGGGGCGCGTCCGTCAGTAGGGCAGGCTCCAGGTGGTGAAGGACTTGCGCAGGTACGGGTTCTTGAACTTCGGGTACGCGACCGTGCTGACGTCGCCGTCCGAGGTGTAGCGCATGTCCGGGTTGTTCTTGAGCCAGTCGAGCCAGGCCGCCGAGCAGAACTGCGCGCAGTCGCCCTTCTTCTCCATGACCCGGATGCGCGGGATGCCGCCCGGGTCGAACGCCTTGCTGAACGGCGACGGCGCGGGCGTGTATCCGGCCAGGAACGCGCCGGCGTGGTTGTAGAGCTTGCCGTGCAGCGCCCAATTCTTGTTGCGCGGCTGGTTGCCGTACGGCAGGGCGATGGAGTTGGGCTTGACCTTGGTCAGGTCGTCGATCTGCTTGGCGATGCCGCCGATCTGGTCCTCCACCTCCTTCTCCGAGCGTCCGTGCAGGTTGACGTGGTCGCGCGTGTGGTTGCCGATGTCGAAGCCGTTGTCCTTGAGCCAGCCCAGCGTCTGGGCCTGCTCCTCGCGCACGGTCTTGCCGAACATGTCGCGGGTGACGTAGAAGGTGGCGGCCGGCCGGAAACCCGGGTGCTTGGCGGCCACCTCGCGCAGGATGGCCACGGCGGTGTCCGGCTGCGGGACGCCCATCTCGTTCAGCGTGAGCTGCGAGGGCGAGGAGTCGTCGAACGTCAGGACCACGGGATGCTTGCCCGCCGGGACGTTGATCTTCCCGGTCACCATCTCCGACGCGCTGATCGGGACGTAGTCCTCCTTGACCAGCCGTTCCAGGTCCGAGCGGAACTGCTGCGGCGTCCTGTCGTCGGTGGTGGCCGGGTTCTTGATGACCCGGTGGAACATCAGCACCGGGATCTGGCCCAGCTCGTTCGCCTTGACCTTGCGCGCCAGCGCGATCTTGGCCGCTTTGCTCTGCTTCAGCTTGGCCGCGGCCTCGGCCTTGCTGTCGGTGATCTTGGCAGTGTCGGGCGGCGAGTCGCACCCGGTCAGGACGACGGCGGCCGCAAGGAGCCCCGCTCCTGTCAAAATACCCAGTCGCATCCGAACCCCCCGAGACGCGTACGACTGTTACAGGTTGGGCCTTACCCAGATGATCAACTGCGCCACGCCGCGACCTCGTCAAAGAAGGGTCAGGGATTGCGAAAAGCGTCATCTCCCGCCGAGGCCGAGCCGGCGGGCGACCCAGGCCATCAGCTGCGACATCCGGGACGGGAACGCGTCCGGCTCCGGGACGGTGACCGGCCGGACCCGGCCGTTGTGGATCGCGCCGATGCGCCAGCCCTGGCCCGTCCGCACCACGACGACGGTCTGCCGGGACAGCCGCCGCCTGGGCAGCGTGGACCGCCAGGGCATCAGGACGGAGGCCGTGCCGTGCGCGACCGCCACGTCGGGGGTGAGGAAGCGCACCGACTCCAGGTCGCCGACGAGCGCCGAGCCGGCCAGGACGCCGCGGAAGAGCTTGTCGTGGTTGAGCTCGTGCGCGCGGCGGCCGCGGGCGATCGTGCCGTCATCGGAGAGATCGCCATGGAGCTCCGGCAGCTGCAGCAGAGCTTCGACGCCTTCGACGAGGCCGCCGCGGCCCGGCTCCGCCTCAACCGCACCGACCTGCGCTGCCTCGACGTCGTCCTGGCCGAGGGCCCGGTCGCCGCGGGCGCGCTCAGCCTCGCGCTGAAGCTCAGCCCGGCGGCCGTCACCACCGTCATCGACCGGCTGGAACGCGCGGGCATGGTGGCCCGCGCGCCCGATCCGGGCAACCGCCGCCGCGTCCTGGTCGCCGCCACCGACGCCGCCCGCGCCGCCGAGGCCGAGATCTTCGTCCCGGTCGGCCAGGCGGGCGCGCGGGCGCTGGAGGGCTACGGGCCGGACGAGCTGGCGGTGATCCTCGGCTTCCTGCGCACCGCCCGCAGGGTCCAGGAGGAACAGGCGGCCCGCGTCAGAGATTCGTCCTGAGTTCCGGAAAACACGACACAGGGTGTCGGGTTTCCGGTCGAGCATGGTCCCACCGGCCGGCGCCGACCGCGGGCCGGTACGTACGTACAGACAAGGACCTCAATGCGCGAAACCCCGCAGGAGCTCGAAGAGCTCCAGGCGCTCCTGGACGCCTCGCTCTCCCGCTCCACCTCGCACCTGCGCTCGATCGTCACCGAGCGCACCCTGAACGCCGAGCAGCTCACCGGGCTCCTGACCGGCATGCGCGTCCTCGCCGTGTCCACCGTGACGGCGAAGGGCGAGCCGCGGATCAGCGGCGCCGACGGCCACTTCCTGCACGGCAAATGGCACTTCGGCACGGCCCGCGGCGCCGCCAAGGCGCGCCACCTCGCCGCCCGCCCGGCGGCCAGCATCGCCCACATGCGCGGGGAGGACCTGGGCGTGTTCACCCACGGCAGGGTGGAGATCCTCAACCCGCAGGACGGCGAGCCGGCCGCCGACTGGCCGGCCATCCTGGACTACTTCAAGGACTTCTACGGCGCGGACGCCTTCGACTGGGAGAACGACGTGGTCTACTACCGGCTGCACCCGAGCTGGATGACCGCCTACGCCCCCGACCTGGCCAAGCTCACGCTCTGAGCGCCGGCGCGGCTTCGCGGC
Organism: Nonomuraea sp. NPDC050227; assembly: GCF_044459705.1. Lineage (NCBI taxonomy): Bacteria > Bacillati > Actinomycetota > Actinomycetes > Streptosporangiales > Streptosporangiaceae > Nonomuraea > Nonomuraea sp. NPDC050227. The sequence continues at coordinate 189,934 of NZ_JBITJF010000016.1, read as the reverse complement.
CGCGTCACACGTAGAGCCGCAGCAGGTCCTCCTCGCTCTCGCGGCGGACGATGACCCGCGCCTGCCCGTCGCGCACCGCGACCACCGGCGGCCTGGGCACGTGGTTGTAGTTACTGGCCATCGAGCGCTGGTAGGCGCCTGACACCGGGACGGCGAGCAGGTCGCCGGGTCGCACGTCGCCGGGCAGCGCGATGTCCCTGACCAGCACGTCCCCGCTCTCGCAGTGCTTGCCGACCACGGTGAACGCGCTCGTGGGGGCGTCGGAGGCGCGGTTGGCCAGGGCGGCGGTGTAGGCGGCGCCGTACATGCCGGGGCGGGGGTTGTCGCTCATGCCGCCGTTCACGCTCACGTACCGGCCCTTGATCGTGCCGATCTCGTACAGGGCGACCGTGGACGGCCCGGCGATCGACCTGCCGGGCTCGACGGCCAGGTGCAGGCCCGCGGTCTCCTTCCTGAGCACGGCGAGCAGCTCGGCGGGCGTGGGCGGGGTGGGGTCGTCCGGCGTGTAGCCGATGCCGAGGCCGCCGCCCAGGTCGAGCCTGGTGACGCCGGTCTCGGCGGCGAAGGCGGCCATCCTGGCGGCGGCGGTGCCGAAGCCGTCCAGCTCGAAGATCTGCGAGCCGATGTGGGAGTGCAGGCCGTACAGCTCCAGCGCGGGCTCGGCGGTCACCTGCGCCACCGCGAGCGCGGCGGCGCCGGCGCTCAGCGAGAAGCCGAACTTGGAGTCCTCGCCGCCGGTGGCGATGAAGGCGTGGGTGTGCGGGTCCACGCCCGGCGTCACCCTGATCATCACCCGCTGCCGGACGCCCAGGGAGGCGGCGATCTCGGCGAGCCTGGCGATCTCGGCGAAGGAGTCGACGACCACGCAGCCGATGCCCCAGGCCACGGCCCTGCGCAGCTCGTCGGCCGACTTGTTGTTGCCGTGGAAGACGACCCGCTCCGGCGGCATCCCGCCGGCCATGGCCACGGCCAGCTCGCCGCCCGTGCAGACGTCCAGGGACAGGCCCAGCCGGTCCAGCCAGCGCACCACCTCAGGGCAGAGGAACGCCTTGCCGCCGTAGTGCACGTCGCCGTCGGGCAGCGCGTCCAGCCAGGCGCGGGCGCGGGCGGTGAAGTCGGCCTCGTCCAGCACGTACGCGGGCGTGCCGTGCTCCCGGGCCAGTTCGACCGCGCCGATCCCGCCGAGCCGCAGCTCCCCGTCGTGCCATGTGGTGGTCTGGGGCCAGATGTCCAAACTCATGAGGGGCGAGCGTAAACAACCGCGAGGGCATGAAGGGTCGAGCATCGACGGATTCGTTGCTGAGGGTCGCATGCCTTCACGAGGCTTGGTGCCGCCTGACGGCCTGGCCACGATGACATGCCATGCGAACACACCTGGTCATCGCCCTGGTGGCGGCCTGCGCGCTCGGCGCGGGATGCGGGAGGTCCACCTCGGGTACGGCGGCGGCCCCCACGCCGCCCTCCTCGACCGGCAAGAGCGCCAAGGACCTCGTCCCGGATTCCGTACGGAAGTCCGGCGAGCTCCGCATGGCGACCTCGGAAGGCTATCCCCCGATGGAGATGTACAAGCCGGGCACCCAGGAGATGACCGGCGTCGACGCCGACCTGGCCGTGGCGGTCGGCGAGCGGCTCGGGCTGAAGACCCGGATCATCAACGCCTCCTTCGACGGTCTCATCCCCGGCCTGCAGGGCGGCCGGTGGGACATCGCCATGGCCGCGCTCAGCGACCTCGAACAGCGCCGCAAGGCCGTCGACTTCGTCGACTACTTCAACGCCGGCGGCTCGATCATGGTCAAGAAGGGCAACCCCGAGGGCATCAAGACCCTTGAGGACCTGTGCGGCAAGAAGGTCGTCCTGGCCAAGGGCAGCTCCAACCTGGAGATCGGCAAGCGCCAGAACGAGAAGTGCGCCCAGAAGATGGAGATCATGCAGAGCGAGGACGCCCCCACCGGCCTGCTCACCATCGACTCCGGCCGTACCGTCGCCACGATCGTCGACTCCCCCGTGGCCGCCATGTACGCCAAGGAGACCGGCAAGTACGAGGTCCTGGCCGAGCAGTACGACGCCGGCCCCTGGGGCATCGCGATCGACAAGAAGCAGACCGGCCTGCGCGACGCCGTCGCCAAGGCGCTGCAGGAGCTGATCGACAGCGGCGAGTACGGCAGGATCCTGGAGAAGTACGGCACGACGGCCAACGCCGTGCCCAAGGTCACGATCAACACCGGCGCATGATGGAACTCCCGATCGAGGCGGTGAAGCCGCCCAGGCCCGGGCGGCTCGTCGCGGCGGTGGTCGCGGCGCTGGTGATGGCGTGGCTGGCCTACACCGTCATCGTCAACCCCAACCTCCACTGGGACGTCATCGCCGAGTTCCTACTGGACGGCCGCGTGCTCGGCGGCCTGTGGATCACGATCGCGCTCACCGCGCTGTCCATGGTCATCGGCGTCGCCCTCGGCGTGGTCGCCGCCGTCATGCAGTTGTCGGACAGCCCGGTGCTGCGCGGCGCGGCCGGCCTCTACACCTGGTTCTTCCGGGGCACGCCGCTGCTGGTGCAGCTCATCTTCTGGTTCAACATCGGCCTGGTCTTCCCCGAGATCGGGCTCGGCGTGCCGTTCGGCGGCCCGATGTTCCTCCAGTGGCCGGCCAACGAGCTGATCACGCCGTTCACGGCGGCGCTGCTCGGGCTGACCATCAACGAGGGCGCGTACATGGCCGAGATCGTCCGCGCGGGCATCCGTTCGGTGGATCCCGGGCAGCGGGAGGCGGCCGAGTCGCTGGGCATGACGCACCGGCAGATCCTGCGCAGGGTCGTGCTGCCGCAGGCGATGCGGGTGATCATCCCGCCGACCGGCAACCAGTTCATCTCCATGCTGAAGACCACCTCGATGGTCTCGGTCATCTCCGGCGCGGAGCTGCTGACCGTCTCCCAGCGCATCTACCTGGACAACTTCGAGGTGATCGCGCTGCTGGTGGTCGCCTCCACCTGGTACCTGCTGCTCACCACCGTGGCCACCTTCGGCCAGCGCTCCCTGGAGAGGAGGTTCAGCCGTGGCCACTAGCATGGTGAAGATCGAATCGGTCCGGAAGCGCTTCGGCCAGCTGGAGGTGCTGAAGGGCGTCAGCCTCGACGTGCCGGCCGGCGCGGTGGTCTGCGTGGTGGGCCCGTCCGGGTCCGGCAAGTCGACGCTGTTGCGCTGCGTCAACCGGCTGGAGACGATCGACGCGGGCCGGGTGTGGGTCGACGGCGAGCTCATGGGCTTCAGCGAGCAGGGCGGCAAGCTGCACCTGCTGCGGCCCGGTGAGCTGTGCCGCCAGCGCCAGGAGATCGGCATGGTCTTCCAGCGCTTCCACCTGTTCCCGCACATGACCGCGCTGGAGAACGTCATGGAGGGCCCGTGCACGGTCAAGCGCCTGCCGAAGGCGAAGGCGGCCGAGCGCGCGATGACGCTGCTCGACCGGGTGGGGCTGGCCGACCGGGCCGGCCACTACCCCAGGCAGCTGTCGGGCGGCCAGCAGCAGCGGGTCGCGATCGCGCGCAGCCTGGCCATGGACCCCAAGCTCATGCTGTTCGACGAGCCGACCAGCGCGCTCGACCCCGAGCTGGTGCAGGAGGTGCTGCAGGTCATGCGCGACCTGGCGGCCAGCGGGATGACGATGATCGTGGTGACCCACGAGATGGGCTTCGCCAGAGAGGCGGGCGACCACCTGGTGTTCATCGACGACGGCGTGATCGTGGAGGAGGGGCCGCCGCGCGAGGTGCTGTCCGCGCCGCGTCACGAGCGCACCCGCGCCTTCCTCGGGCAGGTGCTGTGAACGGCTCGCTTCTCAGGGAGGGTTCGGCCACGTGAGCCTCGACATGCTGATCAGCGGTGGCCTCGTGGCCGACGGGACGGGCGCGCCGCTGCGCCGGGCCGACGTCGGCGTCCGCGGTGACCGCCTCGTCCTGCTGCCCGGGGGCGGCCCGTCCGACGGCGGCGGGGGGCGGGTGATCGACGCCGCCGGGCTGGTGGTCGCGCCCGGGTTCATCGACGTCCACACCCACTCCGACGCGGTCACCCTGCTCGGGGAGGCGGGCCGGGAGCTGGCCGCCGCGCCCGTGCTCATGGGCGTCACGGTGGAGATCTGCGGCAACTGCGGGTCGAGCCTGTTCCCGGCGCTGCCCGAGCGGGTGCCGGCGCTGCGCCGGTCGAGCAGGGCCGGCTTCGGCGGCGACATCCCGATTTTTGAGGACTACGACGGGTTCGTCGCGGCGCACGAGCGGGCCCCCCGGTCGAACCACCTGACCTCCCTCGTCGGCCACGGCACCCTGCGGGCCGGCGTGCTCGGCTACGAGGACCGCCCGGCCACCCCCGCCGAGCTCGCCACCATGTGCGCGCTGCTCGACGAGGCGCTGGCCGCCGGCGCCGCCGGGCTGTCCACCGGCCTCATCTACACCCCCGGCACGTACGGCGACACCGCCGAGGTGGTCGCGCTGGCCCGCGTCGCGGCCCGGCACGGCAAGCCGTACGTCACCCACCTGCGGGACGAGATGTCGCGCGTGGAGGAGGCGCTGGAGGAGGCCGTCGAGATCGCCCGCAGCAGCGGGGCCGCGCTGCACGTCAGCCACCACAAGACGGCCGGCAAGCACGCCTGGGGCAAGACCCTGCGCACGCTCCCCCGCATCGCCGCGCTGCGCGCCCAGGGCATGGACCTCACCTGCGACGTCTACCCCTACACCGAGGGCAGCACGTCGCTGTCGGCGATGTTCCCCCCGTGGGCCAACGACGGCGGCACCGAGGCGCTGCTCGACCGGCTGCGCGACCCCGGCCAGCGCGACCGCATGCGCGCGGCCATCGAGGACGGCGTGCCGGGCTGGGAGAACACGGTCGGCAACGGCGGCTGGGACCGCATCTCGGTCGCCTGCGCCACCCGTCATCCCGAGGCCGAGGGCCGCACGATCGCCGAGCTGGGCGGCGACCCGGTGGACGCGGCGGCCGAGCTGCTGCTCGCCGAGGACGGCGAGGTGACGATCATCAGCCACTCCATGCGCGAGGACGACGTCCAGCGGGTCCTGGCGAGCGAGTACGTCATGATCGGCTCGGACGGCGTGCCCAAGCCGGGCCATCCGCACCCCCGGCTGGCCGGCACCTTCCCCAGGGTGCTCGGCCGCTACTCCCGCGACCAGGGGCTGTTCCCGGTGGAGACCGCCGTCCACAAGATGACCGGCATGGCCGCCGACCGGTTCGGGCTGGCGGACCGGGGCGTCGTGCGCGACGGAGCGCACGCCGACCTGGTGCTCTTCGACCCCGCGACGGTGGCCGACGGCGCGACCTACGCCGACCCGCTGCTGCCTCCCGTCGGCATCAGGGCCGTCGTGGTGGCCGGACGGCTCGCCGTGGAGGACAACAGGCTCACCGAGGACAGACCAGGAAGGATCATCGGGCGGTGAACGACATCACGCTCGCCGTCGCGACGCGGGATCTGGTGACGGGCGAGTTCCACGGCGTCAACGAGGACGCCGAGCTGCCGCTGGCCAGCGTCGGCAAGCTGCTGCTGCTGGCCGAGGTGGCGATGAGCGTCGAGGGCGGCATCCTGGCCCCCGACACGCCCGTGACGCTGCACGACGACGACTACTGCGGCGGCTCCGGGCTGCTCACGTCGCTGTCCGCGCGCGCCTGGACGATCGGCGACCTCGCCCTGCTGACCGCCGCCGTCAGCGACAACACCGCCACGAACGCGCTGCTGCGCACGATCGGCCTGGACCGGGTCAACGCCGCCGCCGCGGCCCTCGGGCTGTCGCGGACCAGGCTGCTCGACCGCATCAGGGAACCGCGCACCCCGCAGGACCCGCCGACGTTCGCGATCGGCACCGCGGCCGAGCTGTCCGGCCTGGCCGCGCTGCTCGCAGGCCCGGGCGGCTGGCAGGCGCTCATGCGCGGCTGGATGCGGCAGAACACCGACCACGGGCTCGTCCCCGCCCTGGTCAGGCACGATCCCGAGGGCGACTGGCTGGCCAACAAGACCGGCACCGACGAGGGCGTCCGGTCCGACGTCGGCATCATGGACGGCCGCATCGCCTACGCCGTCCTGGCCCACGGCCCCGCGGGCAGCGAGCACGACCTGACCTCCGCCGTACGGCGGGCCGGCCTGGACGTCGCCGCCCGCCTCAGCGCAGCGACGGCTCCAGCGAGTTCCTGAGCTGGGCCGAGGCCGTACGCAGGTAGGCCAGGAACGACCGGGCGGCCGGGTTGGGATTGGTCGGCCGCCTGGCCACGCCGATCCTGCGGAACAGGTTCGGCGTGGTCAGCCGGCAGGTGTGCAGCCCGGTCGCGCCCTGCAGGCCGAGGCTCGGCACCAGCGCGACGCCGAGCCCGGCCCGTACCAGGCCGATCGTCACCTCGTAGTGGTCGCTGCGGCAGCGGATCCGCGGCGAGAAGCCCTCCAGCGTGCTGGCCCGTTCCAAGATCGACACCGGGTGCTCGGCGCCGAACGTGGTGATCCACGGCTCCTCGGCCAGGTCCGCCAGCCGTACCTTGGGCCGCTGGGCGGCGGCGTGGCCGGTCGGCAGGACCAGCAGCTGCGGCTCGTCGAACAGGTGGACGACCTCCACCCCTTCCGGGCACTGCCACGGGTCCAGCGCGTGCTCGAAGACCACCAGCACGTCGAGCGCGCCGCGCTCCAGATCGGGCAGCAGCTCGTACGGCTGGCCCTCCACCAGGTCGAGCGCCACCTTGGGATACCGGGAGGCGAACCGCGACAACGCCAGCGGCAGCAGCCGGTACCCGGCGGAGGCGAAGAAGCCGATGCGCAGCTCGCCGGCGTCCACCCTGGCCTGGGCGAGCAGGTCCTTCTCGGCCGCCTCGATGATGTCGACGACCTCCTGGGCGCGGATGGCCAGGCGGCGTCCCGCCTCGGTCAGCCGCAGGCTCTGGGCGTTGCGCTCGACCAGCCCGACCCCCGCCTCCTGCTCCAGCCGGGACAACTGATGGGACACCGCGGACGGCGACAACTTCAGCACCCTGGCCGCACCGGCGATACTGCCCGTCCTGAACACCTCAAGCAGGACACGCAGCCGGTTACTACTCAACACGGGACCAAGAGTACGAGCTCCCCCACCTCGCCCCGCGCATAAGATGTGACCGGTGATCGACTCCACCCACCTGCCGCCGGTCGAGCTGCGTACCGAGCGCCTGCTGCTGCGGCCCTGGCGCCCCTCCGACCGCGAGCCCTTCGCGGAGCTCAACGCCGATCCCGAGGTCATGGAACACTTCCCCGCCACGCTCAGCCGCGAGCAGAGCGACGCGCTCGCCGACGCCAGCGACGACCTGATCACCCGGCAGGGCTGGGGACGCTGGGCGCTGGAACGGCTGGACACCGGCGAGTTCATCGGCTTCACCGGCCTGCACCGGCCGACGTTCGAGGCCCCCTTCATGCCCGCGACGGAGATCGCCTGGCGGCTCGACCGCAGGTCGTGGGGGCACGGCTACGCGAGCGAGGCGGCCACCGCCGCGCTCGGCTTCGCCTTCGACCGGCTCGGCCTGGCGGAGGTGGTCTCCTTCACGGCCACGGTCAACACCCGCTCCAGCGCCGTCATGCGCCGCCTCGGGATGGTCCACGACCCCGAGGGGGACTTCGACCATCCCGTCCTGCCGCCCGGCCACCGGCTGCGCCGCCACGTCCTGTACCGCCTCACCGCGAGCGACTGGCGCCGCGCGAACGGGCGCGCGGAGCGCGTGAGCGGGTGAGACGGCCCCGGCGGGGGCTCAGTCGCCGCCCCGGCCCAGGGGGCCGAACGCCACGTCCTTCTCCTGCCCCAGGACCTGGTCCTGCGGGCCGTACGCGGTGCGGGGAGACGCCGGCGTGCACAGGACGAAGCCGGCCCGGCTGCCCACCAGAGCGGTCGTCCCCCACCTGTCCCGGAAGTCCGCCAGCAGCCGGAAGTACTCGACCGCGCCCTGCTCGGGGAGGCGCCGGCTGCCGTCCATGTTGTGCACCGGACCTCCCTTCGGCATGCACTCGCGTACGGTCCGCAACTGCTCGGGGGTGCCCGGGCCAGGGTGATGCGCGTCTCGACCTCGTGCGTACGGTCCGCCGTGGCCCGGTCGGAAGGGCTCCACGGCCCCCTCCATCACCTCGAACGTCGCTCGCTCACCCCGAGCGACCAGGCGCCCAGGCGCGCCCCGGTCAGAGCGCGAAGTCCACGGCGAACCTCTGGTACACCTGCTCCTTGGCCGTCTTCGCCCTGGGCGAGTAGGCGGCGTAGGACATCGTGCGCCGGCTCGTCGCAGAGGAACGGGAGATCACCGCCGACCAGCTCGGTCGGATCGCGCCCTACCTGCGGGCCCACATCAGCCGCTTCGGCGCGAACTTCTGGCGCATCACGCTAAGGGACGGTGGGGGCGTAACTGCGCAGGAAGACCCGCACGCCGATGGTGACGAGCTGAGTGATCTCCTCCTGGGGCAGCGGGACGGCGCCGTAGAACGTCTGCTGGTTGACATCGGTGACGGTCAACAGGGTGAGGTGGGCGGCGGCGCTGTCGGCGTCATGGATGTCCAGCAGGCCGCGGTCGGCGATCCGGCGCAGGTACGGCGCCAGGCGCAGGTGCGCGGTCTGTGGTCCGGCTGCGATCCAGGACTTCAGGATCGGCGGGGGGATGTGGGCGGCCTCGGCCTCGATGGCCCGCACCAGAGCGAAGTGATCGGGGAAAGAGGTCACTGCGGCGACCCGGTCGAGGGAGAAGTCGATCAGATCCTGCTCCAGGTCCACGATTTTGCGCAGGTGCCGGTCCATGATCTGTGCGATCGCGGCGGTGACGTCCTCGGCGCCTTCCAGCGCGACGGTCAGGAACAGCTGTTCCTTGTCGGTGAAGTGGTTGTAGACCGTCCGCTTGGACACCCCGGCCGCGGCGGCGATCGAGTCCATGCTGGCGCGGGTGTAGCCGTCGCGGCCGAACACCCGGCGAGCGGCTTGGGTGATCGCCTGCCGCTTGTCCGCTCTGCCGTACGGCTCGGGCCGGCTCAGGGTCATCGGTGTCCTTTCGGGCTGGGGCTACTTGGCCGCAGTGTACGGGCGGACCTTGCGTGACAGGGCGTTGAGCAGTTCTCGCAGCAGGTCGGCGGTGCAGGGGTCGCTCAGCTCGCGTTCGCTGGTGAAGCGGGTGTCACAGTGGAACACCGTGACCTCCGGTTTGACCACGACTTCGGCCCCCACCGCGGCCAGGATCTGGCGGAGGGCGAGTTGCGCGCGTACCGAACCGAACGGTCCCGGTGAGGCGCCTGCGATGGCCACTGGCTTGCCGCGCAACAACCCTTCGGGTGGGGTGCTCGCCCAGTCGATGGCGTTCTTCAGTGCGGCCGGGACCGAGGCGTTGTGTTCCGGGGTGGCGATCAGCAGGGCGTCGGCGGCGGCGATGCGGGCCCGGAATTCGGCGACCGTCACGGGTGGCGTACCGCTGTCCAGGTCCTGGTTGTAGAGCGGCAATCGGCCCAGGTCGTCCTCGATGGCGATGGCCGGCCCCCCGAGGCTCAGCGTGCGTGCCGCGTGCAGCAGTGCGGTGTTGTGGGACTGCGCGCGCAGGCTGCCGGACAGGGCCAGGATGGTCAGCTCGTTCATGTCTCTCCTTCGGTGGACGAACATCAAACTACACCATCGAGTGCATGTTTTACACTAGCTGGTGTACTTTGAGCGAGTGATCCACGCGACCGCACACAACGGACGGATCTCCGTCCTCTCCCTCGCCTTGCTGGCGACCCCGACCTCACTCAGCGCCAACAGCATCACCACCGTCATCCCCGCCCTGGCCCACGCGCTCGACGTCTCGACCGCCGACGCCACCTGGGCCGCCACCGCCTTCGGCTGGGGTGGCGTGCTGGGCGCCCCACTCACCGCCGCGCTGCTGCGCACCCGCGGCAGCCGCGTCGCCACACTCGCCAACGCCGCCCTGGTGCTGCTCGGCACGCTCCTGGTGGCACTCGCGCCGGCGCTGCCGATGCTCCTGGCCGGACGCGCCGCTCAGGCCGCCGGCGGGGGCGGTCTGGTGACCCTCGCCATCACCCTGGCCGGGACGACCTCCCGGACAGGCGTGATCACCGCCGGAGTCGGCCTCGTCGGCGCGTTCGGCCCGCTGGTCGGCTCTACCCTGTCAGCGATCTCCTGGCGGACGCCGCTGCTGCTGTCCCTGCCCGCACTGCTGGCCGTCCCCGCCATCCTGCGCCACGCTCCAGCACACCCCCACGATCATGACGCCGGACCCACCGACGCCTCCGCGCCCACCGACATCGTCGGCATCCTGCTGGTGATGACGTTGATCAGCGCGTTCATCCTGACCCCGCGCCTGGGCCCGGCCACACTGGCCGCAGCCGCCGTCGCGACCGCGCTCCTGACCCTGCACATCCGCAGGAGCAACGCCGGGTTCGTCCCCCGGGCGGTGGTGAGCTCCCGCGTGTTCGTCATCGCCTCGGCGACCGCGTGCGCGCTGTCCACCTCCTACTTCGCCCTGCTCTACACCGTTCCCAGAATGCTGGAACGCCACTGGCCGGCCGAACGGATCGGGCTGGCGACGCTCGTCATGCTGGCCGCCGGCTCAATCGCCTCGCTGCTGTTCACCCGCTGGACCTCCCGGTACGCCCCCGCCCTCACCCGGACGGTCCTCCTGACCGCCGGCGCCGTGGCCGTGGCCCTGCCGCTGACCGCGCCCTGGCCGACGGCCCTCGTAGCGGCCAACGCGTTCGCAGTGTTCGCCGCCACGGCGGCGATGGCCTGGCACTCCGATCGCGCCGGCAAGGCCGTCCCAGGCGAGCATCGAGCCACCGCGCTCGCCCTGTTCACCCTGTGCTACCAACTCGGCGGCGCCTTCGGTCCGGCGCTGGCCAGCCTCCTGATCGCGTAAGCGAAGGCTCCGGTCCCGGCACTGGAGGATGCCGTCCGGCCGTCCTGGCAGTTCGCCCGAGGCGCACAGCCTGGGGCCGTCGACAAACGGTGACATTCGGCGGACGATGCGCTCATATTTGGCGCCAAGGGTGGTTCGTCATGGACGAACCACGCACCATCCCTCCCCGGCCCCGAGACAGGCTGTACGCCGCGGCCACGCTGGTGCTCGCCGTACTGCTGCTGCCGCCGGCCTTCGTTCGCCATCCAGGCCGCGCCCGCGAACTGGCCTGCCGCTGGGCGTTGCGGATGCGATTCCCCGCCGAGAACCTCGCCGGGCTCACCGACGGCGCGATGGCCGCGTTCACCGCGGCGCGCACCGAGGCGCTGTGGCGTCACGGCCAGCTCATCGGCGTCACCTCCGGATACCGCGACCCCGTCGTCCAGCAGCGGATGTTCGACGACGAGGTGCGCCGCTCCGGCTCTCCGTCCCTGGCCCGCATGCTCGTGCTGCCACCGGCCGAGTCCAGCCACGTCAAGGGCATCGCCCTGGACGTGCGCCCGCACGAAGGCGCTCGCTGGCTGGAGGAGCACGGCGCCCGCTACGACCTCTACCGCCTGTACGACAACGAGTGGTGGCATTTCGAGCACCGCCCGGACAGGCGGGGCATACCGCCGCGACGGCTCCCCCACCCCGGCGTGCACCACCTCTTCGAGAAGGGGTAGCGATCCATGTCCGGTTCTCTGGAGCGGCGGCTGCGCGCGGCGCGCGAGATGACGTTCGTGGGGCGGGAGGAGGAGCTCGCGGTCTTCACCACGGCGCTGTACAGCGGCGCCCGCAGCGTCCTGTACGTGCACGGTCCGGGCGGCATCGGGAAGTCGGCCCTGCTGCGGCGCTTCGCCGACGAGGCCGAGACGGCGGGGCGGCCCGTGTCCATGCTGGACGAGCGCCTGATGGACCCGGCGGCCTGCCAGGACGACGCGGTGCTGCTGTTCGACGGTTTCGACCGCGTGCAGAACCTGGAGGGGTGGCTGCGCGAACGGTTCCTGCCGCGGGTGCCCGCGGGGGCGCTGGCGGTGATCGCGGGACGGAACCCGCCGGATGTGCGCTGGCAGGCGGACCCGGCATGGGCGGGGTCGCTGGAGGTGCTGCCGCTGCGCGATCTGCGGGCCGCGGACGCGCACACCCTGCTGGACGCCGCCGGCGTGCCGGCCGAGGTGCGCGAGCCGCTGCTCGCCTTCGCCGGCGGTCACCCGCTGGCGCTGCTCCTGGGGGCGGCCGTGGCGGCGAAGGACGGCGGGCGATGGAAACCTGATCAGGACCTGGTGGCCGAGTTGCTGGATCAGCTGGTGGGCGAGCTGCCCTCGGCCGCGCACCGGCGTGCCCTGGAGATCTGCGCGCACGCGTACACGACGACGGAGGACCTGCTGCGGGCGGCCTTCCCCGAGGACGCGGGGACGCTGTTCCGCTGGCTGCGGCGGTTGCCGTTCGTCGAATCGAGCGGTCTCGGGCTGTTCCCGCACGGCGTGGTCCGGCGGCTGCTGGAGGCGGACCTGCGCTGGCGGGACCCCGAGGCGTACACGGTGATGCACGAGCGCGTGCATGCGCGCGTGGCGGACAGGGTTCGCACGGCGAGCGACGCGGACGTGCCCGGCGCGGTGGCGGCACTGCTCCATCTCCACCACGGGCCGCCTACCGGCGACGGCGAGTTCCAGGAAGAGTCCTTGCCGCAGGCGGAGGCGGAGGCCGGCATCCTGGTACAGGAGGCGGCATTCTGGGTGGAGCGTCAGCCGGAAGCGTTCCGCCTCTATCGAAGCGCCGAGACGGGCGAGCCGGTGGCTCTCTCCGCGTGGCTGCGGTTGACGGAGCTCGATGAGGAGGAGCTGGCGGCCGATCCCGTCGTGGCCGCGGCGTGGGCGCACGCGCGCGCCACCACCCCGCTGCGCGCCGGTGAGCACCTGGCGGTCAGCAGGCAGTGGGTGCTTCCGCCGTACCGCGGTAACGCGCTGTTGCTGGAACTGATCCAGTGGCGAGCGCTCGGCAACTGTCTACGGGCCGAACGGCTGGCCTGGTCGTACATCGAAGCACGCACGGAGCGGTACCACGGGATGCGTGACATCGCCGGCGGCCTGTTCGTCCATGACTGGCGGGCGGTGCCCGCGCGGGCGTGGCTGGAGCAGATGGTCAAGAGGCCCGCCAGCGGCCCTGGCGCCGCGACGGCGAGACTGGCGGTGCTGTCCAGGGAGGAGTTCGCCGACGCGGTCCGCGGAGCGTTGCGCAGGTTGCCGCGGCCGGACGAGCTGGCCGCCTCCCCCCTGGCGCGCACCAGGCTGGTCGCCGAGGAGCAGAATCCCGCCACGGCACTGGGTGACCTGCTGCGCCAGGCGATCGGCGACCTGAGCGAGGACCCGCGCTCGGTCAAGTTCCACCGGGCGCTGTCCGTCACGTTCCTCTGCGGTACGCCCACGCAGGAGCTGGCCGCGGAACGGCTCGGCATCCCCTTCACCACCTATCGCCGCCACCTGGCGGCCGGCATCGAACGGGTCTGCGCCGACCTGTGGCACCGCGAGCTGTACGGCACCAGCCGTACGTGAATCACTCGGCGAGGGCGAAACCGACCGCCGCCTCGGCGTGCAGCCGGGCGCTCGGCAGCACAGGGATCGGGCTGTGCTTCTCACTGATCAGCAGCTCGATCTCCGTGCAGCCGAGGACGACGCCCTCCGCGCCGTCGTCGGCGAGGTCCTGGATGATCCGCGCGTAGGCGTCCCTGGACGCTTCCCTGATCACCCCGCGCACCAGCTCGTCGAAGATCACGTCGTGGACCAGCTTCCGCTGTTCGCGACGCGGGACGACCACCTCGACGCCGTGGGCGGCCAGCCGATCCAGGTAGAAGGGCTCCTCCATGGTGAATCTGGTGCCGAGCAGGCCGACCTTGCGCATGCCCCTGGCGCGGATCTCGACGCCCACGGCGTCGGCGATGTGCAGCACCGGCACGCCCACGGCCCGCTCCACGTCGTCGCTCACCCGGCTGAAGGTGTTGCTGCAGACGAGCAGGACGTCGGCGCCGGAATCCTCCAGTCGCCTGCCCGCACCGGTCAGCAACGTGCTCACCTCGTCCCAGCGGTCGGCGAAGATGAGGTCCTCGACCGTCGTGTAGTCGACCGACCAGATGAGGCTGTTGGCGGAATGGCTGCCGCCGAGGTGCTCGCGGGTGCGCTGGTTGATGATCTGGTAGTAGATCACCGTCGATTCCCAGCTCAACCCGCCGATAAGACCGATGGTGCGCATGGAACTCCGTTTCGCCGGCTCGTCGCCGGAAGGCTTGACAGGGTGGCCGGTCATTCTGCAGAGCAGAAGCTGTTCAGGCGTCGGCCAGCGCGCGGGCGCAGGCGCCGAGCCCGATCTCGCTTGAGGCCTTGACGAACACCACGTCGCCCGGTTCGAGCAGCGAGCCGGCCAGCTCGGTGGCGCCGGACACGTCCTCGACCGTGTGGACGGCCACGCCCCGGTTCGCGGACTCCGCCGCCCACGCCATCGCGAGCGGATCCCCCTCCCCTACCGCGATCAGCACGTCGAAGCGGAGGTCGGCGACGAGCCGGCCGATCTCGGCGTGCCGGGCGCGCGAGGTGTCCGCCTGCTGCCCCATCGCGCCCAGCACGGCGACGGTACGGCGGGCGCCCGCCATCGCCCGCACCGCCCGCAGCCCGGCCTTCATGGACTCGGGGCTGGCGTTGTAGGCGTCGTCGACGATGGTGATGCCGTCACGTCGTTCGACGATCTCCAACCGGCCCGCGGAGCGCCGCCGGGCGGCGTTCAGTCCCTCGGCGATCTCGGCGGCGCCCAGGCCGAGCGCGGTGGCCACGGCGGCGGCGGCCAGCGCGTTGCCCACCTGATGCTCGCCCATGAGGTCGAGCGTGACCGGGGCGCTGCCGCCCGGCGTCACCAGCTCGAACGCGGGCCGCGCGCGGTCGTCCAGCCGCACGCCTTCCGCCCGCACCTGTGCCCCCGCCGCCGCGCCGTACAGCAGGACCTCGGCCCTGGTACGGCCGGCCATCCCGACGACGTACGGGTCGTCGGCGTTGAGCAGCGCGAACCCGTCCGCCGGAAGCGCCTCGACCAGCTCGCCCTTGGCCTCGGCTATGTCGGCCGGCCCGGATCCCATGCGCTCCACGTGCGCGCTGCCGACATTGAGCACCAGCCCAAGCTGCGGTGGCGCGAGTCCGGTCAGGTACGTCAGGTCGCCCTTCCTGCTCGCTCCCATCTCCAGCACCAGGTACCGGGTGGCGGCATCGGCGCGCAGCACGGTGAGCGGCAGTCCGAGCTCGTTGTTGAACGACCTGTCCGTGGCGACCGTCTCGGCGTGCCGTTCGAGCACCTGCGCCAGCAGGTCCTTGGTGGTGGTCTTGCCCACGGAGCCGGTCAGGCCGATCACGGTCGGGCTGATGCGTCCGAGCAGGTGCTTGGCCAGCACGCCGAGCGCGAGCTGCACGTCGTCGACCACGAGGGCGGGCACGCCGACGGGCCGCGAGGCCAGCACGGCGACGGCGCCGCCCGCGACGGCACGGCCCGCGTAGTCGTGGCCGTCTACGCGGGCGCCGACCGTCGCGGCGAACAGGCCGCCGGGCACCACCTCGCGCGAATCGACTGCCGCGGGCGCCGTCACCAGCGCCCGCGGATCGCGCACGTCGTGCAGGCTCGCGCCGACGACCTGCGCGATCCTCTCCAGCGTCGTGGCGATCACTTGCCGCTCCTGACGGTCACTTGCCTGCTTCTGGCGAACGCGAGGTCGATGAGGCGGCGCAGCAGCTCCGGGTACGGGACACCGCTCTCGGCCCAGGCCCTGGCATAGACGGAACGGGCCGTGAAGCCGGGCATGGTGTTGATCTCCAGCACGTACAGGCGTCCCGACTCCTCCTCGTAGAGGAAGTCGACCCTGGCCAGGCCGTAACCGCCGATCGCCCGGAAGGCGCGCAGCGACATCTCGCGCACATCCTCGGCCACGCGTTCGGGCAGGACGGCGGGGATCGTGGCGATCTCGGCATTGCTGAGGTACTTGGCCTCGTAGTCGAGCCAGTCGCCTGGCACGAGGAGCTCGCCGGGCAGCGACGCCTCCGGGAAGTCATGACCGCCGAGCACGCTGCAGATGAGCTCGCGCGCGGCTACCTCCTGCTCGACGATGACCAACCGGTCGTGTGTCAGCGCCAGCTCCACACCCGCGCGCAGCTCCTCCATCGTGGTGACACGCGAGATGCCGATGGAGGAGCCCAGACCGGACGGTTTCACGTACATCGGCCAGTCGAGCGACTTCACCAGCCCCCAGGAGTCGATGGTGGCGCGCCATTCGTGCTCGGTGAACCACACACCCGGGGTGACGGGGATGCCCTCCGCCAGGAACGCGCGCCGCATCGCGACCTTGTCCATCGCCACGGCGGAGGCCAGGACGCCGCAACCCACGTACGGGATGCCCAGCGTCTCCAGGTGCCCCTGGACGACGCCGTCCTCGCCGAACGGTCCGTGCAGCACCGGGAAGACCACGTCCACCTGATCGCGTCGCAGCTCCACCGGCCACCTGCCCTGGCGGTCGATGATGACGGGCACGGGCTCGTACAGCTCCTTCGGCAGGGCGTCGAGCACGGCGTGTGCCGACAGCAGCGACACCTCGTGCTCGGCGGACGGCCCGCCGGCCAGCACCGCCACGCGTACGCGTTCTGTCACTATCGATCAGCCTTCCTCGGTGGGACGGTCGCAGGACCTGCCCGCCGAGTGTCGGCATTTCACCTGACCAGTTCCCAGGCCATTCACTGTCCAATTTCCGGCTATGGGCGCATGAGTGGGCCGAAGATGTCCACGCCCATCTCCCAGGCTTGGCGCTGGGCGAGCAGCCGTCCTGCCGCCTGCGGGTGCGCCTGGCTCCACGCCTGTGCCGCCGCGCTGTCGGCGAAGAAGCTGACGTGGCCGCAGCGCACCTCCCCGGCGGCGCCCTCACAGCAGGCCTGCTCCTGGTGCTGGCCGTAGAAGACCACGGCGGAGGCCGGCTCCCACCTCCCCTGGTCGCCGCAGGCGGGAACGGTGACGGTGACCGGGCGGCCGGTACGTCCACTGGACGACGGCTCTCGTACGGGCCGGTGTCATCCCGAAGCGCAAGCGCGGCGAGCCGCACCAGGCCGCGCGCGAGCACGGCATGCATGCCCTGCGGCACTTCTACGCCTCAGTGCTCCCGGACGCCGGCGAGAACATCAAGGCCCTCAGCGAGTACCTCGGGCACCACGATCCGGGTTTCACCCTGCGGACCTACACCCAACAGGACCTCGAACGCCTCCTGCCGGCGGGCAGGGTCTACGCTGTGCCTCGCGGCCACCGCATGATCTTCATTCTTCACACACCGATGATCAGCAATGGCCGCGCCCGCATCCCTTCCGTGTCCCGCACGGGGCACGCAGCGTTCGCCCGCCGCCTCGCACCAGGAGGACACATGCAACGCGGTGAAGTCTGGTGGGTCGACTTCGATGAGCGACGCCCTGTCGTGCTGCTCTCGGACGAGGAGTCATCCGGGTTTCAGGCGATGCAGGTCGTTGCGCCAGCGGGCGTCGAGATGAGCGGCCTGGGCGTTGAAGTGGCTGTAGGAGCCCCGGAAGGGCTGCCCTTCGAAGGCGTGCTGCGGTTCGCGTTCCCGCGTCCAGGCTTTACTCCGTGCACATGGCTGACCACCGTGGCACGGGACGACCTGATCGAACGGGCGGGCGCGTTGTCCTCCGTGAAGCTCAGCGAGGTTGGAGAAGCCGTCCGTGCCGCTGGAGAGAGGAGGGAGTGGACCCCGATGACGGCTGCCAGGTTCAGCGAGATCAAAGATGCCCGCCGTCTCGAAGGAAGTGAGTAGCGGACGCCTGGCTGCCCAGCCCGATCTCGTCGACGACTGACCGCTGCCCCCTCTCCACCGCACTCCAGCAACAAGATCACGATCTACGGCTGGAGTACTGGGGTCTGCACGGAGTTCGGATCTCCAGCCCGGCCAGGCGGCTGTCAGGCGTCTTGTCGAACCGGCTCTCCGTGCTGACCTGGCCTGCTTTCGGATCCGGCGCACCGCCTGCAGATCGATTTGATCGTTCGAGAATTCTCGCACTATCATCGTGCGAAAATTGTCGAACGATTGAAGGTGGTTCCGTTGGCGCCGGCACGGGTGTACCAGCATCCCGAGGTTGATGAGATCGCGATCCCGCGCGTGCTGTTCGCGTTGAGTGAGCCGCTGCGGTTGTCGATGGTGCGGATGCTCGCGGAACGCGGCGAGGTGGACAGCATCGAGCTGGGCCCGGACCTGCCGCGCTCGACGCTCACGCATCACACCAGCCTCCTGCGCGAGTCCGGGGTGGTGTTCGTCCGTGCCGAGGGACGCAAGTGCCTGATCCGACTTCGCGACGACGACCTGGAGGCGCGGTTCCCCGGATTGATCGACACCGTGCTCAACGGCTACCAGGAAGCCGCTCCCACGCAGGAGGACGCGTGATCCGCCGCGTCTGGCCGCTTGTCGCCGCCGCGATCGCGCTGGGGATAGACGCCTACGTTCTCGCCGGGGTGCTGCCCTCGATCGCCGATTCGCTCGCCACGACGGTCGCGGCGGTCGGCCTGGGGGTGACGGCCTTCACCGCCGCGTACGCCCTGGCGGGACCGTTGTTGTCCGGATCGCTGATCCGCGGGAGCACCGCGAGGGCGCTGCTGATCGCGTTGGGCGTGTTCAATCTCGGCAACCTCGTCACCGTGGTCTCGCCGGGGACCGAGGTGTTCCTCGCCTCGCGGGTGATCGCGGGCGCCGGCGCCGGCGTGCTCACCGCTGTGGCGACCGCAGCCGCCGCCGCCATGGTCGCCGACCACGAACGGGGGCGCGCCATGGCCATGGTGACCTTCGGCCTGTCCACCGGGACGGTCGCCGGAGTGCCGGTCGGGATGCTCATCGGCGACCGGTTGAGCTGGCGATGGACCATGGCCCTGGTCGTCGCGGTCGGCCTGCTCAGCATGGTGGCCCTGGCCGTCAAGGCGCGAACGATCCCGTCGTTGCCCGCTTCGCGTGGTCCCGCCTTCGCGGTGCTGCGTTCGGCGAGGACGCTCGTCGGGGTCGCCGCCGCGTTCCTCCTCGGTGTGGCCAGTCTCGGGCTCTACACCTATCTGCTGCCCATGGCCGAGGCGCGAGGGCTCCAGGACTGGGGATTCGCGCTGGTGTGGGCCTGGGGCATCGGCGGAGTCGCCGGCTCCGCCCTGGTCGGCAGGCCGCTGGACGCCTTCGGGCCCCGTACGCTGCTCATCGTCCTGCCGGCAGTGCTCCTGGGGGGCTTCGCCGTCTTCTGGATCTCCGCCACACCGGCGGCCTGGCTCGTCGCGGCGGCGTTGTGGGGGGCGGCGGGGTGGGCGAGCGTTCCGACCCTGCAACAAGCCCTGACCGGGACCCGGCCCGAGCGGGCGATGCCGATCGTCGCGTTCCAGATGGCGGCGATGTATCTCGGTTCCGCCGCGGGAGCCGCCGCGGGCAGCGGTCTGCTCGCCAACGGCGTCGATCCGGGCGATCTGCCCGCATGGGCGCTGATCCCCGCAGCCCTGGCGTTGCTGCTCACCTGCCGGCTCAGCATCGGCACGCTCCCCGCTCATGCCCGGCGCCCCGCCTCCCGCCTCGCCTGCGAAGCCGCAGACTGAGCGGGCGACACGCACGACACCTCGGTGGCGTCGTGTTCCTCCGGCAGGCGGTCGAACGGCGGGAACGATCGCCGTCGCGGCAGGCCGGCCCTAGTCGCTCTCCGACGAATACTTCCGAGCGACGACGGCGTTGAACTCCGCCACCAAACCATCGTCCGCGTACGCCTTCAGGTCTGCTTGCAGGTCTCGGATGTACCGGAGATAGCGCTCCGACTTGAGCGGCCCGGCGAGGTCGATGGCCTCCAGCGCGACGAGCCGCACCAGGCCGCACGCGAACACGGCATGCACGCCCTGCGGCACTTCTACGCCTCAGTGCTCCTGGACGCCGGCGAGAACATCAAGGCCCTCAGCGAGTACCTCGGGCACCACGATCCGGGTTTCACCCTGCGGATCTACACCAACCTCATGCCGAGCAGCCAGGACCGGACGCGGAACGCCGTGGCCGCCGTGTTCGCGTCCGGCCCGAAGCTTTGACGGCCCAGAGACGGCCCGGGCATGCGAAACGGCCTCTACCGTACGACGAAGTCGCAGGTAGAGGCCGCTTTTTCTCAAGCAGACATCTTCTTCTTGAGGTTCTCGTCCAGGGCGGCCAGGAAGTCCTGGGTGGTGAGCCACTTGGCGTCGCCGCCGACCAGCATGGCGAGGTCCTTGGTCATCTGACCGCTCTCGACGGTCTCGATGCAGACCTGCTCCAGCTTGTTGGCGAAGTCGGTCACGGCGGGGGTGTTGTCCAGCTTGCCGCGGTGGGCCAGGCCACGCGTCCACGCGAAGATCGAGGCGATCGGGTTCGTGGAGGTGGGGTTGCCCTTCTGGTGCTCGCGGTAGTGGCGGGTCACGGTGCCGTGGGCGGCCTCGGCCTCGACGGTCTGGCCGTCGGGGGTCATGAGGACGGAGGTCATCAGGCCGAGCGAGCCGAAGCCCTGGGCGACGGTGTCGGACTGCACGTCGCCGTCGTAGTTCTTGGCGGCCCAGACGTAGCCGCCCTCCCACTTGAGCGCCGCGGCGACCATGTCGTCGATGAGGCGGTGCTCGTAGGTGAGCCCGGCCTTGTCGAAGTCGGCCTTGAACTCGGTCTCGAAGACCTCGGCGAAGATGTCCTTGAAGCGGCCGTCGTACGCCTTGAGGATGGTGTTCTTCGTCGACAGGTAGACCGGGTAGTTGCGGGCCAGGCCGTAGCGCATGGAGGCGCGGGCGAAGTCGCGGATCGACTCGTCGAGGTTATACATCGCCATGGCGACGCCGCCGCCCGGGAAGTCGTACACGTCGAGCTCGATCGGCTCGGAGCCGTCCTTCGGCGTGTACGTGAGGGTCAGGGTGCCCTCGCCGGGGATGACCAGGTCGGTGGCGCGGTACTGGTCGCCGAAGGCGTGACGGCCGACGACGATCGGCTTGGTCCAGCCGGGCACGAGCCGCGGCACGTTCGACATGATGATCGGCTCACGGAAGATCACGCCGCCGAGGATGTTGCGGATGGTCCCGTTGGGGGACTTCCACATCTTCTTGAGCCCGAACTCCTCGACCCGCGCCTCGTCGGGGGTGATGGTGGCGCACTTCACACCGACGCCGTACTTCTTGATGGCGTTGGCGGCGTCGATGGTGACCTGGTCGTCCGTCGAGTCCCGGTACTCGATCCCCAGGTCGTAGTACTTCAGGTCGACGTCGAGGTAGGGAAGGATCAGCTGGTCCTTGATGAACTGCCAGATGATCCTGGTCATCTCGTCGCCGTCGAGCTCGACGACCGGACCCTCCACCTTGATCTTGGGCATGCGAATGGTTCCCCTTCAATGAATGGATGCGTTGAGGCTATCGGACCGTCCCGTCAACCGGCCAAAAGGGACAGGAGCCAGGCCTTGAACCCGTTGTTGTACAGCGCGAGCGAGGTCAGGGCCATGAGGAAGCCGAACGCGATCAGCGTGATGACGTCCGTCTTCTTGTCGCGGACGGCCAGTTGCCCGTCGAACCCGGCGAACCGGAGCGCGGCGGCGACCATCAGCACACCGCCCAGCGCGAACCCGCCCCAGCGCGGGTCCACCAACAGGATCACGAGCACGGCGGCGACCGCTCCCGCCACGATCAGCGGGAACGGTCCCCAGCGTTCACGTTCGTTCTCTCGGCTCAACGCTCTTCTATTGGCTTCCACTTCTGATCGCGCTCGCCAATGTATTCACTGTCGGGCCGGATCAGCCTGTTGTCGGCATGCTGCTCGATCACGTGCGCGGTCCAGCCGGACATGCGGCTGATCGAGAAGACGGGGGTGAACAGGTCCGTCGGAATGCCAAGGTAGTGGTAGACCGACGCCGCGTAGAAATCGACGTTCGGATAGAGGCCCTTCGTCTCGAAGACGACCTCCTCCATCTCCTTCGACATCCGGTAGTAGGTGTCGTCGCCGGCGGCCTCGGCCAGCTCGGCGGACATGCGGCGCAGGTGCGTCGCGCGCGGGTCCTCGGTCTTGTAGACGCGGTGGCCGAAGCCCATGATCTTCTCGCCCGCGGCGAGCTTGTCGCGCACGGCCTGGGCCACCCCGCCCGGCGGGATCGACTCCAGGGTCTTCATGACCTGCTCGTTCGCGCCGCCGTGCAGCGGGCCCTTGAGCGTGCCGATGGCCGCGACGATGGCCGAGTGCATGTCCGACAGGGTCGCGGCGCAGACGCGGGCGGCGAACGTCGAGGCGTTCATCGTGTGGTCGGCGTGCAGCACCAGGCACTCGTCGAAGATCTCGACCGCACGCCGCTCGGGGGCGCGTCCGGTGACCTGGAGCAGGAAGTTGCCGGCGATGCTGAGCTCGGGGTCGGCCTCGGGGACCGCGCCGCCGGTGCGCGCGGCGTGGTAGCGGGCGACCAGCACGGGCTGCTGCGCGGTCAGGCGGGCCGCCTTGCGCAGGTTCGCGTCGGGGGCGGTGGAGTCCTTGTCGGGGTCGTCGGCGCCGGAGAGTGAGACGAGGGAGCGGAGCGCCTCCATGGGTTTCTGCTTCTCGGCGATCTCCGCCACGTTGGCGGCGACCAGCGCGCCGAGCTCCCTGCCCTGGGCCAGGTCGGCGCCGTACGCCTCCAGCTGGGCCCGGTCGGGCAGCCTGCCGCGCTGCAGCAGGTACGCGGTCTCCTCGAACGTCGCTCGGCCGGCCAGATCGTGGATGTCGTATCCACGGTAGAACAGGCGACCGGCCTTGCCGTCGATGTCACTCAGCGCTGTGGACGCGGCGACGACATCGGCCAGGCCTTTCGTGGGCTTGTCCGCCATGAGTGTTTCCTCCGCTTATCTTCCTCCGAAGTCTACCCGTGAGCAGGTAAAACCGTTCGCAGAGGTCCAGACCAATTTCACGGGGGATTCTCCTTTCGGCAAAGGAGATTCCGCATCCCCTCGGTTGGGTAAGCCGGAGCTGTAGTAATAGTTACGGCGGGCTACCTGGGGAGGAACTGCCGTGGAGGGGCCGTTCATACGCATCGAGGACACCGGCGACGTGGTCCCGTTGCGCCCCGAGATCACGACGGTCGGGAGAGGCCGGGGTGTGGACATCCGGCTCACCGACCCCAGTGTGTCTCGACTCCATGCCGAGTTCGTCAGACGAGGACCCTACCTGTACGTCGTTGACCTGGGCCTGTCCCGCAACGGCACACGGGTGAACGGCAGGCCGATCGCCCGGAGGGTCCTTGACGACGGAGACGTCGTCTCGTTCGGCGCGGCGCGGGGTCGCATCGGTGGAGTCCCTCGTGAGGACTTCACCCCCGAGGTCGAGCTGCGCAGGGCGGCGGCGCCCGAGCTGACCAGGCGCGAGGTCGATGTGCTGACCTCGCTCTGCAGGCCGGCGCTGTCCGACGAGGCGTTCGTCGCTCCGGCGACGGCGCGCGAGATCGCCGACGACCTGGTCGTGACCGAAGCCGCGGTCAAGCAACACCTGCTGCGGCTGTACCAGAAGTTCAGGATTCCTGAGGGCACCAACCGCCGCACGCGCCTCGCCAACGAGGTCGTCGCGCTCGGGCTGGTGCGCCCGACCCCTGTGGTGCCACCACAGCGGTCGGCGGGCGCCGCGGCTGAGCAGCAGCCGTCGGCGGCCGGTAGGAGGGCTTCCTAGAGGGAGCCAGATCGCGACCGGGGCTTCGGCGAGGGGTTCCGGCAGCGTCGGAACCATCGAGAGATCACTGCGCTCACCCCTGCTGGGCGCGGAACGGGCGACGGCGGGCGACCGCGGGCCGACAGGCCGGTGGCGCGCGCCGTGCTCGACGCCGGTCAGGGAACGTGCCGGCGACGCGCGCTGGCGAGCCATGCGCGCGACGCCGGAGGTCAGCGTTCCTTCACCGGCGTCCTTCAGATCACCCGGAAACCGTGGCTGGGCTTGCTGGTCCTGTTGGCCCGGTCGACGGCGACCGCGTAGTAGTGGTCGCCGCGCTTGCCGTCGGGGTCCGTCCAGCGGATCTGGCGGTCGGCGGGCACGACCGCGACCAGGTTGCGCGCGTCGGCGAAGGCGTTCTGGCCGGCCTCGTCCGGGAAGCGGAAGATGGCGAACTGGAACGGCTCGTCCCGGCCGGTGGCGACCACGCGCACCTCGACGCCGCCGGTGCGGCGCAGCGCGTACGCCACCACCGGGCGGCGCGGCGGCTCGCCGTTGGCCAGGCGGGGCAGCACGGGCGCGAGCGCGGGGCGCTGGTAGTGGTCGTTGACGGCGGTCGTGATGGAGGCGAGCCGGTCCACCTTGACGTCGTTGGCGTTGTACCAGATGTCGCCGCCGACCTCGGGGTGGGCGCGGTTGAGCGTCAGGTGCCTGGACAGCTCGTCCGGCTTCTGCCACTCGGCGGCCTGGGCCGGGTCGCCCGCCTTGTACGCCGCCTGCCCGATCCACAGCAGCGTGTTCGTGCCCGCGGCCACGTCCGACCACCACGGGACGAGCTTGGAGTAGTCGGCCGGCGGCTGCCCGATGTACCAGTAGAGCTGCGGCGCGATGTAGTCCAGCCAGCCCTTCTTGACCCAGCCGCGGGTGTCGGCGTGCAGGTTGTCGTAGGACTGGCCGCCGTTGGTCTCGGAGCCGAGCGGGTCGGTGCCCTTGTTGCGCCAGATGCCCGACGGGCTGATGCCCCAGGCGATCTCCGGCTTGGCCTGCAGGACGCGCTGCTGCATCTCGCTGACCATGAGGTCGACGTTGTTGCGTCGCCAGGAGGCCAGGTCGGGGAAGCCGGCGCCGTACTTGGCGAAGGCGGCGCTGTCGTCGAAAGCAGTGGTGTTGGTCGGGTAGAAGTAGTCGTCGAAGTGCAGGCCGTCGATGTCGTAGCGGGTGATCGCGTCCATCATCGCGTCCTGGCAGAACTTGCGGACCTCGGGCATGCCCGGGTTGTAGTAGAGCTTGCCGCCGAACGGCAGGATCCAGTCGGGGTTCTTGCGGCCGGGGTGATCGGGGTGCAGCTTGCTCGGGTCGGGCTGCATCGACACGCGGTAGGGGTTGAACCAGGCGTGGAAGGCCAGGCCGCGCTTGTGGGTCTCCTCCACGGCGAACCCGAGCGGGTCGTAGCCGGGGTCCTGGCCCTGGGTGCCGGTCAGGTACTGCGACCAGGGCTCGAACGGCGACGGCCAGAACGCGTCGGCGGTCGGCCTGATCTGCACGAACACGGAGTTGAGCTTGCGCTGCACGGCCACGTCGAGCCAGGCGAGGTATTCGGCCTTCTGCTCGTCGGCGCTCAGCCCCGGCTTCGAGGGCCAGTTGATGTTGACGACGGAAGCGATCCACATGCCGCGCATCTGACGCAGCGGGGGGACGTAGTCTGCCTGGGCGAAGGCCGGCAGCGGCACGGCTGACGCGGCGGCGGCGAGAGCGAGACCCTTCAGGAGAGTCCTTCTGCTGGGCATGGGGGGTGGCCTCTCGACAATGGTTGTGTCGAGGGCGACGATGACAGAAAATTACCTTCAGATCAACAACCGTGAAGGAAAATGCCGCATGAGCGCAGAGCTGGTCCGACTTGCGATGACGGTGCTCCAGCCGGGGTTCGAAGGGACGTCGCCTCCCGACTGGCTGCGCCGCGCGCTGGGCGAGGGCCTGGGCGGCGTCATCCTGTTCGCCCGCAACTCCATCGGCGAGCAGCTCGTCCGTTCGGTGCGCGCCGAGAACCCCGGCGCGATCGTCGCGATCGACGAGGAGGGCGGCGCGGTCACCCGGCTCGAAGTGCTCGCCGGCAGCTCCTTCCCCGGCAACCGGGCGCTGGGCGTGGCCGACGACGTCGAGCTGACCGAGCGGGTCGGCCGGCAGATCGGCCGGATGCTCGCCGAACTCGACATCTCCCTCGACTACGCCCCCTCCGCCGACGTGAACGCCAACCCGGAGAACCCGGTCATCGGCGTGCGCTCCTTCGGGCCCGACCCCGAGCTGGTCGCCCGGCACACCGTCGCGTACGTGGCCGGGGTGCAGGGCGCGGGCGTGGCCGCCTGCGCCAAGCACTTCCCGGGGCACGGCGACACCACCACCGACTCCCACCTGGCGCTGCCCACCGTGCACGCCTCGCGGGCGGTGCTCGACGAGCGCGACCTGCCGCCGTTCCGGGCCGCCATCGCGCACGGGGTGCGCTCGATCATGTCCGGCCACCTGCTCGTGCCCGCGCTCGACCCGTCGATGCCGGCCACGCTCAGCCACAGCGCCCTGACCGACCTGCTCAGGGGCGAGCTCGGCTTCGACGGCGTGGTGGTCACCGACGCGATCGAGATGCAGGCCGTGGCCGCCATGTTCGGCCCCGGCGAGATCGCGGTGCGCGCGCTGGCCGCCGGCGTCGACACCATCTGCGCCGGCCGGGCCGACGAGCGGAGCCTGCACGAGATGCGCGACGCCGTCGTCGAGGCGGTGCGCACGGGCCGGCTGGCGGAGGAGCGGCTGGCCGAGGCGGCCGGCCGGGTGCTCGCCCTGTCCACCTGGTACGCCGAGCGGTCCGAGCTGCGCGAGAAGGCCCGCGCCGACATCGACGAGGGCGTCGGCCTGGAGGCCGCCAGGGCCGCGCTGACCACCACCGGCACCGCCGTGCTCGACCGGGGGCCGCTGGTCGTGGAGGTCAACACCCGGCTCAACCAGGCGGTCGATCCCGCCACGCCGACCGGCATCGCGGCGGCGCTGGCCGCCCGGCTGCCGAACACCGCCAGGGTGCGCCTCGACCGCGACGGCGAGCTGCCCGCCTTCGACGACCGTCCCGTGGTGCTCGTGGTGCACGACGCGGCCCGGCATCCGTGGGTGCGCGAGGCGCTGGCGCGGGCGCTGGCCGTCCGGCCCGACGCGATCGTGGTGGACACCGGCATCAGCGACGCGCCCGTCGGGGCCGCCCATCTCGCCACGCACGGCATCTCCCGCGTCTCCGCGCAGGCGGCGGCCGAATGGCTGACCCGTTGAACACCGAGCCCGCGAACCCGGTCGCCACCGTGCGGGCGGTGCTGCCGTCGCTGACCCCGGCGGCGCAGGCCATCGGGCGCATCATCCTGGACGACCCGGGGCTGGTCGTGCGGAGCACGATCACCGAGTTCAGCGCGGTGTCGGGCACCAGCGAGGCGACGATCGTGCGCACCGCGCGGGCGCTCGGCTTCGCCGGTTACTCGCAGATGCGCTTCGCGCTGGCCGCCGCCGTGGCCAAGCAGCCCGAACGTCTGGTGCCCGGCGACCTGGCCCCCGACGACCCGCTGACCGACGTGATCGCCAAGGTGGCGCGGGCGGAGTCCGACGCGCTGGCGGACACGGCGGCGCAGCTCGACCCCGACCAGCTCGGCGAGGTCGTCCAGGCCATCGCGGTGGCCCGGCGGGTGGACGTCTACGGCGTGGCGGCTTCCGGGCTGGTGGCCGCCGACATGTCGCAGAAGCTGCTGCGCATCGGCCTGTCCAGCCACCCGTTCAGCGACGCCCACCTGGCCCTGACCAGCGCGGCGCTGCTGCGGGACGGCGACGTCGCGGTGGCCATCAGCTGCAGCGGCGAGACGCCCGACGTGCTGGTCCCGGCCCGTACGGCGGCCGAGGCGGGGGCGCTGATCGTGGCCATCACCAACAACCCGCGCTCGTCGCTGGCCGACCTGGCCAGCCACACGCTGGTGTCGGCCGGCCGGGAGACCGCCTTCCGGCCCGGCGCGCTGGCCAGCCGGATCAGCCAGCTGCTGATCGTCGACTGCATCTTCGTCGGCCTGGCCCAGCGCACCTACGACCGGGCCGAGGCGGCGATCCGGGCCACCCGCGACGCGACCGACCGCTACCGCAACCGGTGACGGACGGCAGGCGACCGACAGGAGGGCGTCAGGCGCGGGTCACCGAGACCTTCGCCAGGTCGGCCTCGATGCGCGCCGCCGTGGCCAGGAGCTCCGGCAGCAGCCCCGTCCTGACCTGGTGCAGGCTGGTGCGGCCGGCGTGCGTGGAGACGTTCACGGCGGCGACCGTGCGGCCGGCGTGGTCGCGTACGGGCGCGGCGACGGACCGCAGGCCCTCCTCCAGCTCCTGGTCCACCATCGCCCAGCCGCGCAGGCGCACCTGCTCCAGCGCGGCCCGCA
Source organism: Nonomuraea sp. NPDC050227 (assembly GCF_044459705.1). Lineage (NCBI taxonomy): Bacteria > Bacillati > Actinomycetota > Actinomycetes > Streptosporangiales > Streptosporangiaceae > Nonomuraea > Nonomuraea sp. NPDC050227. The sequence continues at coordinate 161,921 of NZ_JBITJF010000016.1, read as the reverse complement.
GCGCGTCGGGCCGCACGACGTGGGGGCCGGCGACCTCGGGCAGCGACAGGCCGGACAGGTAGGCGTACCCGAGCTCCAGGACGCGCGGGGTGAGCGCGAACAGCCGGCCGTCGTTGCGCACGTAGCCGAGGTCGGCCAGCGTGATGAGGAAGCGCCTGGCGGCGGCGCGGCTGAGGCCGGTCGCCCGCGCCACCTGGCTGAGCGTCAGCTCGGGCGCCGCGGCGCTGAACGCGCGGATCACCGCCAGCCCTCTGGCCAGCGACTGCACATGATCGACCATGGTGATCCCTTGACAGAAGCCGACAAGGGCGTAGTTTCCGCCACGAGCCGTTCGCCGCCGCGGACGCGCAGACCAGGGCCGACCTGGAGGACCTGGCCATCGACCTGCCGCGCGACCGGGACCAGCTCACCACCCGGTCGCTGCCGCGTTTCGGCGAGCTGCGCGGGCAGGTCCACCGGCGGATCCAGCAGGCGAGAGGGGCACGATGAGCACAGTGCGGGCAGCGGCGTTCGAGGTGCTGCGGCGGTACGGCCTGACGACGATCTTCGGCAACCCCGGCTCGACCGAGGTGTCGCTGCTGACCGGCCTGCCGGACGACCTCCGCTTCGTGCTCGCGCTGCACGAGGGCTCGGTCGTCGGCATGGCCACCGGCTGGGCCATCGGGCACGCCGAGCCCGCGCTGGCCGTGCTGCACACCACGGCCGGGCTGGGCAACGCGGTGGGCGCCCTCGCCACGGCCCGGGTGAACCGGGCGCCCCTGGTCGTCCTGGTGGGGCAGCAGGACCGGCGGCACCTGGCGCTGGAGCCGTTCCTCGCCGGACGGCTGGCCGGGCTGGCCGGCGACTACCCGGTGTGGACCGACCAGCCGGTGCGGGCGCAGGACGTGCCCGGCGCGCTGGCCAGGGCCTTTCACGAGGCGGTCACGCACCGGGGCCCCGCCCTGGTCGTGGTGCCGATGGACGACTGGGACGCGCCCTTCGCCGGCGAGACCCCGGCGGCCCCGGCCCGGGTGCTGCGGCCCGCCGCCGTGCCCGACGCCGGCCTGGCGCCGCTGGTCGAGCTGCTGGCCGGGGCGCGGTCACCGGCGATCGTGGCGGGGGCGGGAGCGGCTTGGGGGCCGCTGGTGCGGTTGGCCGAGCGGCTGGCGTGCCCGGTGTTCCAGGAGTCGTTCGGGGCACTGGCGGGGTTCCCGCAGGACCATCCGCAGTACGCGGGGGTGCTGCCGGCCGACCGGGAGCGGCTGCGGGCCGTGCTCGCGCCGCACGACGTCGTGCTGGCCGTGGGGGCGCCGGTGTTCCGGCAGTACCCGTACGCGCCGGGGCCGCTGGTCGAGCCGGGGACGGCGGTCGCCGTGGTCACCGACGACCCGGCCGAGGCGCACCGGAGCCCCGCCGACCTGGCCGTCCTGGCCCCGCCGGGGGCCGTCTGCGAGCGGCTGGCGGCCCTGCTGCCGGCCCGTCCCGCCGCCGCGGCGGCCGTTCCACCGGCCCCGGCTCCTGAGGTGCCCGGCGGGGAGCCGTTGCGGCCCGCGTACGTGCTGCGCGAGCTGGCCCGGCGGCTGCCCCGCGACGTCGTGCTGCTGGAGGAGACCCCGTCGTCCCGTCCCGACCTGCACCGGCTGGTCCCGGCCAGGAACCCGCTGGGCTTCGTCTCGGCGGCCATGGGCGGGCTCGGGTTCGCCGTGCCGGCCGCGGTCGGCCTGCGCATGGCGCTGCCCGGACGCCCGGTGGTCGCGGTCGTGGGCGACGGCTCGGCGCTGTACGGCGTGCACGCCCTGTGGAGCGCCGCCCACTACCGGGTGGGCGCGCTGTTCGTCGTGCTCGCCAACGGCCGCTACGCGGTCATGGACCGGCTGGCCGACCGGCAGGGCGGCAAGGCCCCCTGGCCGCCGTTCGCGGAGGTGGACATGGCCGCGCTGGCCAGGTCGCTGGGCTGCCCAGCTCGGCGGGTGGACGGCCCCGCCGAGCTGGGGGCCGTGCTCGACGAGGTGATCCCGTCGCTGGCCGCCCGCGAGGAGCCCCTGCTGCTGGACGTCACCGTGGCCGTGGACCGGGACTTCCGGCCGTGAGCCGGGTCACCAGGCCGGAGGGCGGCGACCGTCGTCGGCTGCCGGGTCGAAGCAGAGCTCGGGGGCGGCGTCCGGCTTGAACACCTCGTCCAGGGCCCACCGCTCGTACGGGCGGGCGCACGGCGGCGCGCCGGCGATCGCCAGCTCGCGGGCGTCGAGGTCCATGACGACGGAGTAGACCGTGTGGCACTCCTCGGCCGGGCCGGCGTCGGGGTCGAGGTGGCGGCAGACGCCGTCGGGGAAGGAGTAGTGGTCGCGCAGGGCCGCGACGACGTGTTCGAGGCCGACCGCGCGCTCGGCGGCGGTGTCCTCCAGCAGGTGGCGCACGCGTTCGGGGCGCAGCAGGGTCAGGCCGGACCTGGCCGCCTTCATGTCCTCCAGCGGCAGCTCGGCCTCGAAGTGGTTGGCGTGGGTGAGCAGGCCGTCGCGCGGCAGCAGCGCGCCGAACGCGCCCGGAGCCACCTCCAGGTCGATGGCCTCGCCTCCGGCGTCGGCGATCAGCAGGTTGCCCGAGGAGACGCGCGGCACGTCGAGCACCTTGCGGTGGGCCCGGCTCATGCGGTCGGACTGCAGCACCCCGCGCAGCAGGAAGTGGTACGGGACCCCCGCCCCGGCCTGGTCGCGGTCGGACTGCAGGCGGTTGGCGCACACGCCGAGCCCCGCCGAGTTGAGCCCCGACTTGGCGAGCATGCCCGCCTCGGCCAGCGTGAGCACCGCGAACCCCTCGGTGTCGCGGGTGGCCAGCAGGAAGGTGACCGCGCCCTGCTCGGGATGCCAGTCCCAGTTCTGGGCGAGCAGGGTGTGGCCGTCGCGGGTGTACTTGGGCAGGACGGCCAGCGCGGTGCAGCCGTCGTCGTGGTAGCCGGTGCCGTCGAGCAGCTCGGTACGGGCGTTGAGCGCGGCGATGTGCTCGACCGGCTGCGCCGCGCCCGCCGCCAGGCCCGCCAGCATGGCGGCGATGCTCGGGTCGTACGCCCTGGCCACGTCGAGGAAGGTCTGGCCCCAGCGCAGCACGTCGGCCGAGGAGAGCCCGGACTTGTCGCGGAACCGCCGCAGGTAGGTCTCGACGCTCCGCGCGACCAGGTCGGCGGTACGGTGGCCGACCTCGGCCCCCATCTCCTCGTAGGTGCCCTCGACAGCGATGAGCGGGGTGTCCATGAATCGGCCTTCCGTGATGGGGGTAGGGCTGGCTCTTCTTCCCATTCCCCCCATCAGGGCTTCATCCCCCGATCACTCAGGAACGCTCGGCCGCCTCCACGACGTTGGACAGCAGCAGCGCGCGGGTCATCGGCCCGACCCCGCCCGGGTTGGGGGTGAGGAAACCGGCGACCTCCTCGACGTCGGGGGCCACGTCACCGGCGATCTTGCCGTGGACCCGGGACACGCCCACGTCGAGGACGGCCGCGCCGGGCTTGACCATGTCCCGCGTGATGAGCTCGGGCACGCCGGCCGCGGCCACGACGATGTCGGCGCGGCGCACGTGGGCGGCCAGGTCGTGGGTGCCGGTGTGGCAGAGGGTCACCGTGGCGTTCTCGCTGCGGCGGGTCAGCAGCAGGCCGAGCGAGCGGCCGACGGTGATGCCGCGGCCCACCACGACGACGTCGGCGCCCTTGATCGGCACGTCGTACTCCTGGAGCAGCAGCACGATGCCGTGGGGCGTGCAGGGCAGGGGCGCGTCGACCATGTGGACGAGGCGGCCGAGGTTGACCGGGTGGAGGCCGTCGGCGTCTTTGGCCGGGTCCATGCGCTCCAGCAGCGCCATCGTGTCGATCTGCTTGGGCAGCGGGAGCTGGACGATGTAGCCGGTGCAGGCCGGGGACGCGTTGAGCTCGTCGACGGCCGCCTCGACGTCCTTCTGGGTGGCGGTGGCCGGGAGGTCGACGCGGATGGAGGCGATGCCGACCTCGGCGCAGTCGCGGTGCTTGCCCGCGACGTAGATCTGGCTGCCCGGGTCGTCGCCCACCAGGACGGTGCCCAGGCCGGGCGTGATGCCGCGGTCCTTGAGCGCGGCCACCCGGGTCGCGAGGTCTGCCTTGATCCTGGCGGCTGTCGCCTTGCCGTCGAGTTTCACTGCGCTCATGCCGTCAATCCTTCCATGACTGGTCGGCTTCCCTGCACCGGCCGCGCGTCCGTCCACAGTTTTTCCACAGATGGGAGGCAGGCGGCGTCCGTTGTCCACAGGGAAACGATGACATCGTTGTCATCGATCAAGGAAGGGCATATCGTGTCGGGCGCCGGCACCCTGTCCCACGGAGGTTCCCCTTGCGCGCCCGCTTCCCCCTGCCACGCCTCGGCGGCCTCCGCCGGCCCGGCCACCCCATACCCGGATGACCTGCGTACTCGCCGTCGACATCGGCGGCACCAAGCTCGCCGCCGCGCTGGTCGACGAGGCCGGCTCCCTGCTGCGCTCCGCCGCGCGGCCCACGCCGCGCGCCGACGTCATGTCCGCGCTGGCGGCCCTCGTCGCGGAGGTGACCGGCGGGGGCCCGGCACCGCACGCCGTCGGCGTCGGCTGCGCGGGCCCGCTCGACCTCACCACGGGCACGGTGAGCCCGGTGAACATGCCGAGCTGGCGCGGCTTCCCGCTGCGCGACGAGCTGCGGCGGCTGACCGGCCTGCCCGTGGTGCTGGCCGGCGACGCCCAGTGCATGGCGCTCGGCGAACACTGGCTGGGGGCCGGGCAGGGCAGCACGTCGCTGCTCGGCGTCGTCGTGTCCACCGGCATCGGCGGCGGCCTGGTGATCGACGGCGCGCCGCTGCTCGGCCCGGCGGGCAACGCGGGGCACGTCGGCCACATGAGCGTCGATCCCGGCGGCGAGCGCTGCGAGTGCGGCGGCCGGGGCTGCGTCGAGCGCTACTCCAGCGGCCCCAACCTGGCCCGCTGGGCCCTGGAGAACGGCTGGGCGCCCACCGGCGACCGCGACGCCAGGGCGCTGGCCGCCGACGCGTCCGCCGGGCATCCGGTGGCGCTTTCGGCCTTCGAGCGCGGCGCCAGGGCGCTGGCCGGCCTGATCGCCTCCACGGCGGCCGCGGTCGAGCTCGACACCGTGGTCATCGGCGGCGGCGTGTCGGCGGCCGGCGCGGTGTTGTTCGGCCCGCTGGAGCGGGCGCTCGACGACGTGGCGGGGCTGGCGTTCGTCCGGGCGGTCCGGGTGCGGCCGACCACGCTGGGCGTGCGCGCGGGCCTGGCCGGGGCCGCCCGGCTGGCCTGGCGCCTGTCCGGCCAGTGAGCCGGCCGCGGACTCGACCAGGTTGAGCGCTGGTTCGCCGAGCCGGACTCATGCTCGGCCCATGCCCTGACCCTGCTGGGCACGCTGGCCACCTCACCCGGGATGGCGGTGAGAAGCGGATCAGCGAGCTCGACGCCGCCGAGCCGGTCGACAACCTGGCGCAGCAGGCGATGGCCGGGGGCGGCCCGCCGGCTTCGACGCCCTAGCCGCTCTCTTCCTTGTCGGCCGCGGACATGGCGAGCATGTCGTCGACGCACCTGCGCATCAGTTGCTCGAACTGAACGAGGTCCCTATCGCTCCATTCGGCGAACGCGGAGTCGACGAGCCGCTGCCGGGCCTCCTCAAGCGCGTCCGTCACGCGACGGCCCGCGCTGGTGATCACGGCTTCCTTGACCCGTCGGTCCGCCGGGTTCGGACGCCGCTCGATCAGGCCGAGCTCGGCGAGTTTGGCCACCTGCCGGCTGACGGTGGTGTGGTCGCGTCCGGCCCGTTCGGCGAGTTCGACCACGCCGATGGGCCCGAACCGCCGGATTCCGACGATCAGTTTGAACAACGCGCGGTCGAGATCGATGCCCGCTTCGGCCATGAGGACCTCGTCGCGTTGCGGCAGGTTCATGAGCGCGATCAGGTCGACGAGCGACTCATGCAGGCGCCGGAACGTGATGTGCCGGCGGTGTTGGGAAGCCATGCTCGCCACCGATGCCTTACGTGCCCTTGCGGACGGGGAGGTGCCAAGAATACCGGCAGCCTCCGGCAGACCTGCGGAGACGCCTCCTTCGCATGGCGAGGACGCGAAGACGCGCTCAGAATACACATAATTTTCCGGCATCGGGACAGCCTGATCACAACACCCGGATCAGGTTTTTCTCCATGCATAGCTGGACACGAAAGAGCAGGTCAAGATGGTGAATTTGGTGATCAGGAAGCCGCGTCAGCCATGGACGGCGGCTTGACGGCCACTCCGGCCGCGGATCATACTCCGTGCTTAATACACATAAATTTGCACCGGACGGGCCGACCTGCCCGGCCGCCACCGACGGAGAGTGAACCGTGGCACGCAACGAAGACCTTGATGTGATCATCTGTGGTTCCGGCGCGGCGGGATTGACCCTCGCCATCGATCTCGCCCGCAGGAACATCGCGTTCCGGTTGATCGACAAGGCGCCGCATCCGTTCATCGGCTCACGCGGCAAGGGCATCCAGCCGCGCACCGAGGAGGTGTTCGAGGACCTCGGCGTGGTCGACCGGATCGTCGCCTCGGGAGGCGAATATCCTCCCCTGCGCACCTACACCCCCGACGGACCGGTCGACAAGCACGCCGGGATCCTGCCGGAGCCGACGCCCGCCGAGCCGTACCAGATCCCGCTGCTCGTTCCGCAGTTCCGCACCGAGCGCCGGTTGCGGGAGCGGCTGGCCGAACTCGGCCACGCCCCGGAGTACGGCTGCGAACTCGTCGGCTTCGACCAGGACCCCGACGGCGTGACCGCGCGGATGGCCACCTCCGGCGGGGAGCGGACCGTGCGAGCCGCCTACCTGGTCGGCGCCGACGGCGGATCGAGCTTCGTCCGCAAGGCCCTCGGCATCGAGTTCCGCGGGAAGGCCCTCGGCGTGCGGGCGCTCGTGGCCGACGTGCGGGCCGACGGCGCCTCGTCGCGCGTCTGGCACCGCTGGGGCGACGAGCAGCCCGAGCGCAGCGTCTCGCTGTGCCCGCTCCACGGCACCGGCATGTTCCAGTACATGGCCCCGGTCCCCCTCGACATGGACGTCGACCTCTCGGCCGAAGGGCTCACCGCCCTGCTCCACGAGCGCGGCGGCCAGGACGACATCGTGATCCGCGAGGTGTCCTGGGCATCGGTGTTCACGATGCAGGCCCGGCTGGCCGACGCCTACCGGCGTGGGCGCGTGCTCCTGGCCGGGGACGCCGCGCACTGCCATCCGCCGACCGGCGGGCAGGGCCTGAACACGAGCATCCAGGACGCCTACAACCTCGGCTGGAAGCTCGCCGCCGTGCTCGACGGCGCGCCGGAGTCACTGCTGGCGACCTACGAGGAGGAGCGCCGGCCGGTCGCCGAGGCGGTCCTCGGCCTGTCCGAGAAGCTGCTCGAAGCGGCCAGGAACCGGGAGATGCGCCGGGGCCGCGAGGTGACCCAGCTCGATGTCGGCTACCCGGACTCGTCGCTGTCGCTGACCGGCCTGGAGCCCCACAAGGGCGTGGCGGCCGGCGACCGCGCGCCCGACGCCCCCGTCACCGGCGCGGGCGGGCCGGCCACGCGGTTGTTCAGCCTGTTCCAGGGACCGCACTGGACCCTGCTCGGCTACGAGCCCGGCGACGCCGCGGTCCCGGAACCGCGCGGGGGCCTGCGCATCCACGTCATCGGCGACGACATCCTCGACACCGGAGGCCATGTCCGGAGCGCGTACGGGCTGTCGCCCGAGCAGTGGGCGCTCATCCGGCCGGACGGATACGTCGCGGCCGTGGTCGGCACCGCCGAACTCGGCGCGATCGAGACCTACCTCGACGGCGTCGGCGTCCGTCAGCAGATGCGAGAACCGGCGGCTAGTCGCGCTCGGCGAAGCGGGCCTCGCGGCGCTCGATGATCCGGCGGGTGTACGGGATGAGCTCGACGACCCGGCTGCCGAGGTAGGCACCGATGAAGGCGAGGACCAGCAGGACGAACGGGCTGGTCGAGAAGCCGTTCATGGTCACGAAGGCATGCAGGGTCGCGTCGAGCATGGAAACTCCGGGGGAATCAGCACAGCAGGGCGGCAATCAGGGTAACCGGGGAGTGCCAATGCTCGCCGCCAAAACGGATAAAGGGCAACAAGCGATCTCTTGTTGCCCTTTATCCGATGAACCGGTGATCAGTGGAAGAAGTGGCGGGTGCCGGTGAAGTAGAGGGTGACGCCCGCCTGCTCACAGGCGTCGATCACCTCCTGGTCCCGGATCGAGCCGCCCGGCTCCACGATCGCCTTGACCCCGGCCTCGATCAGCACCTGCGGCCCGTCGGGGAACGGGAAGAACGCGTCGGAGGCGGCGACCGAGCCGGCCGCCCGCTCCCCCGCCCGGCTCACCGCGAGGCGGCAGGAGTCGACCCGGTTGACCTGGCCCATGCCCACGCCCACCGTGGCGCCGCCGGCGGCCAGCAGGATCGCGTTGGACTTCACCGAGCGCGAGGCGCGCCAGGCGAAGGCCAGGTCGGCCAGCAGCTCGGGCGAGGCGGCCGCGCCGGTCTTGAGCTCCCACGCCGACGGGTCGTCGCCGGCGGCGTCGACCCGGTCGACCGCCTGCAGCAGCAGGCCGCCGTCGACGCGGCGGAACTCCAGCGGCTGGGACGGCCCCTCCGGGCAGCGCAGCAGGCGCAGGCTCTTCTTGGCCCGCAGCACCTCCAGCGCCTCCGCGCTGAAGCCGGGAGCCACGACGACCTCGGTGAACACGTCGGCGATCTGCCGGGCCAGCTCGACGGTGACCTCGCGGTTGACCGCGATCACGCCGCCGTAGGCCGAGACGGGGTCGCAGGCGTGGGCCTTGCGGTGGGCCTCGGCCACGTCGGCGCCGACGGCGATGCCGCACGGGTTCTGGTGCTTGATGATGGCCACGCACGGCTCGGCGAAGTCCCAGGCCGCCCGCCAGGCGGCGTCGGAGTCGAGGTAGTTGTTGTAGGACATCTCCTTGCCGTGCAGCTGCTCGGCGTTGGCCAGGCCGCCGGAGCCGGCGGTGTAGAGGGCGGCGCGCTGGTGCGGGTTCTCGCCGTAGCGCAGGGTCGCCTTGCGCTCGTACGCGACGCCGGTGAACTCGGGGAACTCCTCCTCCCCGCCCGCGTACGGCCCGGCGAACCAGTTGGCCACGGCCACGTCGTAGGCGGCGGTGTGGGCGTAGGCGACACCGGCCAGGCGGCGGCGCTCGTGCAGCGTGAAGCCGCCCTCGTCCAGGGCGGTGAGCACGTCGCCGTAGGCGGCGGGGTCGACCACGACCGCGCAGGTGGCGTGGTTCTTGGCGGCGCCCCTGATCATCGCGGGCCCGCCGATGTCGATCTGCTCGACGCACTCCTCGTCGGAGGCGCCGGAGGCCACCGTCTGCTGGAACGGGTAGAGGTTGACCACCACGAGCTGGAACGGGTCGATCTCCAGCTCGTCGAGCTGGGCCACGTGGCTGGGCTTGGTGAGGTCGGCCAGCAGGCCGGCGTGCACGCGCGGGTGCAGCGTCTTGACCCGGCCGTCGAGGCACTCGGGGAAGCCGGTGAGCTGCTCCACCTTGGTCACCGGGATCCCGTGGGACGCGATCGCGGCGGCCGTGCCGCCTGTCGACACGATCTCCACGCCGGCGCCGTCGAGTGCCCTGGCCAGCTCTTCGAGCCCGGACTTGTCGTAGACAGCGATCAGCGCGCGCCGGATGGCGATGCGAGTCACGTGCTTTCCCCTCCTGATTGGTTGCCGATGCGGACGGTGCGTCCGCTGACCGTCCAGCCCTCGCGGGCCATCCGGCCGACGATGTCGACGAGCAGGCGGCGCTCGACGGTCTTGATGCGCTCGTGCAGGACCGGCTCGTCGTCGTCCGGCAGCACGGGCACCGCCTCCTGGGCGACGATCGGGCCCGTGTCGATCCCCGCGTCGGCCAGCATCACGGTGCAGCCGGTCACCTTCACCCCGTGGGCCAGCGCGTCGCGCACGCCGTGGGCGCCGGGGAAGGACGGCAGCAGCGCCGGATGGGTGTTGAGCACGGGGAACGCGTCGAGCGTGGGCGCGCCCAAAATCTTCATGAAGCCCGCCGACACCACCAGGTCGGGCTCGTACGATGCGATCCTGGCGGCGAGAGCGGCATCCCAGTCCGCCCGAGTCGCATGATCGCCCAGTTTTTCAACAAACGTCGGGACATTTGCCCTGGTGGCCCTGGCCAGGCCCTCTATGCCGTCCCGATCCGCGCCCACCGCCACCACGCGCGCACCGTACGACGGGTCGGCGGAAGCGTCCAGCAGGGCCTGTAGGTTGGTTCCAGAGCCGGAGACGAGGACGACGAGCCGCCCAGCCTTTGACACGCACACTCCAAAGAATGGAAACAGGGTGGGGCTGACAGGGTATCTGTTCCTCGCCCGGCGACGCAGAGGAGGTCAGGTGTCGACACCGGTGCAGGCACCGGCGGGTCAGCAGCCCGCCGATTCAGCGGGTCGCCGTGCGATCTGGTTGTCCATCGCGGCGCTGGCCATGACGTTCATGCTGCCGCTCGCCGGCCTGGTCATGGCCCTGTTCGCGCTCATGTCGGGCATCCGCGCGCTGCCGCGGCTGCGCGGCGCCCACAAGCCCACCGGCACGGCCGTCGGCGGCATCACGATCTCCTCCATCGCGCTGGCCCTGTCGGCGATGGCCACGGGGATGCAGCTCTACCTGATGGACGAATACTCCGCCTACCAGGAGTGCATGAAGGGCGCGGGCACGGTCTCGGCCCAGGGCGAGTGCTTCACCCAGTTCAGGGACGCCGCGCAGCGCAAGCTGCCGCCCGACGTCCTCCAGCTGCTCGGGGCGATGCAGTCCTAGCCCCGCGCCCCGGCTAGTCGCGGTCCCAGGCGTAGGGGTCGACGTAGATGACGTGGCCGCCGCGGTCGTCGGACTCGTCCACGATGTCCTTGCGCGGCGGGCGGGCCGGGCCGTCCGAGGGCTCGGCCGGGCGTGGGCGGGCCTGGGCCAGGGTCTCGGCCTCGGCGGAGGCGTGCTCGTCCTGCCAGTCGTCCCTGATGACCGGGATCTCCTGGGTGTCGGCCTCGGTGGCGTCCATCCAGTGGCCGGGTAGGGGGCGCGGGTCGGACTCGGCCAGGCCGACCTTGCTGGCCGCCTTGGCGATGGCCGCCCCCGCCTTGCGGACCGGGGCGGCGGCCTTGTCGAGCGGCGCGCGGGCCTTCTTGTTGAGCAGCAGCAGGTTGGCCACGCCCGCCGAGATGCCGGCCGCCACGCCCACCTCCAGGGCCACCGACAGGGCCACCTCCCAGGGGGACGGGCCGATCGCCGACAGCCGGCCGCCGCCGATGGGCCCGCCGGACAGCGCGGCCAGCAGGCCGGCGACCAGGCCGGTGGAGACGCCGGTCAGGAAGCCCCACAGGGGGGCGGCCTCGTACGAATGCGAGGGCGAGATCCGGGCCACGAACACGCCCGCCACCGCGCCCGCCGCGAACGGCAGCGCGATCACCGCCATCATCCACGCGGGCACGGGCCCGCTCTCGGGCAGCGCGCCCAGCAGCGGCAGGCTCGGCACCGTGCCGAGCTCGACGCCGGTCGGGGCGACCAGCGTGTCCGCGCCGATGGCGAAGCCGGGGCCGGCGATGTAGGAGGAGGCCCAGATCACGGCGTTGAGCAGGTAGAGGAGCTGGAGCAGCAACAGCAGCACGCCGCCGACGAAGCCGGGCGCGAGCACGTTCGACAGGTCCCTGACCTGGCCGAAGTTCAGCACGACCGCGACCAGCACCAGCCCCAGCCCGGACGCCAGCAGGGCGGTGGTGGCGACCGCCGTGCCGACCGTGACGGCCCGCAGCCGCTCGGGCAGCAGCTTGAGCATGATCCGCCACGGGCCGATCATGCGCGCGGTGGCCAGCGAGCCCGCCAGGAAGGCCAGCACGAAGTGGCTGAGCAGCGCCTCGCCGATGAACGGCTGCGTGATCTCGTTGCTCGCCACCAGCGCGATCAGCCCGGCCAGCAGCGCGTAGGGGGCCGCCAGCGAGACGCCGGCCTGTCCGACCAGCACGAGCTGCGCGCGGCGGCGGGCGTTGGCCTGCTCGCGCGGGCTGTTCTTGGGCAGCCGGGCGGGCAGGCGCAGCCGCAGGTCGGCGTCGCGGGCCATCCACCGGCCGGCGCGGTAGAGCAGGAAGGCGGGCAGCACCATCAGCCCGAGGGGCAGCAGCCCGACCCGGCCGCCGGGCATCGCGAACCCCGCGTGGTGCGCGGCCAGCCAGAGCTGCGCCGCGGCGCGGAACACGCCGGGCAGGCCCGCGCCGAGCGTGCCGCGCGGCGCGGCGATCCAGCCGACGAGGGTGAGCGTGGTGAGCACGGCCAGGCCGACGCCGAGCGTGCAGGCGGCGGCGAGCATGCCCGACACGGGTAGCGGCCGCCTCGTCTCGTCGTCGTCGGTCGAGACCCCGGGGAGCTTGCCGAGCACCGACTTGGGGGCGGTACGCAACTGGTCGAGAATGGCCGTCACAGATGTGATTTTCTCAATCTTTCCCAACCATCGCTTGGTTGACGCGCCGCAGCGGGTCCACTTTGTCGCCGTGAGACCCCCGCGAACGCGCCTCGCGCCCTTTCCCCGCCCTTTACGCGCCGCCCGGCGGGCCCTGGGACGCCCGGCGGCATGGAAAAGCCCCGCATGGCGGCGGCCAGGCGGGGCTTTTCCAGCGTGACTAGCGGGACTGCATGATCTCGCGCATCAGGCGGGCCGTCTCGGAGGGGGTCTTGCCGACGCGGACGCCGACCTTCTCCAGGGCCTCCTTCTTGGCCTGGGCGGTGCCGGCCGAGCCGGAGACGATGGCGCCGGCGTGGCCCATCGTCTTGCCCTCGGGGGCGGTGAAGCCCGCGACGTAGGCCACGACCGGCTTGGTGACGTGCTGCTCGATGTAGGCCGCGGCACGCTCCTCGGCGTCGCCGCCGATCTCACCGATCATCACGATCGCGTCGGTGTCGGGGTCGTCCTGGAAGGCCTGGAGCGCGTCGATGTGCGTGGTGCCGATGACCGGGTCGCCGCCGATGCCGACCGCGGTCGAGAAACCGAAGTCGCGCAGCTCGTACATGAGCTGGTAGGTCAGCGTGCCGGACTTCGAGACCAGGCCGATGCGGCCGGCGGTGGTGATGTCGGCGGGGATGATGCCGGCGTTGGACGCGCCGGGCGAGGCGATGCCGGGGCAGTTGGGCCCGATGATGCGGGTCTTGTTGCCCTTGGCCACCGCGTACGCCCAGAACTCGGTCGAGTCGTGGACGGGGATGCCCTCGGTGATCACGACGCAGAGCGGGATCTCGGCGTCGACGGCCTCCTTGACGGCGGCCTTGGTGTGGGCCGGCGGCACGAAGACGACCGACACGTCGGCGCCGGTCTGCTCCATGGCCTCCTTCACCGTGCCGAACACGGGCAGGCCCTCGTGCGTGATGCCCGCCTTGCGGGCGTTGACGCCGCCGACGACCTTCGCGCCGGAGGCGAGCATGCGGCGGGTGTGCTTGGTGCCCTCACCGCCGGTCATGCCCTGAACAATGATCTTGCTGTTCTCGGTCAGCCAGATAGCCATGACTCACGCACCTACCGCAGCGAGCTCGGCGGCCCGCTTGGCCGCGTCGTCCATCGTGTCAACCAGCTCGACCCGCGGGAGCGCGGCGTCGGCCAGGATCTGCCGCCCGAGCTGGGCGTTGTTGCCGTCGAGGCGGACCACCAGCGGGTGCGTCACGGCCTCGCCGCGGCTCTCCAGCAGCTTGAACGCCGAGACGATGCCGTTGGCCACGGCGTCGCAGGCGGTGATGCCGCCGAAGACGTTCACGAAGATCGACTTGACGCTCGGGTCGGAGAGGATGATCTCCAGGCCCGCGGCCATGACCTCGGCCGAGGCGCCGCCGCCGATGTCCAGGAAGTTCGCCGGGGACGGCTTGCCGGGGAACGCCTCGCCCGCGTAGGCCACCACGTCGAGGGTGGACATGACCAGGCCCGCGCCGTTGCCGATGATGCCGACGTTGCCGTCGAGCTTGACGTAGTTGAGGTCCTTCTCCTTGGCCTTGGCCTCCAGAGGGTCCTCGGCGGCCTTGTCGGCCAGCGCCTCGTGGTCGGCCTGGCGGAAGCCGGCGTTCTCGTCGAGGGTGACCTTGCCGTCGAGGGCCTTCACCTGGCCGTCGGCCGACAGGATCATCGGGTTGACCTCGACCAGCGTGGCGTCCTCGTCGACGAAGCAGTGCCACAGCTTCTCGATGAGCTCGGCGGCGCCGTCGAGCGACTTCTCGGGCAGCCCGCCGGCCACCGCGATCTCGCGGGCCTTGGCGCGGTCGATGCCGTCGAGTGCCGAGACCGGCACCTTGGCGACCTTCTCGGGCGTGCTGTGGGCGACCTCTTCGATGTCCATGCCGCCGGCGGCGGAGCAGATCGCGAGGAAGGTACGGTTGGCGCGGTCGAGCAGGAAGGAGAAGTAGTACTCCTCCGCGATCGCGCTGGCCTCCTCCACGAGCACCTTGTGGACCGTGTGGCCCTTGATGTCCATGCCGAGGATGGCGGTGGCCTTCTCGACGGCGTCGGCGGCGTCGTCGGCCACCTTCACGCCGCCGGCCTTGCCGCGACCGCCGGTCTTGACCTGGGCCTTGACGACAACGCGGCCGGTCAGCTCCTCAGCCGCCGCCCGCACCTCCTCCACGGTGTTGGCGACGATGCCGCGTGGCACCGGGATGCCGTAGTCAGCGAAGAGCTCCTTCGCCTGATGTTCGAACAGGTCCACGAGGGTCCGTCCTTGCTTATCCGACTGATGTTCGACGGCCCGGGCAACTGCGCTGACGGTCGCGTCCGCTCGCCGCTCGTGTCGGCTTCGTGCCTCGCTCTCTCACGGCGAGCTCCTACGCTCAGGGGTGCGTGCCGGGCGTTTCCGCCAGTGAAGCCTAGCCCCAAGCTTGACCTGCACAGGTCATCGGGGCACGGTTCTTCCGCTATGTGACGGTGATCTCACTTCACCATGTCCTCCTCTGCACCGAAAGTGCACCAATTCGCTGCCTTATGCGGTGTCTGTCGATATATGGTCGTGATCTTCAATTGGCAGGATTTCTGCTCCCCTCATTCTTGATCTGAAGGAATCGGATGAAGCGAATTATCGCGGGCCTGGCCCTGGCCAGCGCGGCGGCGCTCGTGACCGCGACCCCGGCCCAGGCCGCGCCCGCGGATCCGGCGAAGGCGCTGAAGAAGCAGTACGTCGCCGGACACGGCGTACGGTTCACCGAGACGTCCCGCTCCTCGATGGACGGCAAGAGCACCGGAACCATGAAGACGTCCGGCGTTCTGGAGTTCGGCAGGTCCGGAATCGTCGCCTCGGACGTACGCAATCGCAGCACCGGCAAGAACGCCGACCTGTACGCGTCGCTGCTGCCGTCGCGGACCATCACCGTGGGCAAGCACGTATATGCGCAGGGCGGCCTTTACAGCGAGGGCCTGCCCGAGGGCAAGAAGTGGGTCCGCTACCCCGACACCGGCCTGCGGATGAGCACCTCCAACCAGATGCTGGACGTCTTCGAGCCCAAGGTGCTGAAGATGCTCGTCTCCCACGCCGCGAGCACCAAGGGCGGGATCTACCGCGGCTCGGTCACGGTGAAGGAACTCGGCAAGATCTACGGCCAGAGCGTCGAGAAGAAGATCGCCAAGGTCAAGGTCTCGTACCTGCTCGCCGTGAACTCCAAGGGCCTGGTCACCAGGGTCGTCAGCGACTGGACCCTCGACTTCGGCATCCTCGGCGCCAGCCACAGCACGACCGAGACCCGCTTCACCGGCTGGGGCGCCAAGGTCAAGGTCAAGGCCCCGCCGGCCGACCAGGTGGCCGACATCACCGACCTCGGCGACGACAGCGCCGTTCCGCAGGACATCCCGGACGGCTCCCTCAACTCCCTGGGCACCATCAGGTAGCCCCCCTCCTAAGGACACTCATGAAGCGATTGCTCGCGGCCGCGGTGACGGCCGCGGCACTCATCCCGGCCGTCCCCGCACAGGCGGCCGTGGACCCGGTCACCGCCCTGAAGCGGCAGTTCGTCCCCGGCCACGGGGTGACGATCTCCGAGACCGCGCGGACCGAGTCGAAGCGTCCGCGCGACGGCCAGGTCACCCGCATGGCCGGCTCCGTGGAGTTCGGCGCGTCCGGGCCCGTCGCGGCCGACGTCGTGTTCAGGACGATCGGCGCGGACGACAGCCGGCAACGCTGGATCAGCGTCGGCGGCAAGGTCTACGTGCAGGCGGCCGACCTGGCCGACGACCTGCCCATGGGCAGGACGTGGGTGCTCATGGAGCACCTCAAGGGCAAGGTCATCACCTCGGCCCAGCCGGTCGACGTGCTGGCGCCCAGGACGGTCAAGGCCCTGGTCTCGCACGCCGCCGGCCCCAAGGACGGCCTCCGCCAGGGCACGCTGACGCTCGCGCAGGCGCGCGGGGCCGGCGCGTACGAGGGGTTCCGCTACCAGCTGGGCCTGAACGCCCAGGCGTTGCCCGACCGCGTCGTCACCGGCCAGAGCCTCACCCCGGGCTCGCGGAGCGTCGTCGAGACCCGGCTCTCGGGCTGGGGCGCGAAGGTCAGCGTCAAGGCCCCTCCGGTGGACGAGGTCATCACCTACAAGGACCTGATGGCCGAGAAGCGGGCGAGAGCCGAGAAGCTCCGCCAGGCCATCCCCGACGGTTCCACCAGCTCGCTCGGCCTGTTCGACTGAGCCGCCGAGCTGTCGACAACTCCCCCTCGAAACAAGGACACAACCGCACATGAAGCGAACCCTCACCGGCGTCGCGCTGGCGACGGCCGCCGCCCTGGTGGCCGCCACCCCCGCGCTGCTCGCGGCGCCGGCCCAGGCGGCCGCGCCCAAGAACCCCGTGACCGCCGTGAAGAAGCAGCTCGTCCCCGGCAAGGGGGTGCAGTTCAGCGAGCGCATCAGCATCACCGACGGCACGCGCAGCGAGGTCTTCATCCGGCGCACGGGAACCTTCCAGTTCAGCAAGTCGGGCGTCGCCGCCTCGGACATCACGGGCAAGTTCGCCCTCAACATGTCCGACCTGGGCGACGAGCCCTCGGAGGAGGCCAAGGCCCTCGCCACGCCCGAGCGCACGATCCGGATCGGCACGACGTCGTACCTGTCCGGCGGCATGTGGACCACGGTCCTGCCCGAGGGCGAGACCTGGTTCAAGGCCAAGAACGGCCCGACGGGCGGCATCACCGGCGTGTTCGGCCAGCCGGTGAACGTCGCCGAGCAGGCCACGCTCAAGACCCTGCTCAAGACCGCCAAGCCGGTGAGCGGCGGCTACGCCGGCACGATCACCGTCCGCGACCTGCGGAAGGTCTCGCCCTGGTACCGGGCGACCGCGATCGACCCGCGGCCCACGGCCAAGGCGCTGAAGAGCGTCATCAGCTGGAAGCTCACCCTTGACGCGGCCGGCCTGCCGGTGCGCCTGGTGGCCACGTTCCCGCAGACCGCGATCACCGGCTCGGGCTCCAAGAAGGACGGCGTGCGGGTCGACACCCGCTTCACCGGCTGGGGCGGCGCCGTGTCGATCAAGGCTCCGACGGCTGAGGACGTCTCCAGCGAGTTCGAGAACGGCAAGGACGACATCTCCTCCCTCGACCTGCCGTTCGGCGTGAGCGTCGCCAAGTAGCACCCGCCCGTGCCGAGGCCCGCGCCTGTCCCGTCGCCGCTTGGCGGGACGGGCGCGGCGCCCGGCACGCCGGGCGCGGGTCAGGCGAGGCGGGAGTCGCGCAGGGCGGCCCACTCCAGCGAGTGCCTGATGCCCTCCTCGACGGTGAACTCGGTCTCCCAGCCGAGCAGCCGCCGCGCCCGGTCGCTGCGCGTGTACGCCCCCGCCACGTCACCGGGCCGGGCGGGCGCCTCGACCACGTCGATCGGCCGGTCGACGACCCGGTTGAACGCCTCGGCCAGCTCGCGGACCGTCGTGCCGGCGCCGGTGCCGAGGTTGATCACGTCGGCGTCCAGGGAGTCGAACCGGCGCAGCGCCGCCACGTGCGCGGCGGCCAGGTCCCAGACGTGGACGTAGTCGCGGATGCCCGTGCCGTCGCTCGTCGGGTAGTCGGTGCCGGTGATCGCGAACGGCACGCCGTCCTCGTACGCCTCGATCATCTTGCCCAGGGCGTGGCTGGGACGGCGCAGTTGCAGGCCCGTGCGCATCGCCGGGTCGGCGCCGATCGGGTTGAAGTAGCGCAGCGACAGGATGCGGATCGGCCGGGTGGCGGCGATGTCGGCGAACATGGCCTCGCAGACCGCCTTGGTCCGCGCGTACGGGCTCTGCGGGGCGAGCGGCGAGCTCTCGTCCACAGTGTGGTCCGCGCCGGCCTGGTAGATCGACGCGGACGAGCTGAAGATCATCCGCTCGCAGCCGTTGCGCAGCAGGTGGTCGGTGAACTCCAGGCTCTTGGCGACGTTCGCGCGGTAGTAGCCGACCGGGTCCGCGACGGAGTCGGGCACGACGATCAGTGCCGCGCAGTGGACGACGGCCTCGATGTCGGGGTGCTCGGCGAAGATCTTGTCGACGAGGGCGCCGTCGCCGATGTCGCCCTCGTAGAAGACCCGTCCGTCGGCGAACTCCCTGCGGCCCGTCACGAGGCTGTCGAGGATCACGGGCTCGATGCCGGCGTCGAGGCACGCCGACCCGATCGTGCTGCCGATATAGCCCGCCCCACCGGTAATCAATACACGCATGCCCGAACCCTACGGGGATGCCAGGGGGGCGCGCGCCGTCTCGATGATCTTCGTGTGGTCCGGCCCGCCGGAGACATCGTGTCGATCTCCGGCTGGTCATGACGGCCCAGCCGTGCGACATTTCCTGGTATGGGCAGGGACGTGCCAGTCGTCGTGTTCAGCCGGGACGATCGCCGGAAATATCGGGAAAAGGTGCGTCGATGTCTCGACGTCTTCGCCCAGATGTTGCGCGAGTCCCGCTTCGAGTTCGACCGCCCCCAGGCCGGCCTGGAGATCGAGCTCAACATCGTGGACGCCCGTGGCGAGGCCGCCATGCGCAACGCCCAGGTGCTGGCCGCGATCGAGCAGCCGGACTGGGCCACCGAGCTGGGCCAGTTCAACATCGAGATCAACGTCGAGCCCCGGGAGCTGACCGGCGACGGCCCGCTCCACCTGGAGGCGGACGTACGAAGGCGGCTCAACCACGCCGAGGAGCGCGCCCGCTCCCAGGACGGGCACCTGGTGCTGGTCGGCATCCTGCCCACGCTGCGCGAGCAGGACATCAGCGAGGGCACCCTGTCGGCCAACCCCCGCTACCGCCTGCTCAACGAGCAGATCTTCGCCGCCCGCGGCGAGGACCTGCACCTGTGCATCGAGGGCGTGGAACGCCTCGACACCCACGCCGACAGCGTCGCGCCCGAGGCCGCGTGCACCAGCGTCCAGCTCCACCTCCAGGTGAGCCCGGAGGCGTTCGCGCCGCACTGGAACGCCGCCCAGGTCATCGCGGGGCCCCAGGTCGCCGTCGCGGCCAACTCCCCCTACCTGTTCGGCAAGGAGCTGCACCGCGAGACCAGGATCGCGCTGTTCGAGCAGGCCACCGACACGCGTCCGGCCGAGCTGAAGACACAGGGCGTGCGGCCGCGGGTGTGGTTCGGGGAACGCTGGATCACCAGCGTCTTCGACCTGTTCGAGGAGAACGTCAGCTATTACCCGGCGCTGCTGCCTCTGTGCGAGGAGGAGGACCCGCGGGCCGAGCTGGACCAGGGACGCATCCCCCAGCTGCACGAGCTGACCCTGCACAACGGCACCATCTACCGCTGGAACCGGCCCGTCTACGCGGTCGTGGACGGCGTGCCGCACCTGCGCGTGGAGAACCGCGTCCTGCCCGCCGGGCCCACGGTCGCCGACATCGCCGCGAACGCCGCGTTCTACTACGGCCTGATGCGCGTGCTCCCGTCGGCCGAGCGGCCGATCTGGAGCCAGATGTCCTTCCGCACCGCCGAGGACAACCTCGCCGCCGCGGCCCGGCACGGCCTGGACGCCCGGCTGTACTGGCCGGGGCTGGGCGAGGTGCCGGCGGCCGAGCTGATCCTGCGCCGGCTGCTGCCCATGGCGCGCGAGGGCCTGGCCGCGTGGGGGGTGCACACGCCGGTCGCCGACCGGCTGCTCGGCATCATCGAGGGACGCTGCCTGACCGGCCGCACGGGCGCGACGTGGCAGGTCGAACGGGTGCGCGCGCAGGGCGGCGACCGCCACGAGGCGTTACGCGCCATGACGTTGGACTACATCGACCGCATGCACGGCAACGATCCGGTGCACACTTGGGACGTGTGAACCTCGTGCGATCCCGCCTCCTCGTCCTGGCCCTCGTCCTGCTGCTGGCAGGCTGCGGCCTCACCCGGCCCGCCTCCAGGGACGCCCAGGGGGCCGACACGTTCGAGGACGACATCCGGGCCGCGCGCACGCTCACCGAGTCGTTCTGGACGGAGTTCTTCGACCAGCAGGGGATGACTTATCGGCCTATCGCCGACTTCATCCCTTACTCCGGGAGTTCGGGGCCTTCCTGCGGGGGCGAGCCGTCCGTGCCGAACAACGCCTTCTACTGCCCCGAGGGCCACTTCATCGCCTACGACCAGGCCTGGATGGAGTCCCTGTGGAACGACATGGGCGACGGCTCGGTGTACGTGATCATCCCCCACGAGTTCGGGCACGCCGTCCAGGCCCAGCTCAGGACCGGTTTCGAGCTGAACGTCCAGGCCGAGCTGCAGGCCGACTGCTACGCCGGCGGGACGCTGGCGGCCCTGGTCGGCTCAGGCTCCCTGCGCGCCCAGCCCGGTGACGAGGACGAGCTCATGACCAGCCTGGAGGCCGCCGGCGACCCCACGGACGACTGGCTGGACCCCGCCGCCCACGGCACCGCCGAGCAACGCCAGTCCTCCTTCGCCGGCGGCTACGAGGACGGCGTGGGCGCCTGCTGAGGGTGTACGCGCGGGTCAACCCAGAGGATGATGTGTCTGATCATGACCTGCCTCTACGGTGGAGGCATGCCACTGGAGGAGATCGGCTGGCTGCGCAGAGGCGCGTGCAGGTCCAGCGACCCTGACCTCTTCTTCCCGCTCGCGCCCTCACCGTTGCAGGAGGCCCGCGCGAAGGCGGTCTGCGCCCGTTGCCCGGTCATCGACGAGTGCCGCTCCTACGCCTTACGCGAGGGCGAGACGGAAGGCATCTGGGGCGGCCTCACCCCCCAGGAACGCCGCCGCACCCGCTTCCCCGCCGGCTGGCGCAACTCCGCCGCGTCCTGACCCACCCACCGACCACCCCGCCCCCACCGGACGCCGGCGTTCTGTGATGCGACGTAGCCTGCAAGGGTGCTGTTGCGCTCGATCGCCGTCCTCACCGCCGCCAACGTCCTCAACAACAAGATCGCCCCCAGGCTCGCCCCCCTGACCTCCGCCGCCGCCACCGCCGCGCTCGTGGCCATGGCACGCGGGCACGGGGTGTCGTGGCGTGAGCTGGGGTTCGAGAAGGCGTCCCGCGGAGCGGCCGTCGGCGGCGCGCTGGCGACGGCGGTGGCCGCCGTCTACACCGTGGGCATCTCCGTGCCCCGCACCAGGCCGCTCTTCCACGACGAGCGCGCCCTGTCGCTCTCGCGCGCCCGCGTCCTGGAGGAGTCCCTGCTCCAGGTCCCCCTGGGGACCGTCCTGCTGGAGGAGGTCGGGTTCCGCGGCGCGCTGCACGGCATGCTGGCCCGCCGGCACGGCCCGGCCGCCGCCACGGCGGTCTCCTCGGCCCTGTTCGGCCTCTGGCACATCCTCCCGGCGATCGACATGGCCCGCGCGAACCCGGCGCTCGGCGCGCTGACCGCGGGCGAGTCGCCCGCCCGTCTCGACGTCGCGCGGGTGGTGGCGGGCAGCGTGGTGTCCACGGCGGCGGCGGGGGTGCTCTTCTGCGAGCTCCGGCGGCGCGGCGGGCTGCTGGCGCCGTCGATGCTGCACCTGGCGACCAACTCGCTCGGCTACCTCTTCGCGAGGATCTCGGCGAAGGCTGGGCGCGACGGCCGGGGGAAGACTTCCTCCGGCCGAGGATGAGTTTTCCACCTCGGAAGATGAGAATCCTTCCTCACCTCCTTGGAACGGTCCAGGAAGTTCCCCTCGATGCCTTTACCTTCACCCGAGACACGCATCGCGGGAGCTCTCACTGACTCCCTGAATGCGGCTATCAAGATCAGAAGTCCTGATATGCGGTGGAGGTACGGAGGTGGTGCTGCATGCGTACGCTGATCGACGTCGACAGGGAGCAGGAGAGGGCCGGCGCAATCGAGGCATTCGAGTTCTGGCGTACCGAGGGAAGCCCGGATCTCCTGGACCAGGAGATCACGCGGCATGTGTGGCAACCACAGGACTGACGTACCTCCTCGACAAGAGCGCCCTCACCCGCATCCGGACGAGCGACGTCGTCGCCAAGGCCCTTCACCCGCTCTATGTGGCGCAGGTCGTCGCGACCTGCGCCGTCATCGATCTGGAGGTGCTCCGCAGCGCCCCTGATCTCGTCCATTACCGGCGCATCCTGCGTGCGCAGCGCCAGTGCGTCAGCCTGCCGCTGAACCAGGAGGTGCAGTCGCGGGCCGTCGAGGTGCAGAGGCAACTGGTCGGGATCTCTCACCACCGTGGCATCGGGCCGAGCGACCTGCTGATCGCCGCCTGCGCCGAGGTGCATCAGGCGACGATCCTGCACTACGACCGGGCCTTCGACATCATCTCCGAGGTCACCGGGCAGCCCGCGCTCTGGGTGGTGCCGCCGGGCTCGATCCCCTGAGCCGGGAGCGGAACGACCGGGTCAGGCCGTGGGCACGACCTGGAAGCCCTCCGCGTAGTGGCCCTCGCCGAAGCCGGCCTGCTCGGCCCAGGCGGCGAAGCGGCCACGGACGAAGTCGACGAAGCCCTCGACGTGGGCGACCTGGCTGACGTGCGACTGCAAGGCCGCGAGCTTGCGGTCCATGACCGCGGTGACGTCCACCCAGTGGTTGGGGGTGGAGCCGCCGTTCAGCCAGACCTCCCTGACCGTCCACGCCTCCAGGCCCTCCTCGCGCAGCAGCTCGGGGAAGGCGTAGGGGTTGCGGGCGTCGGGGTAGACCGCGTCGAGCGCGGCCCCGCCCACGGCCCGGTGGTCGGGGTGGCTGGGGGCGACGAACTGGTAGTTGCGGTCGGGGTGGTGGGTGATGACCAGGTCGGGGCGTACCTGGCGGATCACCCGGGCGATGTCGCGCCGGAGGTCGAGCGAGGACACCACCCGGCCGTCGGAGTAGCCGAGGAAGCGCACGTCCGTCACGCCGACGGCCTTGGCCGCGGCGAGCTGCTCGGTCCTGCGGAGCTCGGCCATGCCGGAGTTGTCGAGGGTGCGCTCGTTGCCGCCGGCGTCACCGTCGGTGACGAGCAGGTACGTGACCTCCACGCCCCGCTCCACGAACAGCGCCACGCTTCCCGCCGCCGCGAAGTCGACGTCGTCGGGATGCGCGGTCACGACAAGTACCCGGTTGATCTCGGCTTCCGCCAGCATGGCTTCCCTTCCTGGACCCTGTACGGAGGACAAACGGCACCCCGTCGAAGGCATTCCGGGCGCCGTTTGTCGGTGGCGCGTCTTAACCTAGGTGGGTGCCGACCCAAGTCTCTGTTGACCACCCCTTGCTCGACGGCCTCAACCCCCAGCAGCGCGAGGCCGTGATCCATCATGGCAGCCCCCTGCTCATCGTGGCGGGGGCGGGGTCGGGGAAGACGCGGGTGCTCACCCACCGCATCGCCTACCTGCTGGCCGAGCGCAACGCGCATCCGGGCGAGATCCTGGCCATCACCTTCACCAACAAGGCCGCCCGGGAGATGAAGGAGCGCATCGACAAGCTCGTCGGGCCGCGTTCCAAGGCGATGTGGGTGATGACGTTCCACAGCGCCTGCATGCGCATCCTGCGGCGCGAGGCCAAGCGGCTGGGCTTCCCGTCCAGCTTCTCGATCTACGACCAGGCCGACTCCCAGCGGCTGATGGCGATGGTCTGCAGGGAGATGGAGCTCGACCCGAAGCGCTACCCGCCGCGTTCGTTCTCGGCGCAGGTCAGCAACTTCAAGAACGAGCTGGTCGACTACGAGACCGCGCTCGACAGGGCGGGCTCGCACCTGGAGAAGACGCTCGCGCAGGCGTACAAGGCCTATCAGCTCAAGCTGACCGAGGCCGGCGCGATGGACTTCGACGACATCATCATGAACACGGTGACGTTGTTCCAGCTCTTCCCCGAAGTGGCCGAGCACTACCGGATGCGGTTCAGGCACGTGCTGGTCGACGAGTACCAGGACACCAACCACGCCCAGTACATCCTGATCCGCGAGCTGGTGGGCCATCCCGAGCTGCGCACCGCCGACGGCGACGTCGTGCGTCCGGGCGCCGACATGTCCGAGCTGTGCGTGGTGGGCGACGCCGACCAGTCGATCTACGCCTTCCGCGGCGCGACGATCCGCAACATCCTGGAGTTCGAGCGCGACTACCCCGACGCCCGCACGATCCTGCTGGAGCAGAACTACCGCTCCACCCAGAACATCCTGGCCGCGGCCAACGCGGTGATCGCGCGCAACGAGGGCCGCAAGCCGAAGAACCTCTGGTCCGACCAGGGCGACGGCCCCAAGATCGTGGGCTACGTCGCCGACAACGAGCACGACGAGGCCATGTTCGTGGCCCAGGAGGTCGACCGGCTCAGCGACGAGGAGGGCGTCAAGCCGAGCGAGGTCGCGGTGTTCTACCGGACCAACGCCGCCTCGCGCGTGTTCGAGGAGATCTTCATCCGCACCGGGCTGCCGTACAAGGTGGTCGGGGGCGTGCGCTTCTACGAGCGCAAGGAGGTCAAAGACCTGCTGGCCTACCTGCGGGTGCTGGCCAACCCGGCCGACGTCGTGTCGATGCGGCGCATCCTCAATGTGCCCAAGCGCGGCATCGGCGAGCGGGCCGAGGCCATGATCGAGGCGCTGTCCTCGCGCGAGCGCATCTCGTTCTGGGACGCGCTGCGCCGGGCCGACGAGGCGTACGGCATGGCGACGCGCTCGCTCAACGCGGTGCGCGAGTTCGTGGCGATGCTGGAGGAGCTGATCGCCAAGGCCGAGGGCGTGCCGCCGTCGACGCTGGCCGAGGAGATCCTGGTGGCCACCGGCTACCGCGCCGAGCTGGAGGCCTCCGAAGACCCCCAGGACGAGTCCCGCCTGGAGAACCTCAACGAGCTCGTCTCGGTGGCCTCGGAGTTCGAGGAGGCCAACCCCGAGGGCACGCTGGTGGAGTTCCTTGAGCAGGTGTCGCTGGTCGCCGACGCCGACCAGATCCCCGACGCCGACGGCGGGCAGGGCGTCGTCACGCTGATGACGCTGCACACGGCCAAGGGGCTGGAGTTCCCGGTCGTCTTCCTGACCGCGATGGAGGACGGCGTGTTCCCGCACGTCCGGTCGCTGGGCGAGCCGAAGGAGCTGGAGGAGGAGCGGCGGCTGGCCTACGTCGGCATCACCCGGGCGCAGAAGCGGCTCTACCTCACGCGGGCGGCGGTGCGCAGCTCGTGGGGGTCGCCGTCGTTCAACCCGGCCTCGCGGTTCGTCAACGAGGTGCCGGGGCAGCTCATCGACTGGCGTACCGACCCCGAGAAGTCGGCCTGGAGCGCGGCGACGCGGCGGGAACCGGCTGCGCGGCCGGCGCCCAGGAGCGGGGGCGGCGGGTCGCGGCAGATGTTGTCGCTGACGCCCGGCGATCGGGTGACGCACGACAAGTGGGGGCTCGGCACGGTGGTGGCCGTGGACGGAGTGGCGGAGAAGACCAAGGTCAAGATCGACTTCGGCGCCGACGGGGAGAAGACGCTGCTGCTGGCGTACGCACCCCTGGAGAAGCTCTGACCCCTGGGGGTCGACGGGCGCCCACCCCTCGCCGGGGGCCGGGCGCCTGATGGCGTAGGGCGGATCGGTGCTCTGAGGCACCGACCCTCGATAGCGGGGGGCGAGGCTCTGAGGCACCGGCCCCTCGACAGCGGGGGATGAGGCTCTGAGGCACCGACCCTCGACAGCGGGGGCCAGGCTCTGAGGAGCCGGGTCCCGGCGGCGGGCCGGGGGTGTGAGGCGTCTGGTTCGCGGTGGTGAGGGCAGGGCGCTTGGAGGCGGCCCTGCCGCTCAGCTTCCGGGTCAGGGCTTGAGGGCGCTGCCCTGCTTCCACTGGGTCCAGTTGAGCTGCCAGTAGCTCCAGCCGTTGCGCCAGTCGAGCTTACGCTTGGTTCCGGTGATCTTGACGACGTCACCGCGCTGGGCGATGCCGTAGAACCACTTGGCGCCCTGCGGGGTGGCCCGCACGCAGCCGTGGCTCTGGTTGGAGCGGCCGAGGTACTGGTAGTAGCCGGCGCTCTGGTGCACGTACTCGCCGCTGTCGGAGATGCGCACCGCCCAAGGGATCTCCTCCTTGTAGTAGCGCGGGTCCTTGGGGTCGGTCACCCCCATCCAGGACGACGTCATCGTCTCGACGGACTTCTTGCCCATGGTGAGGTGCACGCCGCTGGTGGTGAGGTAGACGTCCACGCCGTTGCGCATGAGGCCGCCCCGGCCGGCGCTGATCGCGATCTTCTTGGCGATCTTGCCGTCCCGGTAGACCTTCATCTGGTGCCGGCGGGTGTCGACGACCGAGATGTTCGCGGTGCCGACGGCGAAGCGGCGGGTGACGTCCTCGGCCTTGTTGCCGGGCAGCTGGCTGAGGCGCGCGGTGAACAGCACCTTCTGATGCGGCTTCCAGTACGTCTTCGTCCGGTAGATGACCTTGCGGGCCGACACCCAGCGCCAGGCGCCCTCGACCGGTTTGTCGGCCTGGACCTCCAGCAGCGCCTCCACGGCGGCCTTGTCCTTCACATCCCGGTCGAACGTGACGATGATCGGGAAACCGACACCGACTTTCTCCGCCGTCTCCGCCATGGGCGTGATGTCGGCGATGTCGAGCTTGACCTTCTTGGCCGGAGCCGCGACGTGGGCAGCCGCGGCGAGGCCCACGGAGGCGGTCGTCCGGACCGCCGGGACCTGCGAGGCTGGCACGCCTTCTGCCGAACAGGCCGCAGCCGAGGCCAGTGCGACCATGGCAAGCAACCGGGGGACGCGATTCAAGGGGGTTACTCCTGGATTATGTGCTTCTCCTTCCATGTGTGACTACTGAGACGCCTGATTCGTCTACGAATCGCCGTAACGACCTTGTAACGGTCCAGAAAGCAGGATCAGACCAGGCGGCGCGCGGTGGCCCAGCGGGACAGCTCGTGCCGGTTGGAGAGCTGGAGCTTGCGCAGCACGGACGACACGTGCGTCTCCACGGTCTTGACCGAGATGAACAGCTCCTTGGCGATCTCCTTGTACGCGTAGCCGCGGGCGATCAGCCGCAGCACCTCGCGCTCGCGCTGGGTCAGCGAGTCGAGCTCGGGATCGATCGAGGGCGCCTCGGAGGAGGCGAAGGCGTCGAGGACGAACCCGGCCAGCCGCGGCGAGAAGACCGCGTCGCCGTCGGCCACCCGGCGGATGGCGTCGGTGAGCTCCTTGCCGCTGATGTTCTTGGTGACGTAGCCGCGCGCGCCGCCCCTGATGACGCCGATGACGTCCTCGGCGGCGTCGGAGACCGACAGCGCGAGGAAGCGCACCTGCGAGCCGGTGCTGAGGACGCGGCGCAGCACCTCCTGGCCGCCGCCGCCGGGCATGTGCACGTCGAGCAGGACCACGTCGGGCTGGTGCTCGGCGATGGCCTTGACCGCCGTCTCGACGTCCTCCGCCTCGCCCACGACCTCGATCGAGTCGCCCAGCTCCGCGCGTACGCCGGATCTGAACAGCCGGTGGTCGTCGACGATCAACACGCGTGTCATTGCTTGTCCACCTTCATCGTCAGCATCACTTCCGTGCCCTCGCCGGGCTCGGTGCGGACCCTGGCCGTGCCGCCGTGACGTTCCATTCTCCCGATGATGGACTCCCTGATGCCCATTCTGTCGAGGGGCACCGCCTCAAGGTCGAAGCCCTTGCCGCGGTCCTTCACGAAGATGGTCACCTCCAAGCCCTCCACCTCCGCGTAGACGGAGATGGCCGGGCTCTCAGAATATTTCGCCGCGTTGACCATCGCCTGCCTGGACGCCTTGAGCATCGCCGCCAGCTTGCCCTGCGGGTCGAGGTCGATGTCGCCGACGCAGACGACCTCGATGGGCACGCCGTGCGAGTCCTCCTCCTCGGCCGCGATCCGGCGTACGGCGGCGGCCACGGTGGCGTCGGCGTCCTGGGCGGGCTGGTAGAGCCAGTTGCGCAGCTCGCGCTCCTGGGAGCGGGCCAGCCTGGTGACCTCGCGGGGGTCGTGGGAGACGCGCTGGATGAGGGTGAGCGTGTGCAGCACCGAGTCGTGCACCATGGCGGCCACCTCGGCGCGTTCCTCCTGGCGGATGCGCTCGCGCCGTTCGAGCTGCAGCTCCTTCCACAGGCCGGCCAGCCAGGGCGCGGCGATGACCGCGATGCCGCCGACCACGACGACGGTGAACAGCAGACCGGGCCTGGCCTGGGCCAGCTCGCCCTGGGCGTACAGGAAGCCGGCCGCGCCGATGACGACCAGCGTCACGCCGAGCAGCGTGCGCACCCGGTTGGTCCGGATGCTCTTGGTGGCCCCGCTGACCCAGTTCTTGCGGCGTTCGGGGTCGGCCTGCTGCCACAGGATGAGCGCGCCGATGCCGCCGACGGCGAACGGCAACATGCCGATCCCGCCCTTCGAGGCCCCGGTCAGCCAGCCGAACGCGGCCAGCGCCACGCCGATCGCGCTGAACGCGGCGAGCTGGCTCCAGTCGCGCTGCGGCGGCTGCCCCTCGTACGGCTCACGCGGAGTGATCATCCACAGCACGGCGTACGCCACCATGCCGACCCCGTCCACGACGCTGAGCAGCACGAACATCAGCCTGATCACGACGGGATCGAGGGAGAGCTGCGCCGCCAGCCCCTGGGCCACGCCGCCGAGCAGGCGGCCCTCCATGGGGCGGAGCATCCGGCGATAGGGTCGATCGCCGGTGGGCTCGGCAAGTGTCTTCTGGTCTGCCATAACATCGCCATCGTCACATGTCGCGGGCACTTCGGGCATCAGGGAACAACCCCCAGGGTCGAGTCAGGGGTCTCCCGGATGCGGCCACCCCGCCCGACGGTCCACGATGGTTCCATGACAGAAGCTCCGCCCAGGCAACCCGCCGCCCCGCCCCGGGAGCTGCGACGCAGCAGCGAGGGGCGCTTCCTCATGGGCGTCTGCGCCGGTCTCGGGCGGCACACCGGCATCGACCCCGTGGTGTTCCGCGTGGCGTTCGCCGTGCTCCTGCTCGGTTCGGGCATCGGGATCTTCCTGTACATCGCGGCCTACCTGCTGATGAAGGAGCCCAACGGCGGGCCGGGGATCATCGAGCAGTGGACCCGCCGCGACCTCGACGCCGAGGCCGTGATGGCGCTGCTCACGGCGGTGCTCGGGTTCGGCCTCGCGCTCAACCTCGCGACCGTCTGGCTCGACACCGGCACGCTGGTGGTCGGCGTGCTGCTGGCCGTCTCGCTGCTCGCGGCCCACTCCAGAGGCGTCGACCTGCTGGGCCTGGCCCGCTCGATGCCCGAGCGGCTCGGTCGCCGGCGCTCCCCCGACGCGGAGCCGCCCGCGCCGTCCTACGCGCCGCCCGCGTCCGCACCTCGGGTACGTCCCGCCGAGCCCGGCTGGTCCGGCCTCGGCGACACCGTGACGGCCCACCCCGAGTCCCCGGCTCCGGCTCCCCGGCCGACGGCCGCCGCGCACGCCGAGGCCGTGGCCGCGCGGCTGCGGGCGATGTCCGCCGGCCGGCAGGCCGCGACACCTCGTACGGACCGGCCCGAGACCCCTGAAGCGGGACAGGCGGAGGCCGGCCGGGCCGAGATGTCGAAGATCGAGGCCGCACAGGCGATGGAGGACGCCGGCGCCGTGACGGCGGAGCACCAGCTCCCCCGCGACGCGACCCGCCAGGCACAGACGCCCGGCGCAGAAGCCCCTGAGGCCCCTGAGGCCCCGAAGACGCGGGCCGAGGCCCCGCAGCCGCGGCCGCAGGCCGAGGCTCAGGCGGCGTCGCGGCAGGAGCCGCCCGCCTACCGCCCGCAGCCCAGGACCGCGATCGACTACAGCGGCTACGGCGAGCCCTTCGCCCCGAAGGGCCCCTACCGCCCGCTCGACCCGGCCAGGCGGCCCGGCCAGTCGCCCTACGACCCCGCCCTGTACGGCCGCCCGGCCCCCGCCCCGGCCCCCCGGGCCCGGCGCCCCAAGTCGTTCATCGGGGTCATCACCATCTTGCTCGCGATCATAGTGGGAGGGATCGTCGTGGCGGTCCAGGCCAGGTCGGCCGCGGGCGTGAGCCCGACCATCGTCGGCGGCGCCGTGCTCATCACCATCGGCGCCGGACTGCTCATCGCCGCCTGGTGGGGCCGCGGCGCCGGTCTCGTCGCGGCGGGCACCACGGTCGCGCTGCTGATCGGCGTGGGGCTGATGCTGGGCGGCCTGCCGCGCAACTTCGGCGACTCCACCTGGTACCTGACCAAGCCCTCTGAGGCGGGCAAGGTCTACGACGTCGGCGTCGGTGACGGCCGGCTGGACCTGACGGAGCTGAAGGCGCTGCCGGGGACGAGCCTGACGTTCGACGCCCGGGTCTCCGTGGGCGAGCTGACGGTGATCGTGCCGCCGACGGCCAGGGTCGAGGTGCACGCGATGAACAAGGTCGGCGACATCAAGGTCGACCAGTCGATCAGGGGCGGCGTGGACGTCAAGTTCGACAAGGTGCTGGAGCCCGAGGTCAGGTCCGAGGACGAGGAGTTCACGATCGTGCTGAACCTGCGGGGCGGCCTGGGCGACATGGAGGTGCGGCGTGGCGCGTGACGTCGAGCGGGTCCGGCGCGTGCACCGGACCGACTGGATGGCCCTGCTGAGCGGCACGTTGTTCGTGGTGCTCGGCATCCTCGTGGTGACCCGCGTGCTCACGGACGCGCTGATTCTGGTCGGGCTGACCGTGGTGGGGCTGGCCTTCGCGGGGGTGGTGGCGATCATCGCTCGGGTGGTCCGCGGCAAGTAACCCTTGACCGGGAAAAACACCGGCGTAGTTTCGGGTGTGTCCGCCTTTCCCCCTGCTCCTGAGGGAGGACGTATGCCCCGAATCACCGTCACCGTCGACGGGATCAAGTACGAGGAGGACGTCGAGCCGCGGCTCCTCCTCGTTCATCTACTTCGTGAGCGGCTCGGCAGGACCGGCACCCCGGTCGGCTGCGACACCAGCAACTGCGGCGCCTGCACGGTGCTGCTCGACGGCAAGAGCGTGAAGAGCTGCTCCGTGCTCGCCGTGCAGGCCGACGGCGGCGACGTCGTCACCGTCGAGGGCCTGGGCGCGAACGGGTCGATGCACCCGATGCAGCGGGCCTTCCACGAAGAGCACGCCCTGCAGTGCGGCTACTGCACCCCCGGCATGGTCATGGCCGCGATCGACCTGGTCCGGGAGGACCCGGAGCCGTCGGAGGAGTCGATCAGGCACGGGCTGGAGGGCAACCTGTGCCGCTGCACGGGCTACTGCAACATCGTGCGCGCGGTCAAGCGCGGCGCGCAGGAGATGGGGCAGGCGGTGAGGACGCAGTGAGCGAGCTGAGCCCCGAGGCCGTCGCCGGGCAGATCGCCGGCAGCGGCCAGATCAACGAGCCGGCCGGCGTGCACGAGGTGGGCCGGCCGCGCCGGCGCAAGGAGGACGCCAGGCTGCTGACGGGGCGTACGCGCTGGACGGACAACCTCTCCAGGCCCGGCACGCTGCACGTGATGTTCCTGCGCAGCCCGATGGCCCACGCCCGGATCACCCGGGTGGACGTGTCGGCGGCCCGCGGCCTGCCCGGCGTGGTGGCCGCCTTCAGCGGCCAGGACTTCGCCGCCGAGCAGGGCAGCCTGCCGTGCGCGTGGCCGGTGACCGACGACGTCGTCATCCCCGACCACCCGCCGATGGCCACCTCCGAGGTCCGGTACGTCGGCGAGGCCGTGGCCTGCGTGGTCGCGACCGACCGGTACCGGGCGGCCGACGCGCTGGAGGCCATCGAGATCGACTACGAGCCGCTGCCCGCGGTGCTCGACATGACCGAGGCGCTGTCGCCGGACAGCCCGAAGGTGCACGAGGCGGGCAACCAGGCGTTCTCCATGAAGATCACCTCTGGTGACGTCGACGCGGCGTTCGAGGGCGCCGCCGTCGTCATCGACCGGACGTACGTGCAGCAGCGGCTCATCCCGACGGCCATGGAGCCGCGGGCGGTGCTGGTGGACACCGACGGCGACTCGTTCACGATGTGGACCTCCACCCAGATCCCGCACATCCTGCGCGTCATGCTCGCGGTGGTGACCGGCATCCCCGAGCACGACCTGCGGGTGATCGCCCCCGACGTGGGCGGCGGGTTCGGCTCGAAGTTGCAGGTCACCGCCGAGGAGGTGCTCTGCCTGCTGATGGCGCGCCGGCTGGGCCGGCCGGTCAAGTGGACGGAGTCCCGCTCCGAGGGCAACCTGACCGTGCACCACGGCCGCGACCAGCTCCAGCACATCCGCCTCGCGGCCGACGCCGACGGGCGCATCCGGGGGCTCCAGGTCGACCTGCTGGCCGACATGGGCGCGTACCTGATGCTGGTGACGCCGGGGGTGCCGCTGCTCGGGGCGTCCATGTTCAACGCGATCTACAAGATGGACGCCTACGAGTTCGGCTGCCGGGGCGTGTTCACCACCAAGATGCCGACGGACGCCTACCGGGGCGCGGGCCGTCCCGAGGCGACCTTCGGCATCGAGCGGACGATGGACGAGCTCGCCGCCGAGCGGGGCCTGGACCCGCTGGAGGTGCGCCGGCGCAACTGGATCAGGCACGAGGAGTTCCCGTACACGACGATCTCGGGGCTGACCTACGACTCGGGCAACTACGAGGCGGCCACGGAGCGGGCGCTGTCGCTGTTCGGCTACGACAAGCTGCGGGCCGAGCAGGCCGACCGGCGGGACCGGGGCGATCCGGTGCAGCTCGGGATCGGGGTCAGCACGTACACGGAGATGTGCGGGCTGGCGCCGTCGAGGCTGCTCGGGGCGGCCAGGTTCGGGGCGGGCGGCTGGGAGCACGGCTCGGTGCGCATGCTGCCGACCGGCAAGGTCGAGGTCATCACCGGCACGTCCCCGCACGGCCAGGGGCACGTGACGGCGTGGAGCCAGATCGTGGCCGACGCGCTGGGCGTGCCGTTCGAGGACGTGCGGGTGCTGCACGGCGACACGGCCGTCGCGCACAAGGGCATGGACACCTACGGCTCGCGCTCGCTGGTCGTGGGCGGCATCGCCGTGCTCCAGGCGTGCGAGAAGGTCAGGGAGAAGGCCAGGAAGCTGGCCGCCCACATGCTGGAGTGCTCACCCGACGACCTGGAGTTCGACGGCGGCGCGTTCAAGGTGCGCGGCACGGGGTCGGGCCGGACGATCCAGGAGCTGGCCTACGCCGCGTTCCAGGCGCACGACCTGCCCGACGGCGTGGAGGCGCGGCTGGACTCCGACGCCACCTTCGACCCGGACAACTACTCCTTCCCGCACGGCACGCACCTGTGCGCGATGGAGGTGGACACCGAGACGGGCATGACCAGGATCCGCTCGTACGTGGCCGTGGACGACGTCGGCAAGGTGGTCAACCCGCTGATCGTCGAGGGCCAGGTGCACGGCGGCATCGCGCAGGGCGTGGCGCAGGCGCTGTTCGAGGAGGCCGTCTACGACTCCGAGGGCAACCTGCTGACCACGACCATGGCCGACTACCTGCTGCCGTCGGCGGCGGACCTGCCGTCGTTCACGACGGACCGCACCGAGACCCCCGCGACCGGCAACCCGCTGGGCGTCAAGGGCGTCGGCGAGGCGGGCACGATCGCCTCCACCCCGGCGGTGGTGAACGCGATCGTGGACGCGCTGCGGCCCTACGGCGTCGGCGACATCCGGATGCCGTGCACGCCCGAGCGTGTCTGGCGAGCGCTGGAAGGAGCGCGGCGATGATCCCCGCACCGTTCGACTACGTGCGTCCCGGCTCGCTCTCGGCGGCCTGCGCGGAGCTCGCCGCCGACGAGGACGCCAAGGCGCTGGCCGGTGGGCAGTCGTTGCTGCCGTTGTTGCGGTTGCGGCTGGCGTATCCGTCCAAGCTGGTGGACATCGGGCGGCTGCCCGGCCTGAACGGCGTGCACGACCGGGGCGACCACGTCTTCATCGGCGCGCTGGCCACGCACGACGAGGTCATGCGGTCCCCGGTGGTGAACGCCGGCGCCCCGCTGGTGGCGCTGGCCACGGCCAGGGTGGCCGACCCCGCGATCAGGCACCGGGGCACGTTCGGCGGCTCGCTGGCGCACGCCGACCCGGCCGGTGACCTGCCGGCCGTGGTACTGGCGCTGGACGGCGTGATCGTGGCCGCGTCGGCGCGGGGCGAACGGGAGATCCCGGCCGCCGAGTTCTTCGTCGACTACCTGGAGACGTCGCTGCGCGCCGGGGAGATCCTGGTCGGCGTGAAGGTGCCGAAGCTGGGCGAGGGCTGGGGCTTCCACTACGAGAAGTTCCACCGGACCGCGCAGTCGTGGGCGATCGTCGGCGTGGCGGCCGCGGTCAGGCGTGCCAACGGCTCGATCGCCGAGGCCAGGGTCGCGCTGACGAACATGGGCCCGACCCCGGTGCGCGCCCGCGCGACCGAGACCGCGTTGCGCGGCGTCGAGCTCGGCGACCGGGTGCGGCAGGCGTGCGAGGAGGCGGCGGAGGGCACCTCGCCCCCCGCCGACCTGCACGCCCAGCCCGACTACCGCCGTCACCTGGCCCGGGTGCTGACCCATCGGGCAGTGCGCACGGCCGCCGGGACCCCCTGAGTGAGGCGGGGGCGCCTCTTCCGGGCGCCCCCGCCCCGACGTAGTGTCGCAACCAACCTCGGAAGGAGCGGATCGATGGCGATGCGGTTCGAGCACGAGTTCACTGTCCCGGTTCCGGTCGAGCAGGCGTGGGCGGTGCTGCTCGACGTCGAACGGGTCGCGCCGTGCCTGCCCGGGGCGACGCTCGACATCTTCGAGGGCGACGAGTTCACCGGCCGGATGAAGGTCAAGGTAGGCCCGATCACCGTCACCTACCGGGGCTCGGCCAGGTTCGAGGACGTCGACAAGGACGCCCACACGCTGACCATCCAGGCGTCCGGCAAGGAGGCCAGGGGCTCCGGCACGGCGTCGGCCACGGTCAGGGCGCGCATGACGCCGGCCGACGGAGGCACGTCGGTGGCCGTGGAGACGACGTTCAACGTGACCGGGCGGCCGGCGCAGTTCGGGCGCGGGGTCATGGCAGAGGTCGGGGCCAAGCTGATCGACAGGTTCGCCGGCAACCTGGCCCAGCTCCTCTCCGAGCCCATGGTGGAGCCGGTCGCACCCCAGGAGCAGCCTCAGGAGGAGGAGCGGCACCTGAGCGCGGTGACCGTCCCCGAGCCGGACGTGCGGCCCGCGGGCACGCTGCGGACCTCGCGCACGCCCGACGAGGAGGCGCTCGACCTGATGGAGATCGCCGGACAGCCGCTGCTCAGGCGGCTCGCGCCGATCGCGGGCGGCCTGCTGGCGCTCACGATCCTCATCTGGGTGGTTCGTCGCCTTATGCGCTGATTTTCAGCAAAAACCACATAAAGTCCGGTCACTTCCCGCTATCAGGGGGAAGTGCCATTCCCGCAGGTCATTTCTGGGGGGACATGGGCATGCCGGACTGCAGCGTCGTCGTGATCTCGTACAACGACGCGGCCCGCCTGCCCAGGGCCGTGCGCTCGGTGTTGCGGCAGACGTTGCGCGACCTGGAAGTGATCATCTCCGACGACGCGAGCACCGACGGCACGCCCGAGGTGGCCGCGCGGCTCATGGCCGAGGACCCGCGGGTGCGCTACCTGCGCAGGCAGAGCAACAGCGGCGGCTGCGGAGCCCCGCGCAACGACGGCATCGACGCGGCCAGGGCGCCGTACGCCATGTTCCTCGACAGCGACGACGAGCTGCCCAGGCACGCGTGCAAGAGCCTGCTCACCGAGATCGAGCGCACCGGCGCCGACTTCGTGTCGGGGCAGATCTCCCGGCTGTTCGAGCGGGACGGACGGCTGCGCCCGTACTATCCGTCGTTGTTCGCCCGGCGGCGGGTGGTCGAGGGCATCCGCGCGGAGCCCGAGCTCTTCCTCGACTCCTTCAGCACCAACAAGCTCTACAACGTCGCCTGGCTGCGCGACAACGTGCTGCGCTTTCCCGAGGACATCCACTACGAGGACCACGTCTTCGCCACCGAGCTGTACGCGGTGGCCCGCCGGTTCGCGATCGTGCCGTGGGTGGTCTACCACTGGCACCGGGCGAGCTCGAACGAGTCGATCTCCCTGAGCATCGACGAGATGGACAACGTGCGGCAGCGGGTGATCGCGGCCCGGCTGAGCGACGACATCCTGCGCGGCTACGGCGCGCACGACCTGGTGCCGCACCGGCAGTACCGGTTCCTGCGGCAGGACCTGCGGGTCTACCTCAACCCGCTGCCCGCGCGCGACCTGGTGTGGGTCAAGGAGTTCGCCTCGGTCGTGCGGCCGTACCTGGAGGAGATCCCCGACGCGGTGTTCGACCGGATCGAGCCGATGGACCGGGTCTGCTGCCGGCTCATCCTGGACGACCGGATCGAGGACCTGCGCGTGGCGGCCGGCTCGCTGACCGGCCCCCGGGCCGCGCCGCGGGCGGCCGTGCAGGTGGACGGGCGCACGTACTGGGGCACCACGGCCGCGCCGGGGCTGGACATCACCGCGCTGCGCCTGGCCGAGCTGCCCTACACCGACTCCCGGCTGCGGCACGAGGTGACCGGCCTGGCCACGAACGGCGAGCGGGTGCGGATGACCGTGCGCACCTACGACCCGTTCGGCGTGCTGCCGGCCGAGTGGGACGCCTTCCTGGAGGCGGGCCGGGAACGGGTGCCGATCCGGCCGGTCCCCTCGGGCGACGGCGGCTACGTCAGCCAGGTCGTCTTCGCGCCCTGCGGCAGGAGCGACCCGCGCATCGGCTTCCGGCGCCGCTCCGACGGCCACGTCACCACCGACCGGCTGATCGTGGACCCCAACCTGGAGCCGATCGAGCTGCCCGGCTGCACGGTGAAGGCCGAGGGCTACGCCGCCTACCTGTGCGTGCGCACGCACTCGCGCACCCGCTCGGCGCTGCGGCGGGCGCGACGGCTGCTGCTCAGGAAGCTCAACACGCCGCGCGCCAAGCTGCGCGCGTACAAGCTGCTGATCAGGGTGGTGCCGCGGCGCGACGACCTCGCCCTGTTCGAGTCGGACGTCGGCAAGGGCTACAACGGCAGCCCCCGCGCCATCTACGAGGAGGTGCGGCGGCGCGGCCTGCCGATCGAGGCGGTCTGGTCGGTCGCCAAGGGCCGCAAGAACTTCCCCGCCGACGTGCGGCTGGTCCGCCGGGGAAGCTGGCGCTACCTGTGGACGATGGCCCGCGCCGGGATCTGGGTGGACAGCCACGGCTTCCCGCTGGACTACCCCAAGCCGCCCGGCACCCGCTACCTGCAGACCTGGCACGGGCAGGGCATCAAATCGATCGGCTTCGACGCGCCCGACCTGCGCGGCGACTTCGACCGGCCGCGCGAGCAGTGGCGGGCCGCCGTCGCCAGGTGGGACGCGCTGGTCTCGCCGAGCGCCGAGTTCTCGCGGGTGTTCCTGCCCTCCAACGGCTACGACGGCAAGGTCTACCGGTGCGGCACCCCGCGCTGCGACGCGCTGGTGCGGGCGGAGGCGGCCGGCGACGTGCGGGCCCGGCTGGAGATCCCGCCGGGGCGCAAGGTCCTGCTCTACGCGCCCACCTACCGCGACCGGGACAGGACGAGCGGCCGTTCGGTACGCGCCGACCTGGACCTCATGGCCGCGGAGCTGGCCGGCGAGTGGGTGGTGGTGCTGCGCACGCATCCGGTCGAGAAGTACGACCCGCCCGAGCGGCTCAGGCACTTCGTGCGGCCGGCCGCGTCCTATCCGGAGATCAACGACCTGATGCTGGCCTCCGACGCGCTGCTGACCGACTACTCGTCCGTGATGTGCGACTACGCGCTGACCGGCCGGCCGATGGTGTTCCTCATCGACGACTGGGACGACTACCGGCTCTCCGAGCGCGGCGTCTACCACGACCTGCCCGCCATCGCCCCTGGCCCGTGCGTGACGACCACGGCCGAGCTGGTGGACGTGCTGCGCAACCTGCCCGAGGTGCACGCCGCCTTCGCCGCCAAGTACGCCGCCTTCCGCGCCCTGTGGTGCGCCGACGAGCACGGCGACGCCTCCGCCCGCATCGTGGACGACTTCTTCGAGGGACGCACGCGATGACCGTCGTCTTCGCCTGCCTGGACGCCGACACGCTCGGCGGCGTCCAGCGGGTCACCCACACCCTGGCCCAGGGCCTGGCCGAACGCGGCCACGAGGTGCACGTCGTCGGCCTGCACCGCGCCGCCGCGCCCTTCCGGTACGTGGACCGGCCGCTCTACCGGCAGCACGTCGTGGGCGGCCCGCTCGGCGAGCAGGGCCCGCTGGCCAGGCGGCTGGCCGACCGCAGGGTGAAGGAGCTGCTGCGCGGCGTGCGCCCCGGGTACGCGGTGCTGACGTCGCCGTCGGTGGTGACCAGGCTGTCGGGGCTGCTGCCCGCCGGGTTCCGCTCGATCGGCCAGTACCACGGCTCCTACGACCACGCCCGCGACTGCTGGCACCTGGCCTCGATCAAGAAGCACTACCCCGACCTCGACCAGGCGCTCTTCCTCAGCGACGACGACGCCTGGGCCTTCTCCGAGCACGCCCTGCTGCCCAACGCCTGGACGCTGCCCAACCCGCTGGGCGCCTGGCCACGGGAGACGTCGGCGCTGGACGTGCCGCGGG
Source organism: Nonomuraea sp. NPDC050227 (assembly GCF_044459705.1). Taxonomy (NCBI): domain Bacteria; kingdom Bacillati; phylum Actinomycetota; class Actinomycetes; order Streptosporangiales; family Streptosporangiaceae; genus Nonomuraea; species Nonomuraea sp. NPDC050227. The sequence continues at coordinate 123,012 of NZ_JBITJF010000016.1, read as the reverse complement.
TGCTGGGCGTGGGGCGCCTGGAGGGCGTCAAGCGGTTCGACCGGCTGATCAGCGCGTTCGCCCGCGCCGAGCCGCCGCCGTCCTGGGAGCTGCATCTGATCGGCGACGGCGCGGAACGCGAGCGGCTGCGGGCGCACGCGGCCTGGGAGGGCGTCGCGGACCGGGTGGTCTTCCGCGGCCTGGTGCCCGCTGACCGGATGCGGGAGGAGTACCTGAACGCCTCGCTGGTGGCGCTGACCAGCGAGCACGAGGGCCTGCCGGTCGTGCTGCTGGAGGCGTGCGCCCACGGGGTGCCGTCGGTGGCCTTCGACGTGTCGGGCGGCGTGCGCTCGGCGGGCCCGGTACGGGTGCCGCCGGGGGACGTGGACGCGTTCGCCGCCGAGCTGGCCGCGCTGATGGGATCGGCGCCGGAGCGGCGGCGGCTGGGGGCCGCCGCCCGGGCACGGGCCGAGGCGTTCCGCCTCGACCACGTGCTGGACCGCTGGGAGCGGCTGTTCGCGCACATCCAGCGCTAGACGGTCACCTCGGGACGCTGCTGCGGGATGCCGGCCAGCGACTTCTGCGTGGAGGTGAGCAGCGCGCCGACCGGGCTGGGCTCGCGCAGCCGGTTGAAGCGGTCGCGCATGGCCTTGCGCGACCGGCTGGCCTTGCGCTTCTGCATGGTCTTCTGGCAGGCCGTCAGGTGCTCCTTGGCCGGCCTGGGCGCGCCGGTCAGCTCGTAGCCGTTGGCCTGGAGGCGCTCGCCGAGGACCTGCTCGCAGAGCGCGATCTCCCAGTCGTCCAGGCGGTTGGCCCAGCTCCCGACCCGGCTGCGGGTGACCTCGCGGTGGGTGTTGCTGTGCCAGACCTTGTGCTGCGGGACGGCCTGGACGGCGGCCTCGCGGGGGGAGATCATCGACGGCGCGAAGTCCTCCTCCAGGAAGTGGCAGAGCTTCTTCATCTCGGTCATCGGGTCGTCGGTGAGGTCTTCGTAGCGCAGCTCGTAGTAGGTGTCGTCGGGCAGCGTGCGCCGCAGCCGCTCGCCGGCGTCGATGGCCTCGGCCCAGGTGGAGATCGCGTGGAAGGAGTCCAGCGTGTACCAGGGCATCTCCTTCAGCGAGGCCACGCAGTCGCGGCCGTCCCTGATCAGGTGGATGAACTGGGCGTCGGGGAAGAGGCGCAGCAGCAGGTCGGTCTGCTTGACGTAGCTGGGCCTCTTGTCGCCCCAGCGGGCCTTGTCGAAGCGGTCGGCGTACATGCGGAAGGCGGTGCCGATGACCGAGCCGAGCGAGCCCGGCCCCTCCACAGCCTGCCGGATGAACTCGTCCTTGTCGATCTTGAGCTCGCGGAACTTCGTGCTGCGGTCGGTCGCGATCCACTGTGCCAGTGCCTTGCGCCGCTGGGGGACCCGCAGGTCGCCCCATGTGCGGCGCCGGTAATAAGCGGGAACGAGGAAGCGCGTCTCCGGCGGCACCGCCATGCGCGGGTGCGAGTGGAGCATGAGCTGGAGCATCGTGGTGCCGGACCGCGGGCATCCAATGACGAAGACTGGCCGGTCGGACATTTCGTACTAACCCCCGAAAACTTAGACGAGAACGTGCTCTCGGCTCTCCTGGGAGGGCACGCTGTGCCTGCGCGTGAAGAGCCACATCCGGTAGACAAGGAAGATCTCGTTGGCCAGGAGCAGGACGCCGGCGGCCATGGCGAGCGGGATCAGCGCCCACGCCCCCGCGAGCGGCGCCACCACGAAGACCGCGGCGTGGAACTCGATGCCGCTGATCAGGTGCGACCGCACCCGGTGCCTGGCCAGGAACCTGTTGAGGCGCCTGAAGAAGGAAGGCAGCCGCCGCCTGCGGCCGCCGGGGCGCGGACCGCGCTCCACGAGCAGGTGCAGGTCGAGGTCCGCGGGCGCACACTCCAGCGGGGCGGTGTCCTCGCCGGGCAGCTCCGGCTCGCCCCGCTCCTCCCTGACCGCCTCGCGCACCCGCTTCATCTGCGGGGCGTTGACGTACCTGAACAGGTCGAGCACGGCCACCGCCGCGCCGAGCACCACGTAGCGGACATCGTCCGTCAGGACGTACTGCCCGTACGCCAGCCCCCCGGCGCACAGGACGACCCTGACCCGGTCCCCCACGTAGTCCAGCCAGAGGCCGAAGGGCGTCCCCGTGCCCTTGAGCCGGGCTATCTTGCCGTCCACGCAGTCGATGGTGAAGCTCAGGTAGAACATCAGGGCGCCGGCGACGAGCTGGTCCAGCGCGAAGCAGGCCGCTGACACCATGCCGAGGACCAGCGAGAACACCGTGAGCCCGTTGGGCGTGATCCGGGTGCGGTTGGCGACGGGAAGGGCGACCCGGCAGGCGACCGGATCCACGAAATACACGGTCCACCAGGAGTCTCTCCGCTTGCGTGTCTCGTAGACGTCATCCAGCGAATAGGTCCTCATGGATCCCAGCATGGCTACGGACCGCCGTCTGACGATTACTGTCTGGAACTACTGGGGCATGTCCATGCCGCTTCTTGACCAACCCTGCAGGGAAAACCGCCACGCACCGTGCGCGTCTCCGTCCCGGAACGAGCCCTTGAGCACGAGCCCGCGGGTCTCCGCCTTGACCAGGAGCCGCCAGGTCGGGCCGCCACCTTCGAGCGCCCTGGGGTCGATGTCGGCCACCACGCCGTGGCGGCCGGCGCGCCGAACCTCCAGGGGCACCCGGCGGCGGCCGTCGCTCAGCCACACGTTGACCTTGCCCACCTTGCGCTCGACCCGGTGGATGGCCACCTCGCCGCGCAGGCGGTACGCGGCGCCCGTCCAGGAGCAGTCGTCCACCCTGGCGATCAGCTTGAGCTCGTCGCGGGCGTCGTAGACGTCGTCGGGGATGCCGAGCCGCCGTCGCCGCCGGAAGTAGGGGTAGTCGCCGTACCAGTTGACGGTGCGGAAGCCGCGGGGGCGCACCCGGGTGCCGTCCAGGCGGCTGCGCCGGAAGTCGCGGACCGCGCGCAGCTCGTCGATCATGCCGCGCCGGACCAGGTGCAGCTCCAGGCGGCGCAGCGAGGGCGCGCCGGCCAGCGCGCGCGGGCTCAGCTCGTCCAGCCAGGCGTCGGCCAGCCCCAGCAGCGGCACCAGGTCCTCGCCCGCCTCCCGCGCCGACTCCAGCGCCTGGAACAGGAAGACGATGTCCTTCTCCAGCACCAGGGCGTCGAACTCGGGCAGCAGCTCCGGCGCGCCGTCGTCCAGGAAGGCGCGCACCGCGCGGATGGCGGTCAGGCGCTCGTGCAGGTTGGGCAGCTGCGAGCGGCGTTGCGTGATCGAGGTCTCCCCCTCGTCGCGCCGGCGCCAGTGGTAGACGACGTCGTCCACCATGTCCACGCTGGTGGCCAGGACGTGGGCCTGCATGGCGACCGGCACGTCCTCGTAGATGCCGGCGGGGAAGCGCAGGCCGTGCCGCCGCCAGAAGTCGGCGCGGTAGACCTTGTTCCACACCGTACGGTCCCTGACCAGCACCTTCTTGTCGGTGATGTGGGTGCACAGCACGGGCCGCCGGAAGACGCGCTCGTGCAGGATCGACTCCTCCAGCACGCCGTCCACCATGCGCCTGACCGCGCCGCACGCCAGGTCGGAGCCGGTCTCCCCGAGCTTGGCGATCAGCACCTCGTACGCGTGCGGCGGCACGACGTCGTCGCTGTCGGCGAAGGCCAGATAGGTGCCCCTGGCCCGCCTGACGCCCTCGTTCCGGGCCGGCCCCGGCCCCAGGTTCTGCTGCTCGATCAGCGTGAAGCGGGGATCTCGGGCCACGAAGTCGTCGGCCAGCCGCCGGCTGCCGTCGACCGAGCCGTCGTCGACCATGATGACCTCGAAGTCCTCCATGGTCTGGGCGGCCAGCGATTTCAGGCACTCCGTCAGGTACGGCTCCACGTTGTGGACCGGGACGACGACACTGAGCAGGGGGATCATGACGCTCCTTGGCTTTCGTGGAAGGCGGTCGAGGGCAGCATGCCGTGGCCGCCTCGCCTGTTCCGCGTTCGATGCCCGTCCCTGATGAGCTCTTTACCCGGCATCGAATCCGCTACGTTGTGCAATGAGTCGAGCACGAATGGTAGGGGGAGCGGTGCTGAGACGCGTCCGGGACGATGATCTGCCCGTTATGCGCCACTGGCGCAACCATCCGAAAGTGCGCGCCGCCAGCTTCACCGGCCACGAGATCTCCGAGGACGAGCACGCCCGCTGGTGGGCCGCCGTCCGCGCGGACGCGACCAGGCAGGTGCTGATCTACGACCACGCCGGGGCCCGCGCCGGGGTGGTGACGTACTCGGAGCTCGGCGGCGACAGCGCCTACTGGGGCTTCTACCTCGACCTCGACGGCCTCGAACGGTCCGGCGCGGTGCTGCGGGCGTGGGTGGGCCTGGAGCGGGCCGCCATCGACCACGCGTTCGGCCCGCTCGGGCTGACGACCCTGCGCGGCGAGGTGCTGGCCGACAACGAGTCGGTACGGCGGCTGCACAGGCGCTTCGGGTTCGCCGAGGTCGCGACCTACCGGATGCCGGTCGACGGGGTGCCGCGCGAGGTCGTCGCCGTCCAGCTGACCAAGGAGGAGCAAGGATGATGTCCATCGGAGGGCGGACGATCGGGGCCGACCGGCCGCCGTTCGTGATCGCCGAGATGTCCGGCAACCACAACGGCAGCCTGGAGCGGGCCCTCGCCATCGTCGACGCGGCGGCGGCCGGCGGGGCGCACGCGCTGAAACTGCAGACCTACCGGCCCGACACGATCACCGTCGACGCCGACGGCCCCGCCTTCCGGGTGGGCGACGGGCACGCGCTGTGGGGCGGCGAGAACCTCTACCGGCTGTACGAACGCGCCCACACCCCCTGGGAGTGGCACGAGCCGATCTTCGAGCGGGCCCGCGAGCACGGCCTCCTGGCCTTCTCCGCGCCCTTCGACCCCACGGCCGTGGAGCTGCTGGAGAAGCTCGACACGCCGGCGTACAAGATCGCGTCGTCGGAGATCGTCGACCTGCCGCTGATCAGGCTGGCCGCCTCCACCGGCAAGCCGCTGGTCATCTCCACCGGCATGGCCACGGCGGGCGAGATCGAGGCGGCGGTGACGGCGGCCCGCGAGGCGGGCTGCACGCAACTCGCCGTGCTGTCCTGCACCGCCTCCTATCCCGCCTCCCCCGCCGAGAGCAACCTGCGCTCGCTGCCGCTGCTGGCCGCGCTCACCGGCGCCGAGGTCGGCGTCTCCGACCACACCCCCGGCATCGGGGCCGCCCTGGCGGCGGTCGCGCTGGGCGCGTGCCTGATCGAGAAGCACGTGACGTTGTCGCGGGCCGACGGCGGCGTCGACGCGGCCTTCTCGCTGGAGCCGCCCGAGCTGGCGGCGCTGGTGGAGGAGAGCGAGCGCGCGTGGCAGTCGCTGGGCCGGCCGGTGCTCGGGCCGCGCGAGTCCGAGCGCGAGGGCCTGCGTTTCCGCCGCTCGCTCTACGTGGTGCGCGACGTACGCGCGGGCGAGGCGGTGACCAGGGAGAACGTCCGGTCGATCCGCCCCGCCGGCGGCCTGCCCCCCGACGCCATCGACGAGGTGACCGGCCGCCGCTTCACCCGCGACGCGCCCCTCGGCACGCCGCTGACCTGGGACCTCATCTGACCCACAGGTCGAGGAAGGCGTCGGCGACGCGTTCCCTGCCCTTGCCGTCGACCAGCCCGCCGCCCCGCCTGCCGTGCTCCTCGCGCAGCGCGGGGTCGGCGAGCAGCCGGGCGAGCACGCCGACGGCCTCGGCGTCGGCCGCCCGGCCCAGCCCGGCGGCCACCCCCCGGCCCACCAGCGCCCGGTAGCCCGCGAGCTGGTTGTCGGCCACCCAGCTCAGCGCCGTGGGCACGCCGAGGTGCAGCAGCTCCCAGATGGCCGACCCGGCGGCGGTGACCACGAGGTCGGCGGCCGCCATCAGCTCGGGCAGGCGGTCGGTGGGCGGGATGACGGTGATGCCCTCGCCCGCCTCGAACGGCTCCGGGCTGACCAGCGTGGCCTGGAACGGCACGCCCGTGCAGGCCAGCGCCTCCGCCCAGGCGGGGGCCACGCCCGCGCTGTCGGTGCCGCCGAAGAAGCACAACACCCGCGGCACCGGCCCCGGCTGCCGCACCCTGCGCCGCCCCCGGACGCTGTCGCGCAGCAGCGCGTACCGGGTGCCGGCGAGCCGCCAGGAGTCGCGCGGCAGCGGGAAGGGCCGGTCCTCGGCGCCCAGGTTCTGGTCGAGGTAGAGGTCGGCCTCCTGGCCCAGCGGGTCGCCGTCGACGATCGCCAGCACCGGGAAGCCCGCCGCCCGCAGCGCCCCGCCGGTGCCCTCGGGCAGCTCGTAGGAGTCCAGCACCACGGCGTCGAGCCGCAGCTCGCACGCCAGCGCGGCGAGCCGGTCGGGCCGCCCGGGGGCCGCCATCAGCGGCAGGCCACGGCTCCTGAGCTGGTCCATGGCCCATTCCGAACCGGAGACCGCGCCGAGGAAGACCACCTCGACGCCCCGCGCGCACAGCTCCTCGGCCAGCGCCACGCACCGCACCAGATGTCCGGCCCCACTCCCCGCCGCGGCGTCGCAGCGCACGCCCACCCGCCCGCTCATGCGTCCTGCAGCTCCTTCTGGCGCACGTGGGCGTTGAGCTCGCAGACCTCGGGCCGGGCCCGCAGCCAGCTCACCAGCGTGCGCACCGGGACGCAGGCGTCGCCCAGCTCCTCGACCACGCGGGCGATGAGCCGCCAGTCGTCCTCGGTGTCGAGGGTGACCCGCAGGTCGTCGGCCGCGGGCTGGTGGGCGAGGCCGAGCAGCCGCGACTCGCCCGGGTGCGCGTAGACGTGAGAGGTCACGTGGGTGCGGTGGAAGCCGGTGGCCTCGGCGTCGGCGCGCTCCAGGGCCGCCCGGCCGACGATCTCCACGTCGAGCCCGCGCGGCAGCGTCCTGGCCAGGCTCGTGCTGAGGTAGTCGAGGCCCGGGACCGCGCGGAAGACCAGCGCCGCCTCCCTGATCACGACGGGGTCGAGCAGCGGGCAGTCGGCCGTGAACCGCATCACCGCCTCCGCCTCCCGGCCGGCCAGCGCCTGCATGAACCGGGTGAGCACGTCGTCGACGGGCCCGCGATGGCAGGCCACGCCGAGCCGGTCGCACTCGGCCGCCACCGCGTCGTCGGCGGCCTGCGTCGTCGTGGCCACCACGAGGTCGTCGAGCGCCCGCGACTCGCGCGCGGCGCGCACGACCCAGCCCAGGACGGACCGCCCCCCGAGGTCGCGCAGCACCTTCCCGGGCAGCCGAGTGGAGCCCATCCGAGCCTGGATGATTCCGACAATACGCATCAAAACCACATTCCCCCGTGTGACCATACGTGGTTGATCGATCGCGCTATGCTACCGGCCTGCTCCAACGACCACAGTTCGTCAGCGCGATTTTCAGGGGGCCGCGTGAGCATTCTCAGTGGATCGTCCATTCTGATCACCGGAGGCACGGGGTCGTTCGGGAAGGCGTTCATCCGCCACGCGCTCGACTCGCTCGGGGTGCGCCGCCTGGTGGTCTTCTCCCGCGACGAGCTCAAGCAGTACGAGCTCAAGCAGCTCTTCCGCGACGACGACCGCCTGCGCTGGTTCATCGGCGACGTCCGCGACCGCGACCGCCTCACCCGCGCCATGCACGGCGTCGACCACGTCGTCCACGCCGCCGCGCTCAAGCAGGTCGACACCGCCGAGTACAACCCGTTCGAGTACGTCCGCACCAACGTCGCCGGGTCCCAGAACGTGGTCGAGGCGGCCATCGACTGCGGCGTGCGCAAGGTCGTCGCCCTGTCCACCGACAAGGCGTCCAGCCCGATCAACCTCTACGGCGCCACCAAGCTGGTCGCCGACAAGCTGTTCGTCTCGGCCAACCACTACGCCGCCGCCCACGAGACCCGCTTCGCCGTCGTCCGCTACGGCAACGTCGTGGGCAGCAGGGGCTCGGTGGTGCCGTTCTTCCTGCGCCTGGCCGAGCAGGGCGGCAGCCTGCCGATCACCGACAAGCGCATGACCCGGTTCTGGATCACCCTCGACCAGGCCGTGCGGTTCGTGGTCGACTCCTTCGACCTCATGCAGGGCGGCGAGCTCTACGTGCCGCGCATCCCCAGCATGCGCATCACCGACCTGGCCGAGGCGCTGGCCCCCGACAGCCCGGTCTACGAGATCGGCATCAGGCCGGGCGAGAAGCTGCACGAGGAGATGATCGGCCCCGACGACGGCCGCCGCACCCTCCGCCTGGCCGACCGCTACGTCGTCCAGCCCACGATCGCGACCTGGGGCTACCAGGCGCCGCAGACCGGCGAGCTGCTGCCCGAGGGCTTCTCCTACCGTTCCGACACCAACGACCGGTGGTTGTCCGTGCGCGACCTGCGTGACATGGTGGCCGGCTGATGCTGCCCTACGGACGGCAGTCCATCATCGAGTCCGACATCGAGGCGGTGGCTGAGGTGCTGCGCGGCGACTGGCTGACCACGGGCCCCGCGGTCCGGCTGTTCGAGGACGAGCTGGCCCGCTGGACCGGCGGCGTGCCCTGCGTGTCGGTCACGTCCGGCACGGCCGCGCTGCACGTCGCCTACGTGGCGGCCGGCGTCGGCCAGGGCGACGAGGTGATCACCTCGCCGCTCACGTTCGTCGCCACGGCGGCCACGGCCGTGCTGCGCGGCGCGCGGGTGGCCTTCGCCGACGTCCAGCCCGACACCGGCAACATCGATCCCGACGCGGTCGCCGCGCTGGTCACCCACCGCACGAAGGCCGTCACCGGCGTCGACTACGCGGGCCATCCCGCCGACTACGACGAGCTGCGCACGGTCGCCGAGCGGGCCGGCGCGGTGCTGGTGGCCGACGCGGCCCACTCGATCGGCGCGTCCTACAAGGACCGGCCGGTGGGGTCGGTGGCCGACCTGACGACGTTCTCGTTCTTCCCGACCAAGACCGTCACGACCGCCGAGGGCGGCGCGGTGGCGGTGGCCGACCCCGGCCGTCTCGAACGGGCCGCCCGGTTCCGCAACCACGGCCTGGTCCGCGACCCGGCCGGGCAGCGCGACCCCGGCCACGGCGGCTGGCACCAGGAGGTGCACGAGTTCGGCCTCAACTACCGGCTGCCCGACGTGCTCTGCGCGCTGGGCGTCAGCCAGCTGCGCCGCCTCGAACGGTTCCGCGCCCGCCGCGCCGAGCTGGTCGCCCGGTACGACACGCTGCTGCGCGACGTGCCCGGCCTCACGCTGCCCGGCCGGCGGGCCTACGTCACGCCGAGCTGGCACCTCTACCCCGTCCGGGTGCGCGACGGCCGCCGCCGGGAGGTCTACGACCGCATGCGGGCCGCGGGCATCGGCGTGCAGGTCAACTACATCCCGGCGTACTGGCACCCGGTGTTCGAGGACCTCGGCTACCGGCGTGGGCTGTGCCCGCGCGCGGAGGCGTACTACGCCGAGGAGCTGTCGCTGCCGCTGTTCGCCGACCTGACCGACGGCGAGCAGGACCTCGTCGTCGAGACCCTCACCTCGATCCTCGCCGGATGAGCCCGGCCCTCAGCGTTCGGCCAGCAGCAGGCAGCCGTCCTCGCTGCGGTCGATGAGGAAGCGCCGGTCGTCCACGGTGGCGACCTGGCGCCCGGCCCGCCGCACCAGCGGGCGGATGGGCCGGCCCTGGTCGATGACCACCTCCCACCACGACTCGCGGCCGACGCTCTCGTCGATGCCGGCCAGCGGCACCCGCGCCGAGAAGTCCTGGCCGGCCAGCGCGACGGGGAAGTACATCTCCTCGCCGTCGCTCTTGCGCCGCAGCCGCACCACCGGCTCGCCGTCGCCGAGGTCGTTGATCCGGCCCGAGAACACCAGGTCGCCGTCGTCCACGCGGCACTCGCCGATGAGCGCCTGGGCGTTGCGCAGCCGCAGCCCCCACCCGCCCTTGGAACCGCGCGCCGGCACCAGCCACACGCCCGACCTGCGGCGCGGCGCGGGCACCTGCGGCGGCAGCCAGCGCGGCCCGGCCACCCTGGCGTCGAGCCTCAATCCGTGGCCCCTGAGCTGCACGCGCAGGTCCCAGTGGCCGCGACGGGCGAGCTGGACAGGCGTGAACACCGCGGGATCGACCGCGAACGCGAACGGGAAGGCGTGCTCGGGCGCCTCGACGCCCTCCTCCAGCTCGACGGTCTCCCAGACCGGGGCGCTCTGCTCGTCCGACAGGCGGATGATCTCGCCGGTCGCGCGCTCGGCCAGCCAGGCGCGCAGGCGCACCCGGCGCAGCGCGCCGGCGTCGAAGCGGCCCAGCGCGGCCCGGCCCGCGCCGGTCAGCACGCCGTCGCGCCACTCCAGCGACACCAGGCGGGCGGTCAGGGCCAGCTCCTCGGAGACCTCCGACAGGTGCGCCGGGATCGCCGGGTGGCGGCCGTACCAGCGCCTGCGCAACAGGCCCGCCGGTCTGACGCGCGGTTGCAGCCGGCCCTCGCGGGCCTGCTCGTGCACCCCGGCCAGCTCCTGCAGCCGCCGCCGGTGCAGCAGGTGCACCTGGATCCGGTGCTCGAACGGGACGCTCAGCCAGGACTCGCGGGACACGCCGTCGAGGTAGCGGACCATCAGGTCGAGCAGCTCGGGGCGCATCCCCGTCGTGGCGGCCGCCTCGACCGCCACCGTCATGTCGATGTCGAGCGTGTCGCGGTCGAAGTCGGGCTTGAGCCCCGGCGCGTCGCGGGCCAGCAGGTCGGCGGTCTGCAGCACCGACAACATCCGGTCGCGCAGGTTGCCCGGCTCCAGGCGGCGCTGGGTGATCGAGGAGCCGGGCTCGTCACGCTGCCGCCAGTGGTAGACGACCTTGGACAGCACGTCCACCGAGCGGGCGCCCACGTGGGCGGCCATGGCGACGGGCTGGTCCTCGTACATGCGCTCGGGGAAGCTCAGGCCCAGCCGGTCCCAGAAGGACCGGCGGTAGACCTTGTTCCACAACATGCGGTCGCGGATCAGCAGCGGGTGGCGGGTGATGTGGGTACGCCGCATCGGCGTCGCGAACGCCTCCCGATGGGCCCAGGAGGGGATGAGCAGGTTGCGGTAGAGCCGCATGACGTTCCCGCAGGCCAGGTCGGAGCCCGTGGACTCCAGCGAGGTCACCAGCCGCTTGAACGCCTCCCGCGGCACGGTGTCGTCGCCGTCGACGAAGGCCAGGTAGCGGCCGGTGGCCTGGGTCAGGCCGACGTTGCGGGCCTTTCCGACGCCCTGGTTGGGCTGCCTGATGAGACGGATCCGGGGATCGGCCGCCTGCCTGGACTCGACCTCGGCGCACCCGTCGTCGCGGCTGCCGTCGTCGACGCAGATGACCTCCAGGTCGGACATCGTCTGGCCGGAGATGGAGTCCAGGCAGGGGCCGATGTACTTCTCGACGTTGTGGAACGGGACGATCACCGAAAGAACCGGCACATGCACTCCTCAGCGTTGTCGTCGGCTCGTCAGCCGGACAGCAGTCGGAAGACCCGGCGGGCGACCTTGCGCGGGCGGGCCAGACGGCGGGAGAGGCGGTACCCGAGCGTGCGCCGGTAGGCGGCGGTCTTGCGCTGGGTCCTTCTCAGCTTGGACCTGGCCCGCACCAGCTCGCGCTCGCGGTAGGAGAGCTTGGTCTCCAGCCGGGAGATCCTGGCCAGGGCGGCGGTGAGCTGGTCGGCCAGGCGGTCGCGGCCGCCGAGCAGGTCACGGTAGGTGGGCGGGTCGGCGTGCTCGGCCGGATGGCCCAGCTCGGCGTCGAACTTGCGGGCCAGGTCGAGGTCACCCTGGTCGCAGGGACGTCCGGCCATGCCGCAGAGGGTCAGCGTGAGCTGGTCGGCCTCCAGCGGCCACGGCCACGGGTGGTGGTGGCCCGCCGCAAGCAGCCGTACGGCGAACCGCCACAGGACCCTGCACAGCACCACGCGCGGCTCGGGCGGCACGGCCGGCGCGGCGGTCTGGACGATGGCGGCGAACCGCTCGCCGTCGTGGACCAGGCCGTCGGCGGTCACGCACGGGCCGCCGTCGGTCTCCAGCCAGTCGGCCAGCGCCGACAGCAGCTCGCGCACGGCCCTGGTGTCCTCGCGGGCGCACGCCTCGACCAGGATCTCCTCGACCACCCGGCCGGCCGGGACCGGACGCTCGGCGCCGTCGGGCAACCGCCGCATGCCGCCCCTGGTCAGCTCGTGGACGACGGCCCCCTCCTCGATCAGGCCGAGCGGCAGCTCGACCGCGCCCTCCGCCTCCTCCGCGCCTGGCGTGTGCGGGGGCGACGGCGGCCGGGTGGCCACGGCGAGCCACAGCGGGGCCAGCTCCTCCCCCAGCCGGTGGCGGAACACCAGCCGGGTCAGCCGCAGCGGGTCGGCCACCAGCAGGCGGTCGCCGCCCTTGGCGCTCAGCGGGAACGTGATCGCCTCCGGCAGGTCGAAGGCGAGCGCCTCGCGCGCCAGCAACGCCCGGGGGGCCTGCCGCCCCGGATAGGCCGCGTAGCAGCGCTCGACGCTCAGCCCCGCCCCCTCAATGGCGCCGTCGAGCGCGCCGGGCCCGCTCGGGTGGCTGGGGTCGAACCCGTGCGGGGCCCACTGGTCGTCGCCGCCCTCCCGGTCGGCGGGCCTGGCCTCGATGAACCGGTCGACGCCCAGGTCGTTGCGCACGCCCAGCACCAGCCGCCCGCCGGGCGCGACGAGGGCCGACAGCGCGTGCAGCGACTCGATCCACGCCGCCGCCGGCGCCTCGGCCGAGTGCGTGCGCAGCAGCCCGTCGAGCGCCAGCACCAGCTCGTACGGCTCGTCCGCGTCGAACAGGTCGAGCCGCCCGCAGTGGACGGCGAGCCGCGGGTGGCGTTCGCCGAGTGCGCAGGCGTCGGGATAGGAGCGCAGCAGCACGGCCGTCTCGCCGGCCCGGTCCACCACGTCGTCGACCAGCACCTGCGGGTGCGGCCCGACCAGCAGCACCCGGCCGGTCGCCGGGATCACGCGGCTGACCAGCTCCAGGGCCGCGCCGCGCCAGTCGGTGACGCCGGCCACGTTGGACAGGTCCGACCACAGCAGCATCTCGCCGCCGATCAGGCGCACGTTCGCGGGCGCCTCGCTCACGCGCTCGCTCATGACGTCACCCCGTGGAGCGCGCCCGGCCGCCCGGAGGCGGTCGCCCTCACCCAGGGCCCGGGACGTCCGGCTCCCGCCGCGCCTCCTCCTGGCGGCGTTCCCCCGGGCACCCGCTTCCATCCGAACATTCGCCGTAGCTCCTCCGGTGTCGCCTGATGTTCGAATCCCAGCTCCTGCCGCGCCACCTCGGCGGCCAGCTCGGGATCGACGTGCGTGCCGTGCAGCTCGGGCCAGAGCCGCAGGCGGCGCGCCGTGCCGCCGTACTCGGGGCGCTCGTCCTCGTACTGCATCGGGTCTCCGTAGACGGCGACCTCGCAGCCGACGGAGGCGCCGTAGAACAGCGCGCTGCCGAGCCGGTTGGAGGCCACCCTGCGGTGGCGCCGCAACTGGATCAGCTGCCGGCGCAGGAAGTCGCGCCCCTTGCTCTCCCACCGGGAGCCGCGCTCGCCGTGACAGATGACCTTGAATCCCCTCGATTCGTACGCCCGCCGAATGTCCGGATTCGCATATTCCAGCCAGTAAAGACAGACAGTTACCGGTTCGGTCTCGACATTTCGGATTTCGTCGGCGAGGAGGGCATGATCCCCGGTCACGGACGACTTCTCCCACCCATGAAAGGGATACCAGATCGTACCCTTGCGTTCGGAGACCACGCCGAGCTCAGGCTCCAGGTGAAGCAGGTAGATCCAGGGCGCGCCGATGAGGTAGTGGCCGCGTCTGCCCATCGACCAGCCCCGGCGACGAAGCACGTCAGACCAGATGAAACGGGGATATCCGGGGCTGCACCAATGGTCGTTCGGGGGAAATCCGTGGAGATAGTTCCATCCGTGTTGAAGGAAGCCCTGAATTCGCTTCGGCGTCTCGTCCGGCAGCTCGCAGTACCTGCCCAGAATGCGCGAGTGCCCGTACCAGTGATTGGATTCGTCCATCATTCCCCCTGTAGCGGTTGGCGCGCCCCTTGGGACATTCCCAGCCCCGAACGACGGCCACGCGCCGTTATACGCTTCCATTACTCACGTCGGGGGTTTGGTTTCTCCTGCCACCGCAATCCCCGCTACACTGCGTCGTGGCTTGAGGACAGAGAGTGAGACATCATGAGTCATCTCGACCGCCTGCGGGCCGTCTTCCGCACGGCGCTCAACCTGCCGGCCGACGCACACGTCGACGGTCTCGAATACCGCGGCATCCCCCAGTGGGACTCCCTGGCCCACATGGCGTTGATCGCGGCGATGGAGGACGAGTTCTCCATCATGATCGACACCGACGACATGATCGACATGAGCTCGTTCGCCAAGGCGGGCGAGCTGCTGGAGAAGCATGGAATCGGCGCAGCCGCGGTCTGAGGCCCGCGTCGCCCTGGTCACGGGGTCGACGAGGGGCATCGGCCGCGCCATCGCCACCACCCTGGCCGCCACCGGCCACACCGTCGTGCTGCACGGCCGCGGCGCCGAGCGCGCCGAGAAGGCCGCCGCCGAGGTGGCCGCGGCGACCGGCGGCCGCACGTGGTCCGTCCACGGCGACGTCGCCGACCGGGCCGTGGTCGCCGGCCACATGCGCGAGATCGGCCGGCGCCACGAGCGGCTCGACGCCCTGGTGGTCAACGCCGGCGTCTACGCCTCCGGCCCGCTGGCCATGACCCGCGCCGAGACCCTCGACGAGCTCTACCGCACCAACGCGCTGGCCCCGGCCCACACGCTGCAGCTGGCGTTCCGGCTGCTGCTGCGCGGGCAGGGGCCCGCCGTCGTGCTGGTCTCCTCGCTCATGGGCCGGGCGGGCGGCGCCAACCAGGCGGCCTACTCCGCGACCAAGGCGTCCGTCATCGGCCTCACCCTGTCCGCGGCCAGGGAGATGGGCCCGGCGGGCATCAGGGTCAACGCCGTGGCCCCCGGCTACGTCGAGACCGACATGCTGAGGACGCTGCGGCCCGACGACCGCGAGACGGCGATCTCGGCGACCCCGCTGCGGCGCATCGGCCGGCCCGACGACGTCGCCCAGGCGGTGGCGTTCCTGCTCTCGCCCGCCGCGTCGTACATCACCGGCCAGGTGCTCGGGGTCGACGGCGGGCTGGTGCCGTGATGTTCCCATCCCGGCAGGCCGGGCTCGTCGTCGCCGGCGAGCAGGAGGGGCTGGCCGGCGACGAGCTGGCCCGGCGCGTCGCCCGCGTGGCCGAGGCCCTGTCCCGGCTGCGGCCGGGGCCGCTGTTCTGCGGCATGCGCAACAACCTGGCGTCCGTGCTGCGCTATCTCGCCGCCTGGCAGACCGGCAGGCCGATCGCGCTGCTCGACCCCGACCTGTCGGCCGCGGCCCTGGCCGACCTGGTGGGCCGGTTCCGGCCCGCGGCGCTGGTGGGGTTCACCCACGCGCCCGACGGGCCGCCGGGCGCCCGCGGCCAGGCCCCCGACCCGCATCCCGACCTGGCCGTGCTCCTGGCCACCTCGGGCTCGACGGGCAACCCCAAGCTGGTGCGGCTGTCCCGGGAGGCGGTCGCGGCCAACGCCGCCGCCATCGCCTCGGCGTTGTCGATCATGCCCGGCGAGATCGCGCCCACCAGCCTGCCGCTGCACTACAGCTACGGCCTGTCGGTGCTCAACAGCCACCTGCACGCGGGGGCGACGGTCGTCCTGACCGAGGCCGGGCTGCTCGAACGGTCCTTCTGGACACACCTCGACGAGCACAAGTGCACCTCGCTCGCGGCCGTCCCCTACCAGTACGAGATGCTGCGCAGGCTGCGCTTCGACCGCGCCGAGCATCCCACGATCCGCACGCTCACCCAGGCCGGCGGCCGGCTCAGCCCCGAGCTGGTGTCCCTGTTCGCCGCCCAGGCCGACCGCTTCTTCGTCATGTACGGGCAGACGGAGGCCACGGCCCGCATCGCCGTCCTGCCGCCCGACCGGCT
This sequence comes from Nonomuraea sp. NPDC050227, assembly GCF_044459705.1. Taxonomy (NCBI): domain Bacteria; kingdom Bacillati; phylum Actinomycetota; class Actinomycetes; order Streptosporangiales; family Streptosporangiaceae; genus Nonomuraea; species Nonomuraea sp. NPDC050227. The sequence goes on along the minus strand of NZ_JBITJF010000016.1, from coordinate 107,040 downwards.
CGCCGACAAGCCGGGCTCGGCCGGGCAGGCCGTCCCCGGCGGGCGGCTGACGATCGACGGCGGCGAGGTCGTCTACCAGGGGCCCAACGTGATGATGGGCTACGCCGAGACCGCCGCCGACCTGGCCAGGCCCGACGACCTGGGCGGGGTGCTGCGCACCGGCGACCTCGGCCGCCTCGACGACGAGGGCTTCCTCTACGTCACCGGCCGGCTCAGGCGCATCGCCAAGATCTTCGGCGTACGGGTCAACCTCGACGACGTCGAGCAGCTGCTGCGCGACACCGTGCCGGTCGCGGCGACCAGCGGCGACGACCGGGTCACGGTGTGGGCCGAAGGGCTCGACGCGGCCGGGTGCCGCAACCTGGCCCGCCGGCTGGGCGCCGAGCTGCGGCTCCACTGGAGCGGCTTCGACGTGCGCGCCGTCGAACGGCTGCCGCTGCTGCCCACCGGCAAGATCGACTACCGGGCGCTGGAGTCGGCCGCGGAGGCCGGGCGGTGAGCGTGTTCACGCTCGACGCGGCCGCGCGGGAGGAGGTGCTGGCCGGGAAACTGGCGGCGCTGACCGAGCGGCACCGGCGGGCGTGCCCGCCCTACCGGCGGATCCTCGACGCGATCGGCGCCCATCCGCCCTACGAGCGGGTGGCCGACCTGCCGTGGCTGCCGGTGCGGCTGTTCAAGACCCACGAGCTGCGCAGCGTCCCGTCCGAGGCGGTGTTCCGGGTCCTGACCTCCAGCGGCACCACCGGGCAGCGGCCGAGCCGGGTCTACCTCGACCGGGAGGCGGCCGCCGCGCAGCCGCGCATGCTGGCCGCGACCCTGCGGGCGGTGCTGGGCGAGCGGCGGCTGCCGATGCTGATCGTCGACGGCCGCTCGGTCGTCCGCGGCCCGGCCCTGAGCGCCCGGGGGGCCGGGGTGCTCGGGATGATGAACTTCGGCAGAGACCACACCTTCGTCCTCGACGAGCAGGGCGAGGTCGACGCGGCGGCCGTCGAGGCGTTCCTGGCCCGCCACGGCGGCGAGCCGTTCCTGGTCTTCGGGTTCACGTTCATGGTCTGGCTCTATCTGCTCGGCCTGGGGGCCGACCTGTCCCAGGGGGTGCTGATCCACTCGGGCGGCTGGAAGCGGCTGGCCGAGCAGGCGGTCGACAACGACGCCTTCCGCCGGCGGCTGGCGTCCGAGTGCGGGCTGACCAGGGTCCACAACTTCTACGGCATGGTCGAGCAGATCGGCACGGTCTTCCTGGAGGGCCCCGACGGCGACGGGCTCTACTGCCCCGACTTCGCCGACGTCGTCATCCGCGACCCCGGCACCTGGCGGGAGGTCCCGCCCGGCGAGCCGGGGCTGATCGAGGTGGTCAGCACCCTGCCCACCTCCTATCCCGGCCACGCGCTGCTGACCGAAGACCTCGGCATGGTGCACGGCGTCGACGACGGCCACTGGCCGGGCAAGCGGTTCACCGTGCTGGGCAGGTTGCCGCGGGCCGAGGCGCGCGGCTGCAGCGACACGTTCGGGCAGGGCGGCTGATGACCGATCGATCGATCACCACCCGGATCCCGCGAGTGGGCGACGCGGGCGGGGTCGAGGTGCGTTTTCCGCCCGGCGGCTCGCCCGTCCCCGTCGAGGAGCTGGTCGCGCAGGTGCGGCGGGGCGCGCCCCTTGAGGTGGGCGACGAGCGGATGCGCGCGTTCCTGGCGGCGTTCGGCAAGCGGCTGCTGCGGCCCGCGCTGGCCCGCCGCCATCCCGAGCTGGGCTCGCTGGGGTTCTTCCTGCGGCCCAGCGAGCTGGCCCGCACCCTCGAAGAGCTGCGCACCCCGCACGTACGCGTGCCGCGCGGCCTGGTCTTCCACCTCCCGCCGGCCAACGTCGACACGGTCTTCGTCTACTCCTGGGCCCTGTCGGCCCTGATGGGCAACCGCAACGTGGTCCGCCTGTCGCCGCGGGCGGGGGCGGTCGCCGCGGTCGTCCTCGACACGCTCCGGGAGGCGCTGGCCGACGCCGATCCGGTGGTGACGGCCACGCAGCGCATCGTCTCCTACGACCGGCGTGCCGAGGCGGTCACCGCCGCCCTGTCGGCGGCCTGCGACCTGCGGGTGATCTGGGGCGGCGACGACACCGTACGCGAGGTGCGCCGCCACCCGCTCGCGCCGCACGCCCGCGACCTGACCTTCCCCGACCGCTCGTCCTTCGCGGTGGTGAACGCGGCGGCCTGGCTGTGCGCGCCGCGCGCGGCCAGGGTGGCGGCGGCCGAGGGGTTCGTCAACGACAGCTACTGGTTCGACCAGGCCGCCTGCTCCTCCCCCCGCACCGTGTTCTGGGTGGGGGCCGACGACGACTGCGAGGCGGCGCGGGCCGACTTCACCGAGCAGGTGTCGCGGGTGCTGGCCGGGCGCGGCTGGGACGTCGACGCCGCGATGGCGGTGGAGAAGCGGGTCTCGGTCTACGGGCTGGCCGCCGACGGGCTGGTCGATCTGATCGAGTTCCGGGGCAACGCGCTGGCCAACGTGACGCTGGCGGCGGCGGCCGCCATGCCGCGGCGGTGGCTGGGCGCGGGCACGTTCGCGCACGCGCGGGTGCGGACCCTGGCGGAGCTGATCCCGATGGTCGAGCGCAAGGACCAGACGTTGACCCACTTCGGCTTCTCGCTGGGCGAGCTGGAGGAGCTGGCCCGGGAGCTCGCCGGGCGCGGGGTCGATCGCATGGTGCCGGTGGGCAGCGCGTTGAGCTTCCACCGGGTGTGGGACGGCGTCGACCTGCCGGGCGAGTTCACGCGACTGGTGACCGTGGTCAGATGAGCCCTCATCGGACGAACCGGCCGCGCTCGGGGCCGGAGCACCGATGACGACCGTTCCACCGCAGGCCATCGCGCCGCCGGGCGGTGATCCCCCCGTGGCGACCGGCCCGTCATCCGGGACGGGCGGCCCCCGGCGCCTTGCGCTCTCCTTCGTGGTCGTCGCGCCGATGCGGGCTGGACACGACCCGCGATCCCTGGCCGGGGCTCGGGGGCATGAGGGGGTGGCTTGGGGATGACGGCTGTGGTGGCGGCGGCCGCGGTCAGGGAACGGCGGGCGCCGGGATGGGCGCGGCGGCTGCTCGCGGGGTGGCTGCCGGCCGGGACGGTGCTGGGCGGGGCGGCCTGGGTGTTGCTCTGGTGCGGGGTTCCGGCGGGCGAGCTGGCGGCCTTCGGCGCGTACGCCCTGCTCGGGGTGGCGCTGCCGGGGACGTTGCTGTGGCGGGCACTCACCGGCGGCGGCCGGTCGTTCGCCGAGGACGTGGCCGCCGGGCTGGCCCTCGGGTACGCGGTCGAGGTCCTGGTCTACATCCCCGCCCGCGCGGCCGGCCTGCCGCTGCTCGTCCTGGGCTGGCCGGTCACCGCCGTCGCGTTGTTCCTCGCGGTGCCGCGGTTGCGGCGTCACTGGCGGGGCCGGGCCGAACGCGAACGGATGCCCTGGTGGTGCGCCTGGTCGCTGGCGGGGGTCGCCGGTTACCTGCTGGCCTTCTGCGCCCGGTCGCTCTACCGCGTGCCGATCACCGACGCGTACGTCGACATGCCCTACCACCTGGCCCTGCTGGGCGAGGTCAGGAACCACGTGCCGCCCACGCTGCCGTCGGTGCTGGGCGAGCGGCTGTCCTACCACTGGTTCGTCTACGCCGAGATGGCGGCCACGAGCTGGGTCACCGGGATCGAGCCGGTGACGCTGGTCTACCGGCTGTCCACGTTGCCGATGACGTTCGCGATGGTCGTGCTCGTGGCGGTGCTCGGGCGGCGGCTCGGCGGGCGGTGGGGGGCGGGGCTCGCGGCGGTCGGCGTCACGTACTTCCTGTTCGCGCCGGTGCTGCAGGAGGGCGTGGTGTTCACCTCGCGGTCGATGTTCACCGCGTGGGCCAGCCCGACGCAGACGTTCGGCGCGTTGTTGTTCGCGCCCGTGATGCTGGTGCTCACCGCCATGCGGCCGCGGGGGTGGGCGGCGGTGGCCGTGCTGCTGCTGGCGCTGACCGGGGCGAAGGCGACGTTCCTGCCGTTGCTGCTGGCCGGGCTGGTGTTCGTGCTGGTCGTGCGGTTGCCGGTGGAGCGGCGGCTGCGGCGGGAGTGGCTGGTGCCGGCGGCGATCACGTCCGGCTGCCTGCTGATCGCGCAGTTCGTGGTGTTCGGGCGGGGGGCGCAGGGCACGGTGGTGGCGCCGTTCGCCACGATGCGCACGTTGTGGGGGGTGGTGGCGGACGTGCAGCCGCCCGCGCTGGCCGCCGAGCCGTGGGGGCCGGTGCTGGTGTTCGCCGGTGTGCACCTGTTCTGCCTGCTCTGCGTGTGGGGCGGCGTGGTGGCGCTGAAGGCCCGGCTGCTGGATCCGGGGGTGCTGCTGCCGGTGGGCGTCGGGCTGGCGGGCATCGGCGCGATCATGGTGCTCGGTCATCCGTCCGACGCCCAGCTCTACTTCCTGGAGGGGGTGCGGCCGTACCTGTCGGTGGCCGCGGTGTGCGGGGTGGTGGCGGCCGTGGAGCGGCGGCGGGTGCCGTGGGCGGTGGTCGCCGGCCTGGCCGGGGCGGGGGCGGCGGTGGCCGTCGCGGCCTCGCGGCTGGTGCCGCCGGGTGCGGTGCTGGTGCGGGTGCTGGTCCCGTACCTGGTGCTCGCGGGGGTGGCCGTGGTGGTGCTGGCGTTCCGGCGCAGGGGGTTCTCGCTGGCGGTGGTGGCGCTGCTGGCGGGGTACGCGGTGCCGACCTCGCTGCGGGAGGTGGTCGTGCACGTCGCGCCGGAGCCGTGGGAGCGCGAGCGGCTGATCCCGGCCGGGGCGCTGGAGGCCGGACGGTGGCTGCGCGACCATTCCGCGCCCGGTGACGTGGTGGCCACCGACCTCCACTGCCGCAACCCGGCGCCCCGCCGTACGTGCGACAGCAGGCACTTCTGGGTGTCGGGGTTCACCGAGCGGCGGGTGCTGGTCGAGGGCTGGGCGTACGCCGAGAGCACGCTGTCGCGCGCCGAGATGTTCGTGACCCCCTACCTCCAGGTGCCGTTCGCCGACCAGGCCAGGCTGGCGGACAACGACGCGGCCTTCCGCGAGCCGTCGGCCGCGAACGTCCGCAGGCTCCGGTGGAAATACGGCGTGAGATGGCTGTTCACCAGCAATGATCCGGCGTTGGAGAAATACGCCGAACTGCGCTTCCGCAACGCCGACGTCTCCGTGTACGAGCTCACGACCAGGTAAAGCTTGTCCCCGTTCATGGAATGGTGAGCAGAAACGGCACGCGCCCCGCTGGACGCCCCCAGCACCATTTCCGTGAACCTACCGCCGCAAGCGATCAGGGAATTCTATGGACACGCGTGCCGCCATGGACCCGAGCCCCAACGTCCTGGACACCTCGGCCGGCCTGGCGACCGTCGACATCGTCATCCCGGTGCTCAACGAGGAGCGGGCGCTGCCGGGCTGCGTGCGCACGCTGGCCGCGTTCCTGGAGGACAGGTTCCCGCTGCCGTGGCGCATCACGGTCGTGGACAACGGCAGCACCGACGACACCTGGCCCATCGCCACCCGGCTGGCCGCCGAGCACGACCGGGTGCATGCCCGCCGCCTGGACATCCGGGGCCGCGGAGCCGCGCTCAAGGCGGCCTGGCGGGAGAGCCCGGCCGACATCGTCGCGTACATGGACGTCGATCTGTCCACCGACCTCGGCGCGCTGTTCCCGCTGGTCGCGGCGGTGGCGAGCGGGCATTCCGAGATCGCCATCGGCACCCGGCTCGCGCACAGCGCCCGCACCCTGCGCTCGATCCGCCGCGAGGTGGTCTCGCGCAGCTACAACGCGCTGCTCAGGTACGGGTTCGGGGTCAGGTTCAGCGACGCCCAGTGCGGGTTCAAGGCGGCCAGGACCGACGTGGTCCGGCCGCTCATGGACAAGATCGAGGACGACGCCTGGTTCTTCGACACCGAGCTGCTGCTGCTGGCCGAGCACAACGGCCTGCGCGTGCACGAGGTGCCGGTCGACTGGATCGAGGACACCGACTCGCGCGTCCGCGTGGTCAGGACGGCGATCGACGACCTCAAGGGCCTGGCCAGGGTCGCCTGGTCGATGTCCATGGGCCGGGCCGACGTCGAGGTGGCGCGTGCGGAGCTCACGCCCACGCATCCCGACGCGGTGGTCGCCCGGCCGAGGGCGGTGACGCTGGCGAAGTTCGCCTCGTTCGCCGCGATCGGCGTGTTCTCCGTCCTGCTGTACGCGCTCATCTACCTGCCGTTGCGCGGCGTCTGGGCGCCCGCGCCGGCCAACCTGGGCGCGCTGGTGCTCACCGGGTTCGTCAACACCGAGGCGAACCGGCGCTGGACGTTCAACCGGCTGGGCGGACGGCGTACCGCGATGCACTTCCGGGCGGCGCTGCTCTTCCTGGCGAACTACCTCCTGACCACCTCCGCCGTGCTCGGCCTGCGCAGCGTGTCGCCGGGGGCCGGGCGGCTGATGGAGATGAGCGCGGTGGTCGCCACGTACGGACTGCTCACCCTGATCCGCTTCACCGCTCTGGACCGCTGGGTCTTCTCCCGCACAAGGAACCAACCACATGGAAACCACTGAGATCCGCCGGCTGCTCGACCTTGAGGACACCCACTGGTGGTACCGCGAGCGCCGGGCGATCCTGCGCAGGGAGCTGCGCGAGCTGGGCCGTCCCGGACGGGCGCTCGACGTCGGCGCGGCCGGCGGCGGGAACACCCGGGTGCTGGTCGAGGCGGGCTGGGACGCCACCGCGACGGACTACTGCGAGACGGCGGTCGAGGTCGCCAGGGAACGCGGACTCAAGGCCGTGCACGCCGACGCGCGGGCGCTGCCGTTCGAGTCGTCGAGCATGGACCTGGTGACCGCGTTCGACGTGCTCGAACACATCCACGAGGACCATCTCGTCACCGAGGAGATCGCCCGGGTGCTGGCGCCCGGCGGGCACGCGCTGATCGCCGTCCCGTGCGACATGGCGCTGTGGTCGGCGCACGACGACGCCGTGGGCCACGTCCGCCGCTACGGCCGCGACACGCTGACCGTCGTGGTGGAGAAGGCCGGGCTGAGGGTGGACCGGCTGTGGAGCTGGAACGTGCTGCTGCGTCCGCTGGTGGCCCGGCACCGGCGGCGGTCGAGGGGCAGCGACCTGCAGCGCACGCCCGCGGTCGTCAACGCGGGCCTGTCGATGGTGGTGCGCGCCGAACGCTACCTGCCGGTCAGGTCGCTGAAGGGCGTGACGCTGTTCCTGCGGGCCAGACTGGGCAGGTGACGGGTTCCGGACCACAGGCCGGGGTCAGGTCTCAAGTCGATGTCCGGTGACGCGGACGGGCCCGGATGGTTCTAGGCTGTCGCGTGTGGTGATTCACGCCCTCCTCGCGGCCACCCTGGCCCTGACCGCCACGCCCGCGGCCGCCGCCCCGAAGATCGACTGCGCCCGGCTCAAGTGCCTGGCGCTGACCTTCGACGACGGCCCCGGCGAGCACACGGCGACGCTGCTCAAGGCGCTCAAGAAGGAGGGGGCCAAGGCCACCTTCTTCCTCGTCGGCAAGCAGGTCGAACAGCGTCCGGCGCTGGCCCGGCAGCAGGCCGCGGAGGGGCACGCGATCGGCGACCACACCTACTCCCACCCCTCGCTGCCGACGCTGCGCGACGACGACATCATCGAGGAGCTGCGCACCACCCAGGCCCTCATCCAGGACGCCACGGGCCGGCGGCCGACGATGTACCGCCCGCCCTACGGGCACACCGACGAACGCGTGCTGCGGATGGCCGACCAGCAGGACCTCGCCGAGATCCTGTGGACGGGCACCACCCTCGACTGGAAGCTGCGCGACGCCAAGAAGATCAAGGCGACCGTGCTCAAGCTGGCCAAGCGCGACGGCGTCATCCTCATGCACGACACGGTCCCGCAGACCGTCAAGGCGATGCCCGAGATCCTCAAGGAGCTCAAGAAGCAGGGCTACACCCTCGTCACCGTCCCGACGCTGCTGCGCGGCAAGGGGCCAGACTCCGGACTGAGCTACTTCTGAGCACGTCCCCCTCCTGAGTGCTGGAACCATGGAGAGCGTCAGCCCCGCCGCCGCACGTCCCAGGCCGTGGGTCGCCCTCGTCACCTTCCTGATCATTCAGGCGGTGCTCGCCTGCTGGTGGGCGGCCTTCTACCCCGGGCTGTTCAGCCGCGACTCGGTGCTCTATCTCAGTCACACGATCGTCGGCCCGTGGGTGAGCGATCACTCGGTGGCCTACGACGCGTTGTTGTGGCTGAGCTTCACCAAGACGGGTGACCTCGGGGCGGTCACGTTCGCGCAGACCACGGCGATGGCGGGGGCGCTGACGTACCTGGCGCGGTCGCTCTGCGCGCTGGGGGCGCCGCGGTGGGCCACGACGCTGGTGGCGGTGCTGGCGCCGGTGACGCCGACGGTGGGGGCGTTCACGGTCACGTTGTGGAAGGACGTGCCGTTCACGATCTGCGCGATCATGATCGCGGGGGTCTGCGCGCGCATGGCCGCGCGCCGGCGGGTCTCCCTGGCCGGGCTCGGCGTGCTCATGACGCTGCTCGGGCTGTTCCGCGCGAACGGCTTCCTGGCGGTGGGCATCGCCGTCGTCGTCCTGCTGGTGGTCGTCGCCACGCGGCGGGTCCGGCTCGCGCTCGTCGGCACGGTGGCGGCCGCCGTGCCGCTGCTGCTCACGAACCTGCTGTTCCCCCGGTTCGGCATCACGCCGCCGTCCAGCACGTACGTCTACCACACGGCCTACGCCGACGTGGCGGTGGCGTTCAGGGAGCGGCCGGAGCTGTTCACCGAGCAGGACAAGGCGCTGATGACCTCGGTGGCGCCGCTCAGCAGGTGGTGGGAGGGCGGCACCTGCGCCACGGTCAACCTGCTGATCTGGCGTCGCGACTTCAGCTGGCCGGCCGCCGACGCGCACGCGGGCGAGCTGCTCGGCCTGTGGGAGCGGCTGCTGACCAGCGACCCCGGGATGATCGTCGGCACCCGCCTGTGCCGGGGGGCGATCGCGTGGAGCCCGGTGCAGGACCCGTACGTGGTCGGCGGGATGACGTACCGGTTCTCGCGGCGGCCCAGCGCCGACACCTACGTGGGGCCCGGCAAGGTGCCGGACTTCGCCGGCCGGGGGGTGTTCTCGCTCCGGCCGTTGTCGGCCGAGCTGAACCAGGTGGCCGAGCCGTGGCTGTCGGGGGCGCTGCTCCCGCAGTGGGACTGGGTGTTGTGGCGGGGGGCCTCGTGGGCCTACCTGTCGTACGCGGCGGTGGCGCTGGGGGCGCTGGCCCTGCGCAACCGCTATGTGGTCGGGGTGGCGGCGGTCGTGGCCGGGCAGCAGCTCGCCGTGCTGGCCAACATCTCGGCCCAGGACTTCCGGTACATGGCCGCGCCGATCTTCGTCGGGCTGCTGCTGGTGCCGCTGCTGCTGGCGAGCGCCGGGCGGCTGCTGCTCGCCGCGGCCCGGTCGGCGTGGCGCGCGCTGCGCCGGCCGGCCCCGCCCGCCGCCGAGACCGGGCCGGACGACCAGGACGGCTAGGCCAGGCCCTGGCCGTCGGGCAGCCGGGTACGGCCCGGCAGCCGCACCACGGTGACGAAGAACTCGTCGATCTGCCGGATGACGGCCATGAACTGCTCAAGGTCGACGGGCTTGGTCACGTACGCGTTGGCGAACAGCTTGTAGCTGCGCAGGATGTCCTCCTCGGCCGAGGAGGTGGTCAGGACGACGACCGGGATCGCCCGCAGCTCCGGATCGCCCTTGATCTTCTCCAGCACCTGCCGCCCGTCGTACTTGGGCAGGTTGAGGTCGAGCAGGACGAGGTCGGGCCGCGGCGCGCCCACGTGCGCCCCGCGCTGGTAGATGAAGTCGAGCGCCTCCAGGCCGTCGCGCACGACGTGGAGGTTGTTGCGGATCTTGTTGTCCTCGAACGCCTCGCGGGTGATGAGCTCGTCACCGGGATCGTCCTCGACCAGGAGCACTTCGATGGGCTGGACGGTCATGGGGTTGCTCCTTCGTCGGTGACGGCGGGCAGGGTGAAGCTGATCCGGGCTCCCTCGGTGTGGCCGGTGTCGAGCCAGATCGTACCGCCGTGGTTCTCCACGATCTTCTTGCACATCGCCAGGCCGATGCCGGTGCCGCTGTAGGCCTCGCGGCTGTGCAGGCGCTGGAAGATGATGAAGATCTTATCGGCGAACTCGGCCTCCACGCCGATGCCGTTGTCGGTGACCGAGAACAGCCACTCGTTCTCCCGCTGCTCGCAGGCGATCCGGATGCGCGGGGCGCGGTCGGGCGCGCGGAACTTCAGCGCGTTGCCGACGAGGTTCTGCCAGAGCATGCCGAGCATGGTGGGGTCGCCGATCACGTTGGGCAGCGGGTCGGGCCGCTCGATCTCGGCGCCGGTCTCCTCGATCACCGCCGACAGGTCCACCAGCGCCTTGTCGAGCGACTCCGCCAGGTCGACCGGCTTGCGGTCGTCGTACAGGCGGCCGACGCGGGAGAAGGTGAGCAGGTCGTTGATCAGGACCTGCATGCGGGTGGCGCCGTCCACGGCGAAGTGGATGTACTGGAGGCCGCGCTCGTCGAGCACGTCGCCGTAGCGCTTCTGGAGGAGCTGGCAGAACGTGGCGATCTTGCGCAGCGGCTCCTGGAGGTCGTGGGAGGCGACGTAGGCGAACTGCTCCAGCTCGGCGTTCGACCGCCGCAGCTCCTCGGCCTGGGCGTCGAGGCCGGCCGCCTGCTCGCGCAGCACGACGTGCTGCTTGCGGAACTCTTCGAGGGCGAAGACGATCTTCGTCCGCATCGACTCCACGTCCCGTGCGACCTCGCGGATGTCGGCCGGCCCGCTGACCGGGATCGCCCGGTCGAAGTCGCCGGCGGCGATGTCGCGGGCGGCCTCGCGCAGCTCGTCGAGCGGACGCCCGATCGACCGCCGCAGCAGCACCGCCATCGCGACGCCGGCCACCAGGAACAGGATCAGCATGACGACGAAGGCCAGGTTGCGCACCTGCTCGACCTGTCGCAGCTCCTCCTGGGCGCGCTGCCGGGCCTTGGCCAGCCGGTCGTCCTGCCGGTCGAGCAGCGCCCTGATCTGGTCGAAGGCGTGCTTGCCGCTCTCGATGCGGGCGGCGGAGATGACCCCGTCGGCCCGCTTGTCGGCGGTGAGCGGCTCGGCGTAGTCGCGCCGCCAGGTGGCCGCCGCGTCCATGACCGCGTTCAGCTCACTGACCAGCTCCGGACGGTCGCCGATGAGCGCGGCGATGCGCTCGCGGCTGTGCCGCTCGGCCGCCACGCCGGCCGTGTACGGCTGGAGGAAGTCCTCGTTGCCGGTCAGCAGGAAACCGCGTACGCCGGTCTCCTGGTCGATCAGGGTGCTGCGCAGCTGGGCGGCCTCGATCCTGGCCGGCGAGATGCGCAGGATGACCTGGTCGGACAGCCGCGCGGTGCGGTCGAGCATCACGGTGGCGACGACGACGCAGGTGACCACCAGGACCGACACGGCCGCGATCATCAGCACGAACCAGCCGTGGACGGTCAGCCGCCGCCAGCCCTGCTCGCCGCCACGCGTACGGGAAACCTTCTGCACGGCCTGCCTCTCCAGCACGGACGCCTGTTCGCTCACGATTCGTCTTTCCAGCGCAGGTGCACGACGGCGACGTCGTCGGCCGCCGCGTCGTGGACGGAGGCCGCCTCGACGTCGGCGAGGATCGCGTCGAGGAGTTCCTCGCTGCCCAGGCCCGTCCACCGGGAGGACAGCTCCAGCAGGCCCTCCTCGCCCAGCCACCGCGGCGTGTCGCCCGGCAGCCGGCGCTCGAAGAGGCCGTCGGTGTAGAGCGTCACGCCGCCGCCCTCGGGCAGCTCCAGGAGGTCCTCCTCCCAGTCGGCCTCGATGGGCAGGCCGAGCGCGGGCCCCTGCCGCGGGTCGGCGAGGAGCACGGAGTCGGCCGTGTGCACCAGCAGGCCGGGGTGTCCGGCGCGCCAGACGCGCATCGTGTGCCGGTCGGGCTCCAGGACCACCGTGGACATCGTGACGAAGATCTCCGAGCCGGCCCGCTCGGCCCGCAGAATGCGTTCGAGCTGGCGCAGCAGCGGGACGCCGGTCATGCCGTTGAGCACCAGCGCCCGCCAGGCGATGCGCAGGCAGACGCCGAGCGCCGCCTCGTCGGGCCCGTGGCCGCAGACGTCGCCGATCACCGCGTGCACGACCTTGTCGTCGGTCTCGACGACGTCGAAGAAGTCGCCGCCGAGCGTGGCCGAGCCGCGGCTGGCCCGGTAGCGGGAGGCGACTTCCAGGGGCATCTCCTGCAGCAGCGGCGTCGGCAGCAGGCCGCGCTCCAGGCGGGCGTTCTCCTTGGCGCGCATGCGTGCGGTGTGCAGCGCCACGGCCGCCTGCTCGGCCTGCTTGCGCTGCATGGCGTAGCGCAGCGTGCGGCCCAGCCATTCGGCCTCGACCCGGCCCTTGACCAGGTAGTCCTGGGCTCCGGCGGTCACCGCGGCGAGGCCCGCGCTCTCCTCGGCCAGGCCGGTCAGCACGACGACCGCGGCGTCCCCGGCCTCCTCCAGCACCGACGACAGGGCGGAGAACTCGTAGGCGTCGGGCAGGCCGAGGTCGAGCAGTACGCACTGAGGGCGCAGCCGGGCCAGCGCCCTGCGGGCCTCGTCCACCGAACGCGCCCACTCCAGCCGGACGGCAAGGCCGCTGTCCTCCAGCAGCTCCTGGACGATCAGCGCATCCTGCGGATCGTCCTCCACGAGCAACACCAACGGCTGCCGGACATCCTCACTCGCATGGGCCATGTTGGCAATTGCACCCTTCGTCACCGGCACCGAGCTCTAACGAATCGACGCCTCAGGTGCCCCACTGCCCACTACGGCCAAGAAGTGGCCCAAACTCACACACTTTTCCCAAGAAACTTTCCGGTATGCGTCCACGAGCTGAGCAATCGTCACGGGCCGGGGTCGAGGGGGTCTGGCGAATCGACCTCCTTCCACCATAACCAACGCCCTGACCTGCATTAACCGCTCATGACCGGACATGCGAACGGCCCGGAACCGTCAGGCGGTCCGGGCCGTTCGCACACGGCGTTATTCCCACTCGATGGTGCCCGGGGGCTTGCTCGTGACGTCGACCACCACCCGGTTGACCTCGCGCACCTCGTTGGTGATGCGGGTGGAGATGCGCGACAGGACGTCGTAGGGCACCCGGGCCCAGTCGGCCGTCATCGCGTCCTCGGACGTCACCGGCCGGAGCACGACCGGGTGGCCGTAGGTGCGGCCGTCGCCCTGCACGCCCACCGAGCGCACGTCGGCCAGCAGCACCACCGGGCACTGCCAGATCTGCCGGTCGAGGCCGGCGCGGGAGAGCTCTTCGCGGGCGATGGCGTCGGCCTCGCGCAGCAGCGCCAGGCGGTCGCGGGTGACCTCGCCGACGATGCGGATGCCGAGCCCGGGGCCGGGGAACGGCTGCCGCCAGACCATGGCGGGCGGCAGGCCCAGCTCTTCGCCGGCCCGGCGGACCTCGTCCTTGAACAGCGCGCGCAGCGGCTCGACCAGCTTGAACTGAAGGTCTTCCGGCAGGCCGCCGACGTTGTGGTGGGACTTGATGTTGGCGGTGCCCGTGCCGCCGCCGGACTCGACGACGTCGGGGTAGAGGGTGCCCTGGACCAGGAAGTCGACCGGGCCGTCGGCCATGATGGCGCGCTGCTCGTCCTCGAAGACGCGGATGAACTCGCGGCCGATGATCTTCCGCTTCTCCTCCGGGTCGGTGACGCCCTCCAGCGCCTTCAGGAAGCGGTCGGCGGCGTCGACGACGCGCAGCTTGACGCCCGTGACGGCCACGAAGTCGCGCTCGACCTGCTCGGCCTCGCCCTTGCGCAGCAGCCCGTGGTCGACGAAGACGCAGGTCAGCCGGTCGCCGATGGCCCGCTGGACGATCGCCGCGGCCACCGCGGAGTCGACGCCGCCCGACAGCGCGCAGATGGCGCGGCCGTCGCCGACCTGCCGGCGCACGGCCTCGACGGAGTCTTCGACGATGTTGAGCATGGTCCACGACGGACGGCAGCCGGCCGCGTCGAGGAAGTGCTTGAGCACGGCCTGACCGTGCTCGGAGTGGAGCACCTCGGGATGGAACTGCACGCCGTACAGGCCGCGCTCGGGGTGCTCGAAGGCGGCGACCGGCGTCTCGCTCGTGGAGGCGGTGACCGCGAAGCCCTCGGGGGCCGCGGCCACGCTGTCGCCGTGGGACATCCATACGGTCTGCGCGGCGGGCAGCCCCTGGAAGATGACGCCCTCGTCGAGCACCTCCAGCGCGGTGCCGCCGTATTCGGCGACGCCCGTGCGGGCGACCTCGCCGCCCAGCGCCTGGGCCATGGCCTGGAAGCCGTAACAGATGCCGAACGTGGGCACGCCCGTCGAGAACAGGCCGTGCGGCACGGGCGGCGCGCCTTCGGCGTAGACCGACGACGGGCCGCCGGACAGGATGATCGCCTTGGGCTTCTTGGCCATCATCTCCTCGACGGACATCGACGACGGCACGATCTCGGAGTAGACGTGGCACTCGCGCACCCGCCTCGCGATGAGCTGCGCGTACTGTGCGCCGAAGTCGACCACCAGCACTGTGTCGAATTCAGACACCGTGAGAACCCCCCAAAGGCGAAATGCGGTGCCTTCATTGTATCGGCCTCGGGTATTACGCCTGGCCTCACACCGTCACTCGTGCTAACACAGAACGGTGGATCTTGTCTGGCCGGCCTCGGCGTGGGCCCTGTGGTTCGCCGCGCTGGCCGCCGCGTTCGGGTTGACGACGCGCCGGGCCGCCGCGCCCCCGGCGGCCCCTGCTCCCCCGGCGCCGCCCGCCGTCGTCGAGCTCTTACGCGGGCTGCGGGCCGGTGAGGTCTTCCACGCCACGGTCTTCGAGCTGGCCAGGCGCGGGTTCCTGACGATCCGGGGCGACCGGCTCACGCTCTCCGCGACGGGCGAGGGGCAGGTGTGGCCGTACGAGCGATGGGTGCTCGACCGGGTGGCCGCGCGGATGGGCGGAGCGCCACAGGCGCCGGTCGTCGCCCTGATGCCGGACAGCGGCGACCTCGACGCCGAGTTCGTGCCCCTGGTGCGGCAGAGCGCCATCGACCTCGGGCTGGCCCGGCGGCGCTGGCAGAGCATGCTCGTGCCGCTGCTGCTGGCCGCCGGGCTCGCCGTGCCCTGGTACGTCACCATCTCGCAGGCGGGCGTGTCGTGGCCCGGCTGGATCGCCACGGCGGGGGCGTTCGTGGCCGGGGCCGCGCTGCTGCTGGGCGGGCGGGGGTTCGTGCTGACGCCGCTCGGCCGCGAGGTCGCCGGGCCCGAGCCGGCCCCGGTGGACCCGCGGCAGGAGTGGATCTTCACCGGCGACGGGTGGCGCGGCGTCCTGGTCGAGCCCGCTCCGCGCGACGGCGGCGGGCCCAAGCGGCAGGAGGTCGAGGGGCGGGTGGTCAAGCGCTGGATCGTGACCGAGCACGGCGACGACCTGTCCTCCTCGCGCACCTGTTACCTGGCGGTGCACGACGGCACGTCGGAGCGGGCGCCGGCGTACCGGGCCAAGGAGCGCGTCTACCAGGACGTGCTGCCGGGCGACTTCGTCCGGCTGCTGGTCAATCCGCGGCGCGGGAGCGTGGTGAGCGTGCTGTCCCACGAGCGCCGCTGGTAGCGCCGGGCAGTTCGCCGGCCAGCAGCAGCTCGGTCTGCCTGCGCAGCCGGTCGGCGAACTCGGGGTGGGTCAGCACGAGGAACCGTTCCTCGTGGATGGCCCGCACGACCAGGGCGGCGACCTCGGCGGGCTCGACGCCGCGCGCCATGGCCGCCTCGACGGCCTCGCGGGCGGCCGTCTCGTCGTCCGTCGGGGTGCTGACCAGGTCGGCCGGGCGGGACCGGGCCGAGTCGTCGATCCGCGTCCTGACCGCGCCGGGGCACAGCGCGGTCACGCGGAGCTTGGAGCCCACGGCGGCCAGGTCCTGGCCCAGCGACTGCGAGGCGGCCAGCGCGGCGTACTTGGTGACCGCGTAACCGCCCGCGCCCGGCGCGGCCAGCAGCCCCGCCACGGACACGGTGTTGACGACGTGCCCCTCGGTGTCCTGTGCCATCATGCGCGGCACGAACGCGCGCACGCCGTGCAGCACGCCCCACAGGTTCACGCCGAGCAGCCAGGCGAAGTCCTCGGCGGTCCTGGTCCACAGGCGGCCGCCCTGGTGGACGCCGGCGTTGTTGCACAACACGTGCACCGCGCCCAGCTCGCCGAAGCTCCGGTCGGCCAGGTGCTGCACGGCCGCCGCGTCCGAGACGTCGGTGACCTGCGTGAGCACCTCGCCCGGCCCGGCGGACGCCTTCCCCGCGAGCGCGGCCGTCTCGGCCAGCCCGCCGGGATCGACGTCGGCCAGCATCAACGCCATGCCCTCGGCGGCGAACCGGACGGCCAGGGCCCTGCCGATGCCGCTGGCCGCGCCCGTCACCACCGCGACTTTGCCGGACAGTTCACGCACCGCCTGAACCTCCCTAGCGCTCGCTCGGCTACCCCGACGCTACAGGATCGCGCCGATCAGGCCCAGGGGCGGCGAGCCGAGGTCGAACAGCGCCTTGTGGAAGCGCTGGAGCGTGAAGCCCGCTCCCCACTGCGTGCGGGCCTGCTCGCGCAGGTCGAGGATGAGCAGCTTGCCCCAGGTGTAGCGGCCGTACGTCGGGTCGAAGGAGGCGCGGCGGGCCTCCGACAGCGCGGCGGGACCGGCCAGGTGGGTGTCGGACTCGAAGCGCCGCGCGCCCTCCTCGACCGTCATCTGCCCGGTGTGCACGCCGATCGCGCAGGCCAGCCGGGTGACCCGGATCAGGGCCTCCACCCAGACGCCGATCTCGAACCGCGGGTCGTCGGGCGCGTAGCCCTCCTCCACGCACAGCTCCTCGGCGTAGTGGGCCCAGCCCTCGACGAAGGCCATCGACTGCAGCAGCCGCCGCACGTCGGAGGGGGCCCGGCGGAGCGCGCGGCCGTGCGAGAAGTGGCCGGGGGCCACCTCGTGCACGTTGATCGCGGGCAGCGTGGTGGCGCTGAAGACCTCCAGCCACTCCTCCTGGTCCTGCTGGCTCCAGGACGCGTCCGGCGGCGTGATGTGGTACCAGGACGGCCCCTCGGGCTCGCCCGGCGAGTTCCACGCCATCATGGCCATGGCCCAGCGGCGCGACTCCGGCGCCAGCCCGACCTGGCACTCGCCGTCGTGGTAGGGCACGAGGTCCTTCTCACGGGTGAAGGCGATGGCCCGTTCGGTGCCGATCCGGGCCGCCTCGATCACGCCGTCGGCGTCGGGGTGGTCCTTGACCAGCTCGCGGACGACGTCGAGGGGCCGCTCGGGACGTCCGAGCTTGGCGCAGGACTCGGCGAGCAGGCCCATGAGCCGGTCGCGTTCGGCGTCGGCGCGCTCGGCCAGCCGGCCCAGGTCGACCGGCAGGCCCTCGGCGCTGCTCATGAGCTTGACCAGGGCCGCGCCGCCGAGCGCGGCGTCGGGGTCGCCCTCGGCGGCGGCGCGGGCCACATGGGCCACGAGCCTGCCGTGGGCCTCGATCGCGGCCTCGTCGGTGATGCCCGCGGCCAGCCCCTTGACCGCGCCCAGCAGGGACGTGGCGACCGGGGCCGCGACCTGGTCGAGCGAGGCGACCGCGGCGTCCACGGCGGCCGGCCACTGCGCGAGGTGGGCGGCTCTGGCGGCGGCGCGCTCGGCCTCGGGGCCGTAGTCGCGGTCGTAGCAGGCCAGGTCGAGGTTGGACAGGTGGATCAGCGGGTTCTTGCGGTGCAGCTCCAGCTCGCCGAACTGGACGCGCATGGCCTCCTCGAAGATCTGCAGATGCTCGGCGTCGTGCGGGTCGGCCGGCGCGTCGCCCTTGCCGAGGCGCGCCAGGCCGTCCCGTACGCCCTCGGGCGACAGGTCCTGGATCTGGCCGTCGTACTCGTGCCTGCCGCCCCCCTCGCGTGCCTCGGACACCATCAAATCGGTGATCGCGCGCAATCTGGGGTCAAGTTCCGTCATGTCGCCGACGCTAGCGCACACCCCTGATCCTGAGGACCCCGACGGAGCCGACCAGCGAGATCACGATGCCCACGACGAACAGCGCCGGATAGCCGCCCGTCCCCACCACGACGGCGGCGAGGGCGGGCGCCAGGATCTGCGGCCCGGCGTTGGCGATGTTGAGGACGCCCATGTCCTTGCCGGCGTCGCCGGGGTCCGGCAGCACCTTCGTCACCAGGGCCATGTCCACGGCCAGGTAGACGCCGAACGCGATGCCGTGCGCGACGTTGTAGACGATCATGCCCTCGAACGTCGGCATCGCCAGCGGGATGCCCAGGAACACCGCCGAGGACAGCCCGGCGACGAGCGCGAACAGCCGGAAGCGGCCGAGGCGGTCGGAGATCGGGCCGATCACGAGCACCGCGAGCAGCGTGGCGGCCTGGCCGATGAGCATCAGCAGGCCCATCGTGGCGACCACCTCGCCCTTGGGGATCTTGATGAAGTCCTCAAGGAGGAAGAGGTTGAAGGTAAAGATGACGAAATATCCGAGCATGACGCCGAAACGCGACACGAAGGCCCAGGCGAAGTCCGGGGTCTTCAGCGGCCGCAGGAACCCGGCCAGGAACGCGCCCAGCCCGAACGGCTCGCGCGCCATCCCCGCCGACGACGTGTCCGGCGTCGCGACCACGATCAGCACCGCCGCGACCAGCAGCAGCGCCATCACCACGTAGTACGCCCCGCCGGCGGCCAACTGCGGGAACACGATGAACATGATCGCCGCCGCGATCGTGGCCAGCGGCGTGCCGAGCCCGAACAGGCCGGAGTAGGTGCCGTACCGGCTCGGCGGGACCCGGTCGGGCAGGATCGCGGTCATGGCGGCCTGGTAGCCGTTCATGATGGTCTGCACGCCCGCCCAGCTGACGCCGAGCATGAGCACGCTGCCCGCATTGGCCTGCGCGAACAGGGCGAGCACGCCGAGCAGGACGCAGCCGAGTATCCACGGCGAACGCCGGCCGAAGCGCGACCTGGTCCGGTCGGAGATCTGGCCGAAGACCGGGTTGGCGAGCGTGGCCATGAGCGGGCCGATCGAGTTGGCCAGGCCCAGCGCGGCCACGTCGTTGACGCCGGTGATGCGCTGCACGTGAACCGGCAGGACGAACGCGCCCACGCTCAACCACAGGAACATGACGGCGACGTTGGCCAGCGGAAGCGTCAGGTAGAGCGGCCCGAGGCGCCGGGTGTCCCGGTGCGCGCCGCTCAGAACTTCAGCCATGGGGGACCTCTCCGAGCGATGGTGATACGTATCACCGACGATTGCTCTGGACTGTAGGTCGCGCGGGAAGGGCTGACAAGACGCGCGTCCAACTCGTTACGCGCCTCAGGCGCCGGCCCCTCGTCACGCGCCTCAGGCGCTGGACCGGACCACCAGCCGGGGCTCGAACCGGGCGACGACCTCGCCCGCCACGGACGGCCGCACACCGCGGACGATCCCGTCGATCTCCTCCGCCAGATCGGCCGGGCTGGCGGTGGCGTCGAAGTGCACGCTGGTCAGCCGGGGCCGCATGAGCGTGCAGATCGGCAGGTCGTCGGCGCCGACCACGGCGACGTCGCCGGGGACCTGCAGACCGGCGTCCTGCAACGCGCTGATCAGCAGCATCGCGTACTCGTCGTTGTAGGCGAAGACGCCGTCGGGCAGGTCACCCGCGCGGACGATCCGCCCCGCCTCCTCCTCCGAGAAGGCCAGGTCGATGCGCGCGGCCCCGGGAACGACCTCCCGCACCCCCGCCAGCCGGGCCCGCCCCATGGCGTCGACGCCCTCCTCCCGGGGCACGACGGCCGCCAGCCGCCTGCTCCCCCGTGCGACCAGGTGGCGGGCGGCCACGGCGCCGAGGGCCCGATGGTCGAACACCAGGGCCGGCACCAGCGGCGAGGGCTGGTCGGACAGGCCGACGACGGCCCGGACGCCCGAGGCGTGCAGCAGGTCCACGGCGGGCCTGGTCAGCCGCGCGGCCTCGACGAGGACGGCCGAGGGCCGCAGGGCGAGCCAGCTCCTGGCCGCCGCCACGCCCTTGAGGGTGCGCTCGCCGTACTGGACGAGGGTGTAGCCGCGGGCCCTGAACTCCTCCTCCAGCTCTTCGGACACCTGCTGCGCCAGCCGGCCCGTCCTGGCCCGCGACAGCGGCATGAGCACGATGCCGCTGCGGCCCGTACGCAGCGCGCGGGCGGCGGCGTCGGGGACGTAGCCGAGCCGGGCGGCGGCGTCGCGGACCCGCCTGCGGGTCTCCTCGCTCACCCGGGCGTGGGGGTTGTCGGTGAGCACGTAGGAGACCGTGGCCTGGGACACTCCCGCGGCCCTGGCCACGTCGACGCTGGTCGGCGGACGGTCCCCCCTTGTCGTGTTCACGGGGTGGATGGTATCAACTGCTTATACGTATAAGCAGGAGAGGCTGCCGCATGAAGCTGCACACTCGTGAATGGGGTTCGGGCGACCGCCTGGCCGTCCTCGTCCACGGCATCATGGCCGACTCGCGATGCTGGTGGCGGGTGGGCCCCGAGCTGGCCGCGCGCGGCTACCGGGTCATCGCCGTCGATCTCCCCGGCCACGGCGAGAGCCCCCGCGCCGACGCCTACCCGCCCGAGCTGTTCGCCTCGTCGCTGGCGGAGTCGGTGCCCGCGCGCCCCGAGCTGGCCATCGGGCACTCCCTGGGAGGCCTCACGCTCGGCCTCGCCGTCGAACGGCTCATGCCCGGACGGGCGATCTACTCCGACCCGGCCTTCCGCCTGCCGACGCTGGAGAGCGGCGCCCTGGAGTCGATGGCCGGCTTCACCGACGAGACCGGCGAGCTGATCGCCGCCCTGCACCCCGGCTTCTCGGCCGAGGAGGTGGCGGTCGAGGTCGAGATGCTCGCGCGCTGGGACCGGCGGTCGGCGCTGTCGCTCGTCGAGGCGTCGGGCATGGACTTCACGCCCGCTCCCGTCGTGCCGTCGCTGGTGCAGGTGGCCGACCCGAGTTTCCTGGTGCCGCCGGCGTTCCAGGAGGAGTTGCGGGGCAAGGGATTCGAGGTGCGCGTGGTCACGGGGGCCGAGCACACGATCCACCGCCACCTGTTCGAGGACTTCCTGGCGGGGCTGGAAGGCTGGATCAGACCCGCTGCCGCAGCTCGGTGAGGCGGCCGGCGACGTCGAGGCCCTTGCCGGCGGCCCAGGCGTCGTCGTGGTACGTCGCCAGGTGCCGCTCGGCCGCGTCGCCCACCAGCGAGACGATCGTGCCGCTCTCGCCCCTGGCCCGCATGCGCCCGGCCAGTTCGAGCGCGGCCCACAGCGCGGTGCCGGACGAGCCGCCCACCGGCAGCCCGGTGACCTCCCTGATGCGCCTGGCCGCCGCCACGCCCGCCGCGTCGGGCACCGGCACCACCAGATCGACCAGGTCGGGCCGGAACCCCGGCTCCACGCGCGGACGGCCGACGCCCTCGATCCGCGAGGGCATGCCGGTGGCGTAGTCGGGCACGTCGAGGGTCCAGCCCGGGAAGTAGGCGGAGTTGTCGGGATCGGCGACCGCCACCCGGCAGCCGTGCTCCCCGGCCGCGGCGCCGAGCGTGGCCGAGGTCGCGCCGGTGGCCGCGCCGGTCACCACCCAGTCGGGACGGACCTGGGCGAACAGCTCTTCGGCCAGGTCGTGCGGCGCGGCCCGGCCGAACTGGTCGAGGTAGTGGCCCCCGACCTGCCCGGCCGCCTCCCTGGCCGCGTCGTAGATGGCCAGGGGCGGCGTCACGAACCTGCACTCGCCGCCCAGCGCCTCGACCGCGCGGGCCCGCGCCGGGTCGGGCGCGCCCGGCATGACCACGAGGTAGGGCAGGCCGAGCCGCCGGGCGAACCACGCCTGCGCGACCGCCGCGTTGCCGCCGGTGGCCTCGACCACGGTGGTGCCCTCGGTGATCGAGCCGTCGAGCACGGCCCGCCGGAACAGCGCCCTGGCGTGCCGGTGCCGCAGGCTGCCCGTGGGCTGACCGGACTCGTCCTTCAGCAGCAGGCGCACGCCGGGGACCCGGACGGGGAAGTCGATCAGCCTGGTCGGCGGCCCGGCGGCCAGCGCGTCGAGCGCGCGCGTGCTCCAGCTCACCGGACCACCTTGTCAGGACGAGCTCAGGAAAGCTCGACCTGTTCGCCAGGGGCGAGCAGCACGAACCGCTCGCCGAGCCCCGCGAACGCCTTCTCCAGCGTGTCGCGGCCCTGCGTGAAGTGCGCCCACTGCTCGAAGTGCAGCGGGACGACGTGCCGCGCGCTTAGGATGTCGGCGGCGGTGACGGCGTCCTCGCTGGTCAGCGTCAGGAAACCGTCCACCAGCGGGGTGCGCGCGCCGCCCGCGAACAGCAGCGCCACGTCGATCCGCGGGAACCTGGCGGCCACGGCCCGCACGACGTCGAGCGAGGCGTTGTCGCCGCTCACGTAGACGGTGGGCAGGCCCTCGCCGCTGAGCACGAAGCCGGTGACCTCGCCCGTCAGGTGCTCGGTCCCGTCGGGGCCGTGCTGGGCGGGCACGCCGGTCACCCGCAGCGGGCCGACCTCGGTCTCGCTCCAGTTGGGCAGGGCGCGCACCGGCTCGCCGACGCGCTCGGCCGCCGAGGCGGTGGACAGCGCCAGCGGGGCCGCGGCGAGGAACGCGCGGCCCGCGTCGTCGAGGTTGTCGGGGTGCTGGTCGTGCGAGAGCAGTACGGCGTCCACCGGGCCCACCTCGTCGGGGCCGAAGGCGGGGCCGGCCGTCTTCTTGAGCACCCTGGCGCCGACCGGGTGGTCGCCCGGCGCGTCGAAGGTGGGATCGACCAGCAGCCGGACGCCGCCCAGCTCGATGACGGCGGTCGGGCCACCGGCGTAACGAATCTTCATGTCCGTCAAGGACACGGGGGTACATAAGGTTTATTCCGTACGCCGTTGAGCACGCGGGTCACCGTGCGGTGGCACAGGGCGCGGAAGTCGGGCTCGGCCATGCTCATCCGGCCGCTCAGGTACTGCTGGACCAGGCCCTGGGTGCTCGCCGTGACCGCGAGCGCGGTCTCCAGCGGGTCGTCCTCGCGCAGCACGCCCGCGCGCATGCCCTCCTCGGCCAGCGCCACCACCACGCTGAACGGCGGGCCCTCCCCGTCGCGGAAGTCGTCGGGGAAACGACGGGCCCGCGCCCAGGCGTCGGAGGTCAGGAAGTTGTACAGGTGGGGGCTGCCGAGCGCGAAGTCGAGGAAGTCGTCGAGCGCCGCCATCATGCGCTCCTCCACGTCGCCCGTGCCGGGCCTGCGGGTCCACGCCTCGGCCAGCTCGCGGGCGGCGGCGTCGGCGACGGCGCGCAGCAGCGCCTCCCTGTTGGGGAAGTGCCGGTAGATGGCCATGGCGGTGACGCCCACGGCCTCGCCGACCCGCCGCATGCTGACAGCGTCGGCGCCCTCCTCCAGCAGGATCCGCCGGGCCACGGCCTCGATGCGCGCCGCCGTCCCTCGTTCGCTCACGTTTACAGTGTATACAGACGGAGTGCTCCCGGCGCCCGCTCCGGCACGGCGGGCCGGCGGGGCGCCACCGGGGGCAGCCGGACGTACGGCGAGCCCGTGGCGGGCCTGGGATCGGGGTCGCCGGCGTTGGGCCACAGGGACATGGCCCGCTCGGCCTGCGCGGTGATGGTGAGCGACGGGTTGACCCCGAGGTTGGCCGACACCGCCGAGCCGTCCACGACGTGCAGCCCCTCGTGGCCGTAGACGCGGTGGTAGGCGTCGATCACGCCGGTCTCGGGCGAGTCGCCGATCACGCAGCCGCCCAGGAAGTGGGCCGTCGTCGGGATGTCGAACAGGTCGAGCCAGGTGCCGCCGGGCACCCCGCCGATCTCGGCCGCCGCGTGCCGGACGGCCTCGTGCCCGGCCGGGATCCAGGTCGGGTTGGGCTCGCCGTGACCGCGGGCCGACCGCAAACCCCAGCGGGTGCGCCGGACGGTGATCGAGTTGTCCTTGGCCTGCATGACCAGCGCGATGACGGTCCGTTCCGACCAGCGGCGCAGGTCGAGCAGCCGCAGCGCCTCCAGGGGCCGCGCGGCGATCTCCCGGAACAGCGCCGGCCACCTCGGCTGGCCGCCGTCCACGAGCAGGGTGCGCAGCAGGCCCATGGCGTTGGAGCCGTCGCCGTAACGCACGGGCTCGATGTGGGTCTCGGCGTCGGGGTGGATGGAGGAGGTGATGGCCACGCCCTTGTTGAGCTTCTCGCCGCCCGCCGACGTGCGCTCGAAGCCGAGCAGGGCCTCGGAGTTGGTCCTGGTCAGCGTGCCGAGCGTGGGCGACAGGCCGGGCAGGTCGCCGGTGGCGCGCAGCTTGTGCAGCAGGCGCTGGGTGCCGTACGTGCCGGCCGCGAAGATCACCTGCTTGGCCGTGAACGAACGGCGGCTCAGCGCCGACCCCGTCCGGCGGGCGACGACCCGGTAGCCGCCGGAGGGCAGCGGGCGCACCGAGGTGACCGTGCACTCGGCGTAGACCCGGGCGCCTGCCTGCTCGGCCAGGTGGAGGTAGTTCTTGACCAGCGTGTTCTTGGCGCCGTGGCGGCAGCCGGTCATGCACTGCCCGCACTCGATGCAGCCGCGCCGCCGAGGCCCGGCGCCGCCGAAGTACGGGTCGACGCCGTCCTCGCCGAAATAGACGCCGACCGGGGCCAGGTGGAAGGTGTCTCCCACGCCCATCTTCTCGGCGACCCGGCGCATGACGTCGTCGGCGCGGGTGACGGTGGGGTTCGTGACCGCGCCGAGCATGCGTCTGGCCTGGTCGTAGTGGGGGGCCAGCTCCGCCTTCCAGTCGGTGATGCCGGCCCACTGCGGGTCGCGGAAGAACGGGTCGAGCGGCTCGTAGAGGGTGTTGGCGTAGACCAGCGACCCGCCGCCCACCCCGGCTCCGGCCAGCACCATCACGCCGGTGCCGGGTTCGCCGCGCAGCACGTGGATGCGCTGGATGCCCTTCATGCCGAGCCAGGGCGCCCACAGGAAGTCGCGCAGCTTCCACGAGGTGGCCGGCAGCGCGGAGTCGTCGAACCGGCGGCCCGCCTCCAGCACGCCGACCTTGTACCCCTTCTCGCTCAGCCGCAGCGCCGAGACGCTGCCGCCGAACCCCGACCCGATGACCAGAACGTCGAACGTCACTTGATCCGCAGCTTCCGCATCGCCTTGAGGGTGCCGGCCAGGACGTCGGCCCACGTCTCGTACGTCAGGTCGAAGGGCGGCTCGAAGCCCAGCCAGGACGCCTGCGAGGCCACGGTCTTGGACTCGGTGTAGCGCAGCAGGCCCTCCGCGCCGTGCCGGCGGCCGAGGCCCGACGCCTTCATGCCGCCCATGGGCGCGTCGTAGGAGGCGTAGGCCGAGCCGTACCCCTCGTTGATGTTGACCGTGCCGGCCTTGACGCGGGCGGCCAGGGCGCGGCCGCGGGCCGGGTCGGTGGTCCAGATGGAGGCGTTCAGGCCGTAGATGGTGTCGTTGGCCAGCTCGATCGCCTCCTCCTCCGAGTCGAAGGGGTAGAGGGCGACCACGGGCCCGAACGTCTCGTTGCGGCACAGGTCCATGTCGTCGCGCACGCCGGTGAGCACGGTCGGCTCGTAGAACAGCGGGCCGAGGTCGGGCCTGGCCCGGCCGCCGGTCAGCACGGTCGCGCCCTTGGCCACGGCGTCGTCCACGTGGGCGCTGACCGCGTCGAGCTGGCGTTGTGAGGTGAGCGAGCCCATCTGGACCGACCAGTCGTGGCCCGCGCCGAGCTTGAGGTTGCCGACCTGCCTGACCAGGCGCGCGGCGAAGTCGTCGAATACCGACGCGTGCACGTACAGCCGCTCGATGGACAGGCAGAGCTGGCCGGCGTTGGTGAAGCAGGCCCGGATCGCCCCCTGGACGGCGAGCGGCACGTCGGCGTCTTCGAGCACCACCATCGGGTTCTTGCCGCCGAGCTCCAGCGAGCAGCCGATGAGCCGCTTGGCCGCCTCCTCAGCGATCTTCCTGCCGCCCCTGGTCGAACCCGTGAACGCGACGTAGTCGGCGTCGTCGAGCAGCGCGTCGCCGATCTCGGCGGGCTCGCCCAGCACGACCTGCCAGATCTCGCGCGGCATGCCCAGCTCGGCCAGCAGGTCGATGGTCCACAAGGTGGACATGGCGGTCTGGGTGTCCGGCTTGTGCACCAGCGCGTTCCCGGCCAGCAGCGCCGGCACGGCGTCGGTGACGCCGAGCGAGAGCGGGTAGTTCCACGGGGAGATCAGCGCGACCACGCCCTTGGGCTGGCGCAGCTCGGTCACCCGGGTGGCGCCGGGGAAGATGCCCTTGCGCGTGCGCGGCGCGAGCAGGCCGGACGCCCGCCGGGCGTAGTAGAGGCTGCACCCGGCGACGTCGAGCACCTCCTCGAAGGCGTGCTTGCGGGCCTTGCCGGTCTCGTTCTGGACGATGTCGAGGATCTCGTCCCTGCGGTCGAGGATGGCGTCGTGCAGCAGCAGGAACGGTCTGGCCCGCGCCGCGGCGGGCCTGGCCGCCCACTCGGCCTGGGCGGCCCTGGCGCGCTCGTAGGCCAGGCGTACGTCGTCGGCCGTGGAAATGGGCAGCTCGGCGAGCGGCTCGCCGGTGAAGGGGGCGGTGATCTCCCGGGTCTTGCCGCTGGACGTGACGTGCATGCCCGAAGGATATTCCGCTTGGCTACCGGCGGGTAGTTTTTGCGGATTCGCGGGGTGGGGTCAGAATCCTCTTATGCCATCGTTCGCTCCGCTACGCCCGGGAGATCCGGCGAGTCTGGCCGGCATGGATCTCCTCGGCAGGCTTGGCGAGGGCGGCCAGGGCGTCGTCTACCTCGCGAAAGATCATTCCGGCGCGCACGTCGCCGTCAAATGGCTGCGCCCCGACCTGTCCGGCGACGACGTGAGCGTCGAGCGGTTCCTGCGCGAGGTCCAGGTGGCCCAGCAGGTGGCGCCGTTCTGCACCGCGGCCGTCCTCGGCACCGGCGTCGAGCTGGACCGGCCGTTCATCGTCAGCGAGTTCATCGAGGGGCCCTCGCTGCAGCGGGTGGTGCAGGAGGAGGGGCCGCGCACCGGGTCCACGCTGCACCGGCTGGCCATCGGCACCGCGACCGCGCTGGCCGCCATCCACCAGGCCGGCATCGTCCACCGCGACTTCAAGCCCGCCAACGTCATCCTGGGCGCGGACGGCCCGCGGGTGATCGACTTCGGCATCGCGCGGGCGCTCAACGCGACCTCGACGATCAGCAGCATGGTCGTGGGCACGCCGTCGTACATGCCGCCCGAGCAGATCATGGGCCACACCGCCGGGCCGGCGGCCGACATGTTCTCGTGGGCCAGCGCGATGGTCTACGCGGCGTCCGGGCGGGCGCCGTTCGGCAGCGACACCATGCCCGCGGTGATCAACCGGGTCCTCAACCAGCAGCCCGACCTGGGCGTGCTCGACGGCGCGCTGCGTGACGTCGTGGCCGCGTGCCTGGCCAAGGACCCGGCGCAGCGGCCGACGGCCGAGCAGGTGATCATGCGCCTGCTCCAGCACCCGATGCCGGCGAACTCGCCCATCCTCGCCGCGGCCGCCGCCGAGGCCGGCCCCGCCGGGCCACCCATGACCGGGCCGATGGCGGGGCCGATGGCGGGGCCGCCGCAGCAGCACCCGCAGGGACCGCCGCAGGGACCGCCGCACGGGCCCGCACAGGGGCCCGCACAGGGGCCTCCGCACGGGCCGATGACCGGGCCGGTGCCGGGGGGCCGGCAGCCGTACCCGCAGCAGCAGTGGCACCCGCCGGGCCCGTACGCGCAGCCCACCCATCCGGGCGTCCACCCCGGGCGGCCGGCCGGCAAGAGCAGGGCGCCGCTGGTCATCGGGGCCACGCTGGCCGTCGCCTTACTCGTGCTGGCCGGGCTCGCCGTGCTCATCGCCAACAACAGGACGACCCTGGCCGCCGACGGCGGCGTCACGACGCCCGCCTCCGCCCGGCCGTCCGGGCGCAGCGTGCCGCCCGCCACGCCGTCGGTCGCGGCGTCGGTCGCGCCGGTCTCCGTCCCCGAGGAGGGTCCGCGCAAGGCGCTGCCCGGCGCCGCGATCGGCCTGTACGAGAACACCTCCGACGCGATCGTCCTGACCTCCTACGAGATCTACGACAAGAAGAAGGAGGACTGGATCGACCACGCCAGGGACTCGCTGCGCGGGCCGTTCCGCAAGTACGCCGGCAACTGGGAGTCGAACGTCTCCCCCGGCGGCCGCTACCTGGCCACCCGCGGCCGCAAGTACACCGACGACAACTACGACTACATCATCGTCAGCGACCGCCAGACGGGCGAGCGCACCACGATCAAGACCGTCCGCGGCCCGCTGATCGCCAGCATCCGCGGCTGGTCCGAGGACGGCTCCAGGATCCTGCTCAACATCGAGCGGAAGAGCGGCGACACCTGGACCTACCCCGGATTCGTCATCGTGGACGTCGCCACGAAGAAGGCGAAGACCGTCATGGTGGACGACTCCGCCGTCCGCAAGACCGCCTTCGGCTGGGACGGCGAGGGCACGGGCGTGATCAACATCTTCGGCCCGGAGAAGAACCGCAGCCTGCGCTTCTTCGACGCCGACGGCAAGGCCACCCGCGACCTGCGCTCGATCGGCACGCTGCCCGCCGGCACCCAGGACGTCTTCTCCCCCTCGGGCGAGTCGTTCCTGTCCACCTGCCCCAACGGCAGCGACGGCGACACCTGCGTGTGGGACGTCAAGTCGGGCGACCGCACGCACAAGTTCGCCTCCGACTGCGACAAGGTGCTCGGCTGGTACGACGACACCCACCTCTACTGCTGGGAGCAGGACAACAACACCAAGGACGAGATCCAGGTCGTCGACCTCAAGGGCACCCTGCTCCGCAAGATCCTCGACGTGCCCGAAGACGTCGACTTCAGCCCGGTCTTCACCGCCAACCCGGCCAAGGGCTCCTGAACCATCCGGCCCGCGCAGCCGTCATGGAGGTCATGAAGACGCTGTTCCGTACGGCCGTGACCGCCGCGGCCCTCGCCATGGCCACGACGGCCTGCACCTCGGCGGCCACCGGCCAGGCGCCCGTGCCGAAGGTCACGCTCGACGCCGTCCGCCTGGTCGCCTACGACAGTTGCGACGACATGCTGTCGGGCCTGCGGGAGCACGCCGCGGAGAACGTCGGCCCGTGGGGGTTCGGCGGCCCGCAGATCATGTACATGGAGGACACCGCCGCCACCGCGCGGGCGAAGACCACCTCCGACACCCCCGAGCACTCCACCACGAACGTGCACGAGGCGGGCGTTGACGAGCCCGACCTGGTCAAGACCGACGGCAACCGGATCGTCACGGTCGTGGACGGCACCCTGCGGGTCATCGACACCGCGACCAAGAAGGTCACCGCCTCGCTCAAGCTCACCAAGAAGGACGAGCCGACCTTCGCCCCCGCCGACCTGCTGCTCTCCGGCGACCGTGCGCTGGTGCTGTTCCGCGGCGGCGACATCATGGTCAAGTCCTTCGCGCCGCCCGGCGAGACCCGTTACGTCGTGGTCGACCTGGCCGGGCAGCCGAAGGTGCTCAGCACGATCCGGGCGCAGGGCTCGTACGTGGACGCCAGGATGATCGGCTCCACGGTCCGGCTCGTCACCCGCAGCCAGCCCGACATCACCTTCCCCGAGCCCAAGAGCCCGGACGCATCCGAGGCCGACCGCAAGAAGGCCAACCAGGACGTCGTCCGGCGGGCGCCGCTGTCCGCCTGGCTGCCCACGGTCGAGATCACCGGCGGGTCCGGCGCGGTCAAGAAGGACACGGTCAAGTGCGAGCGGGTCAGCCACCCCGCCGACTACACCGGCACCTCGCTGCTCACCGTCCACAGCATCGACCTGACCCAGGACGTCGCCGCGACCGGCACCGAGCCCATCAGCCTGGCCGCCGACGGCGACACCGTCTACGGCAGCGGCACGAGCCTGTACGTCGCCAGCAACCCCCGCTGGTGGTTCCCGGTGGTCACCGAGCCGATGCCGGTCGAGCCCGTGCCGACGGCCACCGACGGCGCCGCCCCGGCCGTCGAGCCCACCCCGAGCGACCCGGCCGTGACGAGCAGCGCCCCGGCCACGCCCGCCACCTCCGAGCCCGTGCCCGAGCCCACCCCCACGGCTCCGCCCGAGGAGACCGAGGTCCACCGGTTCGACATCAGCGCCGCCGGCGCCCCCTCGTACGTGGCCTCCGGCAAGGTCCCCGGCCGCCTGCTGAACCAGTACTCGCTGTCGGAGTACGAGGGCCACCTCCGCGTCGCCACCACCCTCACCGCCACCGACGGCGGCAACAGCGCCAGCAGCGTGTACGTGCTCGACGCCGCCACCATGGCCAAGACCGGCGAGGTCGGCGGCCTCGGGAAGGGCGAGCGCATCTACTCGGTCCGGTTCATCGGCCCGGTGGGCTACGTCGTGACGTTCAAGCAGGTGGACCCGCTCTACACGCTCGACCTGCGCGACCCGGCCGCCCCCAAGGTGACCGGCGAGCTGAAGATCACCGGCTACTCGGCCTACCTGCACCCCGGCGCGGACGGCCGGCTGATCGGCATCGGCCAGGAGGCCAGCGACAAGGGCAGGACGCTCGGCACGCAGGTCTCGCTGTTCGACGTCAGCGACCCGGCCGCCCCGCGCAGGCTGTCGCAGCTCTTCCAGAAGGAGTCGGGCTCCGAGGCCGAGTGGGACCCGCACGCGTTCCTGTACTGGCCGAAGACCGGCCTGTCGGTGCTCCCGCTGATGACCCCCAAGGAGTCGGGCGCGCTCGTGCTGAAGATCGACGACTCGGCCGTGAAGAGGCTCGGCATGATCAAGCACCCCACCCACCAGGACAAGGACTACACCTACCAGCCCGGCATCCAGCGCTCGATCGTCATCGGCGACGCCCTCTGGACGCTGTCCTGGGACGGCCTCCAGGTCAACGACGCCACGACGCTGGCCCGTCAGGCCTGGATCCCGCTGCGCTGACCCCCCTGAGGGCGGGTGACCGGTCCGCCGGTCACCCGCGCTCCGGCGCGACCACGGGCACGATCTCGGGGGCGCCCAGCCGGATGGCGTCGGCCTCCTGGTCGGAGTCCTGCTCCTGGGAGCGCCGCTCGGCCTCGACGCGCTTGGTGTAGTACTCCACCTCGCGCTTCACCTGCTCGGCGTCCCAGCCGAGCGGCCCGGCCAGCAGCTCGGCGGCCTCCTGCGCCACGGCCAGGCCGCGGTGGAAGGTCTCGATGGAGATGTGCGTGCGCCTGGTCAGCACGTCGTTGAGGTGCCTGGCGCCCTCGTGGGTGGCGGCGTAGACGATCTCGGCCCGCAGGTAGTCGTCGGCCCCGGCCAGCGGCCGGCCCAGCGACGGATCGCCCTCGATCAGCTGGAGCACCTCGTCGATGAGCGAGCCGTAGCGCTGGAGCAGGTGCTCGATCCGGGCGACGTGCAGGCCCGAGGTGTGGGCGAGGCGGTAGCGGGAGTTCCACAGCGCCTGGTAGCCCTCGGCCCCGGCCAGCGGGATGCGGTCGGTGCACGAGCGCGGCACCCGCTGGTCGAGCCCGTGCGCCACCGCGTCCACCGCGTCGCGGGCCATGACCCGGTACGTCGTGTACTTCCCGCCGGCGATCATCACCAGCCCCGGCACCGGATGCGCCACGACGTGCTCGCGCGACAACTTCGACGTCTCGTCGGACTCCCCCGACAGCAGCGGGCGCAGCCCGGCGTAGACGCCCTCGACGTCGTCGCGGGTCAGCGGCACCGACAACACGGCGTTGACGTGGTCGAGCAGGTAGTCGATGTCGGCCCGGGAGGCGGCCGGATGGCCCTTGTCGAGCGTCCACTCGGTGTCGGTGGTGCCGATGATCCAGTGGCGGCCCCACGGGATCACGAACAGCACCGACTTCTCCGTGCGCAGGATGATGCCGGTGCGGGAGTGGATGCGGTCGCGCGGCACCAGCAGGTGGATGCCCTTGGAGGCCCGTACGTGGATCTGGCCGCGCCCGCCGACCAGCTCCTGGATGTCGTCGGTCCACACGCCCGTGGCGTTGACGACCTGCTGGGCGCGTACGTCGAACTCGGCGCCGGTCTCCAGGTCGCGCGCCCGCACGCCGGTGACCCGCTCGCCCTCCCGCAGGAACCCGACCACCTGGGCGCGCGGCGCGATCCGGGCGCCGTACGTGGCGGCGGTGCGCAGCATGGTCATCACGTATCGGGCGTCGTCGACCTGGGCGTCCCAGTACTGGACGGCGCCGGTGAGTGCGCTCTTCTTCAGCGCCGGGGCCAGCCGCAACGCTCGTGACCTGGACAGATGCCGATGCCCCGGCACCCCGCGGGTGAGGCCGGAGGCGAAGCCGAGCGTGTCGTAGAGCGCCACGCCGGCGCCCACGTAGCCGCGTTCCCACCCGAAATGGGTCATCGGGAACAGGAACGGCACCGGCCGGACGAGGTGCGGCGCCAGGCGCTGGAGCAGCAGCGCCCGCTCCTGCAGCGCCTCGCGCACCAGGTCGAAGTTGAGCTGCTCCAGGTAGCGCAGGCCGCCGTGAATGAGCTTGGACGAGCGCGACGAGGTGCCCGAGGCGAAGTCGCGGGCCTCCAGCAGGGCCACGTCGAGGCCCCGGGTGGCGGCGTCGAGCGCGGTGCCCGCCCCCACCACGCCGCCGCCGACCACGACCACGTCGAACTCCTGGGCGGACATCTCCGCCAGCGCCGCCGCGCGCTCGGTGGGCCCGAGCCGGGCCACGCTCCTACCCGCCGTCATCGTCTCCCCTTGCGTCGACTGCGGTCAGTACCTACCCGTACGCCCGGTTCCATGTAACGCAAGGGACGGCTCAGGCGCGTACGACCTTGACGCCCGCGTCGGTGAGCCGGCCGGTGAGCTCGTCGGAGAGCCGCTCGTCGGTGACCAGCGTGTCGATCTGCTCGATCGGGCAGATGCGGGAGAAGGCCCGCCGGCCCACCTTGGAGGAGTCGGCCACCACCACGACCTGGGCGGCCCGGCTGATCAGCAGGTTGTTCACGCTGGCCTCGCCCTCGTGGTGGGCCGAGGCGCCCAGCTCGACGTCGATCGCGTCGACGCCGAGGAAGGCCACGTCGAGGGTGACCTGTTCGAGCACGCCCGAGGCCAGCGGCCCGATCAGCTCATACGACTGCTGCCTGGCCACCCCGCCGGTGACCACGATCTTGACGTGCTGCCGCACGGTCAGCTCGGCGGCGATGTTCAGGGCGTTGGTGACGATCGTGAACCCGCTCTCCAGCGTGGACAGCGTGGCGAGGGTGCGGGCCAGCTCGGAGGTGGTGGTGCCGCCGTTGAGCCCGACCACGGCGCCCGCGCTCACCAGGTCGGCCGCCGCGGCCGCTATGCGGTGCTTCTCGTCGGCGTGCCTGGCCGTCTTGTAGCGCAGCGGCAGGTCGTAGCTGACGCTCTGGGCGACGGCTCCGCCGCGCGTGCGCATGAGCATCTGCTGCTGGGCGAGCTGGTCGAAGTCACGCCGGATCGTGGCGGTCGAGACGTCGAGCGCCTGGGCGGCCTCCTCCACCGACAGCCTGCCCTCCTGGGCGAGCAGCTCCAGGATGGCGTTCCAGCGATCGTAGCGGGACACGAAGCCTCCAATGAGATCCGGACGGGATCAAGCGTGGCACAGGCAGGCAGGTGAGAGCGACCACTGCACAAAGCTGCGCTTTTACTGTATAAAAAAGGCAGAAACAAACACCAACGGGGAGGAACGCGGTGACCACCCATACCGAAGCCGAGATCGAGTCCCAGCCGTCCTGCTGGCGCCGCGCGGTGGCCGACGTGCCCGCGGGCGCGCTGCCCGAGCCCGGCGAGCGGGTGGCCGTCGTCGGCTGCGGCACGTCCTGGTTCATCGCGATGGCCTACGCCACGCTGCGCGAGCGGGCCGGGCTGGGCGAGACCGACGCGTTCGCCGCGTCCGAGGCGCCGGTCGGCCGCTCCTACGACAGGGTGCTCGCGCTGACCCGGTCCGGCACCACGACCGAGGTGCTGGAGCTGCTGTCCAGGACGAGCGCCCGCACGACGGCCATCACCGCCGACCCGAAGACGCCGGTCATGACGGCCGCCGACGAGGTCATCGTGCTCGACTACGCCGACGAGAGCTCCGTCGTGCAGACCCGCTTCGCCACCACCCAGCTCGCCATGCTCCGCGCCAGCCTCGGCGAGGACCTGACCGGCGCGATCGCCGACGCCGAGCGGGCCCTGGCCGAGCCGCTGCCCGCCGGGCTCGTCGAGGCCGAGCAGTTCAGCTTCCTCGGCAGCGGCTGGTCGGTCGGCCTGGCCCAGGAGGCCGCACTCAAGATGCGCGAGGCGTCCCGGTCGTGGACGGAGGCGTACCCGGCGATGGAGTACCGGCACGGCCCGATCAGCATCGCGGGCCCCGGCCGCGTCACCTGGATGCTCGGCACCGCCCCCGAGGGCCTGCGCGAGCAGGTCGAGGCGACCGGCGGCACGTTCTTCGAGAGCGGCCTCGACCCCATGGCCGAGCTGGTGCGCGCCCAGCGGGTGGCGGTCGCGCGGGCCTTCGCCCGTGGGCTGAACCCCGACGAGCCCATGCACCTCACGCGATCTGTGATCCTTTCTTCATGAGCCTTACTCTCGCCGACGCCCGGATCGTGACCCCCGAAGGGGTGCACGAAGGGTGGCTGACCATCGAAGACGGCCGCATCACGCATGTCGGCCACGGATCGGCCCCCAGCCCCGGCCTGAGCCTCGCAGGGCGGCATGTCGTCCCCGGCTTCGTCGACATCCACAACCACGGCGGCGCGGGCGGGTCGTTCCCCACCGGCGACCAGGACAAGGCCCGCGACGCCGTGGCCCTGCACCGGCGGCACGGCACGACCACGATGATGGCCAGCCTCGTCACCGACGCGCTCGACGAGCTGTCCAGGGCCGCCTCCTCGCTGGCCGAGCTGTGCGAGGAGGGGCTGCTGGCGGGCATCCACTTCGAGGGGCCGTACATCGCCAAGGCCCGCTGCGGCGCGCACAACCCCGCCCTGCTGCGCGAGCCGTCGCCGCAGGAGCTGTCGGGGCTGGTCAAGGCCGCGCGCGGGCACGCGCGCATGGTCACCGTCGCCGCCGAGCTGCCCGGCGGCCTCGACACGATCCGCACGGCCGTCGGCGAGGGCCTGATCGCGGCGCTCGGCCACAGCGACGCCGACTACGACCAAGCGATCGCCGCCATCGAGGCGGGCGCCACCGTCGCCACCCACCTGTACAACGCGATGCCGCAGCTCGGCCACCGCGCGCCCGGCCCGATCGCGGCCCTGCTGGAGGAC
The DNA here is from genome assembly GCF_044459705.1 of Nonomuraea sp. NPDC050227. Classification (NCBI taxonomy): domain Bacteria; kingdom Bacillati; phylum Actinomycetota; class Actinomycetes; order Streptosporangiales; family Streptosporangiaceae; genus Nonomuraea; species Nonomuraea sp. NPDC050227. Next base: position 71,770 of record NZ_JBITJF010000016.1, on the reverse strand, counting down.
GAGCGCGTCACGGTCGAGCTGGTCAACGACGGCGTCCACGTGCACGCGGCGATGTTGCGCCTGGCCTACGAGGTGGCCGGGCCCGGCCGGACGGTGCTGATCACCGACGCGATGGCGGCCACGGGCCTCGGCGACGGCGACTACGTGCTCGGCCCCATGCGGGTGCGCGTGACCGACGGCGTGGCCAGGCTGGTCGAGGGCGGCTCGATCGCGGGCTCCACCCTCACCATGGACGCCGCCTTCCGCCGCGGCGTGCGCGAGCTCGGCATGTCGCTGCCCGACGCGGTCCAGGTGGCCTCGCTGACCCCCGCCAGGGTGCTCGGCCTGGCCGAGGAGATCGGTTCGATCGCCGTCGGCAAGGCGGCCGACCTGGTGGTGCTCTCCGGCGAGCTGGAGGTCGACGGCGTGATGAAGAACGGCGACTGGATCACGGAGCCCTGATGATCATCACCGTGACGCTCAACGCCGCGCTCGACGTGACCTACGAGGTCCCGTCCGTCGCCTGGGACGGCGTCAACCGGGTCGGCGCCGTCCACCGGCGGGCCGGCGGCAAGGGCGTCAACGTGGCCCGCGTGCTGGCCGCCCTCGGCCAGGAGGTCCTGGTCACGGGGCTGGCGGGCGGGCCCACGGGTCGCGCGATCGAGCACGACCTGCAAGCCGCGGGGCTGCCCGCCGCGCTGACCGGCATCGCCGCCGAGTCCCGCACCACGCTGGTGGTCTCCGAGCCGGGCGGGGCCACGCTGTTCAACGAGCCCGGCCCCGAGGTGAGCGCGGCCGAGCTGGCCGCGTTCGTGGAGCACTACAGGTCGCTGCTGGCCGGGGCCGACGCGGTGGTGGTCTCCGGCAGCCTGCCGCGCGGCGTCCCCGCCGACTTCTACGCGACGCTGGCCGCCGTCGCCGCCCGCGCGGGCGTGCCGGCCATCGTCGACGCAGACGGCGACCCGCTGCGGCACGCGCCGGAGGGCCGTCCGGCCGTCGTCAAGCCCAACGCCGAGGAGCTGGCCAGGGCGGTTCCCGGCGGCACCCCCGAGGAGGGCGCCCAGGCGCTGCGCGAGCGGGGGGCCGAGGCCGTGGTCGTCTCCATGGGCGCCGACGGGCTGCTCGCCGTGACGGGCGAGGGCACCTTCCGGGCGCGGATGCCCTACACCGTGCGGGGAAACCCGACCGGGGCCGGCGACTCGCTGGTCGCGGGGCTCGCGCTGGGCCTGGTCGAGGGCTCCCCGTGGCCCGACCGGCTGCGGCGGGCGGCGGCGCTGGGCGCGGCCGCCGTGGCCGCGCCGGTCGCCGGTGACTTCGACGGCGAGGTCTACGCCGACATACACCCCCAGATCGTCATCACGTAAGGAGCTCGTCATGGCCCTCGCCGGAATCGGCGACATCGTCCGGCAGTCCCCCGCAGGGGTGGGCGCGTTCAACGTGATCCAGTTGGAGCACGCCACCGCGATCGTGGCCGGCGCCGAGGCGCTCGGCCTGCCGGTCGTGCTGCAGATCAGCGAGAACTGCGTGCGCTACCACGGCGCGCTCGAACCCGTCGCGCTGGCCGCGCTGGCCGTCGCGCGCCGCGCGGACGTGCCGGTCGCGGTCCACCTCGACCACGCCACCGACCGCGCGCTGGTGGAGGAGGCGGTGACGCTGGGCCTCGGCTCGGTGATGTACGACGCCTCCGCCCTGCCCGACGAGGAGAACGTGGCGGCCACGGCCGAGGTGGCGGCCTGGTGCCACGAGCGCGGCGTCTGGGTGGAGGCCGAGCTCGGCGAGGTCGGCGGCAAGGACGGCGTGCACGCGCCCGGCGCCCGCACCAAGCCCCACGAGGCGGTCGACTACGTCGCCAGGACCGGCGTCGACGCGCTCGCCGTGGCCGTCGGCACCTCGCACGCCATGACCACCAAGGACGCCGTGCTCGACCTGGAGCTCATCGCCGAGCTGCGGGCGGCGGTGCCGGTGCCGCTGGTGCTGCACGGCTCGTCCGGCGTGCCCGACGACGTGCTGCGCGAGGCGGTGGCCAACGGCATGAAGAAGATCAATATCGCCACCCACCTGAACAAGGCGTTCACCCGGGCCGTCCGCGACTACCTGGCCCACGACGAGCGGGTGGTCGACTCCCGCAAATACCTCAACGCGGGCCGCGACGCCGTGGCCCGCGAGGTGAGTCACCTGCTGGGCGTGCTCACCGGCTGAGCTCCTTGCGCATCACCACGGCCGACCGGCCGTCGAGGTCGGCCCGGCCGATCTCGGCGTAGCCGAGCGAGGTGTACAGCGCGATGTTCGAGGCCATCTTGACGTTGGTGTAGAGGCGCAGGGCGGGCAGGCCGAGCCGGGCGGCCTCCCGCTCGGCATAGGCCAGCAGGCCCCGGCCGATGCCCCTGCCGTGCAGGTCGGGCCGCACCGCCACGTTGTCCACCAGCAGCGCGCCCTCCTCGGGGATGAGCACGACCAGCCCTTCGAGGCCGTCGGTGACGTGCACCCGGCCCGCGGCGATGAGGGCCGCGTAGTCGGCCTCCATGGGCAGCGGCCGGGTGCCGATGATCTCGGCCCATGGCTGGTAGGCGTCATGGACGAGTTGCTCGACAGCGGCCCTGTCGGCCTCCTGCGCCAGTCTCATGCCCCCAATGATCGCAGCACCCTGTCGACCTGACGATCGAAGGTGCCGGGCGGATTGCGCGGGCTGTCGTGCGAGAGCAGGAACAGCCAGACCAGGCTCTGCAGCCTGCGGCAGTCGCGCAGCCGGCGCGCCTGCGGGCCGCTCAGCTCGAACCGGTCGGCGATCTCCACCTCGCCGTCCACCCACATGGAGACGTGCTCGGACAGCTCGGCCAGCTCGAAGGCCAGGTCGCTGCGCCCGGAGTCCTCGAAGTCGACGATGCGCACGCGGACGCCGTCCCACAGGAAGTTCGCCAGGTTGCCGTCGCCCGCCCCGAACGCCGGACGTACGCCCGACTCCCCCGGCCGCCAGCCCGCCAGCCAGCGCAGGCCCTCCTCGGCCGCGCGGTCGGCCTCCGGACCGCGCGGCCGCCAGGCGGCCAGCCATTCCATGACCTGGCCGGTGACCGCCTCGACCTGCCAGGGGCGTACCGGGACGGCCGCCAGCACGCCGGGCGGGACGGCCTCGTACAGCTGCGTGAGCGCCTCGGCCATGGCGGTCAGCGGCGCCTCCCCGGCCGCCAGGCCGCGCAGGGGCACGCCGTCGATCCTGGTCATCCGGACGACGCCGCCCTCGAAGGCGATCGGCCGCGGGGTCAGGCCCGGGGCGTGCTCGGCCAGCAGGGTGAGCGCCCGCCACTCGCGCTCGGCCGCGCCCTCCTTGCCGTCGACGTAGCGCTTGGTGACGACGTCGCCGTCGATGTCGAGGACGTGGGTGTGCACAAGATCGGCCATGCTACGGCAGGATACGGCCTGCCCTACGAGCCGACGCCCGTCACCACGGCAACGGCAGGCCGTCGCGGAAGAAGCCGCCGGTCGGGCCGTCGTCGGGCAGGTCCGCGGCCCACACCACGCTCCGCGCGCCCTCGGCGACCGGCCGCCCGCCGGGACCGCCCATGTCGGTCGCCACCCACCCCGGGCAGACGGCGTTGACCAGGATGCCGTCCCCGCGCAGCTCGGCCGCGAGCATCCTGGTCAGCGCGTTCAGCGCCGTCTTCGACACCGTGTACGCGGGCGTGCCGCCGCCCATCGAGGCCAGCGAGCCGATCTCGCTGGAGACGTTGACGATCCGGCCGTGCGCGCTGCCGCGCAACAGCGGCAGCAGCGCGAGCGTGACCCGCCAGGCGCCCAGCAGGTTCGTCTCCAGCGCCTCCGACACCACGCCCAGGTCCGCGTCGCAGGCCCGCTGCCAGGTGTCGTAGTGGATGGCGGCGTTGTTGACCAGCACGTCGACCCGCCCGTGGCTCTTCTCCAGCTCCCGCGCCAGATCGGCCGCCGACCGCTCGTCGGCGACGTCGAGCCGCCGCGCCAGCACGTCGCCGCCGATCCCCGCCGCCGCCTCGACGGCCTTGCGCTCGTCCCTGGCGGTCAGCACCACCGTGTCGCCCGCCGCCGCGAGCTGCCTGGCCACCTCCAGCCCGATCCCCCGGTTGGCCCCCGTGACCACGCACACCCGGTCCATCTCACGTCCCCCTCAACGTCGCGCGTCTGCGCCGCAGGAACTCCCGCTCGACCTCGTTGCCCGCACGGGCGATGGCCTCGCCGTACGCCCGCGCCGCCTCCTCGTCGCGTCCCAGCCGCCGCAGCAGGTCGGCCCGTACGGCGTGGAACAGGTAATAGCCTGTCACCTCCAGCCCCTCCACCAGCGCCAGCCCCGCCTCGGGGCCCTCCGCCTCGGCCACCGCCACCGCGCGGTGCAACGCCACGACCGGCCCCGGCGTGAACGCCAGCAGCAGGTCGTAGAGCTGGACGATCTGCCGCCAGTCGGTCTCCCCCGCGCTCGCCGCGTCGCCGTGCACGGCGTTGATCGCGGCCTGCACCTGGTAGGGCCCCGGCCGCCCCCACCGCAGGCAGCGCCGTACGATCGCCTGCCCCTCCTCGACCAGCGCGCGGTCCCACAGGGCGCGGTCCTGCTCGGGCAGCGGCACCAGCTCGCCGCCGCCCGCGGTGCGCGCCGCCCGGCGTGCCTGGACCAGCAGCATCAGCGCCAGCAGGCCCCACACCTCGGGCTCGTCCGGCATCAGCTCGGCGAGCAGGCGGCCGAGCCGGACGGCCTCCGCGCACAGGTCCTCGCGCACCAGCCGCTCGCCCGAACTGGCCGTGTAACCCTCGTTGAAGATCAGGTAGATCACCGCCAGCACCGCGCGCAGCCGGTCCGGCAGGTCCGCCGCCGCCGGCACCCGGTACGGGATCCCCGCCTGCCGGATCCTGCTCTTGGCCCTGACCAGCCGCTGGGCCATGGTCGCCTCCGGCACCAGGAACGCGTGCGCGATCTCGGCCGTGGTCAGCCCGCCGAGCAGCCGCAGCGTGAGCGCCACCCGCGCGTGCGGGGCGAGCGCCGGATGGCAGCAGGTGAAGATCAGGCGCAGCCGCTCGTCCCGTACGGGCCCCTCCTCGACGGGCTCGTCCCTGGCGTGCAGCAGCGCCGCCTGCACGTACTTGTCCTGGCGGCCCGACTCCCTGCGCAGCCGGTCGACGGCCCGGTTCCTGGCGGTCGTGATGATCCAGCCGGCCGGGCTCGGCGGCGGGCCGGCCTGCGGCCACTGCCGCAGCGCGATCGCGAACGCCTCCTGCACGGCCTCCTCGGCGACGTCGATGTCACCGAACACGCGGACGAGCACCGCCACCGCCCGGCCGTACTCCTCCCGGAAGGCCTGTTCGACCTGATCGGACATCCTGCAACCACCTCGCCGACACGCGCGTCACCTTGCACGTCCTACACGAACGGCGGTGTCCCGATTCGACACGGCGGGCCGGTGGGGACCCCGGAAGCACTCGGTTCCGGCGGGCCGGTGAGGACCCCGGAAAGCAGTCGGCTCCCGGAGGTCGCAACCCCCGGGAGCCGTCGCAGACGTCGGTCAGCCGCCGCCTCAGCGCTGGATCGGCGCGACCACGACCTCGACCCGCTGGAACTCCTTGATGTCGGAGTAGCCGGTGGAGGCCATCGTGCGCTTGAGCGCGCCCATCAGGTTCATCGAGCCGTCGGCCACGCTGGAGGGGCCGTGCAGGATCTGCTCCAGCGTCCCGACCGTGCCGAACTCCACGCGACGGCCGCGCGGCAGGTCGGGGTGGTGGGCCTCGGAGCCCCAGTGGAAACCGTGGCCGGGGGCCTCGGACGCCCTGGCCAGCGGCGAGCCCACCATGACGGCGTCGGCCCCGCAGGCGATGGCCTTGGCGATGTCGCCCGAGGTGCCCATGCCGCCGTCGGCGATCACGTGCACGTACCGGCCGCCGGACTCGTCCATGTAGTCGCGGCGCGCCGCGGCCACGTCGGAGATCGCGGTGGCCATCGGCACGGCCACGCCGAGCACGTTGCGGGTGGTGTGCGAGGCGCCGCCGCCGAAGCCGACCAGCACGCCCGCCGCGCCCGTGCGCATCAGGTGCAGCGCCGCGGTGTAGGTGGCGCAGCCGCCGACGATGACCGGCACGTCGAGCTCGTAGATGAACTGCTTGAGGTTGAGCGGCTCGGCGCGGCCAGAGACGTGCTCGGCCGAGACGGTGGTGCCGCGGATGACGAAGATGTCCACGCCGGCGTCGATCACGGCCTTGTGGTACTGGACCGTGCGCTGCGGCGAAAGCCGGACGGCCGTCGTCACCCCGGACGCCCGGATCTCCTCGATCCGGCGCCCGATCAGCTCCTCCTTGATCGGCGCGTCGTAGATCTCCTGGAGCCGCCGGGTCGCGGCCGCGGCGTCGAGGGCGGCGCACTCCTCCAGCAGCGGGGACGGGTCTTCGTAGCGCGTCCAGAGCCCTTCGAGGTCGAGGGGGGCCAGGCCGCCGAGCCGGCCGATCTCGATCGCGGTGGCGGGCGAGACCACGCTGTCCATGGGGGCGACGACGACGGGCAGCTCGAACCGGTAGGCGTCGATCTGCCAGGCGATCGACACCTCTTCCGGGTCACGGGTGCGTCGCGAGGGCACGAGCCCGATCTCGTCGAGCGCGTACGCCCTCCGCCCGGTCTTGCCCCGGCCGATCTCCACCTGCTGAGTCATGAACTTACCTTCTGTGATAGTTCGGAGCTTCCACGGTCATCTGGATGTCGTGGGGGTGGCTCTCCTTGAGGCCCGCTGCCGTGATCGGCATGAGCTCGCAGTCGGTGTGCATCTGCTCGATCGTGCGGCAGCCGGCGTACCACATGCCCTGGCGCAGACCGCCGATGAGCTGGTGGGCGACGGCCGCGACCGGCCCGCGGTAGGGCACCTGCCCCTCGATGCCCTCGGGGATGTACTTGTCGTCGCCGCCGACGTCGGCCTGCGCGTAGCGGTCCTTGCTGAAGGAGGTGCCGCCGCGCTCGCGGTTGCGCACCGCGCCGAGCGACCCCATGCCCCGGTACGACTTGAACTGCTTGCCGTTGATGAAGATCAGCTCGCCCGGCGACTCCTCGCAGCCGGCGAGCAGCGAGCCCAGCATGACCGTGTCGGCGCCGGCCGCGATGGCCTTGACGATGTCGCCGGAGTACTGGAGGCCGCCGTCGCCGATCACCGGCACCCCGGCCGGTGCGCACGCCTTGGACGCCTCGTGGATGGCCGTGACCTGCGGCGCGCCTACGCCGGCCACCACGCGGGTGGTGCAGATGGAGCCGGGGCCGACGCCGACCTTGACCGCGTCGGCGCCCGCGTCGACCAGCATCTGGGCGCCCGCCCTGGTCGCGATGTTGCCGCCGATGACCTGGACCTTGCTGTTGGCCTTGAGCTTGGCGATCATGTCGGCCAGGCCCTTGGAGTGACCGTGGGCCACGTCGACGACGACGACGTCGACCCCGGCCTCGATCAGCGCCTTGGCCCGCAGCTCGGCGTCGCCGCCGACGCCGATGGCCGCGCCGACCAGCAGGCGGCCGTCGGCGTCCTTGGTGGACAGCGGGTACTGCTCGCTCTTGGTGAAGTCCTTCACCGTGATCAGGCCGCGCAGCCTGCCGTCGGGGTCGACGAGGGGCAGCTTCTCGATCTTGTTCTGCCGCAGCAGCGCGAACGCGTCGTCGCGCGAGACCCCCACCGGCGCGGTGACCAGCGGCATCTTCGTCATGACCTCGCGCACCGGACGGCTCTGGTCGGTCTCGAAGCGCATGTCGCGGTTGGTCACGATGCCGACCAGCGTGCCCGCCACGTCCGTCACCGGCACGCCGGAGATCCGGTACGTCGCGCACAGCCGCTCGACGTCGGCCAGCGTGTCGTCGGGGCTGCAGGTCACCGGGTTGGTCACCATTCCGGCCTCGGACCGCTTGACCAGGTCGACCTGCTGGGCCTGCTCCTCGACCGACAGGTTGCGGTGGAGGATGCCGATGCCGCCCTGGCGCGCCATGGCGACCGCCATGCGGGCCTCTGTGACGGTGTCCATGGCCGCGGAGACGAGCGGGATGGACAGCGTGATGTCCCGTGACAGACGGGATCTGGTGTCGGCCTCACCTGGTTGGAGATCGGAGTAGCCGGGCACCAGCAGCACGTCGTCGAAGGTCAAACCCATCTCGGTGAACTTGGACATGCCTCGGCCCCCTCCTGACCTCTGCGCTGATTGACCTAAGTCTAGGGCCTGCCTCCAAAACGCAACGAAGCCGGGAGCACGACGGCCCCACGCCCCGTCGTGCGCCCGGCCTCGCCGTCCGGAACGCGCAAAGTGCAGGGGGATGGGACGGTCGGTGATCCGTCCCATCCCCCGGCCACCGACACCCAGGCCTGGCGGCGTGTTCACGCCACCGAACCCCCCTCCGCGTCCTGATGGCGGCTGCCGCAAGGCCCCGCTTCAGGGTGCCGACGCTAGGTAAAGCCTGCGTCACTCAACGGCACGACGCAATGTGAAAACGTGCAATTGCACGAAGTTGCACGTTCCGCCGACGATTCCGCGGCAAGCCCCGGACACGCAGGCGGTACGGGGTTATCCTCGCGGCACGCCCGTGTCCCCCCGACGGAGCCGCCCATAATGCGTAATCAGCCCAGGCGCGTCGCAGAGCCCTTCGAGACGCTGGGCCTCGACCCGGCGCAGACCGCCCTTTACACGGCGCTGCTACGCCTGCACAGGGCGACGCGCACCGACCTCGCCCAGGCCATGGACGGCCCCGTCGAGAAGGTCGGCCGCCAGCTCGACGACCTGGTCAGGCTGGGGGTGGTCGACGAGCAGTCCGGCGAGTACCTGGCCAGGCACCCGGCGGCGGCGCTCGGCCGGGTCATCGCCGAGCGGCTCGACCGGCTGGCCGAGGAGAGCCGCAGGATCGACTCCGCGCTCGGCTCCATCCGCGGCCTGATCCACGACTACGACGCCGGCCGCGATTATCAGAGCGGCACATTCCCGGTGGAGATGGTGAACGGCGCGGACGTCCTCTACGAGAGCGTCGTCGGCATAGCCGTGCAATCGCCGCCCATGGAGTTGTTGACCGCAATCCCGGACGAGCGCACAATGGCAGATTTTGTTCGTAAATTTGCGGACCCATGGATTGATGCGCAAAAACGGCAACTTCTTACCGTTCAGGCGATCATTCCGGTCTCCACGCTGAGCCTGCCGGGCGTACGCGATCAGCTCACCCGGCTCCTCGACACCGGCGGCAAGGTGCGCACGCTCGACCGGGTGCCGAGCTGGTTCATGACGGCCGGGCCCGAGGTCGCCGGCCTGCCCGCGCTGTGGGGCGGCAACCTGCCCGACCACGCCTACAACTTCTACCTGGTGCGCACGCCGATCGTCGTCGGCATGCTGCGCTCGCTGTTCCATGAGCTCTGGGGCCGCGCCGTGCCGCTGCCCTGGGGGCGCAGGGGCGACGGGATGGTCCAGGTGCTCCGCCTGGCCGCGCAGGGCGTGTGCGACGACTCCATCGCCCGCCAGCTCGGCGTCTCGGTCCGTACGGTGCGGGCGAGGTTCGCCGACGCCATGGCCGAGCTGGGCGCGCAGTCGCGCTTCCACGCCGGCGTGGAGGCCGCCAGACGGGGATGGCTCAGCTAATACTCTCCGCCGGGGCCGCTTCGGTCATATGGTGGGAAGGTGCTGGAAGACGTCCCCCGCGACCCGTTCGCGGACGACCCGAACGACCCGTCCTCGGCGATGGGCGCTCTCGACGACGCCGAGCCACTCACCGCGGCCGAGCGCGACGAGGCCATCACCGACCTGGCAGACGTCGAGGTCTTTCGCTCCCTGCTCGAACCGCAGGGGGTGCTGGGCCTCGTGCTCGACTGCCCCGAGTGCGGCGAGCAGCACTTCTTCGACTGGGAGCTGCTGCGCGGCAACCTTCGCCAGATGATCGAGAAAGGCCAGCCCCAGGTGCACGAGCCGGCCTTCCACCCCGACCCCGCCGACTACGTCAGCTGGGAGTACGCCCGAGGCTATGTCGACGGCGTCATCGACACGGAGGAGCGCCGCTGATCGACTTCCTCCGAGACATCGTCCAGTAGCACGCCCAGCAACCGCACCGCAGGGTCGGACGAGTCCCGCGCCCGGCCCCGCGCGACCGCGTCGAGCAGCTCGTCGGTCTTGAGCAGGTCGTCGGCCTCGAGAAGCGCATGGAGCTCGTCCTCCGGCGTCAAGCCGACTCCAGCTCGGCCATCTGCCGCAACCTGGCCAGCGCCCGATGCTGGGCGACGCGGACCGCACCTGGTGACATGCCGAGTACATTACCGGTCTCCTCGGCAGACAGCCCCGACACCACCCGCAACAGCAGCAACTCCCGCTGGTTGTCGGGCAGCCTGGCCAGCAGCCTGCGCGCATGCTCGACCTCGATGTAGCGGACCACCGTCTCCTCGGGCCCCGGGCCGTCGTCGGGCCCGTCGGGCAGATCCTGGGTGGGCACGGCCGAGCGCACCGAACTGCGCAGCGCGTCGGCCACCTTGTGCGAGGCGATCCCGAACACGAAGGACGCGAAAGGCCGCCCCATGTCCCGGTATCGCGGCAGCGCGGACAACACCGCGATGCACACCTCCTGGGCTACGTCATCGGCAATGTGATATTGCCCTGAAACCCTGCCCAGCCTGGCGCGGCAATACCGCACCACCATGGGACGCAACTCCCCGAGCAGGGATTCGATCGCACTGCGATCTCCCTGCACGGCGAGGCTCGTCAGTTCCCTAAGGTCGGAGTCATCCGTCCGTGCCGGAAGTCTCGACGCGAGCCTTACCCCAATTTTGGCGTCGGCGACGCTTCCCTCGCTCACGATAGGCATGATGCCCGCACTGATCGGGCCTGTCCCCATGGCGAACGGCTACGGATTGGTCACATTGAAGCGACGATAACTAGCAGTAATCAGCCGACCACACTAAGCCTGATGAGCTGACATAATGTTTCACTCCATAAGCTGAAATGCACGACAATTGCCAGACCCCGACGCTTAACCGGCACTGCCGGTTTACTCCAATAATCCACCTCTTCCCCCATTTTCCCCCGCCCCCACCCCCTTCCACCCCGTAAGCCCCAGCCACATTTCCCCACCACCCGAAACCCACCCGCCCCTCGCCGCACCCGCCCCCGGGCCCGCCGCACGGCGACGACCGACGCCGCCAAGGCCCATGAAAGCCACCGGTCCGCCCAAGAGGGTGTTCAAGGAGCGTCGCAACGCGGTGATCACTTACTGGCGGCGGCCGGCGAAGCGAGCCGAGCGGGCTTCCGTAGTCCGAGTTGCAGGGACTGCGGAAGCCCATGACCGGACGCCCCCAGATCCCGACGTGGGTGACCTGAAGCCGGTCGAGGTCGGGACGGTTCGGTAGTCTCGTCCGATGGCGAAGATCTTGGTCACGGGGATGTCGGGAACCGGCAAGTCCACGGCGTTGGAGATGCTGGCGGCCCGGGGCCATCACGCCGTCGATACCGATACCGACCAGTGGAGCCACTGGGTGACCTTGCCGGACGGATCCACTGATTGGGTGTGGCGTGAGCCGGCCATCAGCGACCTACTCACCAACCATGGTGAGGGCGCACTCTTCGTGGCCGGCTGCAAGTCCAATCAGGGCCGGTTCTACCCGCAGTTCGACCACGTCGTCCTGCTCAGCGCGCCCGCTGAGGTCATGCTTGCCCGCATCGCGACGCGCACCAACAACCCCTTCGGCAAGCGCCCTGAGGAACGTGAAGCCGTCCTGCGTGACCTGACCCACGTGGAGCCGCTGCTCAGGGCCACCTCCACGCTCGAGATCGACGCTTCTGCGCCGATCGACAGGGTCGTCCAGCAGCTTGAGCAACTCGCGCAAACGACGCCGTGACCGAAGGTTGCGGAGACAGGCGCACACCGGCCCCGCCGCTTCGGGGTTCAGGCGCAGGCCGCCAGGAGCTCCGTGAGGCGCTCAGCCGGGTGTCCCAGCCCAGCGTCTTGCGAGGTCGGACGGGCAACTCTGCGGCGACGGCACCGAGGCCCTCGCGGGTGTGGACCGAGTCGGTGCCCTCGGGGGAAGTACTACGCAGCAGGCCGTTGGTGTCCTCGTCGGAGCTTCACTGCCAGGGGCTGGCCGAGTCGCAGAAGTAGAGCGGGACAGCGGCGGTAGGGCGAAGACGCCGTGGGAGCCCAGTTCTGATCCCTGGCCTTAGGCAAGAGATCGCAGCAGCCGTGGCAGGGACGTGACGGTCTGACTGAAAGCCGACGGCCCGCACCGGCGAGACCGGGGACGGGCCGGGGAAAGCCGACAGCCCGCACCAGCGAAACCAGGAACGGGCCGTGGAAAGCCGACAGCCCGCACCAGCGAAACCAGGAACGGGCCGTGGAAAGCCGACAGCCCGCACCAGCGAAACCAGGAACGGGCCGTGGGAAGCCGACGGCCCGCGCCGGAGGGAACCGGGCGGGCCGTACGGGCGCGGGGGAAACAGCCGGGTCAGTGGCCGTGACCGTGGCCGTGGCCCTGGCCGGCGGCCGGAGCCTCCTCCTCGGGCTTGTCCACCACGAGCGCCTCGGTCGTCAGGAGCATGCCCGCGATCGAAGCCGCGTTCTGCACCGCGGACCGGGTCACCTTGACGGGGTCGATGACACCCTGGGCGATCAGGTCGACGTACTCGCCGGTGGCGGCGTTGAGGCCCTGGCCGGCGGGCAGCTCGGCGACCTTGTGGGTCACCACGTAGCCCTCCAGGCCGGCGTTCTCGGCGATCCAGCGGGCCGGCTCGACCAGCGCGCGGCGCACGACGCCGACACCGGTGGCCTCGTCGCCGGTCAGGCCGAGGTCGTCGAGCTCCTTGCCCACGTGGATGAGGGCCGAGCCACCGCCGGAGACGATGCCCTCCTCGATCGCGGCGCGGGTCGCGGAGATCGCGTCCTCGAGGCGGTGCTTCTTCTCCTTCAGCTCCACCTCGGTGGCGGCGCCGACGCGCAGCACGCACACACCGCCGGCGAGCTTGGCCAGACGCTCCTGCAGCTTCTCGCGGTCCCAGTCGGAGTCGGACTGCTCGATGGCAATCTTGATCTCCTTGACGCGGTCCTCGATCGCCTGCTGGTCGCCGGCGCCGTCGACGATGGTCGTGGCGTCCTTGGTGACGACGACGCGGCGGGCCGTGCCGAGCACCTCGAGGCCGACGTGCTCCAGCTTGAGGCCGACCTCTTCGCTGACGACCTGGCCGCCGGTGAGGATCGCCATGTCCTGGAGCATCGCCTTGCGGCGGTCACCGAAGCCCGGGGCCTTGACGGCCACGGAGGTGAAGGTGCCGCGGATCTTGTTGGTGACCAGGACGGCCAGGGCCTCGCCCTCGACGTCCTCGGCGACCACGAGCAGCGGCTTCTTGGTCTGGGCGACCTTCTCCAGCAGCGGCAGGAAGTCGGCGATGGAGGAGATCTTGCCCTGGGTGAGCAGGATGTACGCGTCCTCCAGGACGGACTCCATGCGCTCGGGGTCGGTCACCATGTAGGCCGACAGGTAGCCCTTGTCGAACTGCATGCCCTCGGTGAACTCGAGCTCCATGCCCATGGCGTTGGACTCTTCGACGGTGAGGACACCGTCCTTGCCCACCTTGTCGAACGCCTCGGCGATCAGCTCGCCGATCTTGGCGTCCTGGGCGGAGATGGTGGCGACGTTGGCGATCTCCTTCTTGTCGCCCACCTCGCGCGCGCTGGCCAGCAGCCGGTCGCTGATCTCCTTGGCGGCCTTGTCGATGCCACGCTTGAGCGACAGCGGCGAGGCGCCGGCGGCCACGTTGCGCAGGCCCTCGCGGACCATGGCCTGGGCCAGCACGGTGGCGGTGGTGGTGCCGTCGCCCGCGATGTCGTTGGTCTTGGTGGCAACTTCCTTGGCGAGCTGGGCGCCGAGGTTCTCGTAGCGCTCCTCCAGCTCGATCTCACGAGCGATGGTCACACCGTCGTTCGTGATCGTCGGCGCACCGAACTTCTTGTCGATGACGACGTTACGGCCACGCGGGCCGAGGGTTACCTTCACGGCGTCCGCGAGGGCGTTGACACCGCGCTCAAGCGCGCGACGGGCGTCCTCGTCGAACTGCAGGATCTTCGCCATGCTGAAAGTCCTCTCCTGGCGTCGAAAGCCCCGGGCCCTCAAGAGCGCCCGGGGCTCGACACAACCGGCTTACTTCTCGATGATCGCGAGAACGTCGCGGGCGGAGAGCACGAGGTACTCCTCGCCGCCGTACTTGACCTCGGTGCCGCCGTACTTGCTGTAGAGGACGACGTCGCCCTCGGAGACGTCGAGCGGAATACGCTTGTCGCCGTCCTCATCCCAGTTGCCGGGGCCCACCGCGAGGACCTTGCCCTCCTGCGGCTTCTCCTTGGCGGTGTCCGGGATGACCAGACCGGAAGCGGTGGTCTGCTCTGCCTCAAGCGGCTGAACCACGATGCGGTCGCCGAGCGGCTTAACGGGAACCTTGGTGGCGGTCGTCACGATCGGACCTCCCCTTCAGATTTGAATGATCTAGAAGAGGCGACCAGCGGGGCCTGCCGTCGCGGGTGTCAGACCTGCCTCGTCGCACGTTGGCACTCTCAAGGTGAGAGTGCCAACAGGAAACATATGCAAGAGGGCCTTGACAGTCAACACGAACGCGTCTGCTCAGAGCGATCAGACGTAGGAACCCTCGGTCAGATCGGCGACGACGCCGGGCCGGGAGGGGTTCCAGCCGAGTTCGGCGCGCGTGCGTGTCGCGCTGATGCGCTGGCCGAGCGCCAGGGCCTCGGCGAAGCCCGCCCCCAGCACCTGGGCCGCCTCGGCCTGCGGCCAGGGCTCGGCCTGCGGCTTGACGCCCGCCGACCGGGCCGCCGCCTCGGCCACCTCGGCGACCGGCACGGCCTCCTCGCTGATGCCGTGGTAGACGCGGGCGCCGCCCCTCTCCAGGACGGCCACGACGAGCTCGGCCAGGTCGTCGACGTGCACGAACGTCCAGGTGTGCGGCTCGCCGCCGGCGGTGACGTAGACCCCGGCGCCGCGCTCGGCGGCCTGCGCGCGCATCATGGCGGGGATGCCGCCGCCGCGCCCGTGGACGACGCCGGGCCGGATCACCGAGCCGCCGCCGTCGATGACCAGCTGCTCGATCTCGTGCCGGTACGCCACGAGCGGAATCGGGTCGGCCGGGCTGTCCTCGTGCCCGTCGGCGGTGGCGCCCAGCACCCACACGCCGCTGGTGAAGACCACCTTCCGGCCCGACGCGGCGAGCACGCCGATCGCGGCCAGGTCGGCCTCCTTGTCGCCGCCGAGCTGGGCGGCGACCACGATGGCGTCGATGTCCGGGGTGATCGCGGCGGCCAGCCCCGCGACGTCGGCCAGGTCTCCGTGACGCTCGTCCGCCACGCCCGGCACGCGCCGGGAGCCGTCGGCGGCGGGCCGCACCAGGACGGCCACCTCGTGCCCCTGCTCGGCCAGCCGCTCGACCACCGCGCCGCCGATGTACCCCGTCGCGCCCAGCACCAGCACCTTCATGATGAACCTACCTCGAAAATTTCTACGTTGAACATTTCGACGTCGTGGACAGTACCGCACGACGCCGAACATTTCAACGTCGAAGCTTTGGTAGGGTGAGCCCCGTGGATGACGCGGTGGACGTGATTCTCGGACAGTGGGCGCGGACACGGCCCGACGTCGACGTGTCCCCGATGGGCGTGATCGGCCGGATCTCGCGCGCCTCGCGCCTGCTGGAGCGCGGCGTGAAGGACTTCCTGGCCGAGCACGGGCTGGAGGCGTGGGAGTTCGACATGCTGGCCACGCTGCTGCGCAGCGGCGCCGACGCCACGATGTGCATGAAGGACCTGTCCACCTCGGCCATGGTCAGCCCCGGCGCGCTCACCAACCGGATGGACCACCTGGTCCGGCGCGGCCTGGTCCACCGCTGGCCGGCGCCGCACAACCGGCGCATGACGCTGGTCGCCCTCACCGACGAGGGCAGGAGGGTCGCCGACGAGATGCTCGTCCTGCACGCCGCCAACGAGGAGCGGCTGCTCGCCGGGCTGTCCGAGGGCGAGCGCGAGGCCCTGGCCGGGCTGCTGCGCAGCCTGCTGGTCTCCCTGGGCGACACCTCCCTGTGAGCGATCCCGAGTTGTGAGCGGAGTGCGTACATGGATCTCGACGCCTTCGGCGAGCTGCTGACCCCGCGCGGGCAGCGGGCGCTCGCCGAGGCCGCGGAGCTGGCCGGGACCGATCCGGTCGCGGCGGCGACCAGGCTGCGCCGCACCTACGACGCGGCGCTCACCTCGGCCGCGCTGACGCAGGCGGCGCTGCGCGAGCGCGCCGCGGCGAAGTTCGGCGCCGACGCCGCGGTCATGTACTTCACCCCGCACGGCCTGGAGCAGTCCACCCGCCGGGAGGTCGCCGACCACCGCGCCCGGCGCATGGGCGCCGGGCGGGTGATCGACGCCTGCTGCGGGGTCGGCGGCGACCTCCTGGCGCTCGCCCGCGCCGGCTGCGAGGTCGACGCCGTCGACCTCGACCCGCTGACCGTCGCCGTGGCCAGCGCCAACGCCGACGCGCTCGGGCTGGCCGGCCGGGTGCGGGTGCGCGTGGGCGACGCGGCGCAGGTCCGGCCCGAGGAGTACGACGCGCTGTTCGCCGACCCGGCCCGGCGCAGCGGCAAGGGCCGCACGTTCGACCCCATGGCCTACTCGCCGCCCTGGCCGGTCGTGCTCGACCTGGTCGCACGGGCGCCGCGGGCCTGCCTCAAGGTCGCCCCCGGCATCCCGTACGAGTTCATCCCCGACGGCGCGGAGGCCGAATGGGTCTCCTACAAGGGCGAGGTCAAGGAGGCCACCCTCTGGACCGGCCCCCAGGTCGGCCCCGCCCGGCGCGCCACCCTGCTGCCCGGCGGCCACACGCTGACCGCCACCGGCGTCCAGGCCGCCGTCGGCCCGATGGGCCGCTACGTCTACGAGCCCGACGGCGCCGCGATCCGGGCCCACCTCGTCGGCGAGGTGGCCGAGATGGTCGGCGGACGCCTGCCCGACCCCATGATCGCCTACATCACCGCCGACGAGCCCAGCCACACCCCTTGGGCCTCCGGGTACGAGGTGGACGAGGTCATGCCGTTCTCGCTGAAAAAACTCCGCGCGGCTCTCCGCGAACGGCGGATCGGAAATGTCACCATCAAGAAACGCGCGTCGGCGATCGACATCGAACGCCTGCGCGCCGATCTCCGCCTTTCCGGCGAGAACTCGGTCGTCATTATCCTGACCCGCATTCTCGATAAGCCTTCAGTTATCATCTGCAACCCCCTCCCACCTGCCTGAACACTCCAAAGCGGTCATTCTTCCGCTAAATACGATCTTTCACTTCGACGCCGCCTGACCTTGATCGAAAGGCTAAGGTGGACGGGCGGGAGTTCTCCCCCTTATGCGGTAACCCGCGTACTCGCCCTTTCATCTGCAAACCGGACCTATCCCACCGCTGCGCGGCAGACCGTCGGCGAGCGAAGGAGCCTTTCGGTGGACCATTCCAACCACACCACCCTTCTTCAGGCAGGCGGCCAGTCCGCCATCTCCGAGAGGATGCGAGACCTCCTCGCGCGCGCCGCCCAGGACCATGTCTACGAGCAGCGCACCCAGGGAGCCGTGCTCGACGAGATCCGCCAGCGTCTTGAAGGCATGGAGTGGCTGCTGCGCGAGGTGCGCGAACGCGAGCTCGGCGGCCTGAGCGGCACCCTCGAGGCGGTGAGCGGGCGGCTCGACGACATCACCGCCAAGCCGCCGATGTGGGCGGAGGGCCTGGCCCAGCACGTCGAGGCCGTGCGCGACCACGTCGACGCCGTCGGGGAGAAGATCGGCCACGTCGACGCCCGGGTCGCGCCGGTGGCCGAGTTGCCGAGCCTGTGGGCGGACCTGGGCACCGTGGGCGAGGCCGTCGACGAGGCGCTCAAACGCCTGCAGTCGGTGCTCGACACCACCGACGGCATCACCCAGAACATGTCCGGCTTCGCCGCCAAGCTGACGCAGCTCAACTCCAGCATGGAGGCCGCGGCCAGCCGCTTCACCCGGCTCGACAAGTCGGTGGCCGACCTGTCGGGCCGCGCCGAGCGGGTCGAGAGCGTGGTCGGCGAGCTGGCCGAGAGCGTTGCGGCCACGTCGCAGCAGGTCGCCGTCAAGATCGACGCGGCCGAGCAGCGCCTGACCGGCCGCCTCGACGACACCGACCTGCACATCGCCGCCCGCCTCGACGAGGCCGACAAACGCCTGGCCGGCCGCCTCGACGAGACCGACGAGCGGCTGACCCAGCGCCTGAACGAGCGGCTCGACCGCGCCGACGAGCGCCTGGCCGCCAAGCTCGACGAGGGCGACCAGCGGCTCACGGTCCGGCTGGCCGACGTCGAGCAGCGGCTCACCGCCCGCCTCGACGAGGCCGACCAGCACCTCGCCGTCCAGCTCGGGGAGAGCGAGCTGCGGCTCAGCGGGCGGCTCGACGGCGTCGACTCCCGGCTCGACCGGGTCGAGGGCCGGCTCATGGGGCTCGACACCCGGCTCACCGGGTTCGACGGCCGGCTGGAGTCGGCCGACGAGTGCCTGGCCGACATCGATACCAGGCTCGACGGCGTCGACGGCCGCATCAGCGGCGTCGACAAGCGCCTCACCTCGGTCGACGGCCAGCTCGGCGGCCTCGGCAAGCGCATGGGCGCCATCGACGGCCACCTCGTCCGCCACGACGACCGCTTCGACGCCCTCGACGGCCGCCTGAGCGCGCTCGACGACCGCGCCTCGGCCACCGACCAGCGTCTGGCCGAGACCGCCGTGCGCAGCGAGGGCCGCTTCAACAAGCTCGACAACCAGATGGAGTCGATCGACGAGCGGCTGGTCGAGGCGGAGGAGCACCTGATCACCCGGTTCGACACGCTCGACGGCCAGTTCAGCGGGCTCGACAGCCGCTTCAACGGCCTCGACACCCACCTCAACGGCCTGGCCGCCCGCGCCGATCAGGCCGGCGAGCACCTGGAGTCGGTCGACGACCGCATCGAGGCCATGAACCAGCACGTCAGCCAGCTCCCGGCGGCCCTGGCCATCCCCGAGCGGGTCGGCGAGCTCATCGAGTCGCAGGCCGGCGCGCAGGCCGACCGCCTGTCGGCCGCCGCCGACGCGCTGACCGAGCTGGTGCGCTCCCGGCCCGACCGCGACGAGCTGAGCGAGACGGTCAGCGGCATCGTGCAGCCGGCCACCGACGACCTCACCAAGCGGCTGGCCGCGCTGGAGGAGACCATGCTGGCGCTGGCCGAGGCCCTGCTCCGGCCCACCAGGACCAAAGACTGACCCGCCCGGCGGTGGGGCACCTCCCGCGCCTCACCGCCGGCCTCCGGCCCCGCCAGGGCTCAGACGTGGACCGTCGTGATCGGCAGCGACGAGTCCGCCGGGATCTCCAGGGTCGAGGGGGTGACCCCCGCCGCCACCAGGTCGGATCCCAGAGCCGCGACCATGGCCCCGTTGTCGGTGCACAGCCCCGGCCGGGGCACCCGCAGCCGCACGCCCGCCGCGTCGCAGCGCTCCTGGGCCAGCGCCCGCAGCCGCGAGTTGGCCGCCACGCCGCCGCCGATCAGCAGGTCGTGCACGTCGTACTTCTTGCACGCCTGCAACGCCTTGCGGGTCAGCACGTCGACCACGGCCTCCTGGAAGGAGGCGGCCACGTCGGGCACGTGGATCGACTGCCCGGACGCCTCGCGCGCCTCGACCCAGCGGGCGACGGCCGTCTTGAGCCCGGAGAAGGAGAAGTCGAGCGTGCCGTCGTCGATCTTGCCCCGGGGGAAGGCGACGGCCGTGCCGGAGCCCTCGCGGGCGGCCCGGTCGATGTGCGGGCCGCCGGGGAAGGGCAGCCCGAGCACCCGGGCCACCTTGTCGAACGCCTCGCCGGCCGCGTCGTCGACGGTCGAGCCGAGCGAGATGACGTCTTCGGCCACGTCGGGCACCAGCAGCAGCGAGGAGTGGCCGCCGGAGACCAGCATGGCGATGCACGGCTTGGGCAGCGGCCCGTGTTCGAGCTGGTCGACGGCCACATGGGCGGCCAGGTGGTTGACGCCGTAGAGCGGCACGCCGAGACCCAGCGCGTACGACTTGGCGGCGGCCACGCCCACCAGCAGCGCCCCGGCCAGGCCGGGCCCGGCGGTGACGGCGATGGCGTCGATGTCGGAGAACTTGAGCCCCGCCTCGGCCAGCGCCGCCTCGACCGTGGGCGTCATGGCCTCCAGGTGGGCGCGGGAGGCGACCTCGGGCACCACGCCGCCGTATCGGGCGTGCTCGTCCATGCTGGAGGCGATGGTGTTGGCGAGGAGCGTGTGGCCTCTGACGATGCCGATGCCGGTCTCGTCGCACGACGTCTCGATGCCCAGGACCAGGGGTGCGTCAGCCATCCAGCTTCCTTCTCATCATGATCGCGTCGGTGCCGTCGTCGTAGTAGCGGCGGCGGATGCCGATCTCCTCGAACTCGAAATGCCGGTAGACCGCCTGGGCGCGCGGGTTGTCGGCGCGTACCTCCAGGAAGATCTCGCGCGCGCCCCTGCGCCGCGCCTCGGCCAGCAGCTCGGTCAGCATCGCGCTGCCGATGCCGGTGCCCTGGTGCTTCTCCAGCACGGCGATGGTCTGCACGTCGGCCTGGTCGGACGCGACCGCGATGCCGCTGTAGCCGACGATCTCGTCGTCGGCCAGGGCCACCACGTAGTGGCGCGACCGCGGCATGTCGGCCAGCTCGCCGCGCATCATGCCCTCGCTCCACGCGTCGAGCGGGAACGTGGCCTGCTCGATCGCCATGACCGCGGGCAGGTCGGCCTGGGTCATCGGCCGCAGTCTCACGCCGTCACCCTCTTGGGCGCGCCCGGCACCACGGCGTCGGGCCTGCGCAGGTAGATGGGCCGCGGCGGGTCGAGCGGGACGCCCGCGGCCAGCCGCTCGGCGGCCAGCGCGGCCAGCGCGCCCGCGTAGGGGTAGGGCGGGGCGTCGTGGCGGCCCAGGACGTCGGGGTAGAGCCCGGCGCCGGCGCCCACGACCGGCAGGCCCTCGACGGGCACGTCGGCGGGCCGGTCGACGAACGGGCCGCCGGCACGGGTGCGCATGTCCTGGTAGCGCGCCCAGAACACCTCCTTGCGCCGGGCGTCGGTGGCGACCAGGAACGGCTCGCCGAGCCCGCTGCCGTAGGCGACCGCGTCGAGGGTGCAGATGCCGTACGCGGGCACGGCGAGCGTCGTCGCGAGCCCCTGGGCGGTCATCAGCCCCACGCGCAGGCCCGTGTAGGGCCCGGGG
Organism: Nonomuraea sp. NPDC050227; assembly: GCF_044459705.1. Classification (NCBI taxonomy): domain Bacteria; kingdom Bacillati; phylum Actinomycetota; class Actinomycetes; order Streptosporangiales; family Streptosporangiaceae; genus Nonomuraea; species Nonomuraea sp. NPDC050227. The sequence goes on along the minus strand of NZ_JBITJF010000016.1, from coordinate 50,556 downwards.
CCGCTGCCCGCGACGACGGCCGTCACGTCGCGCAGGGCGGCGCCCGACTCGGTCAGCACGCGTTCGATGGTGGGGACGAGCAGCTCGCCGTGGCGGCGGGCGTCGATCGTCGTGGACTCGGCGAGCACCCGCTCACCGTCGTGGAGGGCGGCGGTGACGGCGGGCGTCGCGGTATCAAAGGCCAGGACCAGCACGACTGTTTAGCCTACCCGCCGGACGGGTCACACCCAGCCGGTACGCCGTTTCAGCCACTCCAGCGCGACCACTCCCTGCGCCCGCTGGAACGCCCTGAGCGTGGGCAGCCCGGGCGGATCGGGCAGCCGGCCGTTCCGGACGAAGTAGCCGGTCTGGGCCGCGACGACCGCGGTGACCGCCGGGTCGGGATCGTCGAACAGCTCGTGGGGCGCGGGGCCGCCCTGCATGCCGACCGACGGCAGCATGGCCACCTGGTCGTACCAGGGCGCGGCCAGGCAGGCCCACGGCCAGTCCACCACATAGACACGGTCGGGCGTGAGCAGGATGTTGTCGGCCCGCAGATCGGCGTGGACGAGGGTGTCGCCGGCCGCCGCCGCCTCCCAGCCGGACTCCAGCTCGGCCAGCTCGGGCAGGTGGCGCAGCGCCCACGGGTCGAGCCCGGCGGTGTCCTCGCCGAGCAGCCTGCGCCACCCCTGGAAGGAGTCGCCCATGACCTCGCCGATCGTGCGGGCCTCGATCGGCGACGGGGTGAGCGCGGCGGACATCTCCTTCAGGGCCGTGAAGACCCGGTCGAGCTCGTCGCGCCGCCACGGCATCTGGGGGTGCGCGGCCTCGACGTCCTCGAAGACCAGGGCGACCCAGCCCTCCAGCTCGAACGCCGTCAGCAGCTTCGGCGCGGGGACCGACTCGGGGAGCGCGGCGGCGTTCCTGAGCTCGGAGCGGTAGATGCGCACGCTGTCGGGGTTGGGCTCGGGGCCGACGGCCTTGACGAACGCGCGCCGGCCGTCATCGGTCCGCAGGCGCACCGCGGCCGCCGGGGAGAAGCCGCCCTCCTGGGTGACGGCCTCCACGACGCGGCCGCCGAGGAAGCCCTCGACCGCCTCGCGCACCAGCGGGTGAACCTCTTGCCAGGGCACGCGGGCGCCGGACGCCGGCGGGTTGAGGTCAGTGCTCATCGTTCCATGATCAGGCTCGGGACGCGTAGACGATGATGTTGTCGACATATTCGCCTCTGGCGTAGTCGAACTTACCGCCGCAGGTGACGAGTTTCAGTCCGTCGTCGACGTACACCCGCCGGGCGGGGAAGTGGTCCTTGGAGACCTGCTCGATAGCGTCCACCTTGAAGCTGACGACCTTGCCGTCGCTGCGCTCCACCTTGACGGTCTCGCCCTTGCGTAACTGCCTGAGCTTGTAGAACACGGCGGGGGCGGTCTTGGTGTCGACGTGGCCGATGATCACCGAGGCGCCCTTCTCGCCGGGCACCGCGCTGCCGCTGTACCAGCCCGCCATCTTCGGCTTCTCGTACGGCGGCAGCTCGACCTCGCCGTCCTTGCTCAGCCCGAGCTTCATCAGCGGGGCCTCAAGGTCGAGCGACGGGATGTCGATGCTCTTGGGCACCACGCTCGCCGCCGGGGTGGAGGAGTTCTGCATGCTCTTGCCGAAGGCGACCAGCAGCAGGCCCGTGACGGCGCCCGCGAGCACCACCCGTCCTGGACGTGCCATCGATCAGGCCCGGCTGCGCCGCTTGACCATCACGACCGCGCCGCCGACGAGGACCAGGGCCACCAGCGCGCCGGCCGGGCCGAGCGGGATCGAGGACTCGTCGTCGACGTCACGGCCGAAGGTGCCGCCGCCGCCCGCCTTGGGCGCCTTGGTGGGCACGCCGGTCGGGTCGGCCTCGGCCCTGGCCACCTTGAGCGTGGCCTTGCCGACGTCGTTGGTGCCGTCGCACTTGACGTCGACGGTGTACGAGCCGCGCTTGACCGTGCCGGAGACCGTCGCCTCGCCGCGGACCCAGGGCGAGCCGTTCGCCGGGCTGCTGGTCGCGGTCGGCGTGGCCGAGCCGGCCGGCACGGGGTTGAGCGGGACGCCGTTGAGGAACGCCCGCGAGGTCGCGGTGCCGGTGTGGGCCGGTCCGCCGGACGGCAGCGGGCAGTTGGCCAGGATCCACACCTTGGACGTCTCCCCCGCGGTGACCCGGTCGGGGTTGACCTGGACCGCGATGCTCGGCCTCTTGGTGGGCGGGGCGGTCGCGGTGGCCGTGGTCGTGGCGGTGGTCGTCGTGGTGGCGGTGGTGGACGTCGTGGCTGTGGCCGTCGGTGTGCCTGTCGGTGTGGTCTCGGCCGAGGCCGCACACCCGGTCAGCCCGACCACCATGATGGCACCCGCGTACGCGACTCGCCTGACCCTGAGCACCGCCGCACCCCACTTTGCCGTCTTGCACCCAGCATCCACCAAAAATGTGGATGTCGCCCCTCCTGATACCCAGAAATTCTGGGCAAATCCCTGACCAACGATCATGATTTATGTCATCGGTCCGGTACGTCAAGGGTGACAGCTTTGCCGGAAATTGACGGAGGTTTTAGCCTTAGGCCGGATCAGACGGCGTGTCGGCCCACCGGTCGCCCACTCCGCGCAGGGTCACCAGGCGGGCGTCGTCGCCGGTCTCCCGGTCGATGTGGATCTCCAGCCGGTCTTCGGCCAGCCCCTCGACCAGGCCCTCGCCCCACTCGACCACGGTGACCGACTCCTCCAGCGAGGCGTCGAGGTCGAGGTCGTCGACCTCCAGGTCGCCGCCGAGGCGGTAGGCGTCGGCGTGCACCAGCGGCGGGCCCTGCTGCAGCGACGGGTGCACCCTGGCGATTACGAAGGTGGGCGAGGTGATCGGCCCGCGTACCTTGAGACCTTCGGCGATGCCCTGGACGAGCGTGGTCTTGCCCGCGCCGAGCGGCCCGGACAGCACGATCAGGTCACCGGGCCGCAGGTGGGCCGCCAGGCGGGCGCCGTAGGCCCGCATGTCCTCCGCTGTCGCCAGTCGCACTACAACTCCACTCGCTTGATCAGGTCGCGCAGCGCGTCGTTGACGATCCCCGGGCGCTCCAGCTGGATCAGGTGGGAGGTGTCGGGGATCTCGGTGACCTGCGCCTTGGGCAGCGCCGCCGCGATGGCCCTGCTGTGGTCGGGCGGGGTCAGCCAGTCGCGCTCGCCGTAGACGATGGCGGTCGGGACCGGGTCGAGGACGTGCAGCGCGGACAACTTGTCATGGTTCATCAGGGCCGGGTAGAAGGCGGCGAACACCTCGGTGGGGGTCTGCCTGATCATCGACTCGGCGAAGTCGACCACGGTCGGGCTCACGTTCGCGGAGTCGCCGAAGCCCATGTAGCGGGTGATCAGGAACGCGATGTCGCTGCCCGCGTGCCGGGTCCTGTCGACCAGCGCGCCCTTCCTGCCCAGCAGCGACACCGTGGACGGCGCCACCTTGTGCACGGCCTTGGACACCATCGCCGGCAGCCCCAGCGTCAGCTCGGCCAGCTTGCCCGCCGAGGTCGCGATGAGGGCGACCGCCCGGATCTTGTCGCCGAACAGCTCAGGACGGCTGTCGGCGAGCGCCATGATCGTCATGCCGCCCATCGAGTGGCCGACCACCACGCACGGGCCGGGCACGAACTCCTCGATCACCTCGGCGAGGTCCTGGCCCAGCCGGTCGATCGTGCTGTCGTCGGCCGTGCCGCGCTGCGAGCGGCCGTGGGAGCGGATGTCCCACAGCACCAGGCGGTGGTTCTCGCGCAGCTCCTTGCGCTGGTAGTGCCACGATTCGAGGTTGAGGCAGTAGCCGTGGCACATCACGATCGTCAGCGGCGCGTCCTCGGGGCCGTCGATCTCGACGTGGAGCGCCACCCCGTCGGAGGTGACGAGCGTGCGCTCCCTGCCGCGCAGCTCGCCGAACGGCTCGCTGGCCTCCTCGTCGTGCCGCAGCCTGATCCGGCCGACCGCGTAGCGCTTGGCCAGAGCCGCAGCCGCGACACCGGCCGACGCCGCTCCGACGATCGCGCCGGCGATTCCGACCCTGCGCCGCCGTGTTGTCGTCGTCATGTCCCCGATCCTTCTCCGCTCATGGCCGCTCCGGAGTGCCCGCCGTCACATGCTGGTGGACCCGTGGCACCCGGGAACCGATCCTGGTCACGATCTCATGCGTGATCGTGCCGAGGGTATCCGCCCATTCCTGGGCGGTCGGCTCGCCCCCGTCGCCGGGACCGAACAGCACCACCTCGTCGCCCGGCGACAAGGGGTCGTCGCCGACGTCGATCACGAACTGGTCCATGCACACCCGGCCCGCCACTTTCCGGCGGCGCCCGCCCGCCAGCACCTCGGCTCTTCCCGACGCGTGCCGGAGTATGCCGTCGGCGTAGCCGAGCGGCACGAGGCCGAGGGTGGTCTCGTGGTCGGTGACGTAGAGGTGACCGTAGGAGACGCCCGACTCCTGAGGGACCCGCTTGACGAGCGCGATCCTGGCCGTCAGGGTCATGGCCGGACGCAGCCCGAAGTCGCCCAGCTCGGGGACGGGGCTCAGGCCGTACATGGCGATGCCCGGCCTGACCAGGTCGAAGCGGGCGGCCGGCAGGGTCAGGACGGCGGCCGAGTTGGCCAGGTGCCTGATCACCGACGACCCGGCGGCGCCCGCCTGCTCGGCCTGCTTCAGCGCGCTCTCGAACGCCTCCAGCTGCTGCTCGACCGAGGGATGGCCGGGCAGGTCGGCGCAGGCGAAGTGGGACCACAGGCCGACGATCTCGACGACGCCCTCCGCCCGCAGCGCGAGCGCCCTGCTCAGCAGGCCCGGCCAGGCGGCCAGCGGCGCGCCGCCCCTGCTCATGCCGGTGTCGGCCTCCAGGTGCAGCTTGGCCGGACGGCCCACGCGGCGGGCGGCGGCCGCGATCTCGTCGAGCAGGCCCTCGTGGGCGGCCGACAGCTCGACGTCCTGGGCCACGGCCCGGTCGAGGGGCTCGCCGGGCGTGATCAGCCAGGCCAGGACGGGCGCGGTGACGCCGCCCTCGCGCAGCGCCAGCGCCTCGGCGACGAAGGCCGTGCCCAGCCTGGACGCGCCGCCCTCTAGGACGGCCCTGGCCGAGGGCACCAGCCCGTGGCCGTAGGCGTCGGCCTTGACGGCCCCCATCAGCTCGGCGCCGTCCGCCCGCTCCTTGAGCAGGGCCACGTTGTGCCGGATCGCGGACAGGTCGACCCGCGCCTCGGCGGGGGTGGCCATCGAGGAGTACATCTCTCCAGTGTGGCAGCTCAGACGGGTGGTCGAGCGCGGTTCGCGCCGCTCAGCGACGGCGTTCGCCGTGGACGGACCGGACGGCCTCAGGGACGGGATTCGCCGTGGACGGACCGGACGGCCTCAGGGACGGCCGCCGCCACCCCGGCCGCGGTGAGCGGGGCGCCGCGGGCGGCCAGCCGGCCGGCCAGCCCGTGCACGTACGCGCCGACCGAGCCCGCGTCGTAACAGCACAACCCCTGGGCCAGCAGCGCGCCCGCCACGCCCGAGAGCACGTCGCCGGTGCCTCCGGTGGCCAGCCACGACGTGCCGGTCTCGTTGACGCGGACCGGCCTGGCCTCCTCGGCCACCACCGTGGTCGAGCCCTTGAGCAGCACGGTCACGCCCAGCTCGGCCGCGGCCCGGCGGGCGTGCTCCAGCCGGGCGGCCTCGATGTCGTCGCGGCTCACGCCGATCAGCCGCGACAGTTCGCCCGCGTGCGGCGTGATCAGCACGGGCGCCCGCCTGCGCAGCAACGACCGGTCGCGGGCCACCAGGGTGAGCCCGTCGGCGTCGATCAGCACCGGGACGTCCGAGGCCAGCACGCGGGCGGCCAGCTCGTGCGCCCAGTCGCCGGTGCCGAGCCCCGGCCCGAGCAGCCACGCCTGGACGCGGCCCACGTCCTCGACGGACGGCCGGTCGAGCGGCGTGATCACCGCTTCCGGCCAGTGGGCGCGCACCTGCTGGACCGGCTCGTGGGTGCCCGCGTAGCGGACCAGGCCCGCGCCCGCCCGCAGCGCGCCGCCCACGGCCAGCACGGCCGCGCCGGTGTACAGGTCGCTGCCCGCGGCCACCCCGAGCACGCCCCTGCGGTATTTGTCGGACTCGTTGCCGGGCCTGGGCAGCAGGTCCTCCACGTCCGCGCGGGTCAGCGCCGCGACGTCGGGGTCGGGCAGGAAGGGGCCGAGCCCGATGTCGACCAGCTCGACCCGGCCCGTGTGCGCGGCGCCCGGATCGACCAGCAGCCCCGTCTTGCAGGCCCCCATCGTCACCGTCACCCGCGCCCGCACCGCCGCGCCCGCGACCCGCCCGGTGCTCGCCTCGACGCCGCTCGGCACGTCGACCGCGACGATCGTGCCGTGGGCCGCGTTCGCCTCCTCGGCCAGCCGGGCGTACGGCTCGCGCAGCGCGCCCGCGGCCCCGATGCCCACCAGCCCGTCCACGATCAGGTCGGCGTCCTGGACCTCCTGGACCGCTGACGGGCCGGCCACGCGGCCTCCGGCGTCCAGGAAGGCGCGCAGGCCGCCCTCGTGCGTCTTCGCGCCGGCCAGGACCGCCTCGACCCGGGCTCCCCGGCGGGCCAGGCGCTCGCCGGCGTAGAGGGCGTCGCCGCCGTTGTCGCCGCTGCCGACCAGCAGCACGACGCGGGCGCCGTACACCCGGCCCAGCAGGTCGGCGCAGGCGGCGGCGAGACCGTGGGCGGCCCGCTGCATGAGGGCGCCCTCGGGCAGGCGCGCCATCAGCGTGCGCTCGGCGTCCCGGATCTGGTCGGCGGTGTAGGCGGTATTCATGGCCTCACTCCGTTCGGCTGCTCGGTCGCCATATGCCGCCGCCTTCCCCCGCTCCGGTCGCTGCTCCACGCGAGGGCACTCCCTGGCGCGCATGATCCGAAACTATCCCTCCGCGATCACATAGGCCACGGCGACGCCCCCGTCATGGCTGAGCGACAGGTGCCAGCGCTTGACCCCGAGGCCGTAGGCCACCTCGGCGACCTTGCCCGACACGTGCAGCTCGGGCTTGCCCAGCTCGTCGCAGCGCACCTCGGCCTCCAGGTGCCCGAGCCCCCTGGGCGCGCCGAGCGCCTTGGCCACGGCCTCCTTGGCGGCGAACCTGGCGGCCAGCGAGTGCGCCGGCAGCGGCCGTTCGAGGTCGGTGAACAGCCGCTCGCGCAGCTGCGGGGTACGTTCGAGAGCCGCCTCGAAGCGGGCGATGTCGACGATGTCCACTCCGATACCCAGGATCATCGTCCCAGGCTACTCAGAACAGGCCGCGCTCCCACGGCCCCCAGATGGCGAACGACCGCCCCTGGACGGCCTGGACGTTGACGTAGAGCGTCTGGCCGCCCGGCCCGAACGTCGAGCCGGCGAACTCGGCGCCCGGATCGCCGGGGATCGGCTGCAGGCGGCAGAAGTCGAAGATCTCGCCCGTCCTGGTGAGGCCGCGCAGGAAGTTGTCGCCGTCGCCGTCCTCGCAGAGCACCAGCGTGCCGCGCCGGCTGACGGTCACGTTGTCGGGCAGGTCGAGCGCCGACGAGCGCGGCGACTCGTAGACCAGCCGCAGCCGCCCGCTCCACGTCTCGTACGCCCACACCTGGCCCCGCCCGTCGCCGAAGCCGGGAGGCGGCCGGTCGCCCGGCGCGGTGGCCCCGCCCTGGGTGGAGACGAAGTACACCACACCCTGGTGGAAGACCGCGCCCTCCAGCCTGGCGAAGATCGCCGCGCCGCCCGCGCGCCCCTGCCGGCCGACCGCCTGGACGGCCTCCTCGTACGGCGGCCTGCCGGTGAAGCGGGGGTCGGGCTCGTCGATGTCCACCCAGCGCGTGGCGTAGGAGGCCCCCGCCCGCTGCCCGCGCGACAGGTCGGCGCGCTCGACGCCGTCGACGGCGAGCATCTGCAGCCGGCCGCCGTCGAGCAGCCGGCCCTCCCGCATCGGGTGCTTGGGCGGCAGGTAGCGGTAGAAGCCGGAGGGGAAGGAGAAGTTGTCCTCGGTGAGGTAGACGGCTCCGGCGGCGGGGTCGAAGGCGGCCGACTCGTGCGGGAAGCGGCCGGCCGACCTGATCGGGCGCGCGCTCGCGACCCCGCCGGCCGGCACCTCGAACAGGTAGCCGTGCCTGCGCTTGAGCTTGGTGTTGTCGCTCCCGGACGGGTCGTCGCCCACGTCGGGGCCGTTGACCGTCTCCTCGCAGCTCACCCAGGCCCGCCAGGGCATCGGGCCGCCGGAGCAGTTGGTCATGGTGCCGTTGAGCGAGGGGCCGCTGCTGAGCACCTCGCCGTGGCGGGTGACGTGCAGGGTCGAGGTGCCGCCGCCGGCCGCCGGGTCGTAGGCGGTCTCCTTGTCGCCGAACGCGCCGACCGGGCCGGTGACCTCGTGGTTGCGCACGAGGATCGTGCTGCCTTTGGGGCCGCTGAAGGCCGCCATGCCGTCGTGCCGGCCAGGGACGGTGGAGCCGTCGGTGAACTTCTCGCCCGCGGCGCTGAACGAGCGGTACCGGAAACCGTCGGGAAGGTGCAGGCGCACCTTGCCGTCACGCAGGTCGGCGACCGGTCGCAGCGGCCCGTAGCCGACGGCGGGCCGGACGCCGCCCCTGGCCCCGGCGCAGGCGACCCCGGTGAAGGGCCCGGCCACGGCCAGCACGTTGGCGAGGAAGCGACGGCGATCCACAAGACCTCCCGGGAGGCTACGTCCGGAACAGTAGCCGCCCGCCGGTTCCGGCACGCCCGGATCGTCAGGACCGGTCTTTCTTCCCGGAATCATGCTTTGGTAATCCCACGTTTTTATCCACAGGCTGTGGATGTCCGCCGCGCGCCACCCGCCCATGATCGCATTTGTCCCCCATCGCTACGCTGCCTAGGTGAACAACGGCTACGTGGAACTGAGCAGGGAGCAGTGGAGCGAGCTCCGCAAGAACACGCCCTTGACTCTCACCGCAGACGAGCTGGAAGACCTGCGCGGCGTCGATGACCCCATCGACCTCACCGAGGTCACCGACATCTATCTCCCCCTGACCCGGCTGCTCAACCTGCACTTCACCGGGTCCAAGCAGCGCAGCAGCGTGCTGAGCGCCTTCCTCGGCGACGCGGGGACGCGCGTGCCGTACATCCTGGGCATCGCCGGGAGCGTCGCGGTCGGCAAGTCGACCACGGCGCGGCTGCTGCACACCCTGCTGGCCCGCTGGCCCGAGCACCCGCACGTGGAGCTGATCACCACCGACAGCTTCCTCTACCCCAACGCGGTGCTGGAGGCCAAGGGCATCATGCAGCGCAAGGGCTTCCCGGAGAGCTACGACCGGCGCGCGCTGGTCAGGTTCGTGGCGGAGGTCAAGGCGGGCGCTCCCGAGGTGTACGCGCCGGTCTACAGCCATCTGGAGTACGACATCGTCCCCGGCGCCCGCCAGGTCGTGAAAAATCCAGACATCTTGATCATCGAGGGGCTGAACGTGCTCCAGCCCGCCCCTCCCACGTCCCTGGCCGTCAACGACTACTTCGACTTCTCCATCTACGTGGACGCCAAGGTCGAGGACATCCGCACCTGGTACGTCGAACGGTTCCACAAGCTGCGCCGCACGGCCTTCGAGGACCCGAAGTCCTACTTCAAGTACATCGCCGAGCTCACCTACGAGCAGGCCACGGACTTCGCGGTCAACGTCTGGCGCGACATCAACGAGCGCAACCTGGTCGAGAACATCGCCCCCACCAGGGGACGCGCCGACCTCGTCCTGCAGAAGGGCGCCGACCACGCGGTCAGGCGGGTACGGCTTCGCCGGACCTGAACACCTCGTCGAAGACATAGGCGGCGAACCGGCCCGCGCACTCCTGGTCGTCGATGTCGGCGAACCAGCAGTCCTCACCATGATCGTGGCATCTGAAGCGAGTCATGTGAGGCAGCCTCGCGTACGGCGGTCAACGCGACGTCAATGTCCGATGGACAACAATGGCGGAGTGCTGCATCTCCGACTGATCATCCCTGCCGACCGCACCGACGAGGCCGTCGCGCTGTTGCAGGAGTGCACGGGCGTCACCAACGTCATCGTGCTGCCCGGGGCGGCCCGCGAGCCGGCGGGCGACGTCGTCCTCTGCGACGCCGCCCGCGAGGCGGCCAACGAGGTGATCAGCCGGCTCAAGTGGGTGGAGGACATCGGCTCGATCGCCATCGAGCAGGTGGACCTGTCGTTGTCCCGGGCCGCCACGGCGGCGGTCGAGGAGGCGCCCGGCGATCCCGACGACGCGGTGGTGTGGGAGGAGCTGGCCCACAAGGTCTCCAGCGAGTCCCGCATCACCTGGGCCTACCTGGCCTTCCTGGCCATCGCGACGCAGCTCGCGGGCATCGGCGTGCTGCAGAACTCGCCCATCCTGATCGTCGGCGCGATGGTGCTCGGCCCGGAGTTCGGCGCGATCGCCGCGATCTGCTTCGGCCTGCTGGGCCGGCGCGGACGCCTGATCACCACCGCTCTGCGGACCCTGGTCATCGGCTTCACCGTCGCCATCGCCATCACCTTCGCCTGCGCGCTGGTCTCCAACTGGCTGGGCTGGATCGACATCGGCAACCTGAAGGTGAACGCGGAGGTGCAGTTCATCGTCAAGCCGGACAAGTGGTCATTCATCGTGGCGCTGCTGGCGGGGGCGGCGGGGGTCCTGTCGGTGACGGCGGGCAAGTCCTCGGCGCTGATCGGCGTGTTCATCTCGGTCACCACGGTCCCGGCGGCCGGCTACCTCGCCGTCGCGCTGGGACTCGGCGACTGGGCGGAGGTCGCGGGGTCGGTCTCGCAGCTCGCGGTGAACATCCTCGGCATGGTCATCTCGGGCACCGCCACGCTCGTGGTCCAGCGGAAATTCTGGCCTCAAGTAGGACAGCGTTCATCCGTGTGAACGAGGCCAGGCCCACCCCGCGCCCGGTAGGGTCCGCCACATGCACATCCTCGCCACCGAGGGGCTGACCAAACGTTTCCCCACCGTCACCGCGGTCGACGGGCTCACGGTGACCGTGGGATCCGGCGTCACCGGGCTGGTGGGGGCGAACGGCGCGGGCAAGTCGACACTGATCAAGATGCTGCTCGGCCTGCTGCCGCCCAGCCAGGGCGCCGCGCGGGTGCTCGACCTCGACGTGACCGCGCAGGGCGCCGAGATCCGCCGGCTCGTCGGCTACATGCCCGAGCACGAATGCCTCCCTCCCGACGTCTCCGCGACCGAGCTGGTCGTCCACCTCGCCAGGATCTCCGGGCTGCCGCGCACGGCCGCCCGCGAGCGCGCCGCCGACGTGCTGCGCCACGTGGGCCTGGCCGAAGAGCGCTACCGCCCGATCGGCGGCTACTCCACCGGCATGAAGCAGCGGGTCAAGCTGGCCCAGGCTCTCGTGCACGACCCCAAGCTCGTCTTCCTGGACGAGCCCACCAACGGGCTCGACCCGCGCGGCCGCGACGAGATGCTGACGCTGATCAGGCGCATCGGCACCGAGTTCGGCATCAGCGTGCTGGTCACCTCCCACCTGCTGGGCGAGCTGGAACGCATCTGCGATCACGTGATCGTCATCGACGGCGGCCGGCTGCTGCGCTCGTCGGCGATCTCGGAGTTCACCCAGGCCACCCAGACCGTCACGGTGGAGGTCGAGGACGGCCTGGAGCCCCTGGCCCGGCGCCTGACCGAGACCGGCCAGACCGTCTCCCAGCAGGGCCGCCTGCTGGTGGTCAAGGTGCTCGGGCCCGAGACCTACGACGCCGTCCGCGACGCCGCCGTCGACCTCGACCTGTGCCTGATCCGCCTCGAACAGGGACGCCACCGCATCGAGGACGTCTTCAGGGAGGAGGCGGCCAATGTCTGAGATCTACGACATCGGCTACCGGCACTACGACGGCCCCCGTATGGGCGGCGCGTACGCCACCCGCGCGCTCACCGTCCACAGCCTGCGCGGCGTCTTCGGCCTCGGCCGTCCGGCGCGCAGCAAGATCGTGCCGTTCGCGCTGGTCGTCATCATGCTGCTGCCCATGGTGGTGTCGATCGCGTTCATGGCGCTGGCCAAGCAGCGCGGCATCCCCTACAGCGGGTTCGCCGTCGTCATGCAGGCCGTGGTGGCCATCTTCCTGGCCTCCCAGGCCCCCACGGTCGTCGCCCCCGACCTGCGCCACCGCGTGCTGCCCCTGTACCTGTCGCGGCCGATCTCGGTCTTCCAGTACGTGACCGCCAAGGTGATCGCGATGACCGCCGCGCTGTTCCTGCTGGTCGGCGGGCCCCTGACGCTGCTGTGGATCGGCGAGCTGGTCGTGGACATGCCGGGGCCGCCCGCCACCGGCGAGTACTTCGGCGCGCTGCTCATGGCGCTGGTGCTGGCGCTGCTGCTGTCGGCGTTCGGCCTGGCCCTCGCCTCGTTCACGCCGCGGCGCGGGCTGGGGGTGGCCTCGGTGATCACGGTCTACCTGCTGTCCTCGGCGTCGGTGCCGCTGCTCTACGGCACGATGCTCAACACCGGGAACGAGTCGGGGGCCGCCTGGGCCTGGTTGATGAACCCGTTCTGGCTGGTCGACTCGGTGCAGTCGTGGCTGTTCGGCACCCCGTCCCACGCCGACGGCCCGTACCCGAGCGGTCCCGCCTCGGCGGCGATCCTGGTGGTGCTGATCGGCGTCGGCCTGGCCGCTCTCGCGCTGCGCTACAGGAAGGCGGCCTCGCGATGAAGATCGAGCTCTCCCAGGTGTCCCGCTGGTACGGCAACGTGGTGGCGGTCAACGACGTGACCATGACGATCGGCCCCGGCGTCACCGGCCTGCTCGGGCCCAACGGCGCGGGCAAGTCGACGTTGCTGCACATGATGGCCGGGTTCCTGGCGCCGTCCGGCGGCTCGGTCACGCTGGACGGCACCCAGGTCTGGAAGAACCACCACATCTACCGAAATATCGGCCTGGTCCCGGAACGCGAGGGTGTGTACGGCTTCCTCACCGGCTGGCAGTTCGTCCTGTCCGCCGCCCGCCTGCACGGCCTCCCCGACCCCGTCGAGGCCGCCCGCAAGGCCCTGGCCACGGTCGAGATGGAGGAGCCGAAGGACCGCCGGGTGGAGACGTACTCCAAGGGCATGCGCCAGCGGGTCAAGGTGGCCGCCGCCCTCGTCCACGACCCGGCCGTGCTGCTGCTCGACGAGCCGTTCAACGGCATGGACCCGCGCCAGCGCCTCCACCTGATGGACCTCATCCGCGCCATGGGCACCGCCGGCAAGACGATCCTGTTCAGCTCGCACATCCTGGAGGAGGTCGAGCGGGTCGCCCAGCACATCGAGGTCCTGGTGTCCGGCCGGCACGCCGCCTCGGGCAACTTCCGCGAGATCAGGCGCCTGATGACCGACAGGCCCCACCTGTTCGTCATCCGGTCCAGCGACGACAGGAAGCTAGCCGCGGCCCTGATCCGCGACGAGTCGGCCGGCGGCATCACGCTCCGCCCGGACGGCCTGGAGGTCCAGGCGACCGAGTTGCGGCGCTTCGCCCGGCTGCTCCCCCGCGTCGCCCGCGACGAGGGTGTGCGCCTGCACCAGGTCTCCCCCGCCGACGAGGACCTGGAGAGCGTCTTCGCCTACCTGATCAACAGGAGCACCTGAATGAACACCGTGGTCGCGGGCATCACGTACCGCTCACTGCTCGGGCGTCGCCGCATCATCCTGCTCCTGCTGCTCCCGCTGGCCCTGATCGCCCTGGCCGTGCTGCTGCGCGTGGCGACCGGCGCCGACCAGAAGCTGGCCGTGGACCTGATGAAGGACTTCGCCATCAAGGCGATGCTGCCGCTGCTGGGGGTCATCGCGGGCACCGGCGTCATCGCGCCGGAGATCGACGACGGCACCGTCATCCACCTGATGTCCAAGCCCATCTCCAGGCCCGTGATCGCCCTGACCAAGTTCGGGGTGGCGGCCTCGCTCATGGCCGTGTTCGGGGCCCTGCCGACGTACGTGGCGGCCTGGATCCTGGTGGGCGGCGAGGACGGCATCGCGGCCGGCTTCGCCCTCGGCGCCCTGATCGCCGGCATCGCCTACGCCGCGCTCTTCCTGCTCCTCGGGGTCGTGACCAAGCACGCGGTCACGATCGGCGTCATCTACGCCCTCGTCTGGGAGGTCACCGTGGTCAGCTTCATCGAGGGGGCGCGCAAGTTCTCCATCCAGGAGTGGGCCAGGGCCATCGCCGACCAGATCTCCGACTCGCCGTTCCTGCAGTCGAACGTCACGATGGGCTTCGCCGTGCCGGCGCTGGTCGTCGTGACCGTGGGCGCGGTCTTCTGGGCCGGACGCAGGCTGCGGGCGTTCGCCCTCACCGGCGACGAGTAGCGGCCCGGCGGGTACGGCACGAGGCCGTACCCGCCCAGGCGCGTCAGGAGGCGCAGGCCGTACGGACCACGTCGGCCAGGCGGCCCGCCACCTGGTTGGCGTGCTCCTCGGAGGCGGCCTCCACCATCACCCGGATCATCGGCTCGGTGCCGCTCGGCCGGATCAGCACCCGGCCGGTCTCCCCCAGCTCCGCCTCGGCCTCGGCCACGGCGGCGATGAGTTCGGGCACCGACGCCTTGCCCTTGTCGACGTCCTTGACGTTGATCAGGATCTGCGGCAGCGGGGTCATCACCGAGGCCAGCTCCTTCAGCGGGACGCCCGACTTGGCCACCACGCCCAGCAGGTGGAGCGAGGTGAGCAGGCCGTCGCCCGTGGTGGCGTGGTCGAGCATGATGACGTGACCGGACTGCTCGCCGCCCAGGTTGAACCCGTCGGACTTCATGCGTTCGAGGACGTAACGGTCGCCGACCGCGGTCTCGATCACGGTGATGCCGCTCTCGCGCATCGCCAGCTTGAAGCCCAGGTTGGACATGACGGTCGCGACCACGGTGTCCTTGGACAGCAGGCCGTCGCCGTGCATGGCGGCGGCGAGCACCGCCATGATCTGGTCGCCGTCGACGACCGTGCCGGTGTGGTCGACCGCCAGGCAGCGGTCGGCGTCGCCGTCGTAGGCCACGCCCAGATCGGCGCCCCTGGACACGACTATCTGCTGGAGCTTGTCCAGGTGGGTGGAGCCGTGCCCGGCGTTGATGTTGAGCCCGTCGGGTCTGGCTCCGATGGCCTCGACCCGGGCGCCCGCCCGCACCAGCGCCTCGGGCGCGACCATGTGGGCGGCGCCGTGCGCGCAGTCGACCACGACGTGCAGGCCGTCGAGCGCGGCGGTCATCGTGGTCAGGACGTGCGAGATGTAGCGGTCGGCCTCGCCGTACGCGTCGCGCACGCGGCCGACCCCCGAACCGACGGGGAAGGACCAGCTCTCACCGAGCCGTCGCTCGATCTCGTCCTCGACCGCGTCGGACAGCTTGAAGCCGCCCCTGGCCAGGAACTTGATGCCGTTGTCCGGCGCCGCGTTGTGCGAGGCGGACAGCATGACGCCGAGGTCGGCGCCGAGCGCGGCGGTGAGATGGGCGACGGCCGGGGTGGGCAGCACGCCGAGGCGCAGCACATCCACTCCGGACGCCGCGAGGCCGGCGACCACTGCGGCCTCCAGGAACTCCCCGGAGGCTCGCGGGTCCCGGCCCACGACGGCCACGGGACGACGTCCCGTGGCCGCGAACGCGCCCGCATCACCGAGTACATGGGCGGCCGCCACGGACAGGTCCATGGCGAGCTCGGCCGTGAGGTCGCGACCAGCGACCCCACGTACCCCGTCGGTGCCGAAAAGGCGCGCCAATTTAGCGCTTGCTGTACTGCGGAGCCTTGCGGGCCTTCTTGAGGCCGTACTTCTTCCGCTCCGTGGCGCGGGCGTCACGGGTGAGGAAGCCGGCCTTCTTCAGCGGCGGGCGGTTGACGTCGACGTCCAGGATCGCCAGGGCGCGGGACAGGCCCATGCGCAGCGCGCCGGCCTGGCCGGTGACGCCGCCGCCGTCGATGCGCGCGATGACGTCGAACGCCTCTTCGGCGCCGAGGACCACGAAGGGCTCGTTGACGATCTGCTGGTGGACCTTGTTCGGGAAGTAGACGTCCAGCGAACGACCGTTGATCGTCCACTTGCCGGTGCCGGGGACGATGCGCACGCGGGCGATCGCCTCCTTGCGGCGACCGGTGCCGTACGAGTTACCCGTGGTGACGGGCTTGCGCACGGGCGCGTCAGCGCTGGCAGCGGACTCGGTGGTGTACTCGGACGGGAAGTCCTCGCCGGAGAATTCCTCCAGCTCGGTCTCGACGACCGTCTCGACACCGGTGGGCTCAGCCACGGTTCTCCTCTAACTCTTTCGAACTACTACTGGGCGATCTGGGTGATCTGGAACTGCACCGGCTGCTGGGCCTGGTGCGGGTGGTCGGAACCCGCGTAGACCTTCAGCTTCTTGGCCATCTTCCGGCCGAGGGAGTTCTTCGGCAGCATGCCCTTGACGGCCTTCTCGACGGCCTTCTCCGGCCGCTTGTCCATGAGCTCGCCATAGGTGACGGAACGCAGACCGCCCGGGTAGCCCGAGTGACGGTACGCCTTCTTCTGCTCACGCTTGTTACCGCTCAGCGCAATCTTGTCGGCGTTGATGACGATGACGAAGTCACCGGTGTCGACGTGGTTGGCGAAGATCGGCTTGTGCTTGCCGCGGAGCAGGTTCGCGACGTGGCTGGCCAGCCGGCCCAGCACGACATCGGTCGCGTCGATGACGTACCACTGACGCTGGACGTCGGCGGGCTTCGGTGAGTACGTGCGCACGGTCGTAGCCTTCTTTTGCTCGCGTCTTCGGCGCTGTCGGATGCGACAGCTACATGGGTCGGTCGGTGCGGGCACACGGCAGCCCGGACCTTCCGTCTCCCGAGCCCGATGGGCTTGACGATGGGAGATGACGCCGGACGCGCCGCGCATCGGTCACGCTGGACCTATGCACACAACGAACGATTAGGTTACCCGCCTATCGGCGCGCAGGTCAAAAGACCGGTAACCCTGCACGAGTCTACCTGACAGCAGAACGGTTCCATTTCGTTTCCCTGGGATCCCTTCTTTCCCAGTACCCGACATCTCTATCGTTAGCTGCGGTATGTGGCGGAACTCTCACACCCGGCAAACCCAGCGGGGCGCGCGGCGCCGGAACAGCCTGGGCGTGCTGGCCTGCCTGATGGCCGCGCTGTTCACCGGCGTGCTGCTCGGCCGGCTGTCCGACGACGTCGAGCCCACCGCCCACATCTACCTCAACGAGACCGCCCCGCCGGCCGCGGCCACCGCGCGTCCCGCGCCCACCGCCGGACAGAAGGCCCGGCCCGAGCTGGACCGCATCCCGCGACAGGCCAGCACGGTCAGGACGCCGCGCGGCAGGTCCACCCCGAGGCACACGAAGACCCCCGAAGGGCAGATCGCCGGCTTCGACGCCGCGGACGACCCCACCCAGGTGTTCACCGGCGGCGGCGACCAGGCCAAGGTGATCCCCGGCATGGCCGCCCGGGTCGTCACGCTCACCAACGCCGCCCGCGCCGAGCACGGCTGCGGGCCGCTGCGGGTGGACGGCAGGCTGGGACGCTCGGCGCGCGAGCACTCGCTGGAGATGGCGCGCACCGGGCAGCTCGCCCACAACTCCCCCGACGGCGCCTCCCCCTGGGACCGCATGGACCGCGCCGGCTACCACTGGGGCGCCGCCGAGAACATCGGCAACGGCTACAGCACGCCCGAGCAGGCCGTACGCGGCTGGCTGGACAGCCGCGACCACCGCAGGAACATCCTGGACTGCACCCTCAAGGCCATCGGCGTCGGCGTCGCCGCCGGACCGGACGGCCCATGGTGGACCCAGGACTTCGGAACTCAATGACGAACATCACGGTAATGTCTCCGCATGGTTTCCAACGGCAATGAGGAACGTGGCATGGACAGCGGTCCCCGCCGTTTGCGCAGGGAGCGCGCCGCCGAGAGCGAGACCACTCAGCAGTCTCCGTTCCCGCCGCCGCCGTCCTCGCAGGCTCCGTCCTCGCAGTCCCCTTTCCCTGGGCCTTCGCAGCCGCCGCAGTCCGCCCGCACCGGCCAGTTCCTGCCGCCCGAGCAGCCCGGCCAGCCGGGGCCGTTCGGTCAGTCCGGATCGTTCGGCCAGTCCGGGTCGTTCGGCCAGTCGGGGTCGTTCGGTCAGCCGCCGTATTCGTCGCAGTCCGAGCAGTCGGCGCAGTCGGGACAGCCGGGACAGGCGGGCCAGTCAGGGCAGGCGGCGGAGTCCGAGCAGCCGCCGCAGCCACAGCAGAGCCGGGTCGGCTGGAGCCCCTACGACGAGGGCCGGCGCTCGCGCGCCCCGCTGTACTTCGCGATCGGCGGCGTCCTGCTGCTGGGCCTGCTCGGCGGCGGACTGGCGCTGATGTGGAACGCGGACGGCCCCAGCACCGCCGAGGCCGGCGCCCCCACCAGGACCTCCGCGCCGCTCCCCTCTGCCCCGCCCGGCAAGTACGGCTTCGCCGCCGAGCGCAAGACCGACCCCGACCCGATCACGGTCAAGGAGATCTTCGGCTCGACCAAGAAGATCAACGTCTCGGGCCGCTCGTACGAGATGACGGTCACCAGCAAGGACAAGAAGTGCACCGACGGCGCCCTGGGCGACAAGCTCCAGAAGGCACTCAAGTCGGGCAAGTGCACCCAGCTCCTCCGGGCCAGCTTCCGCGACAAGTCCGGCAAGGTGATCGGCACGATCGGCGTGGCCAACCTCAAGACGAGCGGCACCGCCAGCAAGGTGGCCAAGGTCGGCGACGCGAGCAACTACGTCAAGCCGCTGGCCGGCAAGGACAGCGTCACCAAGATGCTCGGCTCGGGCAGCGGCGGCGCCAAGATCTCGGCCCACGGCCACTACGCGATCATGGTGTGGTTCCAGAACAAGGACGGCAGCAAGCCGGACAAGAAGGAATCGAAGCGCATCCTCGAAGCCATCAAGGACCTCAGCGACGCGACCGTCTTCAAGGCTCTGGACAACCGTTCGATGACGGGGAGCGCGCTCAGCTGAACCGGCATCTCACCCGATAACCCCCCAAAGAGGGCAGCGGATCCCGTGGGGAACCCCCATACCGACATAACGATCTCGCTACTCTCGCTAGGCTCGCCTCATGCGTGGCCAGGAACCCGGGTCTGAGCACGATCGCAGGGAAGCCGACCGTACGACCGCATCACCGATGCCACCGCCGAGTTTCGGCCGCATCGGCAGCGGCGTCCCGTCGGCGTTCTCTCCGTCAGGTGAGCCGACCGGCGACGAGACGCGGGTTCCAGGTGGCACTCCACCGGAGCCCGAGGAGACGTCCACCGGCGTACAGCCGTGGGAGGTGGCCGACGACGACTCGGCCCCCTACGACTGGTTCGCCGACGACGCCCCCGACACCACCGCTCCACCATCCCCGACCTCCCCCGCCTCCGCTCCCCACCCCTCCATCAGCACCCCCTTCGGCACCCCAGTCGCCTCCTCCGGACCCCATGCCCCAGGCGCGTCCTCCGGGCTTCGCTCGCCAAGCGCCGCCTCAGGGCCCGCGGCCCCAAACGCCGCCTCAGGGCCCAGTGCCCTTTCCGCGACCTCCGGCCACCGCGCGGGGGGCTCCTCCGAAGCTTCTGGCCCCTTCAACGTCCCTGGGCATCACGCCCCCTACGGAGCGCCCGTCCCCACCACCGGCGCCCCCTTCGCGCCTCCCGAGGCCGGCGCCCCCCAGGGCCCGAGTATCGACGAAGACACCGTCGCCGCCATACGGGTCCCCCGCAGAGACACCGGCCCCTGGCCAACCGGCACGCCGAACACCCCCACCGGCGCTTCCCCAGCTCCCACCGGCGCTCCCCCCACCCCAGCCTCGGCCTCGGGCCCCGCGGCCTCCGGTTCCGGCATCCCCGGCACACCCTTGCCCGGCCCCAACCCGGGAGCCCCCACCTCCGCCCCCGGCACCTCGGGAACGCCTGCCTCCACGTCCCACATGCCCGGAAGGCCCGTCTCGGCTTCCGACCCCGCGGGGATTGCCGGTGCCCCCGAGTGGGCTGTTGACGCCCCGACGAGGCCCGCCTGGGCCCCCCAGATCTCCGACGCAGCCGGCGAGCCGTCCCGGTCGTCCGCCCAGCCCGCCTGGGCCCCCCAAGCCCCCGACCAGGCCGCCTCGCCGCCCAGAGCCGTCACCGACCCCGGACGCCCCCTCGGCACCCCAACCGAAGCCGGCTGGGGCCCCAGGCCGTCCAGCGAGACCGGGCCGAGCGCAGGCACCACCGACACACCCGCCTGGGCTCCCCAAACCCCCGACCAAGCCGCCTGGACCCCCAGAAACGCCACCGAAGCCACCTGGGGCCCACAGCCCGTGAACGACGCCAGCTGGAACCAGCACCAAGGGGGCAACCCCGCCCAGGGCTCGCAGCCAGAGGACGACGCCTCCTGGAGTCGGCAACCTCAGAACGACGCCAGCCGGGGCCCGCAACCCGCGGAGAACCCCACCCGAGGTCCGCAACCCGCGCAGAACCCCACCCGAGGTCCGCAGCCCGCGCAGAACCCCACCCGAGGTCCGCAGCCGGAGGACGACGCCTCCTGGACCCCTGCCCCTGGCCAGTGGGCCGCCGTCCCGGAGGAAGACCCTCCCGCCTGGCGAGGCCAGTCGGCCGCGCCGGGTGCGCCGCCGTGGGAGCAGCCAGGGCCGGTCGTACCGGGTGCGCCGCCGTGGGAGCCGCCTCCCGCGTTCACGGCCGCCGCCGCGGGCCTTCAGGTGTGGCCCGCCCCGGTCGCCGACCCGCACGTCATGCCTCCCTGGCCCGCCGCCACGGGCGAACTCGTAGCCGAGCCGGACACCGACGACCCGGCCCTTGGCGATCCCACCGCCCGATTCCCGACCACCCAGGCCGGCCGCCCCACAGAGCCGCCGGTCACCCCGTCGACCGCCGCGACCGGCACCGCCGCCTCCGGCGTGCCCGCCGACCCGAACGCCACCGCACCGGCGTTCCCCCACGACCCCGCCACGCCGTACGACCCCGCCACGCCGTACGACCAGGACGCCGCCCCGTACGCCTCCAGCCACCCGCCGTACCCCGCCGACGCCCTCGACACCCCGGACGCCGCACCACACGACGGCCCTGACGCCGCACGGTTCGGTTCCGAGCCCGCACAGTTCGGCCCCGACGCCGGACGCTTCGCCCCCGAGGCCGGTTCATACGAGCCGGACGCCGGTTCGTACGAGCCCGATGCCGGGTCATACGAGCCCGATGCCGGTTCGTACGACCCCGATGCCACCCGTCCGGGCGGCATCCCCAAGGCGGCCCACTACTTCGACCCCGAGGCCGCCAAGCGCGACGCCGCCGCCACCGTCCAGCAGCACGCCACCCCGCCCCCTCCCCACGAGGAGCACGACCCGGCAGCCCTGGACACCCCGCCTCAGGGCATGCGCGCGTCCGACCCCCGCGAGGAGCCCACCGGCCCCATGCGGACGGCCCACTACGTCGAACCCCACCCCACCAACCCGACGGGCCGCCCCCCGGAGCCGGGCGACGTCCCCGTATGGCCCCCCATGCCCCCCGCCGAGGAGAAGCGCCCGGAGGACAGGCACCCGGACGAAAGCCCCGACGAGGCGACGCACCGCGCAACCGGCCACTCTTCCGACGCGCCCGCACAGAACACCCACCCAGCAGAACAGAGCCAGGACGACAGGCAGGCCAAGCCCCAGCCTTCACCAGAGCCGCGTCAGGACCCGTCCCCCACCCAGGACAAACTCCCCGACCTGCCCTTCAACCAGGACCTGTGGACGAAGAGGCCCGGCACCGCCCTGGACCTCCCCACCCCGCCCCACGGCACGCCCACCTTCCCACCCGGCGCGTTCAGGCAGCCCCCGTTCCAGATCCCGCCCCCACCGCCCCCGGCCCGCGGCAAGAGCAAGCGAGCCCTGCTCGTGACCCTCGGCGCCCTGGCCCTGGCCGGCGTCGCGACCGGCGGCTTCTTCGCCTACCGCGCGCTGAACACCGCCCCGCCGGCCGCCACGACCGCAGGCGCCACCCCCGCCCCGCCCACGCTGCTGCCCACCTCGGAGCTGACCACCAGCCCGCCCGCCGACGTGCCGGGGGCGTCCATGCTCAATTCGGAGGAGACCGACCCGAAGAAGATGTCCCTGACGGAGGCGTTCCCGAAGAAGAAGGTCTCCGCCGCCGGCACGACGTTCACCAGGGTCAAGACCGACACCGAGACGAGCTGCGACAAGGCGGCGACCGGCGCGTTCGCCGACGCGCTGCGCGAGCGGAAGTGCAGCCGGATCATCCGGGCCACCTTCGTCGACAGCAAGCGCCGCTACGCCGTGACCACCGGCATCGCGGTGCTGCCGACCAAGGAGGACGCCGTCCAGACCGACCTGGCCAAGAACCTCCCGCGCAACGTCTGGTTCCGCGCGCTGCCGGGTGCGAAGGGCAGCGGGGGCGAGCGGGTGTCCATCGCCGGCGGCTACGCGGCCGGCCTGGTGTGGGGCAGGTACATCGTCTTCAGCTACGCCACCCACGCCGACGGCCACACCCCGGACGCCGGCGACAAGACGCTGGCCAAGGTCAGCGGGGCGTTCCGGGACCAGACCTCACTCGTCCTGGAGCGCCGCGTCACCAAGGGCTGAGGCCGCGTCACCAAGGGCTGAGAGCGTGCGGACCCGCCGGGTGGCGGCGGCCCGCGCGGCGAGTTCGTCCGCCGCCGGGTAGCCCACCTCCTCCAGGCACAGCCCGTGCGCGGGCGCGACGTGCACCCCGGAGTCCCGTACGGCCCGGGTCAGCACCTGGCCGGGCCACTCCACCGGCCGCCGCCCGTCGCCCGCGGCCAGCAGTGAGCCCACCAGCGCCCGGACCATCGAGTGGCAGAACGCGTCCGCCACGACGGCGGCCACCAGCACGCCGTCCGCCTCGCGCGTCCACTCCAGGCGCTGCAGCTCCCTGATCGTCGTGGCGCCCTCGCGCTTCTTGCAGAACGCCGCGAAGTCGTGCTCGCCCACCAGCCGCCGGGCCGCCTCGTTCATGGCGTCGAGGTCCAGCGGACGGCTGTGCCAGACCACCTCGTGCCGCCGCAGCGGATCGACCCCGCCCGCCGTGTCGCACACCCGGTACGCGTACCGCCGGAACATCGCGGAGAAACGGGCGTCAAAGCCCTCAGAAGCCACCGAGACCCGATGAACGCGTACATCCAGCGGCAGAATCCCACCCAGCCGCCGGACGAGCGCAGAGAGCCGCTCATCGAGCTCCAGGGGCCCGCGGTTGCCGTCGAGCTCGGCCAACGACGCGGCCGGCACGTCCACGTGCGCCACCTGGCCGCGCGCGTGCACGCCCGCGTCCGTACGCCCGGCCACGGTCAGCGCGGCGGGCTCGCCCAGGCGCAGGATCCTGGTGAGCGCCAGCTCGATCTCACCCTGGACCGTACGGCGACCGGGCTGCCTCGCCCATCCGGAGAAGTCGGTCCCGTCGTATGCCAGATCCAGCCGGAGCCGTAGCACGATCGTCCCTTTCGCGTTCACGGAAAAGGGCCCGGACCCCCGCGAAGGGGGTCCGGGCCCGATTCAACCAGCCTGAGAGATCAGGCCTCGTCCTTCTTCGCCTCGGCCTCGGCGGCCGGAGCCTCCTCGGCGGCAGCCGGGGTCTCCTCGGCGGCGGCCTCGGGCGCCTCGGTCTCGGCGGCCTCGGTCTCCTCGGCGGCCGGAGCCGGAGCGGCAGCGGCGGCCGGAGCCTCGGTACGGCGGGTGGTGACACCGTTCAGCGGCTCGAACACCAGCTCGATGACGGCCATCGGAGCGTTGTCGCCCTTACGCGCGCCGACCTTGGTGATCCGGGTGTAACCACCCGGACGCTCGGCGAACGTCACCGCGATCTCGGTGAACAGGTGGTGAACCACGCCCTTGTCCTTGACCACGGTCAGGACCTGGCGACGGTTGTGGATGTCGCCCTTCTTCGCCTTGGTGATCAGGCGCTCCGCCAGCGGACGAAGGCGCTTGGCCTTGGCGACCGTCGTGCGGATCTTGCCGTGGCGGAACAGGTCCGTGGCGAGGTTCGCCAGGATCAGCC
Organism: Nonomuraea sp. NPDC050227; assembly: GCF_044459705.1. Lineage (NCBI taxonomy): Bacteria > Bacillati > Actinomycetota > Actinomycetes > Streptosporangiales > Streptosporangiaceae > Nonomuraea > Nonomuraea sp. NPDC050227. Next base: position 26,599 of record NZ_JBITJF010000016.1, on the reverse strand, counting down.
GCTCGTGCGCCGGGCTGCCGCCAAGACGTGCACCCTTGGTGGGCTTGGGCATTGCTTTCTCCTCTTGGGTTAACCCGCCCCGGCCGTACCAGGTACCGGAGTCGGGCCGGCCGCAGTCACCACGACTGGGCCGTTACGTTCGTCACGCGCCGAGCGGCTGGGCCACTCGGCGCGTGCGGGGCACGTGCGGAGACGGGTCTCCGCACGAGGCTCAGTACTGCTCGGTCTCGACGTACGCGCTGTCGTCGTCGTCGTAGCCGCCGCCGGCCACCGCGCTCGGGTCGAACCCGGGCGGGGAGTCCTTGAGCGCCAGCGACATCTCGTGCAGCTTCTGCTTGACCTCTTCGATCGACTTGGCCCCGAAGTTCCTTATGTCGAGAAGGTCCTGCTCGCTGCGGGCAACGAGCTCACCCACGGTGTGGATGCCCTCGCGCTTGAGGCAGTTGTAGGAGCGAACGGTCAGGTTCAGCTCCTCGATCGGCAGCGCCAGGTCGGCGGCCAGGGCGGCGTCGGTCGGCGACGGGCCGATGTCGATGCCCTCGGCCTCGACGTTGAGCTCACGGGCCAGGCCGAAGAGCTCGACGAGGGTCTTGCCGGCCGAGGCCACCGCGTCGCGGGGCTTCATGGCGGGCTTGGTCTCGACGTCGAGGATGAGACGGTCGAAGTCGGTGCGCTGCTCGACTCGGGTCGCCTCGACCTTGTAGGTGACCTTGAGCACCGGGGAGTAGATCGAGTCGATCGGGATGCGCCCGATCTCCTGGCCCGGCTGCTTGTTCTGGGCGGCGGAGACGTAGCCGCGACCGCGCTCGACGGTCAGCTCCATCTCCAGCTTCGCCTTGCCGTTGAGCGTGGCGATGCGCAGCTCGGGGTTGTGCACCTCGACACCGGCCGGAGGCGCGATGTCGGCGGCGGTGACCTCACCCGGGCCCTGCTTGCGCAGGTACATCACGACCGGCTCGTCGTGCTCGGAGGAGACGACCAGCTCCTTGAGGTTCAGGATGATGTCGGTGACGTCTTCCTTGACCCCGGGAACGGTCGAGAACTCGTGCAGCACGCCCTCGATGCGGATGCTCGTCACGGCCGCGCCCGGGATGGACGACAGCAGCGTGCGACGCAGCGAGTTGCCGATGGTGTAGCCGAAGCCCGGCTCCAGCGGCTCGATGACGAACCGGGACCGGGTCTCGTCGATCGACTCTTCGAGAAGAGTCGGGCGCTGAGCGATCAGCATGGTGGGTTCTCCCCTTGTCGTGTGGCGCCCGCTATATGACGCCACTCCGATAAACAGTCTAGTTCGGGTACGGAAATCCGCACCCGAACTAGGACGTCAGTGACTACTTGGAGTAGTACTCGACGATGAGCTGCTCTTGGACCTGGGTGTCGATCTGCTGGCGAACCGGCAGCTGGTGGACCAGGACGCGGAGCTTCTCCGGCACGACGCCGAGCCACGCGGGAACCGTGCGCTCGCCCGCGGTCGCCCGAGCGACCTCGTAGGGCAGCAGGTTGCGCTTGGTCTCGCGGACCTCGATGATGTCGTGCTCGCGAACGCGGTACGACGGGATGTCGACCTTCTTGCCGTTCACCAGGATGTGGCCGTGGCGCACCTGCTGGCGGGCGGCGTCACGCGACTGGGCGAAGCCGGCGCGGTAGACGACGTTGTCGAGACGGCTCTCCAGGATCTGGAGCAGCACCTCACCCGACTTGCCGCTCTTGCCCGCGGCCTCCTCGTAGTAGTTGCGGAACTGCTTCTCGAGGACGCCGTAGATGCGACGGGTCTTCTGCTTCTCGCGAAGCTGAAGCTGGTACTCGGACTCCTTGGGGCGTCCGCGGCCGTGCTCACCCGGCGGGTAAGGACGGATCTCGATGGGGCACTTGGCGGACTCGCACTTGCTGCCCTTGAGGAAGAGCTTGGTCTTCTCGCGACGGCAGAGCTTGCAGTCCGCGCCCGTGTAACGAGCCATTTCTCAATATCTCCTGGGGAAATTCAGACGCGGCGGCGCTTCGGCGGACGGCAGCCGTTGTGCGGGACCGGCGTGACGTCCTGGATCGAACCCACCTCGAGGCCGGTGGCCTGGAGGGAGCGGATCGCGGTCTCGCGGCCGGAGCCGGGACCCTTGACGAACACGTCGACCTTGCGCATGCCGTGCTCCATGGCGCGGCGGGCGGCGTTCTCGGCGGCCATCTGGGCGGCGAACGGGGTGGACTTACGGGAGCCCTTGAAACCCACGTGGCCGGCGCTGGCCCAGGAGATCACGTTCCCGTTCGGGTCGGTGATCGAGACGATCGTGTTGTTGAACGTGCTCTTGATGTGGGCGTGCCCGTGAGCGACGTTCTTCTTTTCCTTGCGGCGCACCTTCTTCGGGGCACCCTGACGGCTCTTAGGAGGCATTGTTTGCCATTACTCCTGAGATCTTCGGTCCGCGGCTGTGGACTACTTCTTACCGGGCTTCTTCTTACCGGCGACGGTCTTCTTCTTGCCCTTACGGGTACGCGCGTTGGTCTGCGTGCGCTGACCGTGGACCGGAAGGCCCTTGCGGTGCCGGATGCCCTGGTAGCAACCGATTTCGATCTTGCGACGGATGTCGGCCTGGACCTCGCGGCGCAGGTCACCCTCGATCTTGAAGTTCGCCTCGATGTAGTCACGCATCGGGACGAGCTCGGTGTCGGAGAGCTGGTGCACGCGGAGGTCGCCGCTGACACCGGTCGCCTGGAGGATCTCCTGGGCGCGGGTGCGGCCGATTCCGTAGATGTAGGTGAGAGCGATCTCCAGCCGCTTCTCGCGGGGGAGGTCGACGCCAACCAGGCGAGCCATGGTCGGGCATTCTCCTTCTTTTGGGCGGAGGTCTTGCGCCGCACTACCCCTCCCCATGCCCGGGGTGAGGGCCCCGGCCTCCGACCGGGGGTCTCCTGAGTGGTACGGATCGCTCCGCCGGCCCAGGTGTGAGACGCGATTACTGTCGCGGGCTCCTCATGCGTCGAGCCCGCTCCCTAAATCGGGGCGGACTCGGAGAAACCTTGCGTACGACTAACCCTGACGCTGCTTGTGGCGCAGGTTGTCGCAGATCACCATGACGCGACCGTGCCGGCGAATCACCTTGCACTTGTCGCAGATCTTCTTGACGCTCGGCTTTACCTTCATTGTCCTTCGTGTTCCTCAGACGTCTTACTTGTATCGGTAGACGATCCGCCCGCGACTCAGGTCGTAGGGGCTCAGTTCAACGACTACCCTGTCGTCCGGCAGAATTCGGATGTAGTGCATCCGCATCCGTCCGCTGATGTGGGCCAGGACCTTATGGCCGTTGTCGAGCTGCACCCGGAACATGGCGTTCGGGAGCGACTCAACCACAGTGCCCTCGATCTCGATGGCGCCGTCTTTCTTGGCCAAAATCCCTCGCGTTTCACTGATCGGTCGTCTGAGGCTCCGGTTCACTAAGCAGCCGCGACCTCACGCTTCGAAGAGAGCGGCGATCGGCAAAGACCGCCGACGCGTGATAGTCATAGTGAGCCGACTAAGGAGTGTACGACACCTGAGCCCAAAACGCGAAACGCGTGCCAGGTGTCCTGACACAACCATGTAAGAGTCTACCCCACGGCCCGCACTCCTTCGTCCCTCCACCGAAGGACCCGCCGGGCGGACCGGCGAGCCCTTCGCGGAGTGCTCCTAGTAGATGCGGTGCCGGTCACCGCAGTACGTGGACGAGCCGCCCCAGCACGTCCAGGTGTAGATCTTCCTGATCCCCCGGCCGGACCAGGTCTCGTCGTGGCTCCCGTCCCACTTCCGGGAGAACTGGTGCCAGCTGCCGTTCGCGTAGTACCGGAACCACACGTAGCCGAACTTCGGCGTGGCCTCCTTGCCGTACCAGTGGGTGTAGACCTTGCCGTGCGACCGGTACGTGCTGCCGTGCGTGTACGCCTTGTGGTTGGCCGCGTAGAACGTGCCCCACCCCCCGGACGAGGCCGCCTGGGCGGCGGGGGCGACGGCGAGACCGGTGACGGCGATCGAGCCGGCGAGGGCGGCGGCTGCGAGGACCTTGCGCATCTGATTCCTCCGTGAGTCGTGTTCCCGACACGGCACACGCTAGGAACCAGCGCCGCCCCGCACTGCGGAGGAATACACACAGTGCATTACGGCACACACGGCTCCGGGCTAACTGCGCTTCGGCCCGTTCCCGAAGATCGTGCTCATCAGCAGGATCGCGCCCCAGGGCCCCATGACCCACAGCGGCCACGGATAGATCATGTGATCGGACGAGACGCTCACGATCAGCCAGATCACCCAGTTGATGGCGCTGGCCGTGGCCCAGGCGCCCCAGGCCGCCCGCATGCCCGGATGCAGGTTGCCGCGCGTCGCGGGCGCCGCCTCGGGCTTCGCCGGCCGGTGGCGCAGGTCGACGTCGGGCAGGTCGGCGGTCAGCTTGGCCAGGTCACCGTAGGTCTTGCTCTTGTAGAGCTCTTCGAGCCGCTCGTTGAACTCGTCCATCGTGATGCGGCCCTGCGCGGTGTGCTCCCGGAGGATGGCGGCCACCCGATCGCGGTCGACGTCCGAGGCACGCATCTCGGGGCTGTTCGCCATTCCACCACTCCCGGGGGTCAGGGCTGAAGGTGACTCAGGCGCTCTTCGCCACCGTCCAGGGCGGTAAGCACCCAAGGTCCATTATGTGTCACCGCGACGCTGTGTTCGAAGTGCGCCGAGGCCTTCCCGTCGATCGTCACGACCGTCCAGTCGTCGGACAGCACGCGGGTGCGCTCGGTGCCCAGGTTCACCATGGGCTCGATGGCCAGGCACATGCCCTCCTCCAGCAGCGGGCCGCGGCCCGGCTTGCCGTGGTTGGCGATCCACGGGTCCATGTGCATCTCGGTGCCGATGCCGTGGCCGCCGTACTCCGGGGGGATGCCGAAGCGGCCCTGAGTCTTGACGTAGCGCTCGATCTCGTAGCCGATGTCGGACAGATGGCGGCCGACCTTCAGCGCGGCGATGCCGCGCCACATGGCCTCCTCGGTGACCCGCATCAGCTCGGTCAGCTTCGGGTCGACCTCGCCGACCGGCACCGTGACGGCGGAGTCGCCGTGCCAGCCCTCCAGGATCGCGCCGCAGTCGATGGAGATGACGTCGCCCTCGCGCAGCTTGCGGGCGTCCGTGGGGATGCCGTGCACCACTTCGTCGTTGACGGATGCGCAGATCGTCGCGGGGAAGCCCTGGTATCCCTTGAACGACGGGATCGCGCCTTCGTCCCTGATCGCCTTCTCAGCGATGGAGTCGAGGTCGAGCGGCGTCATGCCCGGCTCGACGGAGCGCTTCAGCAGATCGAGCGTGCGCCCGACCACCAGGCCGGCGGCCCGCATCTTCTCCAGCTGCTCGGGCGACTTGATCTGGATTCCGTGTCGGTTTCTCTTGAACATTGTTCGGCACCCCCCGGGGTTTCTGACGGGCCTCGTGGGAGCCCTAATTCCCCCACAATAGCCGCACACAAAAAAGCAAGGTGGCACGGAGATCCGTGCCACCTTCGCAGGAGATCGTGTCCGGCGTCATCCCAGGTACGGGCGGATCGCCTCCATGGCCCGCTGCGTCACCTCTTCGACCGGCCCGGTCGCGTCGACGCCCACGAGGATGCCCTCGTCGACGTAGTACGAGACCAGCGGCGCGGTCTGCTCCTGGTAGACCTCCAGGCGGTGCCTGACGGTCTCTTCCTTGTCGTCGTCCCGCTGGAACAGCGCGCCGCCGCAGGCGTCGCACTTGTCGTCCTTCTTGTCGTCGAACTCCACGTGCCAGATACGGCCGCACTGGCTGCACGTGCGCCGCCCCGCCAGCCGCCGGACGACCTCGTCGTCGTCCACGACCAGCTCCAGCACCAGGTCGAGCTCCAGACCCCAGTCCTTGAGCATGTCGCGCAGGATCTCCGCCTGCGCGACGTTCCTCGGGAAGCCGTCGAGCAGGAACCCGTCCTGCGCGTCGTCCTCGGACAGTCGGTCGCGGACCATGGCGATGGTGACCTCGTCGGGCACGAGATCGCCACGGTCCATGTAGGTTTTGGCCAGCTTGCCGAGGTCCGTGCCGCCCGAGACGTTGGCACGGAAGATGTCACCTGTCGAGATCTTCGGGATGGACAGGTTCGATGCGATGTACTGGGCCTGTGTCCCCTTACCCGCTCCGGGGGGCCCGACGAGAACGAGACGCACTACCGCAGGAAACCTTCGTAGTTACGCTGCTGGAGCTGGCTCTCGATCTGCTTCACCGTGTCCAGGCCGACACCAACCATGATCAGAATGCTCGTCCCTCCGAACGGAAAGTTCTGGCTAGCCCCGGCCACCGCCAGCGCGACGATCGGGATCATGGAGATCAGACCCAGATAGAGCGCGCCGGGCGCGGTCAGACGGGTGAGCACGAAGTTCAGGTATTCAGCCGTCGGACGGCCGGGACGGATGCCCGGAATGAACCCACCGTACTTCTTCATGTTGTCGGCGACTTCAGCGGGGTTGAACGTAATCGACACGTAGAAGTACGTGAAGAAGACGATCAGCACGAAGAACGTGATCATGTAGACCGGGTGGTCGCCCCTGACCAGGTACTGGGAGATCCACTGCACGACCGCGTTGTTCGAGGTCGGGAAGAGCGAGGTCAGCAGCTGCGGCAGGTAGAGCAGCGACGAGGCGAAGATGACCGGGATGATGCCGGCCTGGTTGACCTTGAGCGGGATGTACGTCGAGGTGCCGCCGTACATCCTGCGGCCCACCATGCGCTTGGCGTACTGGACCGGGATGCGGCGCTGCGCCTGCTCGACGAAGACCACGGCCGCGATCATGAAGACACCGACGACCATGACGACCGCGAAGGTGAACTTGTTCGCCTGGAAGATGTTGGTCAGCTCGGACGGGAAGACCGCGACGACCTGGGTGAAGATCAGGATGGACATGCCGTTGCCGACGCCGCGGTCGGTGATGAGCTCACCGAGCCACATGATCACCGACGTGCCGGCCGTCATGATGATGACCATCGTGACGATGCCGAAGATGTTGTCGGGGTCGAGCAGGACGTCCTGCTGGCAGTTGGGGAACAGCTGGCCGGACCGCGCGAGCGCGATGAAGGCGGTCGACTGGAGGATGCCGAGGCCGATGGTCAGATAACGCGTATACTGCGTGATCTTGGCCTGGCCCGCCTGGCCTTCCTTCTTGAGAGCCTCAAGACGTGGAATCACCACGACGAGCAGCTGAAGAATGATGCTCGCGGTGATATACGGCATAATGCCCAGCGCGAACACCGACAGCTTCAGGAGCGCACCACCACTGAACAGCTGCACCATCCCATAGATGTTGCCGGTGGCTCCGTTACGGGCCTGATCGAAACAGGCCGCGAGGTTCTGGACGTGAACTCCCGGAGTCGGAAGAACCGAGCCGAGACGGAACAGCGCGATGATGCCCAGGGTGAAGAGCAACTTCTTGCGCAGGTCCGGTGTCCGGAACGCCCGGGTAAACGCGGTCAGCACGGTCCCTCCTGCGCGCCTTTATGGCGATGTGAGTATGCGGTGGTGCGGGGATCTGCCATGTCAAGTCTCAAGTCAAACGAGCCGGACAGAATCCTGCCGTCTCGCCGAACTCTAACGCACTAAGGGCGTGGGGGCCCATTGTCGGAACCCCCACGCCTCGTCATAGCGGAGCTACAGCTCGGTAACGGAACCACCGGCGGCGGCGATCTTCTCCTTCGCGGCGGACGAGAAGGCGTGAGCCGTAACGTTCACAGCGACGGAGATCTCGCCGGTGCCGAGCACCTTCACGAGCTGGTTCTTGCGAACGGCGCCCTTGGCCACCAGGGCCTCGACGGTGACGTCGCCACCCTCGGGGAACAGCTCGCCGAGCCTGTCCAGGTTGACGACCTGGTAGGTCGTCTTGAACAGGGCGTTGGAGAAGCCCTTGAGCTTCGGCAGACGCCTCTGCAGCGGCACCTGGCCACCCTCGAAGCCGAGGGGAACCGTGGTACGGGCGTGGCTGCCCTTGGTGCCGCGACCGGCCGTCTTGCCCTTGGACGCCTCGCCCCGACCCTTGCGGATCTTGGACTTGTTGGCACCCGGAGCAGGACGCAGGTCGTGAATCTTGAGCGGAGCCTTGTCAGTCATGACTAGTCGACCTCTTCCACCTCGACGAGGTGCGTCACCACGGACACCATCCCGCGAATCTCGGGACGGTCCTCCTTGACGACGACATCGCCGATTCGCTTCAGGCCAAGCGAACGCAGCGAGTCACGCTGGTTCTGCTTGCCACCGATCTTCGAGCGAACCTGAGTGATCTTCAGGCGTGCCATGACTAGCTCACCGCCTTCGCGGCCGCGGCCTCGGCGATGCCCTCGCGCTGAGCCTTGAGCATGCGGGCCGGAGCCACGTCCTCGATCGGCAGGCCACGGCGGGCGGCGATCTCCTCGGGGCGGGAAAGGCCCTTCAGAGCCGCCACGGTGGCGTGCACGATGTTGATCGGGTTGTCCGAGCCGAGCGACTTGGACAGCACGTCATGGATGCCGGCGCACTCCAGGACCGCGCGCACCGGGCCACCGGCGATGACGCCGGTACCGGCCGACGCCGGACGCAGGAAGACGACACCGGCCGCCTCCTCGCCCTGCACGGTGTGCGGGATGGTGCCCTGGATGCGGGGCACCTTGAAGAAGTGCTTCTTGGCCTCTTCGACGCCCTTGGCGATGGCCGCGGGGACTTCCTTGGCCTTGCCGTAACCGACGCCGACCAGGCCGTTGCCGTCACCGACGACGACGAGGGCGGTGAAGCTGAAGCGACGACCACCCTTCACGACCTTGGCCACTCGGTTGATCTTCACTACGCGCTCGATGTACGAGACGCCCTTGTCGGCGGCGCCACCGCGGCGATCGTCACGACGGTCCCGCCGCTCGCCACCGGTGCCGCCACCGCGACGCGGAGCTGCAGCCATCAGTGGTTCCTCTTCTCAGTTGCCATCAGAATTCCAGCCCGCCTTCGCGGGCGCTGTCCGCCAGAGCCGCGATGCGACCGGCGTAGCGGTTGCCACCGCGGTCGAAGACGACCTTGGTGATCCCGGCTTCCTTGGCCCGCTGAGCGAGGAGCTCGCCGACCTTCTTGGCCTTCTCCGTCTTGTCGGCCTCAAGGGTGCGCAGCGAGGCGTCCATGGTGGAGGCGCTCACCAGCGTGTGACCGACGGAGTCGTCCACGATCTGGACGAACATGTGACGGGTCGAACGGTTGACGACCAGGCGCGGACGCTCGGCCGTACCGACGACGAACTTGCGGACGCGGCGGTGACGGCGAGCCCGCGAGACGGTGCGGGCAGCCGTGTGCTTGCTGAACGCAGTCTTCGGAGCCATGCCTACTTACCAGCCTTTCCGACCTTGCGGCGGATCTGTTCGCCCTGGTAACGCACGCCCTTGCCCTTGTACGGGTCAGGCTTGCGCAACTTGCGGATGTTGGCCGCGACCTCGCCGACCTTCTGCTTGTCGATGCCGTCCACGTGGAACAGGGTCGGCTTCTCGACGCGGAAGGAGACACCCTCGGGGGCGTCGACGATGACCGGGTGGCTGAAGCCCAGCGAGAACTCCAGCTGCGTCGGGCCCTTGGCCTGGACGCGGTAACCGACGCCGACGATCTCCAGGGACTTCGTGTACCCCTGGGTGACGCCCTGCACCATGTTGGCGATCAGCGTCCGGGACAGGCCGTGCAGCGCACGGACCTTGTTCTCGTCGTTGGGCCGGGAGACGGCGATGGCGCCGTCGTCGTCACGACCGACCGTAATCGGGTCCGCGACCGTGTGAGAAAGCGTGCCCTTCGGGCCCTTGACCTGGACATCCTGGCCGGTGATCGTGATGTCTACGCCACTGGGCACAGGGATGGGCAGCCGTCCGATTCTCGACATGCTGTGATTCCTCCCCTCTACCAGACGTAGGCGAGGACTTCGCCGCCCACGCCACGCTTGCCGGCCTGCTTGTCAGTCATGAGACCGGCGGACGTCGAGATGATCGCGACGCCCAGCCCGCCCAGAACTCGAGGCAGGTTGTCCTTCTTCGCATAAACCCGCAGACCGGGCTTGGAAACCCGGCGCAGGCCCGCGAGCGAACGCTCACGGGTAGGCCCGAACTTGAGCTCCACCACGAGGTTCTTTCCGACCTTGGCGTCTTCGACGGCCCAGGACTGGATGTAACCCTCCTGCTGGAGGATCTCGGCGATGTGCGCCTTGATCTTCGAATACGGCATCGACACGCTCTCGTGGTACGCCGAGTTCGCATTGCGCAGACGCGTCAGCATGTCTGCGATGGGGTCGGTCATCGTCATGGCCAGTGGCCTTCCTCGCCGCGGTTTCCAGTCGGCCAAGCAGCGCTCTGCCGGTGGACCTTCGGCGCGGTCATGGACGCGAAGCGTCCTGTCTTCTTCTGAACATGGACTCCGGGGGACGACGCGGAGCCGCCCCCCAGAGTATCTACCAGCTCGACTTGGTGATGCCGGGCAGCTCGCCCCGGTGCGCCATCTCGCGGAAGCACACGCGGCACAGACCGAACTTGCGGTACACCGCGCGCGGACGACCGCAACGCGAGCACCGGGTGTAGGCCCGGACCTCGAACTTCTGCTTGCGCCCCGCCTTGGCGATCAGCGACTTCTTCGCCATTGGATCAGGCCTCCTTGAACGGGAAGCCGAGGAGCTTCAGCAGCGCCCGGCCCTGGTCGTCGTTCGTCGCGGTGGTCACGACCGTGATGTCCATGCCCCGCGGGCGGTCGACCTTGTCCTGGTCGACCTCGTGGAACATGACCTGCTCGGTCAGACCGAACGTGTAGTTGCCGTTGCCGTCGAACTGCTTCGGCGACAGGCCGCGGAAGTCCCGGATACGGGGCAGCGCCAGCGCCAGCAGGCGGTCGAGGAACTCCCACATACGGTCGCCGCGCAGCGTGACGTGCGCGCCGATCGGCATGCCCTCACGCAGCTTGAACTGCGCGATGGACTTGCGCGCCCGGACGACGGCCGGCTTCTGGCCGGTGATCGCGGTGAGGTCGCGTACGGCGCCTTCGATGAGCTTGGAGTCGCGAGCCGCCTCACCGACACCCATGTTGACCTTGATCTTGGTCAGGGCCGGGATCTGCATGACGTTCTCGATGCCGAACTGCTCGCGAAGCTGGGCCGCGATCTCCTCGCGGTACTTCGTCTTGAGTCGCGGCGTCGGGCGCTCGGTCTCAGTGGTCGTGGCGGTCATCAGCTGTCCTCACCCGTCTCCTCGGCCTTGTCGGCCTTCTTGTCGGCGGGCTTCTCGTCCTTGAGCTTCTTCACGTTGGACACGTGGATGGGGCCCTCCATCGTCTGCACGCCGCCGGTCTTGGCGCCACGCGGACCCTGGAGAGACTCCTTGGTGTGCTTCTTGATCATGTTGACGCCCTCGATCACCACGCGGTCCTCGCGCGGGTACGTGGCGATGACGTGACCCTTGGCACCCTTGTCCTTGCCGGCGATGACCTGAACCAGGTCACCCTTCTTCACATGCAGCTTCGGCATTACAGCACCTCCGGGGCGAGCGAGATGATGCGCATGAACTTCTTGTCGCGCAGCTCGCGGCCGACCGGGCCGAAGATACGAGTGCCACGAGGGTCACCGCTGTCCTTGATGATGACGGCGGCGTTCTCGTCGAAGCGGATGTAGGAGCCGTCGGGCCGGCGGCGCTCCTTGACCGTGCGGACGACGACGGCCTTGACCACGTCGCCCTTCTTGACGCCCGTGCTGCCCGGCAGCGCGTCCTTGACAGTGGCGACGATGATGTCGCCGATACCGGCGTAGCGTCGGCCCGAGCCACCGAGAACACGGATGCAAAGGATCTCCTTCGCACCAGTGTTGTCGGCGACCTTGAGCCGCGACTCCTGCTGGATCACTTGAACTCCTGTTAGTCGCGCCGGTTCTCATCTCTGAGCCTGGCGGAACCTGTCGTTGTCTTGTTCCCACGGCCACAGTCCACGAAGGGGCCGCACCGCAGGCGACGCGAGGCCCGGAGGACCTCGCGTCCTTGGACGCCGTCATGGGGGCCCTGAGGCCCCCACGAGGCGCGGTATATCCGAGAAGAGCCTTACTTGGCCTTCTCGAGGATCTCCACGACCCTCCACCGCTTGGTGGCGGAGAGGGGGCGGGTCTCCATGAGCAGCACGCGGTCGCCGACGCCGCAGGCGTTGGCCTCGTCGTGTGCCTTGTACTTGGTCGTACGGCGGATGACCTTGCCGTACAGACGGTGCTTGACGCGGTCCTCGACGGCGACGACGACGGTCTTGTCCATCTTGTCGCTGACGACCAGGCCCTCACGGACCTTGCGGAAGTTCCGCGCGTCGTTCGCCTCGGTGGTTCCGGTGGTCTCGGTCTCAGCCATCGCTCGTCTCCTTCTCGACCGTGACGATGCCGAGCTCACGCTCGCGCATCACGGTGTAGATACGGGCGATCTCGCGGCGGACGGCGCGCAGCCGCCCGTGGCTCTCCAACTGACCGGTCGCTGCCTGGAAGCGGAGGTTGAACAGCTCCTCCTTGGCTTCCTTGAGCTTCTGGACCAGGGTGTCCTGGTCCTCCACTCGCAGCTCGCCGGCGGTCAGGCCCTTAGCCATCACGCCTCACCCACTTCACGCTTAACGATCTTGCACTTCATCGGCAGCTTGTGGATCGCCCTGGTGAGCGCCTCACGCGCGACCGACTCCGCCACGCCGGACAGCTCGAACATCACGCGTCCGGGCTTGACGTTGGCGATCCACCACTCCGGCGAACCCTTACCGGAACCCATGCGGGTCTCGGCCGGCTTCTTGGTGAGCGGACGGTCGGGGTAGATGTTGATCCACACCTTGCCGCCACGGCGGATGTGACGGGTCATGGCGATACGAGCGGACTCGATCTGGCGGTTGGTCACGTAGGAGTGCTCAACAGCCTGAATGCCGAACTCGCCGAACACGACCCTGGTGCCGCCCTTGGCGGCTCCGCTGCGGTCAGGCCGGTGCTGCTTGCGGTGCTTGACCCTGCGCGGGATCAGCATGGTCAGCTCCCTTCAGCACCCGGCTGCGCAGCCGGGCCGGTCTCAGGGGCAGCCTGCGAAGCTGCCTCGGTACGGGGGGCGCGGTCGCCACGGCCGCCGCCACGACGCGGACGGTCACCGCCGCCACGACGCGGACGGTCGCCGCCGCCACCACGACGGTCGTCACGCTCGCGACGCTGGCCGGCACGAGCGCCGGCGGCAGCCGCCTCACGCTCGGCGCGGCTGGTCGGAGCCTCGCCCTTGTAGATCCAGACCTTCACGCCGATGCGGCCGAAGGTGGTACGGGCCTCGTAGAAGCCGTAGTCGATGTCCGCGCGGAGGGTGTGCAGCGGCACGCGACCCTCACGGTAGAACTCCGACCGCGACATCTCGGCGCCGCCCAGACGACCGGCGCACTGGACACGGATGCCCTTGGCGCCGGACTTCATGGCCGACTGCATCGCCTTGCGCATGGCGCGGCGGAACGAGACACGGCTGGACAGCTGCTCGGCGACGCCCTGAGCGACGAGCTGGGCGTCGATCTCCGGGTTCTTGACCTCGAGGATGTTGAGCTGGACCTGCTTCTTGGTCAGCTTCTCGAGGTCACCGCGGATGCGGTCCGCCTCGGCGCCGCGGCGGCCGATCACGATGCCCGGACGCGCGGTGTGGATGTCCACCTGCACACGGTCCGTGGTGCGCTCGATCTCGACCTTGGAGATGCCGGCCCGCTCCATGCCCTTCTGCAGCATGCGGCGGATCGCCACGTCCTCGGCGACGTACGACTTGTACAGCTTGTCGGCGTACCACCGGCTCTTGAAGTCGGTCGTGATGCCGAGGCGGAACCCGTGCGGGTTAACCTTCTGGCCCACTATCGGGTCCTTCCCTTCGGCTCGCGGGATTCCACGATCACGGTGATGTGGCTCGTCCGCTTGTTGATCCGATAGGCGCGACCCTGTGCACGCGGGCGGAACCGCTTCAGCGTCGGGCCCTCGTCGACCCAGGCGCGGCTCACGACGAGCGTGCTGGGGTCGAGGTTGAAGTTGTGCTCGGCGTTCGCCATGGCGCTGCTGAGCACCTTGTAGATCGGCTCGCTCGCCGACTGGGGAGCGAACTGCAGCACGGCCTGCGCCTCCGAAGCGGGCAGCCCGCGAATAAGGTCCACCACGCGGCGGGCCTTGAGGGGCGTGACACGGACGAACCGCGCCTGAGCCCTGGCTTCCATCGCTTACTCCTCTAAATGCTTCTGAAGGCGTCTATCGCCGGCTGCGCCGGTCTTCCTTGACGTGGCTGCGGAACGTCCGCGTGGGGGCGAACTCTCCGAGCTTGTGGCCGATCATCGACTCGGTGACGAACACCGGGACGTGCTTGCGGCCGTCGTGCACGGCGATCGTGTGCCCGAGCATGTCGGGAACGATCATGGAGCGCCGCGACCACGTCTTGATGACGTTCTTGGTGCCCTTCTCGTTCTGGGCGTCCACCTTCTTCTGAAGGTGGTCGTCCACGAAGGGACCCTTCTTAAGGCTACGTGGCATTTCGGCTGCTCCTACCGCTTCTTCCTCTTGCTCCGACGACGGATGATCAGCCGGTCGCTGGACTTGTTGGCCTGGCGGGTGCGGCCCTCGGGCTTGCCCTTGGGGTTCACCGGGTGGCGACCGCCGGACGTCTTGCCCTCACCACCACCGTGCGGGTGGTCAACGGGGTTCATGGCGACACCACGGACGGTCGGGCGCTTGCCCTTCCACCGCATACGGCCGGCCTTGCCCCAGTTGATGTTGGCCTGCTCGGCGTTGCCGACCTGGCCGACCGACGCCCGGCAGCGCACGTCGACCATGCGCATTTCACCGGACGGCATACGCAGGGTGGCGTACTGGCCTTCCTTGGCGAGCAGCTGGATCTGGGCGCCCGCGGAACGACCGAGCTTCGCGCCGCCGCCCGGACGGAGCTCCACCGCGTGGATGAAGGTACCGGTCGGGATGTTGCGCAGCGGCAGGCAGTTGCCCGGCTTGATGTCGGCAGCGGGGCCGTTCTCGATTCGGTCGCCCTGCTTGAGGCCGGTCGGCGCGATGATGTAGCGCTTCTCACCGTCGGCGTAGTGGAGCAGAGCGATGTTGGCGGTGCGGTTGGGGTCGTACTCGATGTGAGCGACCTTCGCCGGGATGCCGTCCTTGTCATGCCTACGGAAGTCGATGATCCGGTAGGCGCGCTTGTGTCCGCCGCCCTGGTGGCGCGCGGTCACCCGGCCGTGTACGTTCCGGCCGCCCTTGCTGTGAAGGGGCGCAAGCAGCGACTTCTCGGGAGTGCTGCGGGTGATCTCGGAGAAGTCCGAGACACTCGACCCGCGGCGACCCGGAGTCGTCGGCTTGTACTTACGGATGCCCATCTTTTTCGTTCATCCTTCGTCGGTTACATGGGCGAGCCCGCCGCACCGAAATGCGACGGTCTCGTCCCTCGCAGACCTTTCGGTCCGCTTCCTATCTATGGCGCTGCTAGCCGATCTGACCGAAGATGTCGATCCGATCGCCCTCGACCAGGCTCACGATCGCGCGCTTGGTGTCGGGACGCTTGCCGAAACCGGTGCGGGTGCGCTTGCGCTTGCCCGTCCGGTTGATGGTGTTCACGCTGGTGACCTTGACCCCGAAGATCTGCTCAACGGCGATCTTGACCTGGGTCTTGTTCGCGGTCTTCTTCACCAGGAACGTGTACTTGTTGTTCTCATCGATCAGGCCGTAGCTCTTCTCAGAGACGACCGGCTTGATGATGATGTCGCGCGGGTCGGCGATCTTCTCCATCAGGCGTCTTCCTTCCCGCCCTGGCTCAGCCGCGCGACGACCTGGTCGTACGCCTCCTGGGTGAAGACCACGTCGTCGTGCACGAGCACGTCGTAGGTGTTGAGCTGCCCGGCGTCCAGCAGGTGGACCTCGGGAGCGTTACGCAGGCTCATCCAGGTCAGCTCGTCGGCCTCGTCGACGACGACGAGCACGCGGGGAGCCTGAGTGATCTTGCGCAGGGCGTCCAGGGCAGCCTTGGTCTTGGGGGTCTCCCCCGTCACCAGCGTGCTGACCACGTGGACGCGACCGCCACCGGCCCTGTCGGACAGGGCGCCGCGGAGCGCGGCGGCCTTCATCTTCTTGGGCGTGCGCTGCGAGTAGTCACGCGGCACGGGCCCGTGGACGGTGCCACCGCCGGTGAACTGCGGCGCGCGGGTCGAGCCCTGACGGGCGCGGCCGGTGCCCTTCTGGCGGTACGGCTTCTTGCCGCCACCGCTGACCTCGCCACGGGTCTTGGCCTTGTGGGTGCCCTGCCGGCGAGCGGCGAGCTGGGCCACGACCACCTGGTGGATCAGCGGAACGTTGACCGTCGTGCCGAAGACGTCTTCGGGCAGTTCGACGGTGCCGGCCTTGGCGCCGCTGGCGTCGAGGACGTCAATAGTGGTGCTCACTTGGCAGCCCCCTTCTTGGCAGCGGTGCGGACGAGGACCAGGCTGCCGTTCGCGCCGGGGATCGCACCCTTGATCAGGATGAGACCGTTCTCGGCGTCGACGGAGTGAACCTTGAGGCTCTGCACAGTGGTGCGGACGTTACCCATCCGACCGGCCATGCGCAGGCCCTTGAATACGCGGCCCGGGGTGGCGCAGCCACCGATGGAACCCGGCGAGCGGTGCTTGCGCTGCGTACCGTGCGACGCGCCCAGACCACCGAAGCCGTGCCGCTTCATGACACCGGCGAAGCCCTTGCCCTTGCTCTTGCCCGTCACGTCGACGAACTGGCCGGCCTCGAAGGTGTCGGCCAGCAGCTCCTGGCCCAGGGTGTAGTCGCTCGCGTCGTCGGTGCGGATCTCCGCGAAGTAACGGCGCGGGGTGATGTCGTGCTTACGCAGGTAGTCGCCGAGCGGCTTGTTGACCTTCCGGGGGTCGACCTGCCCGAAGCCGAGCTGAACGGCGGAGTAGCCGTCCTTGTCTGCGGTGCGGACCCGGGTCACCACGCACGGACCGGCCTCGACCACGGTCACCGGAACCATCCGGTTGTCCGCGTCGAAGACCTGGGTCATGCCGAGCTTCTTGCCCAGGACGCCCTTGATCGTCTTAGCCATGTCAGTGCGTTCCCTCAGAGCTTGATCGAAATGTCGACACCCGCGGGGAGGTCGAGCCGCATGAGCGAGTCAACCGTCTTGGGGGTCGGGTCGATGATGTCAATCAGCCGCTTGTGCGTGCGCATCTCGAAGTGCTCGCGGCTGTCCTTGTACTTGTGCGGCGAGCGGATGACGCAGTACACGTTCTTCTCGGTCGGCAGCGGCACCGGGCCCGCGACCTTCGCGCCAGTCCGCGTCACCGTCTCGACGATCTTCTTGGCCGAGCTGTCGATGACCTCGTGGTCATAGGCCTTAAGCCGGATGCGGATCTTCTGTCCCGCCATAGTGGCCTCGGTGTCCTTCGCTGTCGTCTGAAAAAGTATCGTGCGGCCTTGTGCCGCTGTGTTGCTGCAGGTCTGACCCTGCGTGACCCCACGAGACAGACACTGTTGATCTGTCTTTTCTTCCGTGATCCGGCAGTTACTTCGGTCACTATGGCCGAAGCGACTGCTGGATCACGGCGCTTTACGCGAGGCCCTTGACGCGGTACGGCGGTCGGCCCTGAATGTGGGGCCGACCGCCGCCCCGACGGTCGAGCTACTTGATGATCTTCACAACCCGGCCGGCGCCGACGGTGCGGCCACCCTCACGGATCGCGAACTTGAGGCCTTCCTCCATGGCGATGGGCTGGATCAGCTCAACGCGCATCTCGGTGTTGTCGCCCGGCATGACCATCTCGGTGCCCTCGGGGAGGTTCACCACGCCGGTCACGTCAGTCGTACGGAAGTAGAACTGCGGGCGGTAGTTGTTGAAGAACGGCGTGTGGCGGCCGCCCTCGTCCTTGGACAGGATGTAGACCTGGCCGGTGAACTCGGTGTGCGGGGTCGTCGTGCCCGGCTTGATGATGCACTGGCCGCGCTCGACGTCGTCGCGCTTGATGCCGCGGAGCAGCAGGGCGGCGTTGTCGCCCGCGTGACCCTCGTCGAGCATCTTGTTGAACATCTCGATGCTGGTGACGGTGGTCGTCGTCTTCTCCGGCTTGATGCCGATGATGTCGACCTGCTCGTTGACCTTGACGATGCCGCGCTCGATACGACCGGTGACGACGGTGCCGCGACCGGTGATCGAGAAGACGTCCTCGACGGGCATGAGGAACGGCTTCTCCGTGTCACGGGGAGGCTCGGGGACGTTCTCGTCCACCGCGTTCATCAGCTCGATGATGCTGTCGGCCCACTTCTCGTCACCCTCGAGAGCCTTGAGGGCGGAGACGCGGACGACGGGCAGGTCGTCGCCGGGGAACTCCTGCGCGGACAGGAGCTCACGGACCTCCAGCTCGACGAGCTCGAGGATCTCCTCGTCGTCGACCATGTCGGCCTTGTTCAGCGCCACGACGATGTAGGGGACGCCGACCTGGCGGGCCAGGAGGACGTGCTCCTTCGTCTGCGGCATCGGGCCGTCGGTGGCGGCGACCACGAGGATCGCGCCGTCCATCTGAGCGGCACCGGTGATCATGTTCTTCACGTAGTCGGCGTGACCGGGGCAGTCAACGTGAGCGTAGTGACGCTTCTCGGTCTGGTACTCGACGTGCGCGATGGAGATCGTAATACCGCGAGCCTTCTCCTCGGGCGCCTTGTCGATCTTGTCGAACGGGGTCGCCTTGTTGAGCTCGGGGAAACGGTCGTGAAGCACCTTGGTGATCGCCGCGGTCAGCGTGGTCTTGCCGTGGTCGATGTGTCCAATGGTGCCGATGTTCATGTGCGGCTTAGTCCGCTCGAACTTGGCCTTGCCCACTGGTTCTCTCCTTGAGAATCTGACTGACTTGTCTACACACTCGGGCCCGGGAGATCCCAGACCCCTAGGCGGCGGGGTGGCTCACACCACCCCGCCAGGGACCGGGAAGTTATTCGCCCCGGGCCTTCGCGACGATCTCCTTGGCGATGCCCGGAGGCACCTCCGCGTAGGAGTCGAACTGCATGCTGTAGCTCGCGCGCCCCTGCGTCTTGCTACGCAGGTCACCCACGTAGCCGAACATCTCAGACAGCGGCACGAGCGCCTGGACGACACGGGCGCCGGCCCGCTCGTCCATCGCCTGGATCTGCCCGCGGCGACCGTTGAGGTCACCGATGACGTCACCCATGTAGTCCTCGGGCGTGGTGACCTCGACGGCCATCATCGGCTCGAGAAGAACGGCGTCCGCCTTGCGCGCGGCCTCCTTGAAGGCCATCGAGCCGGCGATCTTGAACGCCATTTCCGAGGAGTCGACGTCGTGGGCGGCACCGTCGGTCAGCGTAACCTTCACGCCCACCATCGGGTAACCGGCCAGCACGCCGAACTCGGCGGCCTCCTGGGCGCCGGCGTCGACCGAGGGGATGTACTCCCTCGGGACGCGGCCACCGGAGACCTTGTTCTGGAACTCGTAACCGTCGTTGCCCTCGCCCAGCGGCTCCAGGTCGATGATCACCCGCGCGAACTGACCGGAACCACCGGTCTGCTTCTTGTGGGTGTAGTCGACCTTCTCCACCTTGCGGCGGATGGTCTCGCGGTAGGCCACCTGCGGGCGGCCCACGTTGGCCTCGACCTTGAACTCGCGACGCATACGGTCGACGAGGATCTCCAGGTGAAGCTCGCCCATGCCCCAGATGACCGTCTGGCCGGTCTCCTCGTCACGACGGACCTGGAAGGACGGGTCCTCCTCGGCCAGCCGCTGGATGGCGGTGGACAGCTTCTCCTGGTCGCCCTTGGTCTTGGGCTCGATGGCGACGTTGATGACCGGAGCCGGGAACGTCATCGACTCGAGCACGACCGGGTTGGCCGGGTCGGCAAGGGTGTCGCCGGTCGTGGTGTCCTTCAGACCCATGACGGCGACGATCTGACCGGCGATCGCCTGCGGGCGCTCTTCGCGCTTGTTGGCGTGCATCTGGTAGATCTTGCCGATCCGCTCCTTCTTGCCCTTCACCGAGTTCACGACCTGCGAACCGGTGTCGAGGGTGCCGGAGTAGATGCGGATGTAGGTGAGCTTGCCCAGGTGCGGGTCGCTGGCGATCTTGAAGGCCAGCGCGGAGAACGGCTCGGCCGGGTCCGCGTGACGCTCGATCACCTTCTCCTCGTTGCCGACCGCGTAACCCTTGAACGCCGGGATGTCGGTCGGGGCGGGGAGGTAGGCGACGATCGCGTCGAGCAGGGGCTGAACGCCCTTGTTCTTGAACGCGGTGCCGCACAGCACCGGGTTGATGGCGCTGCTCAGCGTGGCGCGGCGGATGGCCGCGACCAGCTGCTCCTCGGTGGGCTCGGTGCCCTCCAGGAAGAGCTCCATCAGCTCGTCGTCGTTCTCGGCGACCGTCTCGATGAGGCGGTCACGCCACTCGCGGGCGGCGTCGGCGTGGTCGGCCGGGATGTCGACGGTGTCGTACATCTCGCCCTTGGCCGCGTCGGCGCTCCAGATGAGCCCCTTCATCTTGATGAGGTCGATGACGCCCTTGAAGTCGGCCTCGACACCCCACGGAAGCTGGATCACAGCGGGGGTCGCGCCCAGGCGGCTGACCATCATCTCGACGCAGCGGTGGAACTCCGCGCCGACACGGTCCATCTTGTTCACGAAGCAGATGCGCGGGACCTCGTACCGGTCAGCCTGCCGCCACACCGTCTCCGACTGCGGCTCGACACCGGCGACACCGTCGAACACGGCGACGGCACCGTCGAGGACGCGGAGCGAGCGCTCCACTTCGATGGTGAAGTCGACGTGACCCGGAGTGTCGATGATGTTGATGGTGTGACCGATCCACTCACAGGTCGTCGCGGCAGACGTGATCGTGATGCCGCGCTCCTGCTCCTGCTCCATCCAGTCCATGGTGGCAGCGCCCTCATGGACTTCACCGATCTTGTAGTTGATACCGGTGTAGAACAGGATGCGCTCGGTCGTGGTGGTCTTGCCCGCGTCGATGTGGGCCATGATCCCGATGTTGCGGACCTTGGCCAGGTCAAGAGCGGTCGTAGCGGCCACTTTAACTCGCGTCCTCGTCGTCTCGTCGAACCCGCCGGGTTACCAGCGGTAGTGGGCGAAGGCCTTGTTGGACTCGGCCATCTTGTGGGTGTCCTCGCGCTTCTTGACACTCGCCCCGAGGCCGTTGCTGGCGTCGAGGAGCTCGTTCATGAGGCGCTCGGTCATGGTCTTCTCGCGGCGGGCGCGGGAGTACTGCACCAGCCAGCGCAGGGCCAGGGTGGTGCTGCGCGCGGCGCGCACCTCGACCGGCACCTGGTAGGTCGCGCCACCGACACGACGGCTGCGGACCTCGAGGGTGGGCTTGACGTTGTCAAGCGCGCGCTTGAGGGTGACGACCGGGTCGTTGCCCGTCTTCTCCCTGCAGCCTTCGAGGGCGCCGTAGACGATCGACTGCGCGATGGAGCGCTTGCCGTCAAGGAGCACCTTGTTGATCAGGGCGGTCACCAGCGGCGAGCTGTAAACCGGGTCAGACATGAGCTGACGACGGCCAGGAGAACCCTTACGAGGCATTGTTAGCTCTTCTCCTTCTTCGCGCCGTAGCGGCTGCGGGCCTGCTTGCGGTTGCGGACACCCTGGGTGTCGAGCGAACCGCGGATGATCTTGTAGCGAACACCAGGCAGGTCCTTCACACGACCGCCACGCACGAGCACGATGGAGTGCTCCTGCAGGTTGTGGCCCACACCGGGGATGTAAGCCGTGACCTCGATGCCGTTCGTGAGCCGAACGCGGGCCACCTTGCGCAGTGCCGAGTTGGGCTTCTTCGGGGTCGTGGTGTAAACGCGCTGGCACACACCGCGCCGCTGCGGACTCCCCTTGAGGGCAGGAGTCTTGGTCTTGGAGACCTTGTCCTGCCGGCCCTTGCGGACCAACTGCTGAATAGTGGGCACTGCCACTCCGTTTCGTGCCTTGGCCGGTGTTACGTCATTGGGTCTTGCATTTCGCAGGTTCTGCCGGTGTCATGACCTGCTGGTTTTCCTCGTCCCGGTGCCCCCGCGGTCGGGCGTGTCGCGCTATTCACACAGACACAGCCACGGAGACTTGCGAGCCTGAGAGTCCAGCCGACGCTCTCCCTATGGATATGAGCGCACAGCCGAAAGCCCGCTAGAGACGGGCACGATGCTCAAGACTACCCAGGCCCAGCCGACACGTCAAAACGGCACGGCAACGCCTGTCGGCCTCGCCGCTCCGTGCCACCGGGGCCTGTCTCATCCAGCCCATCCGAAGCGCCGCGGCAATGATACCGGGCCTGGGGACCGACGTGTGCCGATTCGCCGGGGAGCCCCCCAACCGGCCCACAGACCGTCAGGCTGGCGGACCGTCTCCCCCGGGCCCGCCCCACCCCCACAGGGCGTCTGGGAGCGTCTACGGCAGCGCATACGGCCGGAAAAGCGCCGCGCCCGGGCCTCTTCGGAGAGAGACCCGGGCGCGGCGCCTGCGAAACTGCTAGCGGTTGTACTGACCGAAGTCGTACTCCTCCAGCGGGACGGCCTCGCCGCTGCCCGTGCCGAAGGTGTAGTCGGCCGCGGAACCGTCGTAACCGCCGACGGTGTACATGGCGGCCTTGGCCTCCTCGGTCGGCTCGACCCGGATGTTGCGGTACTGGGGCATGCCCGTACCGGCCGGGATGAGCTTACCGATGATGACGTTCTCCTTCAGGCCCAGGAGCGAGTCGGACTTGGCGTGGATCGCCGCGTCCGTCAGGACCCTGGTCGTCTCCTGGAAGGAGGCCGCCGACAGCCACGACTCGGTGGCCAGCGACGCCTTTGTGATGCCCATGAGCACCGGACGGCCCGCGGCCGGCGAGCCGCTCTCGGCCACCGTCTCGCGGTTCATCTGCTCGAAGCGCGGACGCTCCACCAGCTCACCGGGCAGCAGGTCGGTGTCACCGGACTCCAGCACGTTCACGCGCTTGAGCATCTGCCGCACGATGATCTCGATGTGCTTGTCGTGGATCGACACACCCTGCGACCGGTAGACCTGCTGGACCTCGGCCACCAGGTGCAGCTGCACGGCCCGCGGGCCGAGGATGCGCAGCACCTCGTTGGGGTTGACCGCACCCGCGATCAGCTGCTGGCCGACCGTCACGCGCTGACCGTCCTGGACGAGCAGGCGCGAACGCATCGAGACCGGGTAGGCGATCTCCTCCGACCCGTCGTCGGGGGTGATGACGATCTTCCTGGTCTTGTCGGTCTCGTCGATCCGGGCCCGGCCCTCGGCCTCGGAGATCGGGGCGACACCCTTGGGGATGCGCGCCTCGAACAGCTCCGTGACACGGGGCAGACCGTGGGTGATGTCGGCGCCGGCCACACCACCGGTGTGGAACGTACGCATCGTCAGCTGCGTGCCGGGCTCACCGATCGACTGGGCGGCGATGATGCCGACCGCCTCGCCGACGTCCACGAGCTTGCCGGTGGCCAGCGAGCGGCCGTAGCAGGTCGCGCAGACACCGATCTTGGCCTCGCAGACGAGCGCGCTGCGGGTGCGGACGGTCTCGACGCCGGCCTCGACCAGCTTCGTCACGTGGATGTCGTTGATGTCGACACCCGCCGGGACGATGACCTTGCCGTCGACCTCGACGTCCTCGGCCATGATGCGGCCGTGCACGTTGGACTCGGCGTTCTCCGCCTTGACCAGGTTGCCCGACGCGTCACGCTCGCCGACGTGCAGCGGGACCGCGCGGTCGGTGCCGCAGTCGATCTCACGCACGATGACGTCCTGGGCGACGTCCACCAGACGACGGGTCAGGTAACCCGAGTCGGCGGTCCGCAGGGCGGTGTCGGCCAGACCCTTTCGCTGACCGTGGGTGGAGATGAAGTACTCCAGCACCGACAGGCCCTCGCGGAAGGAGGCCTTGATCGGCCGCGGGATCGTCTCACCCTTGGTGTTGGACACCAGGCCACGGATACCGGCGATCTGCCGGACCTGCATCTTGTTACCACGGGCGCCCGAGTTGACCATCATCCAGACCGGGTTGGTCGCCGGGAAGGCGTTGACCATGTCGGTCTCGACGTCGGCCGTGGCGTGGGTCCAGATCTCGATGAGCTCCTGACGGCGCTCCTCGTCGGTGATCAGACCCCGCTCGTACTCGCGCTGGACCTTGTCGGCCCGGCGCTCGTAGTTCTCCATGATGTCGGTCTTGTTCGGCGGCGCGACGACGTCCTCGATCGAGATCGTGACGCCGGAGCGGGTCGCCCAGCGGAAGCCCGCGTCCTTGAGCGCGTCGAGCGAGTTGGCGACCTCGACCTTGGGGTAGGTGTCGGCCAGCTCGTTCACGATCGTGGACAGCTGCTTCTTGCCCACCTGGAAGTTGACGAACGGGTAGCTCTCGGGGAGCGTCTGGTTGAACAGGCACCGCCCGAACGTCGTCTCCAGCCGGATCGGGTCACCCTGCTCCCAGCCCTCCGGCGCGACCCAGTCACGCGGCGGCAGGACGTCCTTGACCCGGATCTGGATCTTCGCCTGGATCTCCAGCTCGCGGCGGTCGAAGGCCATCTGCGCCTCGGCGATCGAGCCGAACACGCGGCCCTCGCCGGTTGCGCCTTCCTTCTGGGTGGTCAGCCAGTAGAGGCCGATGACCATGTCCTGGGTGGGCATCGTCACGGGCTTGCCGTCGGCCGGCTTGAGGATGTTGTTGGTCGAGAGCATCAGGATGCGTGCCTCGGCCTGGGCCTCAGCCGACAGCGGCAGGTGCACGGCCATCTGGTCGCCGTCGAAGTCCGCGTTGAAGGCGGTGCAGACGAGCGGGTGGATCTGGATGGCCTTGCCCTCGACCAGCTGCGGCTCGAACGCCTGGATGCCCAGACGGTGGAGCGTCGGAGCGCGGTTGAGCAGCACCGGGTGCTCGGTGATGACCTCTTCGAGCACGTCCCACACGACGGGGCGGGCGCGCTCGACCATCCGCTTGGCCGACTTGATGTTCTGCGCGTGGTTGAGGTCCACGAGCCGCTTCATCACGAACGGCTTGAACAGCTCCAGCGCCATCTGCTTGGGCAGACCGCACTGGTGCAGCTTGAGCTGCGGGCCGACGACGATGACCGAACGGCCGGAGTAGTCGACTCGCTTGCCCAGCAGGTTCTGGCGGAAACGACCCTGCTTGCCCTTCAGCATGTCGCTGAGGGACTTCAGCGGCCGGTTGCCGGGGCCGGTCACCGGGCGACCGCGACGGCCGTTGTCGAACAGCGCGTCGACGGCCTCCTGGAGCATCCGCTTCTCGTTGTTCACGATGATCTCGGGGGCGCCGAGGTCGAGCAGACGCTTGAGGCGGTTGTTCCGGTTGATGACCCGGCGGTACAGGTCGTTGAGGTCGGAGGTCGCGAACCGGCCACCGTCGAGCTGCACCATCGGGCGCAGGTCCGGCGGGATGACCGGGATGCAGTCGAGCACCATGCCGCGCGGCGAGTTGGTCGTGTTCAGGAACGCCGACACGACCTTGAGCCGCTTGAGGGCGCGGGCCTTCTTCTGGCCCTTGCCGCTGCGGATGGTCTCGCGCAGGTTCTCGGCCTCGGCGTCGAGGTCGAAGCTGATCAGGCGGTCCTGGATCGCCTGCGCGCCCATGCCGCCCTTGAAGTAGCGGCCGAAGCGGTCGCGCATCTCGCGGTAGAGCAGCTCGTCGCCCTCAAGGTCCTGGACCTTGAGGTTCTTGAAGCGGCTCCAGACCTCGTCGAGCCGGTCCAGCTCGCGCTGGGCACGGTCGCGGAGCTGGCGCATCTCGCGCTCGGCGCCCTCGCGGACCTTGCGCCGCTGGTCGCCCTTGGCACCGGCGGCCTCCAGCTCGGCCAGGTCGGACTCGAGCTTCTTCTGCCTGGACTCGACGTCGGCGTCACGGCGCTGCTCGATGTGCTGCCGCTCGACGGAGATCTTCGCCTCCAGCGAGGGCAGGTCACGCTCACGCATGTCGGTGTCGACGTGCGTGATCATGTAGGCCGCGAAGTAGATGACCTTCTCCAGGTCCTTCGGGGCCAGGTCGAGCAGGTAGCCGAGGCGCGACGGCACGCCCTTGAAGTACCAGATGTGCGTGACGGGCGCGGCCAGCTCGATGTGGCCCATCCGCTCACGACGCACCTTGGCCCGGGTCACCTCGACGCCGCAGCGCTCACAGATGATGCCCTTGAACCGGACGCGCTTGTACTTGCCGCAGTAGCACTCCCAGTCGCGGGTCGGACCGAAGATCTTCTCGCAGAAGAGTCCGTCCTTTTCCGGCTTGAGAGTCCGGTAGTTGATGGTCTCGGGCTTCTTGACCTCGCCGTGCGACCACTGACGGATGTCGTCGGCGGTCGCAAGACCGATCCTGAGCTCGTCGAAGAAGTTGACGTCTAGCATTGTGTGCGATCTCCCCCTCAGACTTCTTCCACGCTGCTCGGCTCACGCCGGGACAGATCGATACCGAGTTCCTCCGCCGCGCGGAAGACGTCCTCGTCGGTGTCGCGCATCTCGATGGACATGCCGTCGCTGGAGAGCACCTCGACGTTGAGGCACAGCGACTGCATTTCCTTGATGAGGACCTTGAAGGACTCCGGAATGCCCGGCTCGGGGATGTTCTCGCCCTTGAC
>NZ_JBITJF010000015.1:0-338339 GCF_044459705.1 Nonomuraea sp. NPDC050227 | reverse complement strand
CGCCATCTGGCACAACCGCGCCACCGGCCAGCCCATCACCCGGTCCCTGATCGCCTACGACCACTGACCCGACTTAGGACTTACTCGTCTAGAGCCCCCCGTTCTCTCCGGCCCCGCCGCCCGCCCGGGCAGGCGGGGCCGTCGTCGTTCCCGCCGCCCCGGGCTGCTCGTGGCGGCCTGACGGATACTGGGGGAGGCGAGCCCAGGACACCTGTGAGGGAGTGGTCTCCATGCTCTATCTCTTCGGTTTCGAGCGCATCGGCGTGGCCGTCGGCGACCTGTACTTCGTCGACCCCGACCCGGGAGAGCACCAGGAGGGCGCCGAGCACGGCGTGCGCCTGGAGATCCGCAGGCTCGCGCCTGGCGAGCTCAAGGGGTCGATCTACTCGGCCCGTCCGATCGTCGTCGATCAGCTCATCTGGCGGGTCGACCTGCTGGAGTCGGTCGACGGCACGCCGGGCAGCTTCGACCGTACGCACCACCACCCGGGCTCCAGCGGCTGGGAGCCCGACCGGCGGGTGTTCGACGAGGAGCTGTCGGCCGAGCCGCTGAAGTGGCTGGGGGAGCGGCTGGCCGACCTCGACGGCGTGCTGCGGCAGTCGGGCGTCGATCCCGCCGAGGTGGGCGCGGACGACGCGGCGAGCCTGCGGGAGACCGCCCCCGAGATCGTCGACACCGTCCGCCGCCTGCTCGACCGGGTGCGCGCCGGCGAGCTCGGCACCGCCCCGGCCGGCGGCCCGGCGGCCTCCGTCCGGTCGAGCTGGCTCTGAACGGCACGATCCAGGCATTCCGGCGCCCGGATCGGGGTATCACGCTCCGGGCGCCGCGCCGGGCGCGACGCGTCCCGCGGACGCGGGCGTACGTGGTGTGATGGGAAAGCCTGGAGCGCTTTGTGTTTTCCCCTCGATAATCGCGGTAATTTAATCACGACTAACCCTTATTTAGCTTCGTTTGCCCAGGTCAATGGATAGGTCAACGACAAGTCAAACCGCGCGCTGTGCCCGGGAAACGATCGCCTAAGGTCCTACGATCGCTTCATGACCTGCGTACTTCTCGCCGAGGATGACACCTCGATCTCCGAGCCACTCGCGCGTGCGCTACGCCGCGAGGGCTATCAGGTAGAGGTGAGCCCCGACGGCCCGCAGGCCCTGGAGAGGGCCCTGTCGGGCGGCATCGACCTCATCGTTCTCGACCTCGGGCTGCCAGAGATGGACGGTCTGGAGGTCGCCCGCCGGATACGTGCCGAGGGGCACGGCACCCCGGTTCTGATACTCACGGCCCGCGTCGACGAGGTGGACACCGTCGTCGGCCTCGACGCCGGCGCCGACGACTACGTGACCAAGCCGTTCCGGCTGGCCGAGCTGCTCGCCCGGGTGCGCGCGCTGCTGCGGCGCGGCACCTCCGAGACCCCGGTCGTGCAGGGGGTCCGCATCGACGCCGACTCCCGCCGCGCCTGGATGGGGGAGAAGGAGCTGCACCTGACGACCAAGGAGTTCGACCTGCTGCGGGTCCTGGTCCGCGACGCCGGCAAGGTCGTCACCCGGGAGCAGATCATGCGCGAGGTGTGGGACACCAACTGGTGGGGTTCGACCAAGACCCTCGACATGCACATCTCCTGGCTGCGCCGCAAACTCGGCGACGATGCCGCCAAGCCCCGATACATCACGACGGTCCGGGGAGTCGGCTTCCGGTTCGAACGCGAGTAGGCGCATGCGCCGTCGACTGCTCTCCTCCACACTGGTCGTCGCGGTCATCGCGGTCCTGTTGCTGGGGGTCCCCCTGGGCGTCGTGGTCAGCCGTCTGATCGTCGACGAGGCGGCTCAGGAGCTCGGGGCGGAAGCCAAACGTCTCGTGGGCGAGGTCGAGTACGCCCGGGTCCAGGAGACCCCGCTCGACCCGCAACAACTGGAGCAGAAGTACCCGGGCAGGTACATCCAGATCTGGGAACGCGGAACCCCTCTGCGGGTGACCGTCGTCGGCACCGCGCCGGCGTCGGGTCACCTGATGACCGAGGACGCCCAGACCAACACCGGGGTCTACGTCCGGATAAGTCGTGACCGGGATCAGGTCGAGCGCGACGTCCGGGCCAGGCTGCTGCTGATCGTGGCGCTGGCCGTCGCGGCGCTCGCGGTGGCCGTCAGCCTGGCCGTCGTCCAGTCACGCAGGCTGACGCTGCCCTTGCAGGACCTGGCGAAGATCGCCGAGCGGCTGGGGTCGGGCGACGCGCGGCCCAGCAAGCACCGCTACGGCATCCCCGAGCTGGACCGCGTGGCCCAGGTGCTCGACCGCAGCGCCACCCGCATCTCCGACCTGCTCACCCGCGAACGCGAGTTCGCCACCGACGCCTCCCATCAGCTCCGCACGCCCCTGACCGGCCTGACCATGCGCCTGGAGGAGATCGTCGCCGCCTCGAACGAGCCGGAGGTCGTCCGCGAGGAGGGCGAGGCGGCCATCGTGCAGGCCGAGCGCCTGACCGCGGTGATCGACGAGCTGCTCGCGGCGGCCCGCCGCCAGCGCCACGCCCAGGCCGAGCCCGTCGCCATCGACGAGGTGCTCATCCAGCAGATCACCGAGTGGGAGCCGGTCTTCCGCGAGGCGGGCCGCACGCTGCACCTCGACGGCACCCGCGGACTGAAGGCGATGGCCACCACCGGCGGCTTCGGCCAGGTGATCGCCTCGCTGCTGGAGAACTCCCTGCGCCACGGCGGCGGCACGGTCACCGTCACCAGCACCTGCGGCGACAACTACATCGTGATCGAGGTCGCCGACGAGGGCCCCGGCATCGCCGACGAGATCGCACCCAAGATCTTCGAACGGAACGTCAGCGGCGGCGGAGGCACCGGACTCGGGCTCACTCTCGCCCGCGCGCTGGCCGCCGCGGATGGCGGACGGCTGGAACTGGTGCGCCGCCGGCCGGCGACGTTCGCCATCTTCCTGCGCCCGGCCGAGGAGGACAGCAGGAACCGCGTGGTCAGCGGTCCTGCCTGATCTCCGGCAGCTCCACCGGGATCGGCTCGGTGGCCTCCAGGAACACCCACTTCTTGTACGACCAGTAGCGGAACAGCGTGCCGAGGCCGACGCCGGCGAAGTTGGCGATGTTCAGGCTCAGGCCGTCGTGCAGGTGGAGGGTGTACTTGGTGAAGCCGATCACCAGCAGGCCGAACAGCAGGGCGACGCCGTTGAGCAGGAAGAACAGGAAGTATTCGCGGCCTAGGCCGCTCTGCTCGCGGTGGCGGAAGGTCCAGAAGCGGTTGCCCAGGTAGGCGAAGGTCGCCGAGAGCGTGGTGGCGAGCACCTTGGAGGTGAGGGGGCCCCACTCGAAGCCGAGCAGGAAGAGGTTGTAGACACCCGTGTCGAGCAGAAAGGCGACGGCCCCGATGCTCCCGAATTTGGCCAGTTCGTGAACCAGGGACTCGAACCGCTGGTAGAGGCGCTTGGCAAACTCCACGTCCGCGCTCGGTCCTTTCCCTCGTCGAGACTGACCACCTCAGCGTACCGGCGATGTCGTACGGCCGGTGTCAGAGGGCCGAACATACCCCGCAAAGACCACTTCTAGAAATATCGCCTTATGGGCGGCATTTCTGAAAGATCGGCATTACGCTGCCGTTCAGATCGCGGGCCCGCCCGCGATGTCGGACCTGCCGCTCCAGACGGCCGCCCTCCCGGGAGCCACCTGTGCCGCTTCGACTGCTCGCGTTGGTCCTGGCCCTGCTCGCCGCGGGCTGTGGCGCGACCGGCGGCGCCCCGGTGCTCCAGGAGGATCGCACGCCTGCCCCGGCAGCCGCGCCACGGGTCGACCCGGCGACCGCCGAGCAGGCGTTCTCGCTGCTCCGGCAGCTCGACGGGGCCTGGCAGCGGCGGGACTGCGCCGCCGTACGGGAGCTGACCACGTGGGCGGAGCGGACGCTGGACGGCCGTGCCTGCGAGGCGACCCGGAACGGCCGTCCAGCCCGTCCCGCCGACCCCGTCTACGTGCTGCCCGACGCGGGCGACTGGTTCGCCGCGCTGGCCCGCGAGCCCTCGCCCGCGTACTACCTGTTCTTCCTGGAGGACGGCCGGTGGCGGCTGGGCGCGGGGCCGGTCCCGGTGCCCGGCGAGCCGGCGCGGAAGGCCGCCGAGGCGCCGGCGTCGCTGGTCAGACAGGCCCGGCTGGTGCCGCAGCGGCACCTGACGTACCTCACCGACCCGGCCGGGGTGGCGGGCGTGCGCTTCCCGGCCGGGGATCCGCTGCGCGGGCTGCTCAAGGACGTCACCGCGAACCGCGCCGACGTCGAGCTGTTCGGCACGCGCACCCTCGCGATCCCGGTGGCCGCCGGTTCCGTCCTGGTGTTCGACGCCCTGCGGCTCACGTACCAGGGAGGGCGCACGGATCTGGTGGTGATGGCCAGCCTGGTCGGCACGGGCAACCGGATCAGGACGCTCGGGTTGCGCCGGGGGCGCGCCGGTTGACGACGGCGGGGTGCCGCGGCGGGAGGGCGTGAGTTGACAACGGCGAGGTAGTCGTTCCGTCCCGGTAAGCTCACCTCACGTGAGTTCCTACAGTCCCATCGGGCCGGTCGTCGGCATCGTCGGCGCCGGTCAGCTCGCCCGGATGACGCAGTCGCCGGCCATCGCGCTCGGGGTCGAGCTGCGGGTGCTGGCCGCCGCCCCCGGGGAGAGCGCCGCACGAGTGATCGTCGACACCCAGGTCGGAGACTACCGCGACCTGGCCGACCTGCGGGCGTTCGCCCAGGGCTGCGACGCGATCACGTTCGACCACGAGCACGTGCCGACCGAGCACATCAGGGCCCTGATCGCCGACGGTCACGCCGTGCACCCGGGCGCCGACGCGCTCGTGCACGCCCAGGACAAGGCCGTCATGCGCGAACGGCTGACCGCCGTCGGCGTGCCCTGCCCCGCCTGGGCCCGCGTCGCCTCGGCGGCGGACGTCGCGGCGTTCGCCGACGAGCACGGCTGGCCGGTCGTGCTGAAGTCGGTGCGCGGCGGCTACGACGGGCGCGGCGTGTGGGTCTGCCGCACCCCCGACGACGTGGCCGAGGCGTTCGCCACCGGCGTCGAGCTGATGGCCGAGGCGTTCGTGCCGTTCGAGCGCGAGCTCGCGGTGCTGGTGGCCCGCTCGCCCCACGGGCAGGGCGTCAGCTACCCGGTCGTGGAGACCGTGCAGCAGGACGGCATCTGCGTCGAGGTGATCGCCCCCGCCCCCGGCATGGACCCCGAGGAGGCCGCCGTCGCCCAGCGCATCGGCCTGAAGATCGCCCACGAGCTGGGCGTGACCGGGCTGCTGGCGGTGGAGCTGTTCCAGACCGCCGACGGCCTCGTGGTGAACGAGCTGGCCATGCGCCCCCACAACAGTGGCCACTGGACGATCGAGGGTTCCACCACGTCCCAGTTCGAGCAGCACCTGCGGGCCGTGCTCGACCTGCCGCTCGGTTCGCCCGCGATGACCGCCCCGGTCGTCGTCATGGCCAACCTGCTGGGCGGCGACGACCCCGACCTGTTCAAGCGCTACGAGCACGTGCTGGCCCACGACCCCGGCATCAAGCTGCACTTCTACGGCAAGGAAGTGCGTCCGGGCCGCAAGATCGGCCACGTCACGGCCCTGGGCGCCGACCTCGACAAGGTGCGCGCCCGCGCCCGCCACGCCGCCGTCTACCTCATGACCGGGGAGTACACGTGACAGAGCGAATCGGGATCGTCATGGGGTCGGACTCCGACTGGCCCGTGATGAAGGCCGCGGCCGAGGCCGTGGCGGAGTTCGGCGTGCCGTTCGAGGCCGACGTCGTCTCGGCCCACCGCATGCCGGTCGAGATGATCGAGTACGGCCGGCAGGCGGCCTCGCGCGGCATCCGGGTGATCATCGCGGGGGCCGGCGGGGCGGCGCACCTGCCCGGCATGCTGGCCTCGGTGACGCCGCTGCCGGTGATCGGGGTGCCGGTGCCGCTGAAGTACCTCGACGGGATGGACTCCCTGCTGTCGATCGTCCAGATGCCGGCTGGGGTGCCGGTGGCCACGGTGGCGGTCGGGGGCGCGCGCAACGCGGGGCTGCTGGCCGTCCGCATCCTCGGGGCGTCCGACGCCGGGCTGCGCGAGCGCATGGAGGAGTTCCAGGGGCGTCTCAAGGAGCAGGCGTACGCCAAGGGTGAGAAGCTGCGCGCCGAGGCCGCGGAGCTCTGAGCAGGCAACTCAGGGCCGTCCAGGGGCAGACCGGACTTTCCGGGCGCCCGGTTCCCCGTGGTGAGGGGTCCCGGGCGTTCGGAGAGGTGCCGCGGCGGGGTTACGGGCGGCCGAGCGCCCGGTAGTGCCAGCCGGCCGAGCGCCACACCTCGGAGTTGAGCGCGTTGCGGCCGTCGACGATGCGCCGGGTCGCGACCACCGCGCCCAGCTCCTCCGGATCGAGCTCCAGGAACTCTTTCCACTCCGTCAGCAGCAGCACCACGTGCGCCCCGCGGACCGCCTCGACGGCCGACTCGCCGTAGTTCAGCTCCGGGTGAGCCTTACGAGCGTTGTCGAGCGCGATCGGGTCGTAGACGGTGACCTGTCCGCCCTGGTGGCCGATCGTCACGGCGACGTCCAGGGCGGGGGAGTCGCGAATGTCGTCCGAGTTCGGCTTGAAGGCCGCGCCCAGCACGCCGACCGTGCACCCGTGGAACGAGCCGCCCGCCAGCTCCCTGGCCAGGTCGACCATGCGGGCGCGGCGGCGCATGTTGATCGCGTCGACCTCGCGCAGGAACGTCAGCGCCTGGTCGGCCCCCAGCTCGCCGGCCCGTGCCATGAAGGCCCTGATGTCCTTGGGCAGGCAGCCGCCGCCGAAGCCGAGCCCGGCGTTGAGGAAGCGCCCGCCGATGCGGTCGTCGTACGAGAGCGCCTCGGACAGCTGCTTGACGTCGGCGTGCGCGGCCTCGCAGACCTCGGCCATGGCGTTGATGAAGGAGATCTTGGTGGCGAGGAAGGCGTTGGCCGCCGTCTTGACCAGCTCCGACGTCGCGAAGTCGGTCACCACGAACGGGACGTCCCCGAGCGGCGCGTACACGTCGCGCAGCACCTTCTCGGCCCGCTCCGAGCGCACGCCGAGCACGATGCGGTCGGGGTGGAGGGTGTCCTCCACCGCGAAGCCCTCGCGCAGGAACTCCGGGTTCCACGCCAGCTCGACGCCGACGCCGGCCGGCGACAGGCGGGCGAGCTTGTCGGCCATGCGCTCGGCGGTGCCGACCGGCACGGTGGACTTGCCGACGACCAGGCACTCGCGGTCGAGAAGCGGCGCGAGCGACTCGATGGCGCTGTCCATGTACGACACGTCCGCGGCGTACTCGCCCTTCTTCTGCGGTGTGCCGACGCAGACGAAGTGCACGTCGCCGAAGGCGGCGACCTCTTCGTAGGAGCTGGTGAAGCGAAGGCGTCCGGAGTCGAGCCCACGGCGGAGCACGGGTTCCAGCCCGGGCTCGTGGATGGGGAGCTCACCGTTGTTCAGCCGGCGGATCTTGTCCGCGTCAATGTCGAGGCCAAGGACTTCGAATCCGAGATCCGCCATGCAGGACGCATGCGTGATGCCCAGGTATCCGGTCCCGATCACCGTGAGGCGATATGGCACGAGCGAGCTCCTTTCGATCGCCAGGCATGCTACCGGCCTTCGCTACCTCCTTCGTGCCACCTGCGTCTGTTCGCAAACCGTACTAGCTGGTAACAAAGTGCTCGGACGTCCTAGTATCTAGGCATGAGCTTCCCTCTCTATGCGCCCGCCGAAGAGCACGACATGCTCAGGGAGACGGTCCGCGCCCTGGCCGACGAGAAGATCGCGCCGCAGGCCGCGGCGGCCGACGAGTCCGAAGAGTTCCCCTGGGACGTCTACAAGGCGCTCGTCGCCGCCGATCTGCACGCCGTGCACGTTCCCGAGGAGTACGGGGGCGCCGGGGCGGACGCGCTGGCCGCGGTGATCGTCATCGAGGAGGTCGCGCGGGCCTGCGCGTCGTCCTCGCTCATCCCGGCCGTGAACAAGCTGGGCACCGTGCCGCTGCTGCTCTCGGCGTCCGAGGAGCTCAAGCAGCGTTACCTGGCGCCGGTGGCGAGGGGCGAGGCCATGTTCTCGTACGCGCTGTCCGAGCCTGAGGCGGGCTCCGACGCCGCCGCCATGAAGACCCGCGCGGTTCTCGACGGCGACCACTACGTGCTCAACGGCACCAAGATGTGGATCACCAACGCCGGCGTCTCCGAGTACTACACGCTGATGGCCGTGACGGACCCGTCCGCCGGCGCCCGGGGCATCTCCGCCTTCGTGGTGGAGAAGTCCGACGAAGGCGTCTCCTTCGGGCCGAAGGAGAAGAAGCTCGGCATCAAGGCCTCGCCGACCCGCCAGGTGATCCTGGAGAACGTCCGCATCCCGGCGTCCCGCATGATCGGCGAGCCCGGCACCGGCTTCAAGACGGCCCTCGCCACCCTCGACCACACCCGCGTCACCATCGCCGCCCAGGCGCTGGGCATCGCCCAGGGCGCCCTCGACTACGCGATCGGCTACGTCAAGGAACGCAAGCAGTTCGGCCGCCCGATCGGCGACTTCCAGGGGCTGCAGTTCATGATCGCCGACATGGCGATGAAGCTGGAGGCGGCCAGGCAGCTGACGTACCGCGCGGCCGCCAAGAGCGAGCTGGCGATGCACGGCCGGCCGCAGAAGGACCTGACGTTCCTGTCCAGCGCCGCCAAGTGCGCCGCCTCGGACGCCGCCATGGAGATCACCACGGACGCGGTCCAGCTCTTGGGCGGGTACGGGTACACGAAGGACTTCCCGGTGGAACGTATGATGCGCGACGCCAAGATCACCCAGATCTACGAGGGCACCAACCAGATTCAGAGAATGGTGATGGCCCGCCAGCTCCTCAAGTAGGCGTCCGACCTGCAGAACCCGAGACCGCGGAGGCGGTCCCGGGTTTTCGCGGGGAGGCCGTGGGGATCGCCGGACGACTCTGCTTCGAACGTGCCGAGGTGAGCATGCACGAGCTCGAACTGGTCGACCTGGTGGACGAATCTCTTTCGCGCTGCCAGGTGACGACGTGGACCGACGGTGAGACGTACGAGCTGCGGCTGGATCGCGCAGGCGTTTCGCCGACCAGGGTTCTCTCGTCGGTCGACTTCGAAGACGCCTTGCGGCAGCTGAGAACAGAGCTGGAGCGGCGGAATCTGCTGTTGCTGTGCAACAGGTACCGTCGCGATGCGTTCGTCTCCTCGATGTCACGTCAAATGAGTGAGGGCCTTTCGTGCTATCTGGTCGTCGCCGGGGAACCTGTATCGCCGGAATTGCTTGTCGACAGCCTTGGGCCCGCCTTCAGGGGTGATGTCGTCTCAGCCGAGGAGGCGTCGGAGTTCATCGGTGAGTGGATCGCCGGCTTTGACTGAGGAGTCTCTTTGCGGGATCGCCGTGAGCTGTGGCGATTTCGTGTTGGTCAGACGAAGCCTTCGGCGACGAGGCGGGGGCCGTGTTCGTCGATGATGTGGCGTTGGCCCGATCCGCCGACGACGCGGCACCAGCTTTCCACGGTCAGCCGGGTTCGCTCCAGCCGGTAGCTGAAGCCGCCGTACATGCCGGGGACGGCGAACCAGCAGGCCGGGTGACGTTGCTCGGTCAGCGGTTCCAGGTCGGGAAGGCGTAGCTGGTGCTCGGTGACCAGGTCGTCGGCGCGTTCGTGGATCAGCGCGTGGAAGTGGTGCTGGATCGACCTCAAAGTTCCGGCCGGCAGGTGGTGGTGGATGACCGGGGTGAGTGGCGCCAGGAGGGCGTGGTGTCCCCGGCGGGTGGCGATGTCGATCGCCCGTTCTCCTTGAGCCGTACGGAGCGTGCGCCAGGCGCCGCGGGCGATCAGCCGGTGCACGACGCCGACGTCGGCGCCGTGCCAGGCGGCCTGGTGGAGTGGGGCGTATCCGCTGGTGCCGCCGACTCTGCCGCCGTTGATCCACTCGGGATGCTCTTCGAGCAGCTCGAAGACTGTGGACCAGGCGCCGTCGCGTGCGGCGTCGGCCAGTTCGTCGCGTTCTTCGAGCAGCTGGTCCTTGTAGGTCGAGCGCAGAGTGACGCCGTCCCACCTCGAAGCCTGGTGCTGTTCCATGCAGCCTCTGTCCGTCCGGTCACGGAGACACACCAAGGTACGTCACAACGCGTTTAGGCTGGAGCTGCTTCTGAGGAGGTGGCCGGGGTGACGTTGACCGAGGTGATGGCCGAGCTGGCCGCGCTGGAGGATCCCAAGGCGCGCGAGGTGAACGAGAGACACGGCGACGATCACGGCGTGAACCTCGGCAAGCTGCGCGCCCTCGCCAAGCGGCTGAAGACGCAGCAGGAACTCGCGCGCGAGCTCTGGGAGACGGGCGACACCGCGGCGAGGTTGCTGGCGACGCTGGTCTGCCGTCCGAAGGCGTACGAGCGGGACGAACTGGACGCGATGGTGCGCGAGGCGCGTACGCCCAAGGTGCATGACTGGCTCGTGAACTACGTGGTGAAGAAGAGTCGGTACGCCGAAGAGCTGCGGGTGGCCTGGTCGGCCGATCCCGATCCGCTGGTCGCGAGCGCCGGGTGGGCGTTGACCGTCGAGCGCGTGGCGAAGAAGCCCGAGGGGCTCGACCTGGTGGGGCTGCTCGACGTCATCGAGGCGGAGATGAAGGACGCCCCTGACCGTCTGCAGTGGGAGATGAACAACTGCCTGGCTCACATCGGGATCGAGCACGCCGAGCTCCGCGCCCGTGCGATCGGCATCGGTGAGCGGCTGGAGGTGCTCAAGGACTATCCGACGTCCCCGGGGTGCACGTCGCCGTTCGCGCCGGTGTGGATCGCGGAGATGGTACGCCGGGAGCAGGGCGGGGCGGCTCACTAGAGGGTGGAGACGAAAATCGTTCGAGAGGGTCGCTGA
Source organism: Nonomuraea sp. NPDC050227 (assembly GCF_044459705.1). NCBI lineage: Bacteria > Bacillati > Actinomycetota > Actinomycetes > Streptosporangiales > Streptosporangiaceae > Nonomuraea > Nonomuraea sp. NPDC050227. Next base: position 327,453 of record NZ_JBITJF010000015.1, on the reverse strand, counting down.
CTGTCCCGACGTGCTGATCGAACTGCCTCAGGTGTTGCGTTACCTGGATTTCAAGAGGGATTTCTTCGGCTCGAAGAAGGCTCGCGGGGCATGCGGCGTCGTCTTGATGAGCTGGGGCCGGATTTCGAGCTGCTGGCCTCTGTCGCGCACGACGTCTACGGGAGAATCACCGGTTCAGATTCCGCAGCGTTGGACGAGGGCTGTTCATGGGCGCGGCGTTCTCGGCGGCTCCCCTTTGATTCCGGCGCTCGGCGAGCAGTGGGATTTCGAGGACCCGCGGGAATTTGTGCTGAGGCTGCCGCGCATAGCTCGTCATCGAGGATTGTGAAGGGCGGGAAGGAGTTTCGTCATCACCCGCGATCCGTGCGGGTCCAGGGCGGGGAGTTCTTCGGAGTCCCGGAAATCGTGACGCGTGTAAAGCGTGATGGCCGGGGCGTTTCCGGGTTTGACGGAAAGTCGCAGCGTCTTGGCCCCTCGCCACGTGGCCCATCTTTCGATCTCGTGGATCAGATGGTTCCCGACTCCCCGGCCGCGGGCGGAGGGGCTCACCCACATGGACACCAGCTCGACGCTGTCCGCAGTCTCGGTCGGGACTCCGCCGGCCATCCCGGCCGGGCGGCCGTCGAGGAAGGCGACGACGTTGTGCGAGCCGCGCATCGTCAGGCGGGCCCGCCAGCGTTCCTCGCGGTCGCCGTCGCCCTGCCAGTCGGCCAGCGTGGAACCGAAGGCGGGGCCGGCGTCGGCGAGCGCGGCCAGTCGTAGTTCGCGCCAGAGCGGCCAGTCGTCGGGCTCCAGGAGGCGTAGTTCGACCATGTTCCGACCTTGCCCGCCGACGTTGGGACGGGCAACGGGATTTCCCGCCGGAGGGGGCCGGGTTACGGCGTGCGGTCGGTGCCGGCGCTTTCGCGGCTCCAGATCTGCCTGGCACGGGGAAGGTCCCTGATGGTGCCGCCTTCCGGGATCATGCCCCAGAGGAAGGGGACCAGGTAGGCGGGTGGGCCGCCCAGGAGTTCGGTCAGTTCGTCCTCGGTGATGGCGAGGGTGAAACGGGGGCCTGGTCGGGCGGGGGTCCAGCCCTGTTCGAGGGCGCGGCGGACGCATGCGGCGACGAGCGGCGGGCGGATCGCGATCGTCCGGGCTCCCCGCCAGTTGTCCGGCCGGGCGCAGGGGAGTGACACGAGCAGGACGCGGCCGGGATCCTCGTCGCGTTCGACGACGAAGGTGAGCGAGGCCGCGGAACTGCCGTCGCCGAAGGCGGGTCTGTGGCTGACCCGCCAGCGGAAGGCGGTGCCGTCGACCGTGATGAGCCGCGAGCCCTTCCTGGGCATCGCCATGGGCGCCTCCGGGTGCTGCCTTCGCGACAAATGGGTTCAGGACGGTCGCCAGCGTAACCCGCCGCCGCCCGCGACCAGGGCCGGAACGGGCAGGACCGGAACGGGGGCGGGAGAGGTGCGGGCCTGGGAGGCACGGTCCGGGAAAGGTGCGGTCAAGGGGGAGGTGTGGGACCGGTGCGGGGTCTCCGACCGGTCCTCGGTGCGTTCGCCGTCCGTGCGGGTGCGGGTGCGGGGGTGTGCGTTGCGGGACGTGCCGGAGCGCAGGGGTGTGCGGTTGTGGGACGTGCCGGGGCGTGAGGGGGTGCGATTGCCGGACGTGCCGAGGGGGTGGTTGCGGGACGTGCCGAGGGGTGGGGTCAGCCGCTGGTGTCCTGTGAAGGACTCTCGGGTTTCTGGGAGTTCAGCCAGGTGTGCACGGCCGAGGTGCCGGTGATCCAGAGCGCCGCGAAGCCGCCGGAGGCCGTCGCGCCCGCCATGATGGCGCCCGCGACCGTGCTGCCGTTCCCGATGGCGAGCAGGCCGGCGACGACACCGACGAGCAGCGCGAGCAGGGCGCCGCTGACCGCCGACCAGATGAGGGTTGTCTTGCTCATTCGTGTCCCCTTGCCGTACGGGCTTGTTCTTTGACGTAGGAGTACCAGCGGGACTCGGGGGCGCGTCCGCGCAATTGATCGTTCCGGCCGTGATCGCGCTTGCCTCGGACGTATTCGGACGACATCGGATGGATTCGGCCGAGAAGGGCTGATGGGGCGGATGTGTGTGATGCGCCTGGCACCCCGACAAGACCGACTTATGGCACTATGGCTGCTTATCTCAACGCAACGAGAGGGTGGCGCCTGCCCGTCTTCTCGAAATGCCACTTCCACTCTTAAACCGGACAACGGTGTCCGAACCGGGGCGGCTCATGAAGGATGTCGGTCAAGGTGAAGATCACCTTGCTGTGCTCGTGACACGTCTGAACAGGTTGCGTGAAATCGAATGCGGAAACCCGTCGCTGAAACGGATTGAGAAAGTCGCGCTCGCCCTTTTGGCCGAAGAGCCCGAACGAAACAGATGGCGCCGGCCGTTGCCGAAGTCGACCGTGTCCGACCTGCTGAACGGCAGGTCGCAGAAAGTGCCGGATTTCCTGCTGATGCGGACCATCGTCGAGGTGTGTCAGGTGATCGCGGTGAAGTCCGGCATGCCCATCGAGTCCGTGGCGGAGCTGACCGCCGAGTTCAGCGCCCTGTGGCAGGCCGCCAAGGCCGAGGCGGGGGAGGCCGCGCGACGCCGGAGCGGGTCGCCGGCCGCCGACCGGACCGGCGGGGACGTCCTGGAGCCCGCGCCCGGCGAGCAGTCGTCCTGGCAGCCCTCGCCCACGGAGCTGCGGGTGCCGCTGCATTGGGGACGTCTGGGCATGTTCCGGCTGCGGTCGGCGGAGAGGGGTGACGCCAGGGCCGCCCACGAGCTGGCGGTCCTGCTGGCCTGCGAGGCGTGCGGCGCGGATGGGAAGGAGGCCGAGCACTGGCGGCGGCTGGCCGCGTACTGGAACCACCGGGCGCTCGGCGCGGTGCCGGAGGCGGCGGGCTTCCAGCTCCGCGGACGCCGGCTGGTGGTGATGGCCAGGGCGCTGGCCGAGAAGTACGCCGAGGCGGGCAAGCCCAGCTCGACGTACTTCTGGAAGGCCGTGCGGCAGGCGGAGACGTCCGTGCGGGCGGTTGAGGCCCGGCAGGAGGCGGAGGTCGGCTGACGCCTCCCAAACACCGGCGCGCCCCACGGGTTGGAGGAGAGCCGGCGCGGCCGGAGGAGGGTCAGCGGGTCAGGACGCGTACGTTCCCGTACGTGCTGCGGGCGAGGATGGTCCTGGAGCTGGACTTCGTGCTCTTGATGTCGGAGTGCTCGGAGCCGTCCTGGCTCTCGACCTTCACCTGGTAGGAGTCCTTCGGCACCCGGACGGTCACGCCGCCCTCGCGCGACTTCACATCCAGGTCCGCGGGCGGCGCGGCGAAGGCCAGGGAGATCGAGCCGTCCAGGGTGCGTCCGTGCACGCTGGACGACCGCAGTCCGTCGCCCTCGATCGTGCCGGAGTCGCTCAGCAGGCGCAGCTTGCCCGAGGTGTCCTTGACCTCGATGCGGTCGCCGCTGGAGACGTCGACGTCCTGGGTGAGGCCGTTCAGGATGACGCCGTCGGGGGAGTCGATCGTCAGCCGCACCCCGGCCGGGACCCTCACGTGGTAGCGCGCGCCGCAGTCGCCGACGATGAGCGTGCAGTCGGCGCTGAGCCGCAGCACGCCGTCGCGCAGCGACCAGGAGGGGCTGGTGGACGCCTTGCCGCGCGTCCAGCGCCGCACCTCGACGGCCGGGCTGGTGGCGGGCAGCACCCGCACCCCGCCCAGCGACGACGAGATCTTCAGTTCGGCCCCCGTGAACGGGAACGTCCGGACGGCGGGCACCTCATCGCTGTCGAAGCGCACGCTGCACCCGGTGACCGCCAGAATTGCCACGATTACCAGCAAAAGCCTCATGCAAACGATCGTGGCGAAGCGGCGGCGAAGCCCCATCGGCCGTTCGACCGATGCCCCTCCGCCATTCGGCCATAGGAACCACGGCCCCGACGCCAAGGCGCCGGGGGAACCCGAGCCCGCTACAGCGCCGACAGCAGGGCGTGCACGTGCGGCAGGGGATCGCGCCCCAGCGGCCGGACGACCACTGTCCCCGCACCCGCCGCCCACATGCTCCTGACCTGCTCCGCCGCCTGCTCAGGGGTCCCGGCCGCCATGACGACGTCGTGCGGCGACACGCCCAGGTAGGCCGCCTGGTCCCGGACCACCGGATGGGCGAGCCGGTCCGCCTCCTCGCCGATGTGCAGGAAGGTGAAGACGCCCAGCTCGTGGTCGTCGCCCCCGGCGATCCGCTCGGCGATGCCGGGCAGCTGCGCCGGGCCGACGCCCTCCGGCACGATCGTGCCCTGCGCGACGCGTCCCGACAGCGCCAGCGAGCGCGGCCCCTTCACGCCCGCCAGGACGGGCGGCGGCACGGCCGGCGGATGCACCAGCGACACGCCGTCGAGGTGCACCGCCTTGCCGTGCAGGGTGACCGTCTCGCCGCGCAGCAGGGCGCGTACGGCCGTGATCGTCTCCTCCAGCAGGGCGAGCGGCGACGGCACGGCCGCGCCGACCTGGCGCATCCATTCCTGCACGCCGTGCCCGATGCCCGCGGCCAGCCGGCCGGGATGCATCCGGGCCAGGTTGCCGATCTCCATCGCCAGCAGCATCGGATTGCGCAGCGGCGCGGGGGTGATGCCGATGCCGACGCGCAGCCGGGACGTGACGGCCAGCGCGGTGGCCGCCGCCGAGACGCCGCCGGTCCAGCCCAGGTCCTCCACCACCCACAGGTCGTCGACGGCGGTCTCGTCGAGCGCCCGGGCGAACGGGATCAGCTCCTCGGGCGGCAGATCCCGGTCGAACATCACGCCAAGTCTCACGAAGTCCTCCAGTAGTAGCGGAACAGCCGGCCGACCTCCGAGTATCCGGCACGCAGGAAGGCGTTCGCGGTAGGCGTGTCGCCCACGTCGGTCCCGGCGACGACGCGCCGCAGCCGGCCCGGCCGGCGTGCGCGTGCCGTGCGCGAGCACCTCGTCGGGGCGCAGGTCGCGGCGCAGCGCGGCCGCCGCCGCGGGGGCGGGGCCGGGCTCGAACTACCGGACGATCACCGGGTCCGCGCCTGCGAAGGGGGCCCAGAATGCCAGGTGCGCCCGGCCTTCCGCGAAACACCACTCCGGCCGGGTCCTGCCCTCGGCGAAGGCGACGGCGAGCTGGGAGCGGGCAGGGTCGGGGAACTCGTCGAACAACGTGCGGGCCTCCGGACGTGAGAGGGATCTTCCCGGGAGCCTACGAGCCGCTGGCTCCGGGGAGATGTGCCCTCAATGACATCACGTTCATGATCCGGGCCGGACGGGGTCAGGCGGCCGGATCGAGGGCGGCACGGGCCTCGCCGAGCGAGGCGCTGGTCTCGAAGTGCCGGTCGAGATTGGTGATCGTGAGCAGGTGACGGATCATGCCGGGCCCGAGGACGAGGATCATGCGTCCTCTCATGTCCTGGACGTGACTGAGCGTCGCCACCAGGACGCCGAGGCCCACCGAGTCGCAGAAGGGCACCTCGGTCAGGTCCATCACCAGGTTGAGCGGATCAGCCGCCGCCAGCGCCTGATCGAGCTCGGCGCGAAGCCGAGGAGCGCCCGCCACGTCGAGATCGCCGACGACATGCAGGACGGTGCAGGGGTCCTCCCGCCAAGACTTGACCACCATGCCAATCACGTGCCCTGGCTTTACCTGGTTATGCCTATTTCTTGCATATGTTCTCCATGGCGGTCTTGGTGGTCGGCGTGGAGCTCGGCTTGCTCGCCGGGGTGTCGGGCTGCTTGAGCTTCTTGATCTGCGGCTGGTCGCTGCCGGCGATCACCTCGACGCCCTCGACGTCGGCCTGCTTCAGCTCCGCGCCCGGGATGACGGACGCCACCAGGCGCGCGGCCGCCTCCTGGCCCGCGGCGTAACGCACGAGGGTCTGCTTGTGGTCCTTCTTGCCGGTGTTGCCCGGCTCACCGGGCACCTTGAACCCGGAGGCCACCAGCGCCGACTTGGTGCGCGCCCCCAGCCCCGTGATGAGCGTGCCGTTCATGACCTTGACGGTGACGCTCTCCGGCGGGACCACGGTCTTGGCCGGCGACGGCGTGGCCGTCTTGGTCGGCGCGGGCTTGGCGAGGTCCTGGTCGGCGTCGATGCGGCGGAACATGTCGCGGGCCGCCGGACGGTCCCACAACACCGCCGACTCGCCGGTCGGGGCCTTGAAGTCGACGTTCGCGAGCGGCACGTCGGCGAAGCGGACGTCCTCCAGCGACACGTCGCGCAGCTGGGTGGCCAGCCCGATCAGCCCGTCGTCGGGGTCGACCTTCACCGTGCTCAGGGTGGAGTTGACGAACGCGGCGAGCTTGGCCGGGTTGGCCAGCGTGTCGGCGCTCAGCGCCCGGTTGAGCAGCGCGGAGATGACCTGCTGCTGCCGGTCGATGCGGTCGAGGTCGGAACGCGCGGTGGCGCGGGTGCGGGCGTAGCCGAGCGCCTGGGCGCCCTGGAGCTGGTGGGTGCCGGCGAGCAGGTTGAGGCCCGTCTTGGGGTCGTTGATCGGGATGGGCGTGCAGACGGTGACGCCGCCGAGCGAGTCGACCACGTCGATGAACCCGAGGATGTTCACCTCGATGTAGCGGTTGATCTCCAGCCCGGTGGCGGCCTTGACGGTCTGCATGGTGAGCTTCGGCCCGCCGAACTGGTAGGCAGAGTTGATCTTGTGGTCGCCCTTGCCGGGGATCGTCGTCCAGGTGTCGCGCGGCAGGCTCACCACGGTGACGCGCTGGTGGTCCTCCGACAGGTGGATGACCATCATCGTGTCGGTGCGCTGGCCGGACTCGCGGCCCAGCTTGAGCTGGTTCTGCTGCTGCCGGGTCAGGTCGTCGCGCTTGTCGACGCCGACCAGCAGGATGTTCTCGGCCCCCTGGGACTTGGGGGCGGTCACGCCCGCGTCGACCGTGCCGATCTGGCGGGGGGTCGCCCACACCACGCCGGTGGTGACCAGGATGCCCGTGGACAGCAGGCCGGCGACGATCACGTTGCGGCGGCGGGCCTTGGCGCTCCGCACGGGCCTGCGTGGACGGGTGGCAGGAGTGAGCCTGACGCCGCCGTAGGCGTCGCCGCCCACCAGCACGCCGCCGTCCTCCTCGCCCGCTTCGCGCATGCCCTCCTCCTCGGATCCGCCGGGGACACCGGGGCTTTCGATTGCCCTTCTCCCCTGGTCGTACAGTAGCGTGAGCCCCGCCATGAAGCAGTTCCCCGACTCGCCGCACGCGCCCGCGGAGACGCGCGGCTGGCCCCCCATCTCCGTCGTCATGCCGGTCCTCAACGAGGAGCGGCACCTTCGCGAGGCCGTCGACCAGGTCCTCGCCCAGAGCTACCCCGGTGAGATCGAGGTCGTCCTCGCCGTGGGTCCGTCCCAAGACCGCACCCAGGAGGTCGCCGACGCCATCGCGGCGGCCGACCGCCGGGTGACCGTGGTGCCCAACCCGACAGGTCGCACGCCCAACGCGCTCAACGCCGCCATCGCCGCCGCACGCAACGGCATCATCGCCAGGGTCGACGGGCACGCCATGCTGCCCTCCGACTACCTGCGCGTCGCCGTCGAGACGCTGGCCGAGACCGGCGCCGACAACGTGGGCGGCGTCATGGCGGCCGAGGGCGTCACACCGTTCGAGCAGGCCGTGGCCTGCGCCATGACCTCCAAGATCGGCGTCGGCGCCGCGGCCTTCCACGTGGGCGGCACCGCGGGCCCGGCCGACACCGTCTACCTCGGCGTGTTCCGCCGCTCGGCGCTCGACCGGGTCGGCGGCTACGACGAGCACTTCCAGCGGGCTCAAGACTGGGAGATGAACCACCGCATCCGCCAGACCGGCGGGCTGGTCTGGTTCCAGCCGCGCATGCGGGTCACCTACCGTCCGCGGCCCAACGTCAAGGCGCTGGCCAAGCAGTACTTCCACTACGGCCGCTGGCGGCGCGTGGTCGCGCGCACCCACGAGGGCACGATCAACCTGCGTTACCTGGCGCCGCCCGCCGCGGTGCTGGCCATGGCGCTGGGGCTGGTGCTCTCGCCGTTCTTCCCGCTGACGCTCGTCGTCCCCGGGGGCTACGCGCTGGCCATCGTGGCCGGCTCGGCGGTCACCGGCAGCGGGCTGCCGGGCGCGGTCAAGCTGCGGCTGCCCCTCGTGTACGCCGCCATGCACGTCTCGTGGGGATGGGGCTTCCTCACCAGCCCGCGGAGGTTGTCCAGGCCGCCACGCTGATCACGAGCCCGAGAAGACCCGCTCGACGGCCGCGTCGAAGCGGGTCAGCGCGTCCGGGTACTCCGGCCCGAGCAGGTAGCTCCTGAGCTTGATCCTGGCTCGGGCCAGGGTGTCCTCACCGTCCAGGAAACCGGCGAGGGCCGCGAGGTCCTCGCCGAGGAGCACCCCCGCCTCGGTGCTCGGGTAGCGCTCGTGGAAGGCGCGCTCGGGCAGCCCCGCGACGTTCGTCACGGCGTACGGCTTCTCGCTGGCCAGGAAGTCGGCCACGACGCTGGAGATGTCGCTGATCAGCAGGTCGCACTCGTTGAAGCAGTCGTACAGGTGCGGGCTGTCGCCGGTGACGATCAGGTGCCTGATCTCCGGCGCCCCGCCGGGACTCGACGGATGCCTGGCCTTCGACCTGGCCAGCTCGGCCGCCTCGATCATCGACACGATCCTGCGGTGCGCCCGCGCGGCGCTCTTGTCGCGGTGGCCGGTCAGCGGGTGCGGCTTGTAGATGATCCGCAGCTGCGGGTCGTGGTCCAGCAGGGCGCGCACGATGCGCGGGCCCATGGTGATCAGCGACGTGTGGAACAGGTCGTCGTTCCAGCCCTCCCAGGTGGGGGCGTACAGGACGGTCCGGTACGGCAGCCCCGGGCCCTCGGGCGAGATGCCTTCGAGCTGCGGCCGGCCGACCTCGTGGATGCTCTCGTCCCGGACGCCCACGCGGGCGCGCCGGTAGCGGTCGCGACCGGCCGGCCCGGCCACCCACACCTCGTCGTACACCCGGGAGAACGGGTTGAACGACGCCTCCTTGTCGCTGTCGCCGTGGTTGAGGAACACGCTGCGCAGCGTTGGGATGCGCAGCATGTGGACGTTGCGGCCGACGTTGGAGACGTACAGGCAGAGCTTGGCGCTGAACAGGGCGCGGAAGCTCATCAGGTCGGCCGAGGACGGGATGCAGACCATCGGCAGCGTGGTCGACTCCAGGTGCCTGGCCATGCCGCGCTCGCGCAGCACGACGATCGCCCGCCGGTTGATGCGTTCGAGGGTGGGCAGCCACATCCTGGCCTGGTAGGCGGCGGCCGTCGCGCCGGAGAAGTACAGGATGACCTCCGGGTCGTAGGCCCTGACCTGCTCGCCCACGACCTCCAGCACCCTCGCCCGGTCGCCGAGCGGCCGGGTGCGGCGCACGTACGGCAGGAGCGCCAGCACGCCCGCCACGCCGAGCAGCAGCGCCACGCCCGCGCCGGCCGCCCCGGCCGCCGCGCCGAAGGTCGCGCCGAGCACCGGCAGGGCGTCGAGCCCGAGGAAGCGCAGGCCGCGGTGGGCGCCCAGGAACGGGGGCGGCATCTTGGGGATGCGCAGCGCGGACACGTCGAGGTTGCGGGTGGTCACCGGCATGCTGCTGAGCGTCTGCCGCAGGCGGATGACCAGCCCCGAGTGCGCGGCCCGCGCGCCGTGCAGCGCGAACAGCCCGGCGGCCAGCGCCACGAACCACGGCGAGTCGGCCCCCGACACCCGCGCCACCAGCAGCAGCGCGGCCGTCTCCCTGGCCGCGAACCGCAGCGTGGTCCCCAGGTGCATCCGGCTGAGCAGCTCGGTCACCCCGCCGGCCAGGCGTGCCGCGGCGAACTCGACGGCGTAGGAGACCACGGCGACCAGCCCGAACAGCAGCGGCGCCGGCCACAGCGCCGAGGCCAGCAGGACGGGGTAGCAGCCGAGCAGCGCGCCGATCGCCAGCAGTCTTCTCATGCGACCGCACGGTAACAACCCGCAGGTCAAGGGCCTTCCACGCGAACGTCTACGACATGCCCGGACACGTCAGGAGATGGACCCCCTGATCGCGAAGAGCTGCTCGGCGATCCGCAGGTCGTCCGGATGGGTGACCTTGATGTTGCGCTCGCTGCCGGGGACCAGGTGGATGGGCACCTCGGGCAGGTAGCGCAGCACCACGCCGCAGTCGTCGGTGGCCGGGCGCTCGGCGAAGCCCGGGTCGGCCATGGCCCGCTCGTACGCCTCGCGGATCACCGAGAGCCGGAAGCACTGCGGCGTCTGGCTGCGGCGCAGCCGCGAGCGGTCGAGGACCTCGCCGATCACCTCGCCGTCCGGGCCGGGCACGGCCACCAGGACCGTGTCGGAGCTCGGGATCGCCACGTTGACGGCCCGGTGGGTGCGCAGCGCCGCCACGCACTCGGTGATGATCCGCGGCTCCAGAAGGGGCCGTACGGCGTCGTGCAGCAGCACGTCGCACTCCTGCGTGCCCAGCGCCCGCAACGCCCGCCACGTGCTCTCCGTACGGCTCCGGCCCCCCTCCACGATCTGGGTGACCTTGCGGTGGCCGCCGTTCGCCACGATCTCCTTCACCCGGTCGGTGAAGCCGGGCGTCATCAGCACCACGATCTCGTCGATCTCCGGCGCCCGCTCGAACACCGCGATGGAGTGCTCCAGGATCGTCCGCCCGGCCACTTCGATGAGCTGTTTGGGTATCTCATGTCCGACCCGCTGCCCCACGCCTCCCGCGAGGAGCACTCCGACCGACCGCCGCGCTGCATCCATGTCGGCAGCGTAACGGTCCTGTTCCGTGATATCGCGCGCCCCTGTCGCTACGCTGTGTCCACGCACTCCCTACCGGGAGGAGACCTGCGCTTTGCCCGACTCACTCACCCGCGAGGGCACGACCACCTCGGTGGTGCTGCTCGCCACGACCCCGGCGTGCCGGCTCTCCTGCGCCGACGGCACGCTCCTCGACCGGCTGAGCGACCAGTTCGCCGCGCTTCCCGTCCGTGACGTCCAGGTGGTGACCCCCGGTGGCGGGCTCGGGGCCGACCTGCGCGGGGTGGCCAAGATCGCCCGGGTCTCCTCGGGCACGGTCGTGGTGCTCCCCGCCGACCTCGTCGCCCACACCGAGGCGCTCGCCCTGCTGCTCGAACATCCCGCGCGCGACACCGGGGCGCTGGTCTCCCACGACGAGGCCGCCGCCCCGATGCGGCCGCCCGTACGCGTCGAGTCCGGCAGGGTGGTCGCCGCCGGCAGCTCGTTCCACACCGTCCCGGAGGCCAACGCCACCTTCAGGGGCGTGCTCCAGACCGGCGAGGCCGACCTGGCGTCCCTGGCCGACATCGCCGAGGAGCTGGCCGAGCTGGCCGACCTGGGCAAGCTCGGCCCGGTCACCCCCGTCGAGGCGGTCGACCTGCTGCTGGTGGGCCTGGTCAGGGCCGGCGTACGGGTGCGCGCCGCCTCGATCGGCCCGCTGCACGCCGACCGCGTGACCGGCCAGCACGCCGCCGACAGCGCCCTGACCAGGCTCGCCGAGGTCGACGAGGCCAGGGTCCGGCTCGACACCTCGGTCAAGGAGGACGACGGCTTCTTCGCCACGTTCTTCGTCTCGACCTGGTCGCGCCACCTGATCAGGCCGGCCGTCCGCCTCAAGCTGACCCCCAACGCCGTCACCGGCGTCTCGATCGGCCTGGCCGCGCTGGCCGCCGTCTGGTTCTCGGCCGGCACCCAGTCCGGGCGGGCGGCCGGGGGCGCGCTGTTCGTGATGTCGTTCGCGCTCGACTGCCTCGACGGGCAGCTCGCCCGCTACACCCGCACGTTCTCCCCGCTCGGGGCCTGGGCCGACGGCATGGCCGACCGGCTGAAGGAGTACCTGGTCTACGTCGGGCTCGCCTTCGGCCACGGCGGGACCACGATCTGGTACCTGGCCGCCGCCGCGATGATCACGCAGGTCGTCCGCCACACCATCGACTACTCCTACGCCGGGGCGCTGGCCGACGCGGGCCGCGTCGGCGCGCTGTGGGCCAGGCCCGCCCGGTCGCTGCTGGAGCCGGCCGACGCGCGGCACGCCCACGGGATGCTCGGGCTCGCCCAGCGGCTGGAGCGCGACTCGCTCGCCCGCTGGCTCAGGAAGATCGTCGTGCTGCCCATCGGCGAGCGGACGGTGCTGATCGCCGTCACCGCCGCCGTGTGGGACGCCAGGGTGACGTTCGTGTCCCTGCTGTGCTGGGGCGGGGTCGCCGCCCTCTACCAGCTCGCCGGGCGCCTGGCGAGGTCGGCCCGGTGAGGGCCGCCGGGGCGGGCGAGGCGGCGGCGGTTCGCCGGATCGGGAGGTGGGCAGCGTGATCTCCGTGCACATGACCCCCGTGCCAGAGAGCAGGGTCGTCGCCTACCGCGACGACGGGCCGCTCTCGCGCGCGATGGGCCTGCTCGTGGCCGGGCAGCTCCCGCCGCTGCCGCCGGTGATCGCCGGCACGTTCGTCACCGGCGTGCTGCTGCTGATCGGCGTGGCCGGGTCCGACGGGCTCGCGGTGTTCGCGCCCGCCGTGACGCTGCTGCTGGCCGGCCCCGGCAGCACCCACCCGCACGACGGCCGCTTCGACTGGCTGGTGCCGCCGATCCTGCGGCTCATCGAGTACAGCTTCGTCGCCGCCTGCGGCTTCGCCCACGGGCTGCCGCCGGTGCTGACCTTCCTGCTGCTCGGCGCGCTCGCCTTCCACCACTACGACCTGGTCTACCGGCTGCGCCAGCGCGTCTACCCGCCGGCCTGGCTCTCGACGCTCGGCCTCGGCTGGGACGGCCGGATGATGGCGGTCTCGCTGGCCGCTCTGGCCGGCTGGATGACCGCGGGCTACGTGCTGCTGACCCTCTACCTGTGGGCGCTGTTCGGCTGGGAGAGCGTCACGTGCTGGCTGGCCGCGCCCCGATCGGGCGTCGAGGCGGGCGAGATGGGAACGCAAGACTAACGCCGGATTACCCGCGAAGGGGCCAAAGGCAACTAACCTTTGGGCACACGTAGTCATGCTCGACCGAGGAGTGCACGTTGCTGGGAATGGTTCTGGCCGCCGGGGCCGGACGACGCCTGCGGCCGTACACCGACACGCTGCCCAAGGCGCTCGTGCCGGTTGACGGCGAAACCACGATCATGGACATCTCGCTGCGCAACCTCGCCGAGGTGGACCTGCGGGAGGTCGTGGTCGTCGTCGGTTACGCGGCGCAGGCCGTGCACGACCGCAAGGAGGAGCTGGAGAGGCGCCACGGCGTCAAGCTCACCCTCGTGCACAACGACAAGGCCGAGGAGTGGAACAACGCCTACTCCCTGTGGTGCGCCCGCGACTACTTCGCCCAGGGCGTGCTGCTGGTCAACGGCGACACCGTCCACCCCGTCTCGGTCGAGAAGACGCTGCTGGCCGCCCCCGAGACGAGCGACGTCCTGCTCGCGGTCGACAACGTCAAGAAGCTGGCCGACGAGGAGATGAAGGTGACCCTCTCCCCGGAGGGCTCGCTGCGCCGCATCACCAAGCTGATGGACCCGGCCGAGGCGTACGGCGAGTACATCGGCGCCACGCTCATCAGGCCCGGCGCGGCCGAGCGGCTGGCCGACGCGCTCAAGACGACGTTCGAGCGCGACCCCCAGCTCTACTACGAGGACGGTTACCAGGAGATGGTCGAGCGCGGCGAGGCGATCCACGTCGCGCCCATCGGCGAGGTCGACTGGGTCGAGGTGGACAACCACGACGACCTGGCCAAGGCTCGCACCATAGCCGTTCGCTACTAGAGGGAGCGCGCATGCCGCTTCTAGCGAGGATGCTGCCGGCGCCCCTGACCATGGAGGTCAGGCGCGGCGCCGTCGCCGAGCTCGGCGCCCTGCTGGCCGACAGCCGCGTGGCCACCTCCGGCCGGGTGGCCGTGGCCGTCGGGCCCGGCCAGGGCGACCACATCGAGCGCCTGATCGCCCCCACCCTCGGCGAGGCCGAGGTGTTCAGGGTGAGCGACGGGTCGGTCGAGGCGGCCGTCTCACTCGGCGCCGACCTGCGCAAGGGCGCCTACGAGGTCGTCGTCGGGGTCGGCGGCGGCAAGACGATCGACGCGACGAAGTACGCCGCCTCCCTCGCGGGCATCCCCATGGTGGCCGTGGCCACCAACCTCTCCCACGACGGCATCTGCTCGCCCACCGCCTCCCTCGTCTACGAGGGGGGCAAGGGCACCTTCGGCGTGCCGATGCCGCTGGCCATCCTGGTCGACCTCGACTTCGTGCACAACGCGCCGAAGTCGCTGGTCAGGGCCGGCATCGGCGACGTCGTCAGCAACCTGTCGGCGATCGAGGACTGGCAGCTCGGCAACGTCGAGCGCGGCGAGCCCATCGACGGCCTGGCCTGCTCGATGTCCCGCACCGCCGCCGAGGCGCTGGTCGGCCGGAGCGACGGCATCGAGTCCGACGCGTTCCTGACCGTCCTGGCCGAGTCGCTCATCCTGTCGGGCATGTCGATGGTCGTCGCCGGGTCGTCGCGGCCCGCGAGCGGTGGAGATCATGAGATCCTTCATGCCGTGGATCAGCTCTTCCCCGGCACCTCCAACCACGGCGAGCTCGCCGGCATAGGTGCCGCCTTCTGCTTCTTCCTGCGGGAGGACGCCGCCAGGGTGGCCCAGGTGGTCGACTGCCTGCGCCGGCACGAGCTCCCGGTCGTGCCCGCCGACATCGGGCTGACCGGCGAGCAGTTCGCCGACGTGGTCGCGCTGGCGCCGTCGACCCGTCCCGGCCGTTACACGATCCTGGAGCACCTGCGCATGCAGGACTCCGAGATCCGCGATCGGGTGGGGGACTATGTCCGGGCCTTCGGTAGCTGAGCTGCGGCGGGTCGCCCAGCCCGAGGGCCACCTCGACCGCAGGAACGGCGAGCACTGGGCAGGGGTGCTCTACATGCGCCGGCTGTCCATCTACGTCACGTGGCTGACGAGCAAGACGTCGGTCACGCCCAACCAGCTCACCTGGGTGATGACGGTCGCCGGGGTCGCGGCGGGCTTCGTGCTGGCCCTGCCGGGGCTGTGGGCGGCCGTGCTGGCCGCTCTGCTCGTCCAGGTCTACCTGCTGCTCGACTGCTCCGACGGCGAGCTGGCCCGCTGGACGGGCAAGACGTCGCTGGCCGGGGTCTACCTCGACCGCGTCGGGGCCTACTTCACCGAGGCCGCCGTGCTGGCCGGGCTCGGCTGGCGGGCCTCGGCCGTGCTGCCCGACTGGTACACCGTGCTCGGCTTCGCCGCCGCGCTCGGCGCCATCCTCATCAAGGCCGAGACCGACCTGGTGGAGGTGGCGCGGGCCAAGGGCGGGCTGGGCGCGTCCTCCGAGGCGTCGGCGGTGCAGTTCCGTTCGGGGCTGCTCGGTCTGGGCAGGAGGATCCTGGCGGCGACGAAGTTCCATCGGATCATGCAGCCGATCGAGCTGTCGCTGCTCGCGGTGGCGGCCGCGGTGATCGACCTGGCGACCGGCACGCTCGGGGCCTCCCGCGTGCTCATCGTGGCCTGCGCGATCGCCGCCGCGCTGCAGACCGTGCTCCATCTGATCAGCATTATGGCGTCGAGGCGGCTTGGGTGATCTCATGTCGGAACCGGAGGAGCTTCCCGTCCGTCGTATTGATCGGACGTCCGCCGTTCGGTGGGGGTTCACCATCGGTTCCGATACGCTTAGCTCCACCATTGTCAACAAGATGCAGACCAGCAGACTCGGTGATCATGAAAGAATGCTCCGCTCGTGTCCTCAACGCGTCAGGACGATGACCCGTTGAAGATCTCGTGCGTCATCCTCACCATGGGCAACCGGGTCGCGGAGCTGAACCGGGCCGTCGAGTCCGCGCTCAACCAGGTCGACGGCGACGTCGAAGTGGTGATCGTGGGCAACGGCGCCGACGTGCCCCAGGTGTCGGCCACGCCACCCGAGGGCTCGGCCGCGGTCGTGAAGACGATCCGGCTCGACCACAACACCGGCATTCCCGCCGGCCGTAACCGCGGCGTCGAGGAGTGCTCCGGCGACGTCGTGCTGTTCCTCGACGACGACGGCTGGTACGCCAACCAGAAGGTCGTCGCCCACGTGCGCGACCGGTTCGCCACCGAGCCCGACCTCGCGGTGATCTCCTTCCGGGTGATGGACCCCGAGGGCGGCGTCGGCCAGCGGCGGCACGTGCCCCGGCTGCGCGCGGGCGACCCGCAGCGCTCCTCGCCGGTCACCACGTTCCTCGGCGGCGCCTCGGCCGTGCGGCGTTCTGCCTTCCTCCAGGTCGGCGGCCTGCCGGAGCGGTTCTTCTACGCGCACGAGGAGACCGACCTGGCCTGGCGCCTGCTGGGCGAGGGCTACCGGATCGAGTACGACGCCGAGACCGTCATGTACCACCCGCAGGTCCCGCCGACCAGGCACGCGCAGTTCTACCAGCTCAACGCCCGTAACCGGGTCTGGCTGGCGCGGCGCAACCTGCCGTGGCCGCTGGCGTTCCTCTACCTGACCAACTGGGTGGTGCTCACCCTGATCCGCGAGCGCCGTTCGGGGGTCGCGATCAAGGCGTGGTTCTCCGGGTTCTTCGAAGGGCTGCGCACGCCCGCGGGCGAGCGTCGTCCCATGGCCTGGCGCACCGCCTGGCGCATGGTCAAGCTCGGCCGCCCGCCGATCGTCTAGACCGCCTCCGCCTCGCCGAAGGTCATCGAGGCATGGGAGACGGTCGAGGCGAACAGCGCCCGCTTGGGCAGCCCCAGCTCGCTGAGCTCCTTGGCGATGGGGTGGTTGCCCAGGCGGATCAGCGCGCCGCCCGGCCGCACGCGCGTGCCCCCGGCCCGTACGGACCAGGGGACGCGCCGCGTGACGCCCTCCAGATGGGTGAAGGCGTCGAGCGGCGCCATGGCGGCCGGCGCCGGCACGCCGGGCCTGATCAGCAGGTCGAGCACGAGCCTGCCGTCCTTGCGCAGCACACACCGCTTGTACGGCGACCCGAGCCGCAGCTCGATGTCGGCCAGCTCCTTGGGAAAGCCCCAGATCGTCCGCCCCGCCTCCAGCGTGAACCGCTGGTCGACGGGCAGCCAGTGGACGAAGACGCCCGCGCCGCGCAGGTCGCCGAGCCCGACCGAGCCCGCCGCCCCCGGCCGCCGGATCAGGAAGGCCATCCCGAACTCGTGGTAGGTGTCGAGGTCACCGTCGCGGTAGTCGACGAACACCAGCACGCACACGGCCTTGCCGGGGAACACCTCGGCCACGTCGAGGCCGGAATAGGCGATCACCGCCCGCGCCGCGTCGGCCCGCACCGCGTAGAAGGCGCTGCAGACCTCCGCGTCCTGCACTCGCACAGGCATGCCCACCGTCCGGCCCTGGATCAGATGCGATGCCATGGGTCCAGTACATCAACCCGGGAGCCCGCTGGCCATTCCTACACCGCCAGCGCGTGTTCCGGCAGGCCCGCCCACGACTCGGCCAGCTTGACGAAGTCCGCCGCCCGGTCGGGCCAGTGGTGGCGCAGCCGGGCCTCGGCGTGCCCGACTGCTCCCAGGTCGGCCCGGCGCACGGGGTCCTCCTTGAGGTCCAGGACGGCGTCCAGCAGCGCGTCCACGTCCCGGGGCACCACCAGGCCGCAGCCGACGGTCCGCACCAGCGGGGCGGCCTGCGGGGTGGCGATCACCGGCAGGCCGCGGCCCATGTAGTCGAGGATCTTCGTGGGCGGCCCGGTCACGGTGTCGGCGGCCAGGGACAGCCCGGCCAGCGCGCCCTCGGACATGCGCAGGGCGTGCCGGTTGGGCACGTACCCGAACCAGTCGAGCAGGCCGACGCGCTGGGCGTCGCGCAGCAGCGGGCGCACGTCGCGGTCGGCGGCGCCGATGAGGTCCATCCGGATGCCGTGCGGCGCCAGGCGCTCGGCCAGCGCGATCAGCTCGGCCACGCCGCGCTCGGCCGACAGGCGGCCGATGTGCACGACCCTGGCGTCGCCGGGAGGGGGCGGGCTGGGCGACACCAGGGTCGCTTCGGGCACCTCCGCGGAGGTGATCACGTGATGCCGTCTCTCCGCGCGGGCCCGCCGTCTGGGCGAGACGTCCTCGCGGACGTCCCAGACGACCGGAGGGCGCCGGTGGGGCAGCGCGCGCAGCAGCCGGTGGTCGTGCACGATCAGCAGGTCGGCGTCCCGCACGCCGCGCCTGAGCGCCGCGCGGGCCTTCCCGTACGGGGCCTGCCGGGCGACGTCGACGGCGGTGAGCCCGACGGCCGGGGTGACGTTGTAATAGGTGAACGGCGCGACGTAGGTCACCTCGTGGCCCGCGTCGAGCAGCGCCCTGATCTGCCGGTGCATGATCCGGGCGTCCTCGGGATGATGGACGGTGGTGGCGACACATGCGCGCATGCGTCGATGCTCCGCGCCTACCAGGTCAAAGGCGTTAACTCAGGTGAAAGGGCCGCTTAACTTCCAGAGGGGCGGCGATAGAGCCAGGTCAGGCGGGGTTCGAGCACCCACTTGAAGACGGTACGCGTCTCCGGCAGGCACAACACGATCGCCAGTGCGAACGAGCTGCACGCGATGGCGAGCACGCCGAGCGGCCCGTGCAGCCACGGGAGCGCCAGCCAGCCCTGGTCCTTGGCGATCAGGACCGGGATGCCGTGGAGCAGGTAGCAGTAGAGCGTGCGGGTGCCGAGGTCGGAGTACCAGGTCTCGCCGCGCGGCACCAGCGCCAGCACCGCGAAGGACATCGCCAGGGCGCAGACCAGCAGCCCGACCTTGAGCAGCAGGCCCATCCACCAGGACAGGTCCATGTCCTGGAAGCTGTGCTTGAAGTAGAACGGGTCGAGCGGCGCCTTGGGCGCGATGACGATGGCCACGGCCGCCGCGCAGAGCAGCGTGACCCCCGACGCGATCTTGATCCACAGCTTGTTGAGCATCTCGAAGTGCTCGGGCTGCATCACCAGGCCGATGACGAAGAACGGCAGCAGGCCGAAGAAGCGGTCCATGCTGAAGTCGCCGGTGATCTGCGAGAAGCCGGCGAACATGTAGATCACGATGGCCACCGGGACCGGGTGCTTCATCCGCTTCCACACCGGTGTGGACAACCGCCAGAACAGCAGCGCCAGCAGGTACCAGTTGAGCCACGCCGGATCGATGATCGTGAGGCTCCACTTCTGGCCGAGCCCGTAGCGGACGGCGGCGTAGCCGATCTCCACGATCACGTACGGCACGACGAACGTGTCGACGAGCTTGTTCGTCTTCGCGTTGGAGTTCCAGAAGTTCCTGGACAGGTAGCCGCTGATCATCACGAACAGCGGCATGTGGAACATGTAGATGTAGATGTAGAGCGCTCTGGAGGAATGGGTCG
Organism: Nonomuraea sp. NPDC050227; assembly: GCF_044459705.1. Lineage (NCBI taxonomy): Bacteria > Bacillati > Actinomycetota > Actinomycetes > Streptosporangiales > Streptosporangiaceae > Nonomuraea > Nonomuraea sp. NPDC050227. The sequence goes on along the minus strand of NZ_JBITJF010000015.1, from coordinate 308,166 downwards.
AGAGCGTGGGCACCAGCGAGTGGCCCAGCGGCACGAGCGCGATCAGGATGAACTTGACGTTGTCGAGGTAGGGGTCGCGCCTGCGCTTGGGCGGCTCGGGCTCCTCGGCGGGCTCCTGCCGCTCCTCGGGGCGCTCGCCCGTCGCGATGCCGTGGGGGTCGGTCTGGTTGCCCCAGACGGACTCCTGAGGCAGGGGCCAGCGAGCTCCAGTGTTCGCCGGCCCGCCTTCCTCGACGGGGCCGTCAGGGCTCCGCGGGGTCGTGACCGGTGGAGAGAACTTTGTGTCAGACACTGGGGAGCTCAGCTTCGCTAGGGGCCGGGGTGCACGACGCAACTCTGACATTTCATACTTACAACCGCCTTAACAGCGGCCGTGTCGCGCTGCGTCGCCGACCCGCAAACATTATCCCGATCTAGTGGTCCCTGTCTCACCAGAAGTCCGGTTCCACAGGGAACTTGGAGCCTCAGGTGCAGACGTTCTTCTGATCGGCGGCCGTGATGGTGCTGTTGTTCACGCTGTCAGGAAGCTTGGTGACCTTCACCGACTTGAAGTCGGAGCCGACCACGAGCTGGATCACCGGGGCGCCCTTGCCGCCCGCGCCGGCGGCCGTGCCGGTCGTGCCGGAGGTGTAGGGCTGCGGGTTGGTCGCGGTGACCTTGCCCGCCGAGGGAGCCGGCTTGGGCAGCACCGCGCCGGACAGCACGGCCGCGTAGTCGGCGCCGGTGGCGGCGCCCTTGGCGTAGTGGATCTCGCTGGAGGGCAGGCTCGCGCCGTCGGCGGCCTGGTAGTTGCCCACCCCGACGACGTTGAAGCCCTGCTTGGCCAGCTCGTCGGCCACCAGGCGGGCCTTGCCCGGCGTGGTGGTGCCGTTGAGCACCTGGACCTTCACCTGCTCGGGCTTCGGCGTGACCTTGGGCTTGGTGCTCGCGCTGGCGCTCGCGCTCGGGGTCGGGTCGGGGAGTTCGGTGTCGCTGATGATGGAGGCCCACAGCGCGGAGGCGTCGGGCTCCTTCCAGATCACCCGGTTGGGGTCCTGCGGGTCGGGCAGCCACGGGATCGTGGTGAGCTGCACGCCGCCCGCGGTCAGCTCCTTGGCGCTGGTGGCGATGTCGATGAGCTGCTGGGTGTCGTTGGCCAGCTCGGGGTCCATGGTGACCGAGCCCGCCGCCGCCTTGATGAAACCGGTCAGCTTGCCGATGTCGGTGAGCAGCTCGCTGCTCGTGGCCTTGGCGATGACCTTGCTCAGGAAGATCTGCTGGCGCTTGATGCGCTGGATGTCGCTGCCGTCGCCGTAGTGGCGCAGACGTACGTAACCGAGCGCCTTCTCGCCGTTGAGCAGGCTCTTGCCCGGAGGCAGGACGAGATGGGACGCCCTGTCGTTGACGCCGGACTTGAGGCAGATCTCGATGCCGCCGAGGGCGTCGACGATGTTCTTGAAGCCGCTGAAGTCCACCTCGACGAAGTGGTTGATGCGGATCTGGGTGAGCGTCTCGATCGTGGAGATCGTGCACGCGATGCCGCCGGAGTTGTACGCCGAGTTGATCATGTCCCGGCGGGGCGGCATCTCGGCCTTGGTGGTCTCGTTCTTGCACTTCGGGATCTGCACCATCGAGTCGCGCGGGAAGCTGATCAGGCGCGCCTTGTCCCGGTTGGGGGAGATGTGCATGACGATGATCGTGTCGGTGCGCTTGCCGCCCGCGTCGGCCGTCCTGGCGAGCTGCTGGCCGTATTTGGCGTTGCCCTTGCCCGCGCGGGTGTCGGAGCCGACGAGCAGCACGTTGAGCGCGCCCGTGTCGCGCGGACGCGGGTTGATGATGTCCTCTTTGACGCTCTTCTGGGTGATGTTGCCGAAGGCGTCGCGGTAGACGGTGTAACCGGTCAGCGCGCCGGCCACCATGACCGTGGTGGCGGCGATGCTGACCCAGGCCAGCACCCGCATCTTGCCCTGACCGCCGCCGCCGTCGCCGCGGTGGCCGCGTGGGGGCCGGTCGTCGGGCGGGGGAGGCGGGGAGCCCGCGGCCCTTCGCGCCATCCGGCTGCCCGGAGCGCTGGGGGCGACCCTGGCGTCCTGGACGGACGCGCTCCTGTAGTCACTCATACGCCCCCTAGCCTCGTTCCTTGCGCCAACGCGCCGGCTTGGTCGCTCCGCGCCACGAGATTAGGTCACGTACGGCGTGCCCGGTGCCATGACCGCCGGAAACGACCGTGACCCGGGCGTGATGTTTCCGCGGCACAGCATACTCAGAGCCGGACATTTCGTGGAATATCATTGCCAAAGTCTTTCCCGCTTTCTGACCGTCCCCGCAGGTCAGGCCGGACGCTCAGGGCCGCCGCGAGGCAGGCCAGAGGCACGGCCGGGAGCACGTACCGGTAGTCGAACTCGGCCACGGCGGGCGGTGTGACGAGCAACACAACGGCTGCCGCCCAGGGCGCCGCCCACGCCGGCGGACCGGCGTGCCGCAGGCCCCGCGCCCGGCGCACGGCGGCCGCGACGGGCGGCGCGAGCAGGAGCGCCAGCAGCACCGGGCCGGGCAGGCGCACCACGCTCTGGTAGCCCCGCAGCCATCCGGCGTAGGGCTCGACGATCTCCGTACCGATCGCACCCTGCTCATAGAGCTTGGCATAGTCGGCGCCGACCTGCGCGGGATAGCGGCCAGGTGGGCCGGGCGGGGTCACCGGGAACTCGTAGTAGGCGTAGACCTCCGCGTCGGGGTAGACCGGCCGTCCCCACGCGAACGTGCGGGCCAGCTCGGCCAGCACCGAGCCCGCGTAGTCGAGCGGCTGGCTGGTGACGGCGAGGGTCGCGAACCTGGAGGCCAGGTCGTCGTTCGCCTTCGAGAACGTGATTCCCGGCAGCTTCACCAGCGGGGAGTCCTTGCTCCAGATGTACTCCTGCGACGGCGGGCGCAGCTCCGGCGGACGGGGGTCGCACAACACCCGCAGGTCGGCCGGCGGGTTCATCCTGGCGCAGTCGGCGAAGGACATCGTGCGGGCGTAGAGGAAGACGCCGTTCGCGCCCACCAGGCCGACGCGGTGGTGGGCGGCGTAGAACCAGCCGCCGTAGGCGATGACCGGGACCAGCGCGGCGGCCAGCAGCACCCCGGCCAGGCCCACGCGCCTGCGCAGCACGAACCACGAGGCCAGGACGACGATGAGCGGCAGGCCGACGGTCCTGGTCAGGGTGGCGGCGGCCAGCAGCAGGCCGATGGCGGCGACGGTGGCGCGCTTCTCGGTCAGACTCAGCGCCACGGCGGCCACGACCAGGAACAGGAACAGCGTGTCGGAGACCAGCAGGTGCTCCAGCTCGACCTGGTACGCGTCGAGCAGCACGGGCACGGCCGCCAGCGTGCGCGCCCAGCGCGGGGCCCGGCGCGCGGCCACGTAGACGAGGACGCCGGTGGCCAGGCCGAGCAGATGTTGCGCGGCGGTGACCGCCCAGAAGCCGTGGAAGGGCTCCAGGAGCTTCATGAACATCGAGTAGCCCGCCGGGCGCACCAGGTCGGGGCGCGGCCGGAAGACGGTGACGATGTAGGTGTAGGAGTCGGGGAACCACAGGGCCGGGCGGTAGCCGAGCATGGCGAGCGCGCGCAGGGCCACACCGGCCGCCAGGACCCCGGCGAACCAGCCGTGCCGCCGCCACCATCCGGCCTCCCGGACGCGCGCGAACCAGCCGTGCCGCCGCCACCATCCGGCTTCCCGGACGCGCGCGAACCACTTGGGTTCTTGGACGCGAGCGGGGGCCCCCGCGCGCGGCTCCGGTCTCAGCCGCTGGTCATCCCGCTCCTCCTGCACCTCGCGTACGCTACCCGCGTTTCCGCGGACGCCGTGACCGCGGCGTTGGATACGCTCGCTCACCGATGGAACGTGATCGATCGGGCCGCGTACTGGCCGCGTTGTCGGTGTCGCCCGCGCTCGTCCTGGCGGGCTGGCTGCTCGCGGGCCTGCCGCTGCTGCTGGCCGGCCGGTTCGCGCCGCTGCCCGCGGTGCTGCTCGGAGTGCCCGCGGCGGCGCTGCTGTGCTGGGCGGGCACGCGCGGCGTCCTGCGCGGGAGGCGGGGCGCGGGTCAGGGCGTCCAGGCCACGCCCTGGCAGGTGGCGGGGGTCGTGGCGGTGGCCGCCGGGTCGGGCGTGTTCAACGTCGTCATGCATTCCGAGCAGCTGCTGGTCCGGCGCGACCCGGCGACCTACGCCCAGTACGCCGCCTGGATCGCCGGGCACGGCTCGCTGCCGATCCCGGACCAGGCGGCGGCGTTCGGCGGCCACCACCCCTCCCTGTACTTCCACAGCGTCGGCACGTATGCGGTGGACGGCGGGGTGGTGCCGCAGTTCATGCCGGGGCCGCCGCTGGTGTTCGCGATCGGCGACTGGCTGGGGGCGCCGTTCGCGGTGCCGGCCGTGCTGGGGGCGCTGGCCGTGCTGACGGTGGCCGGGGTGGCGGCGCGGCTGGCCGGTGGCCGGTGGGCGGTGCTCGCGGCGGCGGCGTTCGCGGTGAGCCTGCCGATCCTCTACACCTCGCGCACGACGTTCAGCGAGATCCCGTCGCTGATCCTGCTGTTCGGCGGGCTGGCGCTGGCCCAGGACGCGATCGAGGCCGAGCGGCCCGGCTGGCGGCAGGGGCTGCCGGCCGGGCTGGTCCTGGGGCTGGCCGTGCTGGTCAGGGTCGACGGGTTGCGCGACGTGCTGCCGGTGCTGGCGTACGCGGGGCTGCTGGTCGCGATGCGGCGCTCCGGCAGGCCGCAGGGCGCGGTGGGGCTGCCGCTGCTGGCGGGGCTGGTGGCGGGGGCGGGGCTCGGGCTGCTGGCGGCGTACGTGCTGGCCCGTCCGTATCTGGAGTATCTGTCCGGGTCCGTGGTGCCGCTGCTGCTCATCTGCGCGGTCGTGCTCGTGCTCACGCCGGTCGGCGTGGCCGTCGCGCCCAAGCTGGCCAGGTTCCGGCCGCCGCGGTGGTTGCCGACGGCGGGGGCCGCGCTGGTGGTGCTGGTGATGGCCGGTCTGTACGCCCGTCCCTGGTTCCAGACCGTGACCAGGAAGGCCGCGAACGCCGAGGACGCCCGCACGGCCGAGTTCATCGCCCAGATCCAGCAGGCCAACGGCCTGCCCGTCCAGGCGGACCGGCTCTACTTCGAGCTCTCGCTCCACTGGGTGACCTGGTACATCGGCATCCCGGCCGTCGTGCTGGCCACGGTCGCGGCGGCCGTGCTGCTGCGCAGGCTGCTGCGCGACGGCAGGCCGTTCGTCTGGCTGCTGCCGCTGGCGATGATCGGCTGGACGACGATCACCACGCTGCTGCGGCCCGAGATCACCCCCGACCAGCCGTGGGCCTCCCGGCGGCTGGTCCCGGTCGTGATCCCGGGGCTGATCGTGCTGGCGGCGTGGGGGCTGGGCTGGCTGCGCGAGCGGTCGTGGCCGCGGGAGCGGGTACGGCGGTGGGCGACGGTCGCGGGGGTGCTGCTGGTGCTCGCGCCGCCGGTGGTGACCTCGATCGGCACCGCGTTCACGCCGGTCGAGCGGGGGGAGGCGGCGGCGGTCCGGTCGATGTGCGCGGCGCTTCCGGCCGAGGCGTCGGTGCTGTTCGTCGAGCGGGTGACCGGCGACCGCTTCACCCAGCTCGTCCGCGGGATGTGCGGACGTCCGGCGGCGCAGGTGAAGCGGCCGCCCGGAGAGCCCGACCTGGCGGCGGAGCCGGAGGTCCGGGCCGCCGTCGAGCGGGTCAGGGCGGCCGGCCGGGTGCCGGTCGTGCTGGCCGCCGACCCCGCCCAGGTGGCCCCCTACGGGACGCCGCGGCAGATCATGGGCCTGGTCACGCGCCAGGACGAGCGCTCGCTCGTGGACCCGCCCAACGGGACGTGGTCCTTGCGGGTGAACGTATGGATGGCGGTGGGTTGACCCCGCTCACGGCGTATCGCGATAGTTCTGGACATGTCTGACACAGACGAGCTGTCGTTCGGCGACGACCGGGAGCCGTGGTTACGGCCCTGGATCAGGGCCCACCAGAGGACGGCGGCGATGATCGTGGCGGCCGTCCTGCTGGTGGCGGCGCTCGGCGGGGGCGGCTGGTACCTGCACCTGCGCTCGCTCCTGCCCTCGCCGCCGCCCGTCGGCGCGCTGCCCGTCGTGGATGGCTTCACCGTCACGCTGTGCACCGAGGGCACCCAGGGCTGCCCGCAGGGCACCGCGGAGCGGGTGCTGGCACTGGTCCGGCGGATCCCCGAGGCGGTCGCGCCCACGCTGGTGCCCGCCGACGAGGTCGAGCGGCGCTGGGCTCAGACGGCGATCATCACCGAGGGCCTGACCAGGCCCCCCGATGCGAACTGGATCCCGATGATCGAGGGCGGGGTGCGCGGACCGGCCGACTACGACGCCGTCCGGCGGGGGCTGGCCGAGGAGAAGGGCGTCCTGCTCCTGCCCCGGATTCCCGACTTCTGGCGGGGCAAGGCGGACCTGACCGTCGTGATGTGCGGTCAGTGGCAGGAGGACGCCGCCTGCCGGACGGTGGCGACCGAGGCGCAGCGCGACGCCGTCGTGGCCCGGCTGCGCGAGCTGGACGGCGTGGCCGAGGTGTTCCTCCAGGACAAGCCGTTCGGGCTGCGGCTGGCCCGGCTCTATCGGAGCGACGCCCGGCCTCCCACGCTCGCCGAGATCCCCGAGGTGCTGTACGTGCGCTTCGACGACCCTGCCAGGGCCAAGGCGGTGGGTCAGGAGATGCTCAGGATGCCCGGCGTAGGATGGTCACAGCTGATCAAGTGAGCGTAAAGCCCGTCGATGTGGACTCGGCTTCCAGCGGGGCAGAGTACCCTCGACCCCCGTGAGCACGCTTGAGACCCCCAAGAGTGGACCTGCCGTGGAAGAAGCGCCGTACGTCACGATCGTCCTGCCCTGCTACAACGAGCAGGACCACGTCATCGACGAGGTCGAGCGCATCACGCGGGCGATGGACTCCAGCGGCTACACCTACGAGCTGGTCGCCGTCGACGACTGCTCGACCGACCAGACCCTGGCCCGGCTCGAAGAGGCCGCGCCCGAGTACCCCCACCTGCGCATCCGCGCCTTCCACCGCAACGGCGGCTCGGGCACCGTGCGCCGCATCGGCACGCAGGAGGCCAGGGGCGAGATCGTCGTCTGGACCGACGCCGACATGACCTACCCCAACGAGCGCATCCCCGAGCTGGTCCAGATCCTGGAGAAGGACCAGACGGTCGACCAGGTCGTCGGCGCGCGCACCACCGAGGAGGGGTCGCACAAGATCCTGCGGGTGCCGGCCAAGTGGGTGATCCGCAAGGTGGCCGAGAAGCTCGCCGGGCAGAAGATCCCCGACCTGAACTCGGGGCTGCGCGCCTTCCGCAAGTCGGTGGCCCGCCCCTACCTGCGGCTGCTGCCGCCCGGGTTCTCCTGCGTCACGACGATCACGCTGTCGTTCCTGTCCAACCAGCACGACGTCTACTACCTGCCCATCGAGTACGCCAAGCGGGCCGGCAAGTCGAAGTTCAGCTTCGTCTCCGACGCCTACCGCTACATCCTGCAGGTGCTGCGGATGATCATGTACTTCAACCCGCTCAAGGTGCTCATGCCGCCCGCGCTGTGGCTGGTGGCGATCGGGCTAGTGAAGGGCGTCTGGGACATGATCCGGCAGCCGTTCTACTTCCCGGCCAACACCGTCATGATCTTCCTGTCGGGCCTGCTGATCGGCTCGGTGGCGCTGCTGGCCGACCTGATCGTGCGGTCGCGGGGGGAATAGCGCGTGCGCATCGCGATCGTCGGCCCGACCCATCCGTACAAGGGGGGCGGGGCGCAGCACACCACCGAGCTGGCGCACCGGCTGGCGGGCCAGGGCCACGACGTGGTGATCGAGTCGTGGCGGGCCCAGTACCCGTCGTTCCTCTACCCCGGGCAGCAGACGATCTCCGAGCCCGAGGGCACGCCCTACCCGCGGACCGCGCGGCGGCTCGACTGGCGGCGGCCCGACGGGTGGTACGCGGCGGGACGCCGGTTGCGCACGGCCGACCTGGTGGTGCTGGCGGTGCTGAGCTCCGTCCAGGTTCCTCCGTACCTGGGGATCCTGTCCGGGATCGGGGGTAAGGCCCGGACGGTCGCGCTCTGCCACAACGTGCTGCCGCACGAGCGCAAGCCGTACGACCAGCCGCTGATGAGGGCGCTGCTGCGGCGGGTCGACGGCGTGCTGGCCCACTCCGAGCAGCAGGCCGAGCTGGCCAGGGGGCTCGCGCCGGGCAGGCCGGTCGGGGTGGCGGGGCTGCCGCCGCACCTGCCGTCCACGTCGGCCGAGAAGTCCGGCGGGGTGCGCCGGCGGTTGTTGTTCTTCGGGATGGTACGCCCGTACAAGGGGCTCGACCTGCTGCTGCGAGCGCTGCCCGAGGGCATCTCGCTGACCGTGGCGGGCGAGTTCTGGGGCGGCCTCGACGAGACCAAGGCGCTGATCGACGAGCTGGGCCTGGCCGGCAGGGTGGAGCTGCGGCCCGGGTACGTCCCCGCCGCCGACGTGCCGAAGCTGTTCGCCGCGGCCGACGCGCTGGTGCTGCCGTACCGCAGCGCCACCGCCAGCCAGAACGTCTGGCTCGGCCACGAGCACGGCGTGCCGGTGATCGCCACCCGGGTGGGCGCGCTGGCCGACCACGTGACCGACGGCGTCGACGGCCTGCTGGTCGAGCCGGGCGACGCCGGGGCGCTGCGCGCGGCGATCGAGCGCTTCTACGCCTCGGGCGAGCCGGAGAGGTTGCGGTCGGGGGTCAAGGCGGTCGATCCCGAGCCGTTCTGGGCCGCGTACGCGGGCGCGCTGCTCGGCCTCTGACGGCCCAGCAGGAACGCCGCCCCCGCGGCGACCGCGTCGGCCAGCGTGAACGCCAGCCGCGACACGATCGCCACCGCGATGGCCGGAGCGGTGCCGATGACCGGCCCGAGCACCAGCACGAGCGCGCCCTCCCGCACGCCCACCCCGGCGGGCACCACGAAGGCCAGGATGCCGGTGCACCAGGCGAACGCGTACGCGCCGGTCGCCACCAGGTAGAGGTCGGGGCGGCCGGACAGCAGCCAGGTGTGCAGGCCGTAGACGAACCAGCCGAGCGCGGTCCAGGCCACCGTGACGACGACCGTGCGGCCGGGCAGCACGCTCTCCAGCGGCTCCTTGCGGGCGATGCGCAGCGCCAGGTTGAGCCCCCAGGTGAGCACCCTTGGATGCAGGCACACGATGATCACCGGCACCAGCAGCACCACGTACCAGGCCCGCCGGACGGCCTCGTGCGAGCTCAGCGTGGCGGCGGCGATCGAGATGCCGACGCCCAGGTTGACCACCAGCCCGAGCGAGATCGTGGCGAACGTGCGCCGCGGCGGGCTCCCGTGGTCGCGCCCGAGGTCCATCATGGCCGCGTACGCCCACACCGCGCCCGGGATGTACTTGCCGAGCTGGCCCACGAACATGATCCGTCCGGCCACCCGCAGCGGCAGCCGCGTGCCGAGCCCCGCCATGATCTGCCGCCAGGCCGCCAGCATGCAGACCTGCCCGGCCAGCACCGCGCCGAACGCCCCGAGCACCGCCCACGGCGACAGCCTGGAGAGGGCCTGCGTGGTGTCGTGCCAGTTCCGCGCCAGGCCGTAGCCGAGGAAGGCGAGGGCGACCAGCGCGAGCAGGACGCGCAGCAGGCGGCGCAACATCAGCCCAGGCTACGCGGGAGCCCGGGGGAGAGCCAGCATGTGGGCCAGGTCAGCCTGCCGAGGCCCGCGGCGCGGGTACTGTTGGGCGACGTGGGCAAGCAACGGGTCGCGCAGCTCGAGTACTCCGAATTCCAGTCGGCCATGCTCGACGAGGACAAACGCCGCCGCAAGGCCGCGAAGATCATCGCCGTGCTGGAGCACTTCCAGGGGCCGCTCGGCGGGCTGACCGTGGGCGACGTCGGCTGCTCGGCCGGGTTCATCGCCGACGAGCTGGCCCAGGCCGGGGCCAAGCACACGCTGGGCATCGACATCGACGTGCCGGGGCTGCGCAAGGCCGCCGACCGGTTCGGCGAGCGGGTGGCGTTCGTCTGCGGCGACGGCACGGCGCTGCCCTTCCCCGACGGGTCGATCGACGTGCTGGTGTTCAACCACATCTACGAGCACGTGGTCGACCCCGACGCCGTGGTGGCCGAGATGCACCGCGTGCTGTCCGACACCGGGGTGCTCTACCTCGGGCTCGGCAACCGGCTCGGGGTCGTCGAGCCCCACTACAAGCTGCCGTTCCTGTCGTACCTGCCGCCCGCGCTGGCCGACCGTTACGTGCGCGCCTTCGGCCGGGCCGACCACTACTACGAGCGGTTCAGGACCCGGCGGGGGCTGCGCCGGATGTTGCGCGCCTTCCACGTCTGGGACTACACGTTCCCGGTGCTGGCCACGCCGACCAGGTTCGCCGGGTCGGAGCTGTTCCCCGGCCTGCCGGGCCGGCTGGTCAAGGCCGTGCTGGCCCGCGCGCCGCGCGAGGTGCTGCGGCTGCTGCTGCCCGTCGTGCCGACGTACCTGTGGGTGGCCACCAAGACCCCGCGCAGGCCCGCGGGGCCGGCGCTGCCGCAGCCGCCCGAGCGGGTCCTGCCGCTGTGAGCCTCGTGGACGAGACCGGCGCGAGCGCGATCCCCAAGCGGTCGCTGCCGCGCCGGCTGCTGCGCTTCGGCTTCCTCGCCGTCGCGCTCGCCTTCGGCGCGTGGGCGGTGGCCAGGCAGTGGGACGCCGTGGTCGCCGGGTTCGCCCGGCTGTCGTGGCCGGCACTGGCCGGGTCGCTCGTCGCCGTGGTCGCCGCGCTGCTCGGGGCCATGCTCACCTGGCGCACGCTGCTGGCCGACCTGGGCTCGCCGCTGCCGCTGCGGCCGGCCGCCAAGGTGTTCTTCGTCGGCCAGCTCGGCAAGTACATCCCCGGCGCGGTCTGGCCGGTGCTCGCCCAGATGGAGATGGGCCGCGACCTCGGCGTGCCGCGTCCGCGCAGCGCCGCGGCGTTCTTCCTGATGATGCCCGTCCAGATCGCCAGCGGTCTGCTGGTCACGCTGGTCACGCTCGGCTGGCACCGGTTCGGCTGGGTGCTGCTGTTCATCCCGCTGCTGCTGGTGCTGCTGGAGCCCAAGGTCGTCAACGGCGTGATCGGCTTCGGCCTGCGCAGGCTGAAGCGCGAGCCCCTGGAACGCCCGCTCACCCGGCGCGGCATGCTCACCGCGCTCGGCTGGGCGCTGGCCGGCTGGACGGCCTACGGCGTGCACTTCTACTTCGTCGCGCCGCAGGGCGGCCTGCTGTTCGCCGTCGGGGCCTTCGCGCTGTCGTGGTGCCTGGGCATCGTGACCTTCGTCGTGCCGGCCGGGGCGGGGGTGCGCGAGCTGGCGATGGTGGCGGTGCTCGCCCCCGTGCTCGACAGCGGCGCGGCCATCGCGGTGGCCCTCTGCTCCCGCATCGTCATCATCCTCGGTGACCTGATCTGCGCAGGTATGGCGGGAATTGCCGCACGTCGCGACTCGGTGTGATTTGGCCCACGATTTGGGGGAGGGTGGTCATAAGCTGAAGCAAAGAGGGGGGACTTGCCAGGTCCCACGTCGATCTTGAGGGGAGAAGATCCACGTAATGCCTCGAGTGCTCGTCGATGCCGCCGCGGTCCCCGCCGACCGTGGTGCGTTGATCCGGTACGTGGACGGGCTCGTGGCCGCGCTCCACCAGGCAGGGACCGATCTGGTCGTGGTCTGCCAGCGTGCGGAAGCGGAAAGGTACCAGCGGCTGGCGCCTTCGGCCCGTGTCGTCCCCGGCCCCGTCGCCATCACCAACCGGGCCGCCCGGCTCGCCTGGGAGCAGACCGGCGTGCCGCTGCTCGCCCGCCAGACGGGGGCCGAGGTCATCCACGCCCCCTACTACTCCATGCCGCTGCGCTCCGGCCTGCCGACCGTCGTGACGGTGCACGACGTGACCTGGTTCACCGAGCCCGAGCAGCACAGCCCGGCCAGGGCCGCGTTCTTCCGCTCGGCCACGCGCACCGCCGTCCGGCACGCCCAGCGTGTCATCGTGCCGTCCAAGGCGACCAGGGACGAGCTGGTCCGCGTGTTGTCGGCCGACCCCACCCGCATCGACGTCGCCTACCACGGCGTCGACCTCGCCCAGTTCCACCCGCCGAGCGAGGACGAGGTGCGCCGGGCGGCCATCAGGTGCGGGCTGCGCGGCCAGCCGTACGTGGCCTTCCTCGGCAACCTCGACCCCCGCAAGAACGTGCCCAACCTGATCCGCGGCTTCGCCGCCGCCGTCAAGCGGCTGGAGACGCCGCCCGCGCTGGTGCTCGGCGGCGGCGTGCACGAGGACGACGTCGACGCCGCCTGCCGCGAGGTCGAGGCCACCGTCCGGGTGATCAGGCCGGGATACCTGCGCGCGCCCGATCTGCCGGGGTTCCTGGGCGGTGCGCTCGTCGTGGCGTTCCCCTCCCGGGGCGAGGGCTTCGGCATGCCGGTGCTGGAGGCCATGGCCTGCGGCGCGGCCGTCCTCACCAGCCACCGCACCTCGCTGCCCGAGGTGGGCGGCGACGCCGTCGCCTACACTGAGCCGGACGCGGACAGCATCGCCGACGCCCTGGGCGAACTGCTCGCCTCCGCCGACCGGAGGCGGCAGTTGCAGGAGGCCGGGCGGGCGCGGGCACGCGAATTCACCTGGGAGGCCTCGGCGGAGGCGCATCTCAACTCTTATCAACGCGCAATCGAATAGTTCGCTACTCTCACGGAGTGATGGAGAGCTCTTTGCCAGACCTCGAGGCGATCCTCCTGGTCGGGGGGCAGGGCACACGCCTGCGTCCGCTGACACTGGGCACGCCCAAGCCGCTGCTGCCGACCGCCGGAGTGCCGTTCCTGGCCCACCAACTCGCCCGTGCCCGGTCCTTCGGCGTGCGCCGGATCGTGTTCGCGACCTCGTACAAGGCGGCGATGTTCGAGCCCGCCTTCGGTGACGGGTCGGCACTCGGGCTCTCGCTCGAATACATGACCGAGGAGACGCCGCTCGGCACCGGCGGGGCCATCCGCAACGCCGCCGAGGCGCTCACCGGCGGGCCCTCCGACCCGGTGCTCATCCTCAACGGCGACATCCTGTCCGGCCACGACATCGGCGACCAGGTGCGCACCCACTGCGAGCGCGGCGCCGCCGTGACGCTCCACCTGACGGAGGTGGACGACCCGACGCGGTTCGGCTGCGTGCCGACCGACGAGTCCGGACGGGTGACCGCGTTCCTGGAGAAGACCCCCAACCCGGTCACCAACCGCATCAACGCCGGCTGCTACGTCTTCACCCGCTCGGTGATCGACTCGATCCCGCGCGGCGAGGTCGTCTCCGTGGAGCGCGAGACGTTCCCCGGGCTCATCGACTCCGGCGAGCTGGTGCTGGGCTACGCCGACCGCACGTACTGGCTCGACGTGGGCACGCCGGCCGCGTTCGTGAAGGGCTCGCGCGACCTGGTGCTCGGGCGGCTCGACTCGCCGGCGCTGCCCGGCCCGCAGGGCGAGCACCTCGCCCTCGCCGGGGCGAAGATCTCGGCCGAGGCCAAGGTCCAGGGCGGCACCGCCGTCGGCGCGCGGGCTGTCGTCGAGGCGGGCGCGTCCGTGGTGGGCTCGGTGTTGTGCGACGACAGCGTCGTCGAGGCGGGCGCCACGGTGAGCGACTCGGTCGTGGGCAAGGGCGCCCGGATCTGCGCCGGCACGGTCGTGCGCGACGCGGTGATCGGTGACGGCGCGGTGGTCGGGCCGGGCAACGAGCTGCAGGGCGGGGTGCGCGTCTGGCCGGGCGTCGAGCTGCCCGAGCGCGCGGTCCGCTACTCCAGCGACGTCTGACCCGCCCGCCGGGGCCGCGCGGGTGAGCGACCACCCGCCGCCGCGCGGCAGACTGGACATGTGATGGAACGCAGGTGGGAGCCCGACGGGCCGCTCGACGTGGAGCTGGCCCTCGGCCCCCACCGGCGCGGCACCGGCGATCCCGCCTGGCGCCGCACCTCCGACGGCTCGATCTGGCGCGCCTGCCGCACCCCAGACGGCCCGAGCACGCTGCGGGTGACCGTGACGGCCGCGGCCGTGCGGGCCCAGGCGTGGGGGCCGGGCGCCGGATGGTCGCTGGAGACCCTGCCCGCCCTGCTCGGCGCGCTCGACGACGTCTCCGGCTTCCGCGTCCGGCACGACGTGCTGGCGGACGTGGCGCGCAAGCACGCGGGGCTGCGCATCGGGCGTACCGGGCGGGTCATGGAGGCGCTGGTGCCCGCGGTGCTGGAGCAGAAGGTGGTCGGCCGGGAGGCGTGGCGGGCCTGGCGCTACCTGCTGCGCCACTACGGCGAGCCCGCCCCCGGCCCGGCCCCCGACGGCATGCGGGTGCCGCCCGAGCCGGTCGTGTGGCGGCAGATCCCGAGCTGGCACTGGCACCGGGCGGGCGCGGAGGCCGTCCGGGCCCGGACGATCGCCAACGCCGCCTGGCACGCCGCCAAGCTGGAGGCCGCGGCCACCACGGACGAGCTCGACCGGCTGCTGCGGGCCCTGCCCGGCATCGGCGTCTGGACGTCGGCCGAGGTGCGCCAGCGGGTCTTCGGCGACGCCGACGCGGTGAGCGTGGGGGACTTCCACCTGGCCAAGCTGGTCGGCTACGCGCTGACCGGGGAGAAGACCGACGACCAGGGGATGATGCGGCTGCTGGAGCCGTACCGGGGGCATCGGCACCGGGCGACGGTGCTCGTCTGGCTCAGCGGTCTGCGACCGCCCGCGCGCGGGCCGCGGATGGCCGCGCGCGACTACCGCTCCTTCTGACATCCCGCCCTGAGTGCGCGTCACGAACTCAGGGGTGCGTACTGTGCCTCTATGAGTCTTGTCAGTGATTCCGCGCTTCGCCGTGCCCTCGCCCGTGCCCGTGACGGCAAGGCGCTCGACCTCACCGAGGCCGTCGTGCTGCTGCACGCGCGCGGCGAGCAGCTCGACGCGCTGCTCGACCACGCCTCCCGCGTGCGCGACGCCGGACTGAAGGCCGCCGGCAGGGAAGGGGTGATCACCTACAGCAGGAAGGTGTTCATCCCGCTGACCAGGTTGTGCCGGGACCGTTGCGGCTACTGCACGTTCGCGACCGCGCCGCACAAGCTGGAGTCGGCCTTCCTGAGCCCGGACGAGGTGCTGGAGATCGCCCGGCAGGGCGCGGCGATGGGCTGCAAGGAGGCCCTGTTCACGTTGGGGGACCGGCCGGAGGACCGCTGGCACCAGGCCCGCGAGTGGCTGGACGCGCACGGCTATGACGACACGTTGTCCTACGTGCGAGCCATGGCCATCCTGGTGCTGGAGGAGACCGGGCTGCTGCCGCACCTCAACCCCGGTGTGCTGAGCTGGCGTGACCTGCAGCGGCTCAAGCCGGTCGCGCCGTCGATGGGCATGATGCTGGAGACCACCTCGCGGCGGCTGTTCGAGGAGAAGGGGCAGCCGCACTACGGCTCCCCCGACAAGGACCCGGCGGTACGGCTGCGCGTGCTGGAGGACGCCGGCCGCAGCAACGTGCCGTTCACGACCGGGATCCTCATCGGCATCGGCGAGACCGTCGAGGACCGGGCCGAGTCGATCTTCGCCGTCCGGAAGGTGGCCCGCGAGTACGGCGGCATCCAGGAGGTCATCGTCCAGAACTTCCGCGCCAAGCCGGACACGGCCATGCGCGGCCTGCCGGACGCCGACCTGCACGAGCTCGCGGCCACGATCGCCGTCGCGCGCCTGGTCCTCGGCCCCCGCGTACGCCTCCAGGCCCCGCCCAACCTGGTCGACTCCGAGTACGCGCTCATGATCCGCGCCGGCATCGACGACTGGGGCGGCGTCTCGCCCCTGACCCCCGACCACGTGAACCCCGAACGCCCCTGGCCGCAGATCGACGACCTGGCGGCGCGCACCGCCGAATCCGGCTTCGACCTGCGGGAACGCCTGACGATCTACCCCGAGTACGTGCGGGCCGGCGAGCCCTGGCTGGACCCGCGGCTGTTCGCGCACGTCGAGGCCCTGGCCGACCCCGGCACCGGGCTCGCCCGCGAGGACGCCGTGCCGCAGGGCCGTCCCTGGCA
The DNA here is from genome assembly GCF_044459705.1 of Nonomuraea sp. NPDC050227. NCBI lineage: Bacteria > Bacillati > Actinomycetota > Actinomycetes > Streptosporangiales > Streptosporangiaceae > Nonomuraea > Nonomuraea sp. NPDC050227. Next base: position 292,115 of record NZ_JBITJF010000015.1, on the reverse strand, counting down.
GGAGCCGGACGGCGGGTTCACCGCCGCCGGCCGGGTGGACCTGCACGTCGAGGTGGACACCACCGGCCGGGCGAACGACCGGCGCGACGACTTCGACCACGTCTACGGCGACTGGACGGCCCTGCGCGAACGCCTCGGCCCGATCGCCGCCTCGACGCCGAGCGACGTGCGGCAGGCGCTCCGGCGGGCCGAGGCCGACCCCGCCGGGCTGACCGACGCCGAGGCCGTCGCGCTGCTGGGCGCGGAGGGCGAGGCGCTGGACGAGCTGGCGGCCATCGCCGACGCGCTGCGCGCGCAGGCCGTCGGCGACGAGGTCACCTACGTCGTCAACCGGAACATCAACTTCACCAACGTCTGCTACACCGGCTGCCGCTTCTGCGCCTTCGCCCAGCGCAGGACCGACGCCGACGCGTACACGCTCAGCCTGGACCAGGTGGCCGACCGGGCCGAGGAGGCGTGGGCGGCGGGCGCGACCGAGGTGTGCATGCAGGGCGGCATCCATCCCGACCTGCCGGGAACCGCGTACTTCGACATCGCCAGGGCGGTCAAGGCCAGGACGCCCGGCATGCACGTGCACGCGTTCTCCCCGATGGAGGTCATCAACGGAGCCTCCAGGACGAACCTGTCTATACGCGACTGGCTGGAGGCGGCCAAGGAGGCCGGGGTGGACTCGCTGCCCGGCACGGCGGCCGAGATCCTCGACGACGACGTGCGCTGGGTGCTGACCAAGGGCAAGCTGCCGGCCAAGGAGTGGATCGAGGTCATCACCACGGCCCACGAGGTCGGCATCCCGACGACGTCCACGATGATGTACGGCCACGTGGACCACCACCTGCACTGGGTCAGGCACATCAAGCTGATCAGGCGGCTGCAGGAGCAGACCGGCGGGTTCTCGGAGTTCGTGCTGCTGCCGTTCGTGCACACCAGCGCCCCGATCTACCTGGCCGGCATCGCCCGGCCCGGCCCCACCGCCCAGGAGAACCGCGCGGTGCACGCCCTGGCCAGGATCCTGCTGCACGGCGCGATCTCCAACATCCAGTGCTCCTGGGTCAAGCTCCAGGACGACCTGTGCCGCCAGGTGCTCCGGGGCGGCGTGAACGACCTCGGCGGCACGCTCATGGAGGAGACGATCAGCCGGATGGCGGGCTCGGAGAACGGCTCGTACAAGACGATCAGCGAGCTGCGCGAGATGGTCGAGGTCACCGGCCGGCCGGTACGCCAGCGCACCACCGAATACGGCAGTCCCACGGCCGAACGGCTGGCCGCCGCGCAGGCGAGCGACGGGGTGTGCCAGAGCGTGAGAAGAATCTTGCCGATGGCATAGTTGTAACAAGTTCTAACAAGGGTTGCGCCCGGTATGGGAGGCACTGGAAGAATCATCACTCCACTGGAGAGAGGTTCATCGTGCGGTTGGGTCGACACCGTGCCGCGCTGCCTCCCGTGCAGCGACGCAGGAAGGCGCTCCAACGGGGCATGCTGGCCGGCCTCGCCGCCGTGGCCGTCGCCGCCGGCAGCCTGTACGTGGTGCTCGGCGGCGGTCCCGCCCTGTGCGTGTCACGAGATCCTGTTCTGGTCAGCGTGGCCGCCGCCGTGGACGTGGCGCCGGCGGTCATGGAGGCCGCCGGACGCTTCAACGAGACCAGGGCGTCGGTCGGCGGGCGGTGCGTGCTGGTCCAGGTGACCGAGCAGCCGTCGGCCACCGTGCTGCGCACGCTGATCGGCGACCGGGCCGGCGTGCTGCGCGAACGTCCCGACGGCTGGATCGCCGACTCCTCGGCCTGGATCAGGCTGGCCCGCAGCCAGGGCGCGAGCTCGCTGCCCGCGGGGGAGACCGTGGTGGCCACCTCGCCGCTGGTGTTCGCCACGCGCTCGTCGCTGGCCCGGCGCTTCTCGGTCGGCGGGACCGAGATGAACTGGCGGATGGTCTTCCCGCCGACCGTGCGCGGGCGGCTGACGCCCAGCTCGGGCGAGCCCGACGTGGTACGGGTGCCCGACCCGTCGCTGGTGGGCGCGGGGATCGCGACCGTGGCCGCGGCCAGGGACGTCGTGGGCACCGGGCCGGACGCCGACAAGGCGCTGACGGCGTTCGTCCGCTGGGCGCAGGCCGGGTCGGCGCCCGACTACCGCAGCATGCTGGACGCCGTGGACGACCGCGGGTTCTGGCAGCGGCCGGTGGTCATCGTCCCTGAGCAGTCGGTGTGGAACCACAACCGGGTGCCCTCGCCCGACCCGGTCGTCGCGCTGCACCCGCGCGAGGGCACGATCGACCTCGACTATCCCTACGTCGTCACGGCGGCCGATCCCGACGTCGCGGAGGCGTCCACCGCCTTCGCCGACTGGCTGAAGGGGGGCCAGGCCCAGGAGATCGTCCGGCGGGCCGGGTTCAGGTCGGGCGACGGCCGGCTGGGGCCGCTCCTGACCGGGTCGCAGCTCCCGTCGGAGGCGCCGAAGACCAGGCCGTCGGTGTCGCAGCAGGACATCGACGAGGCGCTGCGCGCCTGGAGCAGGCTGGCGCCGCCGACCAACATCCTCGTGCTGGCCGACACCTCCAAGCACATGGCCGAGCCGCTGAACGGCAGTACGAAGGTGCGCATCGCGCTGGCCGCGGCCAAGATCGGGCTGCAGCTCTTCCCGAACTCCACGCACATGGGCATGTGGGAGTTCGCCGACAAGGTGGGGAACCTCCGCAGCTACCGGCAGCGGGTCAGCCTCGGCCCGATCAGCGAGCCGGAGTCGGGCCAGGTGCTGCGGCGCAGCGTCCTCGACGAGCTGACCAGCACGATCGCCCCGCACCCCGACCTGGACAGCTCGCTCTACGACGCGATGCTGGCCGGGTTCCGCAGGATGAGCGGCGACTACCGCGACGACATGAACAACACGCTGCTGGTGATCACCGCCGGCAAGGACGACGGCAAGGGGATCAAGCTCCCGCGGCTGCTCGACGCCCTGCGGAAGGAGTGGGACCCGGACAAGCCCGTCCAGATCGTCATCATCGCGTTCGGCAAGGACGTGGACCGCGGCAGCCTGTCGCAGATCGCGGCGGCCACGAACGGCTCGCTGCACGAGGCGCAGGAGCCTGGGGAGATCATCGACGTCTTCCTCGGCGCGCTGGCCCGCAGGCTCTGCCATCCCACCTGCAAGCCGGCCGCCTGAGGGGATGCCGGTCGCCCGGCACCCCCTCGGCCTACATCTGGTGCACGGTGGCGTTCTCGCCGCGGTGGGTGAAGCGGGACACGAGCTTGTCCAGCGACCACGCGCCGCTGCCGAGCAGCGCCAGCATCAGGAACGACCACGAGAACATGGCCGCGGTCTCGCCCCCGTTCTGCAACGGGAACAGACCCTTGGGCAGGTGGACGGTGAAGTAGGCGTAGGCCATCGTGCCCGAGCAGAGCAGGGCGGCGACGCGGGTGGCGAGCCCGATGAGGACGAGGCCGCCCGCGCCGAGCTCGATCACCCCCGCCCACCAGTCGGGCCATTGGCCTACGGACGGGGTCGTTCCGCCGTACGGGCCGCCGAGTACGCCGAACAGAGTGGCGGCCCCGTGGCAGGCGAACAGCAGGCCCACCACGATGCGGAACAGCGACAGCGCGGCGTCACGAAGCTTGGTCATCGGCCTGTCCAGACCCTCAGATCCGCTGCCAGAGCGCCGGGACGTTCGGCGGCTCCCAGCCCGCGATGGCCGTGTGGGGCTGCAGGCACCGGTAGGAGACGCCGTTGTAGGTGACCGTGCTGCCCGTGGTGTAGGCCGTGCCGGCCTTCCAGGTGCCCGAGGCCGTCGTGGTCGGCGTCGGGGTCGGGGTGGGCGTGGGGGTCACGGTCGGGGTGGGGGTGGGGGTCGGCTGGCCGCCGCCGCCGATCTGCAGGTCGATGCAGGAGTAGAAGGCGTTCGAGGTGTCGGAGATGTTCCAGATCGCCAGCACCTTCTGGCGGCCGGAGTAGCCGGAGAGGTTGACGGTGTGGGAGATCGTCGACGGCGGTTGCTGGCCGTTGCCGTTGAAGACCGCGACCCGGGTGCCGCCGATGTAGTACTCGTAGTTGAGCGTGGCGTGCCTGGCGGTGAACGTCCAGGTGAAGGTCACCGAGTTGCCCACCGAGGTGGCCGGCCACGGCTTGCTCTCGTCGCTGAGCTGAGCGAACTGTCCAAGATTGGCGTTGCAGCTCCGCAGGCCCTTCGGGCCTTCCACGCTCTGCGGCTCGTACACGATCTGGCCGCAGTCGGGCACCTTGCCCTGGGCGCAGAACGCCTGCCTGCTGGGCGGCGAGTTCACATAACCGTGGGCGAACGCGGGAGAGGTGTTGAACACCGCCGTGGCGATGGTGATCACCGCCACGGCGACTAACGTGAGAGTCCTTCGCATTGAAGTGGCTCCTTTACATGGGGGGATAGTCCAAATGTAAAGGAAAGTTTCCTAACGGTAAACGGTTGGCTTACCGGATTTCCAGACTCTCGTCAGAGGCTCAGCGCGTCACGATGAAATCGCGCGGGTCACGGGGGGCGCGGTCGCGCGGCGGCGCGGCGGCGTGCCCGATCGCCACGCAGCCCATCGGATCCCAGGACTCCGGCAGGTCGAGCACCCGCCTGACCACCGGCCGGCAGAACATCGTGGAGGACACCCACGCCGAGCCCAGCCCCTCGACCGCGAGCTGGATCAGGAAGTTCTCCACGCCGGCGCCCGTCGCCACGACGAACATCTCCCGCTCGGAGGCGTTGCGCCGGTCGTCGCGGTAGGTGTGCGAGCCTTCCATCACCAGGCACGGCACGACCAGGTAGGGGGCGTTGCGCAGGACGTCGCCGCGTTTGATCCGCTTGGCGATCGACTGCTCGGTGAACCCGTCGCCGCGCAGGTCGTCGATCCACGCCTCCCGCATGGCGTCGAGCAGCTCGGTGCGGGCCTGCGCCGACTCGACCAGCACGAACCGCCACGGGGTCGTGTGGTGCGGCGCCGGCGCCGCGATGCCCGCGGCCACCGCCCTGCGCACCGCCTCGCCGTCGACCGGCCGGTCGGAGAACTCCCTGATCGTACGGCGGGCGAACACGACGTCGCGGGCGCCGAAGCGGAACATGTCCTCGTCGGCCGGGCGGACGAGCGGCCTGACCCCCGGCCCGTCGTCGTCGGTCACCAGATGGGCCAGACCGCGCACGATCGCCGCGGGAACGCCGTCGAGCTTGCCCTTGACCAGCTCGGCCGCGCTCGCGATCTCGTCGGCCAGCGCGGTGACGGTGGCGCCGAGCGCGTTGCCGTAGGGGTCGGAGGAGCCGCGGAAGTCGTCGAGCGGGCGCACCCCGGCGGCGCCGATCGCCACGTCGGTCAGCCCGTTGCGCCACGGACGCCCGAACGTGTCGGAGACGATCACCCCCACCCGCGCGCCCAGCCCGGCCCTGATCCGCGCCGCCGAGGCGTCGGGGTCCTCGGGCAGCAGCAGGACGGTGCCCGGCTCGGTGTTGGAGGCGTCGACCCCCGCCGCGGCCATGACGAAACCGTGGCGGGTCTGGACGATCACCGTGTCGCCGCGCCTGGCGACGACCCGCTCGGTCTCCTCCTCGATCGCGCTCGCGCGGTCGGGCGCCTGGCGGACGCGGCCCTCGGCCTTACTGACGATCTTGGAGGTCACCACCACGATGTCGCCGTCGCGCAGGTCGGCGTCCTTGAGCAGGGCGGCCACGTCGTCGCCCGGCCGGACCTCGCCGATGCCGGTGACGGCGATCACCTCGACCCGTCGCGAGCTCATCGGGCCAGCTCCAGCGCCAGGTCGAGCGCCGTGCGGGCGATGTCGGCGGCCGTCTCGGCGTCGTGCATGAGGATCGGACGGGACACCACGCGCACGCCGTCGAGCGCCACCCCGGAGTCCTCCTCGGCCACCAGCCAGCCGTCGACCAGGCCGGCGCCGTAGAGGTCGAGCACGGCCTGGGCCGTGGTCTCCACCCCGATGGCCGTCAGGCAGGCGTCGGCCATGCCGCGCACGGGCGCGCCGCCGATGATGGGGGAGACGCCGACCACGGTCTTGGCCGCGACCGCCTCGCGGATGCCGGGGACCTGCAGGATCGTGCCGATGCTCACCACCGGGTTGGACGGCGGCAGGATGACCACGTCGGCCTGCTCGATCGCCTCCAGCACACCCGGCGCGGGCTTGGCGCTCTCGACCCCCACCAGCGCGAACGACTCGGCCGGGACCGAGGCGCGCAGGCGCACCCACCACTCCTGGAAGTGCACGGCCCGCTTGCCGCGCTCGTCGGAGATCACCACGTGCGTCTCGCAGCGGTCGTCGGTCATCGGCAGCAGCCGCACGCCCGGCTGCCAGCGCACGCACAGGGCCTCGGTGATCTGCGAGAGCGGATAGCCCGCCTCCAGCATCTGCGAGCGGACGATGTGGGTGGCGAAGTCGCGGTCGCCGAGCCCGAACCACTGCGGCTCGACCCCGTAGGCGGCCAGCTCCTCCTTGACGACGTGGGACTCCTTGGCCCGGCCCCAGCCCTGCTCCTCGTCGATGCCGCCGCCCAGGGTGTACATGACGGTGTCGAGGTCGGGACAGACGCGCAGGCCGAACAGGGTGATGTCGTCGCCCGTGTTGCCGATGACGGTGATCGAGGCGTCGGGTGCGGTGGCGCGCAGGCCGCGCAGGAAACGGGCGCCGCCGATGCCGCCGGCGAGTGACACGATGTGCATGCGTCCCAGTCTTCCATCGGCGTCCGACATCCCCGTGGGGGGAGTGGTTCTGCCCCACTTCGGAGCAATGAAGCTCCAGGTATAGGGGTAAATGGGATGGAAGAGGTTCTTGGGACATCCGCCGCGAAAGTCGGCAATGTGGCAAACTCCCTTCGGGCCAAAGGGTCCGATGGGGGTTACTCATGAGCAAAGTAAATGCCGCCCGACTACGGGAGCCGGCTGCCTGGATCATGCTCGTCACCGGGCTGGTGGACGTCGTCCTGACGATCGGCCACATCCTGATCGGCTCGGGCAGCCCGCTCGGCGGCGGGTTCGCCACCCGTGCCGCCGCGAACCTGACGGGCCTGACCAGCCCGGTCGTGACCGCGCTGCTCGTGGGCGCCGTGCTGCTCGTCACCAGGACGGGCGAGCGCTCGCCCAAGGCCCGGCTCATCGCCTACGGCTCGGCCGCCGGCCTGCTGCTCGCCGCCGTGTTCGGCGCGCTGGCGCTGATCGTCGGGCTGTTCGCCGGTGGCGGCTTCCGCGGCGTGGTGGAGCACGTGCTCACGGGCGTGCCCCTGCTCGCGCTGACCGCCGTCGGACTGGTCTACCTGCTCCCCGAGGTCATGCCCGGCCGGACCCCCATCCCCACCCTCGACGGGTACGGCCGCCCCACCACCCACTACGGCCAGCCCCAGCAGTTCGGCCAGCAGGACCAGCCCCAGTACGGCCGCCCCCAGCAGTTCGGCCAGCAGGACCAGCCCGCCTACGGCCAGCCCGACCAGCCCTCCCAGGGCCGGCCCGACCCCGCGCCCCAGCCCGCGTACGCGCAGCCGCACGCCGCGCCGACCCCCTACGGCCAGCAGCCCGCGCTCGCCCAGCTCCCCCCGGGCCAGGACGCCCAGCCCCCGGCTCCCGACAGCCAGCCCGCCGCCTCCGGCTACGCCCCGCAACCGCCGTCGGGCCAGGTCCCCGCAGGCTCGGGCTACACGCCCCAGCCGCCGTCGGGCCAGCAGTCCCCGGCCTACGCGCCCCAGCCGCCGTCGGGTCAGCAGTCCCCGGCCTACGCGCCGCAGCCCCCGTCCTCGGGCTACGAGCCCCAGGCCGCCTCCGCCGGGTACGCGCCCCAGCCCCCGTCCGGCCAGCACGCCACCGTCGCCTTCGGCCAGCAGGACCCGCAGGCTCCGTACGGCCAGCAGGACCCGCAGGCACCGTACGGCCAGCAGGACTCCCAGGCTTCCTTCGGGCAGCAGGACCAGCAGGCCCCTTACGGCCAGCAGGGCCAGCAGGCCGCCTTCGGGCAGCAGCCGGGTTACGGCGGCGGACAGGCGCCGAACCCCGGCGCGCAGCCCGGCTACGGTCAGCAGCCCCCGAGCTACGGCGGCCACCCCGACCCCGCCACCGGTGGCTACGGCCAGCCCGAGCCGTCCACCCCCGGCTATGGCCAGCCCGCCGCTCCCGGCTTCGGCCAGCCCGACCCCGCCGGCTACGGCCAGCCCGCGCCCTCCGCGCCCGGCTTCGGCCAGTCCGACGCCCCCGGCTACGGCCACCAGCAGGAGACCCCCGTCCCGCACGCGGCCGAGGCGCAGTCCCCCTACGCCCCCCAGACTTCCGACGGCCAGCCCGCCTACGGCCAGGCCCAGGGCCAGGGGCACGGCCAGCAGCCCGCCTACGGCCAGCCCGAACAGCCCCCGTTCGGCCAGCCCGCCCAGGGCCAGCCTGACCAGGCTCCCTTCGGCCAGCCTTCGCACGGCCAGCCTGACCAGGCTCCCTTCGGCCAGCCTTCGCACGGCCAGCCTGACCAGGCTCCCTTCGGCCAGCCTTCGCACGGCCAGCCTGAGCAGGCTCCCTTCGGGCAGTCTTCGCACGGCCAGCCTGAGCAGGCTCCCTTCGGCCAGCCTTCGCACGGCCAGCAGTCCGAGCCGTACCAGCAGCAGCCCTACCAGCCGGCCAGGGCCGCGCTTCCCGCCGCGTCCGCCGAGCAGCCGTTCGGCAACCCCCAGGCACCGGCCGGTCAGCCGTTCGCCCAGCCGCAGGGCTTCGGCCAGGACCAGGGGTACGCCCCGGCCGCCTACACCCCGTCCGAGACGCTCCCCGACTCCGGCTACCAGCCGCCGGCCGGCGAGTACACCCCCGCGCCGTACGTCCCGGCCGACAGTCAGCCCAGCGCGTACGGCCAGTCCGGCTACCCCACCCCGGAGAACCCGTACGCCCCGAGCAACAGCTCACCGAACGCCTTCGCCGACCAGGCGTACCCGAGCGGCGAGACCAGCCCGAGCGTCCCGTACCCGCAGGCGGAGCAGCAGCAGCCGTACCAGGACCGGCAGAACGCCTTCGACCAGCAGGGCGGCCAGCCGTTCACCGGCTACTCCGGCCACGAGTACGCCACCCCCGCCTTCCAGGAGCCCGACCCGCCCGTGGACCCGCGCTCCCAGCAGCTCCTGGACGCCTACCAGCAGGCCGAGACCTACCAGAGCTCGACGGCCGCCTCCGGCACCCAGCCCGACCTGCGGGTGCCCGACTATGCCGGCCAGCCGGCCAGGCCGTACGACGACCCGTTCGGCCACCCGCAGCAGGCCCAGCCGTACCAGCAGCAGCAGAACGCGTACGAACCCCAGCAGGGCCAGTACGAGCAGCCCCAGACCTACCGCCCCACCCACCAGGCCCCGGCCGGCTGGAATGAGGCGCAGAGCGAGTCGACGATGCGGCTCGACCCCTCGCAGTTCGGGGACGCCCTGGGCGCCCAGAACCGCCCGGGTGACGACCCAATCGACCCAACGGCCATATACACGCCCAACGAGCCACGCAGGTAACGGACCGGCAAACGACGGCTAGAGAGAAGGTGGCCCAAAGGGCGGGCGTCTACCCCGCCCTGGTACGGTTCCGACCGCTGACAGCGTTGAACGAACCGGGTCGAAGCCTTGCTGTGCAGGGGGTCTCGGCCTGGTGCGAACACCACATGCCGAGCACACCGGGGCGAGAGTCGGTCTTTCCCCGGATACCGTCATGCCGCTTGACGTCACGTACGGCACGCGCGTGTAATTACAACCATGTTGTTACGCCTTCCCGTGGGTGGGTAGGAGGAAGGCGTCCATGGGGGGCTCCATTGCGGGCGGGCGGCAGGGAGGTGTGCAGTGACCGATCCGGTCATCGCACAGGATCAGCTTGACGCTGAAGAACTCGGATGGCAGGAGCGTGCTTTGTGCGCGCAGACCGATCCGGAGGCGTTCTTCCCGGAAAAAGGCGGCTCCACCCGAGAAGCCAAGAAGGTTTGTCGATCGTGCGAGGTCCGTGCCGAGTGCTTGGAGTACGCGCTCGAACACGATGAGCGCTTCGGCATCTGGGGTGGGTTGTCGGAGCGGGAGCGCAGACGGATCAAGCGCCAGGCCGTTTAGGGGATATGAGCGAAAGGGTCACGCGGTAGCCCGCGTGGCCCTTTTTCGTGTGTGATGTCACCTGTAGGGTGGGCGCGCCTGATCAACGCTGGAGTCGCCCGCCCATGTCACGCCCCCTCGTCACCGCGATCGTCGTCGCCCATGACGGCGGCCGCTGGCTGGGGGACACCTTGCGCGCGCTGGCTGGTCAGAGCCGCAGGCCGGAGCGCGTCGCCGGGGTCGACAACGGCAGCAGGGACGGCTCGGCCGACCTGCTCGCGCAGGCGCTCGGCGCGTCCAACGTGCTCACGCTCCCGCGCTCGGCCTCCTTCGGCGACGCGGTGGCGGAGGTGCTGGACCGGCTGCCGCCGTGCGGCCAGGACGAGTGGCTCTGGCTGCTGCACGACGACTGCGCCCCCGACCGGCGGGCGCTGGAGGCCCTGCTCATGGCGGCCGAGCAGGATCCCAAGGCGGCGGTGCTCGGCCCGAAGCTGCGCGACTGGCTCGACCGCAGGCGCCTGCTCGAACTGGGCGTGACCGTCGGCCTCACCGGGCGCAGGGACACCGGGCTGGAGCCGCGCGAGTTCGACCAGGGGCAGCACGACGGCACCCGGGAGGTGCTCTCGGTCTCCACGGCGGGCATGCTGGTCCGCCGCGACGTCTGGGAGCGGCTCGGCGGCCTCGACCCGCTGTTCCCGCTCTTCCGCGACGACCTCGACCTGTGCTGGCGGGTGCGCAACGCCGGGCACCGGGTGCTGGCCGTCACCTCGGCGGTGGCCTGGCACGCCGAGGCGGCGGCCCGCAGACGGCGGCGGATCACGGTCAGCGGCGACCATCCGCGCAGGCTCGACCGGCGCAACGCGATGTTCGTCGTCATGGCGAACCTGCCGTTCCGCGTGATGGTGTGGGCGCTGCTGCGGAACCTGGCCGGGTCGGCCCTGCGCACGCTGCTGTTCCTGGTGGGCAAGCAGCCGGCGAACGCGCTGGACGAGATGGTGGCGCTGGGGTCGATCCTGGCGCACCCGTTCCGGCTGCTGAAGGCGCGCGGGGCCCGCCGCGAAGGCCGTAAAAAGGGATTTAGTCGTATAAAGCGGTTGCTGACGCCGCCGGGGGCGGCCTACCGGCGGCTGACCGACATGGTGCAGAGCTTCCTCGCCGGCGCGGGCCCCGTCGACTCCGCCGGCCGCCACCACCACTCCACCCCCGAGGACGACGAGGACGCCGCGCCCGCCGACACCGGCGCGGTCAAGGGCTTCCTCCGGCGGCCCGGCGTCGTCCTCATGATCGCCCTGGCCGTGATCTCGGTGGCCGCCGAACGGTCGTTGCTCGGCGGCGACCGGCTGGGCGGCGGCGCGCTGGTCCCGGTCACGGGCGGTGCGGGCGATCTGTGGCGGTTCTACACCGAGGGCTTCCACGACATCGGGCTCGGCTCCACCGACTGGGCGCCGCCGTACGTGGCGCTGCTGGCGCTGGCCTCGACGCTCGCGCTCGGCAAGACGTGGCTGGCGGTGTCCGTGCTGCTGCTCGGCTCGGTGCCGCTGGCCGGGGCGTCGGCGTACCTGGCGACCCGGCACGTCATCCCGGCGGTGCCCGCGCGGGCGTGGGCGGCGGGCACCTACGCGCTGCTGCCCGTCGCGACCGGCGCGATCGCCTCCGGACGGCTCGGCACGGCGGTGGTGTTCGTGCTGGTCCCGGTGTACGCCGCGCTCGGCACCACGCTGCTGTCCGAAGAACGGCGCCGCGCGCGGCGCGCGGCCTGGGCGCTGGGGCTGCTGCTGGCCGTGGGGACGGCGTTCGTCCCGCTGGTGTACCCGCTCTTCGCGGTGCTCGGCGTGCTGGCCGCCGTCGCGTACGGCGGGGTGCGGCGCGGCGTGGTGACCTCCATGGTGATCGCGCTCGCGGTGCCCGTCGCGCTGCTGCTCCCGTGGCTGGCCGGGCTGGTCACGGACCCGGGCCGGATCCTCCTGGAGGCGGGCCTGCACGATCCCGCCCTGGTGGCGGCGGGGCTCGCGCCGGAGTCGCTGCTCGCGCTCAGCCCGGGAGGCCCGGGGCTGCCGCCGTTCTGGGTGACGGCCGGGCTGGTGGTGACGGCGCTGGCCGCGCTGCTCATGCGCCGCCAGCGGCTGATCGTCGCGATCGGCTGGGGCGTCACGCTGTACGGCGTGCTGGCGGCCGTCCTGGTCAGCCGGATCAGCGTCGAAGGGGCGCGGGCCTGGCCCGGCGTGCCGCTGGCGTTCGCGGGGACCGGGCTGCTGGTGCTCGTCGGCCTGACCGCGCACCGGCTGGCCGAGCTGCGGGCCGACGGCGGGCTGCGCAGGATCGGCGCGTCCCTGGTGGTGGCCGCGGCGGTGAGCACGCCGATCCTGGCCGCCGGCCATTGGGTGGCGTACGGGGTGCGCGGCCCGCTGACCGCCCACGCCCCCGGCGTGCTGCCCGCGCTGGCCGCGTGGAGCACCCGGCACGGCGAGCGCACGCTGGTCGTCAAGGGGGACGCCTTCACCGTGCTGCACGGCCGTACCCCGTTGATCGGCGAGGCCGAGCTGCCGGTCGCTTCCGAGGGACGGTCGAAGGTGGCGGACGCGGCGCGCGGCCTGGTCGGCGGCCGTGGCGGAACCGACGCCGCGACGCTGGCCCAGCACGGGATCGCCATGCTGGCGGTGGCCGCGCCGGTGCCGCCGCCGCTGGCCAGGTCGCTGGACTCCCAGCCGTCGCTGGAACGCATGAGCCTGTCGGAGGCGGGCGGCCTGTGGCGGCTGACCGAGCCGTTCACCCGCGTGCCCGCCCAGCCGGCGGACGTCCTGCACGCGCCCTGGTTGTGGACCCAGGGCGTCCTGGCCCTGATCGTGCTGGTCCTGGCCACGCCGGGACGCCGGGGGAGCGGCGCGGTCGAGGGCGTCGAGGCGGCCGTCCCCGTGCCCGCGGGGGTGCGATGAAGGCGTTCGTGGAGAACAGGTTCGGCCTGCTGGTGCTGGTCGTGGTGGCCCTGTCCGCCCTGTACGGCGTCGCTCTCGTCACCCGCCCGGCCCCCGTCCCGGCCAGGGCCGAGGGGCCGCGGAAGGTCGCGGTCGAGTCGGTGACCGCCGTCTGCCCCGGCGCCGAAGGCGCGCGGATGAACGTCTACCTGCCCGGACGCCTGTCCCACGAGGTCATGAAGAACGCCGAGCCGTACGTGACGAACGGCCCGGGAGCGCTCGAAGCCGGATACACCACCCGGGTGACCTCGGGCGCGGCCCGCGGGCTGTCCGGGGTGCGCTGCACCGAGCCGGCGCAGTCGGCCTGGCTGGCCGGCCCCGGCCCCGCGGCGGCCGACGTGATCCTGCACCTCACCAACGCCGACAAGGCCCCGGCCCAGGCCGACGTCGAGGTGTACGCGGCCGAGGGCCTGGTCTCCGGCGACGCGGGCCGCGGTCTGGAGATCGCGCCCGGCGAGCACAAGGAGATCGACCTCAAGACGCTCGCGCCCTCGGCCGACGTCATGGCCGTCGGCGTGACCACCGTCTTCGGCCGGCTCGCGGTCGCGGCCAGGGCGTCGATGCGCGGCGGCGGCGTGGACTGGCTGCCGCTCGCCGCGCCCCCGGCCACCCGCGTGGTGGTGCCCGGCATCCCCGGCGGCGGCGGGCGGCGCGAGCTGCTGGTCGCCGCTCCCGGCGAGAACGACGTGTCCGTGCAGGTCAAGGCGGTCAGCGAGGACGCCGCGTACGCGATGAGAGGCCGCGAGAGCGTGGACGTGCCCGCCGGCAGCGTGGTCGCGCTGGACGTGACCACCGGGATCGGCGGCGAGGCGGCCGCGCTCGTGCTCACCGCGCCCGCGCCGATCGTGGCCGGGCTGGTCGCCACCGGCACCGGGCGGCGGCTGGACGTGGCGTTCACCGCGGGCACGCCCCCGCTCGACCTGGGCAGCGCGGTCGCGGGCAACGGTCCGGGCACGCGGCTGCTGTTCACCGCGCCGGACGGGCCGGGCGAGGTCAGGGTGCAGGAGGTGCCGGCGAAGGGCGCGGCGGGCAGGCCGTACGACGTGGCGGTGCCCGCCGGGCGGACCAAGGAGGTGCGGCTGCGCGGCAAGGGCGAGTTCGCCGTGGTCGTCACGCCCGTGTCGGGCCAGGTCTACGGCGGTCGGGTCATCGAGGAGCGGGAGAAGGACGGCCTGCTCGTCACCGCCCAGCCGCTCGCGCCCGCGCGCGTGTGGACCGTGCTGCCCGCGCTGACCGACAGCCCCCGCGTGGTGCTGCCCGGCTGAGCCGCGGATCAGCGGCGGTCGGCGTAGCCCGGGGGAGCCGCGGGTCAGCGGCGGTCGTCGTAGCCCGGGTCGACGGTCTCGGGGGCGAGGCCGAGCAGCGTGGCGACCTGCTCGACCACCGTGTCGTGCACCATCGCGCCCAGGGTGTCGCGGTCGCGGGCGCGCGCCTCCAGCGGGCGGCGGTAGATCACCACCGCGGCCGGTGACTGGCCGCTGGCCGCGTCGGCCCGGCCGAACGGGATCGGCTCGGTGCCCATGCTCGGGCCGTCGCCCAGCTCGTTGAGCGGCGGCACCTCCTCGACCGCGAACTCCACGGCGGACAGCTGTTTGTCCCACCGGGGCCGCAGCCGGTCGACGGCGTCGAGGACGAGGTCGTCGAAGCGCTCGCTGCGGGAACGGGCCATGGGGACGTGGGAGGGGGCGAGGGGGCCGCGCAGGCCACGACCGTGGCGATCGCGCCGTCTGGGACCGCGCTTTGGAGTCACCGCCCAAGTGTAAGGGCACGTGCCCGCGAACCCCCGGAACCCCCGCCCGCGTCGCCGCCGTCAGGGGGCGTGGGTTCCGACGGACGCCCTCGCGCCCGACTGTCCGTTCCGGCCGGTCACCTTCCTCGGTCGTCGATCAAGGAATCAGGAAAGTACGGCGCGACCGGTGTGGCGTCAGCGGCGAGGGGGCAAGGTTGTCCCTCAGGCGCGCGCATCGGCGCATGTGGGTGGAAAGCCTGCGACAGGTGTCCGAATTGTGGCGACACGCTCGTTAAGAGCGCTCAGATAGTGGCGCCTCGCACTCTTACCAGATACGGTCCCTCCGTGAGCCCCGTCCGCCGCTGTTCCCGCACCGCTTGCAGCCAGCCTGCCGTCTTCACGCTCACGTACGTATACGCCGACTCGACCGCAGTTCTCGGCCCTCTGGCGACGTACGCCGAGCCACACTGTTACGACCTGTGCGCCGAACACGCCGAGCGGCTGACCGCTCCCCGCGGCTGGGAGGTCGTCCGGCTCCCCACCGACGGCAACTCCCCCAGCTCAGACGACCTGGAGGCGCTGGCCAACGCGGTCAGGGAAGCCGCCAGGCCCACCCCGTCCGGCAGCGGCGAGCCGGTCGGCCAAGGGGTCGAGGTCGGGCGCAGGGGCCACCTGCGCGTTCTTCGGTCGGCCCAGCAGCACCGCGACCGGTAGGCTCGTTTCACACGACAAACGACCTAGGGGCGGAGCTGGAGAGTGGGCGACCTCGCCAAGATCTTCAAAGCGTACGACGTTCGCGGGGTGGTTCCCGACGAGCTCGACGAGCCGATCGCCGAGGCCGTGGGCGCGGCGTTCGTCGAGGTGACCGGAGCCGCGTCCGTCGTGGTCGCCCATGACATGCGAGAGTCCTCCGTGCCGCTGGCCGAGGCGTTCATCAGAGGGGCCCGCTCGCGCGGCGCCGACGTCGTGTTCGCCGGGCTCGGTTCCACCGACCTGCTCTACTACGCCAGCGGCAGCCTGGGCCTGCCCGGCGTGATGTTCACCGCCAGCCACAACCCGGCCCGCTACAACGGGATGAAGATGTGCCGCGGTGGCGCGGTGCCGATCGGCGGCGAGACCGGGCTGGCCGAGATCCGCGACCGCGCGGCCGAGCTGCTGGGCGCCCCCGCCACCCCGACCGGGTCGCTGATCGAGAAGGACCTGCTGTCCGGCTACGCCGCCCACCTGCGCGGGCTCGTCGACCTGTCGGCGATCCGGCCGCTCAAGGTCGTCGCCGACGCCGGCAACGGCATGGCCGGCCACACCGTCCCGGCCGTGTTCGAGGGCCTGCCGCTGGAGCTGGTCCCGCTCTACTTCGAGCTCGACGGCAGCTTCCCCAACCACGAGGCCAACCCGCTGGAGCCGCAGAACCTCCTCGACGTGCAGCGGGCCGTCGTCGAGAGCGGCGCCGACCTGGGCCTCGCCTTCGACGGCGACGCCGACCGCTGCTGGGTGGTCGACGAGCGGGGCGCGTCCGTCTCGCCGTCGGCCGTCACCGCCCTGGTCGCCACCCGTGAGCTGGCCAAAGACCTCGGCGGCACGATCATCCACAACGTGATCACCTCGCTCGGCGTGCCGGAGATCGTCCGCGAGCACGGCGGCACGCCCGTGCGCACGCGCGTCGGCCACTCCTTCATCAAGGCGGAGATGGCCCGCACCGGCGCGATCTTCGGCGGCGAGCACTCCGCCCACTACTACTTCCGCGACTTCTGGTTCGCCGACTCGGGCCTGCTCGCCGCGATGCACGTGCTGGCCGCGCTCGGCGAGCAGGAGCGCCCGCTGTCCCAGGTGGTGGCGGCCTACTCGCGCTACCACGCCTCCGGCGAGCTCAACAGCGCGGTCGCCGACCAGGATGCGGCGCTGGCGCTCGTCCGCGCGGCCTTCGCGGGCCGCGGCGAGGTCGACGAGCTCGACGGCCTGACGATCACCGGCCCCGACTGGTGGTTCAACCTGCGCGCGTCCAACACCGAGCCGCTCCTCAGGCTGAACGCCGAGGCGGCCGACGAGAGCAAGATGAAGGCGATCAAGGACGAGGTCCTCGCCATCGTGGGAAGGGTGTCACTGTGAAGATCGACGACTGGCTGCTGGAGATCCTGGCCTGCCCGGCCTGCAAGGCGCCCCTGCGCGCCGAGGCCGAGACCGAGGAGCTGGTCTGCACGGACTGCGGTCTGATCTACCCCGTGCGCGACGACATCCCCGTCCTGCTGGTCGATGAGGCAAGGAAGCCGTGACCTGGGAGCCCGGGCGGCTCGATGACCAGCAACACCTCACCGCGGCCGATCCGGGCGGCATGCTGCTCGCGGTCGCGGCCTCGGCCGCCCAGGTGCGCACGGGTCACCGTGCCGCGGTCGAGGCCGGCGTCGACCGGCTGTCCGCCCAGGGCCGCCCGCGGGCCGTCGTGGTCGCGGGCATGGGCACGGCGGGCCTGACCGGAGACATCCTCGCGGCGGTGTGCGGCAACGGCGTGCCGGCGCCGATCGTGACGTTGCGGTCCTACCAGCTGCCGGGCTGGGTCGGCGCGACCGACCTGGTCATCGCCGTCTCCGCCACCGGCGACGACGACGAGACGGTCTCCGTCGCCGTCCAGGCCGTCCGGCGGGGGTGCGGGCTGCTGGCCGTGTGCCCGCCGGGCTCACCGCTGGAGGCCGTGGCCGTGCAGGCGTCGGCGATCCACGTCCCGGTGCGGGTCGAGGGGCAGCCGAGGTCGGGGCTGTGGCTGCTGACGGTTCCGGTGATCGTGGCCGCGTCCGCGATCGGGCTGGTCACCGCCGGGGCCGAGGTGTTCGAGCGGGTGGCCGCGATCCTGGAGGACATCGCCAACCGCTGCCGTCCCTCCAGCGAGTCCTTCGTCAATCCGGGCAAGTCGCTCGCCACGGACCTGGCCGAGAGCATTCCGATGATCTGGGGTTCCTCGCCGGTGGCCTGCGCGGCGGCGTACCGGCTGGCCTGCCAGCTCAACGAGACCGGCAAGTACCCCGCGGTCTTCGGTCAGCTGCCCGAGGCCGGCCACAACCAGGTGGCGGCCCTGGAGGGGCCGCTGGCCGAGCGGGACATCTTCGCCGACGAGGCCGGGCCGACGCTCAGGCTCGTCATGCTGCGCGACGTCGAGGAACATCCCCAGGTCACGCGGCAGCGCGAGGCGTCGCTGCGGCTCGCGCACGACCGTGACGTGCCGGTCACCGAGCTGACCGCGGAGGGCGTGCATCCGCTCGAACGGCTGGCCACGCTCATCGGCCTGGCCGACTACGCCGCCACCTACCTGGCCCTCGGCTACGCCGTCGATCCGACGCCTGTGGCCACGATCAATGAGCTTCGGGCCAGGATTTCCCAATAGGATCCCATGTCAGGGTCTTTTTTAGGTGATCTTTATGAGTGGAGACGTCCGGTGAGCGCGAGTGGTGGCACGAAGGCAATCATTGCGGCGCTGAGCGCCAACCTGGCGATCGCGGTGTCGAAGTTCGTGGCGGCGTTCTTCACCGGGTCGTCCTCGATGCTGGCCGAGGGCATCCACTCGGTCGCCGACTCGGGCAACCAGCTCCTGCTGCTGATCGGCGGGAAACGGGCCCAGCGGGCCAGCGACAAGACCCACCCCTTCGGCTACGGGCGCGAGCGTTACTTCTACGCGTTCGTGGTCGCCGTCGTGCTGTTCACGATCGGCGCGGTCTTCTCCCTCTACGAGGGCTGGCACAAGATCTCCGAACCGGCCGAGGTCGACAAGCCCATCTGGGCGTTCGCGGTGCTGATCTTCGCGATCATCGCCGAGGGCTTCTCCTTCCGTACGGCGATCAGGGAGTCCAACCCGCTGCGCGGCAAGCAGTCGTGGTTCGCCTTCATCCGCCGGTCGAAGTCGCCCGAGCTGCCCGTCATCCTGCTGGAGGACCTGGGCGCGCTGCTCGGTCTGATCTTCGCGCTGTTCGGCGTGACGATGGCCGTCATCACCGGCGACGGCGTCTGGGACGGCATCGGCACCCTCATGATCGGCGTGCTGCTGGCGATCATCGCCGTCGTGCTGGCCGTCGAGACCAAGTCGCTGCTGCTCGGTGAGGGCGCCTCGCCCGAGGTCGAGGAGCAGATCCGGGCCGCGCTGGAGGGGGCGCCCGAGGTGGCCAGGATCATCCACATGCGCACGCTGCACCTCGGCCCCGAGGAGCTGCTGGTGGCCGCCAAGATCGCGGTCGAGCACGACGACACGGCCGGCGAGGTGGCCCGCGGCATCGACGAGGCCGAGCGGCGCATCCGCGACGCCGTGCCGATCGCGCGGGTGATCTACCTGGAGCCCGACCTCGACCGGCTGCGCACGACGACGAGCTGACGCTCGTCCCGGAGGCCGGCCGCGCACGACGGCCGGCCGACGCCCCGCCGGGCGTATGACGCTCAGCCCTGGGGGCGCAGGAGCCGCAGGGCCTTCTCCTTCTCGAAGTCCAGGGCCCGGCGCGGCACCTGGATGCGGCCGATGCGCACGCCCAGGTCGCGCACGGCCGCGGCCACCTGCGGCTCGCTCAGTACGCGCAACGCGAACGCCAGCTCGGCGGGCGAGACGTCGAATCGTTTCTCCAGCTCCACCCCCTGCGCCACGGCGGCCAGCTCCTCGGGCCCGAATCTGCGGTGCGCCCCCCGCTCACGGACCGGCGGCAGCAGGCCCAGCGCCTCCCGGTATCGGAGCATTCGTGGGGACATGCCGAGCCGCTTGGCCGCTTCCGTGATGCGCATCCTTACATTCTTACGTCAGTTTCGCTGTCTCGGAGATGCGGGGCTGCCCGAGCGCCGCCTAAACTCGTCCGCGACAGCAATCGTGACGCGAGGGGAATCCCGATGGACTTCAAGGTCGCCGACCTTTCACTTGCCGACTTCGGCCGTAAGGAAATCCGGCTCGCCGAGCACGAGATGCCCGGCCTCATGGCGATGCGCAAGGAATACGCGGCCTCCCAGCCCCTGCGCGGCGCGAAGATCATGGGCTCGCTGCACATGACGATCCAGACGGCCGTGCTCATCGAGACGCTGGTCGCGCTCGGCGCCGAGGTCCGCTGGGTCAGCTGCAACATCTTCTCCACCCAGGACCACGCCGCCGCCGCGGTCGTCGTCGGCCCCGAGGGCACCGTCGAAGACCCGAAGGGCGTCCCCGTGTTCGCCTGGAAGGGCGAGACGCTGGAGGAGTACTGGTGGTGCACCGAGCAGGCCCTCACCTGGCCCGGCGGTGACGCCCCCAACATGATCCTCGACGACGGCGGCGACGCCACGCTCCTCGTGCACAAGGGCGCCGAGTACGAGAAGGCCGGGGCCGTGCCGCCCGCCGGCGCCGACGACCCGGAGGAGTGGCACGTCATCATCGACCTGCTCACCCGCACGGTCGGCGAGGACAAGCGCTGGACGCGCATCGCCGAGAGCATCAAGGGCGTGACCGAGGAGACCACCACCGGCGTGCACCGTCTCTACGAGATGTACAAGAACGGCCAGCTGCTCTTCCCGGCGATCAACGTCAACGACTCGGTCACCAAGTCGAAGTTCGACAACAAGTACGGCTGCCGCCACTCCGTCATCGACGGCCTCAACCGCGCCACCGACGTGCTCATCGGCGGCAAGGTGGCCGTGGTCTGCGGCTACGGCGACGTCGGCAAGGGCTGCGCCGACGCCCTGCGCGGCCAGGGCGCGCGGGTCATCGTCACCGAGATCGACCCGATCTGCGCCCTTCAGGCGGCCATGGACGGCTTCCAGGTCACCACGCTGGAGGACGTAGTCGGCATCGCCGACATCTTCGTGACCACCACCGGCAACTTCAACATCATCACCGCCGAGCACATGGCGCAGATGAAGCACCAGGCGATCGTGTCCAACATCGGCCACTTCGACAACGAGATCGACATGGCCGGCCTGGCCAAGCTGCCCGGCATCGTGAAGAACAACATCAAGCCGCAGGTCGACGAGTGGGTCTTCGCCGACGGTCACTCGATCATCGTGCTGGCCGAGGGCCGCCTGATGAACCTGGGCTGCGCCACCGGCCACCCCAGCTTCGTCATGTCCAACTCCTTCACCAACCAGGTGATCGCGCAGATCGAGCTGTTCACCAAGACGGCCGAATACCCGATCGGCGTCTACACGCTGCCCAAGCACCTCGACGAGAAGGTCGCCCGCCTCCACCTCGACGCGCTCGGCGTCAAGCTCACCGAGCTGACCAAGGAGCAGGCGGCCTACATCGGCGTGCACGTCGAGGGCCCGTACAAGCCCGACCACTACCGCTACTGATCGGCTGGGCGGCTCCGGGAGGGGGGTCCCTCCCGGAGCCGTGCTTTTTCGCGAGGGGCTGGGCATGGATCTCTGGGAAAGCGGCGAGCGGCAGATCTCCTGGGCCGCGCGCTCGATGCCGGTGCTGACCGCCATCGGCGAGCGGTTCGCGCTCGAACGCCCGCTCGACGGGCTCAAGATCGCGGCCTGCCTGCACGTCACCGCCGAGACGGCCGTGCTCATGGGCGCGTTGAAGGCGGGCGGCGCCGAGATCGCGCTGGCCGCCTCCAACCCGCTGTCCACCCAGGACGACGTGGCCGAGGCCCTGCGCGCGTACGGGATCGCCGTGCACGCGCGGGCCGGGGTCGATCGCGCCACCTACTACCTGCACATCCACCAGGCCCTCGACCTCGGCCCCGACCTCGTGCTCGACGACGGCTGCGACCTGGTGAACATCCTGCACACCGAGCGCACCGACCTGCTCGAAGGCGTGAGCGGAGGGTGCGAGGAGACCACGACCGGCATCATCCGGCTGCGGCAGATGGCGGCCGAGCAGGCGTTGCGCTTCCCGGTCGTGGCCGTCAACGACACCCGTACGAAGCGCATGTTCGACAACCGGTACGGCACCGGGCAGTCCACCCTCGACGGGATCATGCGCGCCACCAACACCATGCTCGCGGGCCGTACGGTCGTGGTGGCCGGGTTCGGGTTCTGCGGGCGCGGCGTGGCCGAGCGGGCCAAGGGGCTCGGCGCGCGGGTCGTCGTCACCGAGATCGACGCCGTCAAGGCCCTCGACGCCACCCTGCAGGGCTACGAGGTGCGTCCCATGGCCCAGGCGGCGATGATCGGCGACCTGTTCGTCACCGTGACGGGCAACCGGGACGTCATCAGGGCCGAGCACCTGTCCGTGATGAAGGACGGCGCGATCCTGGCCAACGCCGGCCACTTCGACGTCGAGATCGACGTGCGGGCCCTCGACGAGATGGCGCGCGAGGTGCACCGGGGGGTGCGTCCGAACACCGACGAGTACGTCATGCCCGACGGCAGCCGCCTGCTGCTGCTGGCCGAGGGCCGCCTGGTCAACCTGACCGCCGCCGAGGGCCATCCGGCGGCCGTCATGGACATGTCGTTCTCCGCGCAGGCGCTGGCCGTGGCCTGGCTGGCGGGGCAGCGGGCGGGCCTGGTGCCCGGCGTGTACGACGTGCCGGAGGAGATCGACCACGAGGTGGCCAAGCTCAAGCTGGCCGCCGCCGGCATCGGCATCGACACGCTGACCCCGGAGCAGGAGGACTACCTCCACTCCTGGCGGGTCGGCTCCTAGGAGACAGACCAGAGCTCCTGGGAGACCGGAGCTTCTAGGAGGCTAGAGGGCCGCCTGCATCTCCTGCATGCGGCGGATCTCGGCCGTCTGGGTGACGCTGACGTCCGTGGCCAGCTCCTCGATCTTGATGTGCGAGCCCGCGGTCAGGACCCGGTCGGACATCTCAAGGGCGCCCAGATGGTGTTTGATCATGAGCTCCAGGAACAGCCGGTCGAAGTCCTTGCCCGTGGCCGCCTTCAGCGCCGCCATCTGCTCGGGCGTGGCCATGCCGGGCATGTCGCCGTGCGCCGCGTGGTGGTCGGGCACCTTCTGGTCCTGCTCCTTGAGCCAGGTGGTCATGAACTGGATCTCCGGGCCCTGGGCCGTCTTGATCCGGTCGGCCAGGCCCTTGAGCTTGACGGAGTCCGCCCTGGTGGGAGCCAGGATCGCCATGTCGAGGGCCTGCCGGTGATGGACGATCATGTCCTGGACGTACGTGATGTCGGCGGCGTTGGCCGTGGGCCCGGGGACGGCGGTGGCCGCCTCGCCCGGGGCCAGCGTGCGGGCCTGCTCGCCGGGACGGCCTGGGGCGAGCACCGGCGCGGTGGAGTCGGCCCGCGGCGCGGAGGACGCGCCGGAGGAGCAGCCGGACAGGGCAATCAGCGTGCCCGCGATGACGATGAGCGCGCCGCGCACTCGGCCTCCTGACTGGCTCGGGACGAGAATGCGGACTCTAGGCCATATACCGCTCCAGCGAAAGAGGTTGAAACGGAACAAGATTTGACACATTGGACACTGGCCAGGTCCTGGCGGCGTGAGCGACGATGACGGAGATTTATGCCCCCTTTATAGGAGGACCACGGAGTGTTCACCCCCCGCAGGGCCCTCATCCTGGTCGCCGCCCTCGTGGCGGCAACGGGCGCCACACTGCCCGCCCAGGCTGCGGACATCCCGGCTCCCGGCGAGATCGTCATGAGCTCCAACATCACGCACGTCACGAACGTGCCCAAGCCACAGGCGCTGTCCGACATCCACACCGACATGGCCTTCCAGGGCGACTACGCCTTCGTCGGCAACTACTACGGCTTCTCGATCTACGACATCAAGCAGCCGAAGAAGACGTCGCTGGTGAGCTCGGTCGTGTGCCCAGGCGGCCAGATGGACATGTCCGTCTACGGCAACCTGCTGTTCGGGTCCGTCGACTCCTCGCGCAACGACGACTCGTGCAGCAGCACCTCCCAGAGCGCCTCCGTCAAGGAGTCGTGGGAGGGCATGCGCATCTTCGACGTGAGCGACAAGTCCAACCCCAAGTACGTCAAGTCGGTCGAGACCAACTGCGGCTCGCACACCAACACGCTGGTGCCCGGCCGCGACGGCAAGAACGTCTACATCTACGTCTCCTCCTACGGCCCCAACGCGAACTACCCGGACTGCAAGCCGCCGCACGACCTGATCTCGATCATCAAGGTCCCGCTGGACAACCCGGCCGCCGCGGCCGTCATCGCGACGCCGAACCTGTTCCCCGACGGCGGCAACCCCGGCCTGCCGCTGCCGTACCCGAACGGCAAGTCGGCCACCACCGGCTGCCACGACATCACCGCCTACCCCGAGAAGGGCATCGCCGCGGGCGCCTGCATGGGCGAGGGCGTCCTGCTCGACATCTCCGACCCCGAGCAGCCCAAGGTCACCGCGAAGGTGCGCGATGACGTGAACTTCGCGTTCTGGCACTCGGCCACGTTCAACAACGAGGGCACGAAGGTCGTCTTCACCGACGAGCTGGGCGGCGGCAGCCGGGCCACCTGCAACGCGGCCATCGGCCCGAACAAGGGCGCCAACGCCTACTACGACATCGTCGCCGGGCAGCTCGTGTTCAAGGGCTACTTCAAGATCGCCCGGCACCAGGCCGACACCGAGAACTGCGTCGCGCACAACGGCTCGCTGATCCCGGTCAAGGGCCGCGACGTCATGGTGCAGGCGTGGTACCAGGGCGGCATCTCGGTGGTGGACTTCACCGACTCCGCCCACCCGCAGGAGATCGCCTACTTCGAGCGCGGGCCGGACGAGACCGCTCCGCCGCTCGACGGGGGCTTCTGGTCGGCGTACTACTACAACGGCTACATCTACGGCTCGGACTTCAACCTGGGCCTGGACGTGCTCAAGCTCAACGACCCGCGGACGAACCAGGCCAACAGCGTCAAGATGGGCCAGCTGAACGCGCAGACGCAGGGCTCGTACCCCGAGCACGGGCGCGGCGTCCCCGGCGGCAACTGACCCGCTGCATGATCCCGCGCCGCCGGCTCACTGCGGCGGCGCGAACCCGCCCGGAGTCGCCTTCGGCGGCTCCGGCGCGGGCCCCGGCTGAGGCCGCCGCGGAGCTCCCTGCGGCTGCGCCTGCGGGTACGGCCCCTGCTGCTGGTACGGGTACGGCGCGTACGGCGTGGGCCGCGGCGCGGCGCCGGCTGCCAGGGCGGCCTGGCGCGCGAAGCGGGCCTCCTCCCGCCGCCGGCGCTCGGCCAGCACCGCGCTCAGGTACGCGTGCGGCGGCACCCCCGCGGGCGCGGCCGGCGACACGAAGGCCGCGGTCTGCGTCGCGATGCGCACCCCCATGTCGTGCTGGGCCTGCGGTGTGAGGTCGTGCCAGCGCATCAGGTACTGGCGGGCGGCCTGCGCCACCTCCTCGGGAAGCTGGGAGAGCTCCAGGGTGGCGGCCCACGCGGCCAGCGGCGGCGGCATGAGGATGGCCTGCCCGCTCTCGCGCGGCCCGCGGTCGGAGATCACGATGGTCCCGGCGAAGATGTCGCCGAGCCGCTTGCCCCGCTGGGAGACCAGCGAGGAGATCAGCGCGGGCGCGCCGGAGAACATCCAGAACTCCACCAGCCCGGCCAGCCCGCGGAACAGCGCCTGCCGGAAGCGTTCCGGGCTGCCGTCGTCCGCCACCACCCGCAGGCCGAGCGCCAGCTTGCCGAGGCTGCGCCCCCTGCTGAGCGTCTCGAAGAGCACCGGATAGCCGATCATGACCAGCACCAGCAGCACGATCATGGCCGCGCCGAGCATGGCGTCGTCCGAGACGACCGCGAACGCGCCCAGGAGCATGTACGCGCCGATCAGCACGACGAGCTGCACCGTCATGTCGATGACGAACGCCAGCGCGCGCGAGGGCATCTGGGCCACCCGCACCTCGACGACGACGGCGTCCCCGGTCACAACCTCTGACATATGTGGAGCCTAACGGCAATGCCGCATTGATCGAGCGGCCACAATGGTCGGGTGGACATCGATGCGTTCGTCACAGCACACCGCCCCGTCTGGGACCGGCTCGACCACCTGGTCAAGAACCGCTCCTCGCTGACCGGCGCGGAAGTGGACGAACTGGTCGACCTCTATCAGCGGGTGTCCACGCACCTGTCCATCGTGCGCTCCTCCTCCCGCGACGCGGTGCTGGCCGGGCGGCTGTCGGCGCTGGTGGCCAGGGCCAGGTCGGCGGTGACCGGCGCGCACACGCCCGCCTGGCGGGAGCTGGCCCGCTTCTTCACCGTCTCCTTCCCCGTGGTGGCCTACCGGGCGCGGTGGTGGTGGCTGGCCGCGGCGCTGGCCAGCATCGCGGTCGCGTGGGTGCTGGGGGCTTGGGTGGCCGCCAACCCCGACGTGCAGGCGTCGATCGCCTCGCCGGACGAGATCGCCCAGCTCGTCGACCACGACTTCGCCGACTACTACTCCGAGCACCCCGCCGCCTCCTTCGCCAGCCACGTGTGGGTCAACAACGCCTGGGTGTCGGCCCAGGTCATCATCTACGCCATCCTGCTCGGCATCCCCATCCCGTTCATCCTCTACAGCAACGCCGAGAACGTCGGCGTCTCGGCCGGGCTGATGGCCTCCAGGGGCAAGCTGGACATCTTCTTCGGCCTGATCACACCGCACGGCCTGCTGGAGCTGACCGGCGTCTTCCTGGCCGCCGCCGTCGGCCTGCGCCTGGGCTGGACGGTGATCGATCCAGGGCCGCGCAAACGGCTGGAGGCGCTGGCCGAGCAGGGCCGGGCGGTGATGAGCGTCGCGCTCGGGCTGGTCGTGGTGCTGTTCGTGTCGGGCCTGATCGAGGCGTTCGTGACGCCGTCCGGGCTGCCCACGGCCGTGCGGGTGGGCATCGGCGTGCTCGCCGAGGCGGCCTTCCTGACGTACGTGATCGTCTTCGGCCGCAGAGCCCTGCGCGAGAACGAGACCGGCGACGTCGAACGCGCCCCCGACGTCGCCCCCACGGCCTAGCGGCCCCCGGTCTAGAGCCGGCCCGCGGCCTTCAGCGCCAGGTAGGCGTCCGCCAGCGCGGGCGCGATGTCCTCGGGCGGCGCGTCCACGACCTCGACGCCGTGCCGGCGCAGCCTGGCCGTGATGCGCCGGCGCGCGAGCTGGGCCTGCTCGGCCGCCGCCGCGTCGTAGACCTCCTCGGTGCTGCCGCGCCTGGCCGCCATGGCCGCCACCCGCGGGTCGGACACGCCCGCGACCAGCACCAGGTGCCGCGAGGACAGCTGCGACAACACCGGCATCAGGCCCTCGTCGAGCGCCGCCGCGTTGAGGTCGGTGAGCAGCACGACCAGGCAGCGCCGCTTGGCCCGGGACAGGACGGCGGCCACCATGCCCTGCCCGTCGGCCTCGACCAGCTCGGCCTCGATCGGCGCCATCACGTTGACCAGCGACGACAGCAGCTCGGTACGGGACGCGCCGCTCACCCACGCGCGCACCGCCCGGTCGTAGGCCAGGAAGTCGACCTGGTCGCCGGCCCTGGCGGCGAGCGCGGCCAGCAGCAGCGCCGCGTCCATCGACCAGTCGAGCCGCGGCCAGCCGGGGGCGGGCCGCGGGTCGGGACGTACCAGCAGCCCCGGGCCCTGCGCGGCGGCCCCGGCCAGGGGCAGCGGCGCGTCGCCCACCCGGCCCGCCGACGTGCGGCCGGTGTCGAGCACGATCAGCACGCGCCGGTCGCGCTCCGGCCGCCACGTGCGCACGACCACGTCGTTGCGGCGCGCCGTGGCCCGCCAGTCGATGGACCGTACGTCGTCGCCCACCACGTACTCGCGCAGCGAGTCGAACTCGGTGCCCTGCCCGCGCACCAGCGCCGGATGCCGGCCGTCGAGCTCGCGCAGCCGCGCCAGCCTGGACGGCAGGTGCTTGCGCGACAGGAACGGCGGCAGCACCCGCACCGACCAGGGCGAACGGTGGCTGCCCTGACGGGCGGCCAGGCCGAGCGGCCCGACCGAGCGCACGGTCACCGCCACCGACGACCGGTCCCCGCGCCTGGTCGGGTTGAGCGTGACCACGATCCTGCGCCGCTCGCCGCCCGGCACGTCGAGCTCGGCGACCCGGGGGACGGCCCCGGCCGAGGGCGGCCAGGCGTCCCTGATGCGGCCGCGCACCCGTCGGCGGCCCGGGTTCTCCACGATCAGCTCCACCGTGGCCGTCTGCCCCAGCCGTACGAGCGTGTCGCCCGAACGGTGGAACCGCAGGGGCCGCACGGCGCCCGCGAACACCAGGTCCACGATGATCGCGGCGGCCAGCAGCAGGCAGACCCCGGCCAGCGCGGCCCCGGGCTGCGGCGCGAGCAGCACGACCACGATCCCGGCCGCGGCGAGCAGCCCGGCGCGTCCCGTCAGAGCCATCGGCGCCTCCCGGCCGAGCCCGCCGCGGACCTCTCGCGTGCGTCGGAGCCGGCCATCAGCGCGGGACCGGGACCGAGGCCAGGATGCCGTCGAGCAGGCCGTCGGCGGTCGCGCCCTCCAGCTCGGCCTCGGGCCGCAGCTGGACGCGGTGCCGCAGCGCCGGCCTGGCCAGCGCCTTCACGTCGTCGGGCGTCACGTAGGGGCGCCCGGACAGCCACGCCCACGCCCTGGAGGCGGCCAGCAGCGCCGTCGCGCCCCGCGGCGAGACGCCGAGCTGCAGCGACGCCGAGCTCCTGGTCGCGCGGGCCACGTCGACGATGTAGCCGAGCACCTCGGGGGCCACGTGCACCTGGGAGACCGCCTCGCGGCCGGCCGCCAGGTCCTCGGCCGTGGCCACGGGCTTGACGTCGGACAGGTCGCGCGGGTCGAAGCCGCGCGCGTGCCGTTCGAGCACCGAGATCTCGTGGTCGCGCGGCGGCAGCGGCACGGTGAGCTTGAGCAGGAACCGGTCGAGCTGGGCCTCGGGGAGCTGGTAGGTGCCCTCGTACTCGACCGGGTTCTGGGTCGCGCAGACCACGAACGGGTCGGGCAGCGGACGGGCCGCGCCCTCCACGCTCACCTGCCGCTCCTCCATGGCCTCGAGCAGCGCCGCCTGCGTCTTGGGCGGGGTTCGGTTGATCTCGTCGGCGAGCAGCAGGTTCGTGAAGACCGGCCCCTCCCTGAACTCGAACTCGCTGGACTTCGCGTCGTAGATCAGCGAGCCGGTCACGTCGCCCGGCATCAGGTCGGGCGTGAACTGCACGCGCTTGAAGTCGAGCGACAGGGCCGCTGAGAGAGTGCGCACCATCAACGTCTTGGCCACGCCCGGCACGCCTTCGAGCAGCACGTGCCCCCGGCACAGCAGGGCGATGACGAGCCCGGTGACCACGGCGTCCTGGCCGACCACGGCCTTGGACACCTCGGCCCGCAGCGCGCCGAGCGCCTCCCTGGCCGCCTCGCCCGAGGGGGCCACGCGGAAAGTCTCCTCAGAGTTCACTGACCTGCCTTTCGATGGAGTCCAAGTACCCGGCCAGCGCGACGAGCCCGGCGTCGTCGGCCGGCGGCGGGCCGTACAGTGCGGCGCCGACCACCTGCGGGTCGTCGGCGATCCGCGCCGCCAGGGCCGCGACCAGCTCGTGCGGCCCGGCGCCCTGGGCCAGGCCCAGGCGGGGCGTGAGCCGATCGACCGTGCCGGCGCGCAGCGAGTCGGCGGCCCGCTGCCTGGCCCTCCTGGCGCGGTAGAGCCTGCCGCGGCCCTCGACCGTCTCGGCGGCCCGCACGACGACGGGCAGCTTCTCGGTCACCACCGGTCCGAGGCGGCGCCCCCGCCAGAACGCGACGAGCGCCACGGTCAGGCAGGTCATCAGGATCGCCCACGGCACGCTCGGAGGCATCAGCTCGTACATCGACTTGCCCTCGGAGCCGGGCAGGTCGAGCGGGGGCGGATTGTCCGGGCGGACCAGCCAGGTGACGGGCCTGCCGGTGCCGACGAGGTTGAGTGCGAGGGCCGCGTTGCCGTCCTCGGGCAGGCGCAGGTTGGTCATGAACGCGCCGTCGCCGACGACCGTGGTGGTGGCGCCGTCGCCGGTGCGGTAGCTGACCAGGGAGTAGCCGTCGCCCGCGGGGTAGCAGGAGGCGGCGCCGGGCGGGGCGTTCAGCACCAGGCCGCCGACGTGCGCGCTGCCGGCCCGCGTGGCGGCGGGCAGTGCGCACCCGGGCTCGCGGGAGCGCACCCGCGACGGCTCGCGCTCGGTGCTCGTGCCGGGGGCCAGCACGCCGAGGCCGGGCAGGTCGCCGACGATCAGCCGGTCGCCGGGGATCTCGGCGAGGCGGTGCTCGTCGAGGTAGGTCAGGTCGGTGACCAGCAGCAGCCGGCCGCCGCCCGCGGCCTTGGCGGCGGCCGCCTCGACCGAGTCGACCCGGTCGACCTGGACGCCCCGCGCCCGCAGCAGCTCCGCCAGCGCCTTGGACCCGGCGAGCGAGGTGTCGGCGGGGTCGAGGAAACGCGAGGGCCCCCGCTGCGGGCCGAGCAGCACCGCGGCCACCGCGACCAGGACGACGACCAGGCCCAGTACGACGATCACGCGGCTCGCCCGCCAGGTGGAGCGGGCGGTGGGAGAGGTGGCGGCGGAGGGCCCGGCGGGCCCCGGCGCGGAGGTGGTGACCGAGGTGGTGGCCGGGGCGGTGACCGGGGTGGTGTTCGCGCTCGGCGCGCTGCCGGCCGCGGCCGGCTCCGAGTTCCAGACGCTCACGACGGCCCGCCTCCCACCGCGAGCGGGACGGGCCGCGCCTGGCGCAGCCGCTCGTCCAGGTCGCTCATCGCCTGGTACGCGGCCTGCGTGCCGGGCACGCCGCCGTAGCTGACGTCGTCGAACGAGCGCGCGGCGGCGGCCAGCTCGGCGGCGAAGCCGGGCAGCGCCCTGCCCGCCTCGGCGGCCAGCTCGTCGGCCGTGCGGCCCGGCATGCCGTCCACCAGCGCGCGTTCCTCCAGGTCGCGGGCGATGGCGCGGAGGCGTTCGCGGATGGCCTGCGTCCAGTCGCCCTCGGCGGCCAGGCGTTCGGCGGCCCTGCGGTGCTCGGCGGCGTTGAGCACGCGCTCGCCGTAGAGGCCGCCGACGGCCATGGCGTTCCGCCGGGCGGTCCTGCGCAGCCGCCAGCCGACCAGCAGGATCACGCCCAGGATGATGAGCGTGATCACGACCGCGGCGATGATCCCGCCGGCCGGGCCGCCGCCCGTCACGGCGTCGGTCAGGTCGCCGATGAACTGGACGAAACGCCGGTAGAGCTGGTCGAACAGGGATTCCTTCTCGTATCCGGGCTTGAGGAGCTCCTCGGCCGCCTTGCGCGCCGCCTCCTCCCGGCCGACCGGGCTCACGACCTGGCTGAGTTGGACGGGTGCCAGAGGTCGTCGGCCGAGGCGTGCACCCAACCCTGGCGCTGCTGCTCGATCGCCGCCGTCTGCAGCACGAGGTCGAACGCCTCGCCGCGCATGCGCCGGTCGGCGTAGAGCAGGCCGGAGACGCCGGCCTGGAAGGGATAGGCGAACATCGAGCTCAGCGTGGCGCCGGCGGCGATGAACACCGCCGCGATCACGGCCGAGCCCGGCGAGCCGCCGCCGAGCATGCCGATCAGCGTCCCGCCGAACGAGAACGGCACCGACAGCACCCCCGACACCAGGCCGACCAGCAGCGACGTCAGCAGCAGGATGCCGAGCACCCGCCAGAAGTCGCCGGTCACCAGGTGCCACGAGCGCCGCATCGCGTCGATCGGGCCCCTGCCCTCCAGCACCACGGCGGGCGCGGCGAACGCGAAGCGCGTGGTGATGAACAGGTAGTACGGGATGAACAGCAGGACGAACAGCCCCATCACGCCGAGGGTCAGTCCGACGCCCTCGGAGGAGGAGACGTTCATCGCCAGCGCCACCACGACCAGCGCGAGGACGATCAGGGGCACGACCATCATGGCGGCCATCAGCCCGACGACCCCGAACAGCGCCGGGAGCCGGCCCTTGCTGAGGTGCCAGGCCTCGGCTGCGGTGATGTTGCCGCCGAAGACGGCCCGGCCGAGGATGCGCGTCAGCACGCCGGTCAGCACCGTGACCACGACGAACTGGATCGCGTACGAGACCAGCATGCCGCCGTACTGGGCGACGATGCCGTAGAAGCTGTCGATACCGGCGGAGGCGGCCTGCGGGTCGTCGAGGATGTCGCCCATCGAGCCGAACATGACCGCCTGTCCCACGGCCAGCGGCACCGCGCCGAGCAGGGCGGCGACGGCGGACAGGCCGAGCACGGCCTTGGGGTTGGACCTGATCAGCTTGATCGTGCCGTCGAGGATGTCGCCGAGCACCAGCGGCCGCAGCGGGATGATGCCGGGCCGCAGCGCGGGCGGCGGCATGTAGCCGTAGCCGGGCTGCTGGTAGCCGCCCTGCTGGTAGCCGGGCTGTTGGTATCCGGGCTGTTGGTATCCGGGCTGGGGGTACCCCGGCTGCGGATGACCGGACTGCGGGTGGCCCGGCTGGGGGTAGGGTGGCTGAGGCCCCGGCGGGCCGTAGGGCGGCGGCTGGGGGGCTTCGCCCTGCGGCTCGTACGGTTGGCCGTACGGCGTCTGCGTGGGCGATCCCGGCGCGGTCCACGGTGAAGCCTGCGGGGCGCTGTAGGGCGGGGGCTGTTCGGCAGACCAGCCTGGGGGCGTCTCGGGCGTGCGTCCGTGACCGTCTGACATATCCCAATCCTGGCACGCTGGGCGGGTGGCTGGTGTCACCGAGGTGATTCGCCGGCTCATCTTGCCCTCATTTATCGGCGAAACGGGGCAAGGAAGGCAGCCGGGGATGGCCGAAAGTCGCTCCGTTACCGCAGACTGGGTTTGTGGTTGCCGGGGGAACCTAAAATTCGCCTTTCGTAGGGCTCATGTCCCACACATGGGCCGACCAAGGGTAACCTTCAGCGATCGTGCGGGTATGTCCCACAATGCGTAGAACGAATGAGGGGCCATGAAAGGTCGCGTGCTGGTCGTCGACGACGACGCCGCTCTCGCCGAGATGCTCGGCATCGTGTTGCGCGGAGAAGGCTTCGAGCCGTCCTTCGTCTCCGACGGCGACAAGGCCCTCGACGCGTTCCGGGATACACGCCCGGACCTTGTCCTGCTCGACCTGATGCTGCCGGGCGCCGACGGCATCGACGTGGCGCGCAGGATCAGGGCGGAGTCGGGGGTGCCGATCGTGATGCTCACCGCCAAGAGCGACACGATCGACGTCGTGCTCGGGCTGGAGTCCGGCGCCGACGACTACATCGTCAAGCCGTTCAAGCCCAAGGAGCTCGTGGCGCGGGTGCGGGCGCGGCTGCGCCGCACCGACGAGCCGACGCCCGAGATCCTGCAGATCGGCGACATCACCATCGACGTGGCCGGCCACTCGGTCAAGCGCGGCGAGGAGACGATCAACCTCACGCCGCTGGAGTTCGACCTGCTCGTCGCCCTGGCCCGCAAGCCGCGCCAGGTCTTCACCCGCGAGGTCCTGCTGGAGCAGGTCTGGGGCTACCGGCACGCCGCCGACACCCGGCTGGTGAACGTGCACGTGCAGCGACTCCGCGCCAAGATCGAGAAGGACCCCGAGCACCCCGAGATCGTCGTGACGGTCCGCGGCGTGGGCTACAAAGCCGGCCCCGCCTAGCCTTCGCCCCGCCCCGCCATGCCCCCGACCAGAAAAGCCCGCCGACGGACGATCCGCCAGATTCTCGGCGGCGTCCGCCGGAGGGTGCGCCGTGCGGCGGGCCGGGTGCGCAGCGTGTGGCGGCGCTCGCTCCAGCTCCAGGTGGTCACCAGCACACTGGTGATCTCCGTGACCGTCGTGGTCGTCCTCGGCACGTTCCTGTCCGACGAGATCAACCGGTCCGTGGTCGCGAGCAGCCAGCAGTCGTCGCTCAACGAGGCGTACGCCGACCGGCTGCAGATCGCCGACGCGCTGATCCCGCCCTCCGACGACGGCGCCAAGGCCCCCGACACCGACCAGAAGGTCAACCCGCTCGACGAGGTCATGGACACCGTCACCGGGTCGGGCGAGGACGGCTCCAAGAAGCGCTACGACGTGCTCATACTCAACGAGGCCAAGCCCGGCATGTCGCGGGCCTCGGGCCGGGTGGTGCAGGCCGACGTGCCCGCCTCGCTCCGGCAGCGCCTGCAGAAGTACATGAACCGGGCCGAGTACGGCAAGACCGAGATCCAGATCGAGTCGATCAGGTTCGCCGGGCAGAG
This sequence comes from Nonomuraea sp. NPDC050227, assembly GCF_044459705.1. Taxonomy (NCBI): domain Bacteria; kingdom Bacillati; phylum Actinomycetota; class Actinomycetes; order Streptosporangiales; family Streptosporangiaceae; genus Nonomuraea; species Nonomuraea sp. NPDC050227. Next base: position 258,403 of record NZ_JBITJF010000015.1, on the reverse strand, counting down.
CCAGGCCACGCTGACGTTCGTGGTCGGCGGCGTCGTGCACGAGCCCACGACCGGCCAGGACTACCAGGTCTACCACTTCTTCCCGTTCAGCGAGGAAGAGGAGCTGCTGTCCAACGTCCGGCTGGCCATCGTCGTGGTGGGGCTCGGGCTCGTGCTGCTGCTGGCCGCCATCGCGTACCTGGTCGCGCGGCAGGTCGTCACGCCCGTGCGGCTGGCCCGCCAGGCCGCCGAGCGCCTGGCCGCCGGCAAGCTGGACGAACGCCTCAAGGTGCGCGGCGAGGACGACCTGGCCCGCCTGGCGAACTCGTTCAACGAGATGGCCGCCAACCTGGCGCTCAAGATCCACCAGCTTGAGGAGCTGTCGCAGGTCCAGCGCCAGTTCGTCTCCGACGTCTCCCACGAGCTGCGCACGCCGCTGACCACCGTCCGCATGGCCGCCGACCTGCTGTACGACGCCCGCGAGGACTTCGACCCCATGGCCGCCCGCTCGGCCGAGCTGATGCAGGCCCAGCTCGAACGGTTCGAGTCGATGCTGGCCGACCTGCTGGAGATCAGCCGCTACGACGCCGGCGCCGCCACGCTCGACGTCGACTCCGTGGACATGCGCGACGTCGTCCACCGGGCCATCGCCGACTCCGAGGCGCTGGCCGAGCGCCACTCCACCCGCTTCGACATCCGCCTGCCGCACGAGCCGTGCATGGTCGAGGTCGACAACCGCCGCGTCGAGCGCATCCTGCGCAACCTGCTGTTCAACGCCATCGAGCACGGCGAGGGCAGGGAGATCGTGGTGACCGTGGGGGCCGACCGGGACGCCGTCGCCGTCGCCGTGCGCGACCACGGGATCGGGCTCAAGCCGGGCGAGGAGACGATGGTCTTCGACCGGTTCTGGCGGGCCGACCCGTCCAGGGCCAGGACCATCGGCGGCACCGGGCTCGGCCTGGCCATCTCCCGCGAGGACGCCACGCTGCACGGCGGCTGGCTGCAGGCGTGGGGGCAGCCGGGCGAGGGCTCGCAGTTCCGCCTCACGCTGCCCAGGCTGGCCGGGGCCGACCTGAAGGGCTCGCCGCTGTCGCTGGTGCCGCCCGAGATCGAGATGCGGCGCACCTGGCGCAGCCACATGACGCCGGTGCTGCTCCCGGCCTCGGGGGACGGAGGCGGCCATGAGGAGGACTAGACGGGTGGGCGCCGCGGTCGCCCTCGCCGCGGCCGTGGCCTGCGCGGGCTCGGGGTGCACCGTGATCCCGGTGAGCGGGCCGTACACGGTGAGCGACACCGGGGGCGGCGATCCGCTGAACAAGCCGTTCCAGCGCATGATCGCCGTCCCGCCGCGCGACGACTGGAACCCCGAGTACCTGATCAAGGGGCTCCAGGCGGCCATGGCGGCCTACCCCGACGACCCCACCGTGCTGGCCAGGTACCTGACGCCCAAGGCCCAGGCCAAGTGGAAGGCGTCCGGGCCGGTGACGGTGATCGAGGACGCGTACCAGGTGGACCCCCCGGGGGAGGGCGACGAGCCGGAGACGTACGGGCTCAAGGGCAAGCAGGTCGCCCGCATCGACCCCGACGACGCGTACGTGCCGCTGTCGGGGAACGCGCCCGAGCGGTCGTTCGTGCTCAAGAAGGACGCCCGCGGCGCCTACCGGGTCGACGACCTGCCGGACGGGCTGCTGCTCACCAAGTCCGACGTGGCGCGGGCGTACCGGCTGACCAACCTGTACTACCTCAACAGCGCCCGCGAGCGCCTGGTCGTCGACCGGGTGTGCCTGCGGCTCAAGCCGACCGAGACCTTCGCCCAGACCATCGTCAAGCGGCTGCTCAAGGGGCCGAGCGGCGCGCTGCGCGGCGCCGTGGGCACCGTGTTCCCCGAGGGCACGCAGGTCGAGTCGGTCGGCACCGGCGAGGACCGCGTCCTGATCAACTTCTCGGGCCCGCTCCTGCCGCTCGACCTGGGCGAGAAGGCCGCCCTGGTGGCGCAGCTCAAGTACAGCCTGACCAGCAACAAGGTCGCCAACAGCCGCACCATCGAGGTGCAGGTCGACGGCGAGCAGTACTGGACCGAGCCGCCCAACCTGGAGGCCCACTGGCTGGAGAACGGCGGCGGCACGCCGTACTACACCAGCAAGGGGTCCGTGCACGTCATGAGCGACGAGGGCCCGGGCGTCGCCGTGTCCGGACCGGCGGGGGAGGGGAACACCGACTTCAAGGCGTTCGCGCTGTCCACGCAGCAGACCGGCGCGATCGTCGCGGCCCGGACCTCCACCGGCATCTCGATCGCCGGGCTCACCCCCGAGGGCCGCTGGCAGCAGGTCGTCGAGGGCGCCGACCTCACCGACCCCACCTGGCGCCGCGACGGCTCCCTGTGGACGTTCGACCAGCACAACAAGGTGGTCCTGCGGTACGACCCCAACGGCGGACGCGGCCCCGAGCGCGTCTCCGCCCCCGGGCTCGACGGCCTCGACGTCACCGCGTTCCGGATCGCCAGGGACGGCGTGCGGGTGGCCCTGCGCACCGGCAAGAACACCGTGCAGCTCGGGGCGCTGAGCGAGGGGCTCAACGGGCCCATGCTCGGCAACCTCCAGACGCTGACCTCGACGGAGGTCGAGTACGAGATCGAGGACATCGCCTGGGAGGACGACGAGCACCTGCTCGTCCTCATCAAGAGCAAGGCCGGGCAGATCCTGAACGAGATCGACATCGGCGACGGCGAGACCATCGGGATCCCGCTGAAGGACCGGCTGGCGGGGGTGACGGCGCTGAACGGGCGGGTGCTCGCGGAGGCGAGCACCGAGAAGGGCCCCAAGATCATCGAGCTCAACCAGGACCGCCAGGGCTGGACCAGCAAGATCGAACCCAACGCCAAGAACCCCTTCTTCCCCCTGGGCTGAACCCGTCCCCGGACCGCCTCCCATCTGAGCTGGAGGCGCGTGCGCGGAGCCGGGGAACTGTCGGTGGTGGGGGGCATGCTGGGGGCGTGTTGGCGGGGGTGCTCGATGTGTTTCTGCCGCAGTCCTGCGTGGGCTGCGGGCGTGCCGGGGCGCGGTGTTGCGCCGGATGCGCGGCCGGGATGGCGGTCGCGCCCGCCAGGCGCGGGCCTGAGCCGGGCCCGCCCGGCCTGCCCGAGTTCTGGTCGGCCACGTCGTACGAGGGCGCGGCCCGCGCGGCGATCCTGGCGTACAAGGAGCGAGGGGCGGTGGGGCTGGCCGGCGTGCTGGCGCAGGTGCTGGCGTTCACCGTGCTCACGGCGCTGGGCGCGGCGGCGGGGACCGGGGCCGGATGGGCGCGGGGGCCGTTCGCCGTCGTGCCGGTGCCGAGCGCGAGGAGGGCGCTGCGGGTCCGTGGGCACGATCCCATGGGCCGGGTGGCGGTGCTCGTCGCCCGTCATCTGGTCGCGTCCGGCGTGCGGGCCGAGCCGTGGGCGGCGCTGCGGCAGGCTCGGCGGGTGGCCGACCAGGCGGGCCTGAGTTCCACGCAGCGCGCCGCGAACCTCGCCGGGTCCCTCTGTGTGGCCGGGCGCGTGAAAGGCCCTCCAGCGCCGTCTGCGGTGCTGCTGGACGACGTCCTGACCACCGGCGCCTCGCTCACCGAAGCCGCGCGAGCACTGCGCGCCGCCGGTCTGCGGGTGCCGTTGGCGGCCACCCTCGCCGCGACACGCCGAAGATCTTGAAACTGCTCTGCATCACTGTCGGTAAAGAAAGATCCAATTCTTGGGGACGTCTTGAAGAGGGGATGTCTCTTCCCGGGAACAAGAGATGGCACAGCTCAGGCGACCGGAAGCCGCGTGGCCGCAGGGGTTGGCGACCGACGGCGCCGGGGTCATGCGGACGTCCGGAACTCCGGGAAAATCACGGAAAGTGATCCTTTGGCCGAGCCTCCGGCTGACATTCGCCCAGGATGCGGATAGCGTTCTGACATGGCACCCGTCCGGGTCCGTGGTTGCGCAGAGTCGGTGTCCCCGGCTCTGCTAGCCGAGGCCAGCCGCAGGCAAAACGGTCCACGTAAGGCGACTCTTTGTCGACCGATCACGGTGCGGCTTAGGGGTAAGTCCTGCCTTCCCGAGGGTCCAGATGTCCCTCGCCAGAAGAGAAGGGCAGTAGTGGCAACAGAGCTGCGAAATCCTCAGCAGGCGAATGTGGGGTCGAAGACCAGGTCGGCCGGACGGGTGCCACCCGAGAACCCGGTGACGTCGTGGCGGAAGAGGGTAGCGGTGACAGAGAGGCGGACAGGAAACCCCGTCCGGTACGCACATCGTCGGGCGCTCTTGCTCAGTCGTTAGACGAAGGGGGGCTGTTGCATGGACATCATCGTCAAGGGTCGGCACACAGGAGTGAGTGACCGGTTCCGAGACCAGGTGACGACCAAGCTGGCCAGGATCGAACGTCTGGACAACAAACTCATCCGAGTCGATGTGGAGGTGTCCAAAGAACGCAACCCTCGCCTCGCCGACCAGCGCGAGCGCGTCGAACTCACCATCCATTCGAAAGGCCCGGCCATCCGCGCCGAAGCCTCGGCCGACGATCGGTTCGTAGCCCTCGACCTGGCCCTCGACAAGCTGGAAGGCCGCCTCCGCCGGCTGGCCGACCGGCGCAAGGTCCATCACGGCAACCACTGCCCGCCCTCGGTGGCGGAGCTCACCGCGACGCTCCCTGACGTCGCCGGCCCGCCGTCCCGGGGAACCAAGCCCGTCCCCGAGCCGGCCGAGTCCTACGAGGACCTGCCGGTGCAGGAGGACAAGCTCGACGACGACATCGTCCCGATCGAGATGGACGGCGACGGCCCGCTCGTCGTGCGGGAGAAGTTCCACAGAGCGGAACCCATGACCATCGACCAGGCCATGCTCGAGATGGAACTGGTCGGGCACGACTTCTACCTGTTCCGTGACAAGGAGAGCGGCCTGCCGAGCGTGGTCTACAACCGGCGCGGGTACAACTACGGCGTGTTGCGGCTCGTAGAGCCCTGATCGCACACCGGAAGATCTTCTCGACCACCCGAGGACCGTGCCATACGTGCCATCATGGCGGTCCGACGGCTCTGGCCCCCCGACGAGGAGGAGACGTGAGCGAGCTCAGTCAGGTTCAGATGAGCGAGCGAAGCGAGGGTACTGACGGGACAACCGCCATGCGGACCGCCGCTACGGCCCCGACCGGGCGTGACAGCGGAGCGGCCGTCCGATGAGCAGGTTCCCCGTGAGCAAGGCAGGCGCAAGTCGGACCGAGGAGGGCTCGTGACCGAGTCCGGCGAGGTCCGCACGGCAGACAGCGAGCCGATCCGCGTGCTGATCGTTGACGATCACGAGCTGATCCGGCGAAGCCTGGCGTTGACGCTGGCCGCGGAGCCCGACATCGAGGTGGTCGGTGAGGCGAGCGACGGGCAGGAGGCGGTCGAACTGGCCGATCGCCTCATGCCCGACGTCGCGCTGATGGACGTGCGCATGCCCCGGCAGGACGGGATCGAGGCGACCAAGAGCATCAGGGCGTCCGTCCCGAGCACCCGCATCATCATGCTGACGGTGAGCGACGAGGAGGAGGACCTCTTCGAGGCCATCAAGGCCGGCGCCACCGGATACCTGCTGAAGGACGTGCAGATCAACGACGTGCCCGCCGCGGTGCGGGGCGTGCACGAGGGCCAGTCCTTAATCAACCCGGCGATGGCCGCCAAGCTCATCAGCGAGTTCGCGAACATGAGCCGCAAGGAGGCCGAACGCCCGCCGCAGCTCCCCGTGCCCCGGCTGACCGACCGCGAGATGGAGGTCCTGCGCCTGGTCGCCAAGGGCATGAACAACCGCGAGATCGCCAAGCAGCTGTTCATCTCCGAGAACACGGTGAAGAACCACGTCCGCAACATCCTCGACAAGCTTCAGCTGCACTCGCGGATGGAAGCGGTGGTCTACGCGGTACGCGAACGCATGCTGGAGATCACCTGACCCTGGCGCGGGCATGTGCGAAGGCCGCCGGCCGCGCCCCCGGATCTGTCCTCCCGGGACGGTGAGCCGGCGCGATCGCCGTCCCTCGTTCGCTGTTCCCCTTTCTCCGGCCGTGGCGGGCGAGGCCGTGGCGCCGGCCCGCTGATGATCTACGGCCGTGGCGCGGTCAGGAGGTGGGCGAGCTCCGGAGGGTCGGTGCGTTCGACGCGGACGGCGTCGCAGCCCACCCAATCGGCGGCCGACCACAGGGCGTCGCGGAAGGCGTCGGCCCACTTGGCCGGGGACAGGCCGGGCTCCAGGTGGACCTGACGGGCGACCAGGGTGGTGCCCTCACGAGCCGGGTCGACCCGGCCGATCAGGCGGCCCCCGGCCAGCACCGGCATCGTGAAGTAGCCGTGGACGCGCTTCTCCTTGGGCACGTAGAGCTCAAGCTGGTACTTGAAGCCGAAGACGCGCTCGGTGCGGCCGCGGTGCCAGATCAGGGAGTCGAACGGCGACAGCAGCGTCGTGCGGTGGCGGCCGCGCGGCTCGGACTCCAGCGCCTGCGGATCGGCCCACGCGTTGGCCTGGCCCTTCTTGGCCGGCCAGCCCGCCACATTGACCGGCACCAGCCCGGCGGCGCCGCTGAGCAGGGCCTGGTCGAGCATCGCCGCGTACTTGCCCTTGAGCCGCAGGAAGTCGAGCAGGTCGGTACGGTTGGCCACCCCGAGCGACCGGCCCGCGATGGCGGCCAGGAGGACGACGCACTCCTCGTCGGGCAGGTCGTCGGCCAGCAGGTCGGCGGGCACCACGCGCTCGGTCAGGTCGTAGACGCGGCGCCAGCCGACGCGGCGCACGCAGGTGATCTCACCGATGTCGAGCAGCCACTCCAGCCCGATCTTGGAGTCGGACCAGTCCCACCACGGGCCGCCGTTCTTGGCGCCGCCGACGTCGGATGTCGTGAGCGGGCCCGAGTCGCGCACCTGCTGCAGCAGCTTGTCGACGCTGTCGGGCACCTCGTGCCAGCGGTAGCGCCGGTCGCGGTAGGCGCGGCGCCGGAAGGCGTAGAGCGGCCAGTGCTCGATGGGCAGGATGCAGGCGGCGTGACACCAGTACTCGAAGCTCTGGGCGGGATCGTGCCAGTAGGCGCGCTCGACCGTGGGCCTGCCCACCGCGCCCAGGCGCGCGTAGGCGACCAGCTCGTGGGAGCGGGCCAGGACGGAGATCGTGTCGAGCTGTACGGCGCCGAGCCGGCGGAGCATGCCGCGCACCCCGCCCTTGCGCGCGTCGGCGCCGATGAGCCCCTGGGCGCGCAGGATGACCCGGCGCGCCTCGTCGGCGGTCAGGTCGGTCACGTTCGTCATGCGGCGAACCCCGGGAGGCTTTGGGGGACGGTAGGGCTATCCATGGGAGGAATTTAGCGGCGCCCACCGACAGAATCGGCCCACCCCCGGGCACGCCCTGGACCGGAAGGGCGGGCCGGGAAAGACGCGCCGTGCAAGGGGCGGGGGCGACACGCCGATGTACCGGGGTTGGGGAATTGGATGCCGAGAAGAAAGAGTCCAGGAGGGGCCGGGCATGGGAACGGCGGGCGCCCGGTCCGTCGGGGCCCGCCGTGTGCCGGGTGGGTCAGCGGTGGTCTTCGGCGCGCATGCCGACGCGGGGCGCGTCGATCACCACGTCCGTGAAGATGTCGAAGACGAGGGCGAGGATGCCGCCGACGACGAACACACCGGCGCCGACCCAGACCAGCGTCCAGTTGTCGGCCGTCAGCCCGAAGCCGGCCACGATGGTGCCCACCACCATGACAGTCACGGCCAGCCACGAGGAGGCGCGCCCGCCGTGGTTGCCGAGATTCTCCGTGTGCTCGGACTTCTTCCCCTCAACCATGACTAAATCCTTCCTTTGCCGGATATCCCGCTATTGGTGCGAACCGGCGCTCAACCGGCATACCCTCTGCCTTGGCCCCATTCTCCCAGACGTGTCCGGCGCCCTCGTCGTCACGGTGGCTGTGTCTGGTTGCGGAACCGCCTACGATGGCAACCGGGGAAGTTTGTCTCGGCCTCTCCTCCTGGCGGCGCCGCCGGGGTAGACCTGCGAGGAGCTTTACATAAAGTGGCAGCCATTCTCGACAAGATCCTACGTGCCGGCGAAGGCAAGACTCTGCGCAAGCTCAAGCGGATCGCCGATCAGGTCAACTCCATCGAGGACGACTTCACGAGCCTGTCCGACGCGGAGTTGCGCGCGCTGACCGACGAGTTCAAGCAGCGTTACGCCGACGGCGAGAGCCTCGACGACCTGCTTCCCGAGGCGTTCGCGACCGTCCGCGAGGCGGCTCGCCGCGTGCTCGGCCAGCGGCACTTCGACGTGCAGATCATGGGCGGCGCCAACCTCCACCTGGGCAACATCTCCGAGATGCGCACCGGTGAGGGCAAGACCCTGACCTGTACGTTGCCCGCCTATCTCAACGCCCTGTCCGGCAAGGGCGTCCACGTGGTCACGGTCAACGACTACCTGGCCAAGCGCGACGCCGAGACCATGGGCCGCGTGCACCGCTTCCTCGGGCTGGAGGTCGGCTGCATCGTGTCCGGGCAGGCGCCCGACGAGCGTCGCAAGCAGTACGAGGCCGACATCACGTACGGCACCAACAACGAGTTCGGCTTCGACTACCTGCGCGACAACATGGCGTGGTCGCTGGAGGAGTGCGTCCAGCGCGGCCACAACTTCGCGGTCGTCGACGAGGTCGACTCGATCCTCATCGACGAGGCCCGCACGCCGCTGATCATCTCCGGCCCCGGCGAGCAGTCGGGCAAGTGGTACAGCGAGTTCGCCAAGATCGTTCCGCGGCTGCGCAAGGGCGTCGAGGCGAAGAACCCGGGCGAGGAGAGCACCGGCGACTACATCGTCGACGAGAAGAAGCGCACGGTCGGCATCCTGGAGGCCGGCGTCGAGAAGGTCGAGGACTGGCTCGGCATCGACAACCTCTACAAGCCCGAGCACACCCACCTGGTCGGCTTCCTGAACAACGCGCTCAAGGCGAAAGAGCTGTTCAAGAAGGACAAGGACTACATCGTCGCCGACGGCGAGGTGCTCATCGTCGACGAGTTCACCGGCCGCGTGCTGCACGGCCGGCGCTACAACGAGGGCATGCACCAGGCCATCGAGGCCAAGGAAGGCGTGAAGATCAAGGACGAGAACCAGACTCTCGCCACGGTCACCCTCCAGAACTACTTCCGCCTCTACGCCAAGCTGTCCGGCATGACCGGCACGGCCGCCACCGAGGCCAACGAGTTCCACCAGACGTACAAGCTGGGCGTCGTCCCGATCCCGACCAACCGGCCGATGGTCCGCAAGGACCAGCCGGACGTCGTCTACAAGACCGAGGACGCCAAGTTCAACGCGGTCGTCGAGGACATCAAGGAGCGTTACGAGGCCGGTCAGCCGGTCCTCGTGGGCACCACGTCGGTGGAGAAGTCCGAGCGGCTGTCCAAGGCGCTCAAGCGGCGCGGCGTGCCGCACGAGGTGCTCAACGCGAAGAACCACGCGCGTGAGGCGTCGATCATCGCCGAGGCGGGCCGCAAGGGCGCCGTCACCGTCGCCACGAACATGGCCGGTCGAGGCACCGACATCATGCTCGGCGGCAACTCCGAGTTCCGCGCCGACCTCGAACTGCGCCAGCGCGGCCTCGACCCGGTCGACACGCCGGAGGAGTACGAGAAGGCCTACCCCGAGGCGCTGGAGAAGGCCAGGGCGGCCGTCAAGGCCGAGCACGACGAGGTCACCCAGCTCGGCGGCCTCTACGTCCTCGGCACCGAGCGGCACGAGTCGCGCCGCATCGACAACCAGCTCCGCGGCCGTTCCGGCCGTCAGGGCGACCCCGGCGAGTCGCGCTTCTACCTCTCGCTCGGCGACGACCTCATGCGCCTGTTCAACGCGGCCAGGGTCGAGCTGATCATGAACAGGCTGAGCATCCCCGACGACCAGCCGATCGAGTCGGGCATCGTCTCCAAGGCCATCGCCTCCGCCCAGCACCAGGTCGAGCAGCAGAACTTCGAGATCCGCAAGGAAGTTCTGAAGTACGACGAGGTCATGAACCGGCAGCGCAAGGTGATCTACTCCGAGCGCCGCCGCGTGCTGGAGGGCGCCGACCTGCACGACCAGGTGCGCGGCTTCATCGGCGACGTGATCGACGGCTACGTCGCGGGCGCCACCTCCGAGGGCTTCGCCGAGGAGTGGGACCTCGACCGGCTGTGGAAGGCGTTCGGCGAGCTCTACCCGGTCACGGTCACCATCGACAACCTCGTCGAGGAGGCCGGCAGCCGCGAGGAGCTGACCGCCGAGTTCATCTCCGAGAAGATCAAGGCCGACGCCCTGGAGGCGTACGCCAGGCGCGAGGAGCAGCTCGGGGCGGAGGCCACGCGCAACTTCGAGCGTCAGGTCATCCTGTCGGTGCTCGACCGCAAGTGGCGCGAGCACCTCTACGAGATGGACTACCTGCGCGAGGGCATCGGCATGCGGGCCTACGCGCAGAAGGACCCGCAGATCGAGTACCAGCGCGAGGGCTTCGAGATGTTCTCCGCGATGCTGGAGGGCATCAAGGAGGACTCCGTCGGCTTCCTGTTCAACCTTGAGGTCGAGGTGCAGGAGAACCCGATCGTCGAGGAGGAGGACGCCGCGGTCACCGAGACGCGGTCGATCATCTCCACCGCCCTGCGCGCGCCGCAGCGCCCGGCCGAGCTTGAGTACTCCGCCCCGGGCGAGCAGGGCGACGTCGAGCACACGCGGGTGCGCACCACGTCGGCCGAGCGGGCCGCGTACGGGAACGTCGAGCGCAACGCGCCCTGCCCCTGCGGGTCGGGTAAGAAGTACAAGCGCTGCCACGGCGACCCGAAGAACGCCGTCTGACCCGCTGAGGCGAGCCTGAACGGGCCCCCGTCCCCCTGCGCGAGCAGGAGGGCGGGGGCTTCGTCGTCGGCGCGGGGGCGCCTAGGGGGCCGGCGGGGCGGGGGGTTCGTGGCCGGGGGTGGGGATGTTCAGGCGGCGGATCAGGAACGCGAAGATCAGATAATAGAGAACGAAATACAGCAGCCCGAAGCCGATGATCAGCCCGAGCCGGTGGGTGTTCGATTTGCTGGCGTTCAGCAGCATGTCAATGGCGCCGCCGGAGAAGGTGAAGCCGAGCCGCGCGCCCAATTCCGCCATCAGGGCCATCGACAGCCCGGTCAGCAGGGCGTGCACCACGAAAAGCACCGGCGCGACGAAAATGAAGGCGAATTCCAGGGGCTCGGTTATGCCGGTGATGAATGCCGTCAGCCCGGCCGACAACATGATGCCGCCCACGGACTTGCGGCGTTCCGGCGGGGCCGCCCGCCACATGGCGATGGCGGCCCCGAGCAGCCCGAACATCATGACGGGGAAGAAGCCGGTCATGAAGATGCCGGCGCCCTGCTCGCCGGCGAAGTAGCAGTTCAGGTCGCCGGCGGCGTCCCGGGTGGCGCCGTTCACGCCGGCGTGGCACTCGGGCAGCGTGAACCAGACGATGGTGTTGAGGAAGTGGTGCAGGCCGACGGGGATCAGCAGGCGGTTGGCCACGCCGTAGATGCCGGTGCCCACGGTGCCGTGGGCCGAGAGCCAGTCGCCGACGCCGGACAGCCAGTCGCCCACCGGCCGCCAGACCAGCCCGAACACGACGCCGAGCAGTAGGGCGGCGACGGCGGTGATGATCGGGACCGAGCGGCGTCCGCCGAAGAAGGCCAGCCACGGGGGCGGCTTCAGCCGGTAGAAGCGCTGCCAGAGCAGCGCCGCGGTGATGCCGATGACGATGCCGCCGAGCACGCCGGTGGGGTTCTGGGCCCCCAGGTTGAGCATCGGCCCCTGCGGGGTGGTGACGACGACCTTGTCGTAGACCGCGCCGTGGCCCGCGTCGTAGAAGAGCGTGCGGCTGACGCGGTCGAACACCAGGTAGCCGACCAGGGCGGCGAGGGCGGTGGAGCCGTCGGACTTGCGCGCGAATCCGATCGCGACGCCGATCGCGAACAGCACGGGCAGGTTGTCGAACAGGGCGCCGCCGGCCGCGGCCAGGACGTTGGCGACGGGCAGCATCCAGGGCAGGAGGCCGCCGAGGCCGTCCTTGCCGAGCAGGTCGTCCTGGCCGAAGCGGAAGAGCAGGCCGGCGGCGGGCAGCACGGCGATGGGCATCATGAGCGAGCGGCCGATACGTTGCAGCACCGCGAACGTCGCCGACCAGGGCGACGCGCCCATGGTCCTCACCCCCGCTCGGTGGTCCGTCAGCGGGGGAATGCCAGGTTCCTACCACGGCGGGCGTGGCGGAAAACGGCCGCTAGGTCTCGCCGGAGTCGAGGTCGGGCTCGGGTTCCCGGCCCGGCGTCATGATGTCGAACCTGCGGATGAGGAAGGTGAACACGACGTAGTACACGACGCCGTAGATCAGCCCGAGCAGCAGGATGCCGGGCAGGTTCTGGGTGTTGGACTTGCTGGCGTTCAGCAGCATGTCGAGCAGGCCCGCGGAGAAGCCGAAGCCGAGCTGCCCGCCGATGAGCGTGGTGAGCGCCATCGCCAGGCCGGTCAGGACGGCGTGCGCGACCAGCAGCGCGGGCGCGACGAAGATGAACGCGAACTCGATCGGCTCGGTGATGCCGGTGACGAACGAGGCCAGCCCGGCCGAGAGCATGATGCCGCCCACCGTGGCCCGGCGGTGCGGGGGCGCGGCCCGCCACATGGCCAGGGCGGCGGCCGGCAGGGCGAACATCATGACGGGGAAGAAGCCGGCCATGAACTGGCCGGAGTGCGGGGCGCCGCCGAAGTAGCAGTTCCAGTCGCCGCCCAGCACGTGACCGCCCACCTCGCACTGCGGCACGACGTACCAGACGACCGAGTTCACGAAGTGGTGCAGGCCGAGCGGGATGAGCAGGCGGTTGATCAGGCCGTAGATGCCGGTGCCGATCGGGCCGATGGCGGCCAGGGCCTCGCCGGCGTGCCGGATCCACTCGCCGAGGACCGGCCAGAGCCAGCCGAACAGCACGCCGAGGAGCAGCGCGACGATGGAGGTGATGATCGGCACGAACCGGCGTCCGCCGAAGAAGGCCAGCCACGGCGGCAGCTTGATGCGGTGGAAGCGCTGCCACAGTAGCGCGGTGACCAGGCCCATCACGATGCCGCCGAGCACCTTGGTGGGGTTCTGCATGCCGTAGTTGATGACCTCTTTGATGCCCTGGTCCTGGACCTGGCGGATGGCCACGGTGTCGCGGATGTCGGAGCCGAAGAACATCACCTTGGTCACCCGGTCGAACACCAGGTAGCCGACGACGGCCGCGAGCGCGGTGGTGCCGTCGGCCTTGCGGGCGAAGCCGATGGCCACGCCCACCGCGAACAGCAGCGGCAGGTTCTGGAAGAGCGCGTCCCCGGCCGCGGCCAGCACCTCGGCGACCTGGCTCATCCACGCGAACCCGGGCACGTCGGCCAGGCCGCCGGGGGCCGGGCCGTTGGAGCCCAGCATGTCGGGCTGCCCGAACCGGAAGAGCAGCGCGGCCGCGGGCAGGGCCGCGATGGGCAGCATCAGCGAGCGGCCCAGCCGCTGGAGCACGTTCATCACGCGTGCGAACGGCGAAGGCCGGGCGGCGGCGGTGGTCTCGTTCACCGGGCGTTCCTCCGGGGGGTGGGAGTCAGGCGGTCCGCCGGGCAGGCCGTCCGGGCCCGGCGGAGTGGCCCTAGCCCCGTCTAACGGGCATTTCGAGGATGGTCCGCAGCTGATAGCGGTCAGCGCGGTAGGTGGACACGCCGAGCTCCGCGCAGACGCCGCCGGAGAAGGACCTGCGCTGGAGCAGCAGCACGGCGCCGCCGCGCGGCAGCTTCAGCAGGTCGGCGTCGCTCGGGTCGGCGATGCCGCCGTCGATGGTGAGCTCGCCGGCGTCCATGACCAGCCCGTAGCGGCTCTCCAGCAGCTCGTACAGCGATTTGTCCGACAGGTCGTCATCAGCCAGATCGGGGGCGAGCTTGACCGGGATGTGTGCCCGTTCGATGGACAGCGGCTCGCCGTCGGCCGTGCGCAGGCGTTCGATGAAGTGCACTTCCTCACCCGGCTGGATCCCCAGCTCCTTGGCCAGGTGGGCGCTGGCCCGCACGATGCGGCGGTCGAGGTCGCGCGAGCCCGGGATCATCCCGCGCGCCCTCATGTCGTCGGTGAACGACGTGAGCTGCAACGCCAGCTCGATCTTGGGCCTGGCCACGAACGTGCCCTTGCCCGGCACGCGGTGCAGGCGGCCCTCGGAGACCAGGTGGTCGACGGCCTGCCGTACGGTCATCCTGGACAGGCCGAACCGCTGGCAGAGCTCCCGCTCGGACGGGATGGCCGCGCCGATGCTGAGCTCGTTGCTGTCAATGAGGTCCAGCAGGATCTCGCGAAGCTGGAAGTACTTGGGCACCGGGCTATCCGGATCGATGTGCGCCACGGATCCTCCCCTCGATCGGCAAAGAAGAAATCTGGATCTGGTGGTGCGGCAGTCTATGGGCAGATTTCTTGTTTGGTGGCCATGGGCTATGGTTCGTACTGGTCTAGTCCGGACTAGACCACATGTCGCGAAAGACGGTCAAGTCCGACACCGTATGAATCGAGGGATGAGCTCAGGATGACCACCAAGATGCGCAGTGAGATCGCCGAGCAGCCGGAAGCGCTGCGGGCCACGCTCGACGCCCTGCTCCCCAGGGTGGGCGAGGTGAAGGCGGTGGGCGAGCAGACTCGCCAGCTGCTGTTCATCGCGCGTGGAACCTCCGACAACGCCGCAGTCTACGGCCGCTACCTGGTCGAGTCCCACGCGGGCCGGATGGGCGCGCTGGCCGCGCCGTCCATCGCGACGACCTACCGGCGCAAGCTCGACCTCGACGGCGTGCTGGCCGTCGCGATCTCCCAGTCGGGCCGGACGGAGGAGATCGTCGAGACCCTGGCCTGGGCCAAGGACTGCGGCGCGAAGACGGTCGGCATCACCAACGGCGGCGAGGACAGTCCGCTCGCCCAGGCGGCCGACGTCGCGCTGTGCACGCTGGCCGGCGAGGAGAAGGCCGTCCCGGCGACCAAGACCTACACCACGCAGCTCGCCGCGCTGGCCGTGCTCGCGCTGGGCCTGGGCGCCGACGTGAACGCCGAGGACCTGCGGCGGGTGCCCGACGCGGTCGAGAAGCTGATCGCCGAGCCGGGCGACCTGGACGCGGTCGTCGAAGGGCTGCTGGACAAGCCGGGCGTGGTGGTGTCCGGACGCGGGCTCGCCTTCTCCACGGCCCTGGAGACCGCGCTCAAGCTCAAGGAGGCCTGCTACCTGCACGCCATGGGCCTGTCCTACGCCGACCTGCTGCACGGCCCGATCGCCGTCGTCGACGCCGACACCCCGGCGCTGCTGGTGGCCGCCGAGAACAGCCCCACGCTGTCCGGCACGGTGGCCCTGGCCGAGCGGGTCGTGGCGGCGGGCGCGGCGGCGTACACGATCGGCGGCGGCGACGCGCTCGCGCAGGCCGGCACGGCCGCGCTGAACGGCCCCGACCTGCCCGAATGGGTGGCGCCGATGGGCCTGATCATCCCCGGCCAGCTCCTCACCGAAGCGCTGGCCCGGCGCCTCGGCATCGACCCCGACTCGCCGCGCGGCCTCAACAAGGTCACGCAGACGGACTGAGCGAGGCACCTCGTTTAGCCTGGTCACGGAGTTGGAACGAGGGAGGACCGGATGGCGGCGGATGTGAATGCGATCATCGCCGGTCTCGGCGGTGCCGACAACATCATCGAGATCGAGCCCTGCATCACCCGGTTGCGCACCGAAGTGCACGACGCGTCCAAGGTCGACCAGGCCGCCCTCAAGGCGGCGGGGGCGCACGGCGTGATGGCCGCGGGGAACGTGGTCCAGGTCGTCGTGGGGCCCGAGGCGGACACGATCGCCAGCGACATCGAGGACATCATCGGCTAAGGGCGAGACCATGACGACTGTTCTCGCCCCGGTCGAGGGGGCGGCTGTGGGGTTGGCCGCCGTGCCCGATCCGGTCTTCTCCGCGGGCATGGTGGGACCGGGAACGGCGATCGACCCGCTGCGGGGGCCCGGCAAGGCCGTAGCCCCCATAGCGGGAAAAATCATGAAACTGCATCCGCATGCCTACGTCATCGTGGGGGACGACGGCAGGGGCGTGCTGGTGCACCTGGGCATCGACACGGTCCAGCTCAAGGGGAAGGGGTTCCAGCTGCTGGCGGCCGAGGGCGACAGGGTCAGCGCGGGGCAGCCCGTGGTGGCGTGGGACCCGTCCGTCGTCGAGGCCGGCGGACGGTCCCCGGTCTGCCCCGTCGTGGCCCTGGACGCCCTCTCGGAGTCGGTGACCGGCATCGTCCAGGGGGCGGTGCACGTGGGGGACGAGCTGTTCACATGGATGTAGACAGCGTCGGCGCGGTCCCCGAGACCGGCGTACGACGCCTCAGCGGCACGGTCGTACCGGCAGAAGACGTCACAATAGGCGTGCCCCCAGCCACGCCGGCGCCCGGCCCGACCGCGAGCGGCCGGCCGCCATTCACGCAAGGGTCCAGCTGGTCTGGACCGGGTACAGAAGGAGAGGCTCATGGGTGAGCGCAAGGTCACGGTCGCGGCGGAGGTGGGTCTGCACGCCCGTCCCGCGGCGACGTTCGTGAAACGGGCCCAGCTGGCCCCGATGGACATCAGCGTCGCCAAGGCCAGCGGCGGCGGGGCCCCGGTCAACGGCAAGAGCATCCTCGCCATCATGGCGCTCGACGTCCGGCAGGGCGAGACCGTCGTGATCACGGCGGAGGGCGACGGCTCCGAGGAGATCCTGGACGAACTGGCCACGATCGCCGGAGCGCCATGAACCTGCGGGGGGTTGGGGTCAGCCCGGGAATCGGGCACGGCCCCGCGTACGTTCTGACCGCCTCTGTGCCCGAACCCCCCGAGGGCAGCACCTACACCGGTGAGGCGGAACAGGAGAAGGAGCGGGCCTCGGCCGCGCTCTCACGGGTCGCGGGCGAGCTTGAGGCCCGCGGCAACCAGGCGGGCGGCGAGGCCGGGGAGATCCTCAAGGCCCAGGCGCTGATGGCCGAGGACCCCGGTCTGGTGGTGAAGGTCAGGACCCTCATCGACCGGGGCCTGGCCGCTCCCCGGGCGGTCTTCGAGGCGTTCACGAAGTACCGGGACGTGCTCAGCGGGGCCGGCGGCTACCTGGGCGAGCGGGCCGCCGACCTCGACGACATCAGGGACCGGGTGATCGCCCTGCTCACCGCGCACCCGATGCCGGGGCTGCCGGCCGCCCCCGAGGTGCCGTACGTGCTGGTCGCGACCGACCTGGCGCCCGCCGACACGGCCCTGCTGTCCAGGCGGGACGTGGCCGGGTTCGTCACCGAGCAGGGCGGGCCCACGAGCCACACCGCGATCATGGCCCGGGCGATGGGCGTGCCCGCCGTGGTCGCCTGCCCGGGGGCGACCGGCATCCCCGCCGGCGTCCCCGTCCTGGTGGACGGCACGACGGGCGAGGTGAGCCTGGAGCCGTCCGACGACCACGTGGCGGGGGCGCGGGGCGCGGCGGCGGCGAAGCAGGCGGCGATCGGCGCGGCCAAGGGGCCGGGCCGGACCGCCGACGGGCACGCGGTGCCGCTGCTGGCCAACGTCGCCGGCCCCGCCGAGCTGGCGGAGGCGCTGGCCGCCGGGGCGGAGGGCGTCGGGCTCTACCGGACCGAGTTCCTCTTCCTCGACCGGGCCGAGGCCCCCGCCGTCGAGGAGCAGCGACGGGCCTACCGGGCGGCGCTGGAGGCCGTGCCCGGCGCCACCGTGGTCGTGCGCACGCTCGACGCGGGCGCCGACAAGCCGCTGCGGTTCCTGCCCGCCCCCGCCGAGCCGAACCCGGCGCTGGGGGAGCGCGGGCTGCGCCTGTTCAGGCGCTTCCCCGAGGTGATGGACGCGCAGCTGCGCGCGCTGGCGGCGGCGGCCGAGGACGCGCCGGCCGAGCTGCTGGTGATGGCGCCCATGGTGGCCACGGCCGAGGAGGCCAGATGGTTCGCCGACGCCTGCCGGGCGCGCGGGTTGTCCAAGGTGGGCGTCATGATCGAGATCCCGTCGGCGGCGCTGCGGGCCGGTCAGCTGGCCGGGGTGGTGGACTTCGTCTCGCTCGGCACCAACGACCTGGCCCAGTACGCCTTCGCCGCCGACCGCCAGCTCGGCACGGTGAGCGGGCTCCAGGACCCGTGGCAGCCGGCGCTGCTCGACCTGATCGCCATGTCCTGCGGCCACGGAAAGCCGGTGGGCATCTGCGGTGAGGCGGCCGCCGATCCGGCTCTGGCGTGCGTGCTGGTCGGTCTGGGGGCGACCACGCTGTCGATGGGGGCGGGGGCGCTGGGTGCCGTACGGGCGGCGCTGGTCGCGCACACGCTGGAGCAGTGCAGGATGGCGGCGCGCACCGCGCGGGCCCAGGTCACGGCGGCGAACGCGCGCGCGGTCGCGCGCACCCACCTGCCGGGGCTCGCGGCGCTGGGGCTGTGAACGGGCCGTTTTCGGGTCGCCGGACTCGTGCGGGCCGCGGCATGGATACCTTGGAAGGCATGTTCAGACGGATCGGCCCGGCAGGGCTCCTGGTGTTGGCGCTGACCGCGTGCGGCGGCGGCGGTGGCGCCCCGGCGAGCGCGGCCCCGGCGGGCGACGGGGCCACCCCCGCCGCCACCCCCGCGGGCAGCACGACACCACAGAGCCCGCCGCAGGCCGAGTCCGACCCGGTGCTGCGGGCCCTGCGGCGGATGACGCTGGAGGAGAAGGTCGGCCAGCTGTTCATGCCCGTCCTGTACGGCACCGCCGCCGACACCGTCTCCGGCGAGAACCAGGCCCGCTACGGCGCCCAGACCCCGGCCAAGGTGATCGCCCGCTACCACCTGGGCGGCGTGATCCTCTTCCCGGCGAACGTCAAGTCCACCGCCCAGGTCGTGCAGCTCACCAACGGCCTGCAGGAGGCGTCGAAGAAGGTCCCGCTGCTGGTCGGCACCGACCAGGAGAACGGCCTGGTCTCCCGCATGTCCGCGCTGATGACCGACTTCCCCGGCGCGGCCGAGATCGGCGCCACGAAGGACCCGGCGAACTCCAGGGCGGTGGCCAGGGCGACCGGCGAGGAGCTGCGGGCGCTCGGGGTGAACCTCGACTTCGCGCCCGTCGCCGACGTCAACGTCAACCCGCGGAACCCGGTCATCGGCAGGCGGGCCTACGGCGACGACCCGGCCGCGGTGGCGAAGATGGTCGCGGCGGCGGTCAAGGGCTTCGGCGACGCCAAGGTGGCGGCCACGGCCAAACACTTCCCGGGCCACGGCGACACCTCCGTCGACAGCCACACCGGCCTGCCGGTGATCAAGCACACCATGGCCCAGTGGGAGAGGATCGACGCGCCGCCGTTCAGGGCCGCCGTCGGCGCCGGGGTCGACGCCGTGATGAGCGCCCACATCGTCTTCCCCAAGCTCGACCCGTCGGGCGACCCGGCGACGTTGTCCAAGCCCATCCTGACCGGCCTGCTGCGGCAGAAGCTCGGCTTCAAGGGCGTGATCTCCACCGACGCGCTCAACATGGAGGGCGTGCGTAAGAAGTACGGCGACGGCGAGGTGGCGGTGCGCGCCGTGCTGGCCGGGGCCGACCTGCTGCTCATGCCGTACGACCTGGGCAAGGCGTACCAGGCGGTGCTGGCGGCGGTGAAGTCGGGGCGCGTCTCCGAGGACCGCCTCGACCAGTCGGTGGTCCGGCTGCTCAGGCTCAAGCAGAAGAGGGGCCTGCTGTCGGCGGCGCCCGTCGCGTCGGCGCAGCAGGCGGCCGGCGTGCTGCGCTCGCCCGAGCACCGCAGGCTGGCCGCCAAGGTGCGGGCCGCGGGGTAGGCGCGAAGGCCGATTCGCGGGGTTCTATCCTAGAACCGGATTCGAGCGAGGAGGCGGTCGTGGTCGCAGGGGTGCTCATCGACTGGGGTGGCGTGCTCACGACCAGCCTGACCGACTCCATCGCCCGGTGGCTCGCGGCCGACCGGATCGACGCCGAGCACTACCGTTCGGTGATGCGCGAGCTGGTGGACCACGCCTACCGGGGCGGCGAGGGGCAGAACGTCGTGCACGCGCTCGAACGCGGCGAGCTCGACGGCCCGGCCTTCGAGCGCGACCTGGCCGCGCGGCTGCTCACCGTGGACGGCGTGCCGCCGGTGGCCGAGGGGCTGCTGGAGCGCATGTTCGCGGGCTTCGAACGGGTTGACGCCATGTACGACATGCTCCGCGACGTACGGAAAAATGGTGTTAAGACGTGTTTGTTGTCTAACTCCTGGTCGAACACCTACCCCCGCCACGAATGGGACGGCCTCTTCGACGCGGTCGTGATCTCCGGCGAGGTCGGCATGCGCAAGCCCGAGGAACGCATCTTCCGCCACGCCCTCGACCAGGTCGGACTGCCCGGCGAGCAGTGCGTTTTCATCGACGACATCGAGGCCAACATCCTGGCCGCCCGCGCGCTCGGCATCACCGGCATCCACCACCGCGACGCCGACACGACCCTCACAGAGCTGGAGACCGTACTCCGGCTCACGCTGCGACGGGCATGATGGTGCCCTTGCGATTTCGGAAAGGTTCGTGATGCGCGTCTATCTGCCGTGCACCCTCCCCGCCCTCGCCCGCGCGGTCGAGGCGGGGGAGCTGGGTCCGGCCCCCCTGACCGGTTACGCGGTGACCCCCGCGCTGACCGAGTGGTACGCCTCGGGCGACACCGAGGAACTGGAGTACGTCGCGCTGACCGAGGCGGCCCGCGCCTCGCTGCGCATGCTGGCCGCCGACCGCGCCGACGGCGTGGCCGCCGCGCACCGGCGGGTGGTGGTGGCCGCCGAGGTGCCCGACGGCTCGGTCTCGGCCGGCGTCGACCTGGAGGAGCGGGCCCGCGTGCGCCTGGCCGCGGCCGTCCCGATGGCGAAGGTGGCCGCGGTGCACGTCGACGACCACGACGCCGTCGGCGACATCGAGGCCGCCGTCGAGGCGCTGCCCGCAGCCGACGACGGCGACGACGACGCCCGCTTCACGGTCGACGGCGCCGAGGCCCACGAGCTCATGTGGTACGCCACCCAGGAGATTCCGGACCTGCTGGGTTCATAGGATCGTCACCCTTGTCGAATAAGCTTGCTGGGACATGACAAAACACATCATCTGGGATTGGAACGGGACGCTCTTCCACGACGTCGAGGCCGTCGTCGGCGCCACCAACGCCCTGTTCAAGCCGTACGCGCTGCCTGAGCTGACCGCCGACGGGTTCCGTGCGGTCTACACCCGCCCCATCTGGGTCGCCTACGAGCGGCTGCTCGGCAGGCCGCTGGCCGAGGGGGAGTGGGAGCTGCTGGACGACGGGTTCCACGAGCACTACTTCAGGCTCAGCGCCGCCTGCGGGCTGGCCCCCGACGCCGAGGTGGTGCTCGGGGGCTGGGCCGGCACCCAGTCGCTGTGCTCGATGGCCCCCCACGCCCATCTCGTGCCGATCGTCGAGTCCTTCGGCATCACCCGGCACTTCACCCGGATCGACGGCCTGGTCGGCACCACGGGCGGCGAGAAGGCCGTGCACATGACCGCGCACATCGAGGCCCTCGACCTCGACCCCGGCGAGATCCTGGTGATCGGCGACAGCGTCGACGACGGGCTCGCCGCGCGGCACGTGGGCGCGCGGGCGGTGCTCTACACCGGCGGCATGACCACGCGGGCCGAGCTGGAGGGCACCGGCCTGCCCGTGGTGGACACGCTCGCCCAGGCGCTCCAGTACGCCTGAAGGGGGACATGCCGGATCCGCCGGGGGCAGCCCCCGGCCGGGCCGGGGCCGTACCCTTGCCGGGAACCCCTCAGGAGGTCGCCATCAACCGCCTTGTGCTCTGGAACGTCGATCTCACCCTGGTCGACGTCGCCATCGTGACCCGGGACGCCTACGCCGAGGCGTTCCGCGCCGTGACCGGCCGGCCGCTGGTCAAGCTCGTGCCGCCGCTCGGCCGTCCCGACTCCGAGATCGTCTTCGAGACGCTGGCCGTCAACGGCATCGCGGCCGAGGACGACCACCTGCCGAGGTTCCTGGCCGCCCTCGCCCTCGCCTTCGCCGACCGGCGCGGCCGGCTGGCCAAGGAGGGCCGGATGATGCCGGGGGCCAAGGACGCGCTGAAGTCGGTGGCCCGGCTCGACGGCGTCGTGCAGTCGGTGCTGACCGGCACGATCAAGGGCAACGCCGTGCACAAGCTCAAGGCGTTCGGGCTGGACAGGTACGTCGACTTCGAGCTCGGCGGCTACGGCGAGGAGGTCTACCCCAAGGCGACGCTGTTGCAGGTCGCGCAGGGCAGGGCCAAGCAGCGGCTGGGCACGCCGTTCACGGCGGCCAACACGGTGGTGATCGGCGACTCCACGCGCGACGTGCAGGCCGCCAGGATCGGCGGGGCCGCCGTGATCGGGGTCGCCTCGGGGCGGTCGACGGCCGCCGAGCTGCGCGAGGCGGGCGCCGACCTGGTGCTGCCCGATCTGGCGGACGCCTCGGAGGTGGTGGCCGCGGTGGCCGGCCTGACCTCCCCGCTGGACCGCAAGGCCGGCTGACTCCCACCTCCCGGCTGACCTTGCCCGCTCGCGCGCGCTCGTGCGGCCCGTCAGGGCAGGGCGGCGAGGAAGCGGGCGGCGACGGGGGCCGCCACGGCCGAGCCGGCGCCGCCGCCCTCCACGATCACCGCGAACGCCACGTCCCCCTTGTAGCCGATGAACCACGAGTGCGCGGGCGGCTCCTTGCCCGAGCCGTACTCGGCCGTCCCGGTCTTGCCCGCGGTGCCCGCGGGGAAGTGCGCGCCCTTGGCGGTGCCGTCCGTGACGACGGCGGGCATGAGCTTGCGCAGGGCCGACACCACGCCCCGCTCCAGCGGGCGCGGACGGTCGTCGGAGGCCATCTCCTTGGACACGATCCGCGGCGGGATCCAGGCGCCCGAGGCGATGGCGGCGGCGACGGAGGCCATGTTGAGCGGGCTGGCCAGCACCCGGCCCTGGCCGATGGAGGCCGAGGCGAGGTCGGTGTCGTCCTTGGGGTCGGGGAACTCGGCCCGCACGGCGGGCACGCCCGGCTTGATCGGGGTGCCGAAGCCGAAGCTCCTGGCCACCTCGGCCAGCCTGCCGCCGTTCAGCTCGGCCACGCTCATCTCGCCGAACGTCGTGTTGCACGAGTGCGCGAAGGCGTCCTGGAAGGAGAGCGTGCCGTAGTCCTTGAATCCGGCGTTGTGGAAGGGGAAGCCGCCGATGTTCTTCTCGGCCGGGCAGGTGACCGTCCTGCCGGGCTC
The DNA here is from genome assembly GCF_044459705.1 of Nonomuraea sp. NPDC050227. Taxonomy (NCBI): domain Bacteria; kingdom Bacillati; phylum Actinomycetota; class Actinomycetes; order Streptosporangiales; family Streptosporangiaceae; genus Nonomuraea; species Nonomuraea sp. NPDC050227. Next base: position 235,173 of record NZ_JBITJF010000015.1, on the reverse strand, counting down.
GACCCCGTCCGCGACCAGCGCCGAGGCCGTCACGACCTTGAACGTCGAGCCGGGCGGGTACTTGCCGAGCAGCGCCCGGTTGAAGCCGCCGGGCTTGTTGACCACGGCCAGGATCTCGGCGGTCGAGGCGCGCAGCGCCACCAGCGAGGCCGGCTTGGTGACGCCTTCCAGCGCCGCGGCCCCCGCCGCGTGCACCTTCAGGTCGATGGTGGTGCTGAACGGCTTGGTGCCGCCCGGCTTGGCCAGCGTCTCGACCAGCTCGTCGCCCTTGTAGAGGCCGATGATGGAGTCGCCGCCCAGGTCGAAGCGGTCGGGGTAGGTCTGCTTGATGCCCTCGACCAGCTGCTGCACCGAGCCGGGGGCGTCCGCGCCGCCGATCTCGGTGCCGTCGGCGGCCAGGACGCGGGTGGAGTCGCGCTTCTGGGCGACCAGGCGCAGCGAGAGGCCCTTCCTGAGCTTGGGGTGGATGGTGGCCGGGGTCCAGGCGACCTTCCAGGCGCCGTCCCGCTCGACCAGCTTGAGCCGGCTGCCGTACGTCCAGTCCCGGGGGCCGGTCAGGCTGACGTTGAAACCCAGGTAGCCGTCGTCGTCCGGGCCGTCGTCGGCGAAGGGGCCGGTCGAGCGGGAGCGGGCGAAGGTGGCCTGGTCGACCTTGAGGTCGGTGCGGAAACGCCGGTGCCAGGCCTCGAAGTCGGTGGGCGGGTCGGCGACGAGCGCCCGCATCTTCGCATAATCCTGGACGGACCAGGCCGAGAGGTATTCGTCGGTCGTCTGCTCGGGTGAGCCCTTCGTGCGCAACAGCCAGACCGTGGCCCCCGCCGCCACGATCAGCACGACAAGGACGGCCAGGACCAGCGGCCACCTGCGCCGCCGTCCGCGACGTGCTCCTTCCGGCCGGGCGCGCCCGTACAGTGTCCCCGTTTGTGATGCCATGGCCCGAGGACACCAGAGCCGGAAGAGTTCCGTCCAATATTGATATGACGGTCTTATGGATATAAATCTGGATATAGTGGCTGGTCATGGACTTGGTCCGGCATCTCCGCTACTTCGTCGTCGTGGCGGAGGAACTGCACTTCGGGAACGCCGCGATCCGCCTCGGCATGGCGCAGCCGCCGCTCAGCCAGCGCATCAAACGTCTGGAGGAGGAGCTCGGCGTGCAGCTTTTCGACCGCTCCGCCCGGCAGGTACGCCTGACCGAGGCTGGACGGCTGCTGCTCGGCGAGTCCCGCGAGATCGTCTCCAGGGTCGAGCGGCTGCGCGAGCTGGCCCGCCGCGGCGACGGCGGCGTGCTCAAGATCGGGGTGCCGCCCGACCTGGCCGCCTCCGTGATCGCCGCCCTGGTCGCGGGCTTCCGCGCGGTCAACCCGGACGTACGGCTCGTCCCCGTCGAGACCTGGACGGCCGACCAGGTGTCCGCCCTGGCCGGAGGCACGATCGACGTCGGGCTCGTCCGCCATCCGGTCGCCGCCCCCGGCCTGGACTTCGGCCAGGTGCTCGTGCAGCCCCTGGGCGTGCTGCTGGCCGGGGACGACCCGCTGGCCGGGGCCGGCGAGGTGCACCTGACCGATCTGGCCGGGCGCGAGCTGTTGATGCCGCCCAAGGAGGGCGAGCCGGGCTGGCACGCCGAGACGCTGGCCGAGTGCCGCCGCCACGGGTACGTGCCCGGCCAGGTGCACCAAGGCGCCGGGCTCGGCCTGGTGCTCGCCGGCCAGGCGGTGGCGTTCGGGCCCAGGGCGGACGTCCCTGGGCTGGCCTGGCGGCCGCTGCTAGGCTCGCCGATCGCGTGCCGGGTCTCCACGGCCTGGCGCGCGGCGACGGGCCCGAAGCAGGACTGGGTCGCCGAGTTCTCGGACGTCGCCGTACGCACGTTGAAGGAGAGCGCCGGGATGACCGACGAGGGCGCCGCGCCCGCGCGGCGGATCAGCCGGAGGCCGGGGATGCTGGCATGAGCGATCCCGACTACGCGTCGCTGTTCCGGATGGCCGGGGTGACGGGCTGGCTGCACGCCTGCGACATCGACTCCGGACGGGAGTCCGGCCACGGCGCCGACGAGCCGATGCCCCTGGCGTCGGTGTACAAGCTGCCGCTGCTGGTCGAGTTCTGCCGGCAGGCCGACGCCGGGCGGCTGGACGCGACGGCCCCGACGACCGTGACGTCCGGCCAGCGGGTCTCGGGGCCCACGGGCCTGTCGGCCATGCTCGACGACGTGACGATGTCGCTGCGCGACCTGGCGTACCTGATGATGGCGGTGAGCGACAACACCTCCGCCGACGTGCTGCTCGACCGGGTGGGCATGGGCAACGTCAACGCCATGCTGGACGCCTTCGGCCTCGACGGCACCCGGATGCTGCAGAGCGGCCGCGACCTGTACGAGACCATGGAACTGGACACCGGCCACGGGTGGCCGTACCTGGATCCCGACGACATCTCCCGCATGCGGGCGCTCGACCCCGCGCACACCAACCGCAGCACCCCGCGCGAGATGACCCGCCTGCTGTCCATGATCTGGCGGGACGAGGCCGCCTCGCCGCAGTCGTGCTCCTGGATGCGCGGCGTGCTCAACATGCAGGTCTGGCCCCACCGGCTGGCCTCGGGCTTCCCGTACGACGACGTCGAGGTCGGCGGCAAGACCGGGTCGCTGCCGACGCTGCGCACCGAGGTCGGCGTGGTCGAGTACCCCGACGGCGGCCGGTACGCGGTAGCGGTGTTCACCCGCTCGTTCAGCACGGCGGTCATCCAGCCGCGCGCGGACGCGGTGATCGGCACCGCCGCCCGTATGGCGGTGGACCACCTACGGAGGTAGCAAGTTATGGGGGAGGTCAGGTATGACTTTCCACCTGACGGGCGACAGGATGGGGCACATGGTTGCTGAAGGTGCGCTTCTCTGGGAACCGACCGGCGAGGTCGTGTCCGCCGCCAAGCTGACCCGCTACCTGGAGTGGCTGGGGCGGTCCGGCGCGAGCTACGAGGAGGTGTGGCAGTGGTCCGTCGACCGTCCTGAGGAGTTCTGGACGTCGATCTGGGACTACTTCGACGTCGTCGGGGAGCGCGGCGACGGGCCGGTGTTGTCGGGGGAGATGCCGGGCGCGACCTGGTTCGCGGGCGCCGAGGTCAACTACGCCGAGAACGCGTTGCGGCGCACCGAGGGCACCGCCCTGGTCTTCGTCTCCGAGGACGGCGCCCGCCAGGAGCTGACCCACGCCGAGCTGCGCGACGAGGTGGCCCGCGTCCGCACCGGCCTGGCCAGGCTCGGCGTCACCAGGGGCGACCGCGTGGCCGGCTACCTGCCGAACATCCCGCAGGCCCTGATCGCCTTCCTCGCCACGGCCTCGCTCGGCGCCGTCTGGTCGGCCGGCTCGCCCGACTTCGGGGTGCCGAGCATCGTCGACCGGTTCCGGCAGATCGAGCCCAAGGTGCTCATCGCGGTCGACGGCTACCACTACAACGGCAAGAGCTACGACCGTTCCGACGCCGTGAACGAGATCGCCGCCGAGCTGCCCACGCTGCGCGCCACGGTCTGGATCCCCTACCTGTCGGCGGCCGGCGAGGGCCGCGCCCCCCAGGAGGCCGAGCCGGCCGCCGCGCACGCCCGGTCGGTGCCGCACGGCGAGGTCATCGGCTGGGAGGGGCTGCGGGCCGAGGCGGGGCCGCTGGAGTTCGAGCGGGTGCCGTTCGGTCATCCGCTGTGGATCCTCTACTCCAGCGGCACGACCGGGCTGCCCAAGCCGATCGTGCACGGGCACGGCGGCGTGCTGCTGGAACACCTCAAGTCGCTCGCCTTCCACCAGGACCTGGGCGAGGGCGATGTGTTCTTCTGGTACACCACCACGGGCTGGATGATGTGGAACTACCTCGTCGGCGCCCTGCTGGTGGGGGCCACGCCGGTGCTCTACGACGGCTCGGCCACGCATCCCTCGCCCGCCGCGCTCTGGCGGATCGCCGCCTCGGAGAAGGTGACGTACTTCGGGGTGGGGGCGCCGTACATCATGGCCTCGCTGAAGGCCGGGCTGCGTCCGGACGGGCTGGAACGGCTGCGCGGCATCGGCTCGACCGGCTCGCCGCTGCCGCCCGAGGGCTTCGCCTGGGTCGCCGCCGAGCTGCCCGGCACGCCGATCGGGTCGTTCTCCGGCGGCACCGACGTGTGCACGGGGTTCGTCGGGGCCACGATGCTCCACCCGATCAGGGCGGGGATCATCCCGTGCCGGTCGCTGGGGGCCAAGGTGGAGTCGTACGACCCCAAGGGCGAGCCGGTGGTGGGCGAGGTGGGCGAGCTGGTGCTGACCAAGCCGATGCCCTCGATGCCGGTGATGTTCTGGAACGACCCCGACGGGCGGCGCTACTTCGACAGCTACTTCGACGTCTACCCGGGCGTGTGGCGGCACGGCGACTGGATCAAGATCAACGAGGACGGCAGCTGCGTCATCTACGGCCGCTCCGACTCGACGCTCAACCGCGGCGGCGTGCGCATGGGCACCAGCGAGTTCTACCGGGTCGTGGAGCGGTTCGACGAGATCGCCGACAGCCTCGTGATCGACACCGGGCAGCTCGGCCAGGAGGGCAGCCTGCTGCTCTACGTCACCCTCGCCGAGGGCGCCGAGTTCGGCGAGCCGCTCGAACGCGCCCTGTGCGCGGCCCTGCGCCAGGAGCTGTCGCCCCGGCACGTGCCGAACGAGATCCGCGTGGTGCCCGGCATCCCCCGGACGTTGTCCGGCAAGAAGCTGGAGGTGCCGGTGCGCAAGATCCTGCTCGGCACGCCCGTCGAGGAGGCGGCCAACCCCGACGCCATGGCCAACCCGGAGGTGCTGCGGCACTTCAGGCCGTGACGGGAAGGGCTCAGGGCTCCAGGCCGAACAGGGGCAGGCAGGCGTCGAGGTTGCGGATCTCGACGTCGGGGGACGGCGACCAGTCCTCGCGGGCCATGCGGAAGCGCCGGGTGACGACCGGCTCGCCCTGGCGCGCGTGGACGGTGACGCCGTCCTCGCGGTAGCCGAGCTTCCTGGTCACCGCCAGCGAGGCGTGGTTGTCCTCGAACGCCTCCGTCACGGCGTGCCGCGCGCCGAGCCCGGCGAAGGCGAGGTGCAGGACGGCCCTGCGCATCTCCGTGCCGATGCCGCGGCCCTGGAACCGCCGGCCCAGCCAGGAGCCCGTCTTGACCTCGCGGGTGACGGGAAAGCTGGTCGCCATGACGCCCTGGGTGCCGACGACCTGGCCCTCGTGCACCACGACCAGCTCCAGCGACCAGTCGTCGGCGGTGAACCCGGCCCAGTTGCGGAAGTGGTACTGCACCGTACGGCGGGCCCGCTCGGCCGGGGGCGCCTCGGTCCACGGGAACATGAACGGCATGAAACCCGCCTCGTGGACGCCCTCGGCCGCCCGGTCGGCCAGTTCGTCGAGGTCGTCGAGGGTGGGGTGCCGCAGTTCCAGCCGCGGCGTGGTGATGGAGAGCTCAAAGAGCGGCCAGTTACGCATATTCCGGCATACTTCCAGGCGTACCTCCGCGTGCGCGACTCATTTTTTTGCCCGGCCCCGAACTTCGCCGGAAAGGATTTGCCGAACGGTGTGCGTTCCGGGTCTCGCCTTGGCTAAGGTTGGGGCTGTTCGGAGGGGTGAACAGAGGCCGGGCGGGTGAATGCGCAGCTCGCTCCCCGGCCTCTGGAGATAAGGCGGATGCGTCCATGGCGCATCCGCCTTTTCTTTGTTCCGCTGATTTCGCGCGTGTCTCGCCTCGGTCCACGCTTGCTAAAGGTTTGACCGTGCCGTCGCATAAAAGCGATATGCCGGTTTTTAGCGGGATTTGCCAGTGTCGTGAATTGTCGGCGATCTGGGTAGGCGTTGACCTATGATCACAAAGGTTCGGAGAGCGGTTGTTTTCGCCGCTCTCGGGTGTGGTGGGCTTCCCTTCCTGGCCGGTACGCCCGCCGTGGCGGACACGCCGGACAAAGCGGACAGGGCGGACGCGGCGGACACGGTTGACATAGAAGACAGGGCGTACCGGCCGGACAGGGTGGACCGGGCAGAAACCGTGGACCGGGTAGAAAGGGTGGACCGGGCGGACAAGGCAGATAAGGCGGACAAGGCGGTGCCCGGCGGGGGGATCGTGCTGCGGCCGGGCGACCGCGGCGAGACCGTCAGGCGCCTCCAGGAGCGGCTGCACCGGAACGGCTACTACTACGGCAGGCTCAACGGCGTCTACGACGAGCAGACCAAGTTCGGCGTGTGGGCCTTCCAGAAGCACCGGCACCTGCGTCCCCAGGGTGCGGTCGGGCCAGAGGTGTGGCGGGCCTTCGACCGTCCGGTGCGGATGAAGCCGCTGGTCCCGCGCGGCGAGGCGGACCGGGTCGAGATCAATCTGCGCTACCAGCTGCTCGTCGTCTACCGCCACCGCCGCCCGGCGCTCATCTCGCACGTCTCGACGGGCGCGCGGGTGAACTACTGCGAGAACGGCCACTGCGGCAACGCGATCACCCCGACCGGCGACTTCCACGTCACCAGCCGCGCGCCGGGCTGGACCGAAGGCCCGCTGGGCACGATGTACGACTCGCTCTACTTCGTCGGGGGCATCGCCATGCACGGCTCGTCGAAGGTGCCGCTGCGGCCCGCCTCGCACGGCTGCGTCCGCCTGCCGCTGCCCACCTCGAAGCGGCTGTTCGACATGGTGAAGATCGGCGAGCCGGTCTATGTGCGGGAGAAGTAGGTCAGACGCCTTGCGGCAGGCGGAACAGCCGGTCGGGGTCGTAGGTGGCCTTCACCTCGGCCAGGCGGGCGGCGTTGGGGCCGTAGTAGGCGCCGCGCCAGCCGGTCAGGTCGGGGTCGACGTAGTTCACGTAGGCGTGCTCGCCGAAGTGCGGGGTCAGCTCGCCGTGCAGCCGGCGCAGCCACGTCCGGTCCGTGCCCTTCGCGTAGTACTGCACGCTGTAGAGCGCGGCCCGGTGCGGGAACGCCGTGGCCGCCGGCTTGACCCGGCCCACCGCGCCGCCGAGCGCGTCCAGCAGCACGGCGTGCCGTCCGCCGCGCGCCACCCCGTCCACCAGGCGGCGCACGCCGTCGGCGGGGAGCTCGGCGTAGGCCAGGTGCGACTTGGCGGCGAACGCCTCCCGCCGCGGCCGCCGGCACTGCGCCACCGGCCGTGACGCGCATCCCGCCATGATCATCATGGCCTCCCGGTACGACGTCGTCCGCACCGACCTCGACGACGGCGCGCCGACCCGGGCGACCAGCGGGGCGAGCAGGCGGTCCAGTGACGCCTTCGTGCCCTCGTACGTGCCGACGAGGAGCACGTCCAGGTCGCGTTCCTCGCGCGCCAGGTGCAGCGAGGACCACAGCTCGTCCGGCGCGGACGGGGCCCACGACTGCCAGGCGCGCACCGCGGCCCCGGCCCTGGACCATGGCCAGTGCAGGAAGAACACGGTCAGGTCGCGGGTGGCGTGGGTGCGGAAGGTGAAGGAGACCGCGACGCCGACGTTGCCGCCGCCACCGCCGCGGCAGGCCCAGTAGAGGCCGGAGTGGTGGGTGGCGTCCGCGGTCAGCAGGCGGCCGTCGGCCGTGACCACGCGTACGGACTCCAGCGTGTCGCAGGTCAGGCCGTACTTCCTGGACACCACCCCGATGCCGCCGCCCAGCGCCAGCCCGGCGATCCCGACCGTGGGGCACGAGCCAGCGGGGATGCTCACGCCGTGCCGGGCCAGCCCGTCGTAGACGTCGACCAGCTTGGCGCCCGCCCCGATCGTGGCCCGTCCGGCGGCGTAGGCGACCGTGTTCATCCGGGACACGTCGATGACCAGGCCGGTCCCGGTGGACCAGCCCGCGTAGGAGTGGCCGCCGGAGCGGGGGGTGACCGCGACGCCGCTCGCGCGCGCGAAGGCCAGGCACGCCGAGACGTCCGCCGGGCTCGCGCAGTAGGCCACCCCGCCCGGCCTGATCCGGTCGTAGGCCGGGTTGACCAGACGGCGGGCGGCGTCGTACCCGGAGTCGCCGGGCAGCACCAGCGTGCCGGCCAGCCGCCCGCGCAGCCGCGCCCAGTCCGGCGGCGGCGCCGACCGCCCGGCGCCGAGCGCGCCGGTCAGCTCAGCGCCGCGCGTGCCGGTGCCGTGGGGACCCGGGCCGTACGGTCCGGCGCCGGTGGCCGGTGCGGCGGGCGTCCTCGCGTCGGCGGCCAGTGCCAGCGGCGCGAGCGCGGTGAGGTGGAGAAAGTCGCGGCGGTCCATGGGCGTCCCCCGTCGGTCGTGTCGAACCGATCGATGAGACGCCTGGCCCTCCGGACAAGTTCGTCACAACTACATCACTACCGACATCACCCCGCTGTCCCGCCAAATCCGAAGATGTTGGTACTGGCCCCCACCCGCGTCAGCCCGGGAGCCTTCCGCAGCACGCCGTCCTTGACCAGCCGCAGCGGCGACGTGGGCGGCTTCGGCGCCTCTCCGCTCGTCTGGACGACCCGCAGGGCCAGCGCCGGGCACATCTCGACCGCCCGCCGCGCGTCCTTGACCATCCACCCCGGCACGTTACGGAACGACGGGAACCCGTAGTCGTCCAGGTCCACGAACTCCGGCAGCAGGTGCGCGCACAGGCCGTGCCCCTGACAGCGGGTCCAGTCCACCTCCAGCCGGTACTCGGGCTCCACCTCCGGCTCGGGCATCGGCAGCACGCCGCGCACCGGCCGGCCGCACGAGCCGTGCTCCAGGTGCAGCGCGATCTCGCTCTCGAACGCGTCCAGCGCCGACAGCACGAACTTGGCCGTGCCGTCGGGATGGAAGCACGCCCCACGCCGCTCGACGGCCCGCACGCACCGGCGCACGGCGTCCACGGAGCCGGTGCCCTCGGCGATCGCGCACAGGGCACGCGCCACGTCGGGCAGCCCCAGACGGCAGGGCCCGCACTGCCCGGCCGACTCGGCGGCCAGGTACGAGGCCACCCTGGCCGCCTCGCCCAGCGGGCAGGTGCCGTCACCGAGCGGCACGATGATCCCCGCGCCCAGCGTGGCGCCGGCCAGCTTCATGCCCTCCCGCGAGATCACCGCCGACCCGGCCACCTCGGCCGACAGCCACGCGCCGTGGTAGCCGCCGACCAGCACGCCGTCCCCGGCCTCGGCCTCGCACAACGCGAGCACGTCGGCCAGCAGGACGCCGGTCGGCGCCTCGATCACCGCGCCGTTGGCCGCGCCGCCGCTCACCGTGAGCAGGATCGTGCCGGGCTCCTTGCTGGTGCCCACCTCGGCGTACTTCTGGGGGCCGTACTCGGCCAGCAGCGCGAACTGGGCGTAGGTCTCGGTGTTGGACAGCAGGGTCGGCAGCCCGTCCACGCCGCTCGTCGCGGCCCGCCGCTTCCTTCCCGGCGGGATGGCCTCCTCGCCGTTCACGCCGCGGACGAGCGCGCCGCCCTCCCCGCTGATGAACCTCTCCGCCAGCCCGACGACCCGGATCGGGATGCGGCTCTCCGAACCGCCCGACACGTTCGCGGCCCGGCGTTCGGCCACGGCCGCCGCCACGGACGACTCGGCCACCTCGCCCTCGACCGTGGCCACGACCACCTCGCGGGCGCCCAGCGCCTCCGCCGCCAGGATGGCGCCGTCCAGCACGAGGTGGGGGTTGCGGGTGAGCAGCATGGCGTCCTTGGAACTGGCCGGCTCGCCCTCGGCGCCGTTGACCAGCACCACGCTCTCGCCCGTGCCCGCCGCGTCGGCCACGGCCCGCAGCTTGCGGGCGAACGGGAAGGCGGCGCCGCCCCGTCCGCGCATGTCGACCTCGTTCACCATGGAGATGAGCTCGGCCAGCTCGCGCGGCCGCGGCTCGCCGTGCAGCGTCCGGTGCGCGGGCAGGTCGAGCCGCCGGCAGTGGTCGAGCCCGGCGGTCAGCCGCGCCGGGCCCATCCGCAGCACGCGCGGCACCCGGTGCGGGATCACGACCGGCTCCCCGGGGTCGCGCGGCGCGGGCTCATCCGGCCTCCCGGTACCTGCGCCGCGCGTCGGCCAGGCTCACCGGCGCGTCGGCCGCCGCTGTGGCCGCCGCTGCCGTGGCAGCCGCTGTGGCCGCGGCCGTCGCCCGCGGCCGCTCGACGGGCACGTCCGCCGCCACCCCGGCCGTCACGGCGGGCGCCTCGACCCTCTCCGGTACGACGGGCGGCCTGCGCAGCGTGGCCAGCACCCGCACGATCAGCGCGGACCCCACCGCGGCCAGGCACGCCACGTACGACCAGGCCACCCAGCCGGCCGGTGACCGGCCGGCTGTCAGCCCGTGCATGATCGCGATGGGCCAGGCCAGGTAGGCGGCCGAGTGCAGCAGCCGCCACAACCACGGCGTGCCCCGCACGGCGAAGCGGCCCCTGAGCATCCCCGTGGCCACCGCCACGACCATCAGGTCGAAGGCGAGCGCGCCGAAACCCACGTAGATCCCGGCGACCGGCACGATCGCCGCGCCCGGCGGCGCGTGTCCCAGGCTGATCATGAGGACGATGTGCGTGACCAGGTAGGCGAGCCCGATGAGGGCGGTGGCGCGGTGCGCGAGCTGGGCCCTGACCCGGTTGGGCGGGGACAGGAACACGCGTTCGGTGGTGATCAGGCCCAGCGCGACCGTCGCGGTCAGCAGCACCAGGGCGAACACGCCCGCGTAGAACTCTAGGAAACTCACTCCTCGGCCGAGCAGCGCGACGCCGCGTTCTGTCCTGGCCAGCGCGAACACCGACAACAGGACGGCCGTCAACGAGGCGCTCGCCCCCAGCCGGACGTTCCTTGTGTCCAGCTTGGTGGGGGCGTGCCGGGGGTGTCGTCTGTGGAGCATCTATTTCCCTCCAAGGTCGGGTGAGGGTACGACTCGGAAGGCTGATGGGGACGTGTCAGCAGCGGCGACCCCGGTTGATGCACGAGACGACGAACTGCATCAGCCGTTCGGGCATGACGTTGGCGAAGTCCGCGTGGTCGGTGACCGGGTTGTGCTTCTGCTCAGGGAACGCGTCCACGGCGAACGACGGACCCTGTGGAACCGTGTAGGCGAGGAGCATGCGCAGTTGCGGAATCGCCCTGGTGCCTTGCGGACAAGCGCCGTTCTGCCCGGGGAAGACCACGTGCGTGCGGTGATTGGCGCTGTCGGTGTTCTGACCGTCCCAGCAGCTGGGGAAATCCAGAATACGAAGAACCTGACTTCCGCGCGGGCAAAGCGGATATTTATCGGGACTTATGCGATTTGTGAATCCTGTGCAGCTCCAGCGGGCGCGGGCGTTCGCGGCGCCGTTCGTCCCCGCCTTGGCGTCGCCGGTGATCAGGCGCAGGAACCTCGGCATCGCGACGACCCTGGAGGTCGCGTTGCCCCGGAACTGCAGGCTCACCGTGCCGGCGCGGATCACCCGGCCCACGTTGCCGTCGGGGTCCTGGACGTTCGCGTCCACTTTGCGGTCGCGCAGAACTGGCCAGAAGTAAGTGGATTTATCCCCTAGGCGGCAGGTGGTTCCGGCGGCGGCCAAACTCTCGTCGGTGGAGAAGCCGTCCGTGGACAGGTTGCCGACGTAGTCGTGGAGATGGTGGGCGCCGTTGCTCACGCCGGGGGCCACGATGAAATTGTCGGGGTTGTTGTGACCATTGCGGTTGGTGCCGCATTGAGCGACGAACGTGCCGCGTGAGCCGTTCCTGCCGATACCGGCGTCGAGCCTCAGGGGCTGAACCTGGCGGATGTCCACGAAGTCGGTGACGAACGGGCCGAGGTCCTTGCAGTCGTCCTGGGAGGCCGTCGGGGAGGGGGAGGCGGTCCGGGTCGGCCGGCCACGCCGGTCCTGCGACTGGTCACCGGGGTCCTGCGGGTTCTGGGGGTCCTGCGGGTTCTGGGGGTCCTGCGGGTCCTGGGGGTTCTGGGGATCTTGGGGATTCTGGGGGTCCTGGGGTGCGGTCGTGGGGATGCGGGGGGAGCGGTCGCGGCGGAACAGGCCGTCGCCGGGGTCCTCCGGCTCCGGCGACTGCGCCGGGTCGCGCAGCACGATCCCGCCGCCCTGCACCTGCTGATCCCCACCCTGCTCCTGCCGCTCCGGAGCCTGCTGGTCGGGCGCCTGCTGATCCGGGACCTGCTGATCCGGGACCTGCTGGTCGGGTGCCTGCTCGTCAGGCGCCTGCTGGTCCGGGGCCTGCTGGTCGGGGGCGCGGTCGCGCTGGCGGCGGGAGTCGTCCTGGCTCGCCTGGGCCGGGTCGCAGTGGTCGGCCCGCGCCGGGGCCACGCCGATGACGGCGGCGGACACCAGGCCGCCCGCCGCCACGGCAAGAGCGGTCATGGCCGCGGCCATGCGCCCGGTTCTCATGGTTGTCAGCCGTTGCATGGTGGGAGGTACGCGGGCTTACACCATCAGGTTCACCCATGACCGGAGATAGTTAGAAATAACTGGAGTTATCGGAGTGGCTGCCGGACCGATAACGAAGGTGTAAAGATGTGCCCCGTGCTAGGTCACCTCGACGGCAGGTTCGAGAGTGCGGATGCCGAGGCGGAACATCGCATCGCGGTGCTCTACCAGGAGTTCGGCGGCCCTCTGCTGCGCCACGTACGCAAATCGACCGGAAACGATCTGCAATGGGCCGAGGACGTCGTACAGGAGACGCTGGTCAGGGCCTGGCGAAACTCGGCAAGACTGCAATGGGAACCGAGCCTTTTATGGGCGTGGCTGCTGACAGTGGCCCGCCGCATCGTCATCGACGGACGCCGACGGAAGAGCGCCCGGCCTCACGAGGTCGAGCCGCCCGAAGTCGACCAGATGTCGGTGCCGGACGGCTCCGAACGCGCGCTGTCGGCGATCGTCGTCGCCGACGCGCTGCGCAGCCTGTCCGCCGAACACCGCGAAGTCATTGAGCAGACCTACCTCCGAGACCGTACGATAAGTGAAGCGGCGGAGATTCTGGGGATTCCGCCGGGCACGGTGAAGTCCCGGCTCTACTACGGCATCCGGGCTCTCCGCGAACAGCTGCGTGACAAGGGGGTAGCCGGCTGATGCACGACGGGGTGGCCGCCTACGTCCTCGGCGTCCTCGACGAGGAGGAGCACGAGGCGTTCGAACGCCACCTCGACGCGTGCGAGCGGTGCCAGGCCGAGCTCATGGAGCTGGCCGAGCTTCCCGACCGGCTCGACGATCTCAAGACCGCCCCCTCGGCCTCCGGCGACGATCCCCCCATGTCGATGTCACGTTGACGTCTATGCCCTTTTCGGGTGATATCGGTACGGCGAGGCACACGCCCGGAATCAGGGCCGGGCGTTCAGGGGGAGGTGTTCGGTGGGCATCGACGGTGATGCACCCGTTCCCCCCGCGCCGGCGGTCCGGCGAGGAAGGCGACCGGCTGTCGCCCACCTCCCCGGACGTACCCGTCTGCACTACTTCCCCTCGCTATGGGAACGAAGAGCCTGGCTATGAACAGCCATGGCAAACCCTCACAAAGGAGTGAGAGCGAAATGCCGCTCGACGAGGCCAAGGATGAGCTGCTGCAAAGAGCCGCGGAAAGTTGCGCGGTCGGCAGCGAGCACATGAGCGCGGAGGAGGCCCTCTCCTTCCTGCGGTTCTACTACCGCCATGTCGCACCCGAGGACCTGCTCGACCGCAACCCCGTCGACGTGTACGGCCCGGCGATGTCCCAGCGGCAGCTCGCCGAGGTACGCCCCCAGGGCCGGGCCGTGGTCCGCGCCTACACCCCCACGCTGGAGGAGAACGGCTGGGACCCGGGGCACTCGGTCGTCGAGGTGGTCACCGACGACATGTCGTTCCTGGTCGACTCGGTCACCATGGAGCTCGACCGGCAGGACATCGGCACCCACCTCGTGGTCCACCCCCAGATGCGGGTGCGCCGCGACATGACGGGCCGGATGCTCGGCCGCGGCCAGGAGGACGTCACCGGCCAGGTGCTGGTCGAGTCGTGGATCCACATCGAGATCGACCGCCAGGCCGACCCCGCGGTGCTCAGGCGCGTCGAGGCCGACCTGCAGCGGGTGCTCGCCGACGTGCGGTACGCGGTCGAGGACTTCAGGAAGATGCGGGCCCTGGCCGTCCAGACGGCCGAAGACCTGAGCATGAACCCGCCGCCGCTGGAGCCCGCCGAGGTCGAGGACAGCCTCGACCTGCTGCGCTGGCTCGCCGACGGGCACTTCACGTTCCTCGGCTACCGCGAGTACCGGCTGGAGCACACCGACCAGGGCGAGATGCTGAAGGCCCTGCCCGGGGCCGCGCTCGGCATCCTGCGCGACGACAAGGTGGGCTCCGACAGCTTCTCCGCGCTGCCCGCGGAGGTGCGCGCCAAGGCCCGCGAGAAGCAGCTCGTGATCATCACCAAGGCCAACAGCCGGGCCACCGTCCACCGCGCGACCTACCTCGACTACATCGGGGTCAAGCTGTTCTCGCCCGAGGGCGAGGTGATCGGGGAGCGCCGCTTCCTCGGCCTGCTCACGCACGTGGCCTACAACGAGTCGATCTCCAGGATCCCCGTGCTGCGGCGCAAGCTGGCCGAGGTGCTCAACGCCGCCGGCCACGCGCCCGACAGCCACGACGGCAAGGACCTGATCGAGATCCTGGAGACGTTCCCGCGCGACGAGCTGTTCCAGACCTCGGTCGCCCAGCTCCTGCCGATCGCGCTCGGCGTGCTGCGGCTGCGCGAGCGCAAGCAGGTCAAGCTGTTCCTGCGGCGCGACGACTACGGCCGTTACATCTCCTGCCTGATCTACCTGCCCCGCGACCGCTACACCACCAAGGTGCGGCTGAAGATGCAGGAGGTGCTGCTCAAGGCGCTCGGCGGCAGGTCGCTCGACTACAGCGCGATGATCGGCGAGTCCGTGCTGGCCCGGCTGCACGTGGTCGTGCGCGGCGAGCGCGGCAAGCAGCTCCCCGCGCCGAGCGTCGACGTGGAGGAGCTGGAGGCGCGTCTGGCCGCGCTCACCCGCTCCTGGGAGGACGACCTGGCCGCCGCCCTCGACGAGATGACCTCCGAGGAGGAGGCCCCCGGGCTGGCCAGGAGGTACGTCTCCGCCTTCCCCGAGGGGTACAAGGCCGACTTCCCGCCCAAGGTCGCCGTGGTCGACCTGCGCCGCCTGGAGCAGCTCGTCGCCGACGGCGAGGAGGTGGCGATCAACCTCTACGAGCCGTACGACGCCTCCGAGGGCGAGCGGCGGCTGAAGATCTACAAGGTCGGCTCGCCGATCTCCCTGTCGGAGGCGCTGCCGCTGATCCAGCGACTCGGCGTCGAGGTCGTGGACGAGCGGCCGTACGAGATCGACCGGGACGGCGACGCGAGCACCAAGAACGCCTGGATCTACGACTTCGGCCTGCGCTACACCCCCTCCGGCGAGGTGGACAGGAACGACTTCAAGCGGCTCTTCCAGGACGGCCTGAGCGCCCTGTGGCAGGGCCGGGTCCAGGCCGACAACTTCAACGCCCTCATCCTGCGGGCGGGCCTGACCTGGGAGCAGGTCGAGATCCTGCGGGTCTACGCCAAGTACCTGCGGCAGGCCGGCAGCACGTTCTCGCAGCTCTACATGGAACGCGTGCTGCTGGGCAACGTGCGGCTGGCCCGGCTGCTGGTCCGCCTGTTCGAGGCCAAGCTCGACCCGAGGCGCGGCGACGACGTGCGGGTCGACCTCGTGGAGGCGCTCAACGAGGAGATCCTGGGCGCCCTCGACGAGGTGGCCTCCCTCGATGAGGACCGCATCCTGCGGGCCTACCTGGAGATGATCCAGGCGACCCTGCGCACCAACTACTTCCAGACGGTCGACGGGCAGCGCAAGCCGTACATCTCGCTGAAGGTCGACCCGCAGGCGATCAGCGTGCTGCCGCTGCCGCGGCCGAAGTACGAGATCTTCGTGTACTCGCCCCGCGTCGAGGGCGTGCACCTGCGCTTCGGCAAGGTCGCCCGCGGCGGCCTGCGCTGGTCCGACCGCATGGAGGACTTCAGGACGGAGATCCTCGGCCTGGTCAAGGCCCAGATGGTGAAGAACACCGTCATCGTGCCCACCGGGTCCAAGGGCGGGTTCGTGGTGAAGCAGCCGCCCGCCTCCGGCGCCCGCGAGGACGTGCTGGCCGAGGGCGTGGCCTGCTACCGGATGTTCATCTCCGGCCTGCTCGACATCACCGACAACCTGGTCGACGGCAAGGTCGTGCCGCCGGCCGACGTGGTCAGGCACGACGGCGACGACACCTACCTCGTGGTCGCCGCCGACAAGGGCACCGCCACCTTCTCCGACATCGCCAACAGCGTGGCCAAGGAGTACGGCTTCTGGCTCGGCGACGCCTTCGCCTCCGGCGGCTCGGTCGGCTACGACCACAAGGCCATGGGCATCACCGCCCGCGGCGCCTGGGAGTCGGTCAAGTACCACTTCCGCACCATGGGCGTGGACGTGCAGACCACCGACTTCACCGTGGCCGGCATCGGCGACATGTCCGGCGACGTGTTCGGCAACGGCATGCTGCTCTCCCAGCACATCCGGCTGGTGGCCGCCTTCGACCACCGGCACGTCTTCATCGACCCCACGCCCGACGCGGCCCGCTCGTTCGCCGAGCGGCAGCGCCTGTTCGACCTCCCGCGCAGCTCCTGGGACGACTACGACCCGTCGCTGATCTCCGCGGGCGGCGGCGTGTTCCCGCGTACGGCCAAGTCGATCCAGATCACCCCGCAGATGCGCGAGGCGCTGGGCATCGAGGCGGGCGTCAGCTCGCTGGCCCCCAACGACCTGATCAGCGCCATCCTGCGGGCCCCCGTCGACCTGCTGTGGAACGGCGGCATCGGCACCTACGTCAAGGCCGGCTCGGAGTCCCACGCCGACGTCGGCGACAAGGCCAACGACGCGCTCCGGGTGGACGCCGGCGACCTGCGTTGCAAGGTCATCGGCGAGGGCGGCAACCTGGGCTTCACCCAGCTCGCCCGCATCGAGTTCGCCCTGAACGGCGGCCTGGTCAACACCGACTTCATCGACAACTCGGCCGGCGTGGACACCTCCGACCACGAGGTGAACATCAAGATCCTGCTCGACCAGGTCGTGCGCGACGGCGAGCTGACCGACAAGCAGCGCAACCAGGTCTTCACGTCGATGACCGACGAGGTCGCCGACCTGGTGCTGCGCGACAACCACGCCCAGAACGTGGTGCTCGACGCGACCCGCGCCCAGGCGGTCGACATGCTCCACATCCACGCCCGCTACCTGCGCAAGCTCGAACGCGACGGGCTGGTCAACCGCGAGCTGGAGTTCCTGCCCTCGGACAAGACGCTGGCCGAGCGGCGGCAGGCCAGGCTCGGGCTGACCGCGCCGGAGTTCTCGGTCCTGCTGGCCTACACCAAGCTGGTGGCCGACGCCGAGGTGCTGGGCTCCGAGCTGCCCGACGACCCGTACCTGGCCTCCTGGCTGGTGTCGTACTTCCCGTCGGACCTGCGCGAGCGGTTCCGCACGTACATGGACGCCCATCCGCTGCGGCGCGAGATCATCACGACCTGCGTGGTGAACGAGCTGGTCAACGCCATGGGCACCACGTTCATGTTCCGCTTCGCGGAGGAGACCGGCGCCTCCACGTCCGACATCGTGCGGGCGTACCTGGTGGCGCGGGAGGTCTTCGACCTGCCGAGCTTCTACCGGGCCGTGGAGGCGCTGGACAACGAGGTCGACACCGCCACGCAGATCGCCATGCTGCTGGAGGGCCGCAAGCTGGTCGAGCGCGGCACCCGCTGGCTGCTGGTCAACCGGCGTCCGCCGCTCGACCTGGCCGGGTCGGTCGGCTTCTTCCTCAAGGGCGTCAACGGGCTGTCCGCGCACATCCCCAAGCTGCTCACCGGGCCCGACCTGGCCGCCTACGAGGAGCGCCGCGACTCCTTCGTGGCCCGCGGGGTGCCGCAGGAGCTGGCCGAGCGGGTGGCTGCGATGGTGCCCGCCTACTCGACGCTGGACCTGGTCGAGGTGGCGTCCCTGACGGGCCGTCCGGTGAACGAGGTGGCGGAGGTCTACTTCGACCTGGCCGACCGCCTGCAGCTGGCCCGCCTGCGCGAACGCGTCATCGCCCTGCCGAGGGACAACCGGTGGAACTCCATCGCCCGCTCGGCGCTGCGCGACGACCTGTACGCCGCGCACGCCTCGCTGACCCGTGACGTGCTGGCCCACAGCACGTCCGGGCTGCCGCCCGAGGAGCGGCTGGCCCGGTGGACCGACGGCAACGCGGCCGCCGTGGGACGCGCCCGCCAGACGCTGTCGGAGATCTGGGAGAGCGACCACTTCGACCTGGCGACGCTCTCGGTGGCCCTGCGCGCGATCCGCACGCTGGTGGCCGCCAGCAACCTGCCTCACACGGAGGCGTAGGAACCGCCCGAAGGGGCCCTCACTCGCCGCTGGCGCGGGTGAGGGCTCCGTCGTGGGCGACGACCCGGGCGGCGGCCGGGGCCGACAGCGGGGGCACCGCCGTGGCGTACTGGTGGACCTCGGTGAGCTTGAGGCTGCGGCGCACCGACGAGGTCGAGATGGCCCAGCCCGCCTCCGGCGGCACCGGGATGATGTAGGTGTTGTTGGCGACGGTGCGGGTCGAGGTGTTGCGCGACAGCGAGTACTGGATCAGCGCGCCGCCGTCGGCCGTGCGTAGCGCGTAGACCGGCCAGTTGTCGGCGCTGAAGATCGAGTCGTAGCTGAACCCGTCCTTCTTGGCCGTCTCGCGGTCGGTGGCGATCTGCTTGGCCACCTCCGTCGTGTACGGCCCATCGGCGAGCAGGCCCGCCGTCACCCCGGCCGACCCGGTCTCGGCCACGCTGGCGTGCACCGGGCCCATGTACTGGGGGCTGATCGTGACGGTCTTGTCGTCGGGCGTCAGCGCCGTGGCGTAGCCGTCGGCGTCGAGCCGCACCCGCGGCAGCTCCTGGCCCGGCAGCAGCTGCGCGGCCGAGCTGAGCAGCCAGTCGTCGCCGCTCTTGGCGAACGTCAGCAGCGTCGGCTGCCCGTTGCGCGTGGCCAGCGCGCTGAACCAGGGCGCCCGCTCGCCCTGGGCGAACCTGGGCACGTAGAGGGTGGGCGTGCCCCAGGCGTAGCGCGGCGGGCGGTCGCCGGTGGACTCGAAGGCGGCCTGCGTGAGCGCCAGCTGCCCGTCGCGGACCAGGTCGGTGCCGAGGAGCAGCCTCCCCGTCACGGGGCTCTCCACGCGCAGCACGTCGTCGGTGGGCAGGATCTCGGCGACCGCCTCGGCCGCCTCCTGACGCGTGACGGCGGGCGGCGGCGCGCTGGGCGAAGGGCTCGCCGCGCCGGTGGCGCCCGCCTTTCCCTGGGTCACCGCCGGGGACGTCTGAGCAGGGCCTGTGCACGCGGTCGCCGCGGCCAGCACGCCGACGGCGAGCGCCAGCATCTTCCCCCGACCGTATGCACGCACCTCGCCATGTTATTCGTGCACGCGAGGGTCGCGTACCCTAGGGAGACGTGGCAGGCATCGATCCGGCAGAAGAGATCAACGAGCTCGCGAACACGCTCCGCAGCATCCAGGACGTGCTCGACCTCGACGCGATGCGCAAGCAGATCGAGGAGCTGGAGCAGCAGGTTGCCGCCCCAGACCTGTGGGACGACCCCGAGCAGGCGCAGAAGGTCACGAGCAAGCTCTCCCATCTCCAGGGCGAGCTCAACCGCGTCGAGGGCGTCGCGCGCCGTCTCGACGACCTGAAGGTGCTCTACGAGCTCGCGGCCGAGGAAGGCGACGACGACACGCGCCTCGAGGCCGACAAGGAGCTGGAGTCGCTCAAGACCGACATCGGCGCCCTTGAGGTGCGCACGCTCCTGTCGGGCGAGTACGACGCCCGCGAGGCGCTCGTCACCATCAACTCCCAGGCCGGCGGCGTCGACGCCGCCGACTGGGCGGAGATGTTGCTGCGCATGTACCTGCGGTGGGCCGAGCGCAAGGGCTACTCCACCGAGGTCTACGACACCTCCTACGCGGAGGAGGCCGGCATCAAGTCGGCCACGTTCACCATCAAGGCCCCCTACGCCTACGGCACGCTGCGCGGCGAGCACGGCACCCACCGGCTGGTCCGCATCAGCCCGTTCGACAACCAGGGCCGCCGCCAGACCTCGTTCGCGGGCGTCGACATCGTGCCGGTCGTCGAGCAGACCGACCACATCGACATCAACGAAGACGACCTGCGGATCGACGTCTACCGGTCCTCGGGCCCCGGCGGCCAGGGCGTCAACACCACCGACTCGGCGGTGCGCATCACCCACCTGCCCACCGGCATCGTGGTCTCCTGCCAGAACGAGCGCTCCCAGCTCCAGAACCGCGCCTCGGCCATGAACGTGCTCCAGGCCAAGCTGCTGGAGCGCAAGCGGCAGGAGGAGGCGGAGAAGATGTCGGAGCTGCGCGGCGCGACCACCACGTCATGGGGCACGCAGATCCGCAACTACGTGCTGCACCCGTACCAGATCGTGAAGGACCTGCGTACGGGCACCGAGGCGGGCAACCCGTCGGCGGTGCTCGACGGCGACCTCGACGGGTTCATCGAGTCGGAGATCCGCTGGATGCGCAGGGCGGAGTCAGGCACCGACTAGGTGCCTGAGCACCAGCGTCGCGAAGAGCAGCACGAGGAGCAGGACGACGACGAGGGCGGGTGACAGTCCGGCGAAGCCGTGATTGTGCATCCGCTCCCTGTTGGCTCGGCAGAGGGGGCAGCGGCCCTCGATCACGGGGTGGGCGCACTGCGCGCATACGAGGTGTTCACAACTCATGACAGCCCCAAGTCTAGCCGCACAATCGTTTTGTTTCCGTTATGGACGTTCCATGCCAGTCTTCCCCCTAGACTGTCGTCTGGCCAATCGGAACGTCGATCATCAGTAAAGACGGCGCCCCCGATCGGCCGGCGGCGGGAAATGGGCATGTGCCACCCTCGCTTCCGTCCTGACCCCTAGACTGGCATGCCGTGATGCTCTCGTGATCCATTTCGATAATGTCACCAAGGTCTACGCGAACCAGAACCGGCCCGCTCTCGACCACGTCTCCGTCGACGTGGACAAGGGCGAGTTCGTGTTCCTCGTCGGCCCTTCGGGGTCAGGCAAGTCCACGTTCCTGCGTCTGGTCCTGAAGGAGGAGCGGCCCAACTCCGGGGCGATCCACGTCGCCGGCAAGGATCTGGCCCGCCTCTCCAACTTCAAGGTGCCTCACCTGCGCCGCCGCATCGGCTGCGTCTTCCAGGACTTCAGGTTGCTCCCGAACAAGAACGTCTACGAGAACGTGGCGTTCGCCCTAGAGGTGATCGGCAAGCCCAGGCGGTTCATCCGCAAGGTCGTGCCCGAGGTCATCGAGCTGGTCGGCCTGGAGGGCAAGGCCCATCGCATGCCCGACGAGCTGTCCGGCGGCGAGCAGCAGCGTGTCGCCATGGCCCGCGCGTTCGTCAACCGGCCGATGATCCTGCTGGCCGACGAGCCCACGGGCAACATCGACCCCGCGACGAGCATCGGCATCATGAAGGTGCTCGACCGCATCAACCGAACTGGCACCACGGTCGTCATGGCCACGCACGACGCGGCCATCGTGGACTCCATGCGCAAACGCGTCGTCGAGCTGGAGGACGGGAAGATCGTCCGTGACCAGTCGCGTGGCGTGTACGGCCAGGCGTACTGACAGGGAGCGGCAGACACAACATGCGGGCGAACTTCATCTTCTCCGAGGTCTGGATCGGCCTCCGTCGCAACCTGACCATGACGATCGCGGTCGTCATCACCGTGGCAGTCGGCATGGCGATGCTGGGCGTCGGCCTGATGATCAACGCCCAGGTCTCCATGCTCAAGTCCTTCTGGTTCGACAAGGTCGAGATCTCGGTCTTCCTGTGCACCAAGGGCACCGCGATCCCCGAGTGCAACGGCAAGGCCGTCACGCCGGCCCAGACGAAGGCGTTGAAGACCCGCCTTGAGAGCCTCCAGGGCGTCAAGGAGGTCTTCTACGAGGACCAGAGCACGGCGTACGAGAACTTCAAGACGGCCTACCAGGCCAGCCCGACGCTCGTCCAGGCCACCAGGGTCGAGGACATGCCGCAGTCGTTCCGCGTGAAGCTGGTCGACCCCGACAACTACCAGCCGGTGATCGACGCCGTGAAGGGCCAGCCGGGCGTGTCCCAGGTGATGGACCACAAGCAGCTCATCGGCAAGTTCTTCGACCTGCTCGACAAGCTGTCCTTCTACGCGCTGGCCGTCGCCATCGTGCTGGTGCTGGCCGCGGCGTTGCTGATCGGCAACACGGTGCGATTGTCGGCGTTCAACCGGCGCCGGGAGACGGGGATCATGCGCCTGGTGGGCGCGTCGAACCTCTACATCCAGCTGCCGTTCGTCATGGAAGGCGTGATCGCCGGTCTGATCGGCGGCGTCTTCGCGGCCATCATCCTGATCGTGACGAAGGTCCTGCTGTTCGAGGAGATCGCCGGCTACTTCGGCAGCGGCATGGCCCAGCTCGGCTGGGACGCGGTGGCCCAGACCATCACGCTCACCATGGCCATCGGCGTCGTGATCTGTGTGCTGGCCTCGTTCGTGACGCTCCGCCGATACCTCAGGGTGTGAGGAATCGCCGGTAAGGTCGAAGCATGCCACGTGAGACCGGGCGGAAGGTCATCGCCCAGAACAAGCGGGCCCGGCACGACTACCACCTTGAGGACACCTTCGAGGCGGGGCTCGTGCTCCAGGGCACGGAGGTGAAGTCGCTCCGCGAGGGCCGCGCCTCGCTCGTCGACGGCTACGCCAGCATCGACAATGGCGAAGCGTGGCTGCTCAACGTGCACATCCCCGAATACATGCAGGGCACGTGGACCAACCACGCCGCCAAGCGCAAGCGCAAGTTGCTGCTGCACCGCAAGGAGATCGAGAAGCTGGCCGCCATGACCAAGGAGGGCGGTCTCACGATCGTCCCCACGGTCCTGTACTTCCAGGACGGCCGGGCCAAGGTCGAGATCGCCGTCGCCCGGGGCAAGAAGGACTGGGACAAGCGGCAGTCGCTGGCCGAGCAGCAGGCCAAGCGGGAGATGGCGCGGGCCCTGCGGCACCGCAACCGATGAGAGCGGCGGCACTCTAACCGATGACACGCGCGCGCCGCACCCTTGCCGCGACCGTCACCCTGGCGGTCGCGAGCATGACGCTGACCGGCTGCTTCGAGGAGTCCTCGCCGCACGACGCGGTGCGCGACTTCCTCGTGGGCTGGCAGTCCGAGGACTACGCCCTGGCCGCGGGCCGCACCGACGGCGACCCCGCCAAGGTGGGCAAGGCCCTGGCCAACGCCAAGCTGGAGCTCGACGCGGCCTCGTTCCGCTTCAAGATCAAAAGCGTGAGCGTGAACGGCGAGGAGTCCAAGGCCGACTTCCGCGCCGAGGTCGACCTGGGGGAGAACACCCCGCTCTGGGCGTACGACGGCTCGCTGCCGCTGCACCTGGTCGACGGCAGGTGGAAGGTGCGCTGGTCGCCGTCGGTGCTGCATCCGCAGCTCAAGGAGGGCCAGCGGTTCGCGGTCGAGACCAACCCCAAGCCGCGCCAGCCGGTGGTCGACCGGGCCGACGACCCCCTGCAGAACGAGCTCTACGTCTACGTCGTGGGCGTGGTGCCGTCCGCGCTGGGCGACCGGGCCGAGGACGTCGTGGCCAAGCTGTCGGCGATCACCGGCTACGCCCAGGACCGGCTGCTGAGCCGGATCAGGTCCTCGCCGCCCGACAAGTTCGTGCCGCTGGTCACGTTCGGGCGCTCGCGTTACCTGTCGATGAAGTCGAAGCTGGCCGGCATCTCCGGCATCCAGACCGACCCGCAGCCGCAGCCCATCGACCCGGCCGCCCCCAAGCAGATCGTCGGCAAGGTCAGCGCGCTCACCCCCGAGGACGAGCAGAAGCTCGGCGGCCCCCAGCGGGCCGGCGACTCGATCGGCCAGAGCGGCCTGCAGCAGGCGTACCAGGACTATCTGACCGGCTCCACCGAGACCAAGGTGATCACCCTCGATCTCAAGACCGGCCGGCAGGTGGCCAAGCTGCAGGAGTGGCCGGGCCGCCAGAACGTCTCGGTCAAGACCACGATCGACAGCCGCGCCCAGGCGGCGGCCGAGCGGGCGGTGGCCGAGACGGCCACCAGCGCGCTGGTGGCCGTGCAGCGTGACACCGGCGAGATCCTCGCGGTCGGCACCAGCGGGCTCAACCAGGAGAAGGACGCGCTGGCGGGCAGGTTCCCCGCGGGCACGGCCTTCTCGATCGTGGCGGCCGACGCGCTGATCAAGAGCGGCGTCAGCACCAAGCAGCGGCTGGCCTGCCCGGCCGAGCGCACGGTGGGCGGCGCCAGGTTCGTGCACACCAGCCAGACCGCCGGGGTCACGTCGTCGGCCACGTTCCAGGACAACTTCGCCAAGGGCTGCGTGACCGCGCTGGCCTCGCTGGCCCGCCGGGCCAGCGCCGGCGGTCTGGCCGCGAGCGCCAAGGCGTTCGGCATCGGCCAGCCGTGGCGGCTGCCGCTGAAGTCGTTCAGCGGGGCGATGCCCGAACTGTCCAGCGACGCCGACAAGGCCAGGGCCATCGCGGGCCAGACCGTCGAGGTCAGCCCGCTGTCGATGGCGCTGGTCGCGGCGGCCGTGGGGTCGGGCACCTGGCGGCCGCCGGTGCTCGTGACCGCGCCCACGTCGCCCGATCCGGCGGCGGAGGTCGTCCCGGCCAAGCAGCCGGACGCCGTCCCGATGGATCCGAAGGTGCGCACCGCGCTGACCGCGATGATGCGCGCCGGGGCGGTCGGCAGCCCTGCGCAGGCGGGCCGGGGCAGGGTCTACGGCGTGCGCGCGACGGCGGGCACCCAGGACAAGCCCATGACGTGGTTCGTCGGCTGGCAGGGGGACGTGGCGATCGCCGTCCTGGCCAAGAACTACGACGCGGCGGCCGTCGCGGGCAGCTTCTTCTCGGGCCTTCGTGACTCTGCGTGAAAATCTTGTGACGGCGAGCAACCGTTCATGGTCGTGGCTGCGTCTTACTGAATGACTGGGCCCGCTCGGGGGGTTGCGGACTCAGTCGCCGTGATGAGATCAGGACTTCATCTCGGGGGAAGTCCTGCCGTCCGGACCGGCTCGACCCTGCCGGTCGGCCCCCGGGAGCGCGTGCTGCTGTGCCACGCTCCCGGGGGTTTCGCCATGCTGGAATTAAGTTGGCGTTGGGGGCGTTGTCCCCTGTAGATTCAGTGTTGCTCGTCTCTGCGTGATGATCAGCGTGAGGCGTGTTGACAACTGCACAGGGGGTGACTGGCTTCGACTTCGATCTTGCAAGCCAGGTGAAGCGGGCCGAGGACTGCGGACATAACCTCGTTAATCCTGTGACCGCAAAACAATAAGTGCCAATTCCAAGCGCACTGAGGTCGGCCAGGGTTCCCTGGCCCTCGCTGCCTAAGTAGCGAAACCTCTGTCAGCCCGGGAGTGCCTTCGGCCCGGTGTCTGGCATCGTTAGAAGGCTCAACCGATCGACCCGGCCACGGGGGAGATCGGGAAATCAAACAGTGGCTGAGCCCGTCGGCGACTCGCCTGCGTGATCGCCGGGGCTGAGAAAAGCACAGCAGGCTGCGCCCGGAGAAGCCCTGACTTGGGATTGAAGGACGCGGGTTCGATTCCCGCCACCTCCACGTGATCAAAAGCCTCCGACCTGCCGATTACTCGGCGGGTCGGAGGCTTTTCGCTGTCCGGAAGACGTGCGCACCCGAGCTCAGAACATACGCAGCCAGCGGCGGAGGCGGTCGAGGGGGGTGCGCGGCTCCAGCGGGGGCAGCAGGCGGCGCAGCTCGTCGTCGGTGGCCGGGCGGGCGTCGAGCGCGGCCTGGCGCAGCGGCTTCGCGTCCACCCGCAGGCCGCCGAGCACCTGGACGGTCACCGTGCCGCGGCGCACCGCGTAACCGTGCGTGTCCTCTCGGCGGACATAGGTGAGGCCGGAGCCGACGGGGGTGCACTTCTGGGCGAGATAGCACAAGTCGTCGTCGGCCTGGCTCACGGACAACGTGATGTGGACGCTCTGGCCGCCGTTGCCGGTGTGGTCGGAGGGCGTGTAGACCAGGCCCGGCGGGATGCCCATGAGCTGTGGGGTGTACCCCGGGACGCGGGCCGCGTAGTAGTCGCCGGTCTGCTCCTGGTCGCCCAGTTCGCGGGCGGTGGCCGGGCGCAGGCTCCGGGCGGCCGACCGGAGCAGGTCGCGGGGGACGGCGGTGCTGCCCACCACCGTGACGTACCGTCGGCCCACCCGCACCTGGTAGCCGTGCTCGACCGGGCCCTGCCGGTGGACCAGGCCGCCGGGCTCGGCCGTGCAGGATCCGGTCGGCAGGTCGGCGTCCTGCGCGGTGGGCTGGCCGCACACGGCCGCGCCCGGCAGGAGCCGGTCGTAGGCGACGATCCTGACGTACCGGTCGGGCGGGATGGCGGCCGGGTCCGCCGGAGTGAAGCCGGAGCCGCCCAGCCCGCCGCCGTAGTCCCGGTCGTCGGGCCGGTAGCCGGGGACGGCGACCACGTACGCGGTCTCCCGGTGGAGGTCGCCCGCCGCCAGGCGTGCCTCCAGGTCGTCCGGCGGCTCCTGGCGCAGCACGGCCACGCCCGCCCCCACAAGCGCCACGCCCAGCCCGAGCGCGACGCCCTTGTGGCGCCACCCGCGCAGCAGCGTCCCGGCCACGAGGGCGTACGGAACGCCGCCGAGCACGGCCGCGAGCAGCAGGTCGCGGCTCACCCCGAGGCCGGCGACGTCGGTCACCACCCAGCCGAGGGCCCAGCCGGCGGTTCCCAGGCCCAGCACCAGCAGCGCCCACAGGAACCGGCCGCCGTGCGTCGCGCCGAGGACGGACACGCCGCGGGTGGCCCTGATCACGATGACCAGGTAGCCGAGCAGGGCTGCCACGCCCAGTGCGGCGGCGGCGAGGAGCACCGCCTCGTCGCCGGCGAACAGCACGGCCAGCAGGACCAGCCACGCCGTCGGCAGGAAGACCGATCCGGCCGCCCAGGCGGCGACGAGCTGGGCCAGGA
Organism: Nonomuraea sp. NPDC050227; assembly: GCF_044459705.1. Taxonomy (NCBI): domain Bacteria; kingdom Bacillati; phylum Actinomycetota; class Actinomycetes; order Streptosporangiales; family Streptosporangiaceae; genus Nonomuraea; species Nonomuraea sp. NPDC050227. The sequence continues at coordinate 208,242 of NZ_JBITJF010000015.1, read as the reverse complement.
CCAGCAGCGGCCGTGACGCGACCCCGCCGGGCGGACGGTCGGGCCCGATGTCCGTCAGGCTTTGCCGCTGCTTTCGACGACCGCCGGGCGGCGCGGGTTCGGTCAACGGGACGGTTCGAGGATCGTCTTGATGTGCTGGTTGCGCATGTTGATGAGGTGGGTCATGTGGCGGCGCAGGACCAGCAGCTCGGCCAGGCGGCCCAGGGGGCCGGCGGGGGCGGAGAAGTCGACGACGTCGGTCATGAGGGTGGCGCCCGCGTGCGGAGCCGCCTCGAAGCGGTGTTCGTGCCGCCAGTGGCGGAACGGCCCGGACACCTGCTCGTCCACGAAGTACGCGGGCCGTTCCCAGGCGCTGATCGTGGAGGTCATCCGCCAGGTGAGGCCGAAGTGCCGGGCCTGCCAGGTGACCTGGTCGCCGAGGCCGAGCAGGCCCGTGGTGACCCCCGCGACGGCGCGTTCCGACGAGCCGGCCATGGACGCGGTGTGGGTCTCGACCGACAGCGACGTGTCGAAGAGCACGCCGGGGGGAGCGAAGACCAGGGTCACGGTCTCGAAACGCGCCATGGCGGCATCTTAGGGATCCCCGTGGGCGCGGGGCCGAGGGGGGCGGGCTAGTGGGCGCAGCCGGCGTACTCGTCGGGCTAGTGGGCGCAGCCGGCGTACTCGTCGAGGCGCCGGAACATGGCGGCCAGCATGAGCGGGAACATCGCGACGTGCGCGACGAGCATCAGGACGCCGCCGTCGATGACACCGAGCCAGAGCAGCGGATAGAGCGGCACGATCGGGACGAACATCGCCGCGCACATCTCCAGCGTCGCCGGCCAGCGGTGGCCGCGGAAGCGCATCCACACGGCCATGCCCACCGACATGTCGACGGCCATGATCAGGTACGCGAGCTCCGGCGACTCGTCGTGGGAGACGGAGAGGCCGACGGCCGACTGGAGGGCGCCGAGCGCGAACATGCCGACGAACATGGCGACGATCATCTCCACGTAGTGGAGGGCGAACTTCGACCAGCGGCGTCCGGTCGCGGAGGGGGTCGCGGGTGCAGGGGGCGTCGGTGTCATGGCTCCGACTGTGGCCGGGTGGGGGGACGGGGACGAGGGGGCGAAGCCGTACATGTCTGGAAACTTGGGTTCTTGGTCTTCCGGACCTACAGTCGTGCCATGGAGTACCGGCGGGTCGTGGTCGTCGCCTACGAGGCGGCCGAGCTGCTCGACATCGCGTGCGTCAGCTCGACGCTGGAGAACGCGAACTGGCACGGCGCCTCACCGTACTACCAGGTACGGCTGGCCACCCCCGGCGGTCATCCCGTGACCACCGCCGGCGCGCTGGTGCTGCAGGCCCAGCTCGCGCTGGAGCGGATCACCGGGCCGCTCGACACGCTCATCGTCTCCGGCGGCACCGGCCACGTGGACGCCGCGGCGAACCCGCTGGTCGTCGGCCATGTCCGCAGGCTGGCGCGGGAGAGCAGGCGGGTCGCGTCGGTGTGCACCGGCGCGTACGTGCTGGCCGCCGCGGGACTGCTCGACGGCAGGCGAGCCACCACCCACTGGCGGGAGGCGGCCGACATGGCCGCCCGCTACCCGCGCGTCACCGTGGACCCGGCCCCGATCTTCGTCCGCGACGGCGAGGTGGCCACGTCCGCGGGGGTCACCGCCGCGCTCGACCTCACGCTCGCCCTGGTCGAGGAGGACAACGGCGCCGAACTGGCCAGGACGGTGGCCCGCGGCATGGTCACCTACCTGCAACGGCCGGGCAACCAGGCCCAGATGAGCATGTTCGTCAGCCCTCCGGCGCCCGCCGACGGCCTGGTCAGGCGGATCGTCGAGCACATCTGCGCGAACCTGGCCGCCGACCTCACCGCGGCCACGCTGGCCGCCGCGGCGGGCGTCAGCGAACGCCATCTCACTCGGCTGTTCCTCCGGCATCTGGGGCAGACGCCGGGCAGGTTCGTGCGGCGGGCCCGTACCGAGGGGGCGGCTCAGCTGCTGGCCTCGACCTCGTTGCCCATGTCCGCGATCGCCGTACGGTGCGGGTTCGGGACGGCCGAGACGCTGCGCCAGGCGTTCGTGGACCGGTACGGCATCCCGCCGTCCCGCTATCGGCTGACCCAGTCGTCCGCGACCGGCTGATCGCCATTTATCCCGCCCGAAATGGGCAATCCGGGCTAGGGTGTCTGACTTGAGCCCTTTCTGAGCATTAAGGTGATCAGCAGATGCGAAAGACGATCGTGCTCATCGGGGCGGCAGTCGTCCTGGCAGGGTGTGGCATGTCGCCCGGCGGACAGCCGCAGACCGCCGCCGAGGAGGCGACCACCACCGCCCCCGCGCCGCCGCGCACCGCGCCCGCGCAGACGGCGCCGCCGCAGGCGGACGTGGTCATCGCCACCCGTGAGGCCAAGGTCGGCTCCGGCGACCAGTACGGCAAGGCCCGCGTCGAGATCACCGCCCTGCTGCGCCAGGGTAGAACCGCCACCCTCAACTGGACGATCACCGCCGTCGAGGGCAAGGTCAACGTGCACAACGGCCTGGGCGGCGGCGCGCTCGACTACACGGTCTCCAACGTCTCCCTGATCGACCCGGTGAACGCCAAGCGTTACCGCGTCGCCCGCAACGGCACCGCCGCCGACGCCACCTGCGTGTGCTCCGGCACGCAGGGCCAGTTCCTGGAGGCGGGGGAGTCCAGCACGCTGTACGCGGTCTTCGCCGCGCCGCCGCCGGAGGTCACGAAGGTCAACGTGGAGATGCCGATGCTGGGCGTGCTCACCGATGTTCCGCTCTCTTAGCCTGGCGCTGGCCCTCGTGCTGACGCCCACGCCGGTCCCGGTCCCGTCCGATGCCGCCGGCCCGGTGGAGGATCTGGTGTTGCCGGTCGAGGACATCGTCGGCGAGGTCGAGTCCATGGACGGCGCCCAGAGCGAGACCAGGCAGGGCCGCGAGGTGACGGTCGCGCTGACCAGCGACGTGCTGTTCGCGCTGGACAAGTGGCGGCTCACGCCCAAGGCCAGGAAACGGCTGGCGGACGTCGCCGCGAAGGTCGAGGCGGAGGGCGCGGGCGGCGTCGTCAGGATCGAGGGGCACACCGACGACCAGGGGAGCGACGCGTACAACCTGGCGTTGTCGCGGCGGCGGGCGCAGGCCGTGCGCGCGGCCCTGGAGAGCCTGCTCGGCGGCGGGAACGTGACGCTCCAGGCCGCCGGATACGGCGAGCGGCGGCCCAAGCTGCCCAACCTGGTCGAGGGCAAGCCGGTGGAACGGAACCGGGCGAAGAACCGGCGCGTGGAGGTCGTCTTCACGGCCCGGCAGTGAGGGGCCGGCCCGGCAGGGACACATCGGCCTGGCCCCGACACAGCGGCCTGGCAGGGACACAGCGGCCCGGTCGGGCCGTCACTCGGCCTTGAGCTCGCCGAGGGTCACCGTGACGGTCTGGGTGCCGCCGTCGGGCCGCAGGACCTCCACCTTGACCTGGTCGCCGGGCTTGAAGGCGGTGATCTCCTCCGACAGCGCGGCCATGGTCGTGGTCTTCTTGCCGTTGATCGAGAGGATCACGTCACCGGCCCGGATCCCGGCCTTCTCCGCGCCCCCGCCCTTCTCCACGCTCGCCACGCCCACACCGCTCGGCTGCCCGGTGGCGCCGATCACCGTGCTGCCGCGGATGCCGAGCGCGGCCCGGTGACTGTTGGTGACCTTGCCGTTCTTCACGATCTGGGCCGCGATGTCGGTGGCCGTGTTGCTCGGGATCGCGAACCCGATGCCGGGCGCGGCCCCGCCGCCGAGCTGCGGGTCGGTGGCGGCGAGGGTCGGGATGCCGATGACCTCGCCGGCCAGGTTCACCAGCGCGCCGCCGCTGTTGCCGGGGTTGATCGCGGCGGAGGTCTGGATCGCGCCGCTGATGGTGGCGCCCGGCGACTCGGGGCTCTGGGGCTCGCTGACGGTACGGCCGAGCGCCGAGACGATCCCGTTCGTGACGCTGCCCGACAGGCCCAGCGGGTTGCCCATGGCCAGGACGATCTGGCCCACCCGCAGCTTGCCCGAGTCGCCGAATCTGGCCGGGCGCAGTCCGTCGGGCCGATCGACCTTGATCACCGCCAGGTCGCCGGCGCCGAACGCCTTGACCAGCTTGGCCGGGCGGGGCGCGCCGCCGGTGGCGATCGTGACGTTCATCTCGGTCGCCTCGCCGACCACGTGGGCGTTGGTGACGATGTGACCCGCCGTGTCGTAGACGATGCCGGAGCCGAGGCCCACCTTGGTGTTGATCTGCACGATCGATGGCAGGACGTCCGTGATGACCCGCTCGTACGCGCTCTCCAGCGACTGCGGCGCGCTCCCCGGCGCCTCCGCCGAGGCGGTCGGCGAGCCCGGCGTGGTCGTGGCCGGGCTCGCCGTGGCCGTGGAGGTGGACGCCGGGATCGACGGGGACCGCCCGCAGGCGGTGAGCAGTACGACGGCTGCCAGTCCGGCGACGATCTCCCTCATGGGGAGATGTCTGCCCAGCTCAGCGGGAAAGATACGCCTCTCGGACGTCCCGTCTGCTGAGTTTGCCCGTGGGGGTGCGCGGCAGTGACTCGCGGTACTCGATCACCCGGGGGTGTTTCATCCTGGCCAGCCGGGGCGCGCAGTGCCGCAGCAGCTCCGCGGTCAGCTCCGCGCCGCCCGTCACGCCCGGCACGGGCTGGACCAGCGCCACGACCTTGTGCCCCCACTCGGGGTCGGGCACGCCGATCACCGCCACGTCGGCCACCGACGGATGTTCGAGCAGCGCGGCCTCGATCTCGGCGGGATAGATGTTGACGCCGCCCGAGATGATCAGGTCGGTCCTGCGGTCCAGCAGGAACAGGTAGCCGTCGGCGTCGAGGTAGCCGATGTCGCCGGGGGTGTAGGCGGCGCCGCGCATGGCCGAGGCGGTCTTGCCGGGGTCGCGGTGGTACTCGAAGCGGTTGATGCCGCCGATGTAGACCGTCCCGGGTTGGCCGGGGGCCGCCTCGTGGCCGTCGTCGCCGATGATCGTGAAGGCCATGCCGTCGAGGGCCCTGCCGACCGTGCCCGGCCGTTCCAGCCACTCCTGGGACGACACCATCGTCGCCACCGCGGCCTCCGTCGAGCCGTAGTACTCCCACAGGACGGGACCGAGCCAGTCGATCATCGCCTGCTTGGTGGCGGGCGGGCAGGGGGCGGCGCCGTGGTAGAGGTGGGTGAGGGAGGACAGGTCGTAGGTCTTCCGGTCCGGCACGGCGAGCAGCCGGTGGAACATCGTGGGCACCATGAACGCGTTCGTCACCCGGTGCCGTTCGATCAGCGCCAGCGCCTCGGCGGCGTCGAACCGTTCCGGCGCCACGATCGAGTGGCCGAACTGCAGCGCCATCATCGCCTGGCCGTAGGGGGCCGAGTGGTAGAGCTGCGAGCACACCAGGTGCACCCCGTCGGACGGCAGGCCGAAGTGCCGCCAGCTCTTGCGCATCAGGATGGGGTAGAGGTCCTCGGGCGTGAGGTCGAGCAGCCGGCGGCGCACGCCCTTGGGGCGGCCCGTGGTGCCGGAGGTGTAGAGCATCATGGAGCCGGCCCGGCGGTCCTCGGGCGCGGTGTCGGGCCGGCCGTCGGTCAGGTCGGCGACGGTGAGCGCGCCGGGGGAGACGACGACGTCGGCGCCGCAGTCGGCGACGATGTAGTCGATCTCCTCGGCCGTGTAGTGCCAGTTGACCGGCACCAGGTAGGCGCCGATCTGGTAGGTGGCCAGCATCATGGTGAGGGCGTCGAGCCCGTTCTTCAGCACGGTCACCACGGCGCCGCCCGGTCGGACGCCGCGCGCGACCAGGCCGTGGGAGGCTCTGTTGGCGCGGGCGAGCAGCTCGCCGTAGGTCGCGCCGTCGTCGCCGAGCAGGGCGGGACGGTCCGGGTCGGCGGCTGCGATCTCGTAGAAACCCCTCATGTCCGCAGACCATACAGAATTAGATTCTGCTGGGGGAATAGAGGAATTATCCTGCTCTTCGGTGACGTAACCTCAAGGCCATGGCGGACGTCGGCGACGAGAGATCAGCACAGGACACCCAACCTTTTCGCAAGGTCGTTGTTCCGCCTGCCGAGCAAGTCGTGCCGCCTGCGGAGCAGACGGTCAAGATCCCGCGTCCGCCGCGGCCGGGTGCGTCCCAGCCGGTGCGACCGACTCCTCAGCCGCCGTCCGGCCCGCAGCCGCCGTCCGGCCCGCAGCCGCCGTCCGGCCCTCAGTCGCCGTCCGGTCCGCAGTCGCGTCCCTACCCTGGGCCGCCCTCGGGCCCGCAGGTGCGTCCGCAGCCTCCGTCCGGCCCGCAGGGACGCCCGCCGCACCCGCCGCAGTCTCCGGGTGGGAACCAGCAGCTCCAAGGCGCCGGCCGACAGAGCCCGGGCCCGGGGGCCGCGCAAGGGCCAGGACAAGGGGCGGGGCAAGGGCTCGCACAAGGACCGGGGCCAGGGACTGCGCACGGGCCGGGGCAGGTCAACGCGCAAGGGCCTGGGCTTGTACAAGGGCCGGGGCAGGTGCACGCGCATGGGCCTGGGCTTGCGCAAGGGCAGGGGCAGCGGCCAGGGCCGGGGAGGGCGTCGCAGCATCAGCCTGTGCAGGTGTGGCCGCCGGGAGCGCCCAGGTCGCCCCAGCCCCAGCACCAGCCCCAGCCGGGCGCCGTCGGTCCCATGACGCCGCTCGTCACCAAGCCGCACAAGCGTGGCATCGGGGACATCCCCATCCGCGCGATCTATCTCGCGGGCGCCATCCTCGTCACCGTCACGGCGGTGCTGCTGATCTTCGTCGTGTTCTCCGGCGACGTGCCCACGACCGGCGACCCCGCCGGGACGACGGTCTCCGTCGCCCCCGTGCCGGCCGCGACCGCCACCCCGACCGCCTCCCCGACCCCCAGCGAGGCGCCGGTCGCGCTCCCCTCGGTGCCGGCGAGCAAGGCGTTCCCCGCGCTGCCGGGCAAGGCGTCCGTGGTGAGCGGGATCATCTCCGACAAGACGAGCGGCATCAGCTACCCGCGCCTGGCCGCGCCCTGGGACGCCAAGTCGTTCGCGCCGTTCACCGTCGCCCAGCGCATCGGCAAGGTGGCGGTGCCGCACACCGTGATCGCCTCGGCCATGTTCCCCGGCGACGCCCCGGAGAAGAAGCCGTCCAAGGACGCCGACTACCGCGAGATGGCCGTCCGCGCGGCCCGCTGGGCGCTGCGCACGCAGTATCCGGCGGGCGCCGAGCTGACCTCCTGGACCGGGTCCGCGAAGGTGCCGGTCGGCAAGGGCTGGTCGCTGGGCTACAAGGTCACCTACGTCTCGGGCGGCAAGACCGAGACCGCCCAGGCCGTGGTGACGGTCGTCGAGGTGGGCAAGACCAAGCCGGCGATGCTGCTGGCCTCGATTCCCGAGAAGAACAAGGCGCGATGGGCTGATTTGAACACACTCGTCCAGCAGGTGCGGCCCCTCTAGGCCAGAAGCATGCTCTAGAATATGGTTCTGGGCATCGGGCACTGTCTTTGACCTGGCTGGAGGATGAGCAATGGCGATCGGATTGAGCGAGGAGCACGAGGCGCTCCGCGACTCGGTGAGCGGCTGGGCCGAGCGGAACATCCCCTCGGAGCTGCTGCGATCCGGGTCGGACGAACGTCCGCCCTTCTGGCCGGGCCTGGCCGAGCAGGGGCTGCTCGGCCTGCACCTGCCCGAGGAGTCCGGCGGCTCGGGCTACGGGCTGCTGGAGGCGGCCGTCGCCGTCGAGGCGCTGGCCGAGAAGCTCGCCCCGGGCCCGTACGTGCCGACCGTGCTGGCCAGTGCGGTCATCCACGCCTCCAAGCGGCACGACCTGCTCGAAGCCCTCGCCGACGGCACGCTGACGGGCGCCGTCGCGCTGTCCGGCTCGCTCACCGGCTCCCGTGCCGACGACGGCTCGCTGGTCGTGTCCGGCACGGCCGACCCGGTGCTGGCCGGCTCGCTGGCCGACGTGCTGGTGCTGCCGGTGACCACGTCCGAGGGCGAGGAGTGGATCGCCGTCGACGCCTCGGCCGTCACCGTCACGCCGGTCCGGTCGCTCGACCTGACCCGGCCGGTGGCCAAGGTGGAGCTGTCGGAGGCGCGCGTGCCCGCCGAGCGCGTGCTCGACGGCGTGGAGAGCCCCGACGTGCTCAACCTGGCCGCGATCCTGCTCGGCGCCGAGGCCGCCGGGCTGGCGTCCTGGTGCGTCACGGCCGCCGCCGCCTACGCCAAGGTGCGCGAGCAGTTCGGCCGCCCGATCGGCCAGTTCCAGGGCATCAAGCACAAGATCTCCCGGATGCTCGTCGCCCTTGAGCAGGCCCGCGCCACCGTCTGGGACGCCACCAGGGCCGAGGGCCGCGAGCTGGAGTACGCCGCCGCCGTCGCCGGGGTGATGGCCCCCGACGCGGCCGTCCAGTGCGCCAAGGACGCGATCCAGACGTTCGGCGGCATCGGCTACACCTTCGAGCACGACGTGCACCTCTACTACCGGCGCGCCCTCACCCTGCGCGCCCTGCTCGGCTCCTCGGCCGAGTGGGCCGCCTCGGTGACCGCGCTCGCGCTGCAGGGCGTCGGCCGCGAGATGGAGATCGACCTGCCCGAGGGCGCCGAGGAGCTGCGCGAGGGCATCCGCGCGGAGATCGCCGAGATCGCCCGCCTTGAGGGCCAGGAGCAGAAGCGGGCGCTCGCCGACCGCGGGTTCGTCATGCCCCACCTGCCCAGGCCGTGGGGCCGCGCGGCCAAGCCGCTGGAGCAGGTGCTCATCGCCCAGGAGCTCAAGGCCGCCAAGGTCAGGCTGCCCGCGATGATCATCGGTGCCTGGGTGGTGCCGTCCATCGCCGTGTACGGCACGCCCGAGCAGCAGGAACGTTTCCTGCCCAAGACGCTCAGCGGCGAGATGATCTGGTGCCAGCTCTTCTCCGAGCCGGGCGCCGGGTCCGACCTGGCCTCGCTGCAGATGAAGGCGGAGAAGGTCGAGGGCGGCTGGCGGCTCAACGGCCAGAAGATCTGGACGTCGGTCGCCCACGTGGCCGAATGGGGCATCTGCATCGCCCGCAACTCCTCCGAGGGCACCAAGCACGAGGGCATCACGTACTTCCTGGTGGACATGAAGGCGCCCGGCGTCACGGTCCGGCCGCTGACCGAGATGACCGGCGAGAACCTGTTCAACGAGGTCTTCCTCGACGACGTCTTCGTCCCGGACGACCTGGTCGTGGGCGAGGTCGGCGACGGCTGGAAGGTCGCCCGCAACACGCTGTCCAACGAGCGCGTCTCGCTGTCGTCCGGATCGGGCGGCACCGGCGCGTCCGTGCCCGACCTGCTCGGGCTGATCGGCCGGCTCGGGCGCGAGCTCACGCCGGCCGAGGAGCAGGAGGTGGCCGGGGTCGTGTGCGAGGGGCACTCGATCAACGCGCTGTCGCTGCGGGTCACGCTCAAGCAGCTGGCCGGGAACGAGCCGGGCGCCGACGCGTCCGTACGGAAGCTGCTGTCCACCTCGCACGCCCAGCACGTCTCCGAGACGGCCGTCGGCCTGCTCGGAGCCCAGGCCGTGGTGGCCGCCGACATGAAGCTCGGCGACGCCGGCTACTGGAACCGGGCGGTGCTCGCGACCAGGGCCATGACCATCTACGGCGGCACCACCGAGGTGCAGCTCAACATCATCGGCGAGCGCATGCTGGGCCTGCCCCGGGACCCCGAGCCCGGTAAATAACACATGTGAGGCGTTGGCGGCTAATCTCCCTTGTGCCCGGACTGCCGGTCCTGGCGCGAGGGAGAGGCGGTGTCACGGTGCGCGAAGGCCGTGCGGGCCGCTGGGGGCCGGCGGCGCTGGGGCTGGGGCTGGCGGTGCTGGCGCTCGGCCCGGCGCTGGGCTGGGGGCTGGTGCTCCGGTACGACCTGCTCTTCGTGCCCGATCCGCCCCTGTGGCCCGACCGCGGCGGCTTCCCTCGGGCGGTGCCCAGCGACCTGGTCGTGGCGCTGCTGTCCAGGGCGTTGCCCGTGGAGATCGTGCAGAAGGCGGCCCTGGTCGCCGTGTTCGTGCTGGCCGCGACCGGGGCGGCGGCGCTGGTTCCGCCGGAGCGCAGGCTCGCCCGGCTCGTGGCCGCCGCGTTCTACGCCTGGAACCTCTACCTCGCCCAGCGGCTCATGCTCGGCCAGTGGGCCCTGCTCCTGGGCGTGGCCGGGCTCCCGTGGGCGATCCGCGCGCTCACGCGGGAGACCCTCGGAGGGTTCGCGCGGTTCGGGCGGCTGGGGGTGGCGTTGCTGCCGGCGGCGGTGGGCGGGTTCCAGGCGATGCTGGTGTCCTGGCTCACCCTGATGCCGATCGCCGTCGCCCGGCGCAGGGTGCCGGTCGCCGCCGGGGTGCTGGTCGCGTACAGCCTGCCGTGGGCGGTGCCCGCGCTCGGCTCGGGCGCGGTGACCGACCCGGCGGGCGTGGACGCGTTCGCGGCCCGCGCCGACGGGCCCTTCGGCGTGCTGGGCAGCCTGCTCTCGCTCGGCGGCATCTGGAACGCCGAGGCCGGGCTGCCGGGCCAGGAGGCGTGGTGGACGGCGACCGCCCGGCTCCTCCTGGTCCTCGCCGGCCTGTACGGCTACGCCCGCCTCCGCGCGGCCCCCGAACGGCCCGCCTGGTGGGGCGGCCTGGCGGTGGCGGCGGCCGCCGGGTTCTGCGTCGCCGGGCTGGGCGCGTTCCAGCCGGGACGCGAGGCGCTCAAGTGGCTCATCGCCCTGTGGCCGGGGTTCGGGCCGCTGCGCGACGGCCAGGTGTACCTGGCTCCGCTGGCCCTGCTGACGGCGGTCGGCCTGGCCTCGGTCCTGCGGTCGGGCGCGCTCGCGCTGGTCGGGGTGCTGGCCCCGGTGCTGGCGATGCCGACGTTCGCGCTGGGCGCGTTCGGCCGGCTGGAGGCGGTGACGTACCCGGCGGAATGGACGGCGGTCCAGCGGATCGTGGACGGCGACCCCGCGCCGGGCCCGCTGGTGTCGCTGCCGTGGGGCGCCCATCGGGCCTTCGCCTGGAACGGCGGCCGGGTGGTGCTCGACCCGGCGACCAAGCTGTTCCGGCGCCGGGTGCTCTGGGACGACACGTTGCTCGTCGGCCTGCCCGGCGGCGGCCGGCTGCGGGTGCGCGGCGAGGACCCGCTGAACCGCCTGACCGGTGACCTGCTGGTCGCCGGCGCCTACGGCGACCTGCCCGCCAGGTATCTCCTCATGGCCGCGGGCGAGAACGGGTTCCCGTCCGCGCCGCCCGGCTGGAGAACGGTTTTCGACGGCGAAGAGCTGCGCTTGCTGCGGCGTTGACCGGCTGTTTCATGATGTACCGGAGGGTAACTTGCTTTATCACGGTTTGACCAATGTTATGGATTCAAGACGAAACACGTTCTAGTCTCGGCACACCGCGTCACCGGAAGGAAGGGAGAGCTTCGTGTTGCGACTTCTCGTGGCCCTGGCGATAGGAGCCCTGCTGGCGGTCGGAGCCTCCGTCGCGGTGGTCAACGTGGCCTCACCGTCGCTCACCCCGCCCAACCAGCCGCTCTACAACTACGGCACCAGGTGATCCATCCCGCTTGACGCGGGGCCATACACAGCGAGCACGGAGTGTGGCTCCGCCATGCCCGCATGCCCGCCGACGAGGAGTGATGGTGGTCTTTACCGGTGAGCGCAAGGCGGACACGGCACGGCTGATCGAGCCGCGGACCAACGACGCGACGGCGGGAGAGCGGCCACTCGCGGGCGTCCGCGTGGCGATGCTCAACTTCCGCGAACCCTGCCAGTCCACGGCCGGCGGCGCCGAGGAGTACGCCTGGCAGGTCAGCCGGTTCCTGCTGACCCAGGGGGCCTCGGTCGTGTTCCTCACCGGCCGCCAGCGCGGGCAGCGCCGCGCCGAGGTGCTCGACGGCGTCGACCTGCGCAGGATGGGCAACCCGTACCTCGTCTACCTGCTGGTCCCGCTCTGGCTGCTGATCCACCGGCGGCGCGTGGACGTCGTCATCGACACCATGAACGGCATCCCCTTCTTCTCCCCGCTCGTCGTCCGCCGCCGCACGCCCGTGATCAGCCTCGTGCACCACGTCCACGACCGGCAGTTCCACGCCTTCCTGCCCGCCTGGCTGGCCCGGATCGGGTGCTTCGTGGAGGGCGAGGTGGCCCGGCTGGTCTACCGGCGCTGCCTGACGGTCACCGTCTCGGAGTCGTCGAGGCACGACCTGGCCACGAAGTTGCGCTGGCTCGCGCCGGTCACCGTCGTGCCGAACGGCTGCGCCGAGCCCGCGCGCAGCGAGCCGCCGGCCGCCGTGGGCGAGCCCGCCCTCGTGTACGCCGGCCGCCTGATCGGCCACAAGCGCATCGAGCGCGTCGTGGACCTGGCCGCCGAGCTCGGCGACGCCTGGCCGGGCCTGCGGGTGCACGTCGTGGGCCGCGGCCCCGAGCGCGACGCCCTGGCCGCCCGGATCTCCGGCCGCGGCCTGGACGGCCGGGTCGAGCTGCACGGCTTCCTGCCCGAGCCGCGCAAGAACGCCCTGCTGGCCGCCGCCCGGCTCAACGTGACGGCCTCGGAGTTCGAAGGCTGGGGGCTGACCGTGATCGAGGCCGCCGCGCTCGGCGTGCCGACCGTGGCCTACGACGTGGCCGGGCTGCGCGACTCCGTGCGGGACGGCGTCACCGGCTGGCTCGTACGGGACGGCGAGAGCCTGGCCGAGGTGACCGGCCGCGCGCTGGAGGAGCTGGCCGACCCGCGGCGGCGGGCGGAGGTGGCCGCGGCCTGCCGCGCCTGGGCCGGGGAATTTACGTGGGCCCGAACTGGGGCTAACATGACCGGACTTATCCTGGCGAAACTCCAAGATTGCGGCGGAGCCCCTCAGTGACCCAAGCCTCGCCTGGACCCCCGGGGGAACGCGGGGACTCCACCGTCGAGAGCTACGAGGCCCGGATCAGGCACAGGCTGCGGCTGCTCGCCTCCTGTCTGCTGCTCGGCGCCATCGCGTTCAACACCTCGACCGAGAAGATCATCCCCGAGACGAAGCTCGACATGGCGGTCAACCCGCTGGGCTTCCTCGGCCGGGCGCTGCACCTGTGGGACGGCGCCTACTTCGGCCACCTGCAGAACCAGGCGTACGGCTACCTGTTCCCGATGGGCCCGTTCTACGCGATCTTCCTCAAGCTGGGCATGGAGTCGTGGGCCGTCCAGCGGCTGTGGATGTCGCTCGTGCTGTGCGTCGCCTTCCTCGGCGTGGTCCAGCTCGCCCGCGCGTTCGGCGTCGGCGGCCCGCACACCCGCGTCCTGGCCGGCTTCGTGTACGCGCTCGCGCCGCACGCCCAGGCGCTGATCGGCATCAACTCCTCGGAGTTCCTGCCCAGCGCCGTGCTGCCGTGGATCCTGCTGCCGCTGGTCAAGGGGGCCAAGGGCGAGCTGACGCCACGCCGGGCGGCCGCGCTGTCGGCGTTCGCCTTCCTGTTCTGCGGCGGGGTCAACGCGGTGGCCGAGGCGGCCGTGCTCGTGGTGCCGATGGTGTACCTGCTGACCAGGCGCGGCGGGCCGGTCAAACGCCGCCTGATCGCCTGGTGGCTGCCGCTGGTCGCGCTCGCCTCGCTGTGGTGGGCCGTCCCGCTGCTCACGCTCGGCGGCTACATCTTCTCGTTCCTGCCCTACATCGAGACCGCCACCGCGACGACCGGCGTGACGTCGCTGGTCAACGCGCTGCGCGGCACGTCGAGCTGGCTCAGCTTTCTCACCGTGGACGGCCAGACCTGGCTGCCCGACGCCCACCAGCAGTCCACCGTCCCGTGGCTGATCGTGGTCACCGCCGCCGTGGCCGCGCTCGGCCTGGCCGGGCTCACCCTGCGCCGGCTGCCCGAGCGGCCGTTCCTGCTGATCAGCCTGCTGTGCGGGATCGCCGTCATCACGACCGGCCATCCCGGCACGCCGCACGAGCAGGTGATGGTCGGGCTGCTCGACGGCCCGCTCGCCGCGTTCCGCAACCTGCACAAGTTCGACGCGCTGATCAGGCTGCCCGTCGCGCTCGGCCTCGCCGGGCTGCTCTCACTGGCCCGCCCGCGCCTGCGCATGCCCCTGACCGTGCTGGCCGCCGGGCTCGTGACCCTGTCGGGCCTGCCCGTCCTGTACGCCGGTCTCGCCCCCGCCGGCGGCTTCACCGCCATCCCCGACTACTGGCGGCAGGCCATCACCTGGCTCAACCGCAACGCCGGCGACGGCATGGTGCTGGCCGTGCCGGGCGCCAAGCGCGGCGAGTACCTGTGGGGCCGCCCCCTGGACGAGCCGCTGCAGGCCCTCTCGCAGGCCCGCTGGGCGACCCACACGATCGTGCCGTGGGGCTCGGCCGGCATCTCGCGGCTCATGGCCGCCGTGGACGACCGCCTGGCCACCGGCAAGGGCTCGCCGGGGCTGGCCGCCACGCTGCGCCGGATGGGGGTGTCGTACCTGGTCGTCCGGAACGACCTGGACCGGGCGACGATCGGCACGGCCTGGCCGGCCCGGGTGCACCAGGCGCTGGAGGACTCGCCCGGCGTCTCGCTCGTGGCCCAAATGGGGCCGGGCGTCGGCATCGCCCAGTACGGCCGGGCCGCCGCCTGGCTGGACCAGCCGTACCCGGCCGTCGAGATCTACCGCGTGGCCGGCGCCGCGCCGCTGGTCGGCACCGTGGACGCCACCCGCCCGCTGCGCGTCGGCGGCGCGCCGGAGTCCGTGCTCTCCCTGGCCGAGCAGGGCCTCCTGGACGACGACCGGCCCGTCCTGCTCAACGACGACGCGGGCGTGGTCAAGGTGCCCGCGCACGACACGATCCTGACCGACACGCTGCGCCGCAGGGAGGTCGCCTTCGCCGACCTGCGCCGCAACGCCAGCGCCACGCTCACCGCCGACGAACCCCTGCGCGGCAGCTCGCCCTCCAGCGACCTGCTCGACCCCGGCTGGGCGCGGTACGTCTCCACGGCGGGCCTCACCGGCGTCGCGGGCGTCACCGCCTCCAGCTCCGAGGCCGACGTCGGCGCCGCGGCGAACAGCCGCGAGCCGGGCCACCAGCCCTTCGCCGCGCTGGACGGCGACCGGCGCACGAGCTGGCGCTCCACCGGCTGGAACGGCGCCGTCGGCGAGTGGCTGGAGGTGACCTTCGCCGAGCCGCTGACGATCCCCACGATCCAGGTGGCGTTCGAGAACTCGCCGATCGGCCCGCCGCCCAGCGAGGTCGTCGTGGAGACCGGCGCCGGCTCGCTGCGCCAGAAGGTGCGCGCGACCGCCGACCCGCAGGAGCTGGCCGTGCCGAAGGGGCCGGTCGAGCGGCTGCGGGTGAAGGTCGTCGCCACCGCGTACGAACCGGCGAACCGCCTCGGCGGCCGGGTCGGCATCACCGAGCTCGCCATCCCCGGCGTCCGGCCCGGACGCTCGATCGTCGTGCCCGACCCGCGCGAGGACACCGGCGAGCCGGCCACGATCGCGGTCGCCAGGACCGGCGACGTGCCCGGCTGCGTCCGGGGCTCGGCCGCCTGGAGCTGCGCCAAGGGCCACGAGGTGCTGGGCGACGACGGCAACGGCTTCGACCGCTCCTTCGTCACCGGCAAGGACGGCGCGTACGGCATCTCGGGCCGCGCCACGGTCACCGACCGCGCGACGATCGAACGCCTCAGCACGCTGCCCGGCGACTCCCTGACCGTGCGCGCCTCCTCCACCGCGGTGGACAGCGGCGCGGCGGGCGGCCGCTGGGCCTTCGACGGCGACCCGAAGACGGCCTGGTTCGCCGACCCGCTCGACCCCAGGCCCACGCTGAACGTCGAGCTGGCCCGCGAGACGAAGCTGTCGCGGATCCGCGTCATCACGCCCGACTCCTACCTCGGCGCCCCTCCCGTCCGGGTGACGATCCGCGCGGAGGGCGGCGTCCGGCAGAGCTGGGTCGGCACGGACGGGCTCGTCCGCTTCCCCGAGATGAGGGCCAGGAAGGTCGCGCTGGAGTTCGGCGCGTCCGGCGGCCGGCCGATCGAGATCAGCGACGTGGCCTTCCCCGGCGTGCGGCCACTCGGCGCGCTGACCGGCTTCAAGCTCACGCTGCCGTGCGGCTTCGGGCCCACGCTCACGATCGACGGCAACGAGGTGCACACCGCCGTCACCGGCGGCACCCTGCACGACGTGGTCACCGGCCGGCCGGTGACCTTCGAGACCTGCGAGCGGCTTCAGCTCGTGGCCGGTCCGACCCGGCTGTCGGTGCGGCCGGGGGAGTCGTACCGGGTCGAGTCGGCGGTCGTGCGGCACGAGCCGGGCAGCCCCGCGGCCGGGCCCACCGTCATGCGGCGCACGCCGGTCACCACGTGGGCGGCCGGCGAGCGGGTCGTCCAGGTGAACGTCCAGGACGACGCCTACCTGGTGGTCAACGAGAACTTCAACGCCGGCTGGAAGGCCACGCTGGGGGCCGCGGCGCTCAAGCCCGTCCGGCTCGACGGCTGGCGGCAGGCCTGGTTCCTGCCCGCCTTCACGGCCGGGACGGTGACGCTCACCTACGAGCCGGACGAGCCGTACCGGGCGGGGCTCGCCGCGGGCGGGGCGCTGGCGCTGCTCGTCGCCGGGCTGGCCCTGGTGGGCAGGGGCCGGCCGGGACGCCATCTGGCGCCCGTCCTGGCCGCCCGGCCACGGATCCGGCACGTCGCGGTGTTCGCCGTGGCGCTCGGGTACTGGGTCGGCGGGCCGGCGGGGGCGGGCGTGGCCGGGGTGGCGTTCGTGCTGGGCGCCTGGTCGCGTCCGCTGCGGGAGGCCGAGCACCTGCGCGGGCGGCGGCGCTGGACCCTGCTGCTCGGGCCGCCCGGCGGGCTCGCGCTCTACCTGGCCGCCACGGTCGCGGTGGCGCTCGGCGCGGGCGGCCTGTGGGCGCAGCTGCTCTGCCTGCCGCTGCTCGGGCAGCTCCTCGTCGAGGTGGCGGCCAGACGCGCGCCGGCCCGGCAGACCACCGTACCGATCACCGTCGCCGCAGGCGGCCCGACCATGACGAGTGTTCCGTGACCGACACGATCAAGCCGCGTCCGGGGACCGTCATCACGGTTCCCGGCCCGGTGGCGCGTGCCGCCCGGTGGGCCCGCCGCCACGGCGTCCTGCTGGCCGGGCTCGTGCTCATCGCCGCCTCGGTGGCGGGCAAGGCGGCCGTCGTCCAGGAGGCGTACTTCAAGGAGGACGACTACGAGTTCGTGGCCAGGGCGATGGAGGGCGGCCTGTCCTTCGACTACCTGACGCGGATCCATTTCGGCCAGTTCATGCCGGGCGGCTTCCTGGTGGCCTGGCTGGTCTCCCGGCTGCACCCTTTCGACTGGGGGTGGGCGGCCGGCACGGTGCTGGCGCTGCACGCCCTGGCCGCCCTGGGCGTGCTGCGCATGCTGCGGGTGGTCTTCGGCAGGCGGCCGGCGACGCTCGTGCCGCTGCTGGTCTTCCTGCTCGCGCCGGTCACCGTGCCCGCGCTGGCCTGGTGGGCGGCCGGGCTCAACACCGTGTTCCTCCAGGTCGCCCTGCCCATGGCGGTCGCCTCGCACTGGCATCACCTGCGGACGGGCCGGCTGCGGCACGCCGTGGCCGCTGCGCTGTGGGTGCTGGTCGGGCTGCTGGGCTTCGTCAAGGGCTTCGCGCTGCCGCTGCTGCTGTTCGCCCTCACCGCGATCTACCACGGCGGCCTGCGCGCCGCGCTGCGCCGCCACCTGGCCGCCTGGGCCATGTACGGCACCGTGCTGGTGGCCTTCGGCGCGCTCTACGTCCAGCGGTCTTCGTCGGCGCCGAACAGCGGGGCGCTGCCGATCTTCGACCAGGCCCTGGGCTTCCTGTGGGAGCTGCTGGGCAAGACGTTCGCCACCACCGTGCTCGGCGGGCCGTGGCGGTGGTTCGCGGGCGGCGACTGGGGGGTGGCCTCGCCGCCGCTGCCGCTGGTCATCGCCTCCCTCGTCGTCCTGGCCGCGCTGGTGGCGATCACCAGCCGGTACCGCAGGCGGGCGGTCCTGGCCTGGGCCACGCTGCTGGGCTACCTGCTGGTCGCGGACGCGCTGCCGGTGTTGTGGGGACGCGTCCACCTGCTGGGCTCGTTCGTCGGCACCGACACCCGGTACGTCGCCGACGCCGTCCCGCTGCTCGCGCTGGTCGTGGGCCTGGTGCTGCTGCCGCTGCGCGGCGAGGAGGAGCCGTACCGCAGGGCGCTGCCGGCGCGGGAGCGGGTGACCGGGGCGGCCGGCGCGACGCTCGGGCTGTTCGCGGGCGCGTCGCTGGTCACGGTGACGCTCTTCGCCGGGTACCTGGGGGCCGAGCGGCGGCACGACTACATCGAGACCGCCCGCGCCGAGCTGGCCAGGGCGGCCCCCGACAGCGTGATCTACGACCGGCTGGTGCCGACGGAGGTGCTGCCGAACTCGTACGGGACCTACAGCCTGACCTCGCGGGTGCTGGGCGCGCTGGCCACGCCCGCGCTCAGGGCCAGGATGCAGGCGCCGCCCGCCGCGCTCGACGGCCTGGTCTTCGACGACCAGGGCCGCCTGCGGCCGGTGGACGTGCAGGGCATCCCGCTCGTGCCTGCGACCCGCGACCGGTGCTGGCCGGTGACCGGCGGGACCGTCCAGGTGCCGCTGGACAACCGCGTCACCCGGGTCGAGGGCACCCTGGTCAGGCTGGGGTACGCGGCCCGCTCCGACACGACGGTCACCCTGTGGATGGGCGACCGCGCCACCGACGTGAAGCTGCGCGCGGGCTTCGGCCGGGTCTTCGTCCTGGCCGTGCCCGGCGCGGACCGGATCGTCGTGCACGACGTGCCGCCCGGCCTGTGCCTGGGCGACGTGACGCCGGGACAGGCGGTGCCCCGGCCGTGACCGCCCCGAGCCGAAGGAGCCTCGCGCTGGTGCTGGCCGCCGTGGGGGCCTTCCTGCTGACGCTCATCCCGCTGAGCCGCCTGTACGTCTACGACCGGGTGCTCAAGGCCCCCCTGGAACAGCAGAGCATGACCAGGGCGACCGCCGAGTCGGCCACGTACGTGGACCCGGCGACCATGCGGCAGACGACCGGCGACCTGGTCCAGACCCAGTGGCTGATCGGCGACGTGCTGGCCGGCGACGACGACCGCGCGGTGTGGGGCGAGTCGGTCTCCCTGGCCACCCGCGACGGCCACCGCCTGGACTACCACGAGCGCCGCCTGGCCTTCGACCGGCGTACCGGCGAGATCGTGAACTGCTGCGGCGAGTACCTGGACGAGGACGTCTCCGTCCGGCAGACCGGGCAGGCCTTCCGCTGGCCGTTCAACGCCGAGCGCCGCGACTACCCGCTGTTCGACCTGCGCCTGCGCCGCCCGGTCACGGCCGTCTTCGACGGGGTCGAGCGGGTGCGCGGCGTCGAGACCTACCGCTACGTCCAGCGCACGCCGCGCCGGCTGGTGCCCGGCGAGACGCCGCCGCTGCCGCGCCGCCTGCTCGGCCTGCCCGGCAAGGGCGACGTCGGCCTCGGCCGCTACGCCGAGATCCGGCGCACGTACTGGGTCGAACCGGTCAGCGGCCTGCCCGTCAGGACGCTGGAGGAGGTGACCGAGACGCTGGTCACCGCGGACGGCCGGGGCCGCCTGACCGCCCTGGACGCGGACTTCCGCACCGCCGAGCCGGACGTCGTCGCGGCCCTGGCGACGGCGGCCGCCTACAAGCGCTGGATCCTGCTGCTCGGCACGGTGGCGCCGGTCGGCGGCGGCCTGCTCGGCGCGGGCTGCGTGGCGGCCGCCCTGTGGTTGTCGCGGCGGCGCTCACCTGCGGCGCAGGACGAGGAGCAGGTTCCAGGTGACCAGCTCGCGGATGCCAGGTAGGTGGACGACGTGCCTGGCCCAGCGTGGATGGTAGCGAGGGATCGCGTCGAGGACCTCCACGTCGCGCCTCCTGCGCGCCCAGGCCAGCG
The DNA here is from genome assembly GCF_044459705.1 of Nonomuraea sp. NPDC050227. Classification (NCBI taxonomy): domain Bacteria; kingdom Bacillati; phylum Actinomycetota; class Actinomycetes; order Streptosporangiales; family Streptosporangiaceae; genus Nonomuraea; species Nonomuraea sp. NPDC050227. The sequence continues at coordinate 188,364 of NZ_JBITJF010000015.1, read as the reverse complement.
GCTTGGCCACGCCGATGGCGTACATGCTCTCGCCGAAGACGTTCTTGGGCGGCTTGCCGTGGGTGCGGGCGTAGCGGCGGGCGGCGTAGTGGCCGCCGAGGTAGTGCCAGGGGGAGGTCTCGTGGCCGCCCCAGGGCGAGAACCAGATCGTGTACGACAGGTAGACCACGCCGCCCGGCCGGGTCACCCGGACCATCTCCTCGGCCATCCGCAGCGGGTCGGGCACGTGCTCCAGCACGTTGGAGGAGAAGCACACGTCCACCGAGCCGGTGGCGAGCGGCAGGTCGAGCGCGCTGCCGAGCACGGCGTCGCGGGGCGGCACGCCGTCGCGCAGGCGCATCTCACCGGCGTCGCAGTCGACGCACAGCGGCCGCGCGCCGACCGCGCGCAGGGCGTCGGCGAAGTAGCCGGGGCCGCCGCCGATGTCGGCCACGGTCGCGCCGGCCAGGTCGGTGTAGGTGGCGAGCTGGGCCACCGTGTCCCTGGCCAGGGTGCCGTAGAAGAAGTCGGGGTCGCTCTGCTCCAGGCGGAAGGCGCGCAGCAACCGGACGGATCTGCCGAGATCCGCTCGGAACGGTTCGGTGTCCACGGCGCGGAGCTTACTGCAGTGGAGGGATACGTCCATGGCTGAAGACGTCAAGCGAGCCGAGCCCTTCCAGATCACCATCCCGGCGGTGCGCACCGGGCCGGTCATCGGCGTGGGCCTGCTGATCGTGCTGATCTCGCTGGTGTTCCGGGCGAGCCTGCTCAGCAAGGCCTACTTCGTCGAGGACGACTTCCTCTTCGTGGCCGGGGCCGGCGACAGCGGGCCGACCTGGGAGTACCTGATGAGGGTGCACAAGGGGCACCTCATGCCGGGCGCGCTCGGCCTGGTGTGGCTGCTCACGTCGGTCGCGCCGTACAGCTGGGCGCTGGTGTCGTTCGTGACCGTCGCGATCCAGGGGGCGGCCTCGGTCATGTTCCTGGTGCTGCTGCGGCGGCTGTTCGGCGACCGGGCGGCGGTGCTCGCCGCGCTGACCGTCTACGCGTTCGCGCCGCTCACCGTGCCCGCCATGAGCTGGTGGTCGGCCGCGCTCAACGCGGTGCCGCTGCAGCTCGCGCTGATCGCGGCGCTGGCCGCGCACGTCAGGTACGTACGCGAGGGCAAGGGCCGCTGGCGGGCCCTGGCCTGGACCGCCGTCGGGATGGCCTTCTCCACCAAGGGGGTGTTCATCCCGTTCGTGGTGCTCGGCGTCAGCAGCGCCTACCTCGGGCGTGGCCTGTGGGCCCGTGCCCTGCTCGCCGAGCTGCGCAGGCCCGTCTGGTGGGCGCACGGCCTGCTGCTGGCCGGGTACGCGCTGCTCTACTGGCTGCGCCGCGACACCGCCGGGGCCGACGCGCTGACCGGCCCGAAGGCCGAGGTGGTCCCGGGGCTGCTGCGCAGGCTGCTGGGCGAGACCTTCCCGACGGGGGCGGTCGGCGGCCCGCTGCGCTGGGGCGGCGTCACCTCGACCGGCGGGCTGGCCGACCCGGCCCCGGTGACCGTGGCCGTGGCGTGGGCGGTGCTCGCCGCGCTGGTCGTGGTCACCTGCGTGTACCGCAGGCGGGCCTGGCGGGCGTGGGCGATCCTGGCGGTCTACGTGGTGGTCGCCGACGCGGTGCCCACCGTGATCGCGCGGGCCACCGCCTGGGACCTGGTCGGCGCCGAGACCCGGTACGTCGCCGACGCCGCCGTGCTCTTCGCGCTCTGCCTGGCGCTGGCCGTCATGCCGGTGGAGGACGAGCCCGACGTCCTACGCCGGCCGGTGCCGGCGAGCATGCCGGCCGTCGGCGGCGCGCTGACCGCCGTCTTCGTCGTCGTGTCGCTGATCTCGATCAACACCTTCGGCGACACGCTCACCGGCGACCGGGTCAGGACGTACCTGGAGAACGCGAGAGCCTCGCTGGCCGCGGCGGCGGGGGAGGCCGACATCTACTCCCGTCCCGTGCCGCCGGAGATCGTCCTGCCGTGGAACGGGGAGCGCCGGATGACCTCGTACGTGCTGGCGCCGCTGGCCGACGACGCGACCAGGGAGCGCATGCGCGACCCGCGGCCCTCGGCGGAGCCGTACGTGCTGGACGACACGGGCAAGCTCGTCCTGGTGGGGCGGGTGGTGCCGTTCTTCGACGCGGTCAAGGGGCGCAAGTGCTACCCGGCGGGCAAGGAGTTCCCCGTCGAGTCCTTCGGCGGGCCCGGCGTGGTGGTGGCCATGTCGTACGTCAGCCCGCGGCCCGTGCAGGTCGTGGTGGAGGTCGGCGAGGCCCAGCGGGCGGCCACGCTGCCCGCGACCGGCGCCATGGGCGCGCTGTTCTACGTGCCGCACGACGGGCCGGGCAAGGGCATGCGGATCACCGCGGCCGGGGCGCAGGGTCAGGCGTTCTGCCTCAGGGCGGTGGCCTTCGGCGAGCCGGGCCCGGCGGCGCGCTGAGGCACCAGGCGGATCAGCCGCCTGGCCGGCTCCTCGACGTAGCGGTGGGTGAGCCCGGCCATGGTGACCGTGATGGCGGTGACGGCGACCAGGTTGACCAGGAGGTTGCCGGTCCACGGCCGCTGGCCGGTGAAGTCGTACCAGAGGTAGAGGATGACGAACTGCCACAGGAAGACGCCGTAGGAGATCTGGCCCAGGTAGCTCATCACCCGGCCGCCGAGCAGCTCGTGCACCCGCGTGGGCCGTCCGGCCGCCAGCGCGGCCGGGGCGACCAGGCAGAAGGCGACGAGCGTGTAGAGGCCCTGCTCGGTGAACGCGGTCCAGATGCTGCCCAGGCCGACCGCGCGCGGCCCGGTGAGCGGCGTGGCGGCGATGAGGTAGGCCAGGCCCGCGATGACCCACAACGTGCCCCAGGAGGAGGCCAGCGCGGCGCTCAGCCGCCGCGCGCGGCCGTCCTCGGCCCTGGCCCAGACGGTCAGCACGGCCAGCGCCATGCCGGGCACGAAGAACGTCCAGGAGCGCGGCAGCCACACGTTCATCCAGGGCCGGTAGTCGGGGAAGTACTCGAAGACCGTGTACACGTAGGACAGCGCGCCGAAGGCGGCCAGGCCGATGAGCAGCCGCCGTCCCCTGGTCCGCAGGTCGGGGTCGCCGCGCAGGGCGAACCTGCGCAGCACCGCCGCCATCAGCGGGAGCGTGAGGTAGAAGGTCAGCTCGACCGCGAGGCTCCACATCTGGCCGAGCCCCTTGGGGCCGAGGCCGTACCACCAGGGGGTGATGTCGTAGGTGTGCACGAGGAACAACATCTGCGCCCACGTCCAGGGGTCGGCCCGGTGCGCCTCGCCCCACAGCAGCAGCGCCACGGCGACCACCAGCCAGTACGCCGGCATGATCCGGAAGAAGCGTTTCCACAGGTAGCGGCGGGTGTCCGGAGCCCGGTCGCCGAGCAGCGCCTCAGCCGCCCACGGCCGGTACAGCAGCAGGCCGGAGAGCGTGAAGAAGATCGGCACGCCGATCTCGCCCCTGGACAGCACGCCGCCCAGGAACCCCGGGTCCAGCGCCGTCCCCGCCTCCATGGACACGTGGAACAGCAGGACGGCGAAGGCGGCCACGGCGCGCACGCCGTCGAGCGAGGTCTGGTGTCCTGAGACCACCGGCACCCCGCCCGAAGTAGAACCTGTTTCGGTCACGTTTCCGCATCCCTGGTGACGTCGGTCACTCGTCGCAATAACATACCGGCGAGTAGGTAGTTCGTTTCAGTACTTAACCACCCAAACAGGCGTCAGTGCACCTGCGCACATGGAGGGTCCATGAACCGGGTCGTCGTTGGCAGCGTCCTCATCGCCGTCGGGGCATTCCTCATCGTTCTGGCTCCCCTGGTGCGTCTCCAGGTCGCGCCCGCCTTCATGGCGGCCAAGGGCGACCAGTACAGCATCAGCAAGCTGCACGCGACGGGCGCCCAGTACTTCAGCATCCCGGACGGCAAGGTGCTGACCGCCGACCTCGACATCATCGTCACCACCCGCGGCGACGTGAAGGAGGCCAACGACGACCGCGTCGTCTGGGACGAGTTCACCGCCGTCAACGACGTCACCAACAGCAAGCCGGGCATCAACTTCAGCGAGCGGCGCAGCGCCTTCGACAAGCGCTCCGGCGTCGGCCTCAACTGCTGCGGCGCCAGCATCGACAAGGCCCCGGTGCAGCTCCAGGGCCAGATCTACAAGTTCCCGTTCGACGTGGAGAAGAAGACCTACCAGGTCTTCAACGCCAGCGCGGGCAAGGCGTTCGACGCCAGGTTCGTCGGCGAGGAGCAGGTCAACGGGCTGGCCACGTACAAGTTCGAGCAGACCGTCCCCGAGACCAGGACGCAGACGCTGAACGCGCCCGCCGCCTGGTTCGGCATGGGCACCTCGGGCGACGTGCAGCTGAACCGGTTCTACTCCGGCACCGTCACCTACTGGATCGAGCCCACCACCGGCGCGCCCGTCAAGCAGGAGCAGGTGCGCAACGAGGTGCTCAAGAGCCAGGACGGCATCGAGCGCTCCAAGGCGTTCGTGGCCACCGCCAAGATGACCGACGACACGGTCAAGGGCCTGGTCGACAGCGCCTCCGAGGGCAAGAGCCAGATCAACCTGATCAGGACCACGCTGCCGATCGTGCTCGGCGTGGTCGGGGTCGTCCTGCTCCTGGGCGGCCTGCTGCTCGCCCTGCGCGGCCGCCGGTCCGCATGAGCCAGGGCGTGGTCGCCCGGCCCTGGTCGCCCGCGCCCGCGCTGGCCCTGGTCAGGGCGGCCCGGCCGCGTCAGTGGCTGAAGAACCTGCTCGTCCTGGCCGCCCCCATGGCGGCCGGGGTGCTCGGGCAGCCGGGCCGCCTGCTCGCGGCGCTGCTCGTCCTGGCCGCCTTCTGCCTGGCCGCCAGCGGCTCCTACCTGCTGAACGACGCCTCCGACGTGGAGGCCGACCGGCTGCACCCGCGCAAGCGCCGCCGGGCCGTCGCCTCCGGCGCGGTGTCGGTGCGCACGGCCCGGGTGGCGGGCGTCGTCCTGCTGGTCCTCGCGCCCGCGGTCGCCGCGCTCACCGGCGGCTGGCAGTCGCCCGCGGTCGTCGCCGGGTACGTCGCCCTGACCCTGGCCTACACGGCCTGGCTCAAGCACCAGGAGGTCGTGGACCTCATCGCGGTCGCCGGATGCCACGTGATCAGGGCCTACGCCGGAGCCGTCGCCGTCGGGGTGCCGGTGACCGGCTGGTTCCTGGTGGTCGTCTCGCTGGCCGCGCTGCAGCTGGTGGCCGGCAAGCGCGAGGCCGAGCTGCGGTCGCGGGGCGTGTCGGGGACGCGGGCCACGCTGGCCGCCTACCCGGCCGCGTACCTGACGCACGTGCGGATCATGGCGTCCGGGGCGATGATCGTCACGTACTGCCTGTGGGCGCTGAACGCGCACGAGAACGTGTTCTACGGGCTCAGCATCGTCCCGTTCCTGCTCCTGGTGCTCCGGCACAACCTGCTGGTCGAGCGGGGCGGCGGCGAGGAGCCCGAGGAACTGGTGATCCGCGACCGGCCCACCCTCGTCTTCGCCGCCGCGCTGGTCGTCCTGGTGGGGCTCGGGATCTACGCGTGAGCACGTTCCTCACCGGCTGGGGCCGCACCTCGCCCACCCCCGCCGTGCTGCGCCGCCCGCGCTCCCTGGACGAGCTGCGCGACCTGGTCGTGGCCGCGCCGGGCCGCGGCGTCGTCGCCCGCGGGCTCGGCCGCTCGTACGGCGACGCCGCCCAGAACGCCGGCGGCCTCGTCCTCGACTGCACCGGCCTGGACGCCTGGAGCTTCGACGAGCGCACCGGCGTCGTGACCGCGGCGGGCGGGGTCAGCCTGCACGAGGTGATGACGGCGCTGGTGCCGCGCGGCTGGTTCGTGCCCGTGAGCCCCGGGACCAGGCACGTCACGGTCGGCGGGGCCGTCGCGGCCGACGTGCACGGCAAGAACCACCACCGCGACTCCTCCTTCGGCGCGCACCTGCGCTCGCTCACCCTGGTGACCGCCGACGGCGCCGCCAGGGTGCTGCGCCCCGGCGATCCGCTCTTCCGGGCGACCGTCGGCGGCATGGGCCTGACCGGGGTGGTGGCCGAGGCGACGTTCGGCTGCGTGCCCGTCGAGTCGTCCCGGATGCGGGTGGACGTACGGCGCACCGCCGACCTCGACGAGACGCTCGACGTCATGGCCCGCACCGACGACCGCTATCGCTACACGGTGGCCTGGATCGACCTGCTCGCCCGCGGCCGCCGGATAGGACGCAGCGTCCTGACCAGGGGCGACCACGCGCCGCGCGACGGGGACAAGGCGCCGCCGGTCTTCGCGCCGCGCGCCCGGCTGCACGCGCCGCCGTGGGCCCCGGACGGGCTGCTCAACGGGCTCAGCGTGCGCGCCTTCAACGAGCTCTGGTACCGCAAGGCGCCCGCGAGCGCGACCGTCACGCAGGGCATCGCGCCGTTCTTCCACCCGCTCGACTTCGTCGAGGGCTGGAACCGCATGTACGGCCCGCGCGGCTTCGTGCAGTACCAGTTCGTGGTGCCGTTCGGCGCGGAGGAGACGTTGCGCGGCATCGTCGGGTCGTTGTCGGCGCATGGGACGGTGTCGTTCCTGACCGTGCTCAAGCGGTTCGGTCCCGGTTCGGGCGGTTTCCTGTCCTTCCCCGTGCCCGGCTGGACCCTGGCCCTGGACATCCCGGCCGGTCAGCGCGGCCTGAGCGGGCTCCTGCGCGGCTTCGACGAGCGCGTCGCGCAGGCCGGAGGACGGGTGTACCTGGCCAAGGACGCCCGGCTGCGCGCCGACATGATGGCGGCGATGTACCCCGAACTGGAACGATGGCGGAGCATCAGGGACGAGGCCGACCCGGAGGGCCTGTTCCGCTCGGACCTGTCCAGGAGACTACGACTGTGACCACCACTTCTGACGCGACCCGGGCGGCCGCCGCTCCGGGGCGGGGGGCGTCGTGAGGAACGCGCTCGGGGCCGTGGACAGCGTGCTGCTGCTGGGTGGGCGGAGCGAGATCGGCCTGGAGATCGTCCGGCTGCTGGTCGGGCTGGGCGCGACCAGGGTCGTGCTGGCCGCCAGGGGTGAGCTCACGCCGCCGGCGGACCTCGCCGCCGAGGTGCACGTCCTGCCGTTCGACGCGCTGGACGTGGGGTCGCACGCCGCCGTCCTGGCCGGGGCCGTGAAGCTGGTGGGCGACCTCGACGTGGTGATCTCCGCGTTCGGCGTGCTCGGCAGCCAGGACGACTACGACGCCGACCCGGCCGCCGCCGCCGAGGCCGTCGCGGTCAACTACGGCGGCCACGTCTCCGTGGACCTGCACGCCGCCAGGGTCCTGCGCGAGCAGGGGCACGGCACCCTCGTGGTGCTCTCGTCGGTCGCCGGGGCGCGGGTGCGCAGGGCCAACTTCGTCTACGGCTCGGCCAAGGCCGGGCTCGACGGGTTCGCGCAGGGGCTCGGCGACGCGCTGCACGGGTCGGGCGCGCGCGTGCTGATCGTCCGGCCGGGCTTCGTGATCGGCCGGATGACGAAGGGCCTGCCCCCGGCTCCGCTGTCCTCGACGCCCCGCCAGGTGGCCCTGGCCACCGTGCGCGCGCTGCGCGAGGGCGCGTCGTCCGTGTGGGTGCCGCGGGCGCTCGGCCCGGCGTTCGGCCTGCTGCGCCTGCTGCCGCGGCCGCTCTGGCGGCGGCTGCCGCGCTAGGACGCGTTCCAAGCCGGAAGCCCACCGACGAAAGGTTCTAGAGTAGAACACGTTGCAGTTCGGCTGCGGCGCGGCTTATCGTCGGGCCATGCGGACACGGGTCACGGACATGTTCGGCATCGAGCTCCCGATCTTCGCCTTCAGCCACTGCAGGGACGTGGTCGCCGCGGTCAGCCGCGCGGGCGGCATGGGAGTGCTCGGCGCGCTCTACTTCACCCCGGAAGAGCTCGAAATGGAGCTCAAGTGGATCGACGACCACGTCGACGGCAGACCGTACGGCGTGGACGTGGTCATGCCCGCCTCCTACGAGGGCGCCGACTTCGCCCCCGAGGAGCTGGTCGGCCGCCTGCAGGCGATGATCCCCGAGGGGCACCGCGCGTTCGTCGAGAACCTGCTGGGCAGGCACGGCGTGCCGCCCCTGTCGTCCGACGCCGACCCGGGCCGGGTGCTGCTGGGCTGGACCGACGCGACCGCGCGCCCCCAGGTCGAGGTCGCGCTCCGCCATCCCATCGCCCTGCTGGCCAACGCCCTCGGGCCGCCCCCGGCCGACGTCGTGGACCTCGCCCACCGGCACGGCGTCAAGGTCGCCGCCCTCGCCTCGACCCCGCGGCACGCGCTCAAGCAGGTCGAGGTCGGCGTGGACGTCGTCGTCGCCCAGGGCACCGAGGCCGGCGGCCACACCGGCGAGATCTCGACCATGGTGCTCATCCCGCAGGTGGTGGACGCCGTGGACGTCCCCGTCCTGGCGGCGGGCGGCATCGGGAACGGCCGGCAGATGGCGGCCGGCATGGCGCTGGGCGCGGAGGGCGTCTGGACCGGCTCACTCTGGCTCACCGTCGAGGAGGCCGACACCCCCGAGATGGCGAAACGCCGCATCCTGGAGGCCACCTCGCGCGACACCGTGCGCTCCCGGAGCTGGACCGGCAAGCCCGCCCGCCTGCTCAGGAACGAGTGGACCGAGGCGTGGGAGTCGCAGGAGTCGCCGGGCACGCTGCCGATGCCGCTGCAGTTCATGCTCGTCTCGGACGCCCTGCGCCGGATCGGCCGCTCGGACGCCTCGGAGCTGGCCACGTTCCCCGCCGGGCAGGTCATCGGCCTGACCAACCAGGTGCGCTCGACGAAGGACGTGGTGTTCGGGCTCGTGGAGGAGTACGCGGAGGCCCTGGAACGCCTCGACCGCATCACCCGGGACTGATCGTCCGGCTGTTGCCGTGGGCACGTGCCGGTCCTGTACGTGCCGTACCACCTCGACGAGCACCAGCCCGAGCTCAACGTGCCGCTGCCCGACGGCGTGCCCGTCGCCGAATTCACCGTGGAGCTGCCCGGCCGGGACGTCTGGTCCCGCCTCGGGCGGCTCTACGACGCCGTCGCCGCCACCGTCGAGCGGACCGTGCGGGCGGGGGAGCGGCCGGTCGTGGTCTCCGGCGACTGCACGCTGTCGATCGGCATGACGGCGGGCGTGCAACGGGCCGGGCTCGACCCCTCGATCGTCTGGATCGACGCCCACGGCGACCTCCAGACGCTGGAGACGACCACGTCCGGCTGCCTCGGCGGCATGGCGCTGCGCTTCCTGCTCGGCTACCGCTCCCGCGACGTGGCCGACCGCCTGGCCCTGCGCCCGCCGCCGGAGGACCGCGTGCTGCTCGCCGCACTCAACCTCGCCTGCACGTGGCATCCGGGCCGGGACGATCCCGGCGGCGTCCGGGAGCACCTGGTGACGACGGTCCTCGGCGGCCTGCGGGACTGACTCCTTCCCGCAGGCCGCGGTTCTCCGCCGGCTCTCTCCCGGCTCTCCCTCGGCTCTCGGTCAGCCGAACATGCCGGGCACGTAGTCGCCCGCGGGCTGCTGGATGATGACGTTCACCCGGTTGAAGGTGTTGATCAGGGCGATCAGGCACACCAGCGCCCCGAGCTGCTCCTCGTCGTAGTGCTTGGCGGCGTTCGCCCAGACCTCGTCCGGGACGCCGCCGGCGCCGTCGGCGATGCGGGTGCCCTGCTCGGCCAGCTCCAGCGCGGCCCGCTCGGCCTCGGTGAACACCTTGGCCTCGCGCCAGGCGGCGACCAGGTTGAGCCGGATCGAGGTCTCACCGGCGTGCGCGGCGTCCTTGGTGTGCATGTCGGTGCAGAAGCCGCAGCCGTTGATCTGGCTGGCCCGGATCTTCACCAGCTCCTGCGTGGCGTGGGGCAGGCCCGAGTCCATGATGACCTTGTTGGTGCCGATGAGGTGCTTCATGACCTTGGCCGCGACCTGGTTCTCGAAGAGGTTGAGACGGGCTTCCATGACGCGCTCCTTGTCGTCGTCGACTGCTTCCACCTCTCGGACGGGACAGCCGGACGGGATGTGACAGGAACCGATGTGACGTGCGTCTCTCCTCCCGGGGGAGTGGTCAGCGGCCTTCGTAGCGGGCCGGGCGCTTCTCGCGGAAGGCCCGGGTGCCCTCCTTGGCGTCCTCCGAGCCGATCACCGGCCAGCCCAGCTCGTCCGACACCTTCAGGGCCTCGGGCTCCGGCATGCCCAGGGTGTCCCGGTACGTCCGCAGAATGGCCTGGACCGCCAGCGGTCCGGAACCGGCGATGTCCGCCGCCAGCTCCCGGGCCGTCTCCAGCGCCCGCCCGTCCGGCACGACCCGGTTGACCAGCCCCATCGCCAGGGCCTCGGCGGCGGTCACGGAACGGCCGGTGAGCAGCAGGTCCATGGCGTGGCAGTACGGGATCTGGCGGGGCAGCCGGATCGCGCAGCCGCCCATGGGGAAGAGTGCGCGTTTGGCCTCGAACAGCCCCAGGGTGGCCGATTCCGCCACCACTCGCAGATCCGTCCCGACCAGCAGCTCCGTGCCGCCGGCGACCGCGTACCCCTCGACCGCGCTGATGATCGGCTTTGTCGGCAAGTCCTCCCTCAAGAGCCCTTTCCAGTGAAAATTCGGGATCTGAGCGGCTCTTGCCTGAACCTCTGGATCGGTCGAGGGTTGGCCCATGGCCTTGAGGTCGGCCCCGGCGCAGAACGTGCCCTCCGCCCCGGTCAGGATCGCGACCCGGATCGAGGGCTCTGCCGACGCGTACGCCCACGCCGAGGCCAGCCCGATCAGCATGTCCGAGGAGAGGGCGTTGCGGGCCTCCGGCCGGTTCATCGTGACGGTCAGGACGTGGCCGTCGCGTTCCACCCGGCAGTGCGGGGTGCTGATCGGCAGAAGCTCCATGTACGCCTCCCAAGTCCCAGAAGCTACTGAATCAAGCGCTTGCTACGAACTTTACCCGCGGGATACGCTCCCCACAGCAAACGAGAACAAGTTCCTGTTTTGCTACGCCTGAGCTGAGGAGATCAGATGGGCACGCTCGGTTTCTGGAGGCTGGCGCAGGCGGATCCCGAGTGGATCGCGGCCGTCGACCCCGACGGCACGGAGCACCGCGCGGGTGACCTCCTGGCCCGTTCGAACCGCCTCGTCCACGGGTTACGCGAGCTCGGCCTGGAGCCGGGCGACGGGATCTGCGGCCTGGTCCCGAACGGCGCGGACGGCCTCGTCCTCTACCTGGCCGCGCTCCAGGCCGGCTGGTACTACACGCCGATCAACTGGCACCTCACCGGCCCGGAGATCGGCTACATCGTGTCCGACAGCGAGGCCAAGGCGTTCTTCGTCCACCCCCGCTTCCTCCAGGAGGGCGCCAGGGGAGCCGAGGCGATCGAGCCGCACCGCCGCTTCCTCCTCGGGGACGGCGGCGGGGACGGCGGCCAGGACGGCTTCCGCCCGGCGGGCGAGCTGACCGCCGGGCAACCGGACACCGCGCCGCCCGGCCGCACGGCCGGCGCCACCATGCACTACACCTCGGGCACCACCGGCCGGCCCAAGGGCGTCCGGCGCACGCTGAGCGGCCTCGACCCCGACGACGGCGCCGAGCTGATGACCTTCCTGCTCGGCCTGTTCGGCATCACGGCCGGACCGCCCAACGCGCACCTGGTCACCTCGCCCAGCTACCACACCGCCGTCACCCAGTTCGGCGGCAGCGCCCTGCACATGGGCCACACCCTCGTCTACATGGACAGATGGGACGCCGAGGAGACGCTCCGGCTGTGCGAGCGTTACCGCGTCACGAACTCCCACATGGTCCCCACGCACTTCAAGCGCCTGCTCGCGCTCCCCGAGGCCACCAGGGCCAAGTACGACCTGTCCTCGCTCAAGTGGATGATCCACGCCGCCGCCCCCTGCCCGGTCCCGGTCAAATGGGCGATGTTCGAGTGGTGGGGCGACTGCATCTACGAGTACTACGCGGCCACCGAGGGCGGCGGCACCCTGGCCACGCCCGAGGGCTGGAAGGCGCACCCGGGCACGGTCGGCTCCGCCTGGCCGATCAGCGAGCTGCTGATCGCGGACGACGAGGGCGAACCCGTACCGACCGGCACCCCCGGGACGATCTACATGAAGATGATGGGCGTGCCCTTCGAGTACAAGGGCGACCCCGACAAGACCGCCGCGAACCGGCTCAAGGACTACTTCACGGTCGGCGACATCGGATACCTGGACGAGGACGGCTTCCTCTTCCTCTGCGACCGCAAGGCCGACATGATCATCTCCGGCGGGACGAACATCTACCCGGCCGAGATCGAGAACGAGCTCATGGTCCACCCCAAGGTCGCCGACGTGGCCGTGTTCGGCATCCCGGACGACGACTGGGGCGAGCAGATCAAGGCCGTCGTCGAGCCCGCGCCGGGCGTCGCGCCGGGTCCCGAGCTCGCGGCCGAGCTGATCGCCTCGCTGGAGGGCCGCCTGGCCCGGATGAAGTGGCCCAAGAGCGTCGACTTCATCGCCGAGATGCCCCGCGAGCCCAACGGCAAGCTGCTCAAGCGCAAGCTCCGCGCACCGTACTGGGAGGGTCACGACCGTGCCATCTGACGATCCGCTGGTCGCCCAGCACGTCCTGGAGTTCCCCGGCGGTTACACCCGGACGACCGGGCCGGTGATCGGGCGCTTCCTCACCGAGTTGCGCGGCCGCCGCATCGTCGGAGTGCGCACGAAAGAGGGCAAGGTGCTCGTGCCGCCCCTCGAATACGACCCCGCCACCGGCGACCCCGTCACCTCCGAGTACGTCGAGGTCGGCCCGGCCGGCACGGTGACCTCTTGGGCCTGGGTGCCCGAGCCCCTGCAGAACCACCCGCTCGACCGGCCCTTCGCCTGGGCCACGATCCTGCTGGACGGCGCCGACACCGCGCTCGTGCACGCCGTCGCCGCCGACGACCCCAGGGCGCTGTCGAAGGGCTCCCGGGTCTGGCCGGTGTGGCGCGACCGGCCCACGGGCCACATCACCGACATCGCCCACTTCGCGCCCGAGGTCACGAAGATCGTGTCCAACGTGCGGGCCGAGTACCGCCTCCAGGCGGGCGGCTCGCTCCGCGTCTTCCTGGAGGGCGTCGAGCGCGGCGTCTTCCTCGGCGGACGTTGCGAGCAGTGCGACCAGGTGTACGTGCCGTACCGGATGTCCTGCCCCCAGTGCGGAGGTCTCATCCCGGAGACGCTCGAACTCCCCGACACCGGGACGATCACCACGTTCGCCATCAACAACCTGCCGGATCCGCGCGCGCCGGAAGTGCCGTTCGTCTCCGCCTACATCCTGCTCGACAACGCCGACATCCCCATGATCGCCCTGATCGGCGACGTACCCGCGCACGAGGTGCGCCAGGGCATGCGGGTCAGGGCCGTCTGGGTGCCCGAGGAGGAGCGGAGCAAGTCCATGGCGAACATCCGCTGGTTCGCCCCCACCGGCGAGCCCGACGTGGAGCTGTCATGAGAGAGGTCGCGATCGTCGCGTTCGCGCAGACCGTCCACACCGACCACGACACCGGGCTCACCGAGCCCGAGCTGATCCTGCCGGTGATCAGCGAGGTCAAGGAGCGGACCGGGCTGACCAGGTTCGGCTTCACCTGCTCGGGGAGCTGCGACTACCTGGCCGGGGCGCCGTTCTCGTTCGTCAGCGCCCTGGACGCGCTCGGCGCCTGGCCGCCCGTCTCCGAGAGCCACGTCGAGATGGACGGCGCCTGGGCCCTGTACGAGGCGTGGGTCCGCCTCCAGCACGGCGACATCGACTCGGCCCTGGTCTACGGCTTCGGCAAGTCGTCGCTCGGCGACCTGCGCACCATCATGACCCTCCAGCTCGACCCCTACTACCTGGAACCCCTCGGCCTCGACCAGCTCTCCCTGGCCGCACTCCAGGCGAACGCGCTCGACGCGGACAGGAAACAGCTCGACGAGATCGTCCGCAGGTCCAGGGCGGACGGCAGGAGCAACCCGTACGCGCTCGACCTGCCCGAACCGGACGGCGAGGAAGTCGCGGTCGAACCCCTCAGGAAGACGGACGTGCCGCCCGTCACGGACGGCGCGGCGGCGATCGTGCTGGCCACGGCGGAACTGGCCGGACGGCTCACCAGCCGCCCCGCGTTCGTCAAGGGCATCGCCCACCGCATCGAGCCCCATTACCTGGGCACGCGGGACCTGGCCAGGTCGGTCTCCGCGGCCGACGCCGCACGGGCCGCCGGCGTCGGCAAGGGCCCGGTCGAGGTGGCCGAGCTGCACGCCCAGTTCCCGCACGAGGAGCTCATCCTGCGCGAGGCGCTCGAACTGGGCGGCGACACGCTGATCAACCCGTCCGGCGGCCCGCTCGCCGCCAACCCCGTCATGGCCACGGGGCTCATCCGCATCGGCGAGGCCGCGCGGCGCATCCTCGACGGCGGCGCGAGCCGCACCGTCGGGCACGCCGCCGGCGGCCCCTGCCTGCAGCACAACCTCGTCACGGTCCTGGAGGCGTGAATCATGGGCAACCGCTGCGCGGTGATCGGGGTCGGGCAGACGCACTACACCACCAAGCGCAGGGACGTCTCCATCGCGGGCCTGGTCCGCGAGGCGGCGCTGCGGGCCCTGGAGGACGCCGGGCTGACGTTCAAGGACATCGACGCCGTCGTGGTCGGCAAGGCGCCCGACCTGTTCGAGGGCGTGATGATGCCCGAGGCGTACCTCGCCGACGCGCTCGGCGCGGCGGGCAAGCCGATGATGCGGGTGCACACCGCGGGCAGCGTCGGCGGCTCGACGGCGCTGGTCGGCGCGAGCCTGATCCAGGGCGGCGTGCACGAGCGGGTGCTCGTGGTGGCCTTCGAGAAGCAGTCGGAGTCCAACGCCACCTGGGCGCTGTCCACGCACCTGCCCTTCAGCGCGTCGCTCGTGGTCGGCGCGGGCGGCTACTTCGCGCCGCACATCCGCGAGTACATGCGCAGGTCCGGCGCGCCCGGCCACATCGGCACGCTGGTCGCCGTCAAGGACCGGCTCAACGCCCTGAAGAACCCCTACGCCCACCTCAGGATCCCCGGCATCGACCAGAAGATGGTCGAGTCCACGCCGATGCTCTGGGAGCCGATCCGCTACCTGGAGACCTGCCCGTCCAGCGACGGCGCGTGCGCGATGGTCCTGGCCGCCGAGCACAAGGTCACCGGCACCCCCGCCTGGGTGCACGGCACCGCCATGCGCTCGGAGCCCATCTTCCGGGCCGGCCGCGACACCGTCAGCCCTCAGGGCGGCAAGGACTGCGCCGCCGACGTCTACCGCCAGGCCGGCGTCACCGACCCGCGCCGCGAGATCGACGTGGCCGAGGTGTACGTGCCCTTCTCCTGGTACGAGCCGATGTGGCTGGAGAACCTGGGATTCGCGGCGGAGGGCGAGGGCTGGAAGCTGACCGAGTCCGGCGCCACGGCCCTCGACGGCGACATCCCGTGGAACGCCTCCGGCGGCGTGCTGTCCAGCAACCCGATCGGGGCCTCGGGGTTGATCAGGTTCGCCGAGGCCGCGCTCCAGGTGCGCGGCCAGGCCGGCGAGCACCAGGTGGACGGCGCCCGCACGGCGCTCGGCCACGCCTACGGCGGCGGAGCCCAGTTCTTCGCGATGTGGATCGTCGGACGGGAGAGACCCTGATGGAGTTCAACCACGCGGACCTGTTCGAAGCACTCGCCGACGTGATCGGGGACCGCACCGCCGTCATCTGCGGCGACCGCCGGCGCACCTACGCCGAGCTGGACGCCGAGGCCAACCGGCTCGCCCACTACCTCGCCGACCTCGGCGTCCGGCCGGGCCAGCACGTCGGGCTGCACCTGTACAACGGCGTGGAGTACCTGGCCGGGCTGCTGGCCGCGCTCAAGATCCGGGCCGTGCCGATCAACGTCAACTACCGGTACGTCGAGGCCGAGCTGCTCTACCTCTACCAGGACGCCGACCTGCGCGCGCTGGTCTACGACGTCGAGTTCGACCCCCGCGTGGCCGCCGTCGCGCACCAGGCGCCGCTGCTGGAGCACCTGATCGCGGTCGGCGGCGAGTCGTCGATCGCCTCGGCGGTGCCGTACGAGGCGGCGCTGGAGCGCGGCAATCCGGAACGCGGCTTCGCCCCGCGCACCGGCCAGGACGTCTACATCATCTACACCGGCGGCACCACCGGCATGCCCAAGGGCGCGATGTGGCACGTCGAGGACCTGTTCATGGCCTTCGGCGGCGGCAACCCGTACGGCGACCCGCGCACCACCCCGCAGGAGGTGATCGACGAGGCCGTCAAGGCCACGCCCATGATCATGATGGCCACCTCGCCGCTCATGCACGGCGCCGCGCAGATGGCCACCTTCATCAGCTGGTGGGCGGGCGGGACGATGGTGCTCGTCCCCAAGTTCGACGCGGACGAGGTGTGGCGGGCGGTCGAGCGCGAACGCGTGCTGACCATGAGCATCACGGGCGACGCCATGGCCAGGCCGCTGGCCGAGGCGCTGGAGACGGGCACGTACGACCTGTCGTCGCTGTTCGTCGTCAGCTCGACCGGCGCGATCCTGAGCGGCGCGGTCCGCGACCGGCTCCAGGGCCTGCTGCCCGACGTCATGATCGTGGACAGCTTCGGCTCGACGGAGTCCGGCTACACCGCCTCCGCGCTGCCTGGCTCCACGCCCGAGACCGGGCTGCGCTACCAGCCCAACCCGTCGGCCAGGATCAGCGTCCTGGACGAGCGGGGACGTCCCGTTCCGCCGGGTTCGGGGCAGATGGGGACGGTGGCCAGGTCCGGGCGGGTGGCGTTCGGCTACTACAACGACCCGGACAAGTCGGCGCGCACGTTCGTCACCGACCCCGACGGCACCCGCTGGCTGCTCACCGGCGACCTGGCGACCGTGGACGCCGACGGCACCGTGCACGTGTTCGGCCGCGGCTCGCAGTGCATCAACACCGGCGGGGAGAAGGTCTTCCCCGAGGAGGTCGAGGCCGTGCTCAAGGGCCATCCGGCGGTGTTCGACGCGGTGGTGACCGGCGTGCCGGACGACCGGTGGGGGAGCAGGGTGGCGGCGGTGGTCGAGCCGCGTCCCGGCGTCGAGGTGACCGCCGCCGAGCTGGACGTTCACTGCCGGGCGTCGTTGTCGGGGTACAAGGTGCCGCGTTCGTACGCGTTCGTGAAGGAGATGGTCCGCTCGCCCGCCGGCAAGGCCGACTACCGCTGGGCCAGACAAACCGCCGAAGCCGCCACCCCCTGACCACCCGGTCGTCGCTCGTGGGCTCCGGCCGCGCGGTGGCTAGATCGTGCGTAGTTCGGCCTCCACCTGGGCCGCCTCCTCGCGCCTGCCGGACTTCTCCAGCAGCCGCAGCCGGCCGCGCAGCACGTCGCGCAGCAGCTCGGTGAGCTCGCCGTTCCCGCCGTTCCCGCCGTTCGGGGCGGTGGCACCGGCCGTCAGGAGGCCGCGCAGCAGGCCGTGCGCGACCCGGAGCGCGGTGTCGGCCGCGTCGTCCCTGCCCAGCTCCTGCTGGCAGAAGCCGAGCCGGGCGTGGGCGACGGCGGCGGCCGGCTCGTCGTCGATGACCTGGGCGCCGCGATGGAAGACCAGGCCGGCCTCCAGAGCCCGGCCCGACTCCATCAGCGCGTCGCCCAGCATGAGCAGCGCGCGGGACAGGATGCCGCCGAGCAGGGGGTTCGTGGGGGCGTGGCGTTCGAGCACGGCGACGGCCTCGCGCAGCGGCCCCACCGCCGCCGCCGGCTGCTCGCGCAGCCGGAGCGCGGCGGCCAGCGTCAGCCCGGCCCCCGCCCGGCTGACGTGCAGCGCCTCGGCGTTCATGCCCGTGGTCAGCAGCTCGTCGTAGATCGCGATGGCCTCGCGGGCCCGCTGCTCGGCCTCCGCAGCCGCGCCGGGCCGCAGCAGGGGCAGCAGCTCCGAGCTCTGCGCCAGCGAATCGGCCAGGATCGCCCGGTACGTCAGCTCGCCCGGCGACCGCCTGGCCAGCCGGATCAGCTCCTCGGCCAGCGCGCCCGCCTCCCGCGCCTCGCCCAGCATCATGTGGCACCTGACCAGGCGCTGGGTGGCCAGGGCATGCCTGAGCGTGCGCGGCGGCAGGCCGGTGACGGCGATCCTGGCGTACTCGGCGGCCTCCTCGGGACGCCCGGCGGCCAGCAGGTCGTCGGCGACCGTCCCGGCCACCTCGGCCGCCGCCGCGGGCCGGGCGAGCCGGACGTGCAGGCGCATGGCCTCCACCAGGTGGGCCAGCGCCTCCTGCGTCCGGCCGGCCGCGCGCAGCACCTGCCCGCGCACCTGGATCGCCTGCGCGCGCACGCCGAGCAGCCCGGACTCGCCGCCCCGCGCCTCCGCGGCGCGTTCCTGCTCGGCCAGCGACCAGGTCACCGCCTCCAGCGCGGCCTGCGGACGGTCGAGGGCGGCCAGAGCGGCCCCGAGCTGGGCGTACGTGGCGGCGGCGACGGCGGGCTCGTCCAGCTCGTCGCAGAGGTCGGCGGCGCGTTCCGAGTGGGCCAGCGCCTCCACCGGCCGACCGGCCTCCAACAGCCTGACCGCGTACCTGTTCAGCGTGTCGGCCAGCGCCCTCCCGTCCTCGGACAACAGGTCCACGGCCTGCTCAAGGACGGTCAGGTCGGCGTCGCCGAGCGCGGCCAGCGCCAGGCCCAGGGAGTGCCGGTGGCGGGCGTCGAACGCGGCCAGCCCCTTGAGGACGCGTACGGCCGGAGCCGCCGTCGCGCCGCCGAGCATGAGGCAGTGGCCGAACCGCTCGTGCAGCAGCGGGTTCTCGCTGACCGGGGCCTCGCGCTCCAACGCCTCGGCGAACGCCGTCAGCAGCGGCAGCAGCCTGGCGGCCGTCCTCGGGGTGGCCGCGCCCAGGTGGGCGGACAGCTCGTCCACGGCCGTGGTGAGCACGTCGGGGTGCGGCAGCGGGCGTACCCGGAGGATCTGGGCGTACAGGTCGGTTCCGGCGGACGGGCCGTGGCCGGTCACGCGGAGCCGGGCCAGGCGGGCCAGCGCTCGGACGTGCACGCCGGCCAGGTCCCGGGTGAGCGGGCCCTCCTCGGCCATCAGGGCGACGCCTTTGGCCAGCTCGGCGGCGGCGAGGTCGCGTTCGTCCAGGTCGGCGTGGCACAGGCCGCTGAGCTCCAGGCAGGTGGCGGTGAGCAGACGGGTGCGCTCGGGCGGCTCGGGCACGAGGATGTCCAGGGCGCGGGTGACCGATTGGAGCGCTCCTGCCACGTTCCCGGCGGCCAGCCGGAGGCCCGCGTGCAGCCGCAGCGCGCCCGCGAGCACGACCGGGGACTCCAGCCGCTCGGCCACCAGCCCCTCGCACACCGCGACCAGCCGCTCCGCCTCGCCGTCGGCGACCTCCAGGCGGCCCGTGGCCTCCAGCGCCACGACCTCCAGGACGAGCAGCTTGGCCAGCTCCTGCTGCACCACGAAGCTCACCTCGGCCTGCGGCCCACACGCCTCAACGGCACCCCGCAGATACGGCACCGCCTCCGAATACCGCCCCAACCCCACAAGCGCCCGCCCAACCGCCCCCACAACGGCCCCACCCACAACGGCCCCACCCGCGACCGCCCTACCGACTCCAGCCCCCTGGGTGCTCCCGTCGCCCACACCGGAGCCGCCCAGGCCCGCGCCGCTCACGCCCGCGCCACCCGCGCCGTTCGCGTCATTCCCGTCGCCGGGGTCGTCAGGTGTCGCGTGGCGTCGTAGCAGGTCGGCGGCCTGGGTTGCGAGGCGGAGGGCGTCGCGGGCGCGTCCGGTCTCGGCCCAGGCGCGTGCCAGCGCTGCCTGGGCGGCGGCGTACGCTTGCACCCGCGCGGCTTGCGGCCCGTCCGGAGTTTGCGGCCCGTCCGCGGCCTGTGGCCTGTCTGCGGTTCGCGGACCGTTCGCGGGCGGCGGTCCGGCGGGGACTTGCGGGTCTTCCGCGACCCCAGGTCCGCCTATGGCCGGGGGGCCTTCCAAGACTCCACGGCCGCCCATGACCTGTGGCCCCTCCAGGACCGCAAGGTCGTCGGCGGATGCGGGGCCGTTCGTGGGGTCCAGGGCGGCGCGGCGTTCGATCAGGGTTCGTTCGGCTCTGGCCACGTCGGGTGGTGGGGTGATCAGGGTGGTCATCCAGGGCTGTTCGGTTTCTCCGGCGGCGGCGGTGGGGTCGGCCGTCGACTCCTGCCAGGCTCGGATCTCCTCCCGGTGTCGCCGGTAGGACGCGTCTTGAGTGCCCAGGGCGTCGTACAGAGCGACTGCCGCCTCCGCATGGGCTCGGGCGTCGGCGGGGCGGTCGAGTTCGGCGAGGCAGAGGGCGAGCAGGTGTCTGGAGCGAGCCCTGACGGCCCTGTGCCGTTCGCCCAGTTCGGCGGCGAGGATCGCGGCGTCCTGGAGCGGGTCGAGCGCGTCGCGGGGGCGCGCGTCGGTCAGCAGCAGTTCGCCCAGGTCGAGGAGCTGGACGGTCAGGGCCGGGCGGTGCTCGTCGGGTTCGAGCGCGACCAGCGCGCGCAGGTTCCGCACCGCCTCGGCGGCGAACCGCTCGGCCTGGTCCAGGTCGTCCAGCTCGCGGTGCAGCCCGGCCAGCAGGCCCGCGGCCTCGGCCAGCATCAGCCGCAGGCCCGGCTCCTCGTCCGCCAGGCCGCGCAGCCGTACGACGGCCTCTGCGGCGGGAGCGACGGCCTCGGCCGCCCTGCCGTGTTCACCGAGCCACCCGGCCAGCAGACACAACCGCTGAGCCAGATCCCTGTCGGTCGGCGCCGCGCCCGCCACGGCGGCGGTGGCCGCGACGGCAAGACAGGCGGCCAACTCGGGCAGCGCCCCCGGCTCGGGGCCGGAGGAGGCGAATGGCGGGACAGGCGCGGGCACCCGCCTGTTGCCGCCTGGCATGACGGGCGGTCCGGCATCGGGTGTGGTGGGCTGTTCGGAGCTGGGTGACGGGGGTTGTGCGGTGGTGGGCGCGGGGGGCTGGGGCGGGGGAGCGAGGGTGGGGCTTGTGGGGGAGGCGTGCGCTGTGAGGACGTCGGTCAGGGCTGCGGCGACCTCGCCGGCACCGCCCGCGGCCGCGAACGCCTCCACCGCCTCGGCCGTCCGCCCCGAGTCCAGCAGCGCGCACGCCAGATTGTGGTACGCCTGCCCGGCCCGTCCCGCGTACCGGGGGTCGTCCTCGGCCAGGATGCGGAACCGGGTGGCCGCCTCCTGGGCGGGCCTGAGCGCGCTGCCGGGCTCGCCCGCGAGCAGCAGGCACGCCCCCAGGACGAACAGCGCCTCCGCCTGCCCGGCCGCCTCCTCGTACGGGGGAGCGGCCGCGAAGATCTCCACGGCCTCGGCGGCGGCCACCACCGCCTCACCCACCCGGCCCACGGCCGACAACCGGGACGACAGCCGGGCCAGCGCCCCCGCCAGCGCGGTCCGCCTGCCGCCTGCACGGAAGTGCCGTACGGCCAGCTCGGCCAGCGTCACCTCAAGGGCCCGCAACCCGAGCGGCGGCCCAGCCCGGGAAGCGCCCCACGAATCCCCTCGGGAATCGATCTGCGCATCCACCTGCGGTTCGAAGGGCAGCGCGGCCACCGCCGCGGTCGTCGCCCGGTCGGCCGGCAGTCGCGTGAGCGCGGCGTTGAGCAGGTCGCCGAGCCGGGTGCCGGGGGTCGCCGCCGCCTCCGCGACCAGCGCCCCGATCCTGGACGTCACCAGCGAACGCAGCGCCCGCCCCACCTCCGCCCGCTCCGCGCCCAGGCGGAGCACGTCGAGCAGGCGTGCCAGGTGCCCGGCCGTCCGCCGCTCGTGGTCGTGCACGGCCAGAACCAGCGCGTCCAGGCCCTCGGTCTCGGCGAGCGCCTGCTCGGCCACCAGGTCCGGCCCGAGCGGGCACAGCCGGTCCACGCCGGGGAAGACGCGTCCCAGCCAGTCGGCGACGACCGCCGCGGCCTGCGGGTCGCCGTGCAGGGCGGGCACGGCCGACAGCAGGCCGGGCAGCTCGGCGGGGGTGGGGGCGGTGAGCGTGAGCAGGGCGACGGACTGCCGGGCGGTGGTCTCGTCCACCTGGGCGCGGCCGGCGGGCCAGACGGTGGCCCACTGGTCGCGTTCGCGGTCGAGGAAGCGGCTGAGCAGCTCCTCGCCGACGGTCACCGTCGCGCGCGTCCGGGTTCCGCTCCGGCCGCCGGGACGGAAGGCGTTCCAGGACGTCCCGGGGCGGGGATCGGGCGCCGTCCGGTAGGGCGGGGCGCCGATCCCGCCGCCGGGCAGGGCGTCCGGGACGGTGGGCGCGGGCAGGACCTCCGTCTCGCCGCCGCGCAGCCGCAGCAGGGCCGCCAGGTGGACGCGGAGCGGCAGGCCGTACTCGGGGTCGTCCAGGCGCGGGGGCGTGGGGAGCGCGGCCCGGCTCGGCGCGAACGCCTTCATCGCCGTGAACGCGTGCTCGGTGCGCTCGTTCAGGGTGAGCGGGTGCTGGTTGAGCTGCACGGTCGTGGTGTTGAGCCGGCGCAGCCAGCCGCCCGCCGCCGTGTCCAGCCGCCGCCACCACTCCGCCTCGCCGGGCTCGCGGGCCAGCAGCAACACCCGTACGCGGGGGTTGTGCCCGTGCTTGGCCAGCCGCCGTACCAGCTCGCCCACCAGCGGAGCGGACGGCTCCGGCGACTCCACGACCACCAGCGAGGGCCGCACCGCCTCCAAAGACACCGCCGCGCGCCCGGACAGGGCGGCGAGCGCGGCGTCCAGGGCCAGGAAACCGGCGTCCCAGCCTGCTTCCCGCAGTTCCTCGCACAGCTCCCCGGCCAGCCGGGTACGGCCCGTGCCGCTCCGCCCGGTCACCACCGCGACCGACAGCGCGGCCGGCTCCCCGGCCCAGGCCCGCAGGGCGGCGAGCTGCCCGTCCCGCCCGGAGTACGGCACCACGGCGTGCCGCGGCAGCAGCAGCCGCCAGTCCGGGCAGTCGGACGGCAACGGCTCCCGCGCCGGCAGCAGCAGCCCGGACAGGATCACCCGCCCGTCACCGGCGGAAACGCTCTCCAGCGGGCCCGGCGCAGCACCGGTCAGCTCGCGGAACCGGTCGTCGCGCAGCAGCACGCCCACGGGCACCGCGTCGAGCCGCCCCCGGGCGTGCCCGGCGGCCGAGGCCGTGACGACGGCGGCGACCTGCCCGGCGGGCTCGGCCAGCAGCGCGGCTCCGGTCAGGCCCGCCCACACCTCCAACGGAGGCGGCGGGCCGGGCACGTCCATGCTGAGCGTCCGCGACGCCGGGCCCGTGGGGGCGGCGGCGGTTCCGGACAGCACCCGGACGTCCCTGAACCCCGACCGCCGCCGCGCCCGCGGGAACCCCATGGCCAGGCACGGCACCCCTTCTCCGGACAAGGCGGCCCACCGAAGGTGCCCGATGCCGGGCACGTCGGCCCAGGGCGGTCCGGGCACCCGCAGCAGCACCGCGCCGTGCCCGCGCCAGACCTGCTCGGCCGCCGCCCACCGGGACGACCACGGCGGGCGCACCTGGCAGGGCGTGTCGGGATCCACCACGAGGGACGCGGTCAGCACGAGGTCCGTGCCGATCACATGGCCGGTCCCGGTCACGCCGACCACGTCGTCGTGACCCGAGTAGACCTCGACGACTCGTTCGAGGCCGAGGCGGTGCGGTGGCGCGTCCATGGGTCCGCCTAGCTGCTACGTCCCGGCTTTTCGTCCCCCGATCGATCTCACTATCGCATTAAGAGCGGGAAATTTCGCGGCTTGTCATGCCTTCTCGGTTGTGAGCCACGCGGCCAGCCCGAGGTAGACCAGGCCGCTGCCCACGTCGAGCCGCCGCCGCGCCCGTACGGACCCGCGCAGCCGTCCGGCCAGCGTGGACGACAGCAGTGCGTACATGCCGTCGCTGGCCATCCCCAGCACCAGCCACAACCCGCCGAGCATCAGGATCTGCGGTCCCACCGGCCCCGCCGACGGGACGGTGAACAGCGGCAGGAAGGTCAGGAAGAACACGGCCGTCTTCGGATTGAGCACGTTGACCACGAACCCCTCCCAGAACAGCCGCCGCCTGGACTGCACCTGCAGCTCGACGACCTCCTCGGACTCCCCGCCGCGCTTCATCAGCTTGCGCAGGCCGAGCCAGAGCAGGTACGCCACGCCCACGTACTTGACGACCGTGAACGCGGTCGCCGAGGCCGCGATCAGCGCGCTGAGGCCGAGGGCCGCCGCGCCGATGTGGACCAGCGAGCCGGCGTGCACGCCCAGCACCGAGACGAACCCGGCGGACCGGCCCTGGGAGACGCTGCGGGTGACGATGTAGAGCACCGCGGGGCCGGGGACCACGAGCAGTCCCAGCGTGGCCGCGCAGAACAGCGCGATATGCGTGATGTCCGGCATGTGCTCATCGTAAGGACGCCGTCAACGGCTTTCGCCGGTGGGCGGCAGGCTCGCGCCGAGCGCTTCGAGCAGGGCGCCGGTGGCCGGCGGGTGCGGCGGATCGCCGTAGACGGCGGCGTACACGTGCCTGGTGGAGCCGGGCACCTGGGCCGCCGCGACGTCGGGGTTGCGGTGGGCGCTGAGCGCCAGGCCGGGCAGCACGGTCAGGCCCATGCCGGCCGCCACGAGCGCCTGCACGGCCACGATGTCGTCGCTGGTGAAGGAGATGCGCGGCTCGAACCCGGCCTTGGCGCAGATGTCGAGCAGGTGGCTGCGGCAGCGGTCGCAGCCGGCGATCCAGGGGGAGCCGGCGTGGTCGGCCAGTTGGCCGCCCGGTTCGGGGGAGACCAGGTAGCTGGGGTCGTCGAGGAGGTGGATCAGGTGCAGGCCGGCGTCCTCGGGGGCGGTGTCGTCGTACCGGAACATGACGGCGACGTCGACGCGGCCGGCGCGCAGCAGCCTGAGGGCCTCGGGCGGCTCGGTCTCGGTGAGCTCCAGCCGCAGCCCGGGATGGGCGGCCGCCAGGCGGCGGACGGCGGACGGGATGAACGTGCCGAGCGCCGACGGGAAGGCGGCCAGCCGCACGCGGCCCTCCCGCAGCCCCACGTGGGCGGCCAGCTCCTCGGCCGTGGCGTCGATCCGGCCGATGATGTCAGCCGCGCGGTCGGCCAGCAGCCGGCCCGCCTCGGTCAGCCGGATGCCGCGCCCCACCCGCTGGACGAGCTTGGCGCCGGTCTCGGCCTCCAGCCGGGCCAGGTGGTGGCTGATGGACGGCTGGGAATAGTGGAGCTCCTTGGCGGCCGCGGTGAGCGACCCCTTGCGGGCCACCGCGACGAGGACGCGGAGCCGGGCGACGTCGAGCATTCATCAATCGTATCTATCAATAGGCCAGAAGACTTCTGTTGGACCTATCGATCGCCATGGGTCACCGTAGAGAGGGAGGACAAATTGCCACATTTTCCCTAGGGGGACACCGTGAACATGGTCGCGACCACCACCAGGCCAGGGCTCGACGTTCTGGTGTCCGGCATCTCCGAGATCGTGGCCAGGAAGCTCGGCGCCCGCGAGACCGCCTTCGCCGTCGCCGACCTGCTGCGCGACCGGCTGCCCGGCATGGACATCCTCACGCCCGAGGAACGCCTCGGCACGCCCGACCGCTATACCTCCCACCTGCTGCACGCCCAGGACGAGTTCTCGATCGTGGCCGTCGTGTGGCGTCCCGGCCAGTACACGGTCATCCACGACCACGTGTCGTGGTGCACGTTCGGCATCCTCAGCGGCATCGAGCACGAGACGCTCTACCGCGACATGGGCGACCACCTGCTGGAGATCGGACGCGCCGACAACCGGCCGGGCGAGGTCAGCGGCTTCGCCCCGCCCGGCGACATCCACATGGTGCTCAACACCAGCGACGAGGTCGGGGTGTCGCTGCACGTGTACGGCGCCGACGTCGGCAAGCTGGGCAGCAGCGTGCGCCGCGTCTACGAGCTGCCGGTGCGCTGAGCCCGCCTCACCTGATGCGGCCGTGGAGCAGCTCGACCAGGGTCTGGTGGGTCTGCTCGATCGGCCGCTCGGGGTAGAGGGCGCGGCGTTCGATGGCGACCGTCAGGACCATGCCGAACAGGGCGGTCGCCGCCGTCTCCACGTCGAGGTCGGCGCGGATCTCGCCACTGGCCGCCGCCCTGCGCAGCACGCCCGCGTACACGCCGAGCGCGCTCTCGCGCAGCCGCGCCACCGCCTCCTGCCAGGCGGTGCGCCACATCTCGGCCAGCAACACCCGGGCGAACGGGCCGTGCTCCTCGAAGAAGCGCAGCTGGCCGAGCACGACCGAGTCGAGGGCGGCCACACCGCTCTCGCCGGTGTCAGCGGCGGCCAGCGCGCCCGCCAGCCGCTCGATCGAGTGCTCCAGCAGCGCGGAGAACAGGCCCTCCTTGCTGCCGAAGTTGTAGAACACGGTGCCCTTGGCCACCCCGGCGCGCTCGGCGATCGCGTCGACCGTGGTGGCCGCGTAGCCCTGCTCGGCGATCAGCTCGACCGCCGCCGTGAACACCTTCGCCCGGGTGTCCTGCCTGCTCACAGCGACAGCTCGGGGTGCAGGCGCTTCATGGACCAGACGCGGCCCCGCTCCACCGCGAGGGTGGTCAGCGCGAGCCCGAGCACGAGGAATGCGGACAGCACGCCGCAAGCCTGCCACACCACGGTCAGATCGCCGCCACTGATCAGCCTGCGCAGCGCCGAGACGACCCAGCTCATCGGCAACCACGGCGAGATCGTCTGGAAGAACCCGGGCGAGGTCTCGATCGGGTACGTCCCCGCCGCCGAGGTGAGCTGGAGCATCAGCAGCGCCAGCCCCACCACCCGGCCGGGCGGCCCGAGCAGCGCGTTGACCGCCTGCACCACCGCCAGGAACGCGGCCGCCGCGAGCAGCAGTAGCCCGATCACCCCGAGCCAGTGGGCCGCCTCCAGGCCGAGCGCGAACCGCAGCACCGCCGCCAGCACGCCGACCTGGGCCGCGCCCAGCGCCACCGCGGGCAGCCAGCCGGCCAGCGCGATGCGCACCGCGCCCTGGGTCCCGGCCAGCCGCCGCTGGTTCAGCGGCTTGAGCACCATGAAGGTGATCATCGCGCCCACCCACAGCGCCAGCGGCAGGAAGAACGGCGCGAAGCCGGTGCCGTAGTTGGGGACCTCGTTGTCGACCGTCTTGGCCAGCCGCACCGGGTCGCTCATCACGTCGGCGCGGGCGGCCCGCTGCTGGGCGTCGTAGTCGGGGATCTTCTCCGCGCCCTCGCCGAGCCCGCCCGCCAGGTCCTTCGAGCCCTTGGCGAGCTGGTCCATGCCCTTGTCCACCTGGCCCGCGCCGTCGTGCAGCCGGCCGACCCCGGTGCGCAGCGTGCTCGCGCCGTCGCTGAGCTTGACCAGCCCGCCGCCGAGCTGTCCGAGGCCGCTGGTCACCTGGGCCGAGCCGTCGTGCAGCTTGGCCGCGCCCTGGTAGAGGGTGCCCGCGCCGGTGCCGGCCTTGGCCAGGCTCGCGTCCACGGTCGCCGCGCCCGCGGCCAGCTTGGCCAGGCCGTCGTCCAGGGCGTTCACCTGGGTCCTGACCTGGTCGACCTTGGGGCCGATCTGCGGGGCCACGGCCGCGATCTTCCTGGCGTTCCTGGCCAGCTCGCGGGCCTGGGCGGACAGGGCGGAGGCGCCGCCCGTGCCGCCGGTGCCCGCCGAGCCGGCCTGCTCGGCGGCGCGTTCGGCGGCGTTCGCCGCGCTGCGCAGCAGGGAGCGCACCTCGGGGTCGGCGTCCGCGCCGAGGCGGTCGAGCGCGGCCTGGGCCTGGGAGGCGGCCTCGCGGGCGCTGCCCGCCGCGCGGGTCGCGCCGGCGCCCGTGCCGGAGCCGTCCGCCAGCCGGTCGGCGGCGTCGGCCACCTGCTCGGCGGCGTCGGCGACCTTCGGGCCCCACTCGTTCAGCACCGGCACGTACTTGTCGGCGAGCTGGTTGACCGCGCGCGTCTGGGTGTGGACCTGGTCGGCCGCCTTCCGGGTGCCCTTCCGCAGCTCGGAGGTGCCCTCGCTGCGGAGCTTGCGCAGGCCGTCGCGCAGCTCGCCGATGGCCTGCTGCGCCTTGCCGATGCCGCCGGTGACCTGGGCCGAGCCGTTCCGCAGTTTGCCGGTGGCGGTGTTGGCGCTGTTCAGGCCGACGGAGAGCTGCTGGGCGCCGTTCTCGGCGGTGCCGAGGCCGGAGTTGAGCCGGGAGACGCCGTCGCCGGCCTTGACCGCGCCGTCGTGCAGCTTGCCGGCGCCGTCGGCGGCCTCGGTGGTGGCGTCGTGGATGTCGCCGATCGAGACGAAGACCTTGTCGAAGTAGTCGTGGATGGCCGTGCGCTCGGCGGCGGCGCGCACCTCGTTGAAGACCGCGTCGGAGATGCTGCCGACGATGTAGCTGCGGCCGGTGTCCACGCGCAGGCCGAGCTGGGCGGGGGTGGGGGTCGTCGTGTCGTCGGACGGCGAGGCCAGGCGGGCGCTGAAGTCGGCGGGCACGGTGAGCGACAGGTAGTAGCTGCCGTCGGCGACCCCGTCGGCCGCCTGCCGGGGCGTGGCCTCGTGCCAGGCGAACGTCCGGCGCTCGCGCAGCTCGTCGGCCAGGTCCTGGCCCGCGTGCAGGGTCTTGCCGTCGACCGTGGCCGGGCGGTCCTCCATGACCAGCGCGACGGGGACCCGGTCGAGGTTGCCCTGGGGGTCCCAGAACGACCACAGGTACAGTCCGGCGTACAGCAGCGGCAGCACGATCACCGCCGCCAGCGCAGCCCGGGTCAACCGGGACCGCAGCATGCCCTTCATCACAGCTCCACGAGGTGGTCGTAGCGGGCGGGCGGGCGCACGCAGCTCGCGACCACGGCCGTGCCGAGGCCGGCGCCGAGGTCGCGCAGGAGGTCCCAGAGCGCTCGCACGCGGTCGTCGGGCAGGCCCGCGTCCACGTTGTCGGCGAGGATCACCGCGGGCTCGTCCAGCAGGGCCAGGGCGACGCCGAGGCGCACCTGCTGCTCGCGGTCCAGCTCGCTCACCGGCGTCGTGTCCGGCG
Organism: Nonomuraea sp. NPDC050227; assembly: GCF_044459705.1. Classification (NCBI taxonomy): domain Bacteria; kingdom Bacillati; phylum Actinomycetota; class Actinomycetes; order Streptosporangiales; family Streptosporangiaceae; genus Nonomuraea; species Nonomuraea sp. NPDC050227. Next base: position 159,457 of record NZ_JBITJF010000015.1, on the reverse strand, counting down.
CCGCGAGCCCCGCCCGCTTCAGGACTTCCTGGTACGGCTTGCGCCTGCGCTCGCGCAGGTGCTCCTTGACCGTCAGCGCTCTGTCGAGATCCGTCACACCGTCGACCAGCGCGAGCGCCGCCGCCTTGCGGATGGCCCGCGGCCTGGTGTGCCCGGCGACGGAGAGCGTGCCCGTCGTCGGCTTCATCCGCCCGGCCAGCGTGAGCAGCAGGCTCGTCCGCCCGCTGCCCGCCGGTCCGGCGACCGCCGTGAGCGTCCCGGGGCCCGCCTTCAGCGAGACCGTTGGGTACACCCCCTCGATCGACAAGCCCTCCGCGACGATCACCACAACCCCATCTCTTGAACTGACTGGTCAGTACAAAAGATTACCTCGTGATGCGGTGCGTCACACTGTGAGATACGCCTCGAACCGCTCGGCCAGCTCCTTCGGCCGCGACAGCATGACCATGTGACTGCCCCCGATCTCGTCGGGCATGACACCGAGCCGCTCCCGGACCACCCGCCGCATGAACTCGGGCGGGAAGAACCGGTCGTCCCGGCAGAGCAGGAACCGCGTCGGCACGTCGGGCCACGCCGCGCCCGGCCACGGCTCGACGGACGACTTCTCCGCCTGCGGACGCCCCCGGGACAACTCCTCCTGCGCCAGCTCCTCCGGGACGTCGTGCATGTACTCGGCGATCGTGTCCAGGCCCTCGGCGCCTCGGTAGCCGGTGTTGGCCCACCACTCGCCCGGCGGCTCGCCCGGCACCGGGATCATGGCCGTGACCAGCACGAGCAGCTTGACGGGCAGACGGTCGCAGACCAGCGGGGCGACGAAGCCGCCCCACGAGTGGGCCACCACGACCAGTTCGTCCGCCTCGCCGACGGCCCGCGCCACCGTGTCGGCGTAGTCGGCCAGGCCGGCCGACTCGTCCTCGATCGGCAGGTCGACGGCCACCGTGCGGTGGCCCCGGGCGCGCAGCTCGGCCTCGACCAGATGCCAGTCCCAGGCGGAGCTGCCGCCGCCGTGGATCAGCGCGAACGTCGCCATCCGCCTCACCTCCGCGCCGTCGTGCCGGAAACGCCCCGCGATGCCTCGCTCATGGCTGCTGCTCCCCTCGTCGTGTCCCTGTTCCCGACGCAGTATGGCGAGCGGCTGCGACAGAAAATATCTCGCAACTTTTATTGCGCAATTTTCCTTTCGCATCTAGCGTGAAGGCATGGCAAGCTCCGATCGGCCCCGCGTCCAGGACGTCGGCACGCTCAAGGCGCTGGCGCACCCGCTGCGCATGAAGCTGTACCGCGCGCTCAAGGTCGCCGAGCTCGCGACCGCCTCGCAGCTCGCCGAGCAGGTGGACGAGGCGGTCTCCCTGGTCAGCTACCACCTGCGCAAACTCGCTTCGCACGGCCTCATCGAGGAGACGCGGGGCGGCCGGGGCGACGCCCGGGAGCGCTGGTGGCGGACGTCGGCGGAGAGCTTCTCCACCCGCAACTCCGACTTCCGCGACAGCCCCGAGGGCGTCGTGGTCCACCAGACCCTGTCCCGCCTGCACGCCCGTCAGCTCGCCGAGATGTACGACGGCTACCTCGACGCGCAGTGGGCCTGGAGCGAGGCCTGGCAGGACTCGTCCTTCGGGTCGGAGTTCCTGCTGTCGCTGACCGCGGAGGAGTTGCGCGACCTCAGGCAGGAGATCGACGACGTGGTCGTGAAGTGGACGGCCCGCGGCAGGGCGGCCGGCGAGGCGGGGGACACCGAGGGCCGCGAGAACGTGGCCGTGCACCTGTACGGGTTCCCGTTCACGACGTGAGGAGAGAGCAGGATGAATCCCGACTTATACCTACTTGTCGAGCAAGTGCGCGGGCAAGAGCTGCGCGCCGCCGCCCGGACACCCCGTCGGACAGCCCGGACGCACCCGGGGACGGTCGCCCGCGCCTGGGAACGACGGCTGGGCTGGGCCCTGGTGGAAACCGGCCTCCGCCTGGTCAGCCGCGGCACGACCAACCAGACACCACGCCTGGCGGACCACCACGCCTGACCCGCCCGGCCCAAGCCGCCAAGCCCCCGCCGCTTGAACCGCCGGGCGTTCTAAGCCGGAGCGGTCCCGTTCAACCCCTTCAGGACCGCGCGTTCGACCGGCGTCGGCGCGGTGCCGGTGAGGTCGAGCAGGCCGGTCGGCATCAGCGGCGGCTGGGCCATGAACCGCGGCACGCTGCCGCGATGCGGCTGGGCCGAGTGGATCAGGAACGGGTGGCACAGGAAGACGTCGCCGGGGGAGCCGGTGACGGTGACCTCCCGGCGCCCCTCGCTGAGCGGCACGGCCTCCCCGCACAGCGGGAACCATTCACGCCCTTCGTCCCCGGAATCGGCGAGCAGGGCGGGCACGTCCAGATGTGAGCCGACGCGTACCCGGGTGGGGGCGTCGTCGGGGCCGACCTCGGAGAACAGGAACAGCATGAGGAGGGCCCGGCCGCGCGAGCGCAGGTTCACCCGGTACTCGCCGGCGTCACCGGCGAAGCTCGCCTCCAGGTGCCAGCCGTCGTCCCCGGGCTCCTCGTCGCTGGGGAAACGCAGCGGGAAGGTGCCGAGGCCCATGGGCGCGGTCCACCGCCCGGCGCCCACGAGCTGGTCGTAGGCCTCGTGCAGCGCCTGCGTGTTGGCCGCCGCGCGGAACGGCGGGGTCGCGATCCAGCCCAGCCGCACCACCGGCTGGGTCCAGCTCGACGGGTCGTCGGGGTCGCAACCGCCGGCCGCCCACAGCTCGGCCCGGCACTGCTCGGCGGTCTCCGGGGGAACCGCGCCGGGAAGCCGGACGAACCCGTCCTCGACGAACGACTCGATCTGCTCGTCGGTCAACATGCGCAGCCCCTCCCGGCGATTTCCGCGGAACGTCGTGCAGTCTGACGAACGCCGGCCAGGAAGGGCAACGCAATTTCCGCCCGGGGGGCGAGAGGCGCGGCTCAGACGCCGAGCGCCGACGGCAGGCTCAGCTCCTGCAGGAACAGCGCCTCGGCGGTGGCCACCCGGCGCAGCTCCTCAAGGTCGACCCGCTCGTTGGGGGCGTGGATGGCGGCGTCCTCGTCCTCGGCGCCGAACAGCAGGATCTCGGCCGCCGGGTACTGCTTGAGCAGCGTGTTCACCAGCGGGATCGACCCGCCCGCGCCCACGTCGCGCGGCGGGCGGCCGAACGCGCGCTCCATCGCCCGGTTGAGCGCCGCCCGCGCCTTGCCGCCGGAGTCGGCCTGGAAGCCGGACCCGACGGTGAAGTCGTCGAACGACACCTGCACGCCCCACGGCGCCACCTGGCGCAGGAACTCCACCACGGCGTTGACCGTGGTCTTCGGGTCGCCGGACGGAGGCACCCGGACGGTCACCCGGGCCCGCGCCGCCGGCTGGACCGCGTTCACGGCGCCCGACACGGTCGGCACGTCGAGGCCCGTGACGGTGATGGCGTACGAGGCCCACAGCCGGTCGGCCAGCGAGCCGGAGCCGACCAGCGAGACGCCGTCCGCCACGCCGGCGGTCTTCCTGAACTCCTCCTCCGAGGGCCCCTGGCCGAGGAAGCTGCCGCGCGGCAGGCCGGGCACCCGGATGTCGCCGTTCTCGTCGTGCAGCGCGGTCAGCATGCGCATCAGGGCGGCCAGCGCGTCGGGGGCGGCGCCGCCGAACGAGCCGCTGTGCACGGCCTCGCGCAGCGTTCGCACCTCGATGGTGAAGGCCGCCATGCCGCGCAGCGACGTCGTGACCGCCGGGTCGCCGACGCGCGGGTTGCCGGTGTCGGCGACCACGATGGCGTCGGCCCGCAGCAGCTCGGGGTTGCGCTCGACGAAGGCCTCCAGGCGCTCGCCCGCGTACTCCTCCTGGCCCTCGATGATGACCTTGATGCCCACCGGGAACCGGCCCTGGAAGGCGCGCAGCGCGGCGATGTGGGAGATGATGCCCGACTTGTCGTCGGCGCAGCCGCGGCCGTACAGCTTGCCGTCGATCAGGGTGGGCTCGAACGGCGGCGTGCGCCAGGCGGCCAGGTCGCCGGCGGGCTGCACGTCGTAGTGCGCGTACAGCAGGACGGTGGGCGCGCCGGGAGGGGCCGGGGCCTCGCCGTAGATCGCGGGGAAGCTGCCTTCGACGGCGACCTGCTGGACGTGCGGCAGGCCCGCCGAGCGCACGAGCTCCTCCGTCGCCGCCGCGGCGGCGTAGACCGGCTCCTCCGGGTGCCCGGGGAAGGCCACGGAGGGAATGGAGGCGAGCCGCTTGAGCTCCTCGATGGCTCGGGGCATCGCGGCGGCGACGGCGCTCTCGATCTGGTCAGGAGTCACGGGACGGTCCCCCGGGGGTCGTTCTCGGCAGTTTGGTCTCATTGGATCACAGAAGGTTCCACAGTATGGAAACGGGCATGACCCGCGCGTTAATCTACCTGCGGATTTCGTTGCTGTTACACAACGGTTCTGCGGATCTCGATTTTCTTGCATAGTGCTGCGACCGATTCGCTTGGCAAACCGCAGGTGAAGATGCACACTGTGGGGAGTTCGACACAAGGGAAGATAACCATGACGCAGCCGGAAAACGACGTCCTGAAGGCCGCGCAGGACAACCTGTGGTTGCACTTCACGAGGCACAGCGCCTACCAGGAGAACGAGATCCCGACCATCGTGCGCGGTGAGGGGTCCTATATCTACGACATCCACGGCAAGCGTTACCTCGACGGCCTGGCCGGGCTGTTCGTCGTCCAGGTCGGGCACGGGCGTGGCGAGCTGGCCGAGGCCGCCGCCAAGCAGGCCCAGGAGCTGGCCTTCTTCCCCTTGTGGTCCTACTCGCACCCCAAGGCGGCCGAGCTGGCCGCCCGCCTGGCCGAGCAGGCGCCGGGCGAGCTGAACCGGGTCTTCTTCACCACCGGCGGCGGCGAGGCCGTCGAGACCGCGTGGAAGCTGGCCAAGCAGTACTACAAGCTCGTCGGCAAGCCGCTCAAGCACAAGGTCATCAGCCGCCAGATCGCCTACCACGGCACCCCGCAGGGCGCCCTGTCGATCACCGGCATCCCGGCGTTCAAGCAGATGTTCGAGCCCCTCGTGCCCGGCTCGGTGCGCGTCCCGAACACGAACCACTACCGCGCCGACGAGATCAGTGGCATCCCCGGCATGTCGCCGGAGGAATACGGCATCTGGGCGGCCGACCGCGTGGCCCGCGCCATCGAGATGGAGGGCCCCGACACGGTGGCCGCCGTCTTCGCCGAGCCCGTCCAGAACGCCGGCGGCTGCTTCCCGCCGCCCCCCGGCTACTTCCAGCGCCTGCGCGAGATCTGCGACGAGTACGACGTGCTGCTCGTCTCCGACGAGGTCATCTGCGCCTTCGGCCGCCTCGGCACCATGTTCGGCGGCCAGAAGTTCGACTACGTGCCCGACATCATCACCTGCGCCAAGGGCCTGACCAGCGGCTACTCGCCCATCGGCGCCATGATCGCGCACGAGCGGCTGTTCGAGCCGTTCAAGCAGGGCGACAACATGTTCGCCCACGGCTACACCTTCGGCGGCCACCCCGTGTCGGCCGCCGTGGCCCTCGCCAACCTCGACATCTTCGAGCGCGAGGACCTGCTCGGCCACGTCACCAAGAACGAGCCCCTCTTCCAGGCGACCCTCGACGACCTGCGCGACCTGCCGATCGTCGGCGACGTGCGGGGCTCGGGCTACTTCTGGGGCATCGAGCTGGTCAAGGACAAGGCCACCAAGGAGACGTTCAACGCCGAGGAGTCCGAGCGGTTGCTGCGCGGATTCCTGTCCAAGGCGCTGTTCGACGCCGGACTCTACTGCCGGGCGGACGACCGCGGCGACCCCGTGATCCAGCTCGCGCCCCCGCTGATCGCGGGGCAGAGGGAGTTCGACGAGATCGGATCCATCCTGCGGGGTGTGCTCTCGGAAGCGTGGGCGCGCCTCTAACACCCTCCCCACCCGGTACGACGAAGTGCCGGTCTCCGAAAGGATCCCTACGATGAAGATCGGCGTCCCTGCCGAGGTCAAGAACCACGAATACCGTGTGGCGGTCACCCCCGCCGGTGTTCACGAGCTGGTGCGGAACGGTCACGACGTCACCGTCCAGCGGGGTGCCGGCCTCGGCTCACACATCACCGACGAGGAGTACCTCGCCGCGGGCGCGAAGATCCTCGACAACGCCGACGCCGTTTGGGCCGGGGCGGACATGGTCCTGAAGGTCAAGGAGCCCATCGCCGAGGAGTACCACCGCCTGCGCGAGGGCCTGGTCCTGTTCACCTACCTGCACCTGGCCGCCTCCCGCCCGTGCACCGACGCCCTGCTCGCCGCCAGGACGACCGGCATCGCGTACGAGACCGTGCAGGTGGGCCACACGCTGCCGTTGCTCGCCCCGATGTCGGAGGTCGCGGGCCGGCTCGCGCCGCAGGTGGGCGCCTACAACCTCATGCGCTTCAACGGCGGCCGCGGCGTGCTGCCCGGCGGGGTGCCCGGCGTGGCCCCCGCCAAAGTCGTCGTCATCGGCGGCGGCGTCTCGGGCCTCAACGCGGCGCAGATCGCTGTCGGCATGGGCGCGGACGTGACCGTGCTCGACACCAACATCGACCGGCTCCGCCACATCGACGCCATCTACCAGGGCCGGCTCAAGACCCTCGTGTCCACCTCGTACGCGATCGAGCGCGAGGTGCTGCAGGCCGACCTGGTCATCGGCGCGGTGCTGATCCCCGGCGCCAAGGCCCCGACGCTGGTCTCCAACGACCTGGTCGCGCGGATGAAGCCGGGCTCGGTGCTCGTGGACATCGCCATCGACCAGGGCGGCTGCTTCGAGGACTCGCGGCCGACCACGCACGCCGAGCCGACGTACACGGTGCACAAGTCGATCTTCTACTGCGTGGCCAACATGCCGGGCTCGGTGGCCAACACCTCCACCTACGCCCTGACCAACGCGACGCTCCCGTACGCGGTCAAGCTGGCCAACCTGGGCTGGCGCGACGCGCTGAAGGCCGACCAGGGCCTCGCGGGCGGTCTGAACACCCATGACGGCCTGCTCACCAACGAGCCGGTCGCCCAGGCGCTGGGGCTGCCGTACACGCCGGTCGCCGACGTTCTCTGATGCTCTTCCGGGGGCGCGGCCGGCGGTCGCGCCCCTAACTCACTCCCAGGCGGCGCCGCAGGTCACGGGCGGTGGCGAGGACGTGCTGGATCTCGCCCGTGCCCGGCCACGGCGCGCTGCCGGGGCGCAGCAGCGTGCCGCGCACCGACGCCAGGTGCTCGACCGCGCTGCGGTGCACCCCGCTCCGCTCCACCAGCCAGCCGATCACGTCGGAGTGGTCGTGCAGCGGCCTGGTCACCAGGTCCCAGGTGCCCAGCACCTCCGTCAGGTCGGGCACCGACAGCGGCACGCCGCCCCTGCGGCCGGTGGCCGCGGACGCCAGCTCCGCGCGGGCGGCCAGCTCGGGCTCGGCGGTGCGCGCCCACGCCTGCGGCGGCGGGTCGGCCAGCCACTCCTCGGCCTCGCCCAGCTCGCCGGCGACCGTCAGCAGCCCGCCCAGCTCGACCGCCGCGCCGTGGTGGCCCGCCTGAGCCGCCTGGCGGAACCAGTGGCGGCCGCCGGCCAGGTCGCCGAACTCGGCGATCAGCAGCAGGCCGTAGTTGAAGGCGGACTCGGCGTCGCCGCCCGCCGCCGCCCTGCCGAACCAGTGGCTGGCCGCCGGGGTGTCGCCGAGCTCCACGCAGACGAACCCGGCCATGCGCTGGTCCTCCAGCCGCCCGGCGGCGGCCGCCCGCTCGTACCAGGCGCGGGCCGTACGCAGGTCGCCGCGGGACAGGGCGATGGCGCCGAGCCGGGAGGCGGCGCCCGGGTGCTCGTTCTTGGCGGCCAGCCGGTAGTAGGCCTCGGCGCCCTCCGGGTCGCGGCTGGCGTGCAGGTAGAGGCCCATGCAGTGGGCGGAGTCGGCGTGGCCGCCCCTGGCGGCGTACTCCCACCAGCGCACGGTCTCCTCGTCCTCGCCGGCGGAGTAGGCCAGGAAGCCGAGGTCGTGGGCCGAGGCCATGTCGCCGTCGTCGGCCGCCCTGCGGTGCCACTCGCGGGCCACGCCGGTCTCGCCGGTGTCCTCGCACAGCAGCGCCAGCCGGCGGGCCGCGGCGCGCGACCCGGCCAGGGCCGAGCGTTCGAACCAGGCCCGCGCGGCGCCGGCGTCGCCGCGCTGTTCGAGCAGGAGCGTGGCCAGGTTGGCGGCGGCCTCCGCGTCGCCGGTGGCCGCGGCGGTCTCGTACCAGATGACCGCCTCCTCCAGGCTGCCGTGCTTCTCGTGCCAGACGCCCAGGTTGTACGCGCTGTCGACGTTGCCGCCCGCGGCCGCCAGCTCCCACCAGAGCCGGGCCGCCGCGCGGTCGCCGCGCTGGGCGTAGAGCTTGCCGAGCCGGTGGGCCGCCTGGGCGTCGCCCTGCTGCGCGGCCACCAGCAACTCCGGCTCGTCACCCACCCGTGGCGCCGGAACGGCCGGCGTCGCCACCTCTCCCTGCCACCAGGCCATGGCGACAGAGTGGCACGTGATCATACGATCGCGAACCGTAATCGCCGACAACGGCCCTAGGAGAACCTGATGAACCCCGAATACATCCCCATCCCGCACACGTAACGCAGCGAGCCGGGGCGGTGGGGCGGCAGCCGTACGGTGGCGGGCAGGGCCACGTCGCGCCCGTCGATGGTGACGGTGCCCGTGCAGCCCTGATCGACCAGTTTGAAGATGACCTCGACCGGTACGTTCGCCGGGACGGACACGGCGGCGGGCCGGTAGCCCTCGCGGGTGGCGTAGACCGTGACGGTCCGGGCGGCGGGGCCGGCGGCGGCCGGTGCGGCCTCACCCGTCCAGCCGCCCAGGTTGAGCCCGGCCACGACGGTCCAGAGCCCGGCGGCGACGGCGACGACCCCGGCGAACTTGGCCAGCCGGGTGCGGGAGATCCGCCGCAGCACGTAGCCGAGCAGCGCGAACGCCGGCGCCGTGCCGACCACGAACCCCGCCATGGCCGCCGCGCCCGACAGCGGCGAGCCGCTGGAGACGGCGAGCATCTCCATGCCGATCGTCACCCCGCAGGGCACCAGGACGGTGGCCGCCCCCAGCAGCGGCGCCTGGTACCCGGACGGCCGGACGGGCTCGGCGCACGCGTGCCGCCCGCCGCGCATGAGCCGGATCGCGAACACGATCACGGCGCAGCCGGCCGCGACCAGGAGCACGGCCCGCGCCCGCGGCGGCAGGCCGACCGCCGAGCCGAGCAGCCCGAGCAGCGCTCCCACCAGCGTGTACGCCGCCAGCCGGCCGGCCAGGAACCAGGCCACCAGCGCCGGGTCGCGGCCGGGGCGGTGGCCGACCAGGCCCACGAGCAGCCCGCCCTGGGCGGCCGTGCACGAGGCGGTGCCCGCCACCAGCCCGGCTGCCACGCCCCCGGCGAACAGGGTGACCGCCTCCACGCTCAGCCCTCCCCGGTCGCGCGCGATGCTTTCGGGGGAAACGTAACGCGGCAGGCCGGATGCGGCCAGTGACAGTTCTTGTACCCTTAGTGATGTTTAGGTGGTTGCGCCCTTGAGCACGGACATCTTCTCGAAGAACTCGTCGTCGCCCAGCTCGCCGCGGGCGTACCGCTCGGCCAGGATCTGCTCGGCCGACGCGGTTGGCCGGTCAGGGACGGCCGCCGGGCGACGCCCCCACCAGCCCTTGCGGCGGGCGGTGACGGCGAGCGCGATGAGCGCGACCCAGAACAGGCCCCAGAAGACCGGGAAGACCGGCCAGAGATGCGGATGCATGACTTCCTCCTTCGTCCTGCCTCCAGGGTCCGCCTTCGCGCGGCGCGGCGAATCGCCCCCCGGGAGCCGCCGCCGCTGCGCCCCGGGGAGTGCTCAGGCGGGCCCGGCGTACGCCTGAGGCGGTAGCGCGCCGGCGCGTTTCATCGTCCGAAGGACGGGTGCGCCCAGGGCCGCCGGGCCTCGATGAGGAACCTGGACGAATGGGCGACGAACGGGCCCTCGGCCTCGATGAGCTCGTGCAGCTCGCGCAGCCTGTCGCCGTAGCGGGCGACCGAGAAGCCGGGCACGATCCAGATCACCTTGCGCAGGAAGTAGATCACCGCGCCGATGTCGCGGAACTCCATGCGCAGCCGCTCGGCCCGCAGGTCGACCACCTCCAGCCCGGCCGCCTCCGCCTCCGCCACGGCCTGGCGCGGGTCGCGGGCCGAGCCGTCCTGCGGGCCCATGAAGAACTCGGTCAGCTCGAACACGCTGCGCGGGCCGACCTGCTGCGAGAAGTACGCGCCCCCGGGACGCAGCACCCGGGCGATCTCCGCCCACCAGGTCGCCACCGGATGGCGGCTGACCACGAGGTCGAAGACGCCGTCGCGGAACGGCAGGCGCGGCTCGTCGTCGTCGGCCACCACGTACGCGCCGCGCGGGCGCAGCCGGGCGGCGGCCAGCGCCAGGTTGGGCGGCCACGACTCGGTCGCCACCGTCACCTTCGGCAGCGTGGGCAGCCCGGCCAGGATCTCGCCCCCGCCGGTCTGGACGTCGAGCGCCGCCCGCGCCTCCGCCATCCGCCCGGCCAGCAGGCGGGAGTAGCCCCACGAGGGCCGCTCCTCGGTGGCCCGGCCCTCCAGCCAGGAGAAGTCCCAGCCGGCCACGGACACCGTGTCGGCCTCCTCGACCAGGTCATCGTATGTACGCCGCATCCTTCGACCATGTCAGCGCCCCGGCCGCGGCTTCAACCGGATTTCTCCCGTGTCGCCGATCAGGCGACCCGGGCGCGGACGGCCGCGCGGTCGATCCCGAGCTGGTCGATCAGCCGGGCCACCGGGTCGTGGCGGTCGAGCTCCAGGAGGGCGAGCAGGAGGTGGCGGGGCGCCTGCGGCCTGGTCTTCCGCCGGGTGGCCCCGATGGCGGCGTTGATCACCGCGCGGGCGCTCGACGTGAGCGCGGTGCCGGGGACCGGCGGATGCCGGCGGGGCGTCGCGCGCGGGGCCTGGCCGAGGTCGAGGCCGATCGAGCGCAGCGCCTCGCGGTCGAGCTCGTCGAGCGCGGCGCGCGCCCCGGCCAGGTCGACGCCGAGCGCCCGCGCCGGCTCGGCGGCGGGATCGTGCAGCAGGCCGAGCAGCAGGTGCTCGGTGCCGAGCCGCCGGTCGCCGCGCTGCCTGGCCTCGTCGAGCGCCGCGCTGACGACGGCCGCGAAGGGGCTCTTCTCCTTGCCGAACATGGCGATCCTCACTTTCCGTATCTGGCGTGCACGGACTGCCGCGACATGCCGAGCGCGTCGCCGATCTGTTCCCAGGTCCAGCCCTGCTCCCTGGCCGCCGCCACCGACGCCGCCTCGACCTGCTCGGCCAGCCGGTGCAGCGCGCCCACCGCCCGCAGGCCGAGGGCGGGGTCGTTCGACCTGATGCGTTGAGACAGCTCTTCCATGTCCACGCTGTCAGGCTAGATTGACAGGCGAGATTTTGTCAATCTAGCCTGACAGGCATGGACGACGTGATGATCGTGGGAGCGGGCCCGGTCGGGCTCATGCTCGCGGGCGAGCTGGCGCTGGCCGGCTTACGCCCGATCGTGCTGGACAAACGCCCGGAACCCAGCGAGCTGCCCAAGGCCAACGGGCTCGCCGGGCAGATCGTGGAGCTGCTCGGCCACCGCGGCCTGCTCGGCGTCCTCGCCGAGGGCAGCGGCTTCGCCGACCCCGCCCCGGGGTTCCCGTTCGGGCAGGTGCCGCTGCGCTTCGCCGGGCACGACGACATGCCGCTGCGGCTGCTGCTGATCCAGCAGCCCCGGCTGGAACGGCTGCTGACCGAGCGGGCCGTCCGGCTCGGGGCCGAGATCAGGCGCGGCCACGAGGTCCTCGGGCTGGCCCAGGACGAGGAGGGCGTCACGCTGGAGCTGTCCACCGGCCGGGCCCGCGCCCGGTACGTGGTCGGCTGCGACGGCGGGCACAGCACCGTCCGCGCCCTGGCGGGCATCGGCTTCCCGGGCACCACCGACGACGAGGTGCTGCGGCTCGGCCACTTCGCCCGCGACGAGCAGGGCCCGTTCCAGGCGCCGCGCGTCGAAGGCCTGGAACCCGGCTGGAACCGCACCCCGGCCGGCCGGCTGCTGCTCACCTCGCTGCGGCCCGGCGTGCTCATCGCGGGCGTGCGCGAGCGCGGCACGCTGCCCGGCGGCCCGGTGACCCCGGACGACTTCCGCGCGGCCGTACGCCGGGTGATCGGGCGGGACCTGCCGCTGGGCGAGCCGATCTGGCTGTCCGGCACGGTCGCCCAGGCCAGGCTCGCCGAGCGTTACCGGGCCGGGCGGGTGTTCCTGGCCGGGGACGCCGCCCACCTGTTCCCGGCGGGCGGGTCGGCCCTCAACGTCGGCCTGACGGAGGCGGCCAACCTGGCCTGGAAGCTGGCCGCCGTGCTGCTCGGACGGGTGCCCGCCGGGCTGCTCGACACCTACGAGGAGGAGCGCCGTCCGGTGGCCGCGCGGGCGCTGGCCCAGACCCGCGCCCAGGCGGCGCTGGAACGGGCCCCCGGCGAGGACGGCGACGCCCTGCGCGCGCTGCTCGCCGAGCTGTTCGCCGACGAGCAGCCGCTGCGCCGGCTCGCCGCGCTCCTGCACGGCTCCGACACCCGCTACCCGCCCGCGCCCGGGCTGGAGCACCCGCATCCGCTCGCCGGCCGGTTCCTCCCCGACCTGCCGCTGAGCACGGCGGCGGGGGAGCAGCGGACCGCCGGGCTGCTGCGGGCCGGACGCCCGCTGCTGCTCGACCTCCGCGAAGACCCGGACCCGGTGCTGCCCGAGGGCGGCTGGATCGACGTGGTGCGGGCGCGGTGCGCCGAGCCGCCCGCCGACGTGCTGCTCGTCCGCCCCGACGGGTACGTGGCCTGGGCCGGGACCGGCGGCCTGGCCGAGGCCGCGCGGGCGTGGTTCGGCGCGGGGCCGTCCGCCGTCAGAGCCAGCCCGGCTTGACCAGACCGGACTCGTAGGCGATGACCACGAGCTGGGCGCGGTCGCGGGCGTGCAGCTTCATCATGGCCCGGCTGACGTGCGTCTTGGCCGTGGCCGGCGACATGAACAGCTTGGCGGCGATCTCGTCGTTGGTCATGCCCGTGCCGACCAGGGAGAGCACCTCGCGCTCGCGTTCGGTGAGCTGGTCGAGGCCCTGGGTGGCGACCGGCTCCTTGGCGCGCGAGGCGTACTCGGCGATCAGCCGCCGGGTCACGCTCGGTGACAGCAGCGCCTCGCCCGCCGCCACCACCCGCACGGCCTGGATGAGCTCGGCCGGCTCGGTGTCCTTGACCAGGAAGCCGGACGCGCCGCCGCGCAGCGCCTCGAAGACGTACTCGTCCAGCTCGAAGGTGGTCAGGATGATGATGTGCGGCCCGGGCGGCATCAGGCGGGTGGCGGTCAGGCCGTCGGTGCCGGGCATGCGGATGTCCATCAGCACGACGTCCGGGGCGTGCTCGCCGGCCAGGCGCACCGCCTCCGCGCCGTCGGCCGCCTCGGCCACCACCGTCATGTCGGGCTGGGCGTCCAGCAGGGCCTTGAAGCCCGCCCGGACCAGCGCCTGGTCGTCGGCGAGCAACACCTTGATCACGTTGGGTTCTCCTCGGGTAGGGGCAGACGGGCCTCGACCTGGAAGCCGCCGCCCGACGGGCCGGCGACGAGCGTGCCGCCCAGGGCGGAGGCGCGCTCGCGCATGCCGGGGATGCCGTTGCCGCTGCCTTCCTCCGACAGCACGGCGGGCTTGGTCGCCCCCGTGTCGGCGACCACGATGGCCAGCTCCTCGGCGCCGTACTCCAGGCGCACTGACACCCGCGAGCCGGGCGCGTGGCGGGCGGCGTTGGTGAGCGACTCCTGCACGATCCGATACGCGGCCCGCTCGACCTGCGGCGGCAGCGGCCGCGACCCCACCCGCCGGAGCGAGACCTCCATCCCCGAACGCTGGACGAGGTCGTCGAGCCGGTCGAGCCCGGCCGTCGGGGAGCGCGGGGCGCCCTCGCGCAGCACGTTGAGCACCGAGCGCATCTCGCCCAGCACCTCCTTGGACGCCGTCTTGATCGTGGCCAGGGCCGAGCGGGCCTGCTCGGGGTTGGCGTCGATGAGGTGCAGCGCGGTGCTGGCCTGCACGTGGATGAGCGAGATGTTGTGCGCGAGCACGTCGTGCAGCTCCTGGGCCATGGTCAGGCGCTCCTCGCTGGCCTGCCGCCTGGCCTCCTCCTCCGCGACGCGCTCGCGCTCTGCCTGGCGTTCCCTGACGATCCTGACCAGCTCGGCCACGACCATGAACAGCAGGATGAACGCCAGGATCGCCACGCTGTGGAACAGGTCGCGGTTGCCCACCCACCAGGCGTAACTGAGGAGCGAGGCCACCGTCATGGTGGCCATCGTCCAGGCCATCAGCCGTCTGCCGCCCGTGACCAGGAGGAACAGCAGGACGCCCGGGCTGAGGAAGGCGGGGCCGTAGGCGTAGCCGCCGATGAGGAACAGGTCCATCGCGGCGAGCGCGACGGAGACCGTCAGCAGCGGGAACCGCCTGCGGAAGAGGATGGTCAGCGGCCCGACCAGCAGCAACGCGTACGCGTAGGGGTCGAGCGGCTCCCTCAGGAGGCGCTGCTGGCCCCACGTCGCGCCTTGGGCGATCACCAATTGGGCGACCGCCACGATGAGGGCGAGATAAGGGTCGAAACCGGACTTCCAGCGCACGCCTCCACGCTAGGCCACCGGCGGCGCGCGCGACATCATCCCCTTGTCCGAGGGGGCCCTACCACGACGGGCGTAGCTGGGTCATCGTGGACACCATGCGCCGTGTGATCTTCTCCGCAGCAGCAGTCCTCATCTCACTCCTGCCCGCCGCGCCCGCGTCCGCGGGCCCCCAGCAGAAGGCCCCGGTCGCCGAGGGGTACGGAGGCGCCGTCGCCACCGTCGACCTCGACGCCAGCAAGGCCGCGATCTCCGTGCTGAGACGCGGGGGCAACGCCGTCGACGCGGCCGTGGCCGCCGGAGCCGTGCTCGGGGTCACCGAGCCGTACTCGGCCGGCCTGACCGGCGGCGGCTTCATGGTGTTGTACGACGCCAGGCAGCGCAAGGTCGTCACCATCGACGGCCGCGAGACCGCCCCGCGCGCGATGACCGCGACCAGCTTCGAGGGCATCCCGTTCGACGAGGGCGTCACCAGCGGTCTGTCGGCGGGCGTGCCCGGCACGCTGGCGCACTGGGACCTGGCCCTGCGCCGGTTCGGCACCCTCTCGCTCGGCCAGGCGCTCCAGCCCGCCATCGAGGTGGCCTCCCGCGGCTTCGTCGTGGACCAGACGTTCCACGACCAGACCGCCGCGAACGCCGGCCGCTTCAAGGACATCGCCTCGACGGCCCGGCTCTACCTGCCGAACGGCGCCCCGCCGCCGGTCGGCTCGGTGTTCAAGAACCCGGAGCTGGCGAACACGTACCGGGAACTGGCCCGGCGCGGCCCCGGCTGGCTGTACGGCGGCCGGCTCGGCGCGGAGATCGTGGCCACCGTGAAGAAGCCGCCGGTCACCCCCGGCAGCACCCGCAACGTCAGGCCCGGCCTGATGGAGCTGTCGGACCTGCGGGACTACCGCGCCCTCCTGCGCGAGCCCACCAAGATCTCCTACAACGGCATGGACGTCTACGGCATGGCCCCGCCGTCCTCGGGCGGCTCGACCGTCGGCGAGGCGCTCAACATCCTCGAAGCCCTGCCCAAGGTGGGCCTGCACGAGTACCTGGAGGCGTCCAGGCTGGCCTTCGCCGACCGCAACGCCTACGTCGGCGACATCCCCGGCGTGCCGCTGCGCGAGCTGCTGTCCGACGGGTTCGCCAAGGAGCGCTCCTGCCTGATCGGCGACCGGGCACTGACCAGCCCGGTCGCTCCCGGCAGCCCCGACGGCACGTACGGCGCCTGCGCCACCCCGACCGGCACCGCGACCCCGATCGCGGACGAGGGGCCGGAGACCACGCACCTGGTCGTCGCCGACCGCTGGGGCAACGTGGTCGCCTACAACCTCACCATCGAGTCGACCGGCGGCAACGGCATCGTGGTGCCGGGCCGCGGCGTGCTGCTCAACAACGAGCTGACCGACTTCACCTTCGGCCCCGCCCCCGGCGACCCCAACCTGCCCGGCCCCGGCAAGCGGCCGCGCTCGTCGATGGCGCCCACGCTGGTGTTCGACCACGGCAGGCCGGTGCTGGCCGCGGGCTCGCCGGGCGGCTCGACGATCATCACGACCGTGCTGCAGATCCTGGTCAACCGGTACGAATTCGGCATGAGCCTGCCCGACGCCCTCGCCGCGCCGCGGGCCACGCAGCGCAACACCGCCCAGACGCAGGCCGAGCAGGCGTTCCTCGACAAGTACCGGGCCGAGCTGGAGGCCAAGGGGCACGGCTTCGTGCTGAACCCCGAGATCGGCGCGGCCACGGCGCTGGAACTGCGCGGCCACGGCCTGGTCCAGGCCGTCGCCGAGCCCGTACGGCGGGGCGGCGGCAGCGCCCTGGTCGTCGACCCGCGCTGAGCGCGCACGGCGGCGGCCCCCTCGCGGGCCGCCGCCACTCGCCGGCTTGACCCCGGCATGAGGGAATGTTTGCCCAGGTCACGGGGTTGTAACGGGCATCGCGACGCGCCATGCCGCCGGGCGGGAACCGCCTGCCGCAGCGCATCAGCCGCCGTCGCGGCATCCCGACAGACACCCGTGGGCGGCTGCCGCCTGCCCTCAGGAGGAACCCCGTGAAGCCGAACGTCAAGAAGCTGTACGCGAGCGCCCTGCTGGCCGCCACCGCCGCCGTGTCGGGCCTCGGCCTGACGTCCGCCCCCGCCCACGCCGACGGCCTCACCTACGGCCAGGACGTCTCCCACTACCAGCCGGACCACGACTGGGCCGCCAGCGGCGCCGCGTTCGGCATCGTCAAGGCCACCGAGGGCGCCACCCGCGTGGACGCCTCCTTCGCCCGCCACTGGGCCGACCTGGGCGCGAAGGGCAAGGTGCGGGGCGCCTACCACTACGGGCACCCGTCGAACGACCCGATCGCCGAGGCCGACCACTTCCTGTCCGTGGTCGACCGGCAGCCGGCCGCCAGGGGCGACCTGCTCGCGCTCGACCTGGAGACCGCCGACGGCCGGTCCGTGACCGAGGTCAACGCCTGGGCCAAGAAGTGGCTGGCGCACGTCCAGGCCAGGACCGGCGTCACGCCGCTGTTCTACAGCGGCTGGAACTTCGCCGACGAGTACGGCCACGGCCTCCAGCGGTACCCGCTGTGGGTGGCCCGCTACGGCAAGGGCCCCGGCCAGGTGGCCGCCCCCGCCGACTGGAAGACCTGGACCATCCACCAGTACGCCGACGCGCCGGTGGACCAGAACGTCTCCGCGCTCACCCCCGTCCAGCTCAAGGCGCTGGGCCGCAGGTGACCCGCCGTCCTCAGTAGATGAGCTCGTACGCCTCCGGCCGCACCTTCCGCGTACGGGCCCAGTACTCGAAGGTGAATCCCGGCCAGATCGTCCGGTTCACTCCGTGCTCGTCCAGATACCAGGAGCGGCAGCCGCCCGCGTTCCACACGAGCGGGTCCAGGCGCGCGTGCAGCCGGCGGTTGAAGGCGTCCTGGGCGTCCTTCCTGACGTCCAGCGCCCTGGCCTGGGTCCTGGAGAGCAGGCGCAGGCACTCGATGACGTAACGGACCTGCGACTCGATCATGAAGACGACCGAGTTGTGCCCGAGGCCGGTGTTGGGGCCGAGCAGGAAGAACAGGTTCGGGAAGCCGGCGGTGGTGATGCCGTGGTAGGTCTCGATGCCGTGCTGCCAGGCGTCCTGGATCTTCAGGCCGTTCCGGCCGGTGATGCGCTGGTCCTGGAGGGCCTCCACGACCTTGAAGCCGGTGCCGTAGACGATCACGTCGGCCGGGTGCTCCGCGCCGGTCGTGGTGACGATCGAGCGGGGCCGGATCTCGGCGATGCCGTCGGTGACCAGGGTGACGTCCGGCCTGGTCAGGGCCGGGTAGTAGTCGCTGGAGACGAGCACGCGCTTGCAGCCGATCGTGTAGCCGGGCGTCAGCCTGCGGCGCAGGCCGGGATCGGGCACCTGCGCCGCCAGGTGCTTGAGCGCCAGCACCTCGTGCGCCTTCATCAGGCGCGGGTGCACCGCGAAGCCGAGCGCCCGGCTCTCCAGCGCCCAGTAGATGGCTCCGCGCAGGGCCCGCGCCATGCCGGGCAGGGCCAGGACGCGCCGGGCGGCGGGGGAGAAGGCGAAGTCGGGCTTGGGGTGGATCCACGGCGGCGTGCGCTGGAAGACGGTCAGCTCGCGCACCCGGGGGGCGAGCTGGGGGACGAACTGGACGGCGGACGCGCCGGTGCCGACGACGGCGACGCGCTTGCCGGTCAGGTCGACCGAGTGGTCCCATTCGGCGGAGTGGAAGGAGGGGCCGGCGAAGGATTCCCTCCCCGCAATTTCCGGAAATTTCGGGATGTGGAGGGCGCCGATGCCGGAAACGATCGCGTTCGTCCGCATGGTTGCGCCGTCGTCCGTGGTGACCGTCCAGGTCCGGTGGCCGTCGTCGTACTCCAGGGACGTGACGTGCTTGTTGTAGCGGATGTGGGGGGTCACTCCGTACTTGTCCGCGCACGTGCGCAGGTAGTCCCGGATCTCGGCCTGCGGGGCGAACATCCGCGTCCAGCCGGGGTTCAGCTCGTACGAGTAGGAGTACATGTGCGACGGCACGTCGCACGCGCACCCGGGGTAGGTGTTGTCCCGCCAGGTGCCACCGAGGTCGGCGGCCTTCTCCAGGATCACGAAGTCGTGGTAGCCGGCCTCCTTGAGCTTGATCGCCATGCCGATCCCGGCGAAGCCGGTGCCGATGATCACCAGTCCTGGCTCAGCCACCGAACCTCCTCTCCCAGGAGAAACGCGCCCGGCGCGGCTTGATGTCCCACGTATTGGACATATCGTCCAATGTAGTCAGGCGTCAGCCGCTGGTCCAGTCCCGGACATGAAGCCCGTCACATCGGCCGGCCGGTATGCGCAGTGTGTGCGGAGACGACAAAGACCCGCCACGGCGTCGGGGCGGGTGGGGTGTCCGTATGCGGTTGGGTGCTAGCGGAGCAGCAGGAAGGCGGCGACGCCGATGATCACGATCACCACGGCGACCGCGAGGATCGGCAGCAGCGGCGACTTCTTGGGGGCCGCCGCGGCCTCCTGCTCCTGGCGCTGCGCGAAGGCGCGGAACTGCTGGGTGTTGCCCGCGGGATCGATATGCTGGTCAGACATGGCCAGCAGCCTAGCGCGATGGCATGGTCCATTTGCACCCCTTTGCCACTACCTATAGGCACGGGCTGATGAGGGGACCACTCCCCCCGGCGGATAGCTTTGAGGCATGCTCCGGACCCTGCTCTCACCCCGCGTCGTGGGGCTGCATCTGCTGACGATCGGGGTCCTCGTCGCCTTCATCCTGCTCGGCCGCTGGCAGCTCGGCGTGTTCCAGGACTCCGGCAAGCCGCACGTGGCCGTCGATCCGGCCCCCGTGGGCGTCGCCACGCTGGCCCAGGTGGGCGGGCAGATGGACGGCGAGGCCGTCGGCCGCAGGGTCGTCGCCGAGGGCACGTACGAGGCCGCCCGGCAGCTCCTGGTCGCCGACCGGCGGCCCGACGTCGACGCCCCCGGCGGCAACGTCTCACGCGGCCACGGCTACTGGGTGCTCACCCCGATCAGGCTCGACGACGGCACGCTGATGCCGGTCGTGCGCGGCTGGGCGGCCGAGGCGGACGATCCGGGCGTCGCCGCCGTGCCGCAGGGCCGGGTCACGGTGCACGGGCGGCTGCGGGGCCAGCAGGGCACCGACAGCGTCCAGCGGCGGGCGGAGGGGCTGCCTCCGGGCCAGGTGCAGACCGTGTCCACCGGTGAGCTGATCAACCTGTGGACCGGCCAGAAGCTGCGGACCGGTTTCCTGGTGGCCCAGCCGCCGTCCGGCTCGCTCACGCAGGTGAAGATCCGGCCGCCGGAGGTCGGTGGCACGCTGACCTGGCGTAACCTGGCTTATGCCGCAAACTGGTGGATCTTCGCTGGATTCGCCGTCTTCATGTGGTTCCACTTCGTACGCGACGCCGTACGGGCGGATCGGGACCGCGACAAGTCCCCCGAGATGGTTCTGGAAGGTTAACGGTGGAATCGGCTCTCAAGCCCTTCCGGGTGCTCGCCTACGTGGTCGGCGTCATGCTGCTCATCCTGTGCGTCGCGATGGTGCTGCGCTACGGCTTCGGCGCCGCCGAGCTGTCGAAGATCGTCGCGCCCATCCACGGCGGCCTGTACATGATCTACCTCATCACCGTCATGAACCTGGGCATGAAGGCACGCTGGAGCTGGCCGTACATGCTCGGGGTCATGCTCGGCGGCACGGTCCCGTTCCTGTCGTTCTACGTGGAGCGCAGGGTGCACGGCCGGGTGCGGTCGGAGCTGAGCGCGGCGAGGGCCTGACGACCCCCGCCGCGGCCCGCGGGCCTCAGCCGCCGATCCCGCGCCTGCGGGCCCGCTTGAGCCGCTCGCGCTGCGACGGGTCGAGCATGAGGTAGCCGACCACCGGCGCCGCGACCGCGCCGAGCACCACCAGCAGGGTGATCCAGCCCGGCAAGAAGATCAGCGAGAGCAGAACCGCGGCGCCTGCGCCGATGACGTACTTCTGAACTGGCGACATCCCTGGCTTCCTCCGAACGCGGAGCCCGCGCCCCGCCTCTCCCACATTCTGCGTCGCCCGTCCAACGAGTGGACCCGTGCCTGAGGTTCCATGACGCGATGTATCTCAATTGTTGCGGGACCAGAGGGTGAGGTGGATCGAGCCGTATGTGCGGGTCTGTCCTGGGACAAGCGTTCTTTTGAGGGTGCGGTAGCGCTCGTCGTCGGCGTACTTCGTCCCGATCCTGGGGGAGATGAGCCAGACCCGGTCCACGCCCTTGAGGGCCGTGTCCAGTTCGGCGGCCGTGCGCGGGCCGGGCGCGCCGGGCGCGCGGGTGAGGTCCGTCAGGCGGTCGTACGGGGCGCCGTACACGGCCACGAACAGCCGGAAGCGCTGCGGCACGAACAACACCCGGTCGCCCGGACGTTCCTCCGCGGCCAGCGTGGCGGCCAGCGCGCGCAGGTCGTCGGGACGCGCGGCGGGCTGCCTCATCGCCGCCTGTGCGGGCGACACGAGCACGGCGAACAGCACCAGGACGGCGACCGGCACGGCCCGCCACCGCACCCCGGCCAGGCCGATCCCGGCGAGCACCGCGAGCAGCGGCACCGCGAAGAGCACGTAACGCGGATGGTAGACGGGCTGGACCTGGGAGATCGCGAACGACAGCGCCACCGGCAGCACCGCCCACACCGCCACGGCCGGGGCGCGTACGGCTCCCCACAGCGCGGCGGCGAACAGCACGACCGCGCCCGCCCCCGCGACCTCGCCGGGGAAGGCGGCCAGCTCGGCCCAGCCGGGGGTCCTGAGCCAGAAGACCTGGGCGTCCCGCTGACCGGCGGCCAGGACGAGCAGCGGCACGAGCGCCGCTCCCGCCGCGCCGACCGCCGCCGACGACCGCACGACGGCGGGCATCGGGTTCGCGGTGAGCCGGCGGCGGAGGGCGGGCAGCCAGGCGGTGAGCAGGTGGGCGGGGACGAGCAGCAGGGCGTACAGGTGCAGCCAGCCGAGCAGCGCCACGCTCGCGCCGTAGGCCGCGCAGACCCCCGCGCCGGGACGGTCGAGCAGCTTGACCAGGAGCCACGTGGCCAGCACGGCGACCGCGCTCACCAGGGCGTACGAGCGGGCCTCCTGGGCGTACCGGGCGGCGATGGGGGTGAGGGCGTACAGCAGGCCGGCGTACAGGCCGGCGGGGGTGCCGGCCAGGCGGCGGCCCAGGGCCGCGACCCCGAGCGCGGCGGCCGTGAAGGCGAGCACCGAGGGCAGCCGGACGGCGATCTCCGGCGGCCAGGGAAGCGCGGCGAAGGGCCGCAGGAGCAGGTAGTAGAGGGCGTGGACGGCGTCGAGGTCGGCCAGGAAGCGGCGCAGCTCGCCGAACGGCATGCGCGCGACCAGCGCGCTGACCGACTCGTCCCGCCACAACGACGGCCCCGAGAGCCCCCAGAACCCGGCCGCCGCGGCGACGGCCGCGGGCACGACCGGCCACCACCGGCCGGCGTCCCGCGTGGCGGCGTCGACGGGACGCGGCAGGACGGGCACGCGGGTCATCGGCGCGGGCCCATGACCGCCCGCAGCTCGTGCCGGAGAAGTTCGGGGGCGGGACGGTCGGCCGGATTGCCGGAGAGGAGGCGCACCAGGACGGGAGCCAGCGCCCCGGCCCGCGCCAGCGACGCCCCCGGCGCGGGCGGCACCCCCTCCACGGCCATGAACAGGGTCGCCCCCAGGGACCACAGGTCAGCGGCCGGGCTCGCCACCCCCTCCGGAGCCGTGTACGCCGGGACGGTGCCCGACCGCAGCGGCGCGACCAGCGTGGCCCGCCCCTGGTCGGAGATGAGCACGCCGCTTGGCTGCACCGCCCCGTGCCGCCCGCCCATGGCCTGGAGCTGGTCGAGCAGGGCGAGCCCGATCTCGGCCACCTCGGCGGGCGGGAGCGGTCCAAGGGCGCGGACGACCTGGTCGAGCGGCTGGTCGAGAGCCAGTCTCTCCAGCGTCTCGCGGACCACCTCCACCGGCGGCGACCCGGCGGGATGCAGCATGGCGCGGATCAGCGACCGCAGCGGGTCGGCGCCCTCGGCGGGCACCTGGCCGGGCGGGCGGCCCTCGACGGCGAAGTGCAGCGTGGCCGCCAGCGACCACAGGTCGGCCGAGGGCCGCATGCTGAGGCTCGGCACCCCGAACCCGGTGAGCACCGCCCTCCCGGTGCCGGTCAGCAGCACGTTCCCGGGGCTGACCTGCCCATGGACGATCCCGGCCGCGTGCGCCACGGACAGCGCCGACAACACGCAGACGCCCATCCTGGCCACCTGGACGACGGGCAGCGGCTGCCGCGCGCGTACGGCCTGCTCCAGCGACACCCCCGAGACGAACTCCATGACCAGCCAGGGCACCCGGTCCTCGACCAGCACGCCGAGCACCCGGGCGATCGAGGCGTGCCGCAGCCCCGCGGCCCTGCGCGCCTCGTGCAGCGCGGACTCGCGCAACTCGGGCGGGATGCGCAGCTCCCTGACCGCGACGTCGCGGTGTTCCGTCTCGTCGAAGGCCAGCCGTACGGACCCCGCGCCCAGGGGGTTGAGCAGCCGGTAGCGCCCGGCCAGCTTCCTGGTCTCAGCCATGTCGAGTGCACGATAGCGCTCGCCCGGCCCGCCCGGCCATCACGCGGTCCGGCCGGTCAGCCACGCCTCGTGGGCGTCGTGCAGCCTGCTCCAGAGCCGCTCCTCGTCCTGGTCGGTCAGGTCGTCGAAGGTCAGCGAGAACACGTCGGCCAGCGCCGCGAAGTAGTCGCGCGCCGTGTCCAGGGTGATCGAGTGGCTGCCGGCGCCGACGCGGGTCAGGACGAGTCCGCGCAGCGTGTCCACGCCCGAGGCGTCGCGCCTCTGCACGACGGCGGTGCGCACGAACCCCGACGACGGTGACGTCGACAAATGGCTGTGCATATCAGCGAAAGCGGACATCTCTG
Organism: Nonomuraea sp. NPDC050227; assembly: GCF_044459705.1. NCBI lineage: Bacteria > Bacillati > Actinomycetota > Actinomycetes > Streptosporangiales > Streptosporangiaceae > Nonomuraea > Nonomuraea sp. NPDC050227. The sequence goes on along the minus strand of NZ_JBITJF010000015.1, from coordinate 135,872 downwards.
TCGGGGTCCGCTCGAAATCCATCCCCACGAACGAACCACTCGGGTCATGGTCGAACCGCCACCCGCCGGGCGCGACCTGCGACGGCCGCAGGACGTACGTGAACGGCCCCTGCCGGTACGCGCCCGCGACCAGCGGCAGCGGCTCGTGCACGCCGTCGCCGAGGCCGAGGTCGGCCAGCCACTCGCCGCCCGGGTTGTCCTGGCTCGGCAGGCCCCGCACGGTCAGCACGAGGTGGTTGCCGGTGACGCCGGGCTCGCTGCCGGGGTTCTGCACGCCGCCGACGTGCCTGGTGACGTCGTAACCGAGGTCCCTGATCAGCTCGGAGAAGGCGCCGTTCAGGTGGTAGCAGTAGCCGCCGCGGCCCCTGATGATGCGCTCGGCGGACTCGACGGGATCGAGGGAGGTGGGGCGGCCGAGCCAGATCTCCAGCGCCTCGTAGGCGACCTTCTCGACGTGCGCCACGTGGAGCGCGCGCAGGCCCTCGGCGCTCGCGGGGGCGTCTATCAGGTGGGACAGGCCCAGACGGCTGAGGTAGCCAGCGGTGTTCACGCGGCAAGTCTGCACCAGATGTGCACAAATTATGGAGTGTCGTCTGCACAGCGCACTTCTAGGCTTTCGTACGTGGCAGAGCAGCGGCGTGTCCTCGTGGTCGAGGACGATGTGACGATCGCACTGGCCGTGCGGAACAGGCTGGCCGCCGAGGGTTTCGACGTCCGGGTGGCGGGCGACGGGCAGGACGCCCTCGTCCAGTACGGGAAGGCGGAGCCCGACCTGGTGATTCTCGACCGGCTGTTGCCCGGTCTGGACGGGCTGGAGGTGTGCCGCAGGATGCAGGCGGCGCGCCCGGTGCCCGTCCTCATGCTGACCGCGCTCGGCGAGGAGACCGACGTGCTGGTCGGGCTGGGGGTGGGGGCCGACGACTACCTGGCCAAGCCGTTCAGCATGCGCGAGCTGGTGGCCAGGATCCACGCGCTGCTGCGCCGGGTCGAGCGGGCCGCCCAGCTTGCCGTCGAGGACACGGTGATCAGGGTGGGCGAGGTGGAGATCGACACGGCCGCGCGCCGGGTGTTCGTGGGCGGGATCGAGGCCCAGCTCACCAGGACCGAGTTCGACCTGCTGCGGCGGCTGGCCGAGCGCCCCGGGCAGGTCTTCGAGCGCGACCGGCTGCTGTCGGACGTGTGGGGCTTCTCCGAGGCCGCCGCGACCAGGACCGTGGACAGCCACGTCCGCGCGCTGCGCCGCAAGCTCGGCTCCGACGTGGTGCGCACCGTCCACGGCGTGGGCTACGCCCTGGTCCGGCAATGAGGCCGCTCGACTTCCTCGGCCGCATCAAGGTCAAGCTGGGCATCGTCATCGTGCTGGCGGTGGGCACCGCGTTCGTGGTGAACGAGGTCGGGCTGAACGCCGGGTTCACCCGGGACGTCCGGATCGTGGTCGCGGTCATCCTCGCTCTGATCATGGTCCAGGTGCTGGCCATGGGCATGACCAAGCCGCTGCGCCAGATGGCCAGGGCCGCCCAGACGATCGCCAAGGGCAGCTACGGCCTGCGGGTCAGCGCCACCTCGCGGGACGAGGTGGGCGAGCTGGCCAGGGCGTTCAACGCGATGGCCGCCGACCTCGGCGAGGTGGACCGGCAGCGGCGCGAGCTCGTCGCGAACGTCAGCCACGAGCTGCGCACCCCCATCACCGGCCTGCGCGCGGTGCTGGAGAACGTCGTGGACGGCGTCTCCGCGCCCGACCCGGTCACCATGAGGACCGCGCTCGCCCAGACCGAACGGCTCGGCCGCCTGGTCGCCCAGCTCCTCGACCTGTCCAGGCTGGACTCCGGCGTCCGGCTGATCGAGCCCGAGGCCGTCGCGCTGGCGCCGCTGGTCGAGCAGGCCGTGCGGGAGGCGTCGCTGGCTCGTGAGGACGTCACGATCGAGGCGTCGGCGCCCGCCGGGCTGGGGGTGCGGGCCGATCCCGACCTGCTGGCGCAGGTGCTGGCGAACCTGCTGGACAACGCCGTACGGCACAGCCCTCCCGGGGGCGTGGTGACGGTGGCGTGCGGCGCGGAGCGGGACGGGGCTCGGCTGGTGGTGGCCGACCAGGGGCCGGGCATCCCGGCGGCGGCCCGGGGGCGGGTGTTCGAACGGTTCTCCCGGCTGGACGCGGGGCGCGCGGCCGACTCCGGGGGCGCGGGGCTGGGGCTGGCGATCGTCAAGGAGGTCGTGGAGCTGCACGGGGGGTCGATCCGCATCGACGAGTGCGCGGGGTGCCGCATGGTCGTCGATCTACCAGGAAGGACGACGATGACGGACACACCGTTCGACACGGGGGCGAACCGGAGCCACAACGACCACCTGAGAGACCCGCTCCCCCCAGCCACCGCCGCCCACGCAGGCGGCGCCGTCCCCACCGCCCCCACCCCGGCGCCCCAGATGGCGGCTGAAGGCACGACGGCGGAGGAGGGCGCGACGGCAGGGGAGGGCGCGGCTGCCTCGGGAACGCCGGTCCGGCCGGCCACGGCCGAGGACGCGCCGCCCGCGCCGGCAATGACGGACCCCGGCCCGCTCCCGGCGTCCGGCACCCCCAGAGGGCTGGACGCACCCGCAGGGTCCGGCGCCCCCAGAGGGCCTGGGGCCACCACAGAGGCTGGGACGCCCATAGAGGGCGGCATCCCCACAGTGGCTGGCCCCACCACAGGGGCTGGCATCTCCGCAGCGTCCACCGCCACAACAGGGATCGGTATGCCCGCGGGGATCGGTGCTGCCGCAGGGGGAGGCATGCCCGCAGGAGGCGGGGCCCATGAGGCAGGCGGTGCGGCGCAGCCCGTGTCGGCGGGGGTGGCTCCGGTGGGGGTTGGAAGCGGGGGGCTGGCCAAAATGGTCGGTGGCGGGGTCCTCGGGGTGATCGTCGGGTTTCTGGGCGGTCTGTTCGCGGCCGTGCTGGTTTCGATGACCGTCGGCGACGGTCTCGCGCTCGTCACCCTCGTCATGGTGACCGCCCTGGGCGGCGCGCTCGGCATGGCGCTGGGCGCGGGCTCAGCGCGCAGAACGGCGGCCTACCAGGCCGCCTACCAGACCGCGACGCACCAGGGTGCCGTCTATCAAGGCGCCGCGCACCAGGAGGCCGCCTATCAGGGGGCCGGGCGGGCAGGGGGCGGGGGTGGGCAGGTGTATGTGCCGCCGCCGCTCTTCCCCAGGCCCGAGCTGCCCGCGCCGCCGCGCTGGCTGCTGCCGGCCGCCGCGGGCGCCGGCGTGTTCGCCGCCGTGGCGCTGCCCGACGCGCAGGTCGGGCTGGGGATCGTGCTCGTCGCCATGGTGCTCGGCGCGGCGGCGCTGCCGGCCGTGCTGCGCAGGACGACCCCGTGGACGCTGGCGTTTGGGATGACGGCGTACTGGCTGATCTCCATGACGGCCGTGCGCGACGCGGACTGGCTGGTCGCGATCCTGCTCATGGCGGGGACCGGGCTGGGCGCGCTGGCGGTGTCCGGGGCGGGGGCGGGCTGGCTGGGCGTGATCAGGGGCGGCATGTCCGTGGTGCTCGCACTCGGCCCGGTGCCGTGGTTCCTCGCCGGGCCGTTGCGGAAGCTGACCGCCAGGCGGCGGATCCTGCCGGTGCTCGCGGGGCTCGGCATCACGGTCGTGCTGGTGCTGGTGTTCGGGCTGCTGTTCGCCTCGGCCGACGCGGTGTTCGCCGCGTACGTCGAGCGCCTGACCAGCACCCCTGCCTGGGCCGACTCGGTGCCTTCGCGGATCTTCGTCTTCGGGTTCGTCGCCGTGCTGCTGGCCGCCACGGTGCTGGTCGCGCTGCGGCCGGTGATCGACCCGGTCGGTCCTGAGCACAAGTTCGGCGTGAGCAGGAGCGTGTGGCTGGTTCCGCTGGTCGCGGTGAACCTGCTGTTCACGGCGTTCGTGGCGGTCCAGATCAGGGTGCTGTTCGGCGGCGACGGCTGGGTGCTGCGGACGGCGGGCCTGACCTACGCCGAGTACGCCAGGCAGGGGTTCTTCCAGCTCGTGGTGGTCAGCGTGTTCGTGCTGGGCATCGTCGCGGTGGCCGGGGGGCTGCTGCGGACCGAGCGCGGCGAGCGCTGGCTGCTGGCCGTCATGCTCGGCGTGTTGTGCGGGCTGACCATGGTGGTGCTGGTCTCGGCCCTGCACCGGATGAGCCTCTACACCGACGCCTACGGCCTGTCGCGGCTGCGGATCTCGGTGCAGGCGACGGTGTGGTGGCTGGGCGCGCTGTTCGCGCTGGTGCTGCTGGCCGGGGCGGTACGCCTGGCGGGCCGCGGCTCCGGCTGGCTGCCGCGCACGATCGTCCTGGTCACCGGGCTCGGCCTGGGGGCGTTCGCGATGGTGAACCCCGATCTGCAGGTCGCGCAGACCCAGGTCGAGGTGCGCGGCGTGACCAACATGGACTCCGACTACCTGGGCGACCTCGGCGCGGAGGCCGTGCCCGCGCTCGACCGGCTGCCCGAGCCGCAGCGCAGTTGCGTGCTGGCCGACGTGGTCCGCGCCAACGGGCTCGACCGTCCCGACCCGTGGAACGGCTGGAACCTCGCCCGCGCGCGGGCCAGGGACCTGCTGGCCGAGCGGCCCGTCGTCCGCTCGGTCACGTGCCCATCGGCGTCCTCGCGCGGCTCTGATTGAATCTTGGTGTGAGGTTCGACGTAGTCATCAGCGGCGGCCGGGTGCTCGACGGCACGGGCGCGCCGCCGTACCGGGCGGATGTGGGCATCGCGGGCGAGGAGGTTGCGGCGGTCGGCAGGCTGGGCGGCGCGCAGGCCGGGACGGTGATCGACGCGACCGGCCGGTTCGTCGCGCCGGGCTTCGTCGACTGCCACGCGCACGGCGACGCGGCCGTGTTCGACCCGGCCGTGCAGCTCGCGGCGTTGCGGCAGGGGGTGACCACGTTCGTCCTGGGACAGGATGGTCTGTCCTTCGCGCCGGGGTCGGCGGAGACCGTCGCCTACGCCTCCCGCTACTTCGCCGCCGTCAACGGCGCCCTGCACGAGGGCCCGCTGAGCGTGGCCGAGCTGCTCGACGGCTACGACCGCGCGGTGGCGCTGAACACGGCCTACCTGCTGCCGCACGGCACGATCCGCTACGACGTCCTCGGGCCCTCGCCGGAATCGGCCTCGCGGGCGGAGCTGGCCGCGATGGTCGAGCGGGTCGAGCGCGGCCTGTCCGAGGGCGCGGTCGGGCTGTCCAGCGGGCTGGAGTACCTGCCGGGCCGCTACGCCGACGCCGCCGAGCTGGCCGCCCTGTGCGCGCCGCTCGGCGGCCTGCCGTACGTCACCCACATGCGGGCCTACGGCGCGAACGCCGGGGTCGGCATGGCGGAGGTCGTGGACATCGCCGGCCGTTCGGGCGCGGCCGTGCACGTCTCGCACCTGCACGGGCCGGCCGACGTGCTGCTGCCGCTGGTCGGCAGGGCCCACGACGACGGCGTCGACCTCACCTTCGACACCTACCCCTACCTGCGCGGCAGCACGATCCTGGCCATGGTGGTGCTGCCGCCGTCCGTGCCGGGCGCCGACACCGGCGCGGCGCTGGAGATGATCGCCGCGCCCGAGCTGGACGACTGGTGGGCGGGGCTCGGCGAGGTCTACCCCCGGCTGACCGTCTCCCACGCGCCCGGCCTGGAATGGGCCGAAGGGCTCGCCCTGCCGGACGCCGCGGAGCGGGCCGGCATGACCCCCGCCGCCTTCTGCCGCCACCTGCTGGTGGCGACGCGGCTGGAGGCGGGGTGCGTCTCCGCGCGTCCCGACGAGGGCCCGGCGGGTGAGGAGTCCGTACGCCGGATCCTGCGCCATCCCTCCCACACCGGCGGCTCCGACGGCATCTACGTGGGCGGTCATCCGCATCCGCGCGGGTTCGGGGCCTTCGCCAGGTTCCTCGGCCGGCACGTCCGCGAGCTGGGCGACTGGACGTGGGAGCAGGCGGTCGTGCACCTGGCCTCCCACCCGGCCCGGCGGTTCGGGCTCGACCGGCGCGGGCTGGTACGCGCCGGACACGTCGCCGACCTGGTGGTGTTCGACCCGCTCACGGTGTCGGACCGGTCGACGTACGCCGATCCGCGCACCCCCGCGCACGGCGTGGACGACGTGCTCGTCTCCGGCGTTCGGGTGCTGACCGGCGGCGAGCTGACCGGCGCCAATCCCGGACGGGCGCTTCGATCACGCTGATCCCGCCTGGGATAAGGTCAGACGCGGATAAAAGGGGGGTGTCGTGCAGGTGATCCTTGGGCAGTCCGTCCTCGACGGCGAGCTCGGCTATCCGCTGATGATCGTGCACCGCGACGCGCTGGAGCACAACGTGGCCACGATGGCGGCCTTCGCCCGCGACCACGGCATGGAGCTGGCTCCGCACGTCAAGACGCACATGTCGCCAGAGATCTCCGCGATGCAGCTCGAAGCGGGCGCCTGGGGGCTGACGGTCGCCACGACCCGGCAGGCCAGGATCGCCCGCGGCTACGGCGGCGACCGGATCATGGTGGCCAACCAGGTCGTCGACACCGCCGGGCTGACCTGGGCCGCCGGCGAGCTCGACCGCGACCCCGCCTTCGAGTTCCTCAGCTTCGTCGACTCCGAGGCCGGGGTGGACATTCTCGCCCGGCACGCCTCGACCCGGCCGTTCCGGGTGCTGGTGGAGCTCGGGCACGCTGGCGGACGAGCCGGCTGCCGCACCCTCGACGAGCTGCTGAGGGTGGCCGCGTACGCGCAGGAGACGCCCGGCGTCGAGCTGGCCGGCGTCGCCGGGTACGAAGGGGCGCTGAAGAGCGCCGACGAGGTGCGGCGGTACCTGGGCGTGCTGCAGGAGGCCGTCGAGCACGTCCGCGTGCGCACCCCGATCCTGACGATCGGCGGCAGCCAGTGGTTCGACGTGATCGGGCGCGAGCTGGTCACCACGCACGCCAGGATCCTGCTGCGCAGCGGTGCGTACGTCACCCACGACGACGGCTACTACCGGGAGCGCACGCCGTTCAACCGGATGGAGGGCGAGCTGCGGCCGGCCCTTGAGGTGTGGGCGCACGTGTTGTCCACGCCCGAGCCGGGTCTCGCGATCGTGGGCATGGGCAAGCGCGACGCGCCCTACGACGAGGGCCTGCCGGTGCCGCGCCGCAGCGGCGTCACGATCACGAAGATGCAGGACCAGCACACCGTCGTCCGGGCCGACGGGCTCAAGCCGGGCGACCTGCTGGCCTTCGGGATCTCACACCCGTGCACCGCGTTCGACAAGTGGCGCGTGCTGCCGTTGGTGGACCGGGATTACCGTGTCGTCGGCACGATTCACACCGATTTCTAGGGAGATTTCGTGAAGAAAGAGCTCAAGACCACCGAGGGCGCCGCGCCGGTCGGGGCGTACTCCCAGGGGCTCGTGGTGGGCGACTTCGTCTTCACCTCCGGCATGGGCCCGCTCGACCCGCACACCGGCGAGATCGTCGGCGACGACGTGGCCGCCCAGACCCACCAGGTCATGAAGAACCTCGGGGCCATCCTCGCCGCCCACGGCCTCGGCTTCGACGACGTCGTCAAGTCGACGGTCCACCTCCAGAACGTGAAGGAGGACTTCGCCGCGTACAACGAGGTGTACAAGAGCTATTTCACCCAGCCGTACCCGGTGCGGACGACGGTGGGCTCGCAGCTCATGAACATCCTGGTGGAGATCGACTTCGTCGCGCACAAGAGCGCGTAAGGTCTGCACGTGGACAGTTCGGTATACGTCTTCGCCGAGGACCTGCACGGTGAGGGCGTCGAGCGGGTGCTCGACAGGATCAGCGCGTACGGCGTGGGCGGGGTCACGGTCGGCGCCGTCCACCACGCCGCGCGCGACGTCACCCCGCACGGACTGTCCCGGCTGACCGTCAGGCACGACGGCGCCCACTTCACCCCGCCCGCCGAGCTGTTCGACGGGCTGCGGCTCGCCCCCGTGCCCGGCCACGTCCACGCCCTCGACGGGCTGCGCGAGGCGTGCGCCGGGCGCGGCCTGAAGCTCCACGGCTGGACGGTCTTCCTGCGCAACGCCACGCTCGGCAACGAGCACCCCGACGTGACCGTGCGCGACTGCTTCGGCGACCGCGGCTCGCTCGTCGACCTGTGCCCGGCCCATCCCGACGTGCGCGCATACTCCGTCGCGCTGGCCAGGGCGGTGGCCCGGCTGGGCGTCGAGAGCGTGGTCGCCGAGGCGCTGCACTTCACGCCGGTCCAGCCGCAGCGCTCGTTCGTGCAGCTCGGCCCCATGGACACGTTCCTGTTCGGGCTCTGCTTCTGCGACTACTGCATGCGCCGGGCCACCGACCTGGGCGTGAACGCCGAGGTGGCGCGCGAGGAGTGCGCGCGGATCGTGGGCGGCGTCTTCGACGGCGACCCGGCCGCGCAGGGCGAGGTGACCAGGGCGGCGCTCACCGCCTACGCCGGGCCCGAGGTGGTGGCGTACGCGCGGGCGCGCTCGGAGACCGTCACCACGCTGGTCTCCGAGGTGTCGTCGGCGGTCGCGGAAGAGGGCTCCAAGCTGGTCTTCATCGACTCCACCGGCGCGGTGAAGGGCTACCGGGACGGCCTGCCGACGCCGGGCCTGGCCGCCCACGACGCCTGGCAGCTCGGCGTGGACCTGGTGGCGCTGGGCGACCTGGTGCCCGCCTTCGGCGTGCTGGCGTACGCGCGGGACGCGGCGCGGGTGGCCGACGACGTGGGCGCGTACCTGCGGTCGGTGGGCAAGGACCGCGAGGTGCGGGCGGTGCTGCGGCCCGGCTACCCCGACAGCGACTCGACCGACCGCCTGGTGGCCAAGGCCAGGGGCGCGAAGGCGGCGGGCGCGCTGGCGGTCGACTTCTACGCCTACGGTCTGGTGCCGCACCCGGTGCTCGACCGCATCCCGGCCGCCCTCGCCGCCGCCGGCTGACCCACCGAGCCCCGAATCAGGCGCCGCCGCTCAGAAGGCGTCGAGCAGGGCCGAGACGGCCTTCTCGGCGAAGCCGCCGGGCAGCGGCAGGCCGCGGAAGACCGTGCGCATCCACACGGCCCCGGCCAGCAGATCCATGATCAGCAACGGGTCGGCGGACGCGCTCAGCTCACCCCGCCGCACCGCGCGCTCGAACACCACGCGTTCCCGCGCGAACCGGTCGGCGAAGAACCGGCGGACGTCGAGCTCGGGATGGCGCACGGCGGCGGCCAGCGCCGCGACCGCGATGTCGCTGCCGGGCGGCTCGGTGAGCAGCCGCCCGACCTGCTCGACCAGCGCCACCAGGTCGCCGCGGAACGACCCGGTGTCCGGCGGCTCGAACGCCAGCACGTCCGACTCGATCATCGCGGCCACCAGCAGCGCCGCCTTGGACGGCCACCACCGGTAGATCGTCGTCTTGTTGACCCCCGAGCGCTCGGCGACCCCCTCGACGGTGAGCCCGTCGTAGCCCTTCTCCGCGACCATCCACAGGGTCGCGTCGAAGATCTCCTGCTGCTTCCTCGGCGCCATAGGTCATTTTCTCCCGGCGAACGCCATGGCCACGCCGAGCCCCAGGTAGACGACGCCGCTGACGTACCGCAGGGCCTTGGCGCCCCTGGTCAGCCGGGTGCCGAGGGTGCCGGCGGTGAGGGCGTACACGACGTCGGAGACGAGCCCCAGGAGCAGCAGCGTCAGGCCGAACACGACGATCTGCAGCGCCGGCGAGCCGGCGCCGGGGTCCACGAAGTGCGGGAGGAACGCCACGAAGAACAGCGCCACCTTGGGGTTGAGCACGTTGACCAGGACCCCTTCGAGGAACACCTTGGCCAGCGGCTGCACGGGCGGCGTCCCGGCCTGCGCGTCCTTGGCGGTGAAGGCGCGCACGCCCAGGTAGACGAGGTAGGCCACGCCGGCCCACTTGACGACCGCGAACAGCGTCGCCGACCGCGAGATCACGTACGAGAGCCCGGCCGCCGCGGCGGCGATGTGCACCAGCGTCCCGGTCTCCACGCCGAGCGCGCTGGCCAGCCCGGCGGCCCTGCCCTGGGCCAGGCCCCGCGCGGTGATGTAGAGGTGGTTGGGGCCGGGGACGAGCACCAGGGCGAGCGAGGCCGTCATGAAGAGCGCGAAAGTCGTCAAGGAGATCACGAAAGAGCAGCGTAGAGCGGGTCCGGTTCGACGATGAGGGCCAATCCCGCGGCGGCCGGGCGGACCAATGGAATGTCACAGGCGCGTGGCACACTTGCTGGCGTGAACGGTCTTCTCGTCGGGCGCTCGGCCGAGCTGTCCAAGCTCGTGCGTGTGCTGGAGTCCGCGGCCGACGGCACGGCCGGGGTCGCGCTCGTCGGCGGCGACGCGGGGATCGGCAAGACGCGCCTGGCCGGTGAGCTGGTCGCCGAGGCGCGCGAGCGCGGCTTCCACGTCATGGTCGGCCAGTGCGCCGAGCTGGGCGACGCGCTGCCCTACCTGCCGCTGGCCGACGCGCTGCGCGGGGCCGAGCCCGGCGTGCGCGAGGCGGTCGCCGCCCATCCCATGCTGGGCCAGCTCCTGCCGGGCCGGGAGAGCGGGGCGCCGTCGGCCGGGCTCACCCAGCAGCGGCTGTTCGGGTCGCTGCTGGGGCTGCTGGCCGACGTCCAGCCGGTGCTGTTCGTGATCGAAGACCTCCACTGGGCCGACCGTTCCACCCGCGACCTGCTGGTCTTCCTCAGCCGCATGCTCCAGAGCGAGCGCGTCTGCGTGGCCGGCACCTACCGCACCGACGACCTCCACCGCCGCCATCCGCTGCGCGCGGTGCTGGCCGAGCTGAAGCGGCTGCCGTCGGTGACGAACGTGGAACTCGGCCCGCTGGAATCCGGCGAAATGTCGGACTATGTCACCACCTTGGGGCAGGTGGACGCGCAGGAGCTCGGGCTCATCGTCTCGCGCGCCGAGGGCAACCCGTTCTACGCCGAAGAGCTGTTCGCGGCCATGTCCGAGGGCGACAGCCTGCCCGACGGGCTGGCCAGCCTGCTGCTGTCGCGGGTCGAGGTGCTGTCCGAGGCCGGGCAGCGGGTGCTGCGCGCCGCCGCGGTGGCCGGCCGCCGGGTGGAGGACGACCTGCTGCGCGAGGTGGCGGGGCTGCCGCTGGCCGAGTTCGAGGAGGCGGTCAGGGAGATCGTCTCGCGCGGCCTGCTCAAGGTGCATGGCCACGGCTACGCCTTCCGCCACGCCCTGCTGCAGGAGGCCGTCTACACCGACCTGCTGCCCGGCGAGCGCACGCGGCTCCATGCCGACTTCGCCCGGCTGCTCACCTCGCCCGCCGAGCTGGCCCACCACCACCTCGCCAGCCACGACCTGGCCGGGGCGCTGGCGGCCTCGGCGCAGGCAGGCCGCGAGGCCGAGCGGCTGGGTGCGCCCGCCGAGGCCCACAACCACTACGACCAGGCGCTCGGCCTGTGGGACCGCGTCGAGGGCGCCGCCGGGCTGGCCGGGGAGAGCCGGGTCGCGCTGGCCTTCCGCAGCGCCGTCGCGGCGGCCGACAGCGGCGACAACCACCGCGCGGTCCACCGGCTGCGCGCGCTGCCCTCGACTTCCGAGGTGGAGGAGCGGCTGGCGTACTACCTCTACGAGACCAACGACCCGCCCGGCGCCATCGCGGCGGCCGAGCGCGCGGTCGAGAGCGCCGAAGACGAGCCGAGCCTCGCCCGTGCCCTCGCCACGCAGGCTCGCACGCTGCTGTGGACGCCGCGCCACCACGAGGTCGAGCCGCTGACCGCGCGCGCCCTGGAGACGGCCCGCGCCTGCGACGCCGTCGACGCCGAGGTGGGCGCGCTGCTCACGCTGGCCAGCTACGTCGAGCAGCGGGGCGACGTCGCCCGCGCCCATTCGCTGGTCGAGAGCGCCTCCGCCCGGGAGACCGGCGACCTGGCGATGGATCTGCGGGCCCGCTTCCACCACGCCCGCATCCTCTACGAGCAGGGCCTGCCGGCCCAGGCCGCCGAGGTCGCCGACGACGGCATCAAGCTGGCCGTCCACACCGGCCTCAACTGGAGCACCTACGGCACCGACCTGCGCTTCCTGCGCCTGCTCATCCACTACGTCGCCGGCGAGTGGGACGCCGCGGAGGCGGTGGCCGCCGGGTTCGGCGCGCGGGTGGGCACGTTGTCGGAGGCCATCCTGTCGTCCTTCGCCCTGTTCATCGAGGTGGGGCGGGGGTTGCCCGCGGTGGAGGCGCGGCTGGGGTGGCTGCGCCCGTTCTGGCACGACCCGCTGGCGACGTACATGTCGCGGGGCATGGCCGCCGAGCACGCCCTGTGGAACGGCGACCCGGCCGCCGCGCTCGACCACGCCCACGCGGCCATGGCCACGCTCGACGAGGGCGAGTCGGGCACGCTGCGGCTGGCCGCCGTCAGCCTGTGGGCGATGGCCGAGCTGGGCACCACCGAGGGGGCCGACGACCTGCTGGCCCGCGCCCGGTTCGCCGCCACGAGAGGGCCGACCGGCGACGGCGGCCACCTCGGCCCCGAGGGCCAGGCGTGGGCGCTGCGCGTGGAGGCCGACTGGCACCGCCTCCACGGGCGGCTCGACGTCGAGCTGTGGCGCGAGGTGGTCGCGGCGTTCGACTTCGGCTTCGTCTACGAGGTGGCCAGGGCGCGCTGGCGGCTGGCCGAGGCGCTGCTCGCGGCCGGTGAGCGCGAGGCGGCGCAGCAGGAGTGGTCCCTCGCCAAGGAGGCGGCCGGCCGGCTGCGGGCCGCGCCGCTGGAGGCCGCGCTGACGGAGTTCGGCAGGCGGGCCAGGTTCGGCGGCGGGCAGGCCGAGGGCGGGCTCACCGCGCGCGAGGTCGAGGTGTTGCGGCTGGTCGCCGAGGGGCTTACCAACAAGGAGATCGCCGGGCGGCTGTTCATCGCGCAGAAGACGGTGAGCGTGCACGTCTCCAACATCCTGGCCAAGCTGGAGGTCTCCACCCGTACGCAGGCGGCCGCCGCGGCCCGCGCGCACGACCTCCTCTGATCGCCTGCTCCGGCTGCCGGGCTGCCGCGCCTGCGCTGCCGGGAATGTCGAGGGCGGACAGGCAGGGGTGAGTCCGTACATCTGGGACGCCACGTGCGGCCATTTGGGGCGATGTTTGCGGTTCGCTTCGTAGCGTCCGAGATCGGGACCTCTCACCGGAGAGCGATGGCGGGCCCGGGCCGGCTCGCGTCGACCCGTCCTGTCGTGACAGGTCGGCCCGATGCGCCGACCCGTCCTGCCTCGAAAAGGAGCAGTCTCATGCCTACTCTCGCCACGTCACTGCCCGCCCTGGCCGCCGCCGGGCTGACCGTCCTGGCTCCGGCCGTCGTCCCGGGGGCCGCGCACGCCGCGGCCGTGATCTCCTGCACCGTGTCCGGCCAGGCACAGTACATTCCCGGGGCGCAGCGGCTGCTGCACCTGGACCGTTCCGTCAGCCGCCGGGAGCCGTGGAACTGCGTCGACCACAGCGGCACGGGCGTCACCGCGGCACGGCTCAGAGCCAGCTTCAACGGCGTGAACCCGAGCTGCGGCGGACGCACCATCACCAGGGGGCGGCCGTCCGGCGAGGGCAACGCCTTCGACCGCGTGTTCGGCGACCGCGACGCCGAGAACCGCAGCCTGTCCAACCGCATCGTCTACAACCGCGAGGGCCGCAGCCTGGCCGACCGCATCATCCACGACCAGGACGAGCGCAACCTGGCCGACCGCGTCGTCTACGACCGCGAGCGCTGGGGGCAGTCCGACGGCGTCATCCGCGACCGCGCCGCCGCCGCCGGGACCGCCGCGCCCGGGGGCACCGGCACGGTCACCATCGACTGGACCATCAAGGGCACCAGGCAGACCAGCAAGGCCAGCGCGCGCATCGTCGAGATCGTGCACGACACGGCCAAGGTGTCGGGGACGATCCAGTCCGGGCCGTTCAGGGGCAGGACGTTCACCGGCCGGTTCGACACGTACCTGCTCGGCGGTTCGGGCACGTGCGCCTCGGGCTCGTCCGGCAGCGTGCTGCACGCGGGCTTCAAGGGGCAGTTCAACGTCGGCTGACCGGCCACCCCACCGGGCGCGACCGGCGCCTGGCCCCGTACGGGCGGCCAGTCCGCCGGTCCCGTCCGGCCGCGCATCTTGGTAAGTTGTCCTGAGGTGTGCCGGGAAGTCTGGTCGGCGATTCTGCCGTCGATCGTGGAGTTCTCCTTGAAGGCTTTCCCGGGTGGTCCGCCGTGACCGTCACCGCGTGGCTGGCGGTCGCCGTCTTCCTCGTCTCGTACACGCTGATCGCCACCGAGAAGGTGCACCGGGTCGCCGCCGCGCTCGGCGGCGCGGGGATCATGCTGGTGCTGCACGCCACCGACGGCGGCGCGGCCTTCTTCGACGAGCACACCGGCATCGACTGGAACGTCATCTTCCTGCTGCTCGGCATGATGGTCATCGTCGGCGTGCTGAAACAGACGGGCGTCTTCGAGTTCCTGGCCATCTGGGCCGCCAAACGGGCCAGGGGGCGCCCGTTCCGGCTCATGGTGCTGCTGATCCTGATCACCGCGGGCGCGTCGGCGCTGCTGGACAACGTGACCACCGTGCTGCTGATCGCGCCGGTGACGTTCCTGGTCTGCGAGCGGCTGGCGCTGCCGGTGGCGCCGTTCCTCATCGCCGAGGCGATGGCCTCCAACATCGGCGGCACCGCCACCCTGGTCGGCGACCCGCCCAACATCATCATCGCCAGCCGCGGCGGGCTGACCTTCAACGACTTCCTCGCGCATCTCGCCCCGCTGATCGTGGTGCTGCTCGTGGTCTTCATCGGGCTGTGCCGGGTGATGTTCCGCCGGTCGTTCCGCTACGACCCCGAGCTGGCGGCCGAGATCATGACGCTCGACGAGCGCGAGGCCATCGCCGACCGCAGGCTGCTGTGGCAGTCGCTGGCCGTGCTCGCGGTGGTGATGGCGGCGTTCGTGCTGCATCCCGTGCTGCACTACGAGCCGTCGGTGGTGGCGCTGCTCGGCGCGGGCGTGCTGGTGGCGCTCACCAAGGTGACCACCGAGGAGGCGATCGCCGAGGTCGAGTGGCCCACGCTGGTGTTCTTCGCGGGGCTGTTCGTCATGGTCGGCGCGCTGGTGGAGACCGGGGTCATCGCCCAGGTCTCCCAGGCCGCCGCGCAGGCCACGCACGGCCGGCTCGGGCTGACCACGATGGTCCTGCTGTGGGCCTCGGCGGGCCTTTCCGCCATCGTCGACAACATCCCGTACGTGGCCACCATGAGCCCGATCGTCGCCGACCTCGTCCAGGCCAACGGCGGGGAGGGGCCGGCGCAGGTGTTGTGGTGGGCCCTGGCGCTCGGCGCCGACCTGGGCGGCAACGCCACCGCCGTGGGCGCGGCGGCGAACGTGGTCATCCTCGGCATCGCCGCCCGCAACGGCACCCCGATCAGCTTCTGGCAGTTCACGAAGTACGGTCTGATCGTCACCGCGACGACGGTCGCGCTGGCGACGCCGTACCTGTGGCTGCGTTACCTGGTGTGACGCAGTTCATGTCACACCCGGGGGCCGCAAAGGCTCTCAAAGGACATGATGCCTGGAATGACGGACGTTTTCGGCGGCCACAGGGAGCTGCTGTTCTCCATCGTCTACAACATGCTCGGCAGCGTCTCCGACACCGAGGACGTGCTCCAGGACACCTGGCTGGCCTGGTCGTCGCGGGACCCGGACGAGATCGGCAACCCGCGCGCCTACCTGGTGCGCATCGCCGTGAACCAGGCGCTCGCGCACCAGTCGGCGCTGCGCCGCCGCCGCGAGACCTACGTCGGGCCGTGGCTGCCCGAACCCCTGGTCACCGCGGCTGACGGGGCGGCCGACGGGGCGGAGGACGTGGTGCGGGGCGAGTCGGTGTCGCTGGCCCTGCTGGTGGTGCTGGAGACGCTGACCCCGCTGGAGCGGGCCGTGTTCGTCCTGCACGAGGTGTTCGCCTTCCAGCACGCCGAGATCGCCGGCATGCTCGGCCGCAGCCCCGCCGCCGTACGCCAGCTCGCGCACCGGGCCCGCGAGCACGTGCAGGCCCGGCGTCCGCGGTACCGGGTGGACGCGCACGTCCAGCAGGAGGTGACCGAGCGGTTCGTGGCGGCGGCGTTCGGCGGCGACCTCGACGCGCTGATGGAGCTGCTGGCGCCGGAGGTGACCCTGTGGGCCGACGGCGGCGGCAAGTCCGTGGTGGGCGGGCCGCGTCCGGTCCGGGGCCGCGACAAGGTGGCCCGGCTGCTCGTCGCGCGCACCGCGCAGCCGATGGAGGGGCTGGACATCCAGTACCGGGAGACCAACGGGGACCCCTCGGCGGTGGTGTTCGTGGATAACGCGCCGTTCGCCGTCATGGTCGTCGATCTGACCTCCGACGGGTCGCAGGTGCGCGACATCTACACGGTCGCGAACCCCGACAAGCTCTCCCGGGTGCGCAAGGAGCCGGGGGCGGACCCGTCCTAGCCGACGGTCTCGGGCACCGGGCTCTCGACGGGCGCGGCGGCGGCGCGGGCACGCAGGCCGAACGCGGTCACCAGCACGGCCGCCACCGCGACGGCCACCGGGACGGCCAGGGCGATCCGCAGAGAGTCCAGGGTCGGCGCGGCGCCGCCGCCGAGCGCGGCCACGTTCACGGCGGTGACCGCCGACAGGCCGAGCGCGGTGCCGAACTGCATCGCGGTGTAGAGCAGGCCGCCGGCCAGGCCCTGCCGGTCCTCCGCCACGCCCTCGGTCGCGGCCATGGTCAGCGGGCCGTAGGTCAGCGAGAAGGCCAGGCCGAGCAGGAGCATGGTGGGCAGCATGGCGGCGTACGTCCAGTCCGGGCCGACCGGCAGGAACAGCGCGTACGCCAGCGCCGACAGTACGATCCCGGCGAACAGCACGCGGGCGTTGCCGAACCTGTTCACCAGGCGCGGCGTGAGCGTGGGGGCCAGCACCGTGTCGACGCCGATCACCAGCATGGCCAGGCCGGTCTGCAGGGTGCTCCAGCCGCGCACCTCCTGCAGGTAGAGCGTGGCCAGGAACTGGAACCCGGCGAACGAGGCCAGGAAGAGCAGCGCGCCGAGGTTGGCCCGGACGAGCGGCCCCGAGCGCAGGATGTCCAGCCGGACCAGCGGGTTGGACGAGCGGCGTTCGATCAGCACGAACAGGGCGAGCAGCAGCAGCCCGGCGGCGAACGTCGCGACGGTGACGCCGGAGCCGTCCGCGGGGGCCTCCAGGCGGACCACGCCGTACACGAGCAGCAACATCGAGCCGGTGATGGTCAACGCCCCGGCCAGGTCGAACGAGCCCCGCACCCGTTCGCCGGAGTCCTTGACCAGCGGGACGGCGGCCAGCAGGATCACCGCCGACAGCACGACGGGGGCGAAGAACACCCAGCGCCAGCCGATCGAGGCCAGCAGGCCGCCGGCGACCAGGCCGAGCGAGAAGCCGCCCGCCGCGGTCCCGGCGTACACGCCGAGCGCCTTGGTGCGCTGCGGGCCCTCGGGGAAGTTGCCGGTGACCAGCGCCAGCCCGGCGGGCGCCATGAACGCGGCGGCGACCCCCGTGACGAACCGGGCGACCAGCAACATCCATCCTTCGGTCGCCAGGCCGCCCAGGCCGGAGAAGAGCAGGAACACCGTCAGCCAGGTCAGGAACATGCGGCGGTGGCCGAGCAGGTCGGCGGCCCGGCCGCCCAGCAGCATGAAGCCGCCGTAACCCAGCACGTACGCGCTGACCACGCCGCTGAGCGTGCCGGTGGACAGGCCGAGATCGGCGCGGATCGACGGCAGCGCCACGTTGAGCATGGCCACGTCGATGCCTTCCAGGAAGACGGCCCCCGCCAGGACGAACAGCGCGCTCCACGCGCGCGCCCCCATGCGGGGGTGGTTCGAGGGAGACATGGTGCATTCCTTCCATAATGGTCGGTTCCTTCTTGTAACCAGCAGCATTTTTGGTCACCATAAGGAGCCATGGAAGACGGAACTTCGATGTCCCTCGGTCACTGCGGGGATACCGACTACGACGTGCTGCAATGGGACCAGCGGGAGGACTGCGAGGTCAGGCAGATCCTCGACCGGATCGCCGACAAGTGGTCGCTCCAGGTGATCGCGCTGCTCGACCGGCGCAGCCTGCGCTTCACCGAGCTGCGCCGCATGATCGACGGCGTGAGCCAGCGCATGCTGACCAGGACCCTGCGTCACCTGGAGCGCGACGGCCTGGTAAGCCGTACCGTCCATCCGACCGTGCCGCCCCGCGTGGACTACGCGCTGACGCCCCTCGGCGGCACGTTGCACGCCACCATCCGCGCCCTGGTCACCTGGACCGAGGAGCACCAGGGCGAGATCGCCACGGCCCGCGCCGCCTACGACGTGCGGATGGCGGCCGAGCAGGCGGCGGCGGCCGAGGAGGAGGCCGGGCGGGAGGCCGTCGCCCGCGGCGTGCTCGCCGGCCTGCGCTGACCGACCTGGTGGAGGCGGGCCGGCCAGGACGGGGTCAGCGCCGGGCGGCGGCGAACTCCCCGATCGTCACCGGACGACGCCCGCCGACGCGCTCGATGCTCTCGGTGACCCGGTAGAGCGGGTGGTCGCCGGAGCCGATGAAGCGGAAGATCGCCCACAGGTGGCTCAGGTGCTCGACGGCGTACGGGTCGCGGTACACCTCGTGCGCCCGCCGCTCCCACTCCTCGGGCGGCAGGTCCGCATAGCGCACGCCGAGGGCGTCGGCGGCCTCGGCGGCCGTCGCCATCTGGCCCGTCACCAGGCACACCGGGTCGGCCGGCGCCGGGTCCAGCAGCAGGCCCGCGCCCACCCGCGCCACGTCGGCGGCGGCGACGAGCGGGATCAGCGTGTCCGGCGGGCCCAGCGGGAGGGCCAGCTCGCCGTACGCGTCCGCCACGACGGCCAGGTTCTCGAAGAAGACCGCCGCGCGCAGGTGCACCGCGCCCACCCCCGCCCAGTCGAAGACCTGCTCCGACAGCCAGTGGCGGCGCATGCGCGGCGTCCCGGCCTCGGGCTGGGCGTCGAGCTGGGAGACCTCGACCACCCGCTCCACCCCCTCCTCCCTGGCCGCCGCCGCGAACGCGCCGGTCGCGTCGAGCAGCCCGGCCGTCACCGGATAGGTGAAGTACGCCCGCCGCACCCCACGCATCGCGGGCCGCACGTCCCTGATCTCGCGCAGGTCGCCGACGACGACGTCCGCGCCGAGCTTGCGCAGCTCGCCGGCGCGCTCGTCGTCGCGGTGCACGAAGGCGCGCACCGGCTGGTCGCGCTGGAGCAGCTGTTCGGCGACCTGCCGGCCGGTGCCGCCCTGGGGGCCGCCGGCCGCGCCCGTGACCAGGATCATCGCCCGCTCCTTCCCGGCAGGGTGAGCCGGAGCAGCCCGAGTGCTTCGAGGTCGCGCAGGAACGGCTCGGCGGGGAACGCCTCGGCCGGGGCGAAGACGCCGGGCCCGGGCCCGTGCCCGCCGGCCAGCCGCACCGCGGCCTCGACCGAGGCCAGCGCGCTGAGCCGCCACAGGTCGCGGCCGGTGATCCGGCCGGCCGCGCCGCCGTCCTCGGTGACGACCTGGACGGCCACGGTGAACTCCGAGCCCGCCCTGGTCTCCGGGTCGGCGGCCTCGCCGGTGAACGCGCCCTCCTCCTCGAAGGTGTGCGCGGTGAGCTGCGCCTCGACCCAGCGGGCCGGCACGTGCCTGGGCACGGTGACGACCTCCGACGACGGGATCGGCGCGATCATCGTCCGCGGTCCGAGCGGCGGCGGGAAGGGGAAGACGGCGTTGCGCGGCTCGACGTACCCGACGTGCTGGGCGCCGTCGCTGAAGGTGATGCGGCGGGTGTCGGCGAACAGCAGCTCGGCGGTCTTGCGCGCGCCGGTGGTCAGCCGCCAGCCGGACACGGCGTACGCGCTGGTCACCCGGTCGATGCCGGTCAGCCCGGCGGACACGGCCGCGGCCAGCAGGTCGCCCATGCCGCCGTAGAAGCTCATGGCCGTGATCATCGTGATGCCCGCGGCCGCGGCGGGCTCGGACATGGTGTCGAACATCCACTTGGTGTGGTGCTGCTCCAGGGCGTGGTCGACGTAGTGGCAGCCGGACGCCGCCGCGGCGCGGGCCACGGGCCGGCCGGTGTCGGTGAAGGGCCCGGCGCAGTGGACCAGCACGCCGGCCTCGGCGGTGAGGGCCCGCAGGGCGTCGGCGTCGTCGAGCGGGGCCTCGTGCACGCGGGCTCCGCCGAGCTCGTCGGAGACGGCCTTGAGGCGGGCGGCGTCGCGGCCGGCCAGGATCACCTCCAGGCCGCGGGCGCGTAATTCCGCCGCCACCAGGCGTCCGGTATGACCACTTGCTCCGTAGACGGCGATGGGTTCTGCGGACACGATCGGCCTCCATGTTCCATACTTCTGGTACGTGATTCGAACATACGTACTAGGAGTATGGAAGTCAATGAGCCGCCGTACCCAGGCAGAACGCACGGACGAGACGACGGCGCGGCTGGTGGGCGCCGCACGCCGGCTGTTCGGCGAGAACGGCTACGCCGACACCTCGATCGACGCCGTCGCCGCCCGCGCGGGGGTGACCAAGGGGGCCGCCTACCACCACTTCGGCGGCAAGCCGGCGCTGTTCAAGGCGGCGTTCACCGGCGAGCTGGCCGAGGTCGCGGCGGCCCTGGAGCACGCCGGGGCCCAGGAGGACGACCCGCTGGCGGCGCTGCGCCGGGGCCTGCGCACCTTCCTGGAGCACTGCCTCGACCCGGGCTTCCGGCAGATCGTGCTGCTCGACGCGCCCTCGGTGCTGGGCTGGGAGACCGCCCGCGAGATCGAGTACGACCACCTGCTGCGCGTCCTGGCCGGCGGCCTGCGCCGGGCCGCCGAGGGCGGCCGGATCGAGGGCGGGAACGCGCCCGCCCGCGCGCAGCTCGTGTTCGGCGCCGTCTGCGAGGGCGGCATGCTGCTGGCCCGCTCCGCCGACCCGGACGCCGACCTGCCGATGATCGCCGCCGAGCTGGACCGGCTGCTGTCGGCGCCGCGGCCGTCAGTGGCCGGTTGAGTGGCCGGTCCGGTGACGGGGCGCGTGGGGCGGCGCGTGGCCCGGCGCCGCCGGAGTGGTCGCGGGGCCGGGCGAGCCGGCGGGGGACTGGGTCGCGTTCTGCTTCACGGGCACGTACACGCGCACGGCCCCGGCGTCGCGGAAGGTGAAGGTCATCGGCACGGTGGCGCCGCGTACGCCGGTGACCGTGCCGAGCGGCTGGTCATTGGCGCCCACGGGCTGGCCGGGCCGGATGTCGGCGGCTGCGGCGGAGAGCTGCACCGAGCCGCCGCCGCCGTCGACGGTGATCCGCTGGAGCTGGTCGGGCTTGTGGCCGTCGTTGATCAGCACGGCGTAGAGGGTCTGCTCGGCGGCGGGCGAGGTCGGGGAGGCCGCCTGGCCGGCGGCGGCCCGAAGGTGGGCGTTGCGCACGTGCATGACGCCCTTGGCGTCGGCGTTCGCGCCGTCGTTCTGCGGCAGGTGCTGCCCGGTGTCGTATCCGGTGTTCGTGCAGCCCGTGACGCCCAGGGCCAGGATCGCGGCACAGATGATGGGACGCTTCACGACGCCCTCCCCGTTCGATACTCGACGTCACCGTTCCGTTACCCGCGATGATGGAGGCGAACCCTTGAGGAAAGGCCGATTTTCCTACCGGAAGTGTGGGAGAATGGAGTATGGGCTTGGACCGGACCCGCTCGCCGAGTGAGCGCGCCGAGACTCCGCTGACCGCCGCGATCATGGCGGGCCGCTGGATCCGCACCGCCGCCGTCGACGACGGCAGAGGCCGCCACTGGCGCGCCAACCCCGACCCCCGTGGCAGGTCGGCCGCCGCCGGCGACTCCGCCTCCCTGTACGCGGGCGCGGCCGGCATCGTGCTGTTCTTCCTGGAACTGGCCGCCGCGACCGGCCACGAGGCGTACCTGGACGACGCCCGCAGAGGCGCCCGCTACCTGGCCGCCACCTGGCGCGAACGCGCCGACCTGACCCTCTACCACGGCCTGACCGGCACGCTCGTCGCGCTGATCGAGGCCGGCTGGGCCTTCGGCGACGGCGTCTTCGAGGAGGAGGCCGTCGCGGTGGCCGACACGATCGTCCGCGCCGCGCGCCCGCTGGACGGCGGCCTCGGCTGGACCCGCGAGCCCGCCCAGCGCGGCGACGGCGGGATCGTGCTCGGGCTGCTCCAGGCCGCCGCCGCGCTCGGCGTGCGCGGCTACGAGGAGACGGCGGTGGCGGCGGGCGAGCGCATCGCCGGGCTCGCCGTGCCCGGCCATCGTTTCGGCGACTGCGCCGACCTGCCGCTCGACGCCGTCACCCCGGGCTTCCTGTCCGGCACGGCGGGCACCGCCTTCCTGCTGGCCAGGCTCTACGGCGTCACGGGCGAGCGGCGTTTCCTGGAGGCGGCCGCCCGTGGCGCGGGCTTCGTGCGCGAGGTGAGCGCGGTGGCGGGCAGGTGCGCCGTCGTCCCGCATCACGTGCCGCAGGGGCGCGAGCTGCACTACCTGGGCTTCTGTTCGGGCTCGGCGGGCGTGGCCCGGATGTTCTACGAGCTGTACCGGGTCACCGGCGACCCCGGCCACCTCGACTGGGTCGAACGGCTCGCGCACGGCGTCGTCGAGAGCGGCGCCCCCCTCCGGCAGACCGACGGCTTCTGGAACGTGGCCTGCCAGTGTTGCGGCGCGGCCGGGCTGCTCGAACTGTTCGTCGGCCTGTGGGCGGCGACCGGCGACGAAGCCCGCCTCGCGCAGGCCCAGGTGCTCGCCGGGCACCTCATCGGGCGCGGCGACAACCACGACGGCCAGGGGTTCCGCTGGTACCAGGCGTACCGGCGGCTGCGGCCGGGCGAGGTGAGCGCGGACACCGGGTACATGGTCGGCGCGGCCGGCATCGGGGCCGCCCTGCTCCACCTCGACGCCGCCATGCAGCCCCGGCAGGCGCGCCGGGTCATCCTGCTGCCGGACAACCCCTTCCCGGCGATCCCGGTGCCACCCGCCAAACTTCGCGATTCATCCCAATAAGGTATTCCCTTTAAAACCAGTAGGGAATATTGACTTGAGGCTCGCGGCGGCCTAGCGTCGTTGGCATGAGCCAGGGCACTCTCCTGACCAGGCGCCCGCACGTGGACTTCGGCCACGTCGCCAGCGCGCAGTGTCGTTGATCACGGACCAGCAGCCGCCCGCCTTCCCTGAGCGCTCCAGCGTGGCCGACGCCGTCCACGCCTCCGCTGACGAACCCTTACGTGCCCCCTTCCCGGCGCTCCCGGCCCGGCCGCCGGGAGCGGCGTGAGCACGCCCTCTCTCCCGTGAGGAGCCTTTCCGTGATCGCAAACAGAACCGTCCGCCCGTACCGAGCGGAGGCCGGCGCATGACCGACACCCTGCCCGACCAGCAGGCCGTCGGCGCCGACGTGTTCCGCCAGGCGCTCGCCGTGCACGCCAGCGGAGTGGTGGTGATCACCGCGCAGAGCGAGGGCATCCCCGTGGGGCTCACCGCCACCTCGTTCTCCTCGGTCAGCCTCGACCCGCCGCTCGTCTCCTTCTACGTGGACCAGTCCTCCACCACCTGGCCGTGGTTGCGGGGGGCCGACCACTTCGCGGTCAACATCCTGGCCAGCGACCAGGCCGAGCTGGCGGCGCGGTTCGCGCGCAAGGGGGTGGACAGGTTCGCCGCGCCGACGCGGTGGCGGGCGGGGCCGCTCGGCGCGCCGCTGCTCCAGGACGTCTCCGCCCACCTGATCTGCCTGCCGTACGAGAACGTCGAGGTCGGCGACCACGTGCTGGTCGTCGGCCTGGTGGCCGAGGCGGCCACGCACAACGCCGGCCGCCCGCTGCTCTACCACCAGGGCCGGTTCGGCCGCTTCCTACCCCACCAGGAGAACCTGTGACCGCCACCACCGGCACGCCGGTCTACGCCGGCCCGCTCGACCGCGTCGCCTACGGCCGCTACGGCCCCGGCCGCCTGCACCTGTCGGCCGGCTGGGACCGCCCGGTCTACCCCTTCCAGGACCGCGTCACCGCCGACGGGACCAGCGGCTACCGCGCCGAGCCCGGCCGCTACCACGTCTATGCCGCCTGGACCTGCCCCTACGCCCAGCGCGTCGCGATCGTCCGCAAGCTCAAGCGCCTGGAGGACGTCGTCTCGCTGTCGTACGTGGACGACGAGCGCGACGGCCGGGGCTGGGCCTTCAGGGAGCGCAGGGGCCCGGACCCGGTCAACGGGTTCGCCTTCCTGGAGCAGGCCTACGACGCCACCGAGAAGGGCTACCCGGGCCACATCTCGGTGCCCGTGCTCTGGGACAGGGCACGGCGCAGGATCGTCAGCAACAACTTCCCCGACATCACGATCGACCTGGCCACCCAGTTCGAGAAGTGGGCCGACACCTCGGTCGACCTCTACCCCGAGCACCTGCGCGCCGAGATCGACAAGCTGAACGCGTGGATCTACCACGACGTCAACACCGGCGTCACCCGGGTGGCCCCCGCCGGCACCGAGGCCGCCCGCGAGGACGAGCGCCACCGCGTCGTCGCGGCCCTGGAACGCCTGGACGAACGCCTGGCCGAGCAGCGGTTCCTGACCGGCGACACGATCACCGAGGCGGACGTGCGGCTGTGGGTGACGCTGGCCAGGTTCGACGCGCTGCACAACCGCGAGCACCTCATCAGCGAGCGCGAGCTGCCCGACTTCGAGCACCTCTGGGGCTACGCCCGCGACCTCTACCAGCGCCCGGCGTTCGGCGAGACCATCGAGGGCCTGCCCGCCGCCTGGGACACGCCGCACGGGCGGGGCCGGTGACGCGCAAGAGGCAGGTGCACCTCGCCGCGCACTTCCCCGGCGTGAACAACACCACCGTGTGGGCCGACCCCCGGTCGGGGAGCCAGATCGACTTCGCCTCGTTCGTCCACCTCGCCAGGACGGCCGAGCGCGGCACGTTCGACTTCTTCTTCCTGGCCGAGGGGCTGCGGCTGCGCGAGCTCAAGGGCCGCATCCACGACCTGGACGTGGTCGGCAGGCCCGAGGCGCTGACCGTGCTCAGCGCCCTGGCCGCGGTGACCTCGCGGCTCGGGCTCGCGGGCACGGTCAACGCCACCTTCAACGAGCCGTACGAGCTGGCCAGGCGGCTGTCCACGCTCGACCACCTGAGCGAGGGCCGGGCCGCCTGGAACGTGGTGACCACCTCCGACGCCTTCACCGGCGAGAACTTCCGCCGCGGCGGCTTCCTCGACCCCGCCGACCGGTACCGGCGGGCCGAGGAGTTCGTCCGGCTGTCGCGCGAGTTGTGGAACTCCTGGCAGCCGGACGCCGTGCTCGCCGACCAGGGCGCGGGCCGCTTCCTGCGGGAGGGCGCGATCGGCACGGTCAGCCACCGGGGCAGGCACTTCACCGTCGAGGGCCGGTTCACGCTGCCGCGCTCCCCGCAGGGACACCCGGTGATCATCCAGGCCGGCGACTCGGACGACGGCCGCGAGTTCGCCGCCGCCCACGCCGACGTGGTCTTCACCCCGCACGGCAGGCTGGAGGACGGCAGGCGCTTCTCCGCCGGCGTCAAGGGCCGCCTGGCCCGGTACGGCCGGGAGCCGCACCAGCTCAAGATCATGCCCGGCGTGACGTTCGCGCTGGGCGACACCGACGAGGAGGCCGCCGAGAACGCGGCCAGGATCCGGCGGCAGCAGGTCGGGCCGCAGACCGCGATCGCGTTCCTGGAGCAGGTGTGGGGACGGGACATGTCGGCCTTCGACCCCGATGGACCGTTCCCCGACGTCGAGCCGGACCTGTCCCAAGGCGTCTCCCAGGGACGGGTGCCGATCAAGGACCGCGCCGAGGTGGCGGCCAAATGGCGGGCGCTGGCCGCGGAGAAGGGGCTGAGCATCCGCGAGCTGGTGATCGAGGTCACCGGGCGGCAGACGTTCGTCGGCACCCCCGAGGGCGTGGCCCGGCAGATGGACGAGCACGTGCAGGCCGGCGCGGCCGACGGCTTCATCCTCGTCCCGCACCTGACCCCCGACGGGCTGGACGAGTTCGTCGACCGGGTGGTGCCGGCGCTGCGCGAACGCGGCGTCTTCCGCACGGAGTACACCGGGACCACCCTGCGCGAGCACCTGGAGCTGTCATGACGCTGCACCTGGCCGTGGCCCTGGACGGCGCCGGGTGGCACCCCGCCGCCTGGCGCGCGGCCCCCGGCACGCGGCTCTTCTCGGCCGGTCACTGGGCGGGGCTGGTCGCCGAGGCCGAGCGCGGGCTGCTCGACTTCGTCACCTTCGAGGACGCGCTGGGCCTGCAGTCCACCCGGCCCGACGGCCCCGACGACCGCACCGACCAGGTACGCGGCCGGTTCGACGCGGTGCTGCTCGCGGCCCGGCTGGCGCCGCTGACCACCAGGATCGGCCTGGTGCCGACGGCCACCACCACGCACACCGAGCCGTTCCACGTGGCCATCGGCATCGCCACCCTCGACCACGTCAGCGGCGGCCGGGCGGGCTGGCGGCCGCAGGTCTCGGCGCGGGCGAGCGAGGCGGCCCACTTCGGCCGCCGCCGGTTCGCCCCGCTCGACCAGGTGCTGAACCGGCCCGGCGGGGTGGACCTGTCGGCCGACCCGCACGTCCGCGCCCTGTTCGCCGAGGCCGCCGACGCCGTGGAGGTGGCCCGGCGGCTCTGGGACAGCTGGGAGGACGACGCCGAGATCAGGGACGTGGCCACCGGCCGGTTCGTCGACCGCGGCAAACTCCACCACATCGACTTCGAGGGCGGGTTCTTCTCGGTGCGGGGGCCGTCCATCACGCCCAGGTCGCCGCAGGGGCAGCCGGTCGTGGCCGCGCTGGCCCACGCCCGGCTGCCGTACGAGTTCGCGGCGGGCGGCGCGGACGTCGTCTTCGTCACGCCGCGCTCGGCCGAGCACGCGCGGGAGATCGTCCAGGAGGTCCGGGGGCTCTCCGGCGACCTGCGGATCTTCGCCGACCTGCTCGTCTTCCTGGGCCCGGACGCGGCCCGGCGCAAGGCGCGGCTCGACGAGCTGGACGGGGCCGAACTGACCTCCGACGCGGCGATCTTCACCGGCGACGCGGGGGAGCTGGCCGACCTGCTGCTGGAGTGGCGGCGGGCCGGGATCGAGGGCTTCCGGCTGCGGCCGGGGGCGGCGCCGTACGACCTGGAGCGGATCAGCCGGGAGCTGACGGCCGAGCTGCGCGGGCGCGGGGCCTTCAGGAGCGGGTACGAAGCCCGGACGTTACGCGGGCTGCTCGGCCTGCCGCGCCCGGCGAGCAGGTACGCGGAGGTGTCATGAAATTTCTGGGCATCACATTGATTGTCCACAGCGACGGCCGGTCACCCACGCAACGCTTTCGCGAGGTCGTCGAGACCGCCGTGCTCTTCGAGGAACTGGGCTTCGACGGCTACGGCGTGGGCGAGCGGCACGAGCGGCCCTTCATCTCCTCCTCGCCCCCGGTCGTGCTCAGCCACATCGCCGCCAGGACGTCCAGGATCAGGCTGTTCACCGCGGTCACCACGCTGAGCCTGCTCGACCCGGTCCGCGCCTACGAGGACTACGCCACGCTCGACCACCTGTCCGGTGGCCGGCTCGAACTGATCGTCGGCAAGGGCAACGGCGCGGCGCAGGCCAGGCTCTTCCACGTCACCGCCGCGGACCAGTGGGAGCGCAACCGCGAGTCGTACGAGCTGTTCCGCCGCCTGTGGCGGGAGGACCGCGTCACCTGGCAGGGCCGCTTCCGGCCCGCGCTGACCGACGCCGAGACCTGGCCGCGCCCGCTGCAACGGCCGATCAGGGTCTGGCACGGCAGCGCGACCAGCAAGGAGTCGGTCGAGCTGGCCGCCCGCCACGGCGACCCGCTGTTCTCGGCCAACGTCACCAACCCCATCGAGCCCTACGCCGAGCTGATCGACCACTACCGCGAACGCTGGGCCCATCACGGCCACGATCCCGCCGACGCCCTGGTGGGGGCGGGCAGCGCGGGCTACTACGCGGCCCGCACCTCGCAACGGGCCCTGGCCGAGTACCGGCCGATCTACCAGGCCCGCCTGGAGACGTTCCGGCGGGCCGGCGTGCGGCCGGTCTTCCCCACCCTGGAGGACGCCGTCGAGCGCGGCTCGATCCTGGTCGGCAGCCCGCAGCAGATCATCGACAAGGTGCTGCGCTACCACAAGCGGTTCGGGCACGAGGTCATGCACCTGCCCGCCGACGCCGACGGCCTGACGCCGGGGCAGCACCGGGAGACGCTGGAGCTGTTCCAGACCGAGATCGCGCCGGCGCTGCGCGCGGAGATCCCCAGCCGCCCGTTCCCCGGGAGCGCGTCATGAGCCTGTCCGTCCTCGACCTGGCCCCCATCAGCTCGGGCGGCACCGCGGGCCAGGCGTTACGCGACACGATCGAGCTCGCCCGGCGCGCGGAGGAGTTCGGCTACGCCCGCTACTGGCTGGCCGAGCACCACTTCGCCCCGGGCGTGGCCGGCTCGGCCCCCGCCGTGCTGATCGGCCTGGTGGCGGCGGCCACCTCGACGATCAGGGTCGGCTCGGGAGCCGTGCAGCTCGGCCACCGGACGCCGGTGTCCGTGGTCGAAGAGTTCGGGATCATCGACGCGCTGCATCCGGGCCGGCTCGATCTGGGCATCGGGCGCTCGGGGCGGCGCGGGGCCGAGCCGGCTCCCGCACGTCCCGCGAGCACGGAGGCCAGGGTGGTGGACGGGCTGCTCGTCCCGCCGCCCTTCGACTGGTCGCGGCTGGCGAAGATCCCCCGCCTGGCCTTCCAGGCGAGCCTGCTCCAGCAGCCCGGAGCGGTGACGCCCGACTTCGCCGACCAGGTCGACGAGGTGCTGGCGCTGCTCGGCGGGACCCACGAGGCCCACGTGACGCCCGGCGAGGGGGCCGACGTCCAGGTGTGGATCCTGGGCAGCAGCGGCGGGCAGAGCGCCCGGGTCGCGGGGGAGCGTGGGCTGCCGTTCGCGGCCAACTACCACGTCAGCCCGTCGAGCGTGCTGGAGGCCGTGGAGGCGTACCGCGAGGCGTTCAAGCCGTCGGACGAGCTGGCCGAGCCGTACGTGATCGTGTCGGCCGACGCGGTGGTGGCCGAGGACGAGGCCAGGGCGCGTGAGCTGGCCTCGCCGTACGGGTTGTGGGTGCGCAGCATCAGGACGGGGGCGGGCGCGATGCCGTACCCGACGCCGTCGGAGGCGGCCAGGCACGTCTGGACCGAGGCCGACCGCGCGCTGGTCAAGGACCGGATCGACACGCAATTCGTCGGCACGCCGCGGGCCGTGGCCGAGGGGCTGCGCGTGCTGCGCCGGGTCACCGGGGCCGACGAGCTGCTGGTCACCACCATCACCCACGACCCCGCCGACCGCGTGCGCTCCTACGAGCTGCTCGCCGAGGCCTGGGCGCGTCCGTGACCCGGAGACGCCCGTGACCTGGGACCGCCCGTGACCCGGAGACGCTGCTGACGCTGCGACCGAAGCCCCTGGTGGCTTCGGTCGCGCGTTTGCTGTAGCCTTTTCCTACTTTTTAGGTATGTTTTGTCTGAAAGGCAGTACCCCCATGTCCTCATCCAGCCTGCGCACCGCAGCCGTCATGCTCGCCGTCGTTGGGCTCCTCGGCGCCTGTGGCGGCCAAGGGGGTGCTGCCGGCGCGGCGCCGTCCAGCGGTCAGCCGGTCTACGGCGGCACGCTGACCTACCTGGAGCACCAGCCGCCCACCTGCCTCTACCTGCCGGCCGCCGGCTTCTATCCCAACGGCGGCATCCTCAACCAGATCACCGACAAGCTGACCTGGCAGAACCCGCAGACCCTGGAGATCGAGCCCTGGATCGCCACCAAGTGGGAGGTGAACGGGGACGCCACCGAGTACACCTTCCACCTGCGCCAGGGCGTGACCTTCAGCGACGGCAGCCCGCTCGACGCCGCCGCCGTCGCCGCCAACTTCGACGTGTACGGCCTCGGGAACACCGAGCTCAAGCTCCCGGTCGCCGAGTTCGTCAACAACTACGAGCGCAGCGAGGTCGTCGACCCGCTGACCGTGAGGTTCCACTTCAAGAAGCCCTCTCCCGGCTTCCTCCAGGGCACCTCGGTCATCGGGGCCGGGCTGGTGTCGAAGAAGACGATCTCGCTGCCGTACGAGCAGCAGTGCCAGCTGAAGAACATCGTCGGCTCGGGCCCCTTCACGCTGAAGAAGCAGATCGTCGACAAGGAGGTGGACCTGGCCGCCCGCAAGGACTACGACTGGGCGCCGCCGTCGTCGAAGCACCAGGCGCGGGCGTACCTGGACGAGATCAAGATCATCGTGACGCCCGAGGACAACGTCAGGGTCGGCGCGCTGACCTCCGGCCAGGCCGACTTCGTGCGCTACGTCCAGGCGTACGACGAGAAGACCGTCAAGGACGCCGGCTTCCAGATCTACGCCGAGCCGACCAGGGGCGTGAACAACGGCCTGTACCTGCGGCCGTCCAACAGCATCCTGAAGGACCTCGACGTGCGCAAGGCGCTGCAGGCGGGCACCGACGTCAAGGAGGTCGTGGACACCCTGTTCACCGCGAGCTACCCGCGGGCCACCTCCGTGCTCAGCCACCTCGCCCAGGGCTACCTCGACCTGTCCAAGGACCTGGCCTACGACCCGGCCAAGGCCAACGCGCTGCTCGACAAGGCCGGCTGGACCAGGGGCGCCGACGGCGTGCGCGAGAAGGACGGCGTCAAGCTGCGGCTGGGCGTCTTCGTCGCCGGCCCGCAGCCGCTGTCCAAGCAGACGCTCGAACTCGTCGGCCAGCAGTGGGCCAAGCTCGGCGTGCAGCTGGAGATCCGCCCCGCCGACGCCGGCACCCAGGCCGTGGACATCAAGGACGCCGAGAAGACCGCCGTCGCGCACAGCATGGTCGGCCGCGCCGACCAGGACGTCATCAAGAGCCACTTCCACAGCCAGAACCGCGACGTCATCCTGTCCAAGGACAAGAAGCTCGACACCCTGCTGGAGGAGGAGTCCGCCGAGCCCGACAACGCCAAGCGCAACGCCAAGGTCGGCGAGATCCAGCGGTACGTGATCGACCAGGGCTACGCCATCCCCCTGTTCGAGGAGCCCCAGGTGTACGGCGGCGCGCCGTACGTCAAGGGCGTGGCCTTCGAGGCGGTCGCCCGGCCGTGGTTCTACTCGGCGTGGAAGGCCCAGCAATGACCAGGTATCTCCTGACGCGGGCCGGGCAGGCGGTGCTCGTGTTGTGGGCCGCCTTCACCGCGAGCTACGTGCTGCTGCAACTGCTGCCCGGCGACTCGATCCTGATCAAGTTCCAGAACCCCGAGCTCGGCCTGTCGCCGCAGCAGATCGCCGACATCCGGGCCTACTACAGCGGCGGCTCGCCGGTCGGCGAGTACGTGCGCACCCTGACCGGCTTCCTGACCGGCGGCTTCGGCTACTCGATCGACACCGGCACCCCGGTGGTCGAGCGCCTGGGCGAGGCGCTGCCCGAGACGGCCCGGCTGGCCTCGGCGGCGTTCGTCCTGGCGGTGCTGCTCGCCGTGGTGATCGCGTTCGTGGCGAGCTACAGCAGGACGTCGTGGCTGCGCGGGGCGCTGCTGTCGGTGCCGTCGCTGTTCATCTCGGTCCCGGCGTTCTGGCTGGGGATCCTGCTGATCCAGGTCTTCTCCTTCCGGCTGCGGCTGGTGCCGGTCATCGGGGGCGGCGAGCTGCAGCAGCTCGTCCTGCCGGTGCTGACGCTGGCCGTGCCGATCTCGGCGCCCATCGCCCAGGTGCTGGCGCGCGGCATCGACCAGGTGTACGCGCAGCCGTTCGTGCCGGTGATCGCGGCCAAGGGCGCCACCCGCTGGTGGATCCTGTGGCGGCACGTGGCGCGCAACGCCGTCCTGCCGACGCTGACCGTGGCGGGCCTGACGTTCGGCGAGCTGATCGCGGGCTCGGTCGTGACGGAGACCGTCTTCGGCCGCAACGGCATCGGGCGGCTCACCGAGCAGGCCGTGACCGCCCAGGACACGCCGGTGATGCTGGCCGTGGTGGTGCTCGCCGCGGCGGTGTTCGTCCTGGTCAACTTGGTGGTGGACGTGTTGTTCCCGGTGCTCGACCCGCGGCTGAAGGCGGCGTCGTGAGGGCGGGCCTGATCCTGGCCTGGACGGTGATCGCCGTGGCGCTGCTGTGGGCGGTCGTCCCGGGGCTGTTCACCGGGTACGACCCGATCGCCGGCGTGCCGGTCGAGAAGCTCCAGGCGCCGAGCGCGCAGCACCTGTTCGGCACCGACGCCGTCGGGCGGGACGTGTTCGCGCGGGTGGTGCACGGGGCCGTGCACTCGTTGTCGGGGGCGTTCGTCGCCGTCGCGGTCGGCCTGCTGCTCGGCACGCTGCTCGGGCTGCTGGCCGGCTCGCTCGGCGGGGTGCCCGACGCCGCCGTCATGCGGGTCGTGGACGTGCTGCTGTCGGTCCCCGGCCTGCTCCTGGCCCTGGTCGTGATCATCCTGCTCGGCCCGGGGACGGTGAACGTGGCCGTCGCGGTCGGCGTCGGCTCGGTGGCCGCGTTCGCCCGGCTGTCGCGGTCGGAGGTCGTCCGGGTGCGCCGCACCGACTACGTCGAGGCCGCGTTCGGCAGCGGCGGCCGGTTCACCGCCGTGTTGTGGCGGCACGTGCTGCCCAACTCGCTCGGCCCCGTCGTCGCGCTGGCCGCCCTGCAGTTCGGCGTGGCCATCCTGGCCATCTCGACGCTCGGCTTCCTCGGCTACGGCGCCGAGCCGCCGACCCCCGAGTGGGGGCTGCTCATCGCCGAGGGCCGCAACTACCTGGCCACGTCCTGGTGGCTGACCACGCTGCCCGGGGCCGTGGTGGTCGCGGTCGTGCTCGCCGCCGGCCGGATCAGCCGGTCCATCGCCAAGGAGTCCTCGTGAGCCTGCTCGACGTCCGCGACCTCGCGGTCTCCTACGACGGCCGCCCGGCGGTCCACGGCGTCTCCTTCACCGTCGAGCCGGGTGAGGTGGTCGCGGTGGTCGGCGAGTCGGGGTCCGGCAAGACCACGACCGCGCACTCGATCATCGGCCTGCTGCCGCGCAACGCCTCGCTCGACCGCGGCAGCGTCCTGCTGGGGGAGAACGACCTGGCGACCTGGTCGCCGCGGCGGATGGAGTCCGTCCGGGGGGCCCAGATCGGGCTGGTCCCGCAGGACCCGTCCAACTCGCTCGACCCGGTCAAGACGGTCGGGGCGCAGATCGCCGAGGTGCTGCGCATCCACAAGCGCGGCGACCGGGCCGCCGTCCGGCGCCGGGTCGTCGAGCTGCTCACCCGCGTCGGCCTGCCCGACCCCGAGACGCGGGCCCGCCAGTACCCGCACGAGCTGTCCGGCGGCATGCGCCAGCGCGTGCTGATCGCCATCGCCGTCGCGCTCGAACCCCGGCTGATCATCGCCGACGAGCCCACCAGCGCCCTGGACGTCACCGTGCAGCGGCGCATCCTGGACCTCATCGACGACCTGCGCGCCGAGTTCGGCACCGCCGTGCTGCTGGTCACCCACGACCTCGGCGTGGCCGCCGGCCGCTCGGACCGGCTGGTCGTCATGAAGGACGGCCGCGTCGAGGAACAGGGCCCGACCAGGGGCGTCCTGGCGGCGCCCGGCGCGGACTACACCCGCAGGCTGCTGCACGACGCCCCCGCGCTGTCGGCCCGCCCCTTCCGCGAGCCGGTGGCCGCCGAGCCCGCGATCGTGGTGCGCGACCTGGTCAAGGAGTTCCGGTCGGGGCGGCGGCCTTTCCGGGCCGTGGACGGCGTCTCGTTCGAGGTGCCGCGCGGCACCACGCACGCGCTCGTCGGGGAGTCGGGGTCCGGCAAGACCACCACCGCGCGCATGGTGGTGCGCTTCGCCGAGCCCACGTCGGGCACGGTCACCGTCGCCGGGGCGCCCGACGGCCGCGGCTTCCGCCGGCACGTCCAGCTCGTGCACCAGAACCCGTACGGGTCGCTGGACCCGCGGCAATCGGTCGCCGACATCGTGGAGGAGCCGTTGCGCAACTTCCGGCTCGGCGACCGGGCCGCCCGCCGGGCCCGCGTCGCGGAGCTCCTCGACCGGGTGGCGCTGCCCGCGGACGTGTCGTCGCGCCGGCCGCGCGAGCTGTCGGGCGGGCAGCGGCAGCGGGTGGCCATCGCCCGCGCGCTGGCCGCAGGGCCGGAGGTGCTCGTGCTCGACGAGGCCGTCTCGGCGCTCGACGTCACGGTCCAGGCGCAGATCCTCGACCTGCTCGGGCAGCTCCAGCGCGACCTCGGCCTGACCTACCTCTTCATCTCGCACGACCTGGCGGTGGTGCGGCAGATCTCGCACACCGTCTCCGTCATGAACAAAGGACGCATCGTGGAATCAGGATCCACCCGGCGGGTCTTCACCGACCCGGCCGACGACTACACCCGCGAGCTGCTCGCCGCCATCCCGGAGCCGGTGCGATGAGGCTCGGCTTCTTCACCCGCGTCCTGGACGAGGCGCCCCCGGCGGAGCGCTACCGGCTGGCCGCCGAGCAGATCGCGCACGCCGAGTCGCTCGGGTTCGACACCGCCTGGGTGGCCCAGCACCACTTCGACGGCGAGGAGGGCGGGCTGCCCGCGCCGCTGGTGTTCCTGGCCCACGTGGCGGCCCGTACCAGCCGCATCCGGCTCGGCACCGGCATCATCACGCTGCCGCTGGAGCACCCGGTGCGGGTGGCAGAGGACGCCGCCGTACTCGACCTGCTCACCGGCGGGCGGCTGGAGATCGGGGTGGGCAGCGGCGGGACGCCGTCGTCGTTCGGGCCGTTCGGGCACGACAGCGGCGACCGCGCCGCCCTGTACGCCGAGCACCTGTCGATCCTGCTCAGGGCCTGGTCGGGGGAAGACCTGGGCGGCGGCAACCGGCTCTACCCGCCCGCGCCCCGGCTGCCCGGCGCGATCTGGGAGGCGACGTTCTCGGCCGCCGGCGGAGCGCGCGCCGGCCGGGCGGGCAACGGGCTCATGCTCTCGCGCACCCAGCCCCGGCCGGCCGACGACCCCCAGGCGACGCTGGCCGACCTGCAACGGCCGATCGTGGACGCCTACTACGAGAACCTGCCCGCGGGCGTCGTCCCGCGCATCGTGGCCTCGCGGACCGCGTTCGTGGCCGACAGCCGGGCAGAGGCGCTGCGCTGGGCCGAGCGGGGGCTCGGGCGCGGCCGGCTGCCGTGGGAGCTGCCCGGCGGCGACCTCGACAGCCGCATCGCCGCCTTCGACGTGCACGTGGGCACCCCGCAGGACGTCATCGACAGCCTGCGCGCCGATCCGACCCTCGAACGGGTCACCGACCTGGTCTTCCAGGTGCACTCGGTGGACCCGCCGCACCCGCTGGTCCTGCGTTCGACCGAGTTGCTGGCGACCGAGGTCGCCCCCGCGCTCGGCTGGCTCCCCTCCACCGAAATGAGCTCCACATGATCAACGACGTCATCGACCATCTGGCCGGGATAAGACCGGGCTCCCGCCTCGACAAGCTGCGCGACCTGCGGCCCGCCGCCCGCGAGCACGCCCAGCGCGGCTTCGACGCGCTCTTCACCCCCGACGAGGAGGGCGAGGTCACCCTCGTCGAACGCGACGCCGTCGCGGCCTTCGTGGCCGGGCTGCACCGCGACGCCGTCGTCGCCGGCTTCTACGCCGACCGGCTCGCCGAGCTGGCCCCCGGCCTGCTGAAGGCCGTCGAGACCGAGGTCGAGGCGGGCGCCACCACCGGCCCGTACGGCGTCTACCCCGCGCCGCTGGCCGCCGAGAGCGACGAGGGCCTGCGCTACCGGGTCCGCAACCCGGACGAGCTGGGCGTCCGGCTCACCGCCGCGTTCGAGCACGCGCACCTGCTGGTGTTCCGGCCCCGCGAGGCTGATGAGAAGGCCCTGGAGGCGCTGGCCGCGGCCGGCTGGAGCCCGACGGGCGTGGTGACGTTGTCGCAGCTCGTCGCCTTCCTCGCCTTCCAGGTCCGGGTGGTCGGCGGCCTGCGGCTGCTCAACGCGGAGGTGGCGGCGTGAGCACCGGCTTCACCCAGGAACAGCTCGGCTGGCGGCCCTGGCTGCCGCCGCTCGCGCCGGAGGAGCTGACCGAGGCCCACTACGAGGCGCTGGTGGACCGGGCGCGGGCGTCGTCGCCGTACTTCCTGCTGCTGGCCCGCGACCCCGAGATCCTGCACGCGCGCACCAAGACCGACAACGACATCTTCTACAACGCCGACGGCGGGCTGCCGCGCGCCGAGCGCGAGCTGGCCGCGACCGCGACCTCGCGGCGCAACGGCTGCGTGTTCTGCGCGTCGGTGCACGCCCGCTTCGCCGCCCACCACTCCAAGCGCCCGCAGGACGTGCAGCGCCTGCTCGACGAGGGGGTGGACGCGCCGCAGGACGGCACCTGGCGGGCGGTCGTCGACGCCTCGGTCGCGCTGGCCGCCACGCCCGTGGAGTTCGGGCCCGAGCACATCGCGGCGCTGCGCGCGGCCGGGCTGGACGACCTGGCGATCAGCGACACCATCCACGCCGCCGCCTTCTTCAACTGGGCGAACCGGCTCATGCTCTCACTCGGCGAACCGGAGGACCACCGATGACCGACCGCCACCTCGACCACCTCGTCTATGCCGTTCCCGACCTGCTCGCGGGGGTCGAGGACTTCGCCGCGCGGACCGGTGTGCGGCCCGTCCGGGGCGGCAGCCATCCCGGGGGCACCGCGAACTACCTGGTGCGCTTCGGGCCGACCGCGTACCTGGAGATCATCGGGCCGGACCCGGAGTCGGAGGTGCGGCCGCGGGCGTTCGGGCTGGCGACGCTGACCGAGCCGCGCCTGGCCGCCTGGGCCGTGCATCCGCAGGACCTGGACAAGACCGTGGAGCTGGCCCGCGAGCGCGGCTACGACCCCGGCGACGTGCAGCCGCTGTCCCGGCGCACCCCGTCCGGCGAGCTGCTGGAGTGGCGGCTCACCCGGCGCGAGGACCCCGCCGCGATCCGTCCGGTGCCCTTCCTCATCGACTGGGGGACGACCACCCACCCGGCCGCCACGGACCTGCCGCAGCTCGGCCTGGTCTCCTTCGCCGCCGTCCACCCCGACCCCGGCGCGCTCCGCCGCGACCTGGCCGCCCTCGACGTGACGCTCGACATCACCGAGGGGCCGGAGCCCGGCCTGCGGGCCGTCGTCGACACCCCGCTCGGCCACGTGACCCTGAGCTGAACCCCGTTCGAGAGAGAAAGACCCTTGAGCACCCTTCGCGAGTACCTGTCGCACAAGCGCGCCGCCCTGCTGGCCCGCCGGGAGGCCCCGGCGGGCGGCCCGGTGCCGCTGCACGCCCACGTCACGGCCGAGGGCCGCAGCGGGATCCGGCGCATCAGGATCAGGGACTTCCAGATCATCAGCGACAGCGGCCCCGACTTCGCCGGCTACGACCTCGGCCCCGGCTCGCCCGAGCTGCAGGCCGGCGTCCTGGGGAGCTGCGTGACGCACATCTTTCTGATCAAGGCCGCCGAGCTGGAGGTGCCGATCGACTCCCTGGAGGTGGACGTCCGCGCCGAATACGACCCGAAGGCCCAGCTCCCGGGCGACCAGGGCGTCCCGGTGTACCCGCACAACTTCCGCTACGAGGTGCAGATCGGCTCGCCCGCCTCGGACGAGCAGCTGGCCGGGCTGCACGCCGAGGTCGAGCGGGTCTGCCCGATCCTCAACCTGATCCGCAACCCGCAGCAGATCAGCGGCTCGATCGTCCGGGTGGCGGATCCCGCCCAGCAGCCCGTCGCGTAGCGGGACGGCCCCGCCCCCCGAGGGCGGGGCCCTCAGCCGGCCGCGAAGCCGGAGAACAGGGCCAGGGCCAGGGCCAGGGCGACGACCACGTTCACCACCGTCGCGGCGGCGAACACGGCGACCGGCCGCCAGCCGGCCGCCCGCAGCGCGGCCACCCGGAACTCCAGCCCGATGCTGACGAACGCCAGGATCAGGAACCAGGTCCGCAGGTCGTTGGCGACCCCGACGACCGCCTTGCCCTGGCCCGCGGGGACCGTCGTGAGCCACCAGGTGGCGATCACGGACGCGGCGACGAACCCGAGCACGAACTTCGGGAAGCGCCGCCACAACTCGCCCGCCCCCGGCCGCTCGGCGTCCGCCCGCCGCTCGACCCGGAAGGCGAACCAGGCGGTCAGCGCGACCACGACGACGCCGATGAGCGCGTTCTGGGTGACCTTGACGATCGTGGCGATGGCCAGGGCGTCCTCGCCCGCGATCGTGCCGGCGGCGGTGACGGCGGCGGTGGTGTCGATGTTGCCGCCGATCCAGGCCCCCGCCACCTCGGGCGGCAGCCCGAACGCCGAGGCCAGGGCGGGCAGCACGAAGATCGACGGCAGCGCGAACGCGATCACCAGGCTCGCGCTGTAGGCGAGCTGCTCCTTCCTGGCCTGGACGGCCCCCGCCGCCGCGATGGCCGCGCTGACCCCGCAGATCGACACGGCCGACGACAGCAGCGCGCGCAGCCGGTCGTCGAGCCCGAGCCGCCCGCCGAGCCACCAGGTGAACAGGAACACCGTGCTGATCAGCACGATCGCCTGGAGCACGGCCGGCCCGGCGGCGGTCACGATCACCTTGAGGTTGATGGAGGCGCCGAGCAGCACCAGCCCGGTCTTGATGAAGAACTCGGTGCGGAACCCGCCGGCCAGCCGCTCCCGCAGCCCGGCCGCGGTCAGCAGCGCGTTGCCGAGCAGCCCGAGGGCGATCGCGTAGACCGGGAACTCGACGGCCTTGGCGAGCCCGGAGTCCGGGAGCCAGCCGGGCACGCCCTTCTCCAGGAATCGGGTCGCGGCGGCCAGCACGAGGACGACCAGGACGCCGAGCGCCGTCCCGCGCCAGGTCGCGCGGTCGGCGGCGACGGTCGCGGCGCTCATCAGGGCACCAGCCCGACGGGGATGACGCCGGTGAGGACGAGGACGAGCAGGACCAGGCCGACGGCCGTGGCGGCCCAGTCCTCGTTGATCGCGACGCGGCTCTCGCGTCCGGTGGGGGATTCGCCGGTGCTCATGGGCGTGCCTTTCAGGTGGGGGATGGGAGGTGCGGGCGGGGCCCAGCCAACCCCGCCCGCACTGGCTTCGGCCGATCCGCGAGGCCCCGGCCACGGCGACGTTCGTGGCCGGGGCGGCCCCGGGGAGGGTCAGGCGGCGATCGGCGAGTAGGTCGCGGCGTCGCCGCTGAGGGCGGTGCTGGTGCGGCCGTCCACGCCGACCGGCACGTCACCGGCGATCGTGACCCGGTGCAGGCGGCGGGGACGGTCGCCGAAGTCGTGCACCACGCGGTGCTGGGTGGCCCGGTTGTCCCAGATGGCCACGTCACCGGGCGACCAGCGCCAGCGGACGGTGTTCTCCACCTCGGTGACGTGCTCCTGGACCAGCCGGATGATCGACCCGGAGGTGTGCCCGGACAGGCCGCTCAGCCGCTTGGCGAAGTCGCCGAGCAGGATCGAGCGCTCGCCGGTCTCCGGATGCACGCGCACGACCGGGTGCTCGGTCTCGAACAGGGTGGAGGCGAACACCTCGGCGTGCTCGCGGGCGCGCTCGTCGATGGTGGCCGTGCGGACGTAGTCGTACTGGTTGGTGTGCACGGCGCGCAGCCGGTCGAGCAGGTCGCGCAGCTCGGCGGGCAGGTTCTGGTACGCGCTGACCGTGTTGGCCCACAACGTGTCGCCGCCCGCCTCCGGCACGACGACCGCGCGCAGCACCGAGGCCAGCGGCGGCCGGTCCACGAAGGTCACGTCGGTGTGCCAGCGGTCGACCTTGTGGCCGTTGCTGTAGTCGAGGTCCAGGATGTGGGCGTTGCCGTGCAGCGCGGGCACGGTCGGGTGGGCGGCGGTCGGCTCGCCGAGCAGCCGGGCGAAGCCCACCTGGCTCTGCTCGTCGAGGTGCTCCTGACCGCGCAGGAAGATCACTTTGTGGGTGAGGAGGGCCTGGCGGAGCTCGGCCACGACGTCGGGGTGCAGATCGGGCGCGAGCCGCACACCGGTGATCTCGGCTCCTATACGGCCGGCGACGGGGGTGATGGTCAGGGATGGCATGGTGTCCTTCCTTCCGTACGCCTCCACCGTAAATAAAAACCAACTAAATTGGTAGGGCTTGACGGAATCAGGTCGCCGTGCTGGGGTGAAAGGCGTTCACGACGCCAGAAAGGCCGCGACATGCCTGTGGAGTTCCTCGGTATCGGTGGCACCAACGACGGCTCGGAGACCTCGCCCCGCTCGGGCCCCTCCTTCGACAAGCAGTACACGCTCCGGCTCGCGCGGGCCCACCAGGAGCACGGCTGGGACCGGGTGCTGTTCGCCTACGGCTCAGGCTCGCCCGACCCGGCCCAGGTGGCGGCGTACGTCGCCGGCCGGGTCGAGGGCCTGGGGATCCTGCTGGCCCACCGGCCGAACGTGTCGTACCCGACGTACGCGCTCAAGACGTTCGCCACGCTCGACCAGATCAGCGACGGCCGCCTGACCGTGCACTTCATCACCGGCGGCAACGACCACGAGCAGGGCAGGGAGGGCGACGTCCTGACCAAGGACGAGCGGTACGCCAGGACCAGGGAGTACATCCGGATCGTCAAGAAGGGGTGGACCTCCAGGGAGCCGTTCGACCACGAGGGCGCCCACTACTCCTTCCGGGACTTCGTCTCCGACGTCTTCCCGGTCCAGCGGCCGCGGCCCCAGGTCTCCTTCGGCGGCTCGTCGCCCGCGGCGTACGCGGCCGGCGGGGCCGAGGCCGACGTCTACTGCCTGTGGGGCGAGCCGCTGGCCGAGACCGCGCAGCAGATCGCCTCGGTCAAGGAGGCGGCCCGCGCGGCCGGGCGGGCCGACGTGCCGCGCATCCAGGTGGCCTTCCGGCCGATCATCGCGCCCACCGAGGAGCTGGCCTGGGAGAAGGCGCACCGGATCCTGGGCGAGCTGCGACACTCCCGGGCGAACCCGCGGCGGCGTCCCGGGGGGCCGCCGCAGAACGCCGGGTCGCTGCGGCTGCTGGAGGTGGCCGCCAGGGGAGAGCGGCACGACCGTGCCCTGTGGACGCCCACCGCGGCGGCCACCGGCGCCGCCGGCAACTCCACCGCCCTGGTCGGCACCCCGGAGACGGTCGCGCAGGCCCTGCTCGACTACTACGACCTGGGCGTGGACATCCTCTCGGCGCGCGGCTACGCGATCCTGGAGGACGCCGTCGACTTCGGCCGGCACGTCATCCCGCTCGTCCGAGCGGAAGTGGCCCGCCGCGACGCCGCCCGCGAGGGAGTCGCACGCGAGGGAGCCGCACGTTCGGGACGTGGCGACGACGTGCGTGCGGGCCATGGCGCTGCGTGACACGGCCGAGGCGGTGCCCGCCGCCGGGCTGGAGGAGCCCGCGCCGAAGGTCGTGACCGCCCGCCACCCGTCACGGGCGGTGGCCGCGCTCGTCGTGCTGGTGCTGCTGGCGATGGCGGCCAACGCCCTGGTCACCAACCCCGCCTGGGAGTGGGACGTCGTCGGCATGTACCTGTTCGCGCCCTCCGTTCTGCGTTCGGTGCTGCTCACGCTGGAGCTGACCGCGCTGGGCATCGGGCTCGGGTTCGCGCTCGGCACCCTGCTCGCCCTCATGCGCCTGTCGGCCAACCGGCTGCTGGCCTCGGTGGCCTGGGGGTACGTGTGGCTGTTCCGCTCGGTGCCGCTGATCCTGCAACTGCTGTTCTGGTACAACCTGGCGCTGCTGTACCCGAGGTTGTCGTTCGGGGTGCCGTTCGGGCCGGCCTTCTTCGACGTCGGCACGATGGACCTGATCGGGCCGGTCACCGCCGCCGCGCTCGGGCTCGCGCTGCACCAGGCGGCCTACGCCGCCGAGATCGTCCGCGGCGGCCTGCTGTCGGTCGATCCGGGGCAGCGCCTGGCCGCGGCGGCGCTGGGCGTGCCGCGGGCCCGCCGGTTCTTCCGGATCATCCTGCCGCAGGCCATGCGGACGATCGTGCCGAACGCCGGCAACGAGATCGTCAGCCTGGTCAAGGGCACCTCGGTGGTCTACATCATGGCCCTGCCCGAGCTGTTCTACCAGGTACAGGTGATCTACAACCGCAACGGC
Organism: Nonomuraea sp. NPDC050227; assembly: GCF_044459705.1. Classification (NCBI taxonomy): domain Bacteria; kingdom Bacillati; phylum Actinomycetota; class Actinomycetes; order Streptosporangiales; family Streptosporangiaceae; genus Nonomuraea; species Nonomuraea sp. NPDC050227. The sequence continues at coordinate 93,918 of NZ_JBITJF010000015.1, read as the reverse complement.
AGGGTGATGGCGCTGCTGCTGGTCGCGACCGTCTGGTACCTCGTCCTGACGACCACGCTCTCGGTCGGCCAGCACTTCCTGGAGCGCCACTACGGCAGGGGCCGCTCATGATGGTGGAACTGGCCGGCGTGCACAAGAGCTTCGGCGCGCTGCACGTGCTCAAGGGCATCGACCTGCGCGTCCGCCAGGGCGAGGTGGCGGTGGTGCTCGGGCCGTCCGGCTCGGGCAAGTCCACCCTGCTCCGCGTGATCAACCACCTGGAGAAGGTGGAACGCGGGACGGTGACGGTCGACGGCGAGCTGCTGGGCTACCGGCGCGCCGGCGACCACCTGTACGAGCTGCCCGAACGCGAGATCCTCCGCCAGCGCACCAGCATCGGCTTCGTCTTCCAGAACTTCAACCTCTTCCCGCACCTCACCGTCAGCCAGAACATCGCCGAGGCCCCGCTGTCGGCCCAGCGCCGGCCGCGCGCCGAGGTGGCCGAGCTGACCGCCCGCCTGCTCGACCGGGTCGGGCTGGCCGGCAAGGCGGCGGCCTACCCGCGCACGCTCTCCGGCGGCCAGCAGCAGCGCGTCGCCATCGCCAGGGCGCTGGCCCTGGAGCCCAAGGTGGTGCTGTTCGACGAGCCCACCTCCGCCCTCGACCCGGAGCTGGTCGGCGAGGTCCTGGAGGTCATGAAGGACCTGGCCCGCAGCGGCACGACCATGATCGTCGTCACGCACGAGATCGGCTTCGCCCGGGAGGTGGCCGACACCGTCGTGTTCATGGACGACGGCCGCATCGTCGAGCGCGGCCCGGCCGCCCAGGTCCTCGACGCCCCGCGCCACGAGCGCACCCGCGCCTTCCTCGGCAAGGTCCTCTGATCACAAGGAACCCCCATGCGTCTCACCGCCGTGCCCGCACTCCTGCTGATCGTCTCCACCACCGTCACCGCCTGCGCGGCCGAACCCGCGCTCGTCCATAGAGCCGGCGAGGGGGCCGGCGCCGACGGCGCGGTCGCCGGCCGCGCCGTCGACACCGGCCCCGACCAGAAGCGGGTGCGCACCGGCAAGGTCGCGAGCATCGCCGCCCGGGTGCCCGCCGAGATCGCCCGGGACGGCCGGCTCACCGTCGGCTTCAGCGTCCAGAGCTCGCCGCCGCTGGTCTTCCCGGCCAGCGACAACGTCACGCCGATCGGCGTGGAGACCGACCTCGCCCAGCTCGTGGCGGACGTGCTCGGCCTGGAGCTGGAGCCGGAGAGCTCCTCCTGGGAGAACCTGTTCCTGGGGGCCAGGTCCGGCAAGTACGAGGCCGTGTTCAACAACGTCACCGTCACCGAGGAGCGCAAGGACGTCTACGACTTCGCGACGTACCGGATCGACCAGCTCGCCTGGCAGGTTCCCGGCTCCAGCCCGATCAAAAGGATCTCCGGGCCCGCCGACGTGGCCGGGCTGCGGGTCTCGGTCGGCTCGGGCACCAACCAGGAGAAGATCCTGCTCGACTGGGACGCCCAGAACCGGAAGGCCGGCCGGCAACCGGTCGAGATCCTCTACTACCAGAAGTACGGCGACGTGCTGCTCGCCCTGAAGTCGGGGCGCGTGCAGGCGTACTTCGGCCCGAACCCGACCATCGCCTACAACGTCGCGGTCAGCGGCGGCTCCAGGATCGTGGGCACCGCCTCGGGCGCCGGGCCGGGCCTGCAGGGGCTCATCGCGGCGATGACGAAGAAGGGCGACGGCCTGGTCGGGCCGGTGCACGACGCGCTGGCCACGGTGATCGCGAACGGGACGTACCGGCAGGTGCTCGACCGGTGGGGGCTGGGCAACGAGGCGGTCGCCGAGTCCAGGGTCAACCCGCCGGGCCTGCCGAGGCAGAGCGGTTGAGCGCGCCCGCCTTCGAGGTCCGCCTGGTCGCGCCGGACGATCCCGCCGTCCGGCCGCTGCTGGCGGACCTCGCGCTGGAGTACACCAGCCGGTACGGCGCCAACGACGAGCTGAACCGCTACCCGGCCGAGGAGTTCGCGCCGCCGGACGGGGCCTTCCTCGTCCTGGTGGTGGGCGGCGAGACCGTGGCGGGCGGGGCGTTCCGCCGCTACGACGCCGACACGGCCGAGCTGAAGCGGGTGTGGACGCATCCCGGCCACCGCAGGCGCGGCCTGGGCGCGGTCGTCGTACGGGAGCTGGAACGCGAGGCCGCCCGCCGCGGCTACCTGCGCATTCACCTGACCACCGGCCCCCGCCAGCCCGAGGCCGTCGCCCTGTACCTGGCCGGCGGCTACACCCCGCGCTTCGACCCGGACGACCGTCCGAAGCGCGGCCCGCTGCCTTTCGTGAAGAGTCTGTGACCCAGAGTGGGATTGACGAGCGCCCTCCCTTGCTCCTATAAACACTCTAAAGCCACTAAAAAAGTGGGAAATAGGGAGAAGAGATGAACGCTCGCAGGGTTCGCGTAACGGTGGCCACCCTGGCCGCCCTGGCGCTCACGACCATGGCGGCCGCCTGTGGGGGCAGCGGCAGCCCTGCGGACAGCGGCGCGAAGAGCGGGGGAGCAGGCGGCACGCAGGTGCGTCTGGGCTTCTTCCCCAACATCACCCACGCCACCGCGCTGGTCGGCGTGGAGAAGGGCATCTACGCCAAGCACCTCGGCGCCGCGCCCAAGACCAGCACGTTCAACGCCGGACCGGCCGCGATCGAGGCCGTGTTCTCCGGCGCCATCGACGCCACCTACGTCGGCCCCAACCCGGCCATCAACGCCTGGTCGAAGTCGAAGGGCCAGGCCATCAAGATCGTCGCCGGCGCGGCGTCCGGCGGCGTGTTCCTGGTGGTCAAGCCCGGGATCAACTCGGTGGAGGACCTCAAGGGCAAGAAGATCGCCACCCCGCAGCTCGGCAACACCCAGGACGTCGCGCTGCGCTACTGGCTGACCGAGAAGGGCATCAAGACCGACACCAAGGGCGGCGGCGAGGTCTCGATCGTGCCCCAGGAGAACTCCCAGACCATCCAGACCTTCGCCACCGGCGACATCGACGGCGCCTGGGTGCCCGAGCCGTTCGCCAGCCGCCTGATCAAGGAGAGCGGCGGCAAGGTGCTGGTCGACGAGCGAGACCTGTGGCCGAACAAGCAGTTCGTGATCACCCACCTCATCGTCCGCCAGGAGTGGGCCAAGGAGCACCCCGACCTGCTCAAGAAGCTGATCGAGGCGCACGTCGAGGCCAACGACGTCATCGCCAAGGACCCGGCCGGCGCCGCGCAGACCGCCAACGCCGCCCTGCAGAAGCTGACCGGCAAGGCGCTCAAGCCCGAGGTGCTGGACAGCGCGTTCAAGAACATCACCTTCACCAACGACCCGATCGCCTCGTCGCTGGTGGGCAGCGCCGAGCACGCGACCAAGGTCGGCCTCCTCGACCCGGTCGACCTGAACGGCATCTACGACCTCAAGGTCCTCAACGAGGTCCTCGCCGCCAAGGGCCAGCAGGCCATCTCCGACAAGTAGGAGGCGCACGCGATGTCCGCTCCGCTCACGGAGCAGGCCACCGGCCGGGTCGACGGGCAGAGCCCCGCGATCCGGCTGGAGGCCGTCTCCAAGCTCTACGGTCAGGGCCGGACGGCCCTGCAAGCCCTCGACCAGGTCTCGCTGTCGGTGGCGCCCGGCGAGTTCGTCTGCCTGCTCGGCGCGTCCGGCTGCGGCAAGAGCACGCTGCTGTCGCTGGTCGCCGGGCTCGACCGGCCCACGGCCGGCCGGATCGACGTGGACGACGCCCGCGTCGCGCTCATGTTCCAGGAACCCGCGCTGTTCCCCTGGCTGACCGTCTCGGCCAACGTCGAGATGGCGCTGCGCGCCAAGGGCGTGAGCAAGCGGGAACGCCGGGACCGGGCCGCCGAGTTCCTCGACATCGTCCACCTCAGCGGGTTCGGCAGGAAACGGCCGCACGAGCTGTCCGGCGGCATGCGCCAGCGCGTCGCCCTGGCCAGAGCGCTCGCCCAGGACGCCGACGTGCTGCTGATGGACGAGCCCTTCGGCGCCCTGGACGCCATGACCCGCGACCTGCTGCACGACGAGCTCGAACGCATCTGGCGGGAACGCGCCCTGTCGGTCCTGTTCGTCACCCACAACGTGCGCGAGGCCGTCCGGCTCGGCGACCGGGTCGTGCTGCTGTCCAGCAGGCCGGGGCGGGTGGTCGAGGACTTCCCCGTCGCGCTGCCGCGGCCCCGCCGTACCGACTCGGGCGAGGTGGCCGAGCTGGCGGGGGAGATCACCGGCCGCCTCCGCCAGGAGGTCCTGCGCCACGCCCGTCAGGAGGAGCCCGCATGACGACGACGGACACCCACGCCCAGCAGATCGCCGGGCTCGACGCGCTGGAGCTGGGCACCGGCCACCGCGCCGGCCTGGCCTCCAGGCTGTGGGCGGGGTTGTGGCCGATCGCCTCGGCCGTGCTCATCGTGCTGGCCGTCTGGCAGGCCGTGGTGTGGGCGGGCTGGTGGCCCGAGTACGTCTTCGCCGGGCCGGTCACCACGCTCGCCGAGCTCGGGCACCGGCTCGGCGACCCCGAGTTCTACACCGCGCTGACGGTCACCATGCGCCGCGCGGTCACCGGGTTCGCCCTGGCGATCGCCGTCGGGCTGGTCGTCGGCGCGCTGGTCTCGCGGATCGGGCCGCTGCGCCGCGCCACGGGCTCGCTGATCACCGGGCTCCAGACGATGCCGTCCATCGCCTGGTTCCCGCTGGCCATCCTGCTGTTCGGGCTGTCGGAGAGCGCGATCCTGTTCGTGGTGGTGCTGGGCGCGGCGCCGTCCATCGCCAACGGCCTGATCACCGGGGTGGACTACACGCCGCCGATCCTGCTGCGCGCCGGGCACATGCTCGGCTTCCGCCGGATCGCGCTCTACCGGCACGTCATCCTGCCGGCCTCGCTGCCGTCGTTCCTGGCCGGGCTCAAGCAGGGCTGGGCGTTCGCCTGGCGCTCGCTGATGGCCGGTGAGCTGCTGGTCATCATCGCCAACCAGGCCTCGCTGGGCGAGCAGCTCCACTACGCCCGCGAACTGGCCGACTCGCCCGGCCTGCTCGCCACCATGATCGTCATCCTGGTCATCGGCATCGTGGTGGACCGCGTCTTCGGCCTGGCGGACGACGCGCTGCGCCGCCGCTGGGGCCTGCACCAGGTTAGCGCCTGAGCAGTAGACGGTCATGCGGATCTCCGCCAGAACCCAGTACGCCCTGCGCGCCGCGGCCGAGCTGGCCGCAGCGCCGCCGGGCCCCATGCCCGCCGAGAAGATCGCCACGGCCCAGGGCATCCCCCGCAAGTTCCTCGACAACATCCTGCTGCAGCTGCGCCGGGCGGGCCTGCTGCACAGCCAGCGCGGCCCCGAGGGCGGCTACTGGCTGGCCAGGCCCGCCGGCGAGATCACCCTCGCCGACATCGTGCTGATCGTCGAAGGCGTCTCCGAGGGCGGCGACCACGGCGGCTATCCCGGTGTGGCCAGCCCGCTCGCCGAGGTGTGGAGCGCGCTGCGCGACCACGAGGAGATGATGCTGGCCGACATCACGCTGGCCGACATCGCCCGCGCGAGCGTGCGGCTGGGCGACGAGTCGCGCTGACGGACCCTAGCCCGCCACCCCGTTCTCCCAGGCCCACACGATGATCTCGACCCTGTTGCGTATGCCCAGCTTGTCGAGGATGGCCGAGATGTGGCCCTTCACGGTGCTCAGCGAGATGTGCAGGGCGGCGGCGATCTCCCGGTTGCTGCGACCGGCGGCCACGGCGCGCACCACGTCGGTCTCCCGCTCCGACAGCGGGCGCACCGCTCCCGTCGCGCGCGGCGCCCGCCTGGCCAGGCGGCCCAGCAGGCGCGGCGTGATCGACGGCGAGATCAGGGCGTCCCCGCTGCTGGCCGCCCGTACGGCCTCGGCGAGCAGGGCCGGGCCGGCGTCCTTCAGCACGAACCCGGCCGCGCCGCAGCGCAGCGCGTCGTAGACGTACTCGTCCAGGTCGAAGGTGGTGACCACGACCACCGGCAGCGGGTCGGGCACGCCTGCGCCGGCCAGGGCGCGGGTGACCGCGATGCCGTCCATGCCGGGCATGAGGATGTCCACCAGGCAGACGTCGGGGCGTACCCGCCGGGCCAGCTCCACGGCCTCCGCGCCGTCCCGGGCCTCGGCCACCACGCGGATGTCGGGCTGGTCCTCCAGGATCAGCCGCAGGCCGCGGCGGACCATCGCCTGGTCGTCGGCCAGCAGCACGCCGATCGTCATCGCCGCCCCCCAGGTGGCCCTGCGAGGGGCAGGGTCGCGTGGACCGTCCAGCCGCCCTCCGGCCGGGGGCCCGCGCGCAGGGTGCCGTCGAGGGCCTCGACGCGTTCGCGCATGCCGAGCAGGCCGTAGCCGCCGCGGCTCCGGGACGGCGGCGCGGGCGGCGCGTCGTCGGCGACCTCCACCACGACCGCGCCGTCCCGCCCGGTGACCGTGACCTCGACGGTGACCGCGCGGGCCGCGTGGCGGGCGACGTTCGTCAGCGACTCCTGGACGATCCGGTAGACGGTGCTGTTCACCTCCGGCGGCCAGCTCTCGGCCTCGCCGGGGACGCGCAGGGTCACGGGCGGGCCGTCGAAGCCGCCGACCAGGTCGGTGAGCCGGCCGGCCGGGCCGGGCACGTCGTCACCGGCGTCGCGCAGCAGGCCCACGACGCGGCGCAGCGCGGCCAGGGCTCCGGTGCCGGCGTCCTCGATGTCCTCCAGCGACTCCTCCAGCGGGCCTGACCCCCTGCGGGCCAGCAGCCGGGCCGCCTGGGCCTGCAGGACGATGCCGGTCAGGTGGTGGGCGGCCACGTCGTGCAGCTCCCTGGCCAGCCTGCGGCGCTCGTCGTGCCGGACGCGATCGGCGGCCGACAGGCGGCGCGCCGCCAGCAGCCGCAGGCCGCCGCCGACGCCCAGGGCGGCCAGCCACCAGGCCACGTTGAGCCCCACCGTGGCCCCGTTGTGCGCCCCGGGCACGCTCGCCGCGGCGACCGCGAGCCCACCGGCCGCGACGGCGCAGGCGGCCCGTACGGGAAGCGTCCTGACCGCCGACCCGACCAGCACGGACAGGCCCAGCGCCATGGCCGGCCCCGGCTCGTTCGGCAGCCCGGCCCACGCGGCGACCAGGACGGCCACGGCCGCCACCGCCAGCCCGCCCGCGGCCGTCCACGCCGGGGCCAGGCGGCGCGCCAGGGCCAGCGCGCACACCGCCGCCCCCGCCGCGCAGTCGAACACCCAGTAGCCGCCGCCCCAGCTGCCGGCGATCAGACCGGCCCAGAAGATCAGCACGGCGACGGCCGCCACCGCCAGCGCGGCCTGCGCCGTCACGGCCGCGGCCCGCCGCCCGAGGGGCCAGGCGAGCTCCGGCCGGTTCCGCACGTTCACGCACCCAGGCTAGGGAGGCGGGCCCGCCCGGCACACCGGCCGAAAGTACGGTCGCCGCGCGCACCCCAGGCCAGGGAGGCCGGTCCGCCCGGCACACCGGCCGAAAGTACGGTCGCCGCGGCCCGAACCCTGCTTTGGACCCTCCCCGCGCCCCGCCGTCCGCCGCAGGATGAGGCTTCATGCCCTATGACGACCCGCGGCCCGCCCGCGCCCTGCCCCCGGACGACACACCCCGCACCACACCCCCGGCCGCCCCCGGGCGGTCGCGCATCATCGCGCTCGACGTCGTGCGCGGTTTCGCCCTGTGCGGGATCCTGCTGGCCAACGTCCAGCCGATCTCGCACGTCGGCACCGACCCGGTCACCGCGCAGCAGGCGACGCTCGACGACACCGCCCGCTGGCTGGGCCTGCTCGTCGAGCAGCGCTTCTTCCCGATCTTCTCGCTGCTGTTCGGCGTCGGCTTCTCGCTGCTGCTCGACTCCGCCGCCGCCCGCGTGCCCCATCCGCGGGTGTTGCTGCTGCGCAGGCTCCTCCTGCTGGCCTGCATGGGCCTGGCGCACATGTTCCTGCTGTGGCGCGGCGACATCCTGACCGTCTACGCGGTCGTCGGCCTGGCGGTGCTGCTGCCCTCGACATGGTTGCCGCGCTGGGCCGTGGCCGGGCTCGCCGCCGTGCTCGTCGTCGCGGCGCTGGTCGTCTTCGGGGGCGGCACGATGCTGGTGCCCGGACTGTTCCTGCTGGGCTCGGCCCTCACCAGGTACGGCGTGATCGACCGGATCGAGAGCTCCACCCGCGTCCCGGCGCTGCTGGCCCTGGGCCTCGCCGCGGCCACCGTCCCGGCGCTCATGTGGCAGGCCGCGAGCACAGGCGTCCCCCTGCCGATGGCCGCGTCCGGGCTGCTCATGGCCGGTCTGTACGTGTGCGTCCTGCTCGTCCTGCTCAGGACCCCGCTGCGCCCGGTGTTGCGGGCCGTCTTCGTCCCGCTGGGCCGCATGGCGCTGACCAACTACCTGAGCGCCACCGCCCTGGTCCTGGTCCTCGGCAGGCTGGCCGGCGGCCCGCCGGAGGGCTGGACGCTGACCACGATCGTGGGGATCGCCGCCGTCATCCTGGCTCTGCAGTGGGTGTGGTCCACCCTCTGGCTGCGCCGGTACCGCTTCGGCCCGGTGGAATGGTTGTGGCGCTGGGCCACCTGGGGCCGCCGTCCCGACCGGCGGGCCCGGTGAGGCCGTAGGGAATTCTGCGACGAACCTGCAACCCTCCGCCCGGCCGGCCGCGTTGGGAACGGGCGAAGGGAGATCACCACATTGGACGCTCATGACGGCTTCCGCGAGTTCGTCATCGCCCGGCAACAGGCGCTGATGCGGACCGCCTACCTGCTCGTGGGCGACCCTCACCAGGCCGAGGACCTGCTCCAGAGCGTGCTGGTCAAGGTCGTCCGGCACTGGCACAAGCTGGCGCGGGACGGCAACCCGGAGGCGTACACGCGTAAGGCGCTGGTCAACCAGTACATCTCGTGGCGGCGCCGGCCGAACCCCGAGCTGCCCAGCGCCGACCCGCCCGAGCGCCCGGTCACCTACGACGACGACGCCCTCGACCGGATCGTGCTGCGCCAGGCGCTGGACAAGCTGACGCGCAAGCAGCGCGCGGTGATCGTCCTGCGCTTCTGGGAGGACCTCACCGAGGCCCAGACCGCCGACGCGCTCGGCTGCGCGGTCGGCACGGTGAAGAGCCAGACCCATCACGCGCTGGCGCGCCTGCGCGCGCTGGCCCCCGACCTCGTGGACTCGCGAACCCCTCAGGAGGCGGCCCGATGACCAGACTCCGTGACGCGCTGAACGGCATCGCCGAGGAGGCGCCCCCGGTGAACCTGGCCGACCTCGCGGTGGCGGGGTACCGGCGCAGACGCCGCGCCTCGGCGACGCTGGCGGCCGCCGCGACGATCGCGGTGCTGGCCGGGGTGACGGCGGCCGTGCTGGTGGCCGGGCCGCGACGGGTGCCCGCCGCCGCGCCGCAGGCCGCGGCCGCGGCCGTGCCCGTCCTGCCCGAGGGGAAGGTGGGGACGCTCAGCCACGCCTACCGGCAGAGCTGCCTGCCTCCCAAGGGGAAGAGCGCGCCGCCCGGCTGCCTGGACGGCGAATGGCGGGTGGTCACCGCCGACGGCAGGACGTACCGGGTGCCCCAGGCGCTCGCGAGGACCGCCAGGAACGACCGCGTGCCCGTCGCCCTCAGCCGCGACGGGCGCATGTTCGCCTACTACGACGAAGACGCGCAGGCGCACGTCGTCCGGGACATGGTGACCGGCGCGGAGACGGTCTCCGCCGCGAAGGTGGCGGAGGAACGCCTCGGCACGGGCTCCCTGCTGGTGGTCTCCGACGACGGCCGCCACCTGGCGTTCGACCCGCGCGAGGGCACCAAGGACCCCGGCCTGCTGATCGACGTGCGGACCGGCGGGACGGTGCCCGTCCCCGGCGTGTACGAGCCGGTCGCCATCAAGGACGGCGTCGCCGAGCTGGTCCGCTACCGCAAGACCGACCTGCTGTTCATGCCGGTCACCGGCGGCGGCAGGCCGGTGCGCTTCGACGGCGTCTTCATCATGTTCAGCGAGCTCGCCCCGGACGGCCGCACGGTGGTCGCCTTCGAGTTCCCGCCCGGCAAGAAAGCCCAGCCCGAGTACGTCACCCGCAGGCTCACCGTGCTCGACACCAGGACCGGCCGCACCCTGCGGAAGGTCTCCGTGAAGGGCCTGCCGACGGGGGCGGGCATCCACGACGCCACGATCTGGCAGAGCCGGTCGGAGGTCACGCTCACCGTCGAGGCCGGGAAGGACACCCGGGCCTACGCGGTGGACGTCCGCACCGGCAGGTCCAGGCTGGTGGCCAAGTACCCCGGCCAGGGCAGGGGGCTGGTCATGCCCGGAGCCGTCGGCGGGCTATGAGGCTCCCGGGAGCGCTGCCTGTACGGAGGCCAGGCAGCGCTCCACCACGGGACGCGGGTCGAAGGCGTAGTCCCCGGCCCCGAACAGCTCGAACGTCATCGCTCCCCGATAGCCCCTGCGGTCCAGCGCGGCCAGGTACTCCGTGAGCGGCAGCTCGCCGTCGCCCCAGGCCAGGTGCCCGGTGGGGGAGCCGTCGATCAGGTGCACGTGCCTGACGCGGTCGCCGAGGGCGTCGAAGTAGTCGTCCACGCCCTCCCCGGCCGCCGCCATGGCCACGGTGTCCAGCACCGCGCCCAGGTTCGGGGCGCCCACCTCGTCGATCATGCGGGCCAGCGTGGGCGCGTCGTTGACCAGGTTGGACTCCACCCGCTGCAACGCCTCCAGCACGCACGACACGCCGAGCGTGCGGGCGTAGGCGCAGATCTCGCCGATCGCGTCGGCCGAGCGCCGCCAGGCGGCGGCGACCGGCTCGTCCTCGAAGCCCCGGCCCGGGGTCAGCAGCAGCAGCTCGGCCCCCAGCTCGGCGGCCAGTTCGGCGGCCCGGCGGAACATCGCCACGCTCGCGGCCCGCAGCCGGCTGTCCGGCGAGGCCAGGTTGACCGGGTAGGCCACCTGCTCGGGCGTCAGGCAGCGGACGGTGAGCCCCCGCCCGGCGGCGCGCCGGCGGATCGCCCGCGCCTCGGCGTCGCTCAGCCACGGCACGTGCAGCTGCGGCGCGACGCCCCACAGCTCCAGGTGCTCGCGACCGAGCGCGGCGGCGTCGTCGAGGAAACGGTCGAAGGGCAGGTGCTGGTAGGCGAAGTTCGAACCGGTGAACTGCCGCAGTGACAACGACATCAGACTCACTTCCCGACCCCGTCGGCGAGGCCCTTGACGATGTAGCGCTGGCCGAGGAAGAACAGCAGCACCACGGGCAGCGCCGCGATCACCATCCCGGCGAAGACGACGGGGAAGTCCGTGCCGTGCTTGCTCATCAGGCCGGTGAGGCCGACCGGCAGCGTCTGCACGCCGGCGCCGCTGGTGAAGACCATCGCGAACAGGTACTCGTTCCAGGCGAACAGGATGTGCAGCAGCACAGTCGAGGTGAGGATCGGCTTGCACATCGGCAGGACGATCCGCCAGAACGCGGTCCAGCGGCCGCACCCGTCCATCTCGGCGGCCTCGTCCACCTCGCGCGGCAGGTCGATCATGTACGCCCGGATGAGGAACGTCGTGAACGGGATCCGGAACGCGGTGTAGAGGATCAGCAGCGCCCAGAAGCTGTTGTACAACCCCATGGCCTGGAACATCTTGACCAGCGGCACGAGCGCCACGGTCGGCGCGAGCATGAGCCCGCCCAGGATGGCCATCGTGACGAACCGGTTGAACGGGATGTCCACCCGGGTCAGCCCGTAGGCCGCCCACGCGCTGACGAACACGGTGGCGACCGTGGAGGTGAGCGTGACCAGCACGCTCGTCGTCAGGTAGTCGCTCACCCCCCGGTTCCACGCCTTCTGGTAGCTCTCGAAGCTCCAGCTCGACGGCAGCGCGAACGGGTTGCCGAACAGCTCGCTGTTGGACTTGAACCCGTTGAGCACCATCCACAGCAGGGGATAGAGCACGACCACCGCGAGGCAGAGCAGGAACGCCCAGAGGAACACGCGCGCGATCACGCCGAGGAAGCCGCGGCGACTCACCATTCCACCCTTCTCTTACGGGTGACCCACATCTGTCCCACGGCGATGCCGAGCGTGATGACGAAGATCACCGTCGCGATGGCGGCGGCGTAGCCGAAGTTGTTGCGCACGAAGCCGCTGCGGTAGAGCCAGGTGCCCAGGACCTGGCTGGAGTTGTCGGGGCCGCCGCTGGTCATCACCATGACCTCGTTGAACACCTGGAAGGCGCCCGAGACGGTGACCATCATCATCAGCCCGGTCATCTCCCGCACGAGCGGCACGGTCACGTGGAAGAACCGCCGGACCGGGCCGGTGCCGTCGATGGCGGCGGCGCCGTAGATCTCGCGCGGGATGCGCTGGATCGCGACCGCGAACAGCAGGGTCGAGTAGCCGAAGCCCTGCCACTGGCTCATCGCGATGATCGCCGACATGGCGGTGCTCTCCTGGCCCAGCCACGCCTGGGCCAGGCCGTCCAGGCCGATCGCCCTGAGCAGGTGGTTGAGCGGGCCCAGGTTGGGCTCGTAGATGAAGTAGAAGAGCAGGCCGGCGACGGTCATCGAGATCGCCGACGGGATGAAGTACACCGCCCGCAGGCCGCGCTGCCACCGCTCACTGCGGACGCCCTCGATCAGCGCGGCCAGCAGCAGCGCGCCGAACACCTGGAAGACGATCGAGACCACCGCGTACAGGACGTTGTTGCCCAGCGAGGACCAGAAGACCGGGTCGTCGATCAGCTTGCGGTAGTTGTCGAGCCCGACGTACTCCTGGGTGCCGCGGTAGATGTCCCATTTGAGGGTGCTGAACTGGAAGTTCTGCACCAGCGGCAGGTAGACGAACACCACGACCAGCGCGAGCGCGGGAGCCACCCACGCCAGGCCGAGCGCCCGTTGACGTATGGCACGCACCGGCATGCTCTCCCTCCGGCCGCCCGGCCTACTTCGCCGACTCCGACGCCTCGCGGACGCTCGCCAGCACCTTGTCGGGGGTCGAGCCGCCGCTGATCAGCGCCTCGCCGCCGGCCAGCCAGGCGTCGGCGACCTCGGGCACGGTGACGGTGTCGAGCCACGCGGCCAGCCGCGGCGCCTTGTTGACCTGCTCCATGCCCTCGTAGACGGCCTTGCTGGAGGTCTCGGGGCTGACCGCGCCGACGACCGTGCTGGGCTGCCCGTACGGGGGCGCCGACAGGGTCTTGGCGTTCTGCGTGGAGGTCACGAACTTCATGAAGTCGACGGCCAGCGCGGCCCGCGGCGACCTGGCGTTGATCAGGTAACCCTCGGGAGCGCCCTCGATGGTCTTGGGGTCGCCGGCCGCGTTCTGGGGGGCGGGGAGCTGGAAGATGCCGAAGTCGTCCGGCTTGAGGCCGTTCTTGTCGGTGGCGTTGTCGAACTCCAGGACCTCCTGGTAGTACATGGCCGCCTTGCCGTCGTGGAAGGCCTGCTGCGCCGAGCTGTAGAGCACGCCGTTGGTGCCCTTGCCGGTGTCGGTGCAGGTGTCGACCAGGGTCTTGAACCGGTTGAGCGCGGTCACGTAGCCCGGGTTGTCGAGCTTGGCCGTCTTCGGGGTGAAGTCGGCCTGCAGGACGTCGGCCGGCACGTCGTAGGCGAAGAGCTGCTGGAGGTAGTGCAGGGCGGGCCAGCCGTCCTTGTTGCCGAAGGCGATCGGCTCGTAGCCCGCCTTGCGCAGCGCCGCGCAGCTCCCGACCAGCTCCTCGAACGTGCCGGGCACCTTGACGCCGGCCTTGTCGAAGGCGGTCTTGTTGTAGCCCATGAACTTGCCGTTGCCGTACAGCGGGATGCCGTAGTACTTGCCGTCGTAGGCGAAGGCCGACAGCGAGCCGGGGCTGAACGTTTTGCCCCACTCGGTGTCCGGGCCGATCACCTTGCTCAGGTCGGCGGCCCGCCCGCCGCGCACGAAGTTCTCCGCCCAGTTGCCGCTCCAGGTGAAGAAGACGTCGGGCAGCGCGTCGGAGGCGGTCAGCGTCTTGGTCTTGTCCTTGATGCTCTGGTCGGTCTCCTGGATGAGCTCGACCTTCACGCCCGGGTGCTGCTTCTGGTACGCCGCGGCCAGGTCCTCGAAGTACGGCTGCAGCGGCTCGCCGGCGAACTTGGTGAGGATGCTCAGCGTGCCGGAGAAGTCGGGCGTGGCGGACAGGTCGGCGGCGGGGGCCGTGGCCGCTCCGTCGCCGCCGCCGGAACAGCCGGCCAGGGCGAGCGTCCCGAGGAGCGCCGCGAACGACGTCATTGCGCGAGGGCGCATGGGCTTCCTTTCTCTCGGAGGGAGAGGGGGACCTGCCGGTCCGCGGTGGGGGTGTTGGCTGACTGTACAGATGAACTGATACCGGTACCAGACCGCGAAGCAAGATTTTCTTTCCGAGCGCCTGCCTGTGGGCTTTCTCCTGCGACGAAACAGCAGTACGAGGCGGGTTCTCGCAGGTGGGGTGTTGACGCGCGGCCGGATCCTGTGTCAGCGTGACCTCCGCGTGATACCGGTATCAGGCCGCTGGACGCCGCCGGCCCGCAAGCTTTCCCGAAAGGACGCGAAGATGCTCGGATTCAACGAGCCGGAATTCCTGTCGCAGCTGGCCAGCACCGTGGCCCTGCGCCCCCAGATCGAGGAGCTCGTCGATCGGCTCGTGGACCAGGGGTTCGACACCCTCCTGCTCGTCGGCGCCGGCGGCACGTACGCCCAGATGTGGCCCTACGAGCACCTGGCCAGGCGCAGCTCGACGCTCGACGTGCGCGCCGCGATCGCGGCCGAGCTGGTCGTCTCGGGCGACGCCCGGCTCGGTGAGCGCACGGTCGCGATCTTCACCTCGGTCTCCGGCACCACCGAGGACAGCCTGCGCGCGATCGAGTACGTCAAGGACAAGGGCGCCTACACGGTCGGTTTCACCGGCTACCCCGACTCGCCGATCGCCAAGGCCGTGGACGCCGTGCTGGTGTCGGAGCCGAAGGCGTGGCCGTTCGACCAGCAGATGTTGCTGTTCATGGGCCGCCTGCTGTCCCGCCGCGGCGAGTTCGAGGGCTACGAGAAGCTGGCCGGCGAGCTGGCCGGGCTGCCCGGCGTGATGCTGGAGGTCGCCCGGCAGGCCGAGCCGGTGGCCGCCGCGTTCGCCGAGGCCCACAAGGACACCGACTACCACTTCCTCATCGGCGGCGGGAACCTGTGGGGATTCACCTACCTGTACTCGATGTGCATCCTTGAGGAGATGCAGTGGCTGCGCACCACCAGGGTGCACAGCGCCGAGTTCTTCCACGGCTCGCTGGAGCTGCTGGAGGAGGACACGAGCGTGCTGATCTTCCAGGGCGAGGACGAGACGCGCCCGCTCACCGACCGCGCCGAAGCCTTCGCCCGGCGCATCTCCAAGGACGTCACCGTCTTCGACACCCGCGACTACCCGCTCGACGGCATCAGCCCCGAGTTCCGCGGCCTGCTCGCGCCGCTCGTGCTCGACACGGTGCTGGGCCGGGTCAGCAAGCACCTGGAACGCGTCCGCGACCACTCGCTCGACCTGCGCCGCTACTACCGGGTCATGGACTACTAGGCCGCCGCCACCTCCGCTCCCGCTCCCGCCCGCCGGGACGGGAGCGGCCCCGGCCTGCCCATCCCGAACCCCCTCGGCACAGGAGAAACATGAGAGTCCTCGGCTTCGGCGACAACATCGTCGACCGGTTCGTCGATCGGGGCATCGACTATCCGGGCGGCAACAGCGTGAACGTCGCCGTCTACGCGGGCCGCCTCGGCGTCGAGGCCGCCTACCTCGGGGTCTTCGGCGACGACGACCTCGGCGGCTTCCTGCGCGAGGCCGTCGCCGCGCAGGGCGTCGCGGTCGACCGCTGCGTGGTGCGTCCCGGCGAGAGCGGCGTGTCGCGGCTGCGCGTGGACGACGGCGACCGGGTCTTCCTGGGCTGGAACGGCGGCGGCGTCACCGTGCGGGAGCCGCTGGCGCTGACCGGCGACCTGCTCGCCTACGCCGGCTCGTTCGACCTGGTGCACTCCAGCGTCTACTCCGGCAGCGAGGACGAGCTGCCCGGGCTGGCCGGTCTGCGGCCCCTGGTCAGCTTCGACCTGTCCAGCGAGGACGACTACCGCGTCCCCGCCTACCTGGACCGCGTCTGCCCGCACGCCGACCTGGTGCTCCTGTCCTGCTCCCACCTGGACGCGGCGGGCACCCGGGACCTGCTGGCCCGCGCCGTGGCGAGCGGCGCCCGCCTGGCCCTCGGCACCAGGGGCGTGGACGGCGCGATGGCCTACGACGGCCATGACCTGGTCGCCGCCCCCGCCCGGCTGGTCGAGGACCCGGGCAAGATCGTCGACACCATGGGCTGCGGGGACGCGTTCCTGGCCGGGTTCGCCGTCTCCCTGCTGCGCGACGGCTGGCGCAAGGGCGCCGCGCCGGGCCGCGGGGCGGTCCTGCGGGCGCTGCTGGCCGGCGCGGAGACCGCCTACGACCAGTGCTTCGTCGAAGGCGCCTTCGGCTTCGGCAGGCCCGCCCCGCGCGGCTAGCATGGGCGTGCCCGCGACCCCCCAGAAACGAGGAACCCGTTCGATGGCAGCCGACCGGAGCCAGTCGGGGCGGCCGACGATCTCGGAGGTGGCCGCCGAGGCCGGCGTCGGCCGCGCCACCGCGGCCCGCACCCTCGGCGGCTACGGCTATGTCAGCCCGGAGCTGCGCGAACGGGTGCTGGCGGCGGCCGAGAAGCTCGGCTATCGCACCAACGCCCTGGCCCGCAGCATGTCCACCGGGGTCAGCCACACGCTCGGCGTGATCCTGGCCGACATCGGCAACCCGTTCTTCGCGGGCGTCATGCGCGGCATCTCCGACGCCTCGCGCGCCCGCGGGTTCGACACGATCGTGCTGAGCACGTACGAGCGGCTCGACGAGGAGGTGGCGGCCACCGACGTGCTCATCGACAAGCGGGTCGACGGCGTCATCATCGCCTCGGCGGCCGTGGGGCGCGACGAGGTCAAGCACATCAGGGCGGCCATGGGCCGGGGCATCCCGATCGTGCTGGTCGACCGCGCGGTCGCGCCGCTCGACCTCGACACGGTCGTCATCGACAACCGCGGCGCGGCCCGTGAGGCGGTCGAGGTGATGATCGCGGCCGGCCACCGGCGCATCGGGTTCGTGTGGGGGCCGTCCTCGGTCGATCCGCCCGTGACCAGGCGGGCGCTGCTGGAGAAGGCCCGCAACGTGTGGACCGACGGCGAGCGCCTGCGCGGCTACCTCGACGCGCTCGACGACGCCCGCATCCCCTTCGATCCCGAGCTGGTCATGACCGGCCCGAAGACCGAGGAGTGGGCCACCCAGGAGGTGGCCCGCATGCTGGCGCTGCCCGACCGCACCACCGCCCTGTTCTGCACCGAGACCGACGCCGTGACCGGGGCGCTGCGGGCCGTGCGCGCCGCCGGGCTGTCCTACCCGGCCGACATCTCGCTCATCGGCTTCGACGACAGCGCCTGGGCGGCCGTCATGGACCCGCCGCTGACGATGATCGAGCAGCCGGTCCACCAGCTCGGCGCGAAGGCCGCCGAGGTGCTGCTCGACGTGCTCGACGGGGCCGAGCCGCGGCACGACGTGCACACGCTGCGCTCGCGCCTGGTCAGCCGCGCCTCGGTCGCCCCGCCGCCGTCCTGAGCGGGCGGCCGGCGGTCATGGACGGGTGACCTGGGGCGAGGTGGTCACCACCTCGCGCGTGGGGCGCGGCGCGGGCGGGGTGCGCGGACGGCCCGCCGCCACGAACACGACCGCCGACAGCAGCGTCATCGCGACCACGATGACCAGGATGAACGCCATCTCCCTGCGGGTCACCGGGCAGCGGCGGCGGCGGGCCGGTTTGGCGTTGAGCGCGTCGATGCGGCAGGCGAAGTCGCGGTCCTGCCAGCGCAGATCCTGCTCGATCTCGGCCAGGATGCGGCGTTCGCGGTCCGACAGGCTCATGGCCGCCGCTCCCGTCCCGCGACGCCGTGGGCGGGGGCGGGCGGTGAGGTCAGCGGTTGGGTCATGTCGTTCTCCGTCGCTCCCGGTCAGAAGTAGCCCCCGTCAGGGCGGCCCGGTCGGGGTCGGCCCTGGTCAGAGGGCGTCCCGCTGGTGAGGCACGCCTTCGTGGCGGCGCGCTCTGGCGGGTCGCCGGCGGCCCCGAAGGCCCGCGATTCCTGGCGTACCCGGCGGTGCGGGCTCGATGCGGCGCCTTACTGCGCCCGGTATGAACCGTTACGTCCGGTGTGCGATGTCCGGCTAAATCCAGACATTTCCTTCACCTGGCGTCGATTTCCGGCTTACCGGACATCGGGCGGGCCGGTCAGCTGTCCGGCTTCTCCACCAGCGGGGTGTCCACCAGGTGCTCGATCAGGAACCAGGTCTGGAGCTCGTTCGTCCTGATGACGTCGGAGACCAGCAGGTCGTTGGTGCCGTCGTCGCCCATCTCCTGCGCCCGGGCGGCCGCGTCGTGGGCGGCCACGAGGATGGTCTCGTGCGCCTCGATCAGGCGCGAGAGCATGGCGGGCACCTCCTCGCAGCCGTTCGGCGGGCGCGGGATCACGGTGATCTCGGCCACGTGCCGGGGGTCGCCCACCGCGACGCCGCCGAGGGTCTGCACGCGCTCGGCCATCTCGTCCACCAGCGCGATCTGCTCCGAGGCGTGCTTGTCCAGCAGTAGGTGGAGCTGGTAGAAGGTCGGGCCGCGCATCAGCCAGTGGTGCTTCTTGTACAGGCTGTAGAGGATCTGGGTGTCGGCCAGGATCTGGTTGAGGCGCTGGCAGGAGTACTCGCGCGCGTCACGGGAGAGGCCGAGCGGGAACATCCGCACGGTGCCGTACTCCTGGATCTCCACGCCGTTCACGTGCAGCCAGGGCTGGCTGTCGGGCTTCGACCGGGTCGGCTTGGCGGAGCGTTTGGTGGGCACGTACATCTCCTCAGATAGTCGGAACAATCGCCCGGAAACCTCCCCTTCGGCGCGCCAAGCGCCCCCACGAGCCCGCACAAGAGCCGGTCAACATCCGGCGTCCGCGATCGTTTGCCCGCAGGTCAGAGGGGTAGCCGGAGCGATGGGCGCGGGGGAGCCCCGTGCCCGGTCCGCCGGGAGGGGGATGAGCATGCGACGCAAAGAGCCCGAGGACGAAGAGACGCCCGCGGCCGACCTCGAAGGCCCCGCAGGCGAGGAAGAGTACGACGAGGAACGCGAGCGCTTCGAGCACATGAAGGAACTGAACCCGGACGACTTCGAGTGACCGCCGCCACCCGG
This sequence comes from Nonomuraea sp. NPDC050227, assembly GCF_044459705.1. Lineage (NCBI taxonomy): Bacteria > Bacillati > Actinomycetota > Actinomycetes > Streptosporangiales > Streptosporangiaceae > Nonomuraea > Nonomuraea sp. NPDC050227. The sequence goes on along the minus strand of NZ_JBITJF010000015.1, from coordinate 74,708 downwards.
CGACCGGACGGGAGCGGGCCGGGCCGGCGGCCGGGCGGGGGTAGCGCAGGAGGAGAGGCCGGCGGCGGCGCAGGCCGAGGGGTCAGCGCAGGTCGATGAGGGCCAGGCCGGTGGCGGGGTCGTGGCGGCGCCGCAGATAGCTGGGGGACTGCGTGACGATCACCTCCAGCGTCGGCCACACCTCGCCGCCCAGCAGGTGGCCGCCGCGGGTCGTGCCGTCCGGCAGGCCCACGACCGCATGGGCGTGCAGGGTGGGCCGCACGTCGTCGTCGGGCATGGCGAAGTCGCCGATCAGGGAGAGCACCTCGGTCTGGCGGTCGACCGGGATCGGGTCGTAGCGGAGCGCCTCCGGGTCGAAGAAGCCCAGCGTGACCTGCCGGAACCCGCCGATGCCGGTCAGCCGGGCGGCGCGGACGCCGTTGTCGGCGGCCCACGCCGTCAGGCTCTCGACCACCTCGTCACCGGGGTCGAGGACCACCGCGTACGTCTGTTCCTCGACGGTGGAGAGCCGCTTGCTGCGCATGACGATCTCCTGCCCGCACGGCGCGCGGGCAACCCGGTCACTTCCAGACGGCCTTGGCCAGGATGTTCCCCAGCCCGGGGGTCTTCCACTGGTCGACGACCAGCACCTTCTCCTTGCGCAGGTACCAGATGCGCTGGGTGAAGGACACCGGGACCGGCTTGCTGGTCCTCGTCTGGCAGCCCAGTCTCCACTCGGTGAAGCGGGCCTGGTGCCCCGCCCCCACCTGCACGGTCGCGGCGCGGGACGGCCGGACGGGCGGCACGCCCTCCAGGTAACGCCGGTCCGGGACGCACTCCACGACCCCGCTGCTGGGGTGGTACGGCTGGCCCGGCCGGTACGTGCCGCCCTCGGAGGCGTAGGCGATGGCCCGCGGCCCGCCGAGGGAGAAGCCGGGGCACTCCGTCGCCCGCTTGGAGCAGGCCCCGGTGACCACGTCGAGCCCGCCGATCGGGTCCTTCTTCACCTTCCAGGAGACCGGTATCTGGATGGTGAACCCCTGGAACGACACGGGTTTGGTGGCCTGCGCGGGCGTTCCGGTCAGAACGAGCGCCGCGCTGAGCGTCAAGGTCATGAGCACGGCGGCGATCCTAGATCCTGACGCCGCTGGAATGTCAAGCACCGATAAATCGGCAAAAATGACCACAACTTTGCCGGCGATCATCGCATCCAACCAGCCGTGAACGCGTTGACCGCCGACGACCCGCAACGCCTGGGCGGCTACTGGCTCGCCGGACGGCTGGGCGCCGGCGGTCAGGGCGTCGTCTACGAGGCCTACGCCGAGGACGGCGCCCGGGTGGCGATCAAGGTGCTGCACGGCGACGAGGCCGGACGGCTGGCCAGGGAGGCCGAGGCGGCGCGGCGGGTCGCCTCGTTCTGCACCGCCCGCGTGCTCGCCGCCGAACTGGACGGCCCGCGCCCCCACATCGTCAGCGAGTACGTCGCCGGGCCGAGCCTGCGCCAGGCGGTCGCCGCCGGACGCCGCTTCCTCGGCGGCGACCTGCACCGCCTGGCCACGGCGGTGGCGACGGCGCTCACCGCCATCCACGAGGCCGGCGTGGTGCACCGCGACCTCAAACCGGACAACGTGCTGCTCGGCCCGGACGGCCCGCGGGTCATCGACTTCGGCATCGCGCGCACCGCCGAGATGTCGCTGACCGCGACCGGCCTGGTGACCGGCACGCCGACGTACATGGCGCCCGAGGTGTTCGGCGGCCAGCGGGCCGGCGCGCCCGCGGACGTGTTCGCCTGGGGCTGCGTCGTGCTGTACGCGGCCACGGGCGCCGACCCGTTCGAGGCCGAGAGCCTGGGCGGGGTGATGCACCGGGTGTTGTCGGCCACGCCCGACCTGGCCGCGCTGCCGGACTCGCTGCGCCCGCTGGTGTCGGCGGCGCTGAGCAAGGAGCCCGGCCGGCGTCCCGAGGCCCGCCAGCTGCTGCTCGCGCTGGTCAGCGGGGACGGCGGGCTCGACACCGCGCGGCTGCTCGAACGCGGCCGACAGGCCGCCCACGTCGCCGGGACGGTCGCCGACCCGTCGCTCGGCACACTGGCCGAGGACTCCTACACCCTGCTGTCCCCCGCGGAGCGGGAGCTGGCGCCCGAGGTGTTCCTGCGCCTGTTCACCGTGGACGGCATGGGCGAGCTGGCCACCAGGAAGGCCGCCCTGGACGAGCTGGTGGCCGGCCGATCGGCGGCCGAGATCCCGGCGGTCACCAGGATCCTGGAGGTGTTCGCGTACCTGCTGGGCCGCGACGGCCGCGAGGTCTGGCTGGCCCGTCCGGCCCTGCCGCACGCCTGGCCGCGGCTGCGCCGCTGGATCGAGGCCAACAGGGAGGGGCTGGCCGTCCACGGCCCGATCCTGGCCGCCGTCCGGCGCTGGGACGACGGCGGCCGCAGGGACGGCGGCCTGTTCCACGGCACGATGCTGGAGGAGGCCCTGAGCTGGGCGGCGACCGCCCGCCGCGACATCAGGCTGTCCCAGGCCGAGCGCGACTTCCTGGAGTCGTCGGCGCGGCTGGCCAAACGCCGGGCCCGCCGCGCCCGGCTGCTGACGTTGAGCCTGGCGGGGCTGCTGGTCGTCGCGCTGGTCGCGGGCGGCGTGGCCGTCCAGCAGAGCAGGCTCGCCGCGGCCCGCGCCGACGAGCTCCAGGACCGCCTGACGACGTCGGAGTCCACGCGCCTGGCCGCGCGCGCCGAGGCGACCCGGCGCAGCGATCCGGTGCTCGCCGGGCTGCTCGCCGTGGCCGCCTGGCGGCTGCGGCCCACGCCGCAGGCCAGGGCGGCGCTGACCGCCGCGCTCGCGCAGCGCGAGCGCGGCATGTTCCGCGATCCGGCCGCCGCCCGCAGCACCCTGCGGGCGCTGGGCGCCGACGGGCGCACGCTGCTCAGCGTCGGCCAGGACCAGGCGCGGCTCTGGGACGTGCGCACGGGCCGGCGCGTCACCCTGATCTCCGGCCTGGGCCTCGGCCGCGAGCGGGTGTCCGACATCGGGCTGTCCCCTTCAGGCCGCACACTGGTCGCCGCCACCGGGCGCCGCGCCCGCGCCTGGGACGCCGGCACCGGCCGCCCGGTCGGCGACTGGCCGGTCCACCGGCTCAGGGACCTGGTCGAGGGCTGGCAGGACGTCGTCCGCCGGCACGAGGGCCGCAAGGTGATCGTCAAGCCGGACGACAGCGAGCAGTGGGACGTCACCGACCCCGCCGCCCGGCGCGGCACGCTGAGCCCCGACGGCCGGTGGCTGGCCACGTCCGGCGACGGGACCCTGACACTGAGGCAGACGGAGGAGGGCTGGACCGAGGAGGTCGGCGAGGGCACGGAAGGCGCCTGGAACAAGGGCGATCCCGTCTTCGACCACACGGGCCGGCTGCTGGCCACCGTCACCGACGCCACCGTCCAGTTCTGGCGGCTGCCCGACAGCCACCTGCTGAGCGCCGTCCCGGTGCGCGGGGACGTGGACGCCGGAACCCGCCCGGCCGCCGCCTTCGACGGCACGACCTTCCGCTACCTCGTCGGCGACCAGGTGTTCGCCGTGGACGTCGCCGACCTGGTGAACGAGCCGGTCGAGGGCTCGCCGTACGAGCGGGCCGACCTCGGCGAGGACGGGCTGCACCTCGTCGTGGACGGCGCGCTCCGTCAGGTCGGGGGCGGGACGTCCAGCCGCCTGCCCACCGCGCACGCGCTCGCCTTCAGCCGCGACGGCCGGAGCCTCGCACTGCTGTCCGGCCACGGCGTCAGCGTCCTGGACGCCGCGACCAGGCAGCCCGCGGGCGGGTTCACGGCGGGGGCGGGGCGGGCGCAGCCCGAGCTCGTCCGCTTCAGCCCGGACGGCGCCCGGCTCGCGCTCGTGCTCGACGGTCCGGGAACCGGCGAGGACGCGGTCGAGCTGTGGGACTGGCGGTCGCGCCGCCGCCTGTGGAGCACGCCCCTGAGCCAGGTCGTGGACCTGGCGTTCGCGCCCGACGGCGGACGGCTGGCGGTGACCGGCCTGGACGTGCGCGTGTTGCGGGCGGCCGACGGCCGGGTCGCGGGCCCGCCGTTCAGCGTCTTCGGCAAGGACGTCCTGGGCTCCTGGGTGCGTTTCACCCACGCGGGGGACGGGCTGGTCGTGTTCGACTCGCGCGGCCGGCTGAGCACGTGGGACGCGGGCGGCCGGCGGCTGACCGAGGGGACCGAGGGCTTCTCCTTCCTCGGCACTCCGGCGTACTCGCCGGTCGAGGACCTCGTCGCGGTCAACGCGGGGCAGGGCCGCGTCCGCCTGATCGACCCCACGACGGGCGGCGACCTCGGCCTGTCCGCCGACCCGGGCGGCGGACTCGACCGCGACGAGGGCGAGCTGCTGTCGATCGCCTTCGCCCCCGACGGCTCGCACGTCCTGACGGTGGACGCCGGCGGGACCGTCGGGCGCGTCCCGGCGCCGCCGAACTGGTGGCGAAGACGGTCTGCGCGCGCGCCGGGCGGGCGCTGACCGAACGGGAGTGGCGGACGTATGTGCCCACGCTGCCCTACCGGCCCGTCTGCGGCTGACCGCGCCGGATCAGGTCAGGGTCCCTCACCCGGGATTGTCAAAACGCCGTCGCGGGGGATGTACTGCCGTCCGGAAAGCCGATCTTTCGGTTCGGCCACGAGGGAGGCACGGTGGACTTCGCGATCCTCGGCACGATCCGGGTCAACGGCCCCGGCGGGCGGGTGCACCTGAGCCGCAAGCAGCGGGCGGTGCTCGGCGTCCTGCTGCTCCACCCGAACGCGACCGTCTCCAGGGAGCGCCTGATCTCCGCCGTCTGGGACGATCCGCCGCGCTCGGCCCTGGCCAACATCCAGACCTACGTCCACCAGCTCCGGCGGTCCCTGGCGGGCGGCGGCCTGCTGGTGCGCACCGAGGGCACGGGCTACGTCTGCGAGGTCCCGTCGGGCAGCCTGGACCTGCTGGTGTTCGAGGACACCCTGCGGCTGGCCCGGCGGGAGCGGGCGGCGGGCGACCTGGCCGCGGCCGAGCGCGCCTACGCCGAGGCCGTCGCCCTGTGGCGCGGCGCGCCCGCCGAGGACGTGCCGCTCACCGGCGCGATGGCCCCCCGGCTCCTCGAACTGGAGGAACGCCTCGCGGTCGCCCGGTCGGAGTGGATCGACGCCCGGCTCGCCCTCCGGCAGGACGACCTCGTCGCCGAGCTGCGCGCCCTCATCGCCGCCCACCCGCTGCGCGAGCGGCTGTGGGAGCAGCTCGTGATCGCCCTGCACCGCGGCGGGCGGCGGGACGAGGCGCTGGAGGCCTTCCGCGAGGCCCGCGAGCTGCTGGTCGCCGAGCTGGGCCTGGAACCCGGCCCCGAGCTGCGCCGCCTGCACGCCGCGCTGCTCGCCGGCGACCCCGACCTCGACCGGCCGCCGGGGGCGACCACGCCGGCCGATCCGCGCTTCCCGGCGGCCGGCCCGGCCGACCAGTGGCCCGGGGCGGCCGTGCCGCTACAGGCGTTGTGTCAGCTCCCGGCCGACACCGCCGACTTCGTCGGCCGGGAACCGGAGATCGCCGAGCTGCTGCCGCTGTTACGGGCGCGGCCGGACCGGCTCAGCCCGCCGATCGCGATCCTGTCGGGCCTGCCCGGCATCGGCAAGACCACGCTCGCCGTGCACCTGGCCCACCTGCTGCGCGCCGACTACCCGGGCGGCCAGCTCTTCGTCCGGCTCGGCCAGGACGCCCGCGGCCCGCGCGACCCCGGCGAACTGCTCGACGTGCTGCTGCGCTCCCTCGGCCTGGACGGCGCCATGATCCCCGCCTCGGCCGAGGAACGAGCCGGGCTGCTTCGCCAGCGGCTGGCCGACCAGGCGGTGCTGGTCGTCCTCGACGACGCCGTGGACGAGGCGCAGCTCCGCCACCTGCTGCCGGGCACCCCGCGCGGCGCGGTCCTGGTGACCTCCCGCTCGCCGCTGCCCGCGCTGGAGGGCGCCGTCCGGATCCGGCTCGACCTGCCCGGCGAGCGGGACGCCCGGCTGCTGCTCGAACGCGTGGCCGGCCGCGACCGGATCGGCGCCGCGCCGGACGCCGCCGAGGAGATCCTGCGTTCCTGCGGCCGGCTGCCGCTGGCGCTCAGGGTCGCCGGCGCCCGCCTGGCCATCCGCCCGGTCTGGCCGGTCCGCGAGCTGGCCACCCGCCTGGCCGGCCACGACCTGGACGAGCTGGTCGTCGGCGGCCTCGACGTGCGGGCGACGTTCGAGCCCGGCTACGCGGCGCTGCCGGAGTGGGCCAGGCACGCCTTCCGCCTGCTCGGGCTGGCCGGGCTGGACAGCGTCGCCGAGTGGACCACCGCCGCCCTGCTCGGCCTGCCCGCGCGGGAGGCCGACGCCGTCCTGGAGACGCTGGTCGCGCGCGGCATGCTCACCTCCACCGAGATCGACGCCGCCGGTCAGCCCCGCTACCGGCTGCACGACCTGCTGCGCGTCTACGCCAGGGAACGCGCCGAGGCGGAGGAGCCGGCCGGGCAGCGGCACGCCGCGCTGACCCGGCTCGCGCTGGAAAGCCTCCGCAGGACCAGGGCCGCCGCCCGCGGCCTGCCCATCCCGCTGTCCCCGCCCTACGAACGCGGAGACCCCGGCCCCGGCACGCCCGCCGACCCGGCTTCCAGCATGCCCGCCGGCCCGACTTCCGGCACGCCCGCCGGCACGGTGTGGTTGTCGGCCGAGCGGCGCACGCTGGTGCTCGCCGTCACCACCGCCGCCGAGCTGGGGCAGGTCGCCACCGCCGCGGAGCTGGCCCACCACCTGACCGGCTACCTGACGATGGAACGTTTCCTGGCCGACGCCGAGCGCGTCCAGCACGCGGTGATCGCGGCGGCCACCGCGGCGGGCGACGAGCGCACGGCCCTGCGGTCCAGGCTGCTGCTGGTCAACATGGACATCGAGCGGGGCCGCTACCCGGCCGCCGACGCGGCGTGCGGGGAGCTGCTGGCCGCCTTCGAGCGGGTCGGCGACCCGCACGGGGCCGCGTACGCGCTGATCAGCCGGGCCGCCGACCGCCACGGCTCGGGCCGGCTGGACGAGGCGCTGGCCGACGCGTACGCGGCGATCGAGCTGCTGGCCGCGCACGACGACGCCGCCGGCCTGGCCTACGCCTGGACGTGGCCGATCTGGATCCACATCGAACGCGGCGAGCACGAGCAGGCCGTCAAGATCGCGCGTGCCCGGCTGGCGGAGACCGGCGAGGAGGACCACGGCACCCGCGGCAACCTGCTGCGCGCCCTCGGCACCGCCTGCTACCAGGCGGGCGAGACGGCTGAGGCGGTCGCGTGCTACCGCGAGAGCCTGCTGACCGCCCAGGCCGTCGGCGACCGGGTCGAGATGAGCAAGGTGCTGCGCAGGCTCGGCGAGGCGCTGGGCGCGCTCGGCCGGTTCGAGGAGGCGGCCGAGACGCTGGCGGCGAGCCTGCGGCTGTTCGTGGAGTGCGGCGACGTCCTGGGCGAGGCGCTGAGCGGGCACGCACTCGGCGTCGTCCGGCTGCGCCAGGGCGACCCGCGCGAGGCGCTGCGGCACCTGGCCGCCGCGCTGGACCGGCTCGGCCGCGACGGCCCGCAGGTGTGGCGGGCCCGCACGCTCACGGAGATGGGCCGCGCCCACGCCCGCCTCGGACGGCACGAGGAGGCGGCCACGGCCTGGCGGCACGCCCTGCCCCTGTTCGGCGACACCCCGGAGGGCCGCCAGGTCGCCGCCTACCTGAAGGACCACCCCCGCGACAATCCGTGACGGTCACCTTTCCGGCGAGCCGTGACGGTCAGCCTCCCGGCCGGCCGTGACGGTCACCTCCGGGCCGGGCGCGGGCCTGCGGCTCAGTCCTGGAGCCACCGCACGACCGGGGTGCCGGTCGCGCCTGCCAGCCGGGCCTCGCGGCGGGCCTGGCCCGGGGTGGCGCCCTCGCCGACGAGCGCGCCGCCGTCGTCCAGCGCGGCCCACACCCCCTCCGGCGCGCCGGCCGGGACGTCCAGCGCGCGGTTCACCGCGGGCCGGCCCGGCGCGGGCGTGCGCCGGGCCGACCACCGCCGCCAGTACAGCCACTGGACGAAGATCAGCGGGCCGAGCGCGGTCAGCAGCGGGATCGGCCGCCCGCCGCCCAGCACGACGGCGATGGAGACCGCCAGCAGCACCGCCTCCAGCCCCGCCGCCCACCAGGCGGCCGCCTTCCCGTACGCCCGGACCGCCACCGCCGGCCAGAGCGACAACATCAGGCAGTCCCCGAGGCCGATCAGTGACGGGTTCGCGCCGTAGGAGGTGGCCAGCACGGGAGCGAACGGCAGCCCCTGCATGCGCTGCACGAAGTCGAGGGTGAGCGAGGACAGCCCGGTGGCCAGCGTGTCGTAGCCGGTGAGCGCCACCGCCAGCGCGGCCACCTGGCCGGGCGTGACCGCCGCCTGCACCCACAGGTTCACCGCCCCGACGACGAGCAGCATCAGCAGCACGTCGTTGACCACCAGCACCCCCGCCGGCCATCCGGCGAGGTGGACGGCCACGTCGGCGGCGCACAGCAGCAGCACCGCCGCCGTCGCCCACCGGCCGCCCAGCACGGGCGCGAGCGTGAGCTGCCCCAGCGTCAGCACCACCAGCCCGAAGACCGACACCACCACGCCGGTCGGCAGGTGCAGGTACGCGAACGGCATCACCACCAGCGCGGCGACCATGACCGCGATGTCGGAGCCCACCATCCGGCCGACCGGCGGCCTGGCCATGACATAGCGGCCCAGGTAGGCGGCGGTCAGCGCGACGGTCAGGGCGACGAGCGCGTACAGCGCCGGCACGTACGGGGTCATCACAGTCCTCGCTCGAAGCTGAGCTCCAGCAGGTCGGCGCGGAGCCGGCAGGGAGTGGGCAGGTCGTCGGCGGTCTCGACCAGGACGATGCCGTCCAGGGGCAGCCCGTGCGCCCGCTCCTCCAGGCGGCCGAGCAGGCCCGCGTCGGACTTGCCGGCCACGACGTACAGCAGGGAGCCCTCCAGCGACCAGCGCGTGGGCAGCGGCAGCGCGTGCTCGGCCTGCAGCACGTCCAGGACGTCGCGCGTGGTGAGCCCGCCGGGCGACACCCGCCCGAGCACGCGCGAGGTCGCGGGCAGCGCGGCCAGCGCGCACGACGGCTGCTCGTCCGCGCGCAGGACCCTGACCAGGTCGCCGGTGACGTACCGGAGCAGCAGGGTGGTGTCGCGGTAGGTGGAGTACGGGGTGACCACGATGGTGCCGACGGCCCCCGGCTCGGCGGGCCGCAGGGTGACGGGGTCCAAAATCTCGACCAGCCCCTGGTCGGCCGGCAGGTGCAGGTGGCCGTCGGCGCAGACCCGGCCGCCCACGGGGGCGATCTCGGTCATGGAGTAGCCGTCGCGGACCTGCGCGCCGAACGTGTGCTCCGCGCGCACGCGCAGCGCGTCGGTCAGCACCTCGCCGCCGGACCAGATCGTGCTCAGGCCGAAGTCGCCGGCCTGCCAGCCGCCTCGCTCGGCCTCCCGGACCAGGGCCGCCAGGTAGGAGGCGGTCACGTTGAGCTGGGTGATCTGCGGGTGTTTGCCCGGCACGTGCATCGGGGTGGCCAGCCGGTCGAGCGCGACGGCCGGATCGACCGCGCCCAGGTGCACGAACGCGGCCCCGGTCCGCGTGACGGCCCGCTCGGTGAGGATCTGGGCGATGGACCGCGAGCTGATCGCGTTGGCCCACAGGTCGGCGGAGCGCAGGTTGCCGGCGAGCATGAGCGCCAGCGCCGACATCGAGGACATCAGCTCGATCTCGTACGCCGAGAACCACACCATGGTCGGCGTCCCGGTCGTCCCCGTCGTGTGCGCGAGCACGACCGGGCGGGCGCGGTCGGAGACGAACGCGGCGGGCATGCCGCGCAGGTCGGCCTTGGACGTGGGCGGGATCGTGGACAGCGTCGCGGGCGTGATCGAGCCGGGGTCCACGCCGTTCGTCTCGAACCAGCGCCGGTAGTAGGGGCTCTCGGCGGCCGCGTGGCGGACCGTGCGCCGCAGCCGCCGCCGGGTCAGGTCCTCCTGGAGCTCGGGGTCGCTGCCCGCGAGCAGGTCGTCGGCGCCCTCGCCCGGGGACCCGAACGTCTCCAGGGTCACGCGCATGTCGTCGGCCAGCGCGTTCACGTCCCGCAGGCGGAACCTGCGGCCCGACATCATCGACCAGGCATAACCGAGCTGGCGTACCGCGGTGCCGAACACGCCTCGTCCTTCCGCTCGTGTGGGGGGTGGCCCCCCGGGAGACGCGGTCCCCCGGGGGTGCACGCGAGGGTGATCAGCCGTTCAGCACGAAGATGGCGGTGGACAGGGCGCTGACGGCGTACTTGGCGTAACGGCGAGCGGTCTTGACCATGAGGATCTCCCTGGTTGCTCGGGGCGCACGGGTGGCGCCCGCTGAGATCCAAGGATGTGCGGGGGCGCAAGAGAGCCACTACAGGTTCACTACAGAGGGGCCCTCACACCAGCGTCAGGTAGTGGGTCAGCTCGGCGGCGGAGTCCGTGGCGATCCCGACGTGGCCGTCCGGGCGCACGAGCGTGTGCCGCGCCCCGCCGTACGGCTCGGCCGGCGCGTACGCCCGCACCTGCGGGCCGCCCGGCACGCGGGGCGCGGGGTCCGGCGACAGCAGCGTGAAGTGCGGGCCGCGCAGCAGGTCGAACAGGCGCGCCCGGGAGCCGCCGGCCAGCCGCAGCGGCCCGTCGGGCATCCGCTCGCCGCCCGCGCGGGCCAGCGAGCCGCCCCGGTAGCCGACCCGGAGCTGGTAGGTCTCCTCGTCCCGCTTGTACGACTTCCGGTCGTGCAGGTCCGTGCTGAGGCCGAGCACGCGGGCGGCGACCGGGCGGCGCTCCTCCTCGTAGGTGTCCAGCAGCGACGCCGGCCCGCCGGTCAGCGCGCGGGCCAGCTTCCAGCCCAGGTTGTAGGCGTCCTGGACGCCGGTGTTGAGCCCCTGGCCGCCCGCCGGGGAGTGCACGTGGGCGGCGTCCCCGGCCAGCAGCACGCGTCCGGCGCGGTAGGCGTCGGCCAGCCGGATGTTGACCCGGTAGAGCGAGAACCACAGCAGCTCGGTGACGCGGGCCGCGCGCAGCATCGAGCGTTCGGCGAAGAGCCGCTGGAAGCCGGCCAGGGTCAGGTCAGGCGTCGCGCCCGGCCTGAGGGGGGCCATGAACTGGAAGGCGTCGGTGCCGGCCATGGGATGGAGGGCGACCATCCCCCTGCCCGGCCGCACCCAGGCGTGGATGTGCTCGCGGTCCAGCCCCTCGACGCGCACGTCCCCGAGGACCATGCGCTCCTCCTCGCGGGTCTGGCCGGTGAACCCGATGCCGAGCGCCTTGCGCACCGTGCTCCTGCCGCCGTCGGCGGCGACCAGGTAGCGGGCCCGCAGCGTCGTCCCGGTGCCGAGCCGGGCCGTCACACCGTCCGCGTCCTGCTCGAAGCCGGTCAGCTCGGCGCCGTGCTCGACCGCGCCGCCCAGCTCGGCCAGCCGTTCCCGCAGCAGCGCCTCGGTGCGCCACTGCGGGTGCATCCGGACCATCGGGTACGGCACCTGCTCGCTCGCCGCCGCCGGCCGGTGCATGCGGCCCTGGTAGACCGGCAGCCGCCCGATCCTGACCCGGATCGGCGGGTAGGGCGTCGTCCCGGCCAGGACCCGGTCGACGATCCCGAGGTCGTCGAAGATCTCCAGCGTGCGCGGCTGGAGGCCCTTGCCCTTCGAGCCCGCCGAGGGCGCCGCCGCCCGCTCGACGACGCGGTGGGCGATCCCGCGCCGGGCCAGCTCCACGGCGAGGGTGAGGCCGGTGGGCCCGGCGCCGACGATGAGCACGTCCGTCTTGTCCGTCATGGGGGGACCGTGCCAGGTACCGCTGCCAGATCTCTGTCAGCGCCCTGCCGGAGGTCACGAGCAGGGCGGACGGTAGGGCAGGTCGTCGAAGTAGCGCCGCCACTCGGCCCGGGTGAGCGGCATCCCGGCGGCCTCGCAGACGCGCGCGGCCACCGACTCCGGCCGCAGGTCCCACAACCGCAGGTCGCGCCCGGCGGCCGAGACGAGGGTGTGGTCGTCGGCGTACAGGACGGTCCCGAGGTCGGGGTGGGACAGCTCGGCGATCGGCCGGCGGGAGCGCAGGTCCCACAGGCGGGTGGTGCGGGAGGCGTCCGTGGTGGCCAGGGCGGCGCCGTCGGGGCTGAACCCGGCGACCAGGACGGTGCCGCCGTGCCCGCGCAGGACCGCCGGACGGGGGGCGCGGCCCGGATCGGCGATCCGCCAGACGCGGGCGGTCCGGTCGTGGCCGGTGCTGACCAGCACGTCGCCCTTCGGGCCGAAGCGCACGCCGGCCACCGCGTCGGCGTGCTCCTCGTGGTGGGCGACCTGGTCGAGGGCGCGGCGGCGCACGTCCCACAGCCGTACGCCGCGGTCGGCGCCGCCGCTGGCCAGCAGGCCGCCGCCGGGGCTGAAGTCGAGCGCGCCGACGTCGCCGAAGCCGTCGCGGGCGGCCAGGCGGCGCGGCGGGCCGGTGACGTCCCAGAGCAGCAGCCGGCCGCCGTGGTCGCCGGTGGCCAGGACGCGTCCGTCGGGGCTGAGCGCGGCGACCGCGAGGCCGCGCACCGGCAGCCGGACGTGCCGGGCCGGGCGGTAGGGGTCGCGGATGTCCCACACGGTCACGGCCACGCCGCGCTCGACGGTGGCCAGGCGGCGGCCGTCGCCGCTCAGCGCCGGGGCGGCGGCTGCTGGAACGTTCCAGCGTGACAGCAGCACGCGGTGGCGGGGATCGCGGACGTCCCACAGCGCGCCGCCGCGCGTGCCGGTCGTGGCCATGAGCGTCCGGTCCCGGCTCAGGACCAGCCCGGTCACCGGGTCGGGCACGCGCACCGGATGGCGCCACTGGTAGAAGGCGCCGGCCGCCGACCCGGTGGCCAGCGCCTGGCCGTCGGCGGTGAAGGCGAGGCCGAGCACGCGGTCGGGGTGCGGGAACGAGGTGACCTCCGCGCGGCTTGCGAGGCTCCACAGCCGGACCGCGCGGTCGTCGCCGGCGGCGGCCAGGACGGTGCCGTCCGGGCTGAAGGCCAGGGCGCCGGCGGGCTCGCCGTACCGGACGGGCCGCTCGCAGCGGCGGGCGCGCAGGAGGCAGACCCAGGTGCCGCGGGCGGGCGCCGACCAGGCCAGCGCGCCGCCGTCGGGGCTGATCGCGAGCGCGGCGGGGCCGTCCTGGAGGCCGGTCGCGATCGTGTCCGCGGGGGAGGCGGGCCGCGCCGGGTCCCACAGGCGCACGCTGCCGTCGTCGTGGCCGGTCACCACCGTGTCGTCGCCGACGGCGAAGCGGGTGACCTGGGCGGAGGCGCGTACCGGGGGCAGGGCGACCGGACGGCCGGCGAGCCGCCAGCGCCGGACGCCGTGCGCGGCGGCGGCCAGCACCGTGCGGCCGTCCGGCGTGAACGCCGCCGTCGCCGCGCCGGGCAGGGCGGCGACGTGCCGGGGGCGGGCGGGGTCCACGACGTTCCACACCTCCACCCCTTGCCGAGTGGCCGCCAGCAGGACGCGGTCCCCGCCGGACGGCCGGAAGGCGAGCGCGCCGACCGGCCCGGCGGCCCGCGGCAGGGTGGCCAGCGGGGTGCGGCGGCGCGAGTCGGTGGCGTCCCACAGCTCGACCACGCCGTTGTCGGCGCCGGTCGCGAGCAGGGCGTGGTCCTGGCTGTAGGCGATCGCCCGCAGCCGGTCGCCGGCCGAGCGCAGGCGGGTGGCGTACGGCTCGGCGGTGTCGAGCAGCGTGCCGCGGGTGCCCGGGGTGTCGGCCAGGCCCTGGGCGGCCACCGCCACCTGCATCGCCAGCGCCGGGTCCGTGGCCCGCAGCGCCCGCGCCTGGACGGCGGCCCGCTCGGCGAGCGCGGTGACGCGGGCGGCGCTCGCCCGGCCGCTCTTCTGCCACGCCAGCCCCGCGCCCGCCCCGGCGACCACCACCAGCACCACCAGCGCCACGACCAGCCCCCGCACCCTCCGCCCGACCGGACACCCCCTGCCGCCCCCACCGGAGCCTGAGGAGAGTGCCGCGGGCCCCCCGCCAGAGGAGGAAGCCGCCGCCTCCGCGCCAGAAGAGGGCCCAACGGGTTTCTCCCGGTCGGGGGAGGGGGAAGCGGGCGTGGGGCCGGGGGGGAGGGGTGGCGCGGTGGCTTGCCGGTAGGCGGCGTGGGTGAGGGTGTCGCCGTCGCGGCGGTGCCAGGTGGCGCGCATCGCGTGGGACAGGCGCGGCAGCGCGTCGGCCGCCGCCGGGGCGTCGTCGCGGACGCCCAGGTCGTGCAGGATCGTCTCGGCCAGCCCCGGCTCCAGGGACAGTCCGGCGACCCGGGCCGGTTCGGTGATCGCGCGGCGCAGCTCGTCGCCGGTCATCGGGCCGAGCGGCAGCGATCGCGTCCGCAGCGCCTCGACCAGCGGCGGAAACCCCAGGCACCGCTCGTAGCAGCCGGCCCGCATCCCGATCACCACCGGCAGCCCGCCCGCCGCGAGCGCGCACAGCTCCTCGACGTACGCCTTGCCCCCGGACCCCGCCCGAGCCGTGAACAGCTCCTCGAACCGGTCGACCACCAGCAGCGCGCACTCCTCCACCGGCCGCCCCCCGCCCCGGACCGGGGAGCCGGGCGTACGCCACAACACCCCGGCGCGACCCCGCTCCGTCGCCCCCGCCGGCGAACCCGCCAGGACGGCCGGCACCAGCCCGGCGGCCAGCACCGACGTCTTGCCCGACCCCGCCGCCCCGGCCAGCACCACGGGATGGGCGGCGCGCGGCTCCCCGAGCAGCCCCACCAGCTCGGACACGACCCGCTCGCGCCCGAAGAACCACCTGGCGTCCCCGGTCGTGAACGGCCCCGGCGGCCAGGGGCACGGATCCCGCGCGCACCGGTCCCGCTCGCTCCCCAGCCCCGCGCCGAACCCGTCGTCCATCCCGCTCCCGTCACTCGGTGAAGTTGATCGGGGACTCAGGGTACGCGGGCCCGCCAGGCGGCGTACGCCGGTCGGCAAGGCGGCATCGCCCGGACCGGCGCGAAGCCGGGGACGGTCAGCGCTTGCGGCCGACGCCCGCGCAGTAGACGGCCTCGCGGTCGGCGTACAGCGTCTCGGGGACGGGACGCCAGCGCGGCAGCGGCACCACGCCCGGCTCCAGCAGCTCCAGCCCGTCGAAGAAGCTCGTGACCTCCTCAAGGCTGCGCAGCGTCATGGGCGCCCCACCGCTCTCGTTCCAGTGGCGCACGCCCTCTTCGAGCCGCCTGCCGACCACGCCGTGGGAGATGGCCAGGTGGCTGCCCGGCGCCATCGGCTCCAGCAGCTCGGCGATGATCGAGCGGGCCTGGCCGGTGTCGGGGAGGAAGTCCACGACGCCGAGCAGCGTCAGCCCGATCGGCCGGTCGAAGTCGAGGTGCTCGGCGGCGGCGGCCAGGATCTTGCCGGGCTCGCGCAGGTCGGCGTCGACGAAGGCGGTCGTCCCCGCGGGCGCGGCCCGCAGCAGCGCCCGCGCGTGGGCCAGGACCATGGGGTCGTTGTCGACGTACACGACGTGGCTGTCCGCAGCCACCGACTGGGCGACCTGGTGGGTGTTGTCCGCCGTGGGGATTCCGGTGCCGATGTCCAGGAACTGCCGGATGCCCGCCTCCCCGGCCATGTACCGCACCGCGCGGCCGAGGAACTCCCTGTTCGTACGGGCCAGCACCGGCAGGTCGGGCACGGCGGCGAGGATCTGCTCGCTCACCATCCGGTCGATCTCGTAGTTGTCCTTGCCGCCCAGCCACAGGTCGTAGATACGGGCGGGGCTCGGAACATCGGTGTTCAGCGAACGTTCGCTCATCGCGACGCCTTCCGGACGAAAGGGGCTACGGGGGAGATCGTAGCCCCAAGATCCCTCCAGCGGGCCACGTCCGGGCGGCCGGGCCTAGGCTTCCGGGGATGATCCACTTACCTCCCGCCCGAGCCAGGGCCGACGTGCACGTCACCCATCACCAGATCGTGGTCGGCGAGCCGGGCCGCGCCCATCCGGGAACCGTCCCCAACGGACTGACCGCCGCGGCGCCCGGCGCCGCCGTGATCCGGACGGGCATCCACACCGGCGTCGTGGACGTGACCGTACGGCTGGCCGAGACCGCCCCGCCCCTCGACCCCGAGGGCTGGGACGAGAGCGAGGAGGTGGAGCTCGTCACCTTCACCGGCGAGGTGCGCCTGTCCGGCATGACGCACTCCCCGCCGGACGCCCTGCCCCTCCTGACCCCCCAGGGGCCGGGCCGTTACGGCATGCGCGTGCAGGCCCGCGGCCGGGACGTCGACCCGGCCGCGGTGCCGAAGGTGCCGTTCGAGTTCTACCTGGTGACCGTCTGGCCCATGGAGACCGGGCCGGAGGCGGCGGCGAGGCTCGGCATCGGGGTCGCCGAGGAGCTGGGCCTGCCCGACAAGCCGACCGAGATCCAGCGATGGACGCGCGAGCACGGCCTCCCGCACTCGGAGCGCGGCCGCAAGGCGTCGGGCCGGGACGAGCGGCCCGCGCTGCCGCACCCGGTACGGGTCACGGTGGCGACCGCCGACCACCGGATCCGGATCGTCAACCCCTTCCAGGACACCGCCGTCCCGCCGCCGCTGCCGGACGGGCTGGTCGCCGCCGCCCCCGACTCGCTGCTCATCCGTACGGCCAAGCGTGCGGGACGCGTCGGCCTGCACGTGAACTGGCAGGACGGGCCGCCCGTGGCGGCCGTCCGAGGCTGGGAGGAGAGCGAGGAGGTCGAGTTCGTCACCACCACCGGCCTGATGCGCGTCCGGGGCGTCGCCGACGAGCCGATCGACCTGACGCCCCAGGGCGCCGGGCGGTACGGCCTGCGCGTCCACGGCCGTCGCCGGGACCGGCCGACGCCGTCGAACCAGCCGTCGGAGGCGTACCTGCTGGTCGTGTGGCCCATCGCCCTGGGGGCGGCCGCGGCCCGGTGAGGCGGGGGTTCAGAGCAGGCGGCGCTGGACGGCGTCGGCGATGGCCGTGGTGACGATCCACTCGACGACGGCGGCGTCGGGCGGGTCGTCCTCGCGGCCGGCGAACAGCAGGTGGGCGCTGCCGATCAGGGTGAGCGCGAGGGCGTCGACGTCGGCGTCGACCGCGATGCGGCCCATCTCGCGCTCGGCGGCGAGGTAGGCGGCGATCATGGTCGTGGCCTCGCCGAGCAGCGGGAGGCCGGCCGACCCGGCCTGGCGCAGGCGGGCGCGCAGGCCGTCGCGGGAGATGACGAGGCTGACGACGGCCACGGCGACCGAGCCGAACAGCTCCAGCAGCGCGAGGGTGAGGTTCCCCGCGACGGTGCCGGTGCCCGCGCTGGCCCGCAGGGCGGCGGACTGGGCCTCGACGCGGCGGATGCGGTCGGTCACCAGCTCGGCGAGGAAGGCGTCGAAGTCGGCGAAGTGGCGGTGGAGCACGCCCTTGGCGCAGCCCGCCTCGGTGGTGACCGCGCGGCTGGTCAGGGCGTTGGGCCCGTCGCGGAGCAGGATGCGCTCGGCGGCGTCGAAGAGCTGTTCGCGCACGTCGCGGAGGGCTATGCCGGTGGGCACCGGGCCGGTCTCCTTTCTCGGCGAATCCCGTTCAGGGTAGACGAGTGGGCACGTGCCCATTAGAGTGGGCGCATGCCCACTAACCCCTCCGAGAACGAGCCGCACCTGCACCGGCGGATGGCCGAGTCCTTCGGCGCCGACGCCGACCGCTACGACCGCACCCGCCCCCGCTACCCCGAGGAGATGGTGACCCGGATCGCCGGGTCGAGCCCCGGCCCCGACGTGCTCGACGTCGGCATCGGCACGGGCATCGCGGCCCGCCAGTTCCAGGCGGCCGGCTGCCGGGTCTCCGGCGTGGACGTGGACCCGCGCATGGCCGACCTGGCCCGGCGCGACGGCATCGAGGTGGACGTGTCCGCCTTCGAGTCCTGGGACCCGGCCGGGCGCACGTTCGACGCGGTCGTCGCCGGCCAGACCTGGCACTGGATCGACCCGGTCGCGGGCGCGGCCAAGGCGGCCCAGGTGCTGCGGCCCGCGGGCAGGCTGGCGCTGTTCTGGAACGTCTTCCAGACGCCGGACGCCCTGGCCGAGCCCTTCGCCGAGGTCTACCGCCGGGTGCTGCCCGACCTGCCGGCGCTCGGCCAGGCCGGCCCGGCCGTGGGCATGTACACGTCGCTGCTCGACAAGATCGCCGACGGCGTCCGGGCCTCGGGCGCGTTCGGCGAGCCCGAGCGGTGGGACTACGCGTGGGAGCGCGACTACACCCGCGACGAGTGGCTGGCGCAGGTGCCCACGCACGGCCCGGTCACCGGGTTGCCGCCGGAGCGGCGCAGCGCGCTGCTGGCGGGCATCGGGGCCGCGATCGACGCGGCGGGCGGCGCCTTCACCGTCCACTACGACGTCCTGGTGCTCACCGCCGTCCGGCGGGCTGAGTAGCCGTTACTCATGCGGTCATGGGAGCGCGCGCGGACGATCCTCCTCAGAGCGACACCCCAGGAGGAACCACCGTGAGCGTCACACATGGCATGAGAACCGGGCGGAAAGGGCCGGCGCGGTGGCGCGGGCGGCTCTCGTTCGCCGCGATCGGCGTGCTGGTCGCCGCCCTGATCCCGGCGCTGGCCACGCCGGCGTCGGCCGCGGTCCCCGGCTTCTCGCTGACCTTCTCCATCGACTATCTCCGCCAGATCGAGGACCCGGACAGCGGAGGCGTCGGCGACGGCGACTACTACCCGAAGGTCAGGATCGCCGACGGCCCGCTCGAAACGGGCCCGCGCATCGAGGACGACGAGTTCGAGCCCCTCGGCCTGCCCGAGGCACCCAACGGCTGGGTCTTCACCAAGTCCGACCTGCCCGGCGACCAGCCGACCGTGAACATCACCGTCGCCCTCTGGGACTATGACGGCGGCCTCAACACCAACGACGACCGCATGGACATCAGCCCCCAGAACGACGACCTCGACCTCGACCTCGTCTACGACGTGCGCTCGGGCACCCTGTCGGGCGACGGCGTGCAGTTCGGCACGCCGTGCGTCGACTCCCAGGGGCGGCAGAAGGGCCAGACGTGCGCCGAGGGCGACGGCGACCACGGCTTCCCCAGGGACAACGACGGCAGGAAGACCAGGATCGGCTTCACCGTCTCCACCGTGATGCCCGACACCGACCACGACGGCATCCCCGACCTCGTCGAGCTGTCCGGGATCCGCGACCGGAACGGCGGGGTCATCGCCGACCTCCCGGCGCTCGGCGCGGACCCGTGCCGCAAGACGATCGTGCTGCAGGCCGACTACATGGCCGACACCAGGCACTCCCACCGGCCCAAGCCGGACGCGATCACCCTGGTCCGGAACGCCTTCGACGCCGCGCCGGTCAAGGCCGAGAACCCGTGCCCGTACCCCGGGACGCACCGGGACGGCGTCGACTTCGTCTACCTCCAGGGCACGCAACTGCCCGAGCAGGCCGCCATGGGCCTGGCCGACGACAGCGACTTCCGCGACGCGCGCACCGCCGACTTCCCCGCCGAGCTGGCCAGGTACGCCCATTACGCGATCTTCGCCCACGACCTCGTCGTCACCACCGCGACCGGGAGCTCGACGTCGCCGGGCACGTCGGGGCAGTGCTGCGAGCCCACCAGGGACAACAACAAGGACTTCATCGTCACCTTCGGCTCGTGGCGGACGATGTGCGTGGCCGACTTCGGCGTGGACTACGGCGGCGACGGCCGGCTCCAGACCACCGCGGCGGGCGACGACGTGGTGATCGGCACCCAGATCCACGTGGGCCCGGATCGTACGTGCGACACCACCAGCGCGGACCCGACCGACCGGCAGGTGCTCACCGTCGGGACCGGCCGCGACGACGCCGAGGTCGGCACCGTCCAGGACCAGGCCGGGACCATCATGCACGAGCTCGGGCACGCTCTGGGCCTGCGGCACGGCGGCGACGTCAACGACCAGTGGAAGCCCAACTACCTCAGCGTCATGAACTACTTCTTCCAGTCGGGCATCCCCACCGGCCCGCCGCCGCTGCTGGTCAACCAGCTCAGGGACTGGAAGATCGGCGCGATCCGGGTCGGCTACTCCAGCGGCCGCCTGCCCCCGCTCACCGAGGGCACGCTGAACGAGTCCGCAGGCATCGGCGACGGCACCGACCACACCTTCTGGTGGACCGACAACCTCGCCAACCCCACCAGCACGTTCCGGCCGCTGCGCTCGGCCACAGGCAACGCGCCGATCAACTGGAACGACAACACCGCCCCCGGCACCGGCGCCCCGCTCATCGACACCGGGACGGTGAACGTGGACGTCAACGCCAGCGGCGGCAGCACGACCCTGCGCGACCACGACGACTGGGCCGCCGTCAAGTACCGGGCCGCGCTCTCGCCCGACGCCAAGGGCTGGGCCTGCAGCAGCTTCCCCGTCTCCGCGCCCACCTGCAGCGGCTCGGGCGGCGAGCCGGAGAAGGAGCTCGACTTCACCGCCGCCGTACGGCAGGAGATGTCGTTCTTCAACCTCTACGACCCCGACATCGTCACCGCCAAGAGCGTCGACAAGCGCGACGCCGAACCCGGCGACACCCTCACCTACCAGGTGAAGCTGGACAACGCCGGCACCGGCCCGGCGGCCTCCGTCGGCGTGACCGACACCCCGCCCACCGGGCCGGCCCAGGCCCGTCAGGTTCCCTACCTGGGCGCCGGGCGGTCCACGACCGAGACGTTCACGTACACGGTGCCGTGCGACACGGCCGACGCGGCCGTCCTGACCAACACGGCCACCGCCACCGCGACGGACACCGCCGGCGGCCCCGAGGCCGACACGGGCGACAACACCGCCAAGGCCGCCACCACCGTGCACGCGCCGCGGCTCACCCTGACCAAGACCGCCCCGGCCACGGTGAACGCCGGCGAGGCGATGACCGTCGGGCTGCGGGCGGCCAACGTCGGCAGCGGCAGGGCCACCGGCGTCGTCCTCACCGACACGCTGCCCAAGGAGGTCTACTACAGCGGCGCGCTCGACCGCGGCACCGGCCCCCGGCCCGGGACGGTCACCCGCAACCCGGACGGCACCACCACCCTGACCTGGACGCTCGGCCCCCTCGACCCCGGCGCGGACGTGTCCTTGGGGTTCACGGCCAGGCCCGGCCTGCTGTTCACGAAGGGCGCCGAGCTGCCCGACACGGCGGCCGCCGCGTACCGGAACGCCAACGGCTGCGTCTACGAGCCCGCCACGGCGTCCGCCACGACGACCGTCACCGAGGTCGCCCCGACCCGCGACCCGCGCTCGCACGGCTACTGGAAGACGCACCAGGAGGCTCGCACCGCCGAGTTCCTGGCCCGCGTCCAGGCCACCGACCAGCGCTTCGACAGCCAGGCGGACGGCGAGCTGGCCGACGCCGAGGCCGTCGCCGCGCTGTCGGCCGGCGGCCCGCAACCGGGGCCCGTCCGGTTCCAGCTGCTGGCCACGCTGCTCGACCTGGCGGCCCGGCAGGTCAACGCGAGCACCCGGCTCGACTCGCCGCTCGTCCGGCGGCTCGGGGTGCGCACGGTCGGCGAGGCGGTCAGGTACGCCTTCGCCACCCTCGCCCTGCCGCCCGGCGGCGCGGCGGCCGGGCGCTACTCCGACACCACCTCGATGCTCGACGAGCTCGTGAACAACCGGAGCGAGGCCTACTGACCCCGCCATGAGGGCCCCATGAGGACGCCGCCATGAGGGCCCCGCCACGACGCCGCCATGAGGACGCCGCGGCCGGCTCAGGCCGGTTGCGGCGTCCGCGGCTCGGCCCTGGCCGGGGCGTAGAGGCCGAGGCGGCGCAGGGCCGGCGCGGTCATCATGGTGGTGATCAGGGCCATCAGCACGAGCACCGTGAACGTGCCGGGCGCGATCAGTCCCATGCCGAGCCCGGTGCTGAGCACGACGATCTCGGTGACGCCACGGGCGTTCATGAGCACGCCGAGCCCGAGCGCGAGTCGCCCCGGCATGCCGCCCGCCCAGGCGATCACCCCGGCCGCGCCCAGCTTGCCGAGGACGGCGGCCACCAGCAGCACCGCCCCGCCCAGCAGCACCACCGGATGGCCGAACGCCAGATGCACGTCGGTGCGCAGCCCGATCGAGGCGAAGAACACCGGCAGCAACATCGCGCGGTTGAGCGAGCCCAGGCGTTCGGGCACCGCGCCGAGCACGGGGGCGTCGCGGGGGAAGGCCACCCCGGCCAGCAGGGCGCCGAAGATGGCGTGCACGCCGATGGCGTCGGTCGCCGCAGCCAGGGCGAAGATCAGGCCCAGGACCAGCGCGAGCGCGGCCGGAGCGGGCAGCCGGCGGGCGGCGTGCCGGGCCGCCAGGGCGGCGAGCGCGGGGCGTACGACGAGGGTCACGCCGAGGACCAGGGCGGCGGCCAGCCCCAGCGAGGTCAGCACGCCCGCCGGGGAGCCGGCGTGCGCGAGGGCGATCACCGCGGCCAGCGCGCACCAGGCGAGCACGTCGGCCAGCCCCGCGCACAGGATCGCCAGCGAGCCCAGCCGGGTGACGGTCAGCCCGGCCTCCTGGAGGATCCTGGCCAGCACGGGGAACGCGGTGACGCTCAACGCCGTCCCGGCGAACAGGACGAACGCCGTGCCCGACGCCGACGGCCCGGCGAGCGCGCCGGCGAACGGGACCGCCGCGACCGCTCCCAGGGCGAACGGCACGGCCGTCATCGCCAGCGCGGCGACCCCCACCACCACGCGCTGCCGGCCGAGGGCGGCCGGGTCGAACTCCCGCCCCACCGTGAACATGAAGACCGCCAGCCCGGCCTGGGCCAGCAGTTCGAGCTGCGGCGCGACCCAGCCGGGCAGGATCAGCGCGGACACCCCCGGCGCCAGCGAGCCCAGCGCGGACGGCCCGAGCAGCAGCCCGGCCACCATCTGCCCCACCACGGACGGCTGGCCCGCCCGGCGTGCCAGGACGCCGCCCAGCGAGGCCAGCCCGCCGATGACCGCCACGGCGAGGAACAGCCGCAGGATCGACTGGGCGGGCGGCACTCCGGCGGGCGCGGCCGGCGCCGCCGGATGCCCCGGCTGCTGCGCGCCAGGCCCGAACACCAGCACCATCGACACGCCCGCCACGGCGATCAGCAGCAGCGCGACCGCCAGGCCCCGGGCCGGGGCGGGCAGCAGGGCCTGTTCGGTGTCGTCGAGCGGGTCGTGTCCGCGCATGGTCGCACCTTCCTGCGTATCCCGCGATGGGCTCCCGGCCCTTCGCCGGGTCAGTCGGCGGCTGGGAGCGGCCGGGCCGCCCGCCGGCCGATCAGCAGCAGGGCGCCGACGGCGGCGACGATGCCGACGGCGATGACGGGGATCAGGGCCCGATAGCCGAGCTCGCTCGCCACCAGGCCGAACAGCGGGGGACCCAGCAGGGAGCCGAGGCTGCCGGCCTGGGCGATGACGCCGTTGCCGACGTCGGCGTGGTCGAGGCGCTCCAGGATGAGGGGGAGCGCGGCGAAGACCAGGGCGCCGAGGAAGCCGTTCTCCATGGAGATGACGCCCGCGCCGGTGAGCGCGCCCCCGGCGGAGCCGCCGGCGTACAGGATCCAGGCGGCCGGCACGACGAGGAAGCCGGACAGGGCCAGCACGCCGACCCGTACGCCCCTGCGCAGCAGGACGCCCACCGCCAGCCCGCCGGCCACGCCGAGCAGCGAGATCACCGAGGTGAGCGCGCCCGCGGCGGCGGCCGAGCGGCCGTACTGCTCGATGAGCAGCGTGGGCAGCAGCACGATCACCGGGATGGTCACCAGCGCGGTCAGGCAGAAGGCCGCGGCCAGCACGCCCGGCCAGGTCAGCGCCCGCGCCCGGGGCACCGGCCCGGCCGCCTGCGCCGCGCCGCCGCGCGGCAGCCGCGCCCACGTCACCGCGGCGACCAGCAGCGTCAGCCCGGCGATCAGGCCGGTCCAGCCGCGCCACCCCAGCGCGTCGCCGGCCGCGCCGCCGGCCAGCGTGCTGGCCCCCAGCCCGACCGGGACGAACGTCGCCCAGACCGACAGGGCGGTGCCCCGGTCGCGCTCGTGGGCCAGGCGCAGGATCAGGGCCGGGCAGGAGATGGTGACCAGGACGTAGCCGACGCCCTCGACGCCGCGGGCGACGAGCAGCCAGGCGAAGTCGTTGGCCGCCATGCTCGCCGCGCCCGCCGCCGCGATCAGGACCAGCCCGGTGACCAGCGACCGCCCGGTGCCGAAGCGGCGGACGAGATAGCCCGCCGGCAGGCCGACCGCGGCCCCGACGCCGACCACCGCCGAGATCACCCAGCCCAGCTCCGACAGCGACAGCCCGAGCTGGGCCGCCATCCCGGGCCCGACCGAGGAGAACTTGCCGAGGCTCATCGCGCCGACGACCCCGCCGACGTAGACGAGCAGGATCGTCAGCCAGGGGGAGCGCCGCGGGGACGCCTCCGTGATCTTCGCCGCCGACCGGGGGTCCATGAGTCTCCTTCGCACTGCGCTCCGCGGGCCAGGGTTCCCACGTCCGATCTTCGCCATGCCGGCGGCGCCGATCAACCCGCTTCCCCCGTGGCGAAGATGCCGATGCCCGACTCGGTGACGTTGACGGCCCCGGCCGACAGCAGCGCGTCGATCGTCTGGGGCACCTCCCGCCTGGGCAGGACGCCCTGGAGCACGACCATGGTCCCGTCCGCGAGGTCGGCGCCCGCGCGCCACGACCGGTCCGGCATCGCGGGCACCACCTCGGCCAGCCGGTCGGCGGGGGCGCGCACGGTCAGCAGCACGTGGGCCGGGCCCACCCAGGCGGCGCGCAGCAGCAGGGCGAGGTTCCTGATCACGCCGCGCCTGGCCGGGTCGGCGTAGGCGGCCGGGTTGGCGACGAGCTGCGCGCCGCAGGTCCGCACGGTCTCGATGACGCGCAGGTCGTTCTGGCGCAGCGAGTGGCCGGTCTCCACGACGTCCATCATGGCGTCGGCCAGCTCGGGGATCTTGGCCTCGGTCGCGCCGTAGGACACGACCACCTCGGCCCGGCGTCCCGCCTCGCGGAAGAAGCGGCGGCCGATGTTCGGGTACTCGGTGGCCACTCTGACGCCGTCGTCGAGGTCGGCGGCGCTGCGGGCCGGATGGCCGGACGGCACCGCGAGCACCAGCCGCCACGGCCGTTCGGTGTTCCTGGAGTAGTCGAACGACTCCACCACCTCGACCTCGGCCCCGGTCTCCTCCACCCAGTCGGCGCCGGTCAGCCCGAGGTCGAAGGTGCCGTCGCCGACGACCAGGGGGATCTCGCGCGGCTTGTAGAAGGCCACGTGCGACACGCCGGAGTGGTCCACCGTGCCGCGGTAGGAGCGGTCCGAGCGCCGCCGCACGGGCAGCCCCGCGGTCGCGAACAGCTCCAGGGCCCGCCGCTCCAGCGAGCCCTTCGGCAGGGCGAGCGAGATCATGATTCCTCCTGACGGGCGCGGCGGGGACGGCGGGGCGGCGGGGTCACACGTGCAGCAGCCGGTCGATGCCGACGACGGGCGGCTCGGGCAGGGAGGACGGCCGCACCTCGATCTCGCCCACCACGAGGTCGTCCGGCCATGAGTCGACGATGGTGGCCACGCAGCGGGCCACCGACCGGGTGCTCATCTTGTGCGGCGAGCCGTCGCCGTCGAGGTTGGCGATGGCGCCCGGCGAGACCAGGCAGGCGCGCACCCCGTTGCGGCGCTCCTCCAGCAGCAGCGTCTCGACCAGCGCCTTCAGCCCGGCCTTGGTGGCGCTGTAGGCGGCCCCGCCCTCGAAGTACCGCGTCCCGGCGTGGCTGCCCATGGCGACGAACATCCCGCCGGCGGCCCGCAACGCCGGCAGGACGGCTTTGAGCAGGTGGAAGCAGGCGCTCAGGTTGATCGCGACCAGCCGCTCCCAGTCCTCGGCGCGCAGGTCGGCGATCGGGTCGAGCACCCGGTCCACCGCGTTGGACACGCAGACGTCGAGCCGGCCGGCCGCGCCGAGCACCTGGGCGGTCGCCTCCGCGATCTGCGCCGGGTCCGCCAGGTCGCACCTGTGCTCGCCGAGCCAGTCCTCGCCCGCGAGCGAGCGGTTCAGGGAGAAGACGCGGTAGCCGCGCTCGCGCAGCTCCTCGGCGATGGCCCGCCCGCTGCCCCGGTTGCTGCCGGTGACCAGCGCGGCCGGGGTCTCATGTGATGACATCAAGGACGCGGCTCCACTGGTTCACGATCTCCTCGCCCGCCACGCCGTCCCGGAACAGGTCCTTGTCCAGCGGGGAGCCGTCCTGGTGGCGCAGGCGCATGCAGTCCTGGGAGATCTCGGAGATGACGGTCAGCCCGCCGTCGGCCGTCCGGCCGAAGATGAGGCAGAAGTCCCACACCTCCAGCGGGCGCAGCCAGGACCGCAGCACGTCGTTGACGGCGAGGGACAGCTCGCGCATCTCCTCCACCGGCAGGCCGAGCGCGCGCAGGTAGTCCTCGCCGATCGGCTGGTCCTCGGGGTCGGTCCGGTAGTCGAACTTCACGACCGGGCGCGGCAGCGGGGCGCCGTCCTCGAACAGGCCGGGGTACTTGCGGGTGGTCGATCCGGTGGCCCGGTTCTTCACGATCACCTCGAACGGCGGCGCCGGGCAGTAGTCGGCCACGTACGAGTCGGCCGAGACGCGTTCCCGGAACGCGCACGGCACGCCGGCGTCGGCCAGCCGGGCCGCCGCCCTTTCGTAGAAATCGAGCCGGAGCGGCCCGGTGCGCTCGACGATTTCATCGCGGTGGTACGTGAAACTGCGCAGGCTGGGGATTATCTGCACCAGGCACCGCCCCTCGGGCAGCAGCCACAGACGCTTACTGCGCCCGACGATATCCGGCTCGCCCCGGCCGGCCGGAGTTCCCGGATCTGATCCGTTATCCACGTCGCCTCCATCCGCCGACAATGGCCCACACAACTTGATATTGCGGGCACCTCGCTGTCAAGGCGGCGTGACCCTGGGAAAAGGAGCACTTGACGTGGCTCTCGCGGTCTTGATATGTCGTCCGCCCTTGCCTGGAGCACTGGAAGAAAGAGTACTTGACGGGTCCCGGCGACCGGACGGTACTGTCTTCAGAAATTGAAATTCCCGAGCCTAATTAGAATCCCAATGGGGGGAGGATCGTTGTCGGAATATGAGCGCATAGCTCACTCGAAGATCACGCGTAAGTTCAGGTCCGCGGGGCAGCAGCTCTTGTTCTCGCGGGGGCGGCGGGGCGAGGTGTCCGACGCGAACGGCGTACCGTACATCGATTTCGTCATGGGTTATGGCCCAGTGATAATCGGTCACGCGGACGCCCAGTTCAACGAAATTCTCTGTGGTTATCTCGGCAACGGAGTCATGCTGCCGGGCTACACCACGTTCCACCAGGAATACCTCGACCGGCTGCTCGGCGAGCGGCCCGGCGACCGCGGCGCGTTCTTCAAGACCGCCTCCGAGGCGGTCACCGCCGCCTTCCGGCTGGCCGCGATGCGCACCGGGCGGCTCGGCATCATCCGCAGCGGCTACGTCGGCTGGCACGACTCCCAGATCGCCGACTCGCTCAAGTGGCACGAGCCGCTGCACTCCCCGCTGCGGGAGAAGCTGCGCTACACCGACGGCATGCGCGGCGTCGGCGAGTCCGAGCCGGTGGCCAACTGGGTGGACCTGCGCCTGGAATCCCTCGCCGAGCTGCTGGAACGGCACCGCGGCCGGCTGGGCTGCTTCGTCTTCGACGCCTACCTGGCCTCCTTCACCACGGCCGACGTGCTGCGCCAGGCCGTCGCCATGTGCCGCGAGGCCGGCCTGCTCACCGTCTTCGACGAGACCAAGACCGGCGGCCGGATCTCGCCCCTCGGCTACGACCACGACAACGCCCTCGGCTCCGACCTGATCGTGATCGGCAAGGCGCTGGCCAACGGCGCCCCGCTGAGCATCCTGGCCGGTGACGCCGACCTGCTCGCGCTGGCCGAGAAGGCCCGGCTGAGCGGCACGTTCTCCAAGGAGATGATCGCCGTCTACGCGGCGCTGGCCACCCGCGACATCCTGGAGAAGCCCGTCGGCGACTCGCCGGACGGCTGGGCCGAGCTCGGCCGGATCGGCACGCAGGTGGCCGCCGCCTTCACCGCGGCCGCCGCGGACGCCGGGGTCGAGGCCCTGGTGGGCGCCCGTCCGGTGCTCGGCGGCGGCATGTTCGAGCTCGTCTACCACGACGTGGGGCTGCTGGGCGACAAGGAGCGGCGCGAGTCGCTGCTGGCCGAGCTGGCCGGGGTCGGCATCCTGCTGCTCGAAGGGCACCCGTCCTTCGTGTGCCTGGCCCACCGCGACATCGACTGGGGTGACCTGCGCGACCGGGTGCGGCAGGCGTTCGAGGCGTGGAGCGCGCCCGCGGGGGCCGGCCGTGGCTGACCTCCTGCGCCTCGCCCTGGTCGGCTGCGGCCGCCAGATGCAGCAGAACCTGTTCCCGTTCCTGCAACGCATCCGCGGCCACCAGGTCGTGGCCTGCGTCGACCCCGACCTGTCGCTGGCCGCCGACGTGCAGTCGCTGGCCGGCGGCGCGACCTGCGTCTCCTCGGTGGACGAGCTCGACCTGGAGATGGTGGACGCCGCCGTGCTGGCGGTCCCGCCGGAGCCGTCGTACCTGCTGGTCCGGCAGCTCGCCGAGCGCGGGGTGGACTGCTTCGTCGAGAAGCCGGCCGGGCCGTCCACGCCCGCGCTCCAGGACCTGGAGCACGTGGTGCGGCGCAGCGGGCGGCACGTCCAGGTGGGCTTCAACTTCCGCTACGCCGAGACCCTGCAGCGGCTGCACGAGCTGAGCGAGGGGATCCGGGCCACGCCGTGCTCGGTGACCATCGACTTCTACAGCCGCCACCCGTCCGCGCCGCAATGGGGGGTGGACACCACCCTGGAGGCGTGGATCCGGCACAACGGGGTGCACGCCCTCGACCTGGCCCGCTGGTTCGTGCCGTCGCCGGTCGTCCAGGTGGACGCGCACGCCATCGCCAGTGACGCCGACCGGTTCCAGATCAACCTGTTCCTGCGCCACCACGACGGCTCGCTGTCCACGCTGCGCATGGGCAACCACGTCAAGCGGTTCATGGTGGGCGTCACCGTCCAGGGCATGGACGGCAGCCGGTACAGCGCGCCGTCGCTGGAACGGGTGACGCTCGAACTGTCTGACGGCGTGCCGTACGGCCAGGAGCTGCACGCCACCCGCAACCTGGACCACGGGTGGGGGCGCAGCGGCTTCGGGCCGGAGCTGCAGGCGTTCGTGGACGCCTGCGCGCAGCGGTCGGCCGAGCCCCAGACGGGCGGCCGTCCTCCGGTCAAGGGCGTGCCGTCGGTCTCCGACGCGCTGGCCGCCTCCGCCCTGTGCGACCGGGTGATGGCCGAGCTCAACACCGCCGCGACGAACGGCCTCGGCCTGCTGACCGGGTCCGTCCGGGCCTCGGCCTAGGCCGGGCCGCCGACGAGGAGGGGGAGGAATGACCGAGCGGGCGCGACCGGCCGCGGGCGGGCGGCCGGTCGCGTCGCGGGATCCGGCCGGGTCGCCTGATCCGGCGGCCACGCGGGATCAGGCCGCCGCACGGGATCGGGCCGGGTCGCGGGGGGTGGGCCGGTGGATCGCCGGTCACCTGCGCCGGCACCGGCCGTCGCTGCTGCTGTTCACCGTGGCCGCCGCGGCGGCGAGCCTGTGCTCCACGCTCGTCCCCGTGCAGATCGGCGCGGCGTTCGCCGAGGCCACCGGCCCCCGCCACGACCTCGGCGCGGTCGGGGTGGCGGCGCTGGCGGCCGCGCTGCTGGCGGCCGGCCGGTTCGTCGCCGACCTGCTGTCGAACGGCTCGATGGAGGTCGTCGCCCAGCGCGTCAAGCGGGACGTGCGCGACGAGCTGTACCGCAGCCTGCTCACCAAGCGCATGGCCTTCCACGACCAGCAGCGCATCGGCGACATCCTGGCCCGCGCCATCAACGACGCCAGGCTCGTCGACTACATGCTCAGCCCCGGGGCCGCCACCGCCGCCAACGGCGTGCTGGCCCTGCTGGTGCCGATCCTGTTCATCGCCTCGCTGGACCCGCGGCTGCTGCTGGCCCCCGGCGTGCTGGTCCTGGTCTTCGCCTACGCGCTGCGCTACCACCTGCGCCGGCTCTACCCGCTGGTCATGCGCACCCGCGAGACCTTCGCCGACCTCAACGAACGCTTCTCCACCACGCTGTCGGGCATCGCCACCGTCAAGGCCGCCACGCAGGAGGACTTCGAGCGGCACGCCCTGAGATCGGCCGCCGCCGCCTACCGGGACGCCTTCGTCCGGCGCGGCCGGGCGCAGGCGGTCTACCTGCCCGCGCTGAGCTTCGCCCTGGCCATGGTGACCGGCTCCCTGCACTCGCTCTACCTCTACTCGCAGGGCGAGCTGGCGCTGTCCCAGGTGGTGACCTACCTCGGCTGGCTGCTGCTGTTCGCGCAGCCCGTCACCATGTCCGAGCAGGCCGTGCCGGTCATCCAGGAGGGCTTCGCGGCCGCCGCGCGCATGCGGCAGATCATCGACGGCGCCCCCGGTGAGCGCGAGGACACCCGCGGCGACACGGCCGCCGTCGAGGGCACGATCACCTTCGACCGGGTGTCGCTGCGCCACGAGGGCCGCGACATCCTGCGCGAGGTCTCCTTCCACCTGCCCGCCGGCCGCACCCTCGCCGTCGTCGGCCCCACCGGCAGCGGCAAGAGCATGCTGATCAAACTGGTCAACCGCATGTACGACGCCACCGAGGGCCGGGTGCTGATCGACGGACGTGACGTGCGCGAGTGGGAGCCCGGCGCGCTGCGCCGCCAGATCGGCCACGTGGACCAGGAGATCTTCCTGTTCTCCAAGAGCGTGCTGGACAACATCGCCTTCGGCGCCCCGCACGCCGCCGGGTACGAGGACGTCCTGCGCGTCGCCAAGCAGGCGTGCGCGGACGAGTTCGTCCAGGGCATGGCCGACGGTTACGCCACCGTGCTCAACGAGGGCGGCACGACGTTGTCCGGCGGGCAGCGGCAGCGGCTGGCCATCGCCAGGGCCCTGCTGACCGAGCCGCGCATCCTCACCCTCGACGACGCGACCAGCGCCGTGGACGCCCGTACCGAATCGGCGATCACCGAGGCGATCGAGCGCGCGACGGCGGGCCGCACGACGGTGCTGGTCTCGCACCGCCCCGGCCAGATCCGCCGCGCCGACCTCATCCTGCTGCTGGACGGCGGCCGGGTCGTCGACCAGGGCTCGCACGACGAACTGATGGCGCGCTGCGCGCTCTACCGGGAGATCTACAGTGGCTGACGCCCAGGATCGGCGGCGCCCGTGAGCGACCTGTTCGCGGGCCTGCACGCCGACGCCTACGACCGCGTGTACGGCAACCGCCGCCTGCTGGCCCGCATCCTGCGGCAGCTGCGCGCCCACCGCGCCGGCATGATCGGCTCGGCCCTCCTCGTCGCGGGCTCGGTGCTGCTGACCGCCTCCGTGCCGATCGTCGTCTCCCGCCTGATCGACCAGGCCGGCGGCGGCAGCGGCCCCGGCCTGCTGCTGTGCCTGTTCGTGGTCGCGGCGGCGGTGCTGGCCTGGGCGATGAACTGGGCCCGCCAGGCGATCACCGCGCGGCTGGTGGGCGGCATGGTCTACCAGTTGCAGTGCGAGGCCGCCGACGCCGCGCTCGCCAAGGACGTCGCCTTCTACGACGAGAACTCGGTCGGCAAGGTGCTCAGCCGGGTCACCGGCGACACCGAGGGCTTCGGCTCGGTGCTCACCCTCACCCTCAACCTGATCAGCCAGCTCTTCCTGGTGGTGCTGCTCGGCGGCGTGGTGTTCTGGATCGACCCCGGCCTCGGCCTGGTCATCCTGGCGGCACTGCCGTTCCTGCTGGGCACCGCCCTGGCCTTCCGCCGGGTGGCCCGCACGGCGGCGGCCGCCACGCGGCGGGTGATGGCCAAGGTCAACGCCAACGTGCACGAGACCATGCTCGGCATCGCGGTCGCCAAGAGCTTCGGCCGCGAGCGGGCCGTCCACGACGACTTCGACGACGTCAACCGGCTGTCGTACCGGGTCTACGTCCGGCAGGGGCTCATCTACGCGGTCATCCTGCCGGTCCTGACGCTGCTGGCGGGCCTGGCCACGGCGGTCGTGCTGTACCAGGGCGGGCGGTTCGCGGCGATCGGCAGGCTCTCGGCGGGCGAGTGGTACTTCGCCCTCCAGGCGCTCGGCATGCTCTGGCAGCCGGTCACCCAGGCCGCCTCGTTCTGGAGCCTGTTCCAGCAGGGGCTGGCCGCCGCCGAGCGGGTGTTCGCGCTGATCGACAGCGACCACGCCGTCGTCCAGAGCGGCAACGCGCCGGTGACCGAGCTGACCGGCGCGATCGAGGCGCGCGGCCTGCACTTCCGGTACGGCTCCGGCGCCGCCGTGTTCCGCGACTTCGACGTGCGCCTCGCCGCCCGCGAGACGGTGGCGGTCGTCGGGCACACCGGCGGCGGCAAGTCCACGCTGGCCAAGCTGATCGCCCGCGCCTACGACTTCCAGGGCGGCGAGCTGCTGGTGGACGGCCGCGACATCCGCACCCTCGACCTGCGGGCCTACCGGCGGCGGGTGGGCGTCGTCCCGCAGCACCCGTTCATCTTCGCCGGCACGCTCGCCGAGAACATCGCCTACGGCCGCCCCGGCGCCGGCCGCGACGACGTCGTCCGGGCCGTCGAGCGGATCGGCCACCGCGTGTGGGACCGCAGCATGCCGATGTCCCTGGACGACCGCCTGGCCGCCGGCGGGCAGGGCGTGTCGGTCGGGCAGCGGCAGCTCATCGCCCTGGCCAGGATGTTCGTCCGCGAGCCGGACATCCTGCTGCTGGACGAGCCGACCGCCAGCGTCGACCCGCTGACCGAGCGCGGCATCCAGGACGCGCTGGCCCGGCTGTGCGCCGGCCGCACGGTCGTGGTGATCGCCCACCGGCTGTCCACCATCCGGCGCGCCGACCGCGTCCTCGTGCTGCACGGCGGCGAGATCGCCGAGCAAGGCCGGTTCGACGAGCTGCTGCGCCGCGACGGCCCGTTCGCCGAGCTCTACGCCACCTACTACGCGCACCAGGAGACCGCATGACCTGCGCCCCCCATCCGGCGGAGTTCGAGCCGATCCAGCGGGAGGCGTCCGCCACGGGCGTGCGCTGCGTGGTCGGCGCCGTGCTGATCAACCCGCTCGGCGAGGTGTTCCTGCAACGGCGGGCGGCCCACGTGCGGCTCTTCCCCGGCTGCTGGGACATCGTCGGCGGGCACGTCGAGCGGGGCGAGACGCTGTGCGCGGCGCTGGCCAGGGAGATCGCGGAGGAGACCGGCTGGCGGCTGCTGCGGGTGGGCGGCCTGGTGGACGTCTTCGACTGGACCGGCGGCGACGGCGGCCTGCGCCGCGAGATCGACGTGCTGGCCACGGTCGAGGGCGACCTGACCCGGCCCACGATCGAGCAGGACAAGTTCGACGAGGCCCGCTGGCTGGACGGCGACGCCCTGCGCCGCCTGGCCGCCGAGTCGCCCGGCTCGGGCATGGTCGAGCTGGCCCTGCGCGCGCTGGCCATGCGGCCGGTCTAGGACTCCGGTTTGCGTACCGCGTCCAGGGCCTGTCGCAGGGTGAACCGGCCGGCGTACAGCGCCTTGCCCACGACCACGCCCTCGACGCCGAGCGGGGTCAGGGAGGAGACGGCGCGCAGGTCGTCCAGGCTGGAGATGCCGCCGGAGGCCACGACGGGCCGGCCGGTGGCGGCGCAGACGTCGCGCAGCAGCTTCAGGTTGGGGCCGCCGAGGGTGCCGTCCCTGGCGATGTCGGTGACGACGTACCGGGCGCAGCCGGCCGCGTCGAGGCGGGCCAGGGTCTCGTACAGCTCGCCGGCGTCGCGGGTCCAGCCGTGGCTGCGTACGGTGGTGCCCCAGACGTCCAGCTCGACGGCCACCCGGTCGCCGTGCCGGGCGATGACCTGCGCCACCCACGCCGGACGCTCCAGCGCGCCGGTGCCGAGCACCACCCGGCCGCAGCCGGTGGCCAGCGCCGCCGCCAGGCTCGCGTCGTCGCGCACGCCGCCGCACAGCTCGACCGGGATGTCCAGGGCGCCGACGACCTCGGCGATCCGCGCCCGGTTGGAGCCGGTGCCGAAGGCGGCGTCCAGGTCCACCAGGTGCACCCAGTCGGCGCCCGCGTCCTGCCAGGCCAGCGCCGCGTCGAGCGGGTCGCCGTACCAGGTCTCGGATCCGGACTCGCCGCGCAGCAGGCGGACGGCCCGGCCGCCGCGCACGTCGACGGCGGGCAGGAGGGTCAGGTGTGTGGACACTCGTCGTTTCCTCTCCCGTGAACCCCCCTTTTCCATCATCGCGAACACTGGTCAGGAAGCGAAGTCAACCTTCGGCCACCACCATGGTTCACTTGCCGCCCGCCCGCCCGGACGGGAACGCTTGCCGGTGCGCGCCGCACGCCCAGTCGCCGGGGGCCGGTCCCCCTGTTCCGAGGAGGACTGCATGGTCTCGCTCGCGCTGCCCAAGGGCACGTTCCTGGAGCGTCCCGTCCTCGACCTGTTCGCCGCGGCCGGGCTGGAGGTGCGCCGGCCGTCCGAGCGCAGCTACCGGGCGAGCATCGCCTACGACGGCGGCGTCGAGGTGGCCTTCCACAAGCCGCGCGAGATCCCGCTCGCCGTGGAGCGAGGCGTCTTCGACTTCGGCGTGACCGGCACCGACTGGATCGAGGAGACCGGCGCGAAGGTCGAGCTGGTCGAGGCGAGCGGGTGCGTGCCGCCCTGGCGGCTGGTGCTCGCCGTCCCCTTCGGGCATCCCGCCGTGGACGCCGCCGGCCTGCCCGCCGGGGCCCGGGTCGCGACCGGCTTCCCGAAGATCTCCCGGCAGTTCTTCCAGAGCGTGCCGCTGCCGGTACGGATCGTCCCGTCGTTCGGCGCCACGGAGGCCAAGGTCCCCGAGCTGGCCGACGCCGTCATCGAGACCGACGGCCCCGGCTCCGCCCTGGACGAGCACGACCTGCGGGTCGTCGCCACGTTGCGCACCTGCTTCCCGCAGGTCGTCGCGAGCCCCGCCGCCTGGCGGGACGCCCGCAGGCGCGCCGCGATCCAGCGGGTCGCGCGGCTGCTGACCTCGGTCGACGGGGGAGCGGCCCACGTGCTGCTGACCGTGCGCACCACCACGCGCGACCTCCCGCGGGTGGCGGGGTCTATGCCGGCACGGTCCTGGCGGGCCGGCACCGGCCTGACCGAGAGCCTGGTGGTCGTGCAGGGGCTGGCCGCCCGGCGCGGCCTGGCCGAGACCATCGGCGGCATCCTGGCCGCCGGGGCGCTCGACGTCATCGAGTCGCGCGTCGGGAAGGACGTCACGCCGTGAGCCGCCGGATGATCGTGTGCGACCTCGACGGGACGCTCCTGGACTCCCGCGGCCAGGTCTCCGAGCGCACCAGGACCGCCGTGCGCCGGGCCCGCGCCGCCGGGCACGTGTTCGTCATCGCGACCGCGCGGCCGGTCCGCGACACCCGTCCGGTGGCCGCGGCCCTGGACCACGCGGCCGTCGCCGTCTGCGGGAACGGCTCGATCACCTACGACTTCGGCGGCGAGGAGGTGGTCGACTACCGCCCGCTGGACCGGCAGCCGCTCGCCGCGACGCTGGCGCTGCTGCGCGACCGGTTCCCCGGCGTGCGCCTGGGCGCCGAGTGCCGCCTCGAACTCCTCCTGGAGGACGCCTTCCACCTGCCCGAGCCGCTGGCCCGCGACGCGCGCCGGGTGCCCCGCCTGGAGCACGAGATCGACCGGCACGACGTCGGCAAGCTGATGGTCCAGCTCGAAGGCGCCGCCCGCCAGTACTACGAGACCGTGCGCGGCCTGCTGACCGGCTGCGAGGTCACCATCTCGGCCGACGTGTTCTGCGAGGTCATGCGGTCCGGCGTGACCAAGGCCGCGGCCCTGGAGTCGATGGCGTCCCGGCTCGGCCTGGGCAGCGCCGACGTGATCGCCTTCGGCGACATGCCGAACGACCTGCCCATGCTGACCTGGGCAGGAACCGCGGTGGCGGTGGCCAACGCCCATCCCGCCGTGCTCGGCGCGGTGGGCGAGGTGACCGCCTCCAACGACGACGACGGGGTGGCCGCGTGGCTGGAACGGCACGCCACGGCCGATTTCTCAGAGAAGTATTGACGCTTGTCTGACGACTATTCATGATGGTCGCTGGAGCCGGGAACGCACCGGCCAGGATCGGCCTGCGGAGGCAGGCCGCCAGGGCCCGCGCCGGGCGCGGGCGTCCCGTCTGAGAGGTGCCCCAGTGCCCCGATTAGCCGTTGCCCCTGTGCTCGTCCGCGTCCTCGCCGTCCTCGCGGCGCTGTGCTCGCTGGCCGCCTGCGGCGCCGTCAGTCCCGCCGCCGGGAAGAAGGGCGCCACCTCGGTCGGCGTGGCCTTCAGCCGCGGCGGGCGCGGCGACAGATCCTTCAACGACTCGGTGGGGGCCGGCGTCGACCGCGCGAAGGCCGAGCTGGGCGTCGCGGCCAAGGAGCTCAGCCCCAACGCCGCCGGGTCCGACCTGGAGGAGATCCTGCGGCTGCTGGCCCAGACCGGCCACAACCCGGTGCTGGCCGTCGGCTTCTTCTACGCCCAGCCGCTGGCCAAGGTCGCCCCCGCCTTCCCCCGCACCCAGTTCGTCATCATCGACGACGCCACCGTGAAGCTGCCCAACGTCACCAACGTGGTGTTCCGCGAGGAGCAGGCCAGCTACCTGGTCGGCGCGGCGGCCGCGCTCAAGTCCGCCAGCGGGAAGATCGGCTTCGTCGGCGGGGTGCAGACGCCGCCGCAGGAGAAGTTCCTCGCCGGGTACGCGGCCGGCGCCCGCGCGGTGAAACCCGGCATCCAGCTCTCCAGCGTGTTCATGTCCCAGCCGCCCGACTTCAGCGGCTTCTCCGCCCCCGACAAGGCCCAGGAGGCGGCCCGCGGCATGTACGACGGCGGCGCCGACGTCGTCTACCACGCCGCAGGGGCGTCCGGGCTCGGCGTCTTCCAGGCGGCCAAGGCGGCCGGCAAGTGGGCGATCGGCGTCGACGTCGACCAGCGCAAGACGGTCGATCCCGGGCTCGCCGGGGTGATCCTGACCAGCGCCACCAAGCAGCTCGACGTCGCGGTGCTGAGCATCGTCCGGGACGCGGTGGCGGGGCGGCCGATCGCCGGCGTGCGCGAGTTCGGGCTCAAGGAGGGCGGGGTCGGCTACGCCACCAGCGGCGGCGAGCTCGCCGACATCCAGCCGCGGCTGGAGGAGCTGCGCAAGCGGATCGTCTCGGGCGAGATCAAGGTGCCCGCCAGGCCGGCGGAGAGCCGGTGAGCCGGGCGCGGGCGGCGGGCCGGGAAGCGCTGGGCGTGCTCGCCGTCCCGGCGCTCGCGCTGCTGATCGCGCTCACGGTCGCCACCGCGCTGCTGGCCGCGGTGGGGGCCGCGCCGGGGCGGACGTACCTGACGATGCTGGAGTTCGGGGTCCGGCCGGACTCGCTCGTCTCCGCGGTGAACCGGGCGGCCGTCTACTTCTTCGCCGCCCTCGCCGTGGCCGTCACCTTCCGGATGAAGCTGTTCAACATCGGGGTCGAGGGCCAGTACCACGTGGCCGCGCTGTTCGCGGCGGTCGCCGGGGCGGCCGTGCGGCTGCCGGGCCCGCTGCACCTGGCGTTCGTCTGCCTGGTCGCGGTGCTGGCCGGAGCCCTGTGGGCGGGGATCGCCGCGGTGCTCAAGGTGTGGCGCGGGGTCTCCGAGGTGTTGTCCACGCTGCTGCTGAACTACGTCGCCACCGCCGTCGTCGCCTACCTGCTGGCCGAGGTCTTCGCCGCCGGCAGCACCTCGGGCTCGACGCGGGAGCTGCCGCCGTCGGCCCGGCTGCCGCAGCTCACGCTGCCGTCGGGCGACCAGCTCGGCTCGGCCACGCTGGGCGCGGTCGTGCTCGGGGTGGCGGTGCACGTGCTGCTCACCCGCACCCGCTACGGCTACGAGCTGAGGGCCGGCGGCCTGAACCCGGTGGCGGCGCGCGTCCAGGGCATCGACCCGCGCCGGATGATCCTCGTCACGATGGTGCTGTCCGGCGGCCTGGCGGGCCTGGCCGGGCTGCCCGACCTGCTGGGCCAGACCTACCGGTACGGCATGGACTTCCCCTCCGGCGCGGGCTTCACCGGGATCGCCGTGGCCCTGCTCGGCCGCAACACGCCCGCGGGCATCGCGCTGGCCGCCCTGCTCTTCGGGTTCCTGGAACGGTCGGCGCTGATCCTCGACATCGAGGGCATCCCCAAGGAGATCGTCACGATCATGCAGGGCGTCATCGTGCTCAGCGTCGTGGTGGCCTACGAGGTGGCGCGGCGGATGGAACGCCGGCGGGCCGAGCGGCTCGTACGGGAGCAGGCGTCCCCGGCGCTGGAGCCGACCGCATGAGCGCGGGACGGTACCGATGGTGGCGGGCCGCGCTCGTCCTGCTGCTGGCGATGTCGGTGGTCAGGGTGTTCACCGGCGCCGACGAGCTCACCGGGTCGGGCGTCGTGGGGGCGGCGCTGCGGCTGGCGGTCCCGATCGGGCTCGCCGGGCTGAGCGGCCTGTGGAGCGAGCGCGCGGGCGTCGCCAACCTCGGCATCGAGGGCATGATGATCATCGGCACGGTCTGCGGAGCGTGGGCCGGGTACGGGTTCGGCGTCTGGGCCGGGGTGCTGGCCGGCACGCTCGGCGGGGTCGCGGCCGGGCTGCTGCACGCGGTCGTCACCGTCACCTTCGGGGTCGACCAGGTGGTGTGCGGCATCGCGATCAACATCCTGGCGGTGGGCGTGGCCCGGTTCATGTCGGTCATCGCCTTCAGCGGCCTGCCGGGGGCGGGGGCCACCCAGTCGCCGCCGGTGAGCGGGTCGATCGGCACGGTCAGCGTGCCCGTCCTGGCGGGCGGCGGGGGCACGGCCGACCTGCTCGGCGCGCTGGAGCGCGGCCGGTTCTTCCTGGTGTCCGACCTCGCCAGGATCGTGCGGGGCTTCCTGCACGAGGTCTCGCTGCTCACCGTGGTCGCCGTCGCGCTGGTCCCGGTCAGCTTCGTGCTGCTCTGGCGGACCGCGTTCGGGCTGCGGCTGCGGTCGGCGGGCGAGCACCCGGCGGCGGCGGACTCGCTCGGGGTCCCGGTGCTGCGGATGCGGTACTACGGCGTGCTGGTCTCCGGCGGGCTGGCCGGGCTCGGCGGGGCCTACCTGGTCACCGTCTCCTCGACGGTCTACCGCGAGGGCCAGACCGGCGGCCGGGGCTTCATCGGGCTGGCCGCCATGATCTTCGGCAACTGGCGGCCGTCCGGCACGGCGGCGGGGGCGCTGCTGTTCGGTTACGCCGACGCGCTGCAACTGCGCCAGGCGAGCGCGGTGCACGTGCTGCTGCTGCTCGGGGCCGTGCTGGCCTGGGTCGCGGCGGTCGCGCTCGTCCGCACGCGGCTGCGCCCGGCCGCGACGCTGGCGCTGCTCGGCGCCGCCGCCTTCGCGGTCTTCCAGGGCACCGACTCGGTCCCCACCCAGCTCGTGTACGCCACGCCGTACCTCACCACGCTGCTGGTGCTGGTCACGGTCGCCCAACGGCTCCGCATGCCGGCCTACGTCGGCATCCCCTACCGGCGAGGAGACGCGTGATGGCCGTCGACCGGGAACCCCGCCTGATGGGGTACGCCGACCGCTGGTCCGCGGCGCCCGGGGAGCCGCTGGCCGTGCACGCCTCCGGCCCGGACGGGGACGCCGACG
Organism: Nonomuraea sp. NPDC050227; assembly: GCF_044459705.1. Taxonomy (NCBI): domain Bacteria; kingdom Bacillati; phylum Actinomycetota; class Actinomycetes; order Streptosporangiales; family Streptosporangiaceae; genus Nonomuraea; species Nonomuraea sp. NPDC050227. Next base: position 34,999 of record NZ_JBITJF010000015.1, on the reverse strand, counting down.
TCACCCTCGTGGACCTCGTCCGGGAGGGCGACCTGACCCCGGCCGTGCCGGTGACGATCGCGCCGCGGCCCCTGCGGCCCGGCTCCCGGCTGGAGGCGGCCTCGGTGCCGACGCCCGCCAGGGGCGGCCTCGCCCTCTGGATCCGGCCGAAGCGGCTCGGGCCGCGCCAGGTCGTGGCCCGGCTGGGGGCCGCCGGATGGCGGCTGCTGCTCGCGCTCGACGAGGAGGGCCGGCCCAAGGCGACCGTGCTGACGCCGTCGGGGAGCATGGGCTGCCGGCTGCGCTCGGCCGTCCCGGCGGGGGAGTGGTCGCTGCTGGCCGTGGCGTGGGAGGCGGCGCCGCTGATGACCGTGCTGCATCTGAACGACTTCCGCACCACGGGCGTGAGCGCCGGGCGGGCGCGCCTGCCGCTGCCGTCCCCGTCGGGCGAGCTGCTGATCGGGGCGGGCGACGAGCATCCGTACGCGGGCCGGATCGCCCTGCCCATGCTGACCGAAGGCCCGCTCGCCATGCCCGGCCGCGTTCCGCTGACCGACCTGACCACCGGTCCCGAACTGGTCAAGCACCTCGGCCCCGAGCTGCTGGCCCTGTGGGACCCGTCCGCCGGCCCCGGCGCGCCCGTCGTCCCGGACGTCAGCGGCAACGGCCACCACGCGAGCGCCGTCAACCGGCCGCTGGCCGGGCTCCTCGGGCCGGGCGGCGACGCCCGCACCGCGCTCCAGGTCAGCCCGGAGGACCTCGACGACGCCCGCTGGCCGGTGACGTGCGAGCTGACCGTCCCGCAGGACGCCGGCTCCACCGTGCTCGGCGTCCGCCTGCGGACCCGGGGGCAGTCGTGCGTGCTGCCGGTGGTGGCGCGCCCGGACGCGACGCGCAGGAGCCCGGTCGCGGTCGTCCTGCCCACCTTCACCTACCTCGCCTACGCCAACCACCGGCAGTCCAGCGAGGCCGAGTACTTCGGCGACTACCGGCACGTCACCGACCGCGTGATCACGCTCTCCCCGGTGGACGCCTACCTCAACGAGCACCGCGAGCTCGGCCTGTCCCTGTACGACCAGCGGCGCGAGGGCGGCCACGTCACCCACTCCTCCAGACGCCGCCCGGTGCTCAACCTCACCCCCGACTACCGCTGGTGGATGACCGGCGCGCCGCGCCACTTCGCCGCCGACCTGCTGCTGCTGCGCTGGCTGCGCTCGGCGGGCTTCGCCTTCGACGTGCTGGCCGACGAGGACGTGCACGAAGGCGGCGCCGACCTGCTGTCCGCCTACCGCGTCGTCCTGACCGGCAGCCACCCCGAGTACGTCACCGCCCCCGAACGCGCCGCCTTCGCCGCGTACGTGTCCGGCGGCGGCCGGCTCATGTACCTGGGCGGCAACGGGTTCTACTGGGTGACCGGCGTCGACCCCCGGCACCCGCACGCCATCGAGGTCCGCCGCGGCCACGTCGGCGACTGGTGGGACGACGAGCCCGGCGAGGACGTGCTGACCTCCACCGGCGAGCCCGGCGGCCTCTGGCGGCACCGCGGCCTGGCGCCGCAGGAGCTGCTCGGCGTCGGCTTCGCCGCCCAGGGCTGGGGGCCCGCCCCCGGCTACACCCGCCTGCCCGACAGCCACCGGGAGGAGGCGTCCTGGGTGTTCGAGGGCGTCGGCACCGACCCGGTGGGCTGCTGCGGCCTCGCGCTCGGCGGGGCGGCGGGGGACGAGATCGACCGGGCCGCGCCCGAGCTCGGCACCCCGCCGGACACCCTGGTGCTCGCGACCTCCGCGGGCGGCCACGGCCACCACTACCGGCCTCCCACCGAGGAGGCCGGTTCGGGCGCGCAGGCCGTACGCGCCGACATGACCCTGCGACTGCTCGGATCCGGCGGCGCGGTGTTCGCCGCCGGATCCGTCAACTGGGTGACCAGCCTCGCCTGCTGTGACGGTGACATCAGGCGAATCACCCGGAACGTCCTGTCCCGATTCCTGCAACCCGCAGCTTGTGAGGAGGAGTGACGTGACCACCGCGAGCGCGAGGCACCTCGACTACCCCTATCCCCGCACGTCGGCCGAGCTGACCGACGAGATGTTGTCCATGCCGGCCGAGGAACTGGCGGCCATCGCCCGCCACCCGCTGACCGTCTACCCCGACACCACCGAGCTCTACTACCGGCTGGCCCGGGAGATGGCCGACGAGTTACGCGCCCGCAACATGCGCGGCGAGCCCACCCGCTGGATCCTGCCCGTGGGCCCGAAGGCGCAGTACCCGATCCTGGCGCGCATCTGCAACGAGGAGCGCATCAGCTGGGCCGACGTGTACGCCTTCCACATGGACGAGTTCCTCGACTGGCAGGGCCGGCCGGTGGACCCCTCGCACCCCTTCAGCTTCCGCGGCTACTGCGACCGCAACCTCTACCAGCTCCTCGACCCCGACCTGCGGCCCCACCCCGGCAACGTCGTCTTCCCCGACGTGTTCGACCCCGACGCGTTCGGCGCGCGCCTGCGCGGCGAGGGCGGGGCCGACACCTGCTACGCGGGCTTCGGCTACCGGGGGCACCTGGCCTTCAACGAGCCGCCGTCCACGCGCTGGCACCAGTACACCGCCGCGGAGTTCGCCGCCTCGACCACGCGCGTCGTCCCGCTGCTCGACGACACGATCGTGGCCCACTCGCACCGGGTGACCGGCGGCTACACGCAGGCGATCCCGCGGATGGCGATCACCGTCGGCATGTCGGAGATCCTCTCCGCCCGCCGGCTGCACCTGATCACCGACGGCGGCGCCTGGAAGCGGTACATCGTCCGGGTGCTGCTGCTCACCACCGAGCCGGACGTGCTGCTCCCGGTGACCTTCGCGCACCACCACCCCGACGTGCGGGTGACCGTCGACGCCGACAGCATCGCGCCCTGCGCCCTGGGGCTGGGCTCGTGACCGTCGTCGCGGTCGGGGCCTACATCGTCGACCTCTACATGTTCGGCGACCGCCTGCCGGAGCCGGGCGAGAGCGTCAACGCCGCCGACTACGCCACCGCGCACGGCGGCAAGGCCGCGAACGTGGCGGTCGCCGCGGCGCGGCTGGGCGCCGCCGCCCGGTTCGTCGGCTGCCTCGGCGACGACGCCGCCCGGCCGGTGGCGCTGGCCGAGCTGCGCGCCGAGGGGATCGAGGTCGGCGAGTGCACCACGGCCGTCGGCGTCGCGACCGGGCGCAGCTTCGTCTACGTCGACGCGGCCGGCGGGCAGCTGGTCATGACCTGGCCGGGGGCCGCCGACCTGCTGCCGCCCGCCCAGGCGGCCGCCGTCGCCGCCGGCCTGCCCGCCGGATCCGTGCTCGTGCTGCAGGGGGAGATCCCGCTGGAGATCTCGTACGCCGCCGCGACGGCGGCCCCGCCGGGCGTGCGCGTCCTGCTCAATCCGAGCCCGGCGGGACCGTTCCTGGAGGGGACAGGCAAGGAGCTGCTGGCCCGCGCCGACGTGCTGGTGCTCAACGAGGGCGAGCTGGCCGCGCTGGCCGGCGAGACCCCCGGCGACCTGGACGACCTGCGCGGCAGGACCAGGGGACGCATCGTCGTCGTCACCCGCGGCGAGCACGGCGCCGAGATCGCCGACGACGGCGGCACTATGCTGATCGACGTCCCCAGCGTGCGCGTTGTGGACACCACCGGCGCGGGTGACGCCTTCACCGGCGCCCTGGCGGCCGCCCTCTGCGCCGGCACGGGCCTGGTGCGCGGCGTCCGGCTCGCCTGCCAGGTGGCGACCGTCTCGGTCACGCGCCGGTTCTGTGCCCCCAGCTACCCATCGGCCGCCGAGCTCGGCATCGCCCCGCTCCGCGGTCCGTCCGTGCAGGAGAGACCCGCGTGACACGACGTCATCCCACCCTGGCCATCCAGATCCGTGACCGGCTGCACGCCCTGATCGTCGAGCAGGGGCTGCGCCCCGGTGACAGGCTGCCGTCCGAGAACGAGCTCATGACCCTGTTCGACGTCGGGCGCACCAGCATCAGGGAGGCGTTCAAGCTCCTGGAGCAGGAAGGGCTCATCCAGGCCAGGCACGGCGACGGCCGCTACCTCACCTCGCAGCCCAGCCTGGACCGGCCGCTGACCCGCCTCGAAGGCGTCACCGAGATGCTGGCCAGCCGCGGGTTCACCGCCGACAACACCGTCCTCGACGTCATGGCCACCGAGCCGGACCGCCACCAGCGCGAGCTGCTGCAACTGCCGCCCGGCGAGGCCATCGTCCGGCTGGAACGCCTGCGCCGGCACCGGGACGACGCGCTGCTGTACTCGATCGACCTGTTCCCGCGCTCGCTCATCGGCCGCCCCATGGACGAGGTGGACTGGACCGGCTCGCTGTTCCAGCTCCTCACCGAGCACGGCCACACCATCGCCTACGCCGTCGCCCAGGTGCGGGCGGTGACCCTCAGCCACGCCCAGGCCGAGCGCATCGGCACCCACGAGGACGGCGGCGCCTGGCTGCTGCTCCTCCAGACCCACCACGACAGCGCCGGACGGCCGGTGCTGTATTCGCAGGACTACCACAGGGGCACCGACTTCTCCTTCCACCTGGTGAGACGCCGCGACTGAGTGAGCCGCCGCCGCGTACCGACCGACCGCCGTTCGCCGACGCAGAGAGGATCATGCGATGAGTGCCATCACGCTGGAGGCCGGCCACCCCATCCCGGCCTCCCCTTCCAGCCTCCGGGCGAGGTGCACCAGGCTGTCCGTCTTCTGGCTCGCCGAGGACGAGGTCTCCTTCTACGGGCTCCCGCCGCTGCTGATGAAGGTGTCGAACGTGGCCGGGGTCGCGGTCGTGCGCAGCTGCGCGGAGGCCCGGCTGCTGCTGGCCGGCGAGGACTTCGACGTGGCGGTGATCCCGCTCGCGGTCCTGCCGGACGTGCTCGGCGGACGCCCCCGCCGGGCCCGCCCGCAGATCCTGGCCATGGTGCGTCAGGGGGAGGAGCTCGCCCCCTGCGTCGCCCAGCGGTACGGGCTGGCCGGTTGCCTGCTGTGGGACGAGATCAATGTCGCCGGCTTGTCGGGCACCTTCGATCGGCTGCTGCGCGGCGACGCGCCCGTCCCGTCCAGGGGCGGGCCCGACCTGCTCGGCCGCCTGACCGAGCGCGAGCACATGGTGCTGGCGCTGCTGCTGCGCGGCATGAGCAACCACCAGATCGCCCGCTCGATGGGCATCTCCATCCACGGCGTCAAGCGCCACATCTCGAACCTGCTCGTCAAGTTCAACTGCTCCAACCGCACCGAGGTCGCCCTGGTCGCCCAGCGGCTCGGCCTCGACCCCGCCGCCCGCACCCCGCGCCACCTGAGCAGCACCGGCACGTAGCACGTACGACGAACCATCCCCGAACGGTCATCGAGAAACGGAGTGACAATGGACGTCCCTCTCATGGAACTCAGCGGCCGCGCCCCCGTCGTCAGGCTGCATGACATCGAGGCCGACATGGCCGCCGCCACCGACGCCATCAGGTCGCAGCTGACCGGATGGGGCTTCATGGCCGCGGAGGTGCCCGGCATCGGCGAGCGCGTCGAGGCCATGATGAACGAGTTCGCCGCGGCCTGCCGGGCGACCGGGCCGAGCCTGTCCGACTACGCCTACGACGTCGTCCCGCAGCTCGCCGTCGGCGGCACGCACGGGTTCTTCCCGTACAACTCGGAGATCCCGCGCCTGGCCAACGGCGTGCCCGACCCGAAGGAGTTCATCCACGTCAGCGGCGCCATGATCGGCGACCAGCCGCCCGGGGCGGGTGACGTGCTGCGGGCCTTCCCGGCGTTCGGCGCCCGCGCCGCCGAGGTGTTCGACATCGCCTTCCGGCTGATCTCGCTCTTCGGCGAGGTCGTCCGGGGGATGATGCCGCCCGGCACGCCCGAGCTGGACCTCTCGCACGACGCGACGAACCTGCGGGTGATCCACTACCGGGACGTCGGCGACCGCGAGGTGCTGGCCCACGAGCACTCCGGCATCCAGATGCTCGGCCTCCAGCTTCCCCCGTCCGACCAGGGCCTGCAGTACGTGCTGCACGACGGCACCTGGGTCGAGCCGGTGATCGCCGGGACCGACGTCGTGCTGTGCAACATCGGCCGGATGCTCACCAGCGCCTCCGACGGGCGGTTCCGGCCGTCCACGCACCGGGTGCACACCAAGCCGATGCCCGCCGGCTACGAGCGCCTGTCGTCGGTGCTCTTCGCCTATCCGCAGCACAAGGCCCGCCAGTGGAAGATGGTGGACGGCGAGCTGATGTCGCTGAACGCCACCTGGGGCGACTTCATCGACAGCCGCTTCCAGGGCCTCGGCAAGCAGTCCTGACCGCCCGGCCTCCTGGCGGCCGGGCCGGCCGTCAGGAGGCGATCAGGAGGCGGTGGCCCGGACGGCCGCCCGGATCACGTCGGCGACCTCCTTCGGCCGCGACACCGCGACCGCGTGCGAGGCGCCGGCGACCTCCACGGCGGTCGCGCCGGCCCGCTCGGCCCCGAACCGCTGCACGTCGGGGTTGATGGCCTGGTCGGCGTCGGCGATGACGGCCCACGACGGCTTGGCCCGCCAGGCCGCCGTGGCCGCGCCCTCGGTGAACGCCCCGGCCGCCAGCGGCCGCTGCGCCACGGCGAGGACCCGGGTGACCTCGGCCGGCACGTCGGCGGCGAAGACCTGGGGGAAGGCGTCGGCGGCGATGGTGAACTCGACGGCGGCACCGCCGTCCGCCAGCGGGTAGGACGCCTGCCGCAGGCTCGCGCCGAGCGGCGGCTCGGGGAAGCGGCCCTGGAGCTCGCCCAGGCTCTCGCCCTCGTCCGGGACGTACGCGGCGACGTAGACGAGGCCGACGACGTTGTCCGCCGCGCCGGCCACGGTGATGATCGCGCCGCCGTACGAGTGGCCTGCCAGCACGACCGGGCCGTCGATCTGGGCCGCGACGGAGGCGACGTACGCCGCGTCCGAGGCCAGGCCGCGCAGCGGGTTCGGCGGGGCCACCACGGGGATGCCGTCCCGCTGCAGCTCGGCGATGACGCCGGACCAGCTCGCCGCGTCGGCGAACGCGCCGTGCACGAGGACGACTGTCGGGGTGGTGCTCTCCGTCATGGGAAAAACTCCTTCTCGGGGCGAAAGGGACCGGTCGGCCCCGGTAGCGATCCAACAGCCGGGCCGCTCGCGCGCACGAGGCGGAAACGTACTTCTGCCTGTGGTTCCGCCTCGTCTTTCCGCGGGCCGGTCGTTTGGATGGGTGACGGCCCCCCTGCTTCCCACCCCTTCTTCCTGGAGCGATCATGATCAAGCCCGTCCTGGAACCCGCCGCTCAGGCGTTCGCCGAGGCCACCGCCGAGCCGCCGTACCTCTTCCAGCTCCCGCCGGAGGAGGGCCGCAAGGCCGTGAACGAGGTGCAGTCCGGCCCGGCCGAGCTGCCCGCCGTGGACGAGGAGTGGGTGACGGTCCCCGGCGGACCCACCGGCGAGGTCAGGGCCCGCATCGTGCGGCCCGCCGGCAGCACCGGCGCCCTGCCCGTGATCATCTACATCCACGGCGCCGGCTGGGTCTTCGGCAACGCCCACACCCACGACCGGCTGGTCCGCGAGCTGGCGACCGGCGCCGGCGCCGCCGTGGTCTTCCCCGAGTACGACCTGTCGCCCGAGCACCGCTACCCGGTCGCCATCGAGCAGAACTGGACGGTCGCCCGCTGGATCGTCACCGACGGCGCCGCCAAGGGCCTGGACGCCACGCGCGTCGCGGTGGCCGGCGACTCCGTCGGCGGCAACATGACCGCCGCGCTGACCATCATGGCCAAGCAGCGCGGCGGGCTGTCGCTGCGCCGCCAGGTGCTGTTCTACCCGGTGACCGACGCGTCCTTCGACACCGAGTCCTACCGGCAGTTCGCCGAGGGCTACTTCCTGCGCCGGGACGGCATGCAGTGGTTCTGGGACCAGTACACGACCTCGGAGGCCGAACGCGCCGAGATCACCGCGTCCCCGCTGCGGGCCACCGTCGAGGAGCTGGCCGGCCTGCCGCCGGCGCTGGTCATCACCGGCGAGGCGGACGTGCTGCGCGACGAGGGCGAGGCGTACGCCGCCAAGCTGCGCGCCGCCGGGGTGCCGGTGACCGCCGTGCGTTACCAGGGCATCATCCACGACTTCGTCATGCTCAACGCGCTGCGCGGCACGTACGCGGCCGAGTCGGCGATCGAGCTGGCCGCCGGCACGCTGCGCCGGGCCCTGCACGAGAGCTGACCTCCCGCGCCATGCCCTCCGCCTACGACCTCGACCAGGTGCGGCACGCCAACGCCACCGGGCGGGTCCCGGTCGTCTTCGTCCACGACCCGTGGTTGCTGGCCGAGAGCTGGGAGCCCTGGGCCGAGGTGTTCGGGCAGGCGGGGTTCGTCCCCGTCATCCCGGCCTGGCCCGAGGACGGCGAGGCCGCCGGGCATCCCGCAGGCCACTTCGCCGGGTTGATCGGCGGGCTGGCGCGCCGGCCCGCCCTGGTCGGCCACGCGGCCGGCGGCCTGGTCGCGCAGATCCTGGCCGGCCGCGGGCTGGCCTGCGCCTGCGTGGCGATCAGCCCGGCGCCGTTCCGCGGGGCGCTCACGTACGGGCGCTTCCGGCACGCCGTGGCCAACGCCGTCGGCGAGGAGGAGGCCAGGCGGCTGTACGAGACGTACGCCGTCCCGGCGGCGGAGGCGGGCGACCCCACGGGCCTCGACGGCGCCGCGCCGGACCGGGGGCCGCTGCTGCTGGTTGCCGGCGAGATGGACCGCACGGTCCCGTGGGCCGCCGCGCACGCCGCCTACCTGTGGCAGGCCCGCAACCGGCACCACCTGACCGAGATCGTCGAGCTGCCGGGGCGCGGGCACTCGATGACCGTGGACAGCGGCTGGCGCGAGGTCTGCGGCACCGCCCTGACCTTCATCGAACGGTTCGTGGACCCCTGACCGGCCCGCTCAGCGAGCGCCTTCCGGGGGCGTCACAGTGGTCTCGACCGGGGCCAGGCGGGTGAGCTCGGCGGTCACGCGGGCCGCCCGGACGGCGTCGGCGGAGGCTTCGTACAGCTCCAGGGCCTCCTGGAACGCCTCGCGCGCCGCCTCCCGCCGTCCCAGCTCGACCAGCGCCCGGCCCAGGTTCGTCAGCGTCTGGGCCGTGGCCCGGTTGATCGGGCGCTTGCGCAGCTCGACCAGCGCCTCGCGATAGTGGTCGGCGGCCTCCTGCCAGCGGCCGAGCGCGAAGTAGCCGTCGCTCAGCAGGTCCAGCGCCGCCCCGACGGCGTGGGCGACGATGACCGGCGTGCCGCCGAACGCCGGGTCGCGCAGCCGTTCCAGCAGCTCCAGCCCGTGCCGTACGGCCTCCTCGATCCGGCCCAGCCGGCGCAGGCCGTTGCCGACGCTGAGCATCGCCTGGGCGTAGCCCTCGGGGTCGCCGGCCTGCCGGAAGCACTCCGCCGCCCGCCGCGCGTGCTCCAGGCCGGTCTCCGTGGCGCGCCGGTCGTCGCGCCCCCACAGCGCCCAGGTGGCGTAGGTCAGGGCCCAGCCCTGCTGGCGCACGTCCCCGACCTCGCGGGCCAGCTCCAGCGCGCGCAGCGCGGTCCGCTCGCCCTCGTCGTAGCGGCCCTGGCAGTACGTGCGCGCCCAGGACAGGTAGTTGAGGTGCACCGCCTCCTGCAGGCGGTCGCCCGTCTCGCGGGCCGCGCCGGACGACAGCTCGAACACCTCGGGCCAGTGCCCCCAGTGCATCCACAGGTCGGAGAACCAGTGCATGGCCTCGGCCACCTCGACGACCCGCGCGTGCTCGCCGGCGCGGGCCGCCTGCCGCAGCGCGGCCAGCCACGCCGCGCCCTCGGCCTGGAGCCATTCCTGCGCCTGCCGCGCGCTGTCCAGCTCGACCAGCGAGCTCCACCCGGACGGCGGAGCGCCGTAGCCGGGCTCGAACCAGCGCCCGGCGACGGTCGCGACCTCCAGCAGCCAGTCGTCCATCCGCCGCCGCGCCTGCCGCTGCGCCGTCATGGGCTCCTCGTCGGACAGCCGGGCGCGGGCGAACAGCCGGACCAGGTCGTGGAAGCGGTAGCGGCCGGGGTACGGCGACTGCAGCAGCCCGAGATCGACCAGCTCCTCCAGGGCGTCCTCGGCCTCGTCCGGGCCGAGCTCGGCGAGGACGGCCGTCATCGGCGCCCCGAAGTCCGGCGCGGCGGCCAGCGCCAGCCGCCGGAAGCCGCGCCGCGCGGGCGCCGACAGCTGCCGGTACGACAGCGCGAAGGCCGCTGCCACCGACAGGTCGCCGGCGGCCAGCGACTCCACCCGGCGTCCCTCGTCGCCGAGGCGGGCGGCCAGGTGCCCGGCGGTCCAGCCGGGCCTGCTCTGCAGCCGGTTCCCGGCGATGCGCAGCGCCAGCGGCAGGTTCCCGCACAGGTCGGCGACCTGGGCGACCCCGTCCGGGTCGGCGTCGGCGCGCTCGGCGCCGACGATCGCGCGCAGCAGCGCGGCCGACTCCCCGGCCGCCAGGTGCGCCAGCGGCACCTGGTGCACGCCCTCCAGCCCGGCCAGCGGGCGGCGGCTGGTGACCAGCGTCATGGACGGGCCCTCGGCGGGCAGCAGCGGGCGCACCTGGGCCTCGTGCGCGGCGTTGTCCAGGATGACCAGGCAGCGCCGGCCGCGCAGCAGGGCGCGGTACTGGCCGGCGCGGTCCTCCTCGTCGGCCGGGATGCGCCGCTCGGCCACGCCCAGGGCGTTGAGCAGCCGGGACAGCGCCGTGCCCGGGTCCAGCGGGACCGGGTCCATGCCGCGCAGGTCCAGGTAGAAGCGGCCGTCGGGGAACAGGTCGGCCAGGTGGGCGGCGGCGCGCACGGCCAGGGCGGTCTTGCCGATGCCGGCGGCCCCGGAGACGGCCGCGACGACGGCGGGCGCGTCCTCGGCCCCGGAGACGGCCCCGGAGACGGCCCCGGAGACGGCGGCGGGCGCGTCCTCGGCCGTGCGGGCGGCCAGGTCGCGCAGCAGGCGCAGCTCCCGTTCGCGGCCGGTGAAGTCGCCCACGCCGCGGGGCGGCTCGCAGGCGCCGGGCGCGGCCTCCTGGCGCGGGCGGCCGGCGCGGGCGGCGTCGGACAGCGCCGTGCGCCGCGGCCCGTCCAGCCGCAGCGCCTCGGCCAGGGCCTCGACGGTGCGCCGCTGCGGGCCCCTGCTGGCCCCGCGTTCCATGTCGCCGATGGCGCGCACGCTGACGCCGGAGGCGTGGGAGAGCTCCTCGATGGTCAGCCCGGCGGCGTGTCTCAGGCTCCGCAGCATCGTGCCGAACGACTCCGCCACCCGTCCCCCTCAGCGCTGTGAGCGGCGAAATCCCCCGAAACGCCGCCTACCCACCTTATCTGCCGGAAATCGGGGTGAGGTGCTGGTCGATCGAGGTGTACGTCACGGTCCAGAAGTCCTCGAAGACCTCGGGCGCCACCGGCGACGTCATCGCCACCTGGGTGAACAGCACGCCCACCAGCCCCTCCGACGGATCGGCGTAGGCCGTGGTGCCGAGCCCGCCGGTCCAGCCGAACCGGCCCGGCCGGGTGTACAGGCGATCGGCCCGGGTGTCCACCTGCATCCCGAACCCCCAGCCGCCCGACCCGAGGAACGTCTCGGCGCCCGCCTTCTGGGCCGGCGACAGATGGTCGGCCGTCATCAGCTCGACCGAGGCCCGCGACAGGATCCGGCCGCCGTCGTGCCGCCCCTTCTCCAGCAGCATCCGGAGGAAGGCGGCGTAGTCGAGGGCGGTCGAGAGCAGGCCGGGGCCGCCGCCGCCGGACGGGAAGGCCGGCGGCTCGTGCCACACGCGCGGGTCGGGCCTCGGCGTCACGCCGCCCGAGCCGTCCGGCCGGTAGGAGGCCGCCAGGCGGTGGAGCTTGTCCGCGGGCAGGTGGTAGCCGGTGTCGCGCATGCCCAGGGGCTCGAAGACGCGCTCGGTCATGAAGTCGTGCAGCGGTTTCCCGGCGGCCCGCGCGACCAGCACGCCCAGGACGTCGGCGCTCGTGTGGTAGGTCCACCGCTCGCCCGGCTGGAACATCAGCGGCAGCGCGCCCAGCCGGGCGAGCCACTCGTCAGGGCCGCTGCCGGGGCCGTCGGGGCCGCGGTCGATCCGCGGGTCGCGCATCGCGCGCACGATGGGCAGCTCGTCGCCCTCCACCAGGAGCTGTCCCGTGCCCAGCCGGAAGGTCAGCAGGTCGCGTACGGTGATCGGCCGCGTGGCGGGCACCGTGTCGTCCAGCGGCGCGTCCAGGGCGCGCAACACCCGGCGACCGGCCAGCTCGGGGACGAGGTCGTCGATCGGGTCGTCGATCCGCAGGACGCACTCCTCCACCAGGATCATCGCCGCCGCCGCGGTGACGGCCTTGGTCAGCGACGCGATCCGGAAGATCGAGTCCGCCGCGACGGCCGCCCCGCCGCCGCGCTCCAGCGTGCCCATCGGCACGACGTGCGTCTCGCCCCGATGATGGACGAGCCCGACCAGCCCCGGCACCTCGCCCCGCGCCACGAACCCGCCCAGCACGCCCCGCATCCGCTGTTCCAGTACGCTCATCGGTCCTCCTGAAGTGACGTGTCGTGACAATGACCGGACGGACCCGGAAAACTCATCGTCATGGCGTGTCCATCCGGGCGGGTCCCGTTCGTGGTGAAGGCGTACGGCGGCCCCGCCGTACGCCGACCGCGAAGGGGAACACCGATGAAGTACATGCTGCTGATCAACGCCGGCACCTCCGACGAGCAGGAGCCGGGCGACTTCCAGGAGTGGATGGCCTACGACAAGTCCGTCCGGGAGGCGGGCATCCTGGTCTCCGGCGAGTCGCTGGCCGACCTGGTGACCGCCACCACCGTACGGGTGAGCGCCGACGGCACGCCGACCGTCACCGACGGCCCGTACGCCGAGACGCGCGAGGTGCTGGGCGGCTTCTACGTGATCGACGTGCCGGACCTCGACGCCGCCCTCGACTGGGCCGTGCGCTGCCCGGGTGCGCGCGGCGGCGGCTCGGTGGTGGTCCGCCCGGTCGCCGACTTCGATGCGTGAGATCGAGGCCGTCTTCCGTGAGGAGCGCGGCCGGCTGCTGGCCGCGCTCGTCCGCCGCTTCGGCGACCTCGACCTCGCCGAGGAGGTCACCTCCGACGCCGTCGAGGCGGCGCTGAGGCACTGGCCCGCCGAGGGCGTGCCGCCCAATCCGGGCGCGTGGCTGATGACCACCGCAAGGCGCAAGGCGGTCGACCGGCTCAGACGCGAGCAGGCGCTGGCCACCCGGCTGGCCGTCCTGGCGGCCGAGGCCGAGCGGGCCGCCCCCGAAGCGCCCCCCGGCGAGGACGGCGGCCTGCCCGACGAACGGCTGCGGCTCTTCTTCACCTGCGCCCACCCCGCGCTGCCGGCCGAGGACCGCGGGGCGCTGACGTTGCGCTGCCTGGCCGGCCTGACCACCCCCGAGGTGGCGCGGGCCTACCTGGTGCCGGCCCAGACGATGGCCAAGCGCATCGTCCGGGCCAAGAAGAAGATCAGGGAGGCGCGCGTGCCGTTCCGCGTGCCCGAGGCCCACGAGCTGCCGGAACGGGTGCCCGGCGTGCTCCAGGTGATCTACTCGATCTTCACCGAGGGCTACGCGGCCAGCTCCGGGCCCTTCCTCCAGCGGCTCGACCTGGCCGAGGAGGCGATCAGGCTGGCCCGGATCCTGCGCCGGCTGCTGCCCGCCGAGCGGGAGGTCGCCGGGCTGCTGGCGTTGCTGCTGCTGGTGCACGCCCGGCGCGACGCCCGTGCCGGGCCCGAGGGGGAGCCGGTGCTGCTCGGCGAGCAGGACCGCGGCCTCTGGGACCGGGCCATGATCGAGGAGGGCTCGGCGCTGGTGGTGACCGCGCTCACCGGCGGCCCGCCCGGCCCGTACGCCGTCCAGGCCGCGATCGCGGCGCTGCACGACGAGGCCCCGGACCTGGCCGCGACCGACTGGCCGCAGGTCGTGGCCCTGTACGACGTGCTGCTCGTGCTCGACCCCTCTCCGGTGGTGGCGCTGAACCGGGCGGCGGCCGTGGCCATGCGCGACGGGCCCGAGGCCGGCCTGGCGCTGCTGGAGGAGCTGGCCGGGGCGCGGCGGCTGCGCGACTACCACCCGTACCTGCTGGCCCGCGCCGATCTGCTGCACCGGCTCGGCCGGCTGCCCGAGGCCGCCGAGGCGTACCGCGCCGCGCTCGGGGCGGCCGGGAGCGAGCCCGAGCGCACTCACCTCCGCCGCCGCCTGGCCGCGCTGGAGGAGGCCGGGCACGAGGTTTGAGCACCGCCCTGACCAGGGAGAACTGCTGCGATGGGTGGAGCAGACGGTGACCGCTACCTGCCGATCGCCGAGCACGGCCTCATCGGCGATCTGCGCAGCGTGGCCCTGGTCGGCACCGACGGCACCATCGACTGGTACTGCTGCCCGGCCTTCGACTCGCCCAGCGTGTTCGCCTCGATCCTCGACGCCGACCGGGGCGGGGCGTTCGAGCTGGGCACCGACGTGCCGGCGCGGACCAAGCAGTTCTACTTCCCCGACACCAACGTGCTCATCACCCGCTTCTTCACCGAGAGCGGGGTGGGCGAGATCCAGGACTTCATGCCGATCATCGGCGAGCCGGGCGGCCGCGGCCGGCAGCGGCTGATCCGCCGGGTGCTCTGCGTGCGCGGCTCGCTGCCGTTCCACGCGCGGGTGGCCCCCCGCTTCGGCTACGGGGCCGACCCGCACGTCGTGCGCGAGGTCGACGGCCTGACCGTCTTCGAGTCCGCCCAGCTGACGCTCGGGCTGAGCGCCACCGTGCCGGTCGAGTGCGACGGACGCGACGTGCGGGCGTGCTTCACCCTCGTGGAGGGCGAGTCGGAGGTGTTCGCGCTCGACCGGATCGAGGCCGAGATCCCGCCCCTCGGCTGCCCGCACGTCGAGGCGGAGGAGGCGCTGACCGCCACGGTCGCGTTCTGGCGCAGATGGCTGTCGGCCTCCCGCTACCGGGGCAGGTGGCGGGAGATGGTCCACCGCTCGGCCCTGACGCTCAAGCTGCTGACGTACGCGCCGACCGGCGCGATCGTCGCCGCCCCGACCACCAGCCTGCCCGAGCTGATCGGCGGCGAGCGCAACTGGGACTACCGCTACCTGTGGGTCCGCGACGCCGCCTTCTGCGTCTACGCCCTGCTCCGGCTGGGCTTCACCGGCGAGGCCGAGGCGTTCATGTCGTTCCTGACCCGGCACGTCAGCCTGCGCCCCGCCGGCCCCAACGGCCCCCTCCAGATCATGTACGGCATCGACGGCCGCACCGACCTGCCCGAACGGCAGCTCGACCACCTGGAGGGCTACCGCGGCTCGGCCCCGGTACGCGTCGGCAACGCCGCCGCCGGTCAGCTCCAGCTCGACATCTACGGCGCCCTGCTCGACTCCGTCTACCTCTACGACAAATGGGGCAAGCCCATCTCCAGCGACCACTGGGACGCCGTCTGCGCCCTGGTCGACTGGGTCTGCGACAACTGGGACCAGCCCGACGAGGGCGTCTGGGAGACCAGGGGCGGACGCAAGAAGTTCCTGTACTCCCGGCTGATGTGCTGGGTCGCCATCGAACGCGCCATGCGCATGGCCGCCCGCCGCGGCCTGCCCGCCGACATCCCCCACTGGCGCGGGGCGCGCGACGACCTCTACCGGCAGATCATGGCCCACGGCTGGTCCGACGCGCGGCAGGCGTTCGTCCAGCACGAGGACGGCGACGTGCTCGACGCGGCGCTGCTGATGATGCCGCTGGCCAAGTTCGTCTCGCCCACCGACCCGAAGTGGCTGTCCACGCTCGACGCGCTCACCGCCGACCTGGTGTCCGACTCGCTGGTCTACCGCTACGACCCGGACGCCAGCCCCGACGGCCTGCGCGGCCAGGAGGGCACGTTCTCCATCTGCTCCTTCTGGTACGTCGAGGCGCTGGTCCGCGCCGGCCGGGTGGAGGAGGCCCGCCTGGCCTTCGAGAAGATGCTGACCTACGCCAACCACCTCGGCCTGTACGCCGAGGAGATCGGCCGGACGGGCGAGCAGCAGGGCAACTTCCCGCAGGCGTTCACCCACCTGGCCCTGATCAGCGCCGCCTTCAACCTCGACCGCGCCCTCGGCTGACCGCCGGAATCCCGGCGCTCCTGAGCGTTCAGGACTCGCCGGACAGCACGGCCGTCCCCAGGGACGCGCCGGAGATCACCCTCGCCGCGGTCGTCGTGGACGAACCGGAGCCCAGTTCGGTCAGGGCGGCCCGGTCGAGGGCGTGCACGGTGAACTGGTAGGTGTTGACCGACCAGGGGGAGCACGGCCCCTGGTAGCCGTACAGGCTGGCGCTGCCGCGGTAGTAGATCTGCCGGGCCCCGGCCGGGGCCGTCGGACGGTAGGCGTGCTCGACGTTCTGCGGCAGCGAGGTCACGTCCGCCGGGATGTCGTAGATCACCCAGTGGATGAGGTTGTTGTTGTCCAGGTCCCGCATCACCAGGGCGTAGCCGCGGGTGCCGGCCGGGCCGCCGCTCCAGGTCAGGGGCGGTGACTCGTTGCGCCGGCCGGGGTCGCTCTGGCCGCCGCTGGTGCACTCGTGCACCTTCGGGATGATCCCGCCCTGGGTGAAGGCGGTGCTGGTGAGGGTGAAGGCGGTGGCGTTCGCCGGCGCCGCGGCGGTGACGGCGGCGGTCGTCGCGGTCGTCGCCGCGAGCAGGGCGTGCAGCACGATTCGTCTGACGGTCACAAAGGGCTCCTGAGAGGGGTTCGGTGCGCCGTTCGTTCGCGTCTGCTGTCGTGGGGTGTGCCCGCAGTGTAGGCACCGCGGGGTCGCCTCCGCCACCACCGCGAACGGCACACCCGCATGGAACCTGTCCGCCATGAACCGATATCAGGCTGAGTGGTCCGGTTTCTTTGTGATGCTGCTGGGAAGCAATGGCGCTGTCAGGCCGGGGGCACTCCTCCCCCACGAGGGGTGGCGACATCCGGCGCGGCAGAACGGGAGTGTGAAGCGTGGCAGTCACCGGCATCATCTCCGCCCTCATCATCGGGCTCGTCATCGGCGTCCTCGGCCGGCTGGTCGTGCCGGGCCGTCAGAGCATCCCCATCTGGCTCACCATCGTGATCGGCATCGTCGCGGCCCTCATCGGCACCGCGATCGCCGCCGCGGTCGGCGTCGCGGACACCCGCGGCATCGACTGGATAGAACTGGTCATCCAGGTGGTGCTCGCCGGTCTGGGGGTGGCCCTGGCGGCGGGCCTCTACGGCAGACGCAGCGTCCGGTAGAGCGGAACGCGCCGGGATCCCGGAGTGCGGCGAACGCGCCGCACTCCGGGATCCCGCCGTTCCCGCCCCTTTGTACGGCAGACGTTTTCGGCATGGCCGGAACCGGGGCCGGACGGAGATCGTTGTGCGGGTCGGCTGCACACATTCGATCTTCGACAGGGAGAACAAGCCGTGGTCTTCAAACGCATGCTGGGTGCCTTCGGCGTCGGCGCGCCCTCGGTGGACACCGTTCTGGCGACGCCGCGCGTCCAGCCGGGCGGCACGCTGTCCGGCGAGGTGCGGCTCAAGGGCGGCGACTTCGACGCCGAGATCGAGCACGTCACCCTCGGCCTGGTCGCCCGCGTGGAGTTCGAGCACGGCGACGGCGAGCACGCGGGGGCCGGGGAGTTCTCCCGCGTCCAGGTGTCGGGGCCGTTCGTGCTGCGCCAGGGCGAGGAGCGCACGATCCCGTTCCAGATCGGCGTGCCGTGGGAGGCGCCGATCAGCCAGATCGGCGGGCAGCCGCTGCACGGCATGGCGCTGGGCGTGCGCACCGAGCTCGCCATCGCCAAGGCGGTCGACAAGGGCGACCTCGACGAGGTCGCGGTCGAGCCGCTGCCCTCGCAGCTGCGCATCCTGGAGGCGCTGCTGCAGCTCGGCTTCGCGTTCAAGTCCGCCGACCTGGAGGCCGGCCGCCTGTACGGCGTGCGCCAGGAGCTGCCGTTCTACCAGGAGATCGAGTTCTACCCGGCCGGCCGGTACGCCGGCGTGCTCGGCGAGCTCGAAGTGACCTTCGTGGCCGACCCGGCGGGGCTGGAGGTGGTCCTGGAGGCCGACAAGCGCGCCGGCCGCTACTCCGGCGACGCGATCGGCCGCTTCACCGTCAGTCACGCCGACGCCCTGCAGACCGACTGGGCCGCCGAGCTCGACCGCTGGCTGTCCGGCCTGGCCGCGCACGCCCACGGCGGCTTCGGGCACGGCGACCACCACGGCCACGGCGACCACGGGTACGGTGACCACCACGGTCACCACGGCTACGGCCATCACGAGCAGCACCACGGCGGGCCGGGCTGGGGCGCGGTGGCCGCGGCCGGCGCCGCCGGCGTGGTCGGCGGCCTGGTGGCCGGGGAGATCGTCGAGGAGATCTTCGAAGGCGACGACGACGAGGGCGGCGACGGCGACTGGTGACCCTCGGCCGGTGACCCGCCCGTCACGGGCGGGTCACCCCGGTTCCGCTGTGCTGTGAAGCGAAGCAGGGCCTGTGTCGCGGAGCAAAGTGGCAGAAAAAGGAGCTTCTACTCCTTTCCACTCTTAACGTATAGCGCACCGGGGGGCTTGCGGCAAGACCCCCGTCGTGCCGCAGAATCGTCCGCCGAGGCCAGAAGCCTTGCCACGCGAAGACCGACCTCGTAGCGGAGCCACATACATGAATCCCCTGACCACCGGCGTGTTCGACCTGCCCGGCAACCTCGCCGCCAAGGCCGACCCGGCGCTGATCGCCGTCGACGAGCGACACTTCGCGACCCTCGCCGAGAGCCTGGAGCAGTCGATCGCCGACCTGTCCGCCCGCCTCGACGCCGAACGCATGGCCCCCGGCGGCAAGGGCCGGCAGGCGCTCGACCGCGACCTGGAGATCCACCGCCTGTCCGCCCGCCTGCGGACGCTGCGCCGCTTCGGCCTCGACCTGTGCCTCGGCCACATGGTCACCGCCGACCACCCCGAACCGGTGTACATCGGACGGCTCGGCCTCACCGACAAAGACGGCCGCCGCCTGCTGCTCGACTGGCGTTCGCCCGCGGCCGAGCCGTTCTTCGGCGCCACCCACGCCAACCCCATGGGCCTGGCCAGCCGCCGCCGCTACCGCTGGACCCGCGGCCGGATCAGCGACTACTGGGACGAGGTGTTCACCGCCGACGGCTTCGAAGGGCACGCCGCGCTCGACGACCAGTCCGCCTTCATCGCCAGCCTGGGCGGCAACCGTTCGTCCAGGATGCGCGACGTGCTCGGCACCATCCAGGCCGACCAGGACGCCATCATCCGGGCCGGCTCCCGCGGCGCCCTCGTCGTGGACGGCGGCCCCGGCACCGGCAAGACCGTCGTCGCCCTCCACCGCTCGGCCTACCTGCTCTACTCCGACCCCCGGCTCGGCCACAACAAGGGCGGCGTGCTGTTCGTCGGCCCGCACCAGCCCTACCTGGCCTACGTCGCCGACGTGCTGCCCAGCCTGGGGGAGGACGGCGTGCGCACCTGCACCCTGCGCGACCTCGTGCCCGAGGGGGCGGCGGCGGTCCCCGAGCGGGACCCGGAGGTGGCGCGGCTGAAGGCGTCCGCGGACATGGTGAAGGCGATCGAGCCGGCCGTCAGGTTCTACGAGAACCCGCCCGCCAAGGGCATGACGGTCACCACGCACTGGTCGGACGTCTGGCTGAGCGCCGAGGACTGGGCCGAGGCGTTCCAGGCCGCCGACCCCGGCACCCCGCACAACGAGGCCCGCGACCAGATCTGGGAGGAACTGCTCACGATCCTCATCGACAAGCACGACCCGCATGACCAGCACGGCGACCAGGAGGTGTCGCCGGAGCTGCTGCGCAGGTCGCTGCGCGCGAACCGGGAGCTGCTGGCCGCCTTCAACCGCGCCTGGCCGCTGATCGAGCCCACCGACCTCGTCGGCGACCTGTGGACGGTCCCCGCCTACCTGCGGCTCTGCGCCCCCTGGCTCGCCCCGGACGAGATCCGGCGGCTCCAGCGCGCGGACGCCCAGTCCTGGACGGTCTCCGACCTGCCGCTCCTGGACGCGGCCCGCCAGCGCCTCGGCGACCCGGAGGCGTCCCGCCGGCAGCGCAGGCAGGAGGCCGCCCTGGCCGTCCAGCGCGAGCGCATGGCCCAGGTCGTGGACAACCTGATCGAGGCCGACGACGACGGCGAGGGCCTGGTGACCCAGCTTCGCCGGGCGGACCTCCAGCGCAACCTGGTGGACGAGTCGGAGCTGCCCACCGTGGAGCCGGACCTGCTCGCCGGGCCGTTCGCGCACGTCGTCGTGGACGAGGCCCAGGAGCTGACCGACGCCGAATGGCAGATGTTGCTGCTGCGCTGCCCGTCCAGGAGCTTCACCATCGTCGGGGACCGCGCCCAGGCCAGGCACGGGTTCACCGAGTCGTGGGCGGAACGGCTGGGCCGGGTCGGCATCGACCGCGTCGAGCTGGCCGGCCTGAGCGTCAACTACCGGACCCCGGCGGAGATCATGGCCGAGGCCGAGCCGGTCATCAGGGCCGCCCTGCCGGACGCCAACGTGCCGGTCTCCATCCGGGAGAGCGGCGTCCCGGTCACCCGCGGGCCGGTCGCCGAGCTGGACGCGATCCTCGACGCCTGGCTCGCCGCGAACCCCGAGGGGATCGCCTGCGTGATCGGGGACCCGGCCTTCCGGGAGCGGCCCCGGGTCCGGTCGCTGACGCCGGAGCTGTCGAAGGGGCTGGAGTTCGACCTGGTCGTCCTCGTCGATCCGGACCGGTTCGGCGAGGGCGTCGAGGGGGTCGAGGGCGCGGTCGACCGTTACGTGGCGATGACCCGGGCGACCCGGCAGCTCGTGGTCCTCACGACCCCCTGACGGGGGCGCGCCGCCGGGTGCGCCACGCCGGCCGTCGTCATGCACGCGCCCTGGCGGCGGCGGGGCCGGCCGGGGCGTTCGCGCGGGTGACGCGGCGCCGCCGGGCCGGCTTGCCCATCATCGGGTTGGCGACGCCCCAGGCGGCGCTCTTGCAGATCAGCTCCTTGTAGACGGCGGCGACCCGCCCGGTCAGCACCCTGGGCAGAGCGCGGTCGTCGGCGGTGACGAACTGGATCAGGCCGTTGCCCCGGCCCAGCGAGACGCACTGGTTGAAGTAGCGCGGCGTGGTGTTCGGCAGTTTCCCGCCGGTCAGCCGGGCCGCGATCGAGTCGGCGGCCTGACAGGCGGTCGGGATGCCCGACGCGCACGACATGCGCAGCGGCTTGCCGCCGGGGCCCATCGCCATGGCGGCGTCGCCGACGGCGTACACGTTCGGGTGCGAGACCGAGCGCATGGTCCCGTCGACCACGATCTGGCCGGTGCCGCTGACCTCCAGGGTGGTCGCCCGCGCGATCGGGTGCACCGCGAAGCCGGCCGTCCAGACGGTCACCTCGGCCGGGATGGGCTCGCCGTCGGTGGTGACGCGGTCAGCCTCGACGCCGGTGACGGCCGTGTGCTCGTGCACGCTCACCCCGAGCCCGGCGAGGACCTTCCGCACGTGCGCGCGGCCCTTCGGCGAGAGCCAGTCGCCGAGACCGCCGCGGGCGGCGAGGGCGACGTCGAGGTCGGGACGGGCCTCGGCGATCTCGGCCGCGGCCTCCAGCCCGGTGAGCCCGCCGCCGACGACGACCACGCGCTGACCGGCGTCGAGCCGGGCCAGGCGTTCACGCAGCCGCAGCGCCCCCGGACGGCCGGCGACGTCGTAGGCGTGCTCGGCGGTCCCGGGCACGCCCTCGGCGTTCCAGCCGCTGCCGAGCGCGTAGACCAGCGTGTCGTAGGCCAGCTCCTCGGCGCCGCCCGCGCCGGTGACGGTGACGGTCCCGCGGTCGGCGTCGAGGCCGGTGACCGTCCCGAGCCGCAGCTCGACGCCGGTGCCGGCGAACATCTCGCGGAACGGCCGGGGCCTGAGGTCCTGCCCGGTCGCCACCTGGTGCAGGCGGACGCGCTCCACGAAGTCGGGCTCGGCGTTGACGAGGGTGATGGCGACGTCCTCGCGGCTCAGCCGCCTGGCCAGGCGGCCGGCGACGACGGCTCCGGTGTAGCCGGCTCCGAGGACGATGATGCGGTGCTGCATTTCCTCGCTCCTGTCTGACGCGGGTTCGCCACCTGAACCGGACGGCCCGCGTTTTCCTGACAGGATCACGGTGTGAAGCGCGTCACACCGTGTCTCAGAAGGCTCAGAAGGCTCTGAACACTGGCTCCCCGTGGTCGCTGGCCGCCCAGCGCGCGGTCGCGCGGTCCAGCTTGTCGGGGTTGACCTGGTTGCGGAACGCGGCGATGCCCTCGGCGGTGACCTCCAGGCACATGACGCCGACGACCCGGCCGTCCAGGACCGCCACGACGGCCGGCTCCCCGTTGGCCGTCCAGGGGTAGATCTCGGGCGAGCCGCCGATGATGGCCCGCTTGGCCTTGCCGGGCTTGACCAGGCCCCACAGGAACTTCGCGACCGCGACGGCGCCCTCGAACGCCTTGGCGCGGGCCGGGACCTTCCCGCCGCCGTCGCCGACCGCGATGGCGTCCTGGGTGAGCAGGCGGACGAGCGGCTCGGTCTGCCCGCTGGTGGCGGCGGCCAGGAACTCCTCGACGATCCGCCGGGCGGCGGCCTCGTCGACCTCGGTGCGGGCCCGGCCGTCGGCGACGTGCCTCTTGGCGCGGTGGAAGATCTGCTGGCTGGCCGACTCGGTGATGTCGAGGATCTCGGCGATCTCCCGGTGGGAGTGGTCGAAGGCGGCCCGCAGCACGTAGACCGCCCGCTCGTTCGGGGACAGGCGCTCCATCAGCGTGAGGACGGCGTACGAGACCGACTCGCGCTGCTCGGCGGTCTCGGCCGGGCCGAGCATCGGGTCGCCGGCGAGCAGCGGCTCGGGCAGCCACTCCCCGACGTACGTCTCGCGACGGGCCCGCGCGGAGCCGAGCTGGTTGAGGCACAGGTTGGTGAGCACCTTCGTCAGCCACGCCTCGGGCACCTCGACGCGGTCCACGTCGGCGGACTGCCAGCGCAGGAACGTCTCCTGCACGGCGTCCTCGGCCTCCGCGGCGGAGCCGAGCAGGCGGTAGGCGATGGCCTCCAGGCGGGGTCTGGCGGCCACGAACCGGTCGACGTCGTCCGCGGTCAAAGGCATGGCCCGATCCTAGAACGTCCCCTTATGCGGCGGAACTCCGGTTCTTGGGCAGGTGTTGATCCATGACGGTCCCGGGTAGAGGCGGCCGATGTTCGACGACTTCGCGACCGACGTGATCGACGTCGGCGAGACCGAGCTGTTCGTCCGGTACGGCGGCTCCGGCACGCCCCTCCTGCTGCTCCACGGCCACCCCCGCACCCACGCGACCTGGCACCGCGTCGCACCCCTCCTGGCCCCCCACCACACGGTGGTCTGCCCCGATCTGCGCGGGTACGGCCGCTCGGGCAAGCCGCCCACCACCCCCGACCACGCCCCCTACTCCAAGCGGGCCATGGCCCGCGACATGGTCGCCCTCATGCGCTCGCTGGGCCACGAACGGTTCGCCGTCGCCGGCCACGACCGCGGCGCCTACGTCGCCCACCGCCTGGCCGCCGACCACCCGGCCGCCGTCACCCGCCTGGTCGTGATGGACGGCATCCCCATCGGCGAGGCGCTGGCCAGGGCCGACGCCCGCTTCGCGGCGTCCTGGTGGCACTGGTTCTTCCTCGGCCAGACCGCCAAACCCGCCGAACGCGTCATCAACGCCGACCCTGACGCCTGGTACCAGGGCAGCCCCGAGCAGATGGGCCAGGAGGCGTACGAGGACTACCGCCGGGCCATCCACGACCCGGACACCGTCCACGCGATGTGCGAGGACTACCGCGCCGGCCTGACCGTGGACCGCGCGGCCGACGACGCCGACCGCGCCGCCTCCCGCCGCCTCACCTGCCCCACCCTGTTCCTCTGGACGTCCAAGGACGACATGGAGGACCTGTACGGCGACCCGCTGGCGATCTGGCGCACCTGGGCCGACGACGTGACCGGCCACCCCATCGACAGCGGCCACCACGTGGCCGAAGAGGCCCCGGACGAACTCGCCGCCTCCCTGCTGGCCTTCCTGCGCGAATGACGCCCTGACGGGGGCGGCCGTGCCGGACACGTGATTCATGCCGTTTTCCGCGTTCACCTCCATCGCCGGGCCCCTTCCGTGAGGATGGAGATCCTGCACAGCGTGGCGGGTGCGTCACAGAACGCGATGCGGAGAGGGGCGTCATGAGTTCCGGAGCAGCTTCGCCCAGCGGCGGCGGTCCTGCGAGCAGGGCGGCGACGACCAGGGTCCGCGACGTCGTGCGCGATGTGGTGGCGGCGACCGCGCCGGAGGAGCTCCTGCTCGTGGACGGGCTGGCCGGGCTCGGCGACGACGTCGTGATCCGGCGGCTGGGCCGGCGGGGCACCAGGCGTGAGCCGTTGGGGTTCGGCCTGGGCGAGATCGCGGCCCTGGTGACGCCGGTGGTGTGGCTCATGGTCGACGAGGCCGCACGGCGGGTGGGGACCGCCGCCGTGGACGGCGCGGCGGCGCGCACGAAGGCCGCGTTGCGCAAGGTCTTCCGGAGGCCGGCGGCGGCCGTCCTCGTCCCTGACCTGACCCGGGACGAGCTCGCCGAGGTCCACCGCAGGGTGCTGGAGACCGCTGTGGAGCACGGGCTCGGCGACAGCCGCGCCCGGCTCATCGCCGACGCCGTGGTGGGCCGGCTCGCACTGGCCGCACCGGAACCCGACGCGCGTGAACCGGACGGCCCGGCCGACGGCGTCCCCCTGACGAAGAACCAGTGATGACGGCCACGGCCTCCGCCCCGCGGATCGACGAGCGGGCGATGGGCGCGGGCACGACCGTGCGCTTCGTGCTGCTGCTCACTCTGCTGCTGGTGAGCAGCGGTTCGATGATGCAGGTCGTGGCCCGCGGATACCACGGCGGCTACGGATACGGCTGCCTGCTCGCCGCCGGCGGCGATCCCACCCAGGGCACCGACCGGGCCGTCTCCGCGCGGATCATCGCCAACCACGACGCCTACTGGGCCTGCGTGGACCGCTACGAGCCCGCGGCGCCCTGGTGGCTGCCCCTCCTGGGGCTCGTCCTGGTGGCGGCGGCGGCCGTGGCGCTGTTCCTGGCCCTGCCGCACTGGAAGGTCCGGCGGGGCCGCCTCGTACCGCTGGACGCGATCGACCACGACGGCGAGATCGGCCGCAGGATGGCGGAGCTCGCCGCCGTGGCCGGCCTGGCCCGCCTGCCCAGGATCGTCGTGGACCCGACGGCGGTCACGACCGACGCCGTGGTGTTCGGCAGCGACCGCCGCCCCATCGTGTGCCTGCACGGTGGCCTGGTCGCCCGCAGGACCGCCGATCCCGACGGCTTTCGCGCGCGGGCGATGCACGAGTTCGCCCACATCCGCAACCGCGACCTCACCATCACCTACGCCACCGTCGTCGTGTGGCGGGTGTTCGTCGTCCTCGTGCTCCTCCCGTACGTCGTCTGGTACCTCACCGCGATCCCCACCTCCGCGCGGTCGCCGTTCTGGCCCGGCGAGACGGCGTTCACCACGCGGGGCCTGCTGCTTCCGATCTGCATGATCCTCCTGGTCTATCTCGCCCGCTCGGACGTCCTGCGCAGCCGGGAGATCCACGCCGACCTCGCCGCGACGCGCTGGGGCGCCGACCTGCGCTCTCTGGCGTTCACGATGCCCGCCCCGGTCACGGGCCGGCTGCGGCGCGCTCTCGGCTCCTTCGTCGAGCTGTGGCGCATGCACCCGCGCTGGACGCTGCGCCGGGACGCCGTCACCGACCCGGCGGCGCTGTTCGGCGTGCAGGCGCTGCCCATGTTCCTGACCGGGGCCGCCGCTCCGCTCATCGACGTCCAGGTGGCGGAGTACCTGCCTCCCGTCGCGAGCGGCACCTGGCTGGGCCGGCTGCCGGCCCTGCTGGTGGCAGGTCTGGTCACCGGCGTGGCCGGGATCGCGCTGTGGCGTGCCGTGGTCCATGCGGTGCTGACCGGGCGTCGGGCGCCGTCCGGCGTGCGCGGGGCTGTGGCTGGGAGCCGGCGCGGTGGCCGGCGAACTGGTGCTGAACCGGGTGACGGTCCTGCGGTGGTTCCCGGACCACCCGGTGGTGCTGGCGCTGGTGCTGTTCGCCGGGGTGGCCTTCGCCTGGTGGACCGCGCAGTGCGCCGAACTGTGGGTCAGAGCCTGGCCGGGGCGTACGATCCGGCCGGCCATGCTGCTGGGGCTCGCGGCCGCGTGGCTGGTGCTGTTCTCCTGGTTCGTGTGGTGGCAGAGCGAAGGCGCGCTGCTGGCGAGCACCGGAACGGTCGACCCCGCCGGGATGCAGGTGATCCTGCGGGAGCTGTACGGCGCCTCACCAGAGGAGCATCCGGCCATGCAGTCCGCGATCGGCGCGGTGTGGCCGTTCCTGACCAGCCTCGACACGCCGCTCGTCCTCTCCGCGGTCATGGCCCTGTGGGTGGTGCCACTGCTCACCTGGACGTTCCGCCCGACCACCGCTCCGCCCTCGTGGACGCTCGGCTCCTTGACCGAGCCCGGCCGGTGGGAGGCCCTGGGCAAGGGGGTGCCGCTGCAGCGGCGGGTGCTGCCGGCCGTGTTGCTGGGGATACCGGCGAGCTGGGCCGCCGTCGCCGTCGTGATGGGCTACATGCACACCTGGCAGCCCCCGCCCGCGGATCGAGCAGGCTTCTACGCCCTGGTCTACCAGGCGTGGACGCTCGTGGCCCTGGTGGCGGCGGCCGCGGCGGCAGCCGCCGTCGCGAGCGTGCCGGCGAGCCGTCACCGGCTGCTCGTCGCGCTGATCGCCGCCGAGGTCGTGGCGTTGGGCGGCCTGGCCGGCCGCTTCGTGTTCGCCGCCGCGGACGGCTGCTTCCAGCCGCTCAACACCTTGGCGGTTCGCTGCCACTGGCTGCCGGATCCGGCGTGGACGCTCGTGCAGAGCATCATGGGCTACGTTCTCGTGCTCGCCGCGGTCGCCGCCGTCATGGCGGCCGGCATCGTGTCGGCGGCCCGGAGGCTGCGGCCCACGACCCGAAGCGCGACCCGCGACCTCCCTCCCGGCCCGCGGCCGACCGGCCGGCTCGCCGCGCGGCGAGCCGCCACGGCCGTGCTCTGCGCGGCGGCGGTGGCGGCGCCCCTCGTGGCGGCCGCACAGCAGGAATCGCCCGGACCCGCCACCCTCTCCCAGGTCCAGCGGGTGGTGGGCCTCGAAGGTGCGGTGGTGTCCGCCGAGATCAGGCAGCTGCAGGTGAAGGCCTGGTGGGCACACGGCGGGTGGGATCTGCGCGAACGGTACAGGACCGATGTCGTACGTCTCTCCAAAAGCCTGAACGACGCCGCGCGGGCCGGGCGCGGCTCCGTCGAGCCGGCGATCTTCGGCCCCCTGTGCACCCACATGGGGGAGATCGCCCGGGACGCGGGCCGCTACTTCGACGCCCCCGACCAGGAGACCCGGGCCTTCTGGCGGACGTTCGTCACCCAGGCCGGCAACGGCGGCCGAAACTGCCGGAAAAGCCTGACGGACGAGAACGGCGACCTCTTCATCACGTCCATGAACGAGCTCATCGAGGCCGGGAAGGCGCTCGAAGCGGTCACCGCCAGGATGCCGAGGTGACCGCCGCGCCTTGCCCGGTCAACTCCGCCCGGGACGCGGAAGGCCACCCGGGGGAGCGGACCCGGCCGGATCGGCGCAGTGGGTCATGAGCCGGTCGATCGCCTCCTGCCGCGGCAGGTCCGCGCCACGCCGGTACGCCTCCCGGTAACCCGCGTCGCCGAGCCGCCCGGCCAGGACGGGCACCAGCCGCCGCAGATCGGGGTCGCCCTCGTCGAAGACGCCCCGGATCACGTGGCTCATGCCGAGCGCCGTCGCGGCCCCCGCCGGGTCGCCCTCCAGCCCGAGCAGCCTGGCCAGCAGCTCCGCGGCGCGGGCCAGGGCATTGGCGTTGGTGTGCCCGAGCACGCCGCGCATCGCGCGGGGCAGCAGTTCGCGCGCCCGTTCCGCCGCCCCCTCGGTCACCAGGACGGCCATCCGGGAGGACACGATCACGTCGCCGTTCAGCTCGGGCGGGCCGGGCAGCCGGTGGACGACCGTCTCCAGCTCGTCCACGACCTCATGGGCCCGGCCCAGGTCGCCGGCGTGGCGGTGCACCTCGGCGAGCGGGAACAGCATGCTGGCCGCCAGCCGCCGGTGGCCGTGTTCGCGGCCCACGCGTCGCGCGGCGTGGATGTCGTGCAGCGCGCCGTCCAGGTCGCCGCCGCGCATGCGGTTCTGGGCGAGATGCGACTTGGTGATGAACAGGTGTTCCTCGGTGCCCAGCTCGGCGGCGATCGCGACGGCGCGCTCGCAGGCCGCGACCGCGTGTTCGTGCTCGCCGCGCAGGCCGTGGACGCGGCTGCGCCGTACCAGGCTCATCACCAGGCCCCAGCGGTCACCGACCTGCTCGAACAGGCGCAGCGCCTCGTCCCTGTGGCGGGCGCCGGTCTCCTGGTCGCCCTGTTCCGTGAGCAGGAAGTCGTAGGCCCAGCGGGCGCTGGCGCGCACCCACGGGTCGGGGGAGTCCAGGGCCTCCAGGTCTCCGGCGTCCTGGGTGGTGAGCCTGGACAGGCGGAGCAACGGCAGCGCGTTGTGGAACTTCGTCACCCCGGGACGGCTGAGGTTCTCCCGGACCTCCGGCCCGCCCCGCCGGCCCGCCGTCGCCCGTACCACCTCGAAGGCGGCACGGACGTCGTCGGGCAACTCGTCGCCGAAGGCCAGCACCTCGCTCAGGAACGCGTCGGACTCGGTGGACATCCCGCGCATGCCCCAGTACCAGATCATGGACCTGACGAACCGGGCGGCCGTGGCCGCGTCGCCCGCTCCGATGGCGGCCCGCAGCGCGGCGACCAGGTTGTCGTGCTCGGCGTCGAAGACCTCGACGGCGCGCAGCTGGTCCCGGGTGCGCAGCAGCGGCTCGTTCTCCTCGGCCAACGCCAGGAAGTACCCGCGGAAACGGTCGCCGACCGGCGGCTCGGCGAGCTGGGCCGCCGCGTAGGCGCGGACGGTCTCCAGCATCCGGTACCTGTCGCCGACCTGCTGGATCATGGACTTCTCGACCAGCGCGCCCGCGACGTACACCATGTCCTCGGCGGGCAGGGACGCGTCGGAGCAGACCGCCTCCAGCGCGGCCAGGTCGGCTCCGCCGGGGAAGGCGGCCAGGCGCGCGGCCAGCGCCCGCTCGGGCTCCTCCAGCAGGTCCCAGCTCCACTCCACCAGCGCGAGCAGCGTGCGCTGGCGCGGCAGCGCGGTCCTGCTGCCCGAGGTGAGCAGACGGAACCGATCGTCCAGGCGCTGGGCGATCTGCGTCACGGTCATCGCCCGCAGCTTGGCCGCGGCCAGTTCGAGCGCCAGCGGCATGCCGTCCAACCGGCGGCAGATCTCCACCGTGGGCCCCAGCGTGGCCCGGTCGAGCGCGAACCCCTGGCGCACCCTGCCCGCCCGCTCGACGAACAGCCGCACGGCGTCCGACTCGGCGGCCTCGGCCAGGTCCGCGTCCGGCACGGGCAGGCCGAGCGGGCCGAGGTGGCACAGGGCCTCGCCGTCGATCGCCAGAGCCTCCCTGCCGGTGGCCAGGACGCGCAGCTGCGGAAGCCGGCCGAGCAGCTGCTCGGCGAGCTCGGCGGCCGCCTCCACCAGGTGCTCGCAGTTGTCCAGCACCAGCACGGCGGGGCCGACGTCGAGCTGGGCGGCCAACCGGGCGGGCGCGGGAGCCTGCGGCTTGAACCCGCCCTCGAACAGGCCGCCGCAGGCGCTGAGCACCGCGTCGGCGATCTGGTCCGGACGGGTCACCCCGGCGAGCGAGACGAACCACGCCCGGTCCCCGACCTGCTCGGCGGCCTCCAGCGCCAGCCTGGTCTTGCCCGCGCCCCCCGGCCCGACGATCGTCACCAGCCGCGCTTCGGCAAGCAGCAGGGCCAGCTCGCCGAGCTCACGCTCCCGGCCGACGAAGGTGGTCAGCCTGGCCGGGAGCCGGTTGGACGCGGCCTGCGGCCGTACGGCGGGTCGGCTCAGCTCCCCGCGCAGGAGGGCGAGGTGGACCGC
The DNA here is from genome assembly GCF_044459705.1 of Nonomuraea sp. NPDC050227. Classification (NCBI taxonomy): domain Bacteria; kingdom Bacillati; phylum Actinomycetota; class Actinomycetes; order Streptosporangiales; family Streptosporangiaceae; genus Nonomuraea; species Nonomuraea sp. NPDC050227. The sequence continues at coordinate 4,961 of NZ_JBITJF010000015.1, read as the reverse complement.
GCGGAGCTCGGGCGACGGGTCGATGCCCAGCTCGTCGCCGAGCCTGCCGCGGACCTCGTCGTACACGGCCAGCGCCTCCGACTGGCGGCCGGCGGCCGACAGAGCCCGGATCCGCAGTTCGGCCAGGCGCTCGCTCAGCGGGCGCGCGACGGCCGCGACCCGCAGGTCGGCCAGCACCTCGGAGTGGCGGCCGAGCCGCACCTCCGCGTCGAAGAAGTCCTCGGCGACGGTGGCGCGCAACTCCTCCAGCCGCGCCGCCACGTTACGGGCGAACGCCGCCTCCAGCACGTCCGCCAGCGCGTCGCCGCGCCACTGCTCCAGGGCGGCGCGGAGCAGGGAGGAGGCCTCCCGCGGCCGGCCGGCCGCGAGCTCCCGCCTGGCCTGCCCGGCGAGCTGCTCGAACCGGTGGGTGTCCACGTCCTCGGGACGCAGCGGCAGCCGGTAGCCGCCGGCCACCAGCTCCACGGACTCCGGCCCGCCCAGCGTCCTGCGCAACCGGGAGACCAGCCCGTGCAGCGCGTTGACGGCCCCGGCCGGCGGCTCCTCGCCCCAGACGCAGTCGATCAGCGCGTCCGCCGACACCGGCCGGCCGGCCTCCAGCGCGAGCCGCGCCAGCAGCACCCGCAGACGTACGCCGGGAATGTCGATGGGGGAGGCGTCGTCGGACGCGGCCGCGACCGGGCCGAGGAGGGAGATCTGCACCCAGACACCTTCCCACCCACCCCTCCACACACCACCACCGCACCCCGCCACCCCGGTCGCCCCTGCCTGCTTTGCGCACCGCTGCGGGACCCGCCAGTCCGTCGCCCCCGCCCCCCCGGGTACCACCGCCGGGCCCCGCCACCCCGTTGTCCCGCCCCTCCGCACACCATCGCCGGGCCCCGCCACCCCGCCCCTCCGCACACCATCGCCGGGCCCCGCCACCCCGCCCCTCCGCACACCATCGCCGGGCCCCGCCACCCCGTTGTCCCCTCCCCCCGCTGCGCGACCGGCCCTGGGGGCCGGTCGCGTTCATGCGGGCCGGGGTCAGGGCAGGCGGGTGCGGTAGATCTGGCTGGCCTGCTCGTACAGGGCCAGGTGGTCGTCCACCTGGGCGGGGGTGTCGAAGCGGCCGGACTCGCGCAGGATCGATGCCAGCCGGTCCAGCCAGGCCAGGCACCAGCGCACGTCCGCCTCCCTGGCTACATGGCCGCCCGCGACGTCGAGGTACACGGGGCTGGTGTGGGCGTAGGCGCCGCGCCGGTGCTGGGAGCGCGGGTGTGGCCCGCCGGTCGCCACCGCCACCACGTACGTCGGTTCGTCCGCCCTCATCGTGGCCACCAGCCGCCCGGGAGGCCCCTGCGCGACCACGCCCGCAGCGGTACGGATCTCCAGTTCCTCGACCTCCGGCCCGATCGTGGAGACAACGATCTCCACCTCCTGGCCCGGCAGCAGCTCCAGCGTGTCGCCGGGGCCGTGCCCGTTCACCGTGAGCTCCAGCCACGGCCCGGTGGTGGCGAACGTACGACCGTGCAGGATCGCCGCGGCGTAGGACTCGGCGGTGAGGGGGCCGGCGACGTTGGCGTACACACGCTCCCAGCCGGGCGGGGCGGAGGCGGTGCCGCGGCGGCAGAACGACAGCACGGCGTCGGTCCCCGCCGTCACCGCCAGCCTGTTGCCCGCGCCGATGAGACGGCGGTACACGGCCGCCGTGGCCAGGACGGAGGAGTGGTTGAGCACATCGAGCGAGTCGATCAGACCCAGTGCGGCGTCGGCCACGATCTCCCTGGCCGCGCAGGACCGTCCGCGATCGAGCACGACGTCCGGCGGGTCGTCGTCGCCGAACGCGGTGTGGAACGGGTGACCGTAGGAGACGATCCCGCCGAGCGCCCTCAGCTCCTCGCACGCCGCCGCGTTGGGCGGCCAGTCCGCCGTGCCGCCGAAGCCCGTGTGGTAGCGGCTCGGCAGCCCGCGCAGCCCGAACGCCGTGCAGTGGCCGAGCACGTCGTTGCGGTACTCGACGCCGATCCTGGCCAGATGCCGGTCGTCGGACCAGGGCAGGTCCTTGCCCACCCACTGCTCCAGCGCCTCCGCGTCGTAGACGCGCTCGCTCGCCACGTTGCCCGCCACCAGGTTGAGCACGTGGAGGTCCTCGCCGTGCTGCGCGGCGGCGGCCAGCTCGGGCGCGGCGGGCTCCTCGCCCATCCAGTTGAGGTGGACGTGCAGGTCGCCGCCGTACCAGCCGCGGGCGGCCGCGTCGTACAGCCGTTCGGGCGTCAGCTCCACCAGCGTCTCCGCGCCGGCCTGCGGAGTAACGGTCACTTCGGCGGTGCCGTACTCCATCCCCCTGGCCACGGTCACGGTGACGGGCTCGGCAGGCACGGCGACCACGAGGTCGTCGCCGTGGAAGAACGGCCGGCGGTGCGCGTCCAGCTTGGGCGGCGCCCCTTCGGGGTACCAGCCCTGGCCGCTCGCGCTCGTCACGCTCCACCGGCACGGGAACCCCGCGCGCAACCGCACGCCGGCCGCCGCCACCCGCCTGCTCAGCGGCGTCAGGTCGACCGGCTGCCCGTCGACGACGACGGACTCGGCGACCTCGACCACCTTGGCCCCGTGCGCCTCCACCGTGTAAGGGGTGCCGTCCACGAGCACGGTGACCGGTTCGTCCCTGCTGGAGTCGAGCAGCAACGCCGTACGAAACGGCTCGCCCTCCAGCACGATTCGCGTGACGGCCGCCACCGCGTGACCGCCGGGCGTCAGGCGCAGCACGGGCAGGTTGTCCACGACGTCGCCGGCGAGCGCGTCACGTACCACCCGGTCGGGATCCACCTCGCCGAGGTGATCCTCCAGCTCGGCGGCGGGCAGGTCGGGGTGGCGCTCGGCCAGTTGGCGCAGTCCGGTGGTGTAGAAGTTGTAACGGCGGTCGAGGAAGACGGTCGCCCATGCCTGGACGACATAGGACAGAGACGGTTCGCCCCAACAGGGACCGTGCCCGTCACGGAGCGCACGGTAATCGGCCAGGGCAGCGGATACGGGACCAGGAAGTAACACATCGTCACACATCGGACACTCCTCGGAGGGGACCCATGGTCATACTGACACGGCCCTCCCGCTGTGTCCCGCTTCGCGGCAAAGGGAGAAAGTCATCCCCAAACCGACCGCCGCGCCGAATCCAGCATGTCCACGCGTCTGGTCCCTGATCCACATGCTTGCCGTCGGTGACATCGAGTGGCGGGCGGCCTCGGCAAGACCTCGACTTGCGCTCCCATCTCCGGAGCGCATGCGGGAACGCAACCGCCTCACCGAAGGCGACGGCGCCGCCTGGACCTACAACCCACGCGGCACCTTGGCCACCCAGGCCAAGCCCGCACTCAGCTCACCTTCGACGCCTTCGACCAGTCCACCGCCAACGCCGGCAGCCTGTACGCCTACAGACGGGGAGCCCAGCCACCTTCTGCCATCAGGGCGAGTAAACCGATCCGGACACCAGCAGGGTCAACATGCACGCCCGCTGGTACCAGCCCGGCACTGGCGCCATCACCACCCACGCCACCGCCCAGAACGGCCCTCGATTTTTGCGCGGGGTTCACGCCAAGTCCGGACTGGCAATCGGTTACGCCGATCCATGAGATTGATGAGGACAGCATGTCGGACACGATGGACGGACCTGGCGAGATATAGGAATCTCTCCGCTCCGCAGATCTCAAAGCAGTATGGGCCTGCATATCTGCTTGCCCGGCATTCTCTACGCCGAAGTCGGCGGGGACCCGCCGCGTTCTGTGCTTATATGTGGGCTGTGGCGTGCATGGCGCTCGGGTCGAAATGCGAGGAAGAGACTTGGAGTCATTCGGCGGCCTGTCCGACCCGGTCGTTCGGCGGACGCAAGAAGAGCAGCGCCGCTTGGCGGCGGCACACGAGAAATCCCGGGTAGCGCGTAACGCCATGGGCGTACTGACGGTGTCGCTTGGGTCGCTTGCATCTCTGGCCAGCCCTGGTGCCTACCAACCATAATTGGGATCCGGCCATGCCGGACTACAGCGATCCCGACCTGGTGATGATAGCGACGACCGCATCTGGCTTCGCCATCCTCCTGTTCGTGCTGAGCCTGATATTTCTCTGGCGCAGCAAAACGGCGGTTGCCTTCTCGCTCCTCTTTCTCATCGGCGATATTTATCGATTCGTTGCCGTGGTCCCTCATTACACAGGTTGATGTTCGCCACGGGCGAGGGTGTCGAACTGGTCAGCCATCTCAAGACGGAGCGGGAACAGCCCGGTGGGAAACAGGTCGCCTGTAAAGATCCCATTGCAGGCGCAGTGGGCCGGGCGATGGCTGGTGCCCATGATCTTTGCCTACTGGTCTGTGCCCCGGTCGCCTTCGAGGGCTGGACGTCGTCTGCGAGCGACCGGGCGGCCCGGCTAAGCGCCATCGAGATCGACCAGCGAGATGGCCGTGCCCTCATTGCCAGTCACTGACCGGGGGCGTCCTCAAAGCGGCGTACTGGGCACTTGCGCTCCGGCGCGCCAGGCGACAGCACCAGTGTGGGCGTGATCCCCTCGCTCGTCATACCGCACGGCATGGCCAGGAGCGAAGTCGATACTCACGTTCGTTGACGTGACGGCGCCCGAGACGGTTAGGCCGTCGCCGCCCAGACGCCGCACTCTGTATGCCTGGCGCTGATGTCTTCGTGGACGCTGCTGTCGCGTCGTTGGTCAACCAGGGGGCGTTGCGAATGGTGGGTGGAGCAGGCCGCACACGGATCATCGTCCACAACCAGCGAGCTACAACGAGAACGGGCGGGACTCCATGAGACTGGAGGCCCGCCCGTTCCTGTGATGTTTGCGCTGGTCAGCGGCTGGAGCCGCCGGTCAAGATTGTGTGCCCCCTGTAGTGTGCTGGTTCAGGACATAGGAAACCCGTGTCGCAGGACATAGGAAACTTCAACAGAGTGTGTCTCGGGACATAGGCAACCACCGCGATCAAC
>NZ_JBITJF010000014.1:0-341795 GCF_044459705.1 Nonomuraea sp. NPDC050227 | reverse complement strand
GAAGATCACCCGTTCTACTGGATCTCCGTTCTCATGTCCCAGGTTCGGCCGAACACCTTGACTCGACCGCCAGCCGTCTTAACTTCCCGGCATTGGGGCTAGTCCGGGTAGCGGGCCACGCGCCTGGCCCAGGGCCGCCGCCACTCCTCGTACCACTCGGCGAACCACGGGTGGGGCGCGGCCAGCGGCACGATGTGGGCGACGGTCTCGTGGTAGTAGCGCTTCTGGAACCGCCAGTGGAGGCGCTGCAACTCCTGCACGTTGCTCACCCGGTCGGCCAGCTTCACCAGCACCGCCTGCGCCGGGGCCTTGGCCAGCGCGGCCAGGTGGTCGGCCTTCGCGCGCCCGGCGGGCCTGGTCACCCAGCGGACGAGCCCGGTCACCTCCGCGCCGAACCGCCGGGCCAGCTCCCGCTCGGTGCACGCGGTGTCCTCCAGCACGTCGTGCAGCACGATCGCGGTCAGCACGTCGGGGTCGCTCACCTGCGCTCCGGCCACCGCCACCTCCAGCGCCTCCAGCAGATGCTCCACGTACGGCCGCCCGGTGGGACGCTGCTGCACGCCGTGCTGCGTCCGGGCGAAGCGCACCGCGTCGCGCAACCCCGTGACGGTCTGCGACGGGAGCGCCTCGGCCAGGGGGCCGGCGGCCTGGCCCCACGACATCCAGCTCGTGAAGATCTTCATCGGGCTCCTCTCGACGTCCTAGGCTGAGAATATGACCGAGATCGCCGTTCCAGACGGCTCGTGGACGTTCAACGGAGAGATGCTGCGCGTCGTCCCTGGCGGCGACAAGAACGTCCACGAGCTCCGCAAGGTGCTCGGCGAGGTCGCCGTGCCGCTGGAGGCCATCGCGACGTGCGCGTTCGAGCCCGGCCGCAAGGGCGGCCAGCTCCGCCTGCGCCTGCGCTACGGCGCCGACCCCCTGTCCGACCTCGTCGCCGGATCGCTGGCCGCGCCCGCCGACCCGTACCGGCTGGCGGTGCCCAAGGAGCGCGCCGGCGCGGCCCAGTACTTCGCCGACGAGGTCCGCGACACCCTGGAGATCAACCAGACGCCCAGCGGCCCCTGCGAGCACTATCTGCTCCCCGGCCCCGCCATCCCCGTCTCGGCCACGGCGGGCGACGGCACCGCGATCTTCGACGGCGAGCGCGTCCGCCTGGAATGGACGGGTTTCGCCAGCACGGAGAAGGAGCGGGCGGGGTCGCAGGAGTTCCCGCTGGCCGAGCTGGTGGGCGTGGAGTGGAAACCGCAGTCCGGCCTCGGCTACGGCACCCTCCGCTTCCGGCTCAAGGGCGACGGGCCCGGCGCGTCCCCGCAGAAGGACCCCCACTGCGTGTCCTGGGGCATCCAGCGCTTCGGCGGCGCGACCGCGCTGGTCGGGGCGGCGGTGCTGGCCCGGCTGCCGCGCGAGCAGCCCGAGGAGCTGGAGCCGGCGGCCTCGGTCGGCGACGCCCACGACGCGGTGCTGCGCCGCCTGGCCGAGCTGGGCGAGCTGCACCGGTCCGGGGTGCTGACCGAGGAGGAGTTCGCGGCGGCCAAGCAGGCCATGATCCGCCGGCTCTGACCAGCGTCCGGCCGTGACGGCGGACGGCCCGGAGGACGAGCCTCCGGGCCGCGGCCGGTCAGGCGGTTACCGGGTCAGCACCATCAGCGTGAAGAAGCCGGTGTACTGGCAGAAGTACGACAGGTAGGTGCCCTTCGCCTTGAGCTCCTTGCCCTTGGCGATGCACGCGGCCTCACTGCTGTAATCGCCGTACTTGATCCAGGTGGAGGCGGCGGCCGAGGCGGCCGAGGTGGTGGCGGAGGCGGCGGGCGCCGTCATCGCGGTGCACGTCGCGGCCAGGGCGACGGCCGCGACGGAGGTGGCGGCGGCACGGGTGAGCTTGGACATGGACATCCCTTCGGGGGTCAGGGGGCATGGCGGAGAAAACTAGATCATTTCCCGCCATCATGATCATAATCATCCGCCGGCTCAATCGGCTTGGCCGGCGTCCGTCCCCTGTGGGACGGTTGAGCGGTGTCCGACCAGCTTCCCCGTACCGTTGACGAGGCCGTCGAGGCGGAGCGGAACGGCCGCCGGCCGCGCTACCTCTACTTCTGGGGCCACCGCCCGGCCCGCGACGGCGGCCCCGGCCGCGGCTGCCTGTCGCAGTGGTGGCCGGTCACCTTCACCGAGGGCGGCCACACCTTCGCCTCGGCCGAGCACTACATGATGGCCCACAAGGCGTGGCTGTTCGGCGACCACGACAGCGCCGGCCGCATCCTCCTGGCCGCGACCCCGGGCGAGGCCAAGAAGCTCGGCCGCACCGTGCGCGGCTTCGACGAGGCCGTGTGGGACGCCCACCGGCTCGACATCGTCACCCGCGCCTCGCTCGCCAAGTTCGGGGCGCACGCCGACCTGCGGGAGTTCCTGGTCGGCACCCGCGCCCACGTGCTGGTCGAGGCCAGCCCGCTGGACCGGGTCTGGGGCATCGGCCTGGCCGCCGACGACGAGCGCGCCGCGTCCGCGGCGACCTGGCGCGGGCTGAACCTGCTCGGGTTCGCGCTGATGGCGGCCCGCGACGAGCTGGACGCCTGATCAGGTCAGCACTTTGGTGATCTTCGCCAGGTCCAGCAGCCGGAACTCGGCGGGCTCGTGGCACCACACGTCCAGATCCGCGCCGCGCACCTCCGGGCCGCTGACGGTGAGCTCCTCGCCGTCGTGGACGATCCGGGCCGTGCCGTGGTACTCCAGCTCCATCGCCACCCGTTCGCGGGCCTTGGGCGACAGGGCGGTGGCGTACCGGGCGAAGAGGTCGCGCAGGCCGTGGCGGCCCGGCGGCGGCTCGCCGGCGGTGGTGACCAGCCAGGCGGCGGCGCGTTCCGGGCTGAGGACCCCCTGCTCGCGGCCGGTCGGACGGGCCGGGGCGCGCCGGGGCGCGCGGCCGGTCACGGTGAGCGTGCCGTCGGCCTCGCGGGCGACCGGCGCGTACCCGGCCTCCCTGAGCAGGGCCAGGGTCTGCGCCGGGTCGAGCGCGCTGGCCAGGACGGTGGGGGCCAGCAGGCGCGGACGCAGCTTGGCCAGCCTGCGATGCGCGGCCAGCTCGGCCAGCAGGGCCTCGTCGTCGCCCACCACGCAGCAGCCCACCGGGACCACCTCGATCTCCCCGTGCCGCCGGGCGACGTCGTGGATCAGGTACGTCAGGGGCTGCGGCAGCGGGCCGGCGGCCACCTCCTCCAGGGCCGAGACGAGTTCGGCGGCGGTGTGACCGGCGTCCAGGGCGCGGCGCACCGAGGACGCGCCGAACCGCCACGAACCGCCGGGCTCGCGGTCGGCGGCCCGGTCGAGGACCTCCGTCAGGGCGGCGGCGGGCGGGCCGGTGACCACGGCGGTCAGGTCGGTCCCGAACAACGCCTGCCGCCGGGCGCCGGCCAGCAGCCCGGCGGCGGCCTCCCCCACCCGCGGCCCGGACGGCGTCCGAAGGGCCAGGCCGGGCGGGCTGAGGGCGTCCGCGCCGAGCAGGCCCAGCAGCCTCGACTCGGCCAGCACCGCGAGCACGACCTCACGGCAGCTCGCCCGCTGCAACAACGGAAGATGCCAGCTCGCGGCCGCCGCCACCTCCTCCGCGTCCGGCACGGCCGCCGCCTCTCCCGGCGCCGTCGCGCCCGGGAGCAGCCCGAACACCACCTCCCGGATGACGCTGGACGGTGTCCCGGTCCCGGCCGGGGCGAGCGGGGTGCGGGGTTTGCCGTCGTACCGGCGGGTCGGGCTGATCGGCAGCCGCCACCACGCCTCGGCCAGCGCGGCGTAGCGGTCGGCCGGCGACAGGCGCAACCACGCGTCGTAAGCCCTGGTCGGCGAGACCCCGGCAGGCCGGGTCTCGGTCGCGCGCCGGGTGCGCACCTGCGTGAGCGGGTTGGCGGCCAGCAGCCCGGCGGCGTGCACGAGGTCGAGCAGCAGACGGACCTCGTCCTCGGCGCAGCCCAGCCGGCCGGCCAGGCGGCGCACCTCCTTGACGCCGACGCCGCCGCCCTTCAGCTCGGGCAACGGCTGCGCCGCCGCGTCCTGCAGCAGGGCCGCGGCCCGGTCCAGGAGGCGGAGGGCGGCCACGGACGCCTCGTGCGCGACCAGGTCGGCGGCGACCGGCCGGGTACGGACCGCCGGCTGCTCGACCGGCAGGTCGATGCGGTGGTCAGGCCCGCGCAGCGCGAGCGCGACCTCCATGGGCATGACGTAGGTGCGCTCCCAGTCGACGCTCCAGACGAGACCGTGGTCGCGAGCCCACCGCGCCGGGGTCGCCGGCCGCCGCGGCTGGTGCTGGCCGCGGGGCGGGAACTCGTCGAGCACCCGCGCGGGTCCGCGTTCGAGGAAATCGTCGAGCAGCTCGCGGGTGCCCGCCGGGGCGCGGGCGACCAGCCGGGCCAGCCTGCCGGGATCGCGCAGGGCCGTGGTGATCGCCTCGATCAGCGCCGCTCTGCGCGGCGTGCCCGTGCCGCCCAGCCGCCGGTGCACGTCGGTCAGCTCGGCCACGGTGACGTGCGCGAGCAGCCCGGACAGGTCGGGGCCCAGCCCCAGGGGCGTCGGCAGCACCGCGGGCAACCCGGCGGCCAGGTGCAGCGCGCCGCCCTCGCCCCGCCGTACGAGCGCGACGCGTTCGAGCCGGTCGATCAGCCCGGGCAGGTCGGCGCCGGCGGCCACCAGGTCAGGCAGCGGCCGGCCGCTGCGGGCCGACACCAGGATCGCCTCCACCAGCAGCAGACAGGGCAGCGGTGTCCGGGACAGCGCCAGGTGCACGGACTCCGGCGCGTCGAGCCGCTCGGCCAGCTCGGCCGGCCGCCGCGGCGGCACGGGCCGCAACACGTCGGGCCGCGCCGCCAGCAGCTCGGTCAGCCGCTCGCGCCCCAGCCCCGCCAGCCATTCGGGAAACGTCTCGTCCACCGACCGATTGTCGCAAGCCGCGGAGAGCGAAGGGGCCAGGAAAGCAGCGAAACCGCCTGGTGAACCAGGCGGTTTCGGTGTGGTGCGCCGCCAGGGACTCGAACCCCGGACCCGCTGATTAAGAGTCAGCTGCTCTAACCAACTGAGCTAGCGGCGCAACAGGGTTAACTGTATCAGCCGCCGGACGGTGCCCGCACATCAGCCGAGCCGCTCCCCCAGCCGCCCGTACGCCCCCAGCACCAGGTCCCAGAACCCCTTCACGTCCACGGACGTCGCCACCAGCGCGTTCGCCGGCCGTCCGCGCAGGTCGAAGTCGGTGACGGTCATCCCCCGCGTGTACGTCCCGGCGGTCTCCACGTTCACCACGGCCGGCACGCAGGTGAACAGCGACGGGTCCAGCACGTACGCGACCGCGCAGGCGTCGTGGATGGCCGGGCCGCCCTCGGCCGTCACCACGCCGTAGAACTGCGCGGCGGGCACCAGCAGCTCCGACAGCCGGCCGAGCGGCCGCATGCGGTCGAGCACGTCCGCGGTGACCAGGGCGGACAGGGTCACGTCGAGGCCGAGCTGGCGGACCTGCCAGCCGGCCTCGAAGACGATCGCCGCGGCCTCGGGGTCGGCCAGCATGTTGAACTCGGCCGCCGGGTTGTGGTTCCCCCGGGTGTACGAGCCGCCCATGATCACCAGCTCCCGGGCCCACTCCACGACGCGGGGCTCGCGGCGTACGGCGAGGGCGATGTTGGTCAGCGGGCCCACCGCGACCAGCGTGATCTCGCCCGGCGCGGCACGCAGGGCGTCCACGATGAAGTCCACCGCGTGCCCCTCCGACAGGGGACGCACGGGGGCGGGCAGGACGACGTCGCCGAGCCCGGTGTCGCCGTGGACGTGCCCGGCGCGGACCGTGCGGTGCAGCAGGGCGCCCGCGCTGCCGGGCGTGACCGACACGTCGCCGAGGTCGAGGAACTCCCGGAGCGCCAGCGCGTTCGCGGTGGTCAGCTCCAGGTCGACGTTGCCGCCCACGGTGGTGACGCCCACGACGTCGAGGTCGGGGGAGCCGGCGGCGAGGGCCAGGGCGAGGGCGTCGTCGATGCCGGGGTCGCAGTCGATGAGAACTTTCTTCACACCACAGGACAATACGCATGGCCGATGGCAGATGAGGCAGCGCCTGTGCCGGCTGCGGGCATGGATCGGGGCCGGGCAGTTCCCCCAAATCTGCCCGGCCCCGATCGGTGGCGGTCCAGGCCGACGTCTTCCCCCAAAAACGTCGGCGGTCCCGCACTCGCGGACCGCGGTCCCCCTCCGCGTCCGCATCGGTGAAGGTCTGTTGTGGCCTCTCGACCTGCTACAACGCTACCGAGACGAATGCAACGGTCGCGTCATAACGGGGTCGAATAAGCGTTTAATCCGACTAGGGAAGCTCCAATCGAACCTCCGTACCGTCCTGCAACGATCTGCTCACCGTGCAGTACTTGTCGTGCACCCGCCCGGCCACCGCCCTGAAGACCTCGTCGGCCGCCTCCGAGGGCAGCTCCACGTCGTAGGTCACCGTCACCGGCCCGAGCTTGTTCGGCTCGACCTTCTCCGACTCCACCGTCATGGCCAGGCGCACCAGCCGGTGCCCGCGCTTGGCCGTGAGCGGCTCGACGGTCACGATGTTGCAGCCGCCCACCGCCGCGAGCAGCAGCTCGACCGGGGTGAACACGCCCTCGTCGTCGCCGCCGCCGATCTTCACCTCGGCGCCGCGGGCGTTCGTGGCCCGGAAACCGCCGTCTTCTGTCCGCTCAACACGCACGTTAGCCATGTTTCAGACCTTACTCAGAAAGCTCTCATGTTCCTTCAGCATCGTCGTAGACATGGCTAGTGAGGTGAATGCGAGTCACGGTCCCATCCTCTTCTGGTGCGGGGTCGCGGTCGCCGAGTTCGGCGCGATCCAGCCGGGGTTCGGCTACCCCTGGCGGCCCACCGCCTACGCCGCCGCGGCGTTGCTCGTCGCGCTCGGCTTCGCCACCGTCAAGGCCGCCGACCTGCTCCGCACCGAGCAGGCCCGGCAGCGGCTGCGGCTCGGCGGCTACCTGGCCGGCGCGCTGCTGGTGGCCCACGAGCTGAGCTCCACCGCGTACGTGACGGAACTCAGCCGCGTCGGTTCGCTGCTGCTGTACGCGATGGCGGCGGTCATGGCGGTCCGCAGCCACACGGTCGTCCCGCAGACCAGGGGCAGGGTGCTGATCGCGTCCGGCATGGACCCGGACACCCTGCGCACCCGGCTGGCCGGCGCGAGCACCAGGACGGACACCGTGGCCGTCTACCGGGCCGAGCGCGCCACCAGCGAGCTGCGCGACCTGGAGACCAGGTACGGTCTCATCCTCGTCACCGGCGCCGAGCACGACCCGAGGGCCAAGGAGCGCATCAGCGCCTCCGGGCTCAGCCGCGAGATCCCCGACATCGCCGAGCGCGAGGTGGTCGTCGAGGGCCCGCGCCCGTTCACCCGGTACGTCGGCGGCGCATTGTCACGCCTCGCGATCCCGAGATCACAGGTCCATTTCAAACCAGGGCAAAAGGTTTAGCCCCACGTTACGGCCGACGTGAGAGCGTGGGCAGCGGACAAGGAGGCCAGGTGACGATTTTCCCCGGAAGCGCCCGTGTCGACACGGTCATGGGCATGCCCGTCAGCGTGGACATCCGCACGGCTCTGCCGGCCCGAGAGCTCACCCCCCTGCTCGACGACGCCTTCTCCTGGTTGCGCTGGGTGGCCGACACCTTCAGCCCGGCCAAGGAGGACAGCCAGATCTGGCGCCTCAACCACGGCCTGACCATCAGGCAGATCCCCGAGCTCGTCGAGGTCCTGCATCGCTGCGAGGAGCTGGGCGAGGCGACCGGCGGCTGGTTCGAGCACCGGATCAACGGCGTGATCGACCCGTCCGGCTACATCAAGGGCTGGGCCCTGGAACGCCTGTCACGGGCGCTGTGCAACGCGGGCGCCGGCGACCACCGCATCAACGCGGGCGGCGACATCAGGGTGCGCGGCTCGGCCGCCCCGGGCAAGCCGTGGCGCGTCGGCATCCGCGACCCGCGCACCGACGTCGTCAGGAAGGCGCTGTTCGCCCACGACCTCGGCATCGCCACCTCGGGCGGCGCGGCCGTGGTGGACCCGCGCACCGGGGAGCGCCAGCAGACGCTCGGCTCGGTCACCGTGATCGGCCCCGACCTCGGCGTGGCCGACGCCTACGCCACCGCCATGTACGCCATGGGCCCCACCCTGGCCAGGCAGTTCGCGACCGACCTGGCCGAGGCCGGCGCGTACGACACCATGATCGTGCTCCGGGACGGCCAGGAGGTCAGCACGCCGGGCATCTCGGGCATCGCCGCGGGGGCGCGCCTGGCCGGCTGAGCGCGGCTCAGGCGTCGGGATGATCGCGCAGATATTCCAGGTAGATCGGGCGCAACGCCTCGCCCAGCTCACCCTCGCCCGCCGCGAGCGCGTCGCTGAGCAGCGCGGACACCCGGCTGAGGTCGTTGGCGGTCTCACTCTCGTGACCGCTCGCGGCCTCGGCGGCCGGGATCACCTTCAGCAGGTTCCACAGGAAGCCCAGATCCCCATGGCGTACGGCGTACCGCACCGCTCGGTCGTGCAACTCCGCCGCGGGCAACGAATCAAGACCATTAGCGTCCATCCCGCTCCCTTTCCCGACATGAGTCACAGGTAACCGCCGCCACACTGCGTGCTCGACCGGCTTCGCGCGGTCGATCTATCGCGCCGGCGATCGCGAAGTGGGAGGATCAACCAGCGTGAGATTCATCATCAGAACCGTGGCCGCGGCCGCCGCCCTCTGGGTCGCCATCCAGCTCCTCGACGGCATCAAGATCACCGCCCCGGAGAACTCGGCCAAGTACTGGGGCGTCCTGCTCCTCGTGGCCCTGATCTTCGGTGTCGTCAACGCCATCGTGAAGCCGATCGTCAAGGCGCTGGGCTGCGCGGTCATCGTGCTGACCCTCGGGTTGTTCCTCCTCGTCATCAACGCGGCCATGCTGCTGCTGACGAGCTGGATCGCCGGCCAGTTCGACATCCCCTTCCACGTCGACAACTTCTACCCCGCCGCCTTCTGGGGCGCGATCATCATCAGCGTGGTCAGCTGGCTGCTCGGCCTGTTCATCCCCGACAACGACTGATCCCCTCCCCATGCAGCTCAACGGCGCCGGCCTGACCTGCGCCCAGGTGCACGAAGCCGCCCACGGCCAGGCCCGGGTCACGATCGGTCCCCTCGATCGGGCCCGGGCCTCGTGGGCCACCGCCCAGGGGCTGACCGGCCCCGTCTACGGCCGCAGCACGGGCGTGGGCGCCAACCGGGACGTCCGGCTCGACTCCCCCGGCCTCGACCTGCTGCGCAGCCACGCCTGCGGAGCGGGTCCCCTGGTGGCCGACGAGCGCGCGCGGGCCATGCTCGTCGTGCGGCTCAACCAGCTCGTCGCGGGCGGCTCGGGCATCGACCCGGCCGTGCTGCCCGTCCTGGCCGAGGCGGTCACGGGCGGGTTCACGCCGCCGGTCCGCACGTACGGCGCGATCGGCACCGGCGACCTGACCGCGCTCGCCACCACGGCCCTGTGCCTGCTGGGCGAGGTGCCCTGGCGGCGGGCGGGCGAGGAGACGGCCGGGCCGCGCTTCGCGCTCGCCTCCGGCGACGCGCTGCCCTTCATCAGCTCGGGCGCCGCCACGCTGGCCGACGCCGCGCTGGCCTGCCACCGGCTGGGCGCGCTGCTGGAGGCGGCCGTCGACGTGGCCGCCCTGTCCTTCACCGCGGTGGACGCCTCCGCCGAGCCGCTGGCCGCCGCCGTCCAGGAGGCCAGGCCGCATCCGGGCCAGTCGCGCGTGGCCGGACGCCTGCGCGGCCTGCTCACCCACGAGCTGGCCACCCGCGTCCAGGACCCGTACGGCTACCGCGCCTTCGCGCAAGTGCACGGCGCGGCCGTGGACGCGTTGGAGCGTGCCACCGCCACCGTCGAGACCGACCTGAACGCCGCCACCGAGAACCCGCTCATCACCGGCACCCTGGCCTGGCACAACGGCAACTTCCACTCGGCCCCGGTGGCCCTGGCCCTCGACGCGCTGCGCGCCGCGCTGGCCCAGACCGCCCAGCTCAGCACCGCCCGCCTGGCCACCCTCATGAACCCCGCCTACACCGGGCAGCTGCCCTTCCTGGCCGACCGGCCGGGCGCCTCCGGGCTGATGATCCTGGAGTACGTGGCCCAGGACGCCCTGGCCGAGCTGCGCCACCTCGCGGCCCCCGTGACGACCGGGACCGCGGTGATCTCGTTGGGCACCGAGGACCACGCCGGTTTCGCCACCCAGGCCGCCCGCCACGCGCTGCGCTGCCTCGAACCGCTGGAGATCGTGCTGGCCTGCGAGCGCGCCGCCGCCGTGCGGGCCCGCAAGGGGGCACGGCCCGACGGGCAGCTCACCGACGAGCTGGACGAGGCGCGGGCGGCGCTTGCGCGACCGAGCCCCGCTCCCTGAGCGTCGGCTCCTGGACCACCCGGCGGCGGCGGGTGCCGCCGTCGGCCGCGGCCGCGATGAGCCGCACCGCGGCCCTGACGATGCCGTCGATGTCCCAGTCGACGGTGGTCAGGCCGGGGGTGAGCAGCCCCGACATGGGATGGTCGTCGTAGCCCATGACCGACACGTCGCCCGGGATGGACAGGCCCAGCTCCTTGGCCGCGGCGTAGACGCCGTAGGCGATGGAGTCGGCGAAGCAGAAGACCGCGCTCGGCCTGGACGTGGAGAGGATCTCGTGGGCCGCCGAGGTGGACGCCGCCAGGTCGTGGGGGGCCGTGACGACCTCGATGTCGAGCCCCAGCCGGTCGGCCTCGGCCAGGACGTGCACGTCGGCCGGACGGTCGGGGGTGCTGGCCTGGGTGGGCGTGAGCACGGCGATCCGGCGGTGACCGAGGCCGGCCAGGTGTTCCAGGGCCAGCGTGACGCCCCGGCGGTTGTCGAAGACGACCTCGCCCGCCGTGCCCGCCAGTGAGTCGCCGATCGCGACGACGGGCAGCGACTCGCACAGCTCGGCCCAGAACGGCGCGGCCGGGTCGACCGGCTGCACGATCATGCCGTCGACGCGCTGGTCGCGGAGCTGCTGGGCGAGCACGCGCTCGCGGTCGGGGTCGCCGACCGCGTCAAGGATCAGGGCATAGCGGTCTTTCTCCCGCAGGCCCCTGCTGATGCCGACCGCCAGCGACTGCTGCCACAGGTCTTCGAGCGAGCCGCAGAGCAGGCCGATCATGCCCGTGCGGCCGCTGGCCAGAGCCCTGGCGATGGGGTCGGCCTCGTAGCCGAGCTCGGCGGCGGCGGCGCGCACGCGCTCCATGGTCTCCTCCGAGACCTGCATGCCGCGCAGCGCATAGGAGACGGCCGCCGGAGACAGGCCGGTCGCGCGGGCCACTTCCCGAATCGTCGCTCTCTTCCGCGGCATCCCGCCAGCCTATTGCCTGCCACCGACAGAAGCCGGACTCCCGCACGGGCTCGCGGGCTTCTTCTGGGACCGCCCTCGACGTGCGAACCGTTGACAAATAGGGCAGTGAAGCGGTTCACTGAACCGTATCACTGAAACGGTTCACCTGATTGATTTCGCAGTACAGTTCGTTTACCTGTAATCTCAGTAGGAAATAGAGGGAGGTGTGATCGTGAGCATCGACGTGCACCAGCACCTGTGGACGGGTTCGTTCGTCGCCGCGCTGCGCGCTCGCACCGTCCCGCCCCGGCTCGACGGCTGGACGCTGCTGCTCGACGGCGAGCCGCCGTACGAGGTGAACCCGGCCGACCACGAGCACCGGGACACGGCGGGGCTCGACCTGGCGCTGGTGTCGATGTCGAGCCCGCTGGGCGTGGAGTTCCTGCCGCCGGAGGAGGCGTGGCCGCTGATCGACGCCTACCACGAGGGCGCGCTCGGGCTGGGCGAGCCGTTCGGGGTGTGGGCGGCGACCTGTCACAGCGAGCCCGATCCGGAGCGGCTGGCCAAGGACCTCGACCGGGGGCTGGCCGGGCTGCAGATCCCGGCCACCGCCGTACCCGACGACCGGCTGCTCGACGTGCTCACCGAGCGGGACCTGCCGCTGTTCGTGCATCCCGGGCCCGCCGCCGTGCCGCCGCCGCCAGGAACGCCGCCGTGGTGGCCGGCGCTGGTGCCGTACGTGCAGCAGATGCACGCGGCCTGGCACCACTTCCACGCCGTGGTCCGGCCCCGGCATCCTCGGCTGCGGGTGTGCTTCGCGCTGCTGGCGGGGCTGGCGCCGCTGCACTCCGAACGGCTCATCGCCCGTGGCGGCACCGGGCGCGGCCTGGTCGATCCCGGTTTCTACGTGGAGACGTCCTCGTACGGGCCGCGCGCCATCGACGCGATCGTCCGCGAGCTGGGCGTGGACGTCGTCGTCAACGGCTCCGACGCGCCCTACGCCACGGCCCCCGACCCCGGCCTCGGCACCGCCGCCCACCACGCCATCCACTCCACCAACCCCCGCCGCCTCCTGGGCCTCCCCCCACCATGACCCCGCGAGGGAGCGCCCCCGCCCGGCCCCCCAGCCCGCCTCACGCAGTAAGGCCATTGGACGCGCGAGGGAGCGCCGGTGTCTGGAGGAGCGGCGGGAGCGCAGCGACCAGAGCGGAGGAAGACGCCGGCATACCGGCGACCGAGCCGCCTCACGCAGTGAGGCCATTAAACGCGCGAGGGAGCGCCGGTGTCTGGAGGAGCGGCGGGAGCGCAGCGACCAGAGCGGAGGAAGACGCCGGCATACAGGCGACCGAGCCGCCTCACGCAGTGAGGCAATCAGACAGAGCGCCCGCCTCACGGAGTGAGGCAATTAGATAGAGAAAGGAGACTCGTACGTGAACGACATCCAGATCCAGGGCGGGGGCGTGTGTGCCGGGCTGCCGGAGCGCACGCTCGACCGGCGTGAGCTGCGCGACCTGGTCGACGAGCTGGCCGCCAACCCGCAGGAGTGGCGTGACATGGTCGACTTCCCGGCCGACGGCGGACGGCATTACGCCTCCCTGTACCGGGACGCCTATGTGGACGTCTGGGTGCTGTGCTGGCGTCCTGAGGACGACACGGGCTGGCACGACCACGACATCTCCTCGGGCGCGGTGCACGTCGTGCAGGGGGCGTTGCAGGAGTGCAATCCGCGCATCGGCGGCGAGCACCTGGAGACCGTGGTGCCGGCCGGTCAGTCGTTCTCGTTCGGGCCCGACCACATCCACCGGCTCGGCGGCGCGGAGGGCGAGAGCGTCTCGATCCACGCGTACTCGCCGCCGTTGTGGCGGCTCGGCCAGTACTCCATCGACGACAGCGGCGTCATGCGCCGGGTGTCGGTGAGCTACGCCGACGAGCTGCGTCCTATGGACGAGCCGGTGGCTGTGGCCTGAGCACGCAGCAGCTCCCGCACGCCTCGACGTCGGGCAGGGTGATCCACAGGCAGCACGTCCTGCGGAAGTAACCGCCGTCGGCGGGCTCGATCAGCCCGTCGACCGGGCTGCCGAGCTCGGCGAGCAGGCCCATGTAGTCGCCCTTGACGATGCAGGTCAGCGGATGGGCGAACGCCTCGGCGGTCGAGCCCCACAAGGTGCGCTCGCCGACCTTGGCGAGCGCGCTGATGGCCTTGACCAGCGGCTGCTGCGCCTCGGCCAGCGACTCGCGGATGGGTTCGACGCCCGTGCCCCAGCTCACGCGGCTGGCGGCGATCGTCACGCCGGCGTCGGAGACCTTGAAGTAGGTGTCGGCCAGCCGCATGACGGGGATGCGGCCGTCGAGGGCCCAGCCGAGCGCCATGGGCAGGCTGTGCCAGTAGCCGAAGGTCTTCCAGAACAGCGCCGCGCCGACGTGCCGGGGCGCGTTCCAGCGTGTCGCCGTCTGCTCGACCAGGCCCGCCAACAGCGTGTACGGCTCCCGCACCAGGTCGGCGGCGGCCGTCCAGCTCTCGTCGGGGTCGATGACGAGCTCTGGCTCGACCCCGATGACACCGCCCCGGCCGTCGGCCAGACGCTGGAGAGCCTCGGTCAGCACGCTGCGGATCCCTTCTACAGGTTAGCCTTACCTAAGGTAGCAGGGCGTCCGGCGAACCATCCAGCCACCAGCTGGGCCCCGAGGACCCCGAGGCCGACCGTCAGCGGCACGGTCCAGCCGCCCGAGACCTCTCTCAGGTAGCCGAACAGCAGCGGGCCCAGGGCGGCCACGACGTACCCCACCGACTGGGCCACGGCCGACAGCGCGGTCACGCCGGCCGGATCGGCCGGGCGCAGGGCGATGATCAGCAGCGCCAGCGCGAACGAGGCCCCCTGGCCGATGCCGAGCACGATCATCCACAACCACGGCACGGTGGCCGGGGCCAGCAGCACGCCGAGGTAGCCGAGCACGGTCAGCACGCCGGCGCCCACCACGTACGGCACCTGCGAGGCCCGGCGGCCGGCCAGCACCGGCACCGCGAGCGAGGTCGCGACCTGGACCAGGTTCGTCAGGCTGAGCAGGTAGCCGGCCTGGTCGGCGGGCAGGCCGGCGTCGAGGAAGATGGTCGGCAGCCAGGCCAGCATGACGTAGAAGGTGAGCGACTGCAGGCCCATGAGCGCGGTCACGTACCAGGTGACGCGGCTGCGCAGGACGGCGCCGAACGGCCGTGGGCCGCCCTGCTCGGCGGGCCCGCCCCGGACCGCCTGCGGCAGCCAGAGCAGGGCCGCGAGCACGGCGGGCACGGCGAGCAGCGCCGAGACGCCGCGCCAGTCGAAGCCGGTGGCCCGCTCCAGCGGGATCACCAGGGCCGAGGCCCCGGCCGCGCCGGCCACCACGGCCGCGACATAGACGCCGGTGAGCAGGTTGACGCGCTCGGGGAAGTGCTGCTTGACGATGCCGGGCATGGAGACGTTCATGACGGCGATGGCGGTCGCGGCCAGCGCCGAGCCCAGGTAGAGCATGGGAACGCCGTCGAGCCCGCGCAGGCACTCGCCCGCCGCGACCACGAGCAGGCCGGCCAGCAGCGTCCGGTCCAGGCCGATGCGCCGCGCGAGCAGCGGGGCCACCGGGCCGAACACGCCCAGGCAGACCACCATGACGGTGGTGATCGCGCCGCCGCCCGACGGCGACAGCCCCAGGTCTTTCATGATCTCGTCGAGCAGCGGTGACAGGCCCGCGATGGCGGGCCTCAGGTTGAGCGCGGCCAGCACGAACCCGGCCACCAGCAAGGCGTGTCGCAACGGCATAGGGCACCTACTCTGGCACAGGCGTCTGACAACGTTGTCCGCCCGGGTGCGGTAGGACATGATCCATGCGTGAGACCGACGATGAAGGACGTCGCGGCGGCGGCGGGCGTGGCGCTCAAGACCGTCTCGCGCGTGGTCAACGGCGAGCCCGGCGTCCATCCGGCCACCGCCGAGCGGGTGCGGGCGGCCATCGACCGGCTGGGCTACAGCCGTAACGAGAGCGCCCGGGTCCTGCGCACGGGCATGACCGCCACCATCGGGCTGGTCATCGAGGACGTCGCCGACCCCTTCTACGCCGGTCTCAGCCGGGCCGTCGAGGACGTCGTCATCGACCACGGCTGCCTGCTGCTCAGCGGGTCCTCGGGCGAGGAGCCGGGCCGGGAGCGCGAGCTGGTCGAGACGTTCTGCGCGCGCCGGGTGGACGGGCTGATCGTCGTCCCGGCCGGTGACGACCACGCCTACCTGCGGGGCGAGCTGGAGGCCGGCACGCCCGTGGTGTTCGCCGACCGGCCGCCCGAGCCGGGGATCGAGGTGGACACCGTGCTCGCCGACAACGCGGGCGGGGCCGAGCAGGCCGTCCGGCACCTGCTCACGCACGGGCACCACAGGATCGCGTTCCTGGGCGACGATCCGGCGATCTACACCGCGGCGCGGCGGCTGGCGGGTTACCGGCGGGCGCTCGGCGGGCTGTTCGACCCGCGCCTGGTGGCGATGCGCCCGCCGTCGCTCGACGACGTACGGGCCGACCTGCGGCGCATGCTGGCCCTGGACGCGCCGCCGACCGCGCTGTTCACCGGGAACGGGCGGCTCACGGTGACCGCGTTGCGGGCCCTGGAGGGGCGGCCGCTGGCGCTGGTGGGGTTCGACGACTTCGAGCTGGCCGACCTGCTGCGGCCGGGGGTGAGCGTGGTGGCGCAGGATCCGGCCTGGATGGGCCGGGTGGCCGCCGAGCTGCTGTTCCGCCGCCTGCGCGGTGACGGCGGGCCGCCGGAGCACGTCGAGCTGCCCGTACGTCTCATCCCGCGGGGCTCCGGCGAACTTCCGGCGACGTGACCGCCCCGGACGCCCCGCCCGCACCGGAGGAACTGACGGCACCGGGGGGACTGTCGGTGCCGGCGGAACCGGCGGCGCCGGAGGGCTTGGCAGGGCGCAGGGGCCCAAGCAGAGCCAGGGCGACCAGAACACCGGCCGCGCCCGCCGCGACGATCGCGCCCCCCGGCCCGATCGTCTCGCCCAGCACGCCGACCAGCGCCGCCCCGGCCGCCTGCCCCGTCATCAGCCCCGCCGACTGCAGCCCGAACGCCTGCCCGCGCCCCTCCTCGGGCACCGCGTCCACGAACCGCCGCTGCAACCCGAGCTGGTACGACAGCCCCGCGGCCGCGCACGCGGCCAGCACCGCGGCCCACCCCACGCCGGGCCCGAGCGCGAACCCCAGCCACGGCACCCCGAGCAGCACGGCGAGCGGCGCCGACAGCCGCTCCCGCAGCGGCGGCGCGGCGAACCTGCCCACGGTGAACTCGCCCACCGCCATCCCGGCCGCCGCCGCGGCGAGCACCACGCCCGCCCGCCCCTCACCGCCCAGGTAGGGCACGATCATGGCCTCCGCCCCGGCCAGGCACATCGTCGGCAGCCATCCGGCCAGCAGCAGCCCGCGCACCCGCCGGTCGGCCAGCAGCGACCGGTTCACCCGCAGCGTCTGCCGCACGGCCCCCGTCCCGCCACTCCCCGCGGCGGCGCGGGCGGGACGGTCGGGCAGGCCGAACCGCAGGACCACCGCGCCGAGTGCCGACAGCGCGGCGGTGGCGGCCAGCGCGCCCGGCGCCCCGGCGAAGGCCAGGAACGCGCCTCCGGCCGCGAGCCCGCCGACCTGGGAGGCCGCCGAGGTGACCCCGATCACCGACCGGCCGAGCACGAACGCGTCCCCCGGCAGGACGTCCGGCAGCGCCGCCGACCTGGCCGCCCCGAACACCGGCGAGAACAGCCCGCTGACCAGCACGAGCGCCAGCATCCCCCACACCGGCAGCCCGGCGTAGGCGAGCAGCAGGCACACCGCCGCCCTGACCAGCTCGCCGGTCACCATCAGCGCCCGGGGCCGCAGCCGGTCGGCCAGCGACAGCAGGAACATCCCGCCCACGATGTACGGCAGCCACCCCGCCATGTACGCCGCCGCCGACAATCCCGGGGAGCCCGTCCGCGCGTACACCAGCACGGACAGGGCCAGCATCTTGATCGATTCCCCGGTGACCAGCAGCGCGAAGCTGCCGAACAGCACCCGGAACTCCTTGACCGCGAACACGTCGCCGTACGTCGCCGCTCTCACATCCCCGATGCTGCTGAACCGGCGCCCGGCCCGGCCATGGTTTCGGATATAACCGAAAGGTGGCACTGAAGATCCAGGTGACCCCGCAGGACCTGGTGGCCAGCAGGTTCGCGATCTCGCCGCTGATCGAGACCATGCACGCCCACTGGACGCTCGACGGCAGGAACGAGCCCGGCGTGCACCGGCGGTGGGTGGAGCGCTGGCGCGGCCCGTACCTCGACCTGGTGCGACGGCATCCGGCGCTGCGCGCGCTGGCGGCGATCAGCGGCAACAAGGGCCATGCGAACGTCGACTTCATCGCCCCGCCGCCGGCCGGGATGAGCGTGCCGTTCGAGACCGAGCTGGCCTCCATGCGCCGGACCCCGGTCGCCCAGGCGCACGAGGAGATCGCCCGGGTTCTGGCCGCGCTGCCGCCGGTGCCGGAGCCGATCCGGGACCTGCTGTTCTCGCCGCGGGTGGTGGAGGTGCTGGCCGACGCCTACGAGGCGCTGTGGCGGGAGATCATCTCGGTCGGCTGGCCGCGACTCCACACGATCCTCGAACGCGACGTGATCCAGCGGGCCGGACGCCTGGCCGCCTACGGCTGGGCCGCCGCGCTGGACGACCTGAGCGACCAGGTGCGCTGGCGTCCCGACGGGCACATCGAGGTGCGCCTGCACACCCGCCTCGGCTCGCACGTGCTGGGCGGCGGGGGCCTGCTGTTCGTGCCGACCGCCTTCGCCGGCTCGGTCGGCGTGTACCTGGAGGCGGCCTGGCCCAACGCGCTGGTCTACCCGGCCCGCGGCACGGGCGCCGCGGTCGGCGTGCCGGACGGCGACCTGGCGCTGCTGATCGGCCGCACCAGGGCGCGCCTGCTCACCGAGCTGGCCGTGCCCGCGACGACCACCCACCTGGCCGCCCTGCTCGGCCAGAGCCTCGGCGCGACCGGCGGGCACCTGGCCGTCCTGCGCAGGACGGGCCTGGTCGTCGGCACCCGCACCGGCCGTTCCGTGCTGTACGCCCGTACGCCGCTGGGCGACGCGCTGGCCGGCCGGTCACCGGCGTAGCGGGCCGCCCGGGTCAGCCCTTCAGCGCGCCCGCCATCAGGCCGCGCATGAAGAACCGGCCGAGCAGCACGTAGATCAGCATGGTCGGGATCGAGGCCAGGATGGCCGCGGCCATCTGCTGGCTGTAGGGGGTGGCCTGGGCCCCGGCGATGTTGTTGAGCATGACGGTGGTCGGCCAGCTCTGCGGGCCGGTGATGAAGACGGCGAACAGGAAGTCGTTCCACAGGGAGGTGAACTGCCAGATGATCACCACCGCGATCGCGGGCCACGACACCGGCAACACGACCGACCAGTACGCGCGCAGCATCCCCGCGCCGTCCACCCGCGAGGCCTCGATCAGCTCGTCGGGGATCGTGACGTAGTAGTTGCGGAAGATCAGCGTGCAGATCGGGATGCCGTACACGACGTGCGCGAGCACCAGGCCCGGGATGCCGCCGTAGAAGACGCCCTGCAGCCCGGTCTGCTCGTTCAGCCAGACCATGAGCTTGACCAGCGGGATCATCACGCCCTGGTAGGGGATGAACATGCCGAACAGGAACAGCGTGAACAGCACGTCCGCGCCGGGGAAGCGCCATTTGGACAGCACGTAGCCGTTCATCGACCCGAACGCGCACGACAGCAGCGAGCCGGGGACGGCCAGCAGCACGCTGTTCCACAGGCCGGGGGCCAGCTTCTCCCAGGCCACCCGCCACGCCTCGGTGGTCCACGTCCTGGGCAGGTTCCACGCCTGGCCGGGGTCGGCCTCGGTGAGCGGCTTGAAGCTGGTGGCCAGCAGCACGTAGATCGGGACGAGGACGACGACCACCAGGGCGAGCAGCAGGCAGAACCGCACGATCCCGAACCCGGTCCTGCGCCGGGCCGCGACGGCCGTCATGGCCTGCGCTCCTTGCGCACCGACCAGATCAGGTACGGGATCACGAAGACCGCCACGCTGAGCACGATGTACGAGGCGATCGTGGCCCCCTTCGCCGGGTCGTGCGAGTCGTAGACCGCCACCCACATGAACACCGCGGGCACGTCGGTGATGATCTGCTTGCCGGACACCGCCACGATGAGGTCGAAGACCTTGAGCGAGATGTGTCCCAGGATGATCAGCGCCGACAGGGTGACCGGCCTGAGCATGGGCAGCACCACGTGCCGGTAGACGCCCCACTCGCCGGCGCCGTCCACCCGCGCCGCCTCGCGCAGCTCCTCGGGGACGCCGCGGAAGCCCGCCAGGAACAACGCCATGACATATCCGGACATCTGCCAGATCGCTGGGAGCGCCATCGCGGCCATCCCCCAGTCCGGATCCCTGAACCACTGCCACTGCGGCAGCCCGATCGCGTCGAACAGCCGGTTCAGGCCGACCGCCCGCTCACCCGTCCCCGAGTTCATCAGCCACCGCCACACGATGCCGGTCGCGACGAACGACACGGCCATCGGGAACAGGTAGATCGCCCGGAACGTGCCCTCCCCCCAGATCCCCTTCTCCATGAGGAACGCCAGGAACCAGCCCAGCACCAGCGCCCCCGCCACGAACGCGATCGTGAACACGATCGCGTGGTCGACCGACAGACGCCAGCGCGCCTGGTCCCAGATGTCGACGAAGTTCTTCAGCCCCACGAACGTGCCCTCGGACACCTCATCGTGCTGGTCCGTCATGGCCAGGCGGAAGTTCCAGCCCAGCATGCCGTACACGAACACGCCGATCGCCACGATCGACGGCGCGACGAGGAGGAGTCCGGGCAGCCAGGTGCGTGCCCGCCTCACAACCGTTTCCCTTCGCGCGGGTACGGCGGGAGCCTCCCGCCGTACCCGCATGCGTCACTGAGCGTTGGCCTTGGCCGCGTCGGCCAGGCCCTGTTGCAGGCCCTTGACGTCCTTGCTGCCGATGAACAGCCCGACCGCCTCGTTGATCGAGGCCAGCCACGGCTGGCTCACCGAGACGCCGTGCTGGATGGAGCCGGCCAGCTTGTCGCCCGACCAGTCCTTCAGCGCGTCGGCCAGGTAGTCGGTGTAGAGCGACTGGTCGGCGTCCTTGCGGGCGGGGATGGAGCCCTTCTTGGGGTTGAAGGCGTCCTGGCCCTCCTTGCTCGCCGCGACCTTCAGCCAGGCGACGGCCCCGTCCCGGTTCTTGGCGCCCTTGGGCAGCGTGAAGCTGTCCGACAGCCACATGTAGGTGCCCTCGGTGCCGGGCGCGGGCGCCCAGTCGAAGTCCGTCTTGGACGTCTTGCCGAGGCCGCCCTCCGGCGGGTTGTGGAAGTAGCCGTAGGCCCAGTCGCCCATGATGTTGAACGCCGCCTCGCCGTCGGCCACCTGCTTGGCGGCGGGCTGCCAGTCGTCCTGCGGGTCGCCCGCGTACGACATGATCTTGGCGTAGTTCTCCAGCGCCTTCGTCATCTGCGGGCCGCTCCAGTCGGCGCCCGGCTTGAACAGCGCGTTGTAGGCGTCGGTGCCGAGCGAGCCGAGCAGCACGTTCTCCAGCAGGTGGGTGGCGGTCCACTCCGAGCCGACGGAGATCGGGATCTTGCCCTTGGCCTTGACCTTCTCCAGGTCGGCGATGAACTCCTCGATCGTCTTGGGCGCGGCCGCGATGCCGGCGTCCTTGAGCACCTTGGGGTTGAACCACAGGACGTTGGACCGGTGGATGTTGACCGGCACCGAGTAGATCTTGCCCTCGACGCTGATCTGCTCGACGAGCTGGGCGGGGAAGACGTCCTTGAGCTTCAGCTCGTCGTACAGGAACGTCAGGTCCTCCAGGTTGCCCGCCTTGATGTAGCCCTGCAACTCGGCGCCGGCGTGCCCCTGGAACGTGTCGGGCGGCGTGCCGGCCTGCAACTTCGACTGCAACAACGCCTTGGCCTTGTCACCCGAACCGCCCGCCACGGCGGCGTCGAAGAACGTGTAGTTCGGGTTCTTGTCCTCGAATATCTTCTTCATCGCCGCGAGGCCGTCGGCCTCACCGGGGCCCGTCCACCAGGAGAAGACCTCCACCTGCTGCTTGCCGCCGCTCGACGAACCCGGCTCAGGAGTCTGGCCGCCGCTGCCTCCGCCGCAGCCCGCCAGGCCCAGAACGCCCGCCATCGTGATCGAGACGGCCGCTAACCACCGTCGCATCGCACACCATTCCCTTCGCGATCCCCCGAAGTTGGTGACCTTTGACAACGTTGTCAACAACGGCTATCAACCCACTTCGCGCGCGCCGACGTCAAGGGCGGGGCAGGTAACAGGTCCGCATACTCAGCCCACGCGCTCCAGCGCGCCGGCCGGCCCGGTGAGCACGGTGACGCCCGCGTCGTAGCCGGATCCGGGCAGGTCACCGGGGCCCGCGGCCACGACCAGCGCGCCCTTGGACACGGCCAGGCCGACCAGGGCGGGCAGGTCGGCGCCGGCGCCGGGCGGCCACGTGCACAGCACGACGTCGGACTCCCTCAGTCCGACGGGCACGTCGAGCTCGGCCATCCTGGCCAGCAGGTCGGCATGGGTGAGCCGGGCGCCGCCGGGCAGCGCCAGCGCGTCCTGGCGCTTGGCGTCGAGGGCGGGCAGCGCGGTGGGCTCCAGCACCAGCAGGCCGCGGAAGTCGATCGTGTCGAGCGCCGGGCCGAGCGAGACCACCTGGCGCACGCGGGAGCCGTCGGCCGCCGCGATCGCCGTCTCCGCCAGGTCGGGGGTGGTGATCAGCATGCGGGCGTCGCACTCGCGCAGCAGCGCCGCCACCTCCTCGACGCCGAGCCCCGGACCTATCGGCGCGGCCACCCCGCCCGCCGCCAGCACGGTGTGCAGGGCCACCGTCTGGGTGCCGGTCGTGGGGACGTGCACCCCCACCACCTGGTCGCGGCGCGCTCCCCTGCGCACCAGCCCGGACGCCGCCCTGGTCACCTCGGTCACCAGGCTGCGGTAGCCGTAGACGTGGCCGCCGCGCAGATCGATGAGCGCCGGCCGCTCGCCCCGCTCGTAGGCCCGGCGGAACACCTCGTGGATCACGGTGCCGGAGGACGAGGCGGACGGCGTCATGCCCGTCAACGTACGGTCGCCCGCGCGCCGGCCGCATCCACCGATCTATGTAGAGCGGTGTGCATTTCCCCAGCCCAGGGCCGAGGTGGGCGGGCCCGAGCCCTGCGCGACTCGAGCCCGCTGTCACGCGCCCTGGAACCGGGCCCCCACCCCTCCGAGAAGGCCCGGCTCCGTCGGGACGCGTGACGTCCCTCGGTCGATCGGCCGCCGCGGCCCCCGGCGCGAGGACGGGAAGCGCGGGGCGCGGTCGATCACACGCAGAACGGTAGGCGTTCGGACCGGGGCGGCACATGCGCTGACATGGCCATTCGACGATGTAAGCGGCGGGCGGCGGCGATGTGTAGAGAACCCGCCGGGATCAGCGTGCGCCGATCACCCATGCGGCAATCTGTGTACGTGTGGAGAAGCCCAGCTTGCCGAGGATGTTGGCGACGTGCCGCGCGGCGGTGGCCGGGCTGATCACCAGTTCGTCGGCGATGGCCCGGTTGCTCAGCCCGCGGGCGACCAGCTCGGCGATCTCGCGTTCCCTGGCCGTCAGCCTGCTGTCCTGGGCCGCCGGGGCGACCGGCGCGGCCGGCAGCTCGGGCAACGGGCCGCCGAGCGCGCACGAGACCGCCTGGTCGGCCGTCATCGCCAGGCCCTCGGCCCACAGCAGCGCCACCACGGCCTCCCCCAGCCGTTCGCGGACGGGGGCCAGCAGCTCCTCGGTGCGGGCGTCGGGGCGGCGGTCGCGCAGCCCCAGGGAGGCGGCGGCCAGCAGGACCGCGCGCCGGTCGTCGCCCTCGGCCGCCACCAGGCGCGCCCAGGCCGCCAGCCGCCGGGCGATGCTGTCACGCAGGCCCGCGTCGCGGCTGAGCACCAGCGCCTCGGTGAGCCGCGCGCGGGCCTCGGTCAGGTCGCCCTCCTCCAGCGCGACGCGGCCGAGCCCGGCCAGGCAGCTCACGATCTGCTGCCGGGCGTCGATGTGCCGCAGCAGGCGCAGGCCGGCCTCGTAGTGCCGCCGGGCGGCCGGCCGGTCGCCGGTGCGCCGGGCGATCTGGGCCAGGCCGACGTGCCCGTAGGACTGGCCGAGGTGGTTGTCCAGCCGTTCGCTCAGCGACAGGACCTCCTCGAACGCGCGCCGCGCCTCGTGCAGGCGGCCGGCCCGCAGGCCGAAGTCGGCCCGGGTGCCCTGGGCGAGCGACTCCAGGATCGGGTCGCCGCGCCGCCGCGCCGCCTCCAGGGCCGGGGTCAGGGACTCCTGGTCGCCGGTCGCCTGGGCCAGCATGATCAGGCCCACGGCCTCGCCGTAGGCGTCCTGGGCGTCGACGCACAGCGCCAGCCCGATCTGTACGCACCGCGCCGCGAGCCCCGTCTCGCCGGCCGCGAGCGCCAGCTCACCGCGCAGGATCATCGCCTGCCCGCGTAAGCCCTCGGGCACGTCGGGGGCGTCGAGCGCGAGCAGCCGGTCGAGCCGCTCGGCGATGTCCAGCCGCCGCCCGCTGGCCATGAGCAGGTAGCGCACGTCGGTCAGCAGTTGCAGGGCGGTCTGCGGCGACCCGCTCGCCACGGCCCAGTCGCAGGCCGCGCCCACCTCGGCCTTGAGCCCGTCGAACAGGTTGACGTAGCGCTCGACCACGGGCCACGACGTGCGCGCGCCCGGCGCGAGGACGTCCTTGAACCGCCCGGCCAGCCCGGCGAGCGCGGCCAGGTGCGCGCGGCGCAGCGCCGCCTCCTCGCCGGACTCCGCGAGCCGCTCCAGCGCGTATTCGCGGACGGTCTCCAGCAGCCGGTAGCGGGCCTGGCCGGCGACCTCGCCGTCGAGCACGACCAGCGACTTGTCCACCAGGTCGCACAGGCGCGGCAGCACGTCCTCCTCGGGCAGGCCGGAGCCGGCGCACACCGCTTCGGCCAGGTCGAGCGTCCAGCAGGAGCGGAAGGCCGCCACGCGGCGCAGCAGCAGGCGCTCCTGCGGGCTGAGCAGCCGGTAGCTCCAGTCGACGGCGGCACGCAGCGTACGGTGCCTGGCGTGGGCCGTACGGGCGCCGCCCGCCAGCACCCTGAACCGGTCGTCGAGCCGCTCGACGAGCTGCCTGACCGACAACACCCGCACCATGGCGGCGGCCAGCTCGATCGCCAGCGGCAGCCCGTCGAGCGCCTGGCACAGCTCGATCGCCAGCGGCAGCGTCTCCTCGGTCAGCTCGAAGCCAGGACGCGCGGCGGTGGCCCTGGTCACGAACAGGCGCACGGCCTCGCTCTCCTCGCCGACGAGCGAGAGCGGCGGCACCCGCCAGACCGTCTCGCCCGGCACCCGCAGCGGCTCGCGGCTGGTGGCCAGCACGGTGAGCCGCGGGCAGGCGCCGAGCAGGTCGCGGCAGAGCTCGGCGCACTCGCCGACCACCGGCTCGCAGTTGTCCAGGACGAGCAGCACGCGGCGGCCGCCGATGGTGTCCGCCAGGTCCTCGGCGACGCCGAGCGCGGCGCGGACCCGCTCCCGCAGCTCGCCCTTCTCCACGTCGGCCAGCTCGACCAGCCACACGCCGTCGGGGTGCTCGGCGGCGACCCTGGCGGCCAGGCGCAGGGCCAGGCGCGTCTTGCCGATGCCCCCCGCGCCGCACAGCGTCACCACGCGCGAGACGCGGCCGAGCTGGGCCAGCTCATCGAGATCGGACTCCCGGCCCACGAACAGGTTGGGCTCGGCCGGCAGGTTGCGGAAATCGGCGGTTCGCAGCATCACTGTGAGTGTGGCATCAACTACCGTTCGCGCCCAGACTCAATCGGCGGCGAACTCGGCGGCCCGCGGTCAGGCCAGCGCTGCCTCCAGCACCGCGCGGGCCACCTGCGCCACCGCGCCGGCCCGGGGGCCGGGGTGCTCCAGCACCACGCCGACCGCCACCTCCGGGGCGGTCGCCGGGGCGAACGCCGTGGCCAGCGCGTGCTCGCCGCCCGTCGCGGCGATCTTGGCGGCCACCTCGACGCCGGGGACGGCGACGGCCGCGCCCGGCCCGCCCGCGTGCGTCCCCGCGGTCATCATCGCGGCCAGGTAGCGGGCCTGGACGGTCGTCATGGTGGTGCGGTACGGCTGCGGCCCCGCCTGGCCGAGCAGCGAGCCGTCCGGCAGGCTCACCTCCTCCACCAGGTACGGCCGCATCAGCACGCCGTTGTTGGCCACGGCCGCCGACAACATCGCCACCATCAGCGGCGTCGCCCGGTCCTGGTCCCGGCCGACGGCCGACAGGGCGGTCCGCGCCCGGTCCATGCCCTTCGGGTACGTGCTGGGCGCCGGGGCCATCGGCACGCGCAGGTCGCCGTCGCCGAACCCGAACGCCTCGGCCTGGTCCCTGAGGCTGTCCTGGCCGAGCTGCACCCCGATGCCCGCGAACGCGGTGTCGCACGAGGTCTGGAAGGCGCGCAGCAGCGTGGGCCGGGGCCTGCCGCACGAACCGGCGATCGAGGCGGGCAGCCGCGGGCGGACGACGGCGTCCACGGGGGCCGTGGGCGTGTACTCCCCCGAGGCCAGCGCCGCGGCCGTGGTCACCACCTTGAACGTGGCCCCCGGCGGATAGACCTGGTCCAGCGCCCGGTTCAGCAGGGGCCGGCCGGGGGCGTCGCGCAGCCGGTCGAGGGCGCCGTCCAGCCGGGCGGGGTCGAAGGTGGCCAGCGTGTTGGGGTCGTAGGACGGGTAGCTGGCCAGGGCGAGGATCGCGCCGGTGGCCGGGTCGATGGCCACGGCCGCGCCGGGCACGCCGGCGGCCTCCAGGGCGTGGTAGGCGGCCCACTGGGTGCGCTGGCCGATGGTCAGCCGCACGTCGGCGCCGGCCACGTCGCCGTCGCTGACCATCGAGCGCACCTTGACCTTGGCGTCGTCGCCGGACAGGACGCCGTCCTCGGCCTCCTCCACGCCCGTGGACCGGTAGAGGGACAGGTAGCCGGTCACGGGGGCGTAGAGCTCGCCGTCGGTGTAGACCCGCTGGAACCGGTACGGGCCGCCGCCGGGCGTCGGGCGGCTCCTGGCCACGGTTGCGCCGTCGTAGGTCAGGATGTCGCCGCGCGGACGGGCGAACCGGGAGATGAGCGAGCGCTCGTTGCGGCGGTCGGCGTTGAGCCCCCGCGTCCCGAACGCCTGGACGACCGTGATGTGGGCCAGCAGGACGAACAGCAGGGCCGCGCAGAGCACGGCCATGCGGCCCAGCGGGACGTCGATCTGCTTCGCCCTGGTTCCCGCCATGGTCCTTGGTCTAACAACCGGACCACCAAGGCAGGGCTACAGGACGCTGCGGTAGTAGGAAATCTTGCGGTGGATGTAGTTCTGGCGCTCGGCCAGGTTGGCGATCTGGGCCTGGACCTGCCGGTCGTGCTCCTCCAGGAGCCTGATGCGGTCGGGGATCGTCTCGTCGCCGCCGCGGACGAGTTCGGCGAAGCGCAGCAGCATGGCGATGGGCATGCCGGTGTCGCGCAGGCAGCGGATCATGCCGAGCCAGCCGACGTCCTCCTCGCTGAACCTGCGCTGACCGGCCGCGTTGCGCTCCACGCGCTCCAGCAGGCCGATCTTCTCGTAGTAGCGGAGGGTGTCGAGGCTGAAGCCGGTCTCCTCGACGACCTCGGCGGGGGTGTACACGCTCACGCGTCCCAGTCTTTCACCTGGAGCGCACTCCAGGTCAACGACTTGACATGGAGTGCGCTCCAGGTCCGAGGGTCTGCCCCATGAACATCGCACTCGGCACCATCCCGTTCGGCACCGGCGTCGGCCTGCGGGAGACCTTCGCCATCCTCGACCGCTTCCAGGACGCCGGCGGCACCATGCTGGACACCGCCGACAACTACCCCTTCTGGAACGAGGGCTGCACCGGCGACGAGAGCGAGGAGGCCATCGGCGCCTGGCTGGCCGCGCGCGGCAACCGGGACCGGATCTTCATCGGCACCAAGGGCGGGGCCCGGCCGAGCGTGCCCGGCGACCGCACCCTCGACTCGGCCGAGGGCCTGTCGGCGGCGGCCGTCGCGCGGGCCGCCGAGGGCAGCCTGCGCAGGCTGCGGACCGACTACGTGGACCTGTACTGGTCGCACATCGAAGACCGTTCGGTGCCGCTGCACGAGACGCTCGGCGCTCTGAACACGCTGGCCGAGCAGGGCAAGGTCCGCGCGCTGTGGGCCTACAACACGCTGATGGCGGGGGCCTACACGCGGGCCGACCGGCCCATGCCGGAGATCTACGACCACCCGGGCACCGGCCGCCGCCTGGCCGTGCTGCGCGAGGTCGCCGGCGAGCTGGGCGCGACGCCCAACCAGGTGGTGCTGGCGTGGCTGATGGCCGACGGTCACGTGCCCGTGGTCGGCGTGTCCACGACGGCCCAGCTCGACGAGGTCGTCGGCGCGGCGGACGTCAAGCTGGACGCCGAGCTGCGCGCCCGCCTGAACGCCGTCGCCTAGGGGATCAGGGCAGATGGTCGGCGAGGTAGCGGCGGACGAGCTGCTTGCACTCGGCGATCAGGTCGGCGTCGCCGCCGGGATCGGCCCGGAAGGCGAGCTTGAGCACGGCGTCGGTGGCCTCGACGGCCACCACGAGCGCCCGGTCGAGCCCGGGGCCCGCGGGCGCGTCGAGCAGGGCGAGGGTGAGGGCGCGCAACCGGTCGGCCACGATGACGTTGTTGTCGAGGGCGCTGTCGAGCGTGCGTTTGGTGCCCTCCAGCGGCGGCCCGCCCGGGGTGGGCAGGACCTCGCCGAAGTCGACCACCGCGAACCCGGGGGTGGTGCGCTTCATGTCGACGAACTCGTCGATGGCCAGGTCGACCAGGTCGGTCCAGTGGCCGAGATCGGCCTCGGCGATGCGCTGGGTGACCCGCTGGAGGAACGCCTCCAGGTTGCGCAGCGCGAGGGCGCGCACCAGGCCCTGCTTGTCGTGGAAGAACTGGTAGAAGGTGCCGATGGGGACCTCGGCGCGGCGCGCGACCTCCTTCGTGGTCAACGCCTCGTAGCCCACCTCGTCGAGCAGGAGCGCGCACTCGTCGAGCATCCGCTCCACCCGCTCCACGCTCCGGCGCTGGGCGGGACGGCGGCGCAAGGTACTCGTCATGCTCCCCATCCTGGCTTATTACCAGCAGGTACAGACCGGCCACTTTGCCGTCCGTTAACATGAGCCATACTCGCATAAAGGAGCCGAGATGTTCTTATGGGGTACGGCGACCGCCGCCTACCAGATCGAGGGCGCGGTGGCCGAGGACGGCCGGGGCGCGTCCATCTGGGACACCTTCGCCCACGAGCCCGGCCGGACCAGGGACGGCCACACCGGGGACGTGGCCTGCGACCACTACCACCGCTGGCGCGAGGACGTCGCCCTCATGTCCGGCCTCGGCGTGAACGCCTACCGCTTCTCCATCGCCTGGCCGCGGGTGCAGCCGCTCGGCGCCGGCGAGGTGAACCCGGCGGGCCTCGACTTCTACGAACGCCTCACCGACGGCCTGCTGGCGGCCGGCATCCAGCCCGTGCCGACGCTCTTCCACTGGGACCTGCCCCAGGCCCTCCAGGACCGCGGCGGCTGGACCGACCGCGACACGGCCGGCCGCTTCGCCGACTACGCCGCGATCGTCGCCGAGCGCCTGGCCGACCGCATCCCGCTGTGGATCACCCTGAACGAGCCGTTCGTGCACATGGCCTTCGGCCACGCCATGGGCATCCACGCCCCCGGCCAGGCCCTGCTGCTCGACGCCCTCCCCGTCGCCCACCACCAGCTCCTCGGCCACGGCCTGGCGGTCGCGGCCCTGCGCGCGGCGGGCGCGCGGCAGGTGGCCATCACCAACAACTGCACGCCGGTCTGGCCCGCGTCGCAGGAGGAGGCGGACGTCAAGGCCGCCGACGCCTACGACGTCCTGCACAACCGGCTGTTCAACGACCCGGTGCTGCTCGGGAGGTATCCGGACCTCTCGGTCTACACCTCCGACCTCGACTTCGTCCGCGACGGCGACCTGGAGACCATCTCCGCCCCCCTGGACGCCCTCGGCATCAACTACTACAACCCCACCCGGATCGCCGCCCCGCCGCCCGGCGAGGTGCTCCCGTTCACCGACACCGGCGTCACGGGGTATCCCACGACCGCGTTCGGCTGGCCGGTCGTGCCCGACGGCCTGCGCGAGCTCCTGACCGGCCTCAAGGCCCGGTACGGCAGCGCGCTCCCGCCGATCCACGTCACCGAGAACGGCTGCTCCCAGCCCGACGAGCTCACCCCGCAGGGCACGGTCGAGGACCAGGCCCGCATCGACTACCTGCGCGGCCACATCGACGCCGTCATGGCCGCGCGGGCCGAGGGCGTGGACGTGCGCGGCTACTTCGTCTGGTCGCTGCTGGACAACTTCGAGTGGGCCGAGGGCTACCACCAGCGCTTCGGCCTGGTGCACGTGGACTTCGCCACGGGCCGCCGCACCCCCAAGGCGTCCTACGCGTGGTATCGGGAGCGGGTCGCTCAGAACACCGAGACGTGAACGTGGTCGTAGTGGTTGGCGGTCACGCCGCCCCGGTCGGACATGGGGTCCCAGCCTCCGCCTGACCGGATGTCGTAGTAGCGCTGCTTCCAGATGATGTACATGACGCCGATCCGCGCGCCGTTCTTGATGAGCCATTCGGCCAGGGCGTCCCCGCGGTCGGCGTCGGCCCCGGAGGCCATGGTGCCGCCGCGGGACATCATGAAGTCGCAGGCCCGGCCCTTGCCGTGCTCGCCGGGGTCGCCGGGGCGCAGGCAGCCCACGCCGTACTTCATCGGGAAGTTCTGCATGATCTCGGCGCGTACCGCGATCATGCGCGGGGTCAGGCCCTCGGCGCCGCCGGGCTGCTGGAAGCCGTACTTGGCGAGCAGGCGCTCGATCTCGCGCCGCTTGCCCTGAAGGGTCCTGATCTCCTTCTTCAGCTTGTTGATCTTGTCGTTGGCGTTGAGCTTGGCCTCTTTGGACTTCGCGATGAGCTTCTGGATGCTCTGGACGCGCTCGGTCCGCTCGGCGGCCATGTACGACATGTTCGCCGCCTGCCCGAGCGCGATGGCCGGGTCGACGCTGAGGCCGAACAGCTGCATGCCGTCGAGGGGGCCGTTGACGTACGTCTGGCGCGCGATCTCGGCCACGCCGGCCTGGGCCACGGCCAGGCGCGCCGCCAGGTCGCCGGAGGTGTCGGTGGCGTTCTTGGCCTGGATCCTGATCTCCTCCAGGCTCTGGATCTGGCCGCGGTAGAGGTCGTTGAGCCGGGACGCCTGTTTGGTGAGTCTGCGCAGCTCGTCGATGTTGGGATCGGCCGACGCCGGCTGTGGGGAGGCGAGCCCGAGCAGCCCGGAGAGGACGACGAAGACCGCGGCGAGCCGCCAGATCCTCACACCCGTCCCCTCCTCGCATAGACGGACCGAAACTATAGAAGATGATCTTGATGGCTGTCATCCGAACCAGCCAACTGACGCACCTTTGGCGAGGTACATAGTCCTTTGTCGGAAATAAGGAAGATCTAAAAGATTGGGCCTTGTGGAGGGCTTGATCCCGGTCTGAGATGGCGATCGAACTCGTCTCTGCGAAGGGGCAGATCGTGTCTCGAATCATGACCATCGCCGCGGCCGTGCTCCTCGGTCTGGGCACCTCCCTCGTCCCCCTCACCGCCGAGGCGTCGGTCGATCCGCTGCCGCCCGGCGACCGCATCGACCTCTACCAGGTGGACGGCGAGCCGGGCACCGCCCAGCTCCTGCGGGAGAAGGGCTTCGACGTCGTCCAGCACGAGAACGGCGGCGACAAGGAGCACGTCGAGCTGACCGCCGCCCAGGCCGACCTGGCCGGGCTGGCCAAGCTCGGCCTGCGGCCCGAGCCGGTGCGCAACCCGCAGGGACAGAGCAACCTCCAGGCCGCCAAGGCCCAGGCGGCCGGCGGCTACACCGTGTGGCGGTCGTACTCCGAGCGGGGCGGCATCGCCGACCAGCTCAGGGCGATCGCGAACGCCAACAGGGACATCGTCGAGCTGCAGTCCATCGGCAGGACGCTCAAGGGCCAGGACATCCTCGCCGTCAAGGTCTCCACGGGCGCCCGGCTGCTGCCCGACGGGCTCAAGCCCGCCACGCTGTACTCGGCCACCCAGCACGCCCGCGAGTGGATCGCCGCCGAGGTGGACATGCGGCTGCTGAAGTACGTGATCGCCAACAGGTCGGCGCTGCGGGACCTGCTCAACCGGACCGAGCTGTGGTTCGTGCCGGTGGCCAACCCCGACGGCTACGACTTCACCTTCACCGAGGGCAACCGCCTGTGGCGCAAGAACCTGCGCGACAACGACGGCGACGGGAAGATCGGCAACGGCGACGGCGTGGACCCGAACCGCAACTTCCCCACGAACTTCCGCTACGACGAGGAGGGCTCGTCGAGCATCCCGAGCAGCGAGACCTTCCGCGGGACCGGCCCGGCCAGCGAGCCGGAGACCAGGGCCATGGACGGCCTGCTCAACCGGGTCAGGTTCGAGATGAACCTGAACTACCACTCCTACGGCCCGCTGCTGCTCTACCCCAGCGGGTTCCAGATCGCTACGAAGACCGCCGACAACCCGATCTACGAGGCCCTGACCGGCGACGACGACGCCCCGGCCGTCCCCGGGTTCGACCCCGACCTCGGCGCGGAGCTCTACACCACGAACGGCGACACCAACGACCACGCCCACGCCAGGTACGGCACCCTGTCCTGGACGCCGGAGCTCGACGAGGGCTGCGACGGCTGCGGGTTCGTCTTCCCCGACGACGAGGCGGCCGTGCAGGCGGAGTTCGAGAAGAACCTGCCGTTCGCGCTCGACGTCGCCAGGTCCGCGGCCGACCCGGCCGAGCCGGTCAGCCACCTGGGCAACAGGACGCCCGACTTCGTGCTCGACCCGTTCGAGTTCAGCTACGGCACCGACCAGGCCGTCCAGGTCACCGCCAAGCGGCGGATCGGCCCCGTCCTGCTCAACTACCAGGTCAACGGCGGCCGGACGAGGATCGCGCCGACCGGCGAGTGGAAGGGCGGCGAGCGGTACGGCAAGGGCTACGACCGCTATTACCACCGGCTGCGCGGCACGATCACCGGCACTCGGCCGGGCGACAAGGTCAAGGTCTGGTTCAGCGCGATCGGCAGGAAGAGCGGCGACTTCACCTACACCGTGCAGGACGACATCGGCGGCAAGGTGCTCGTGCTGGCCACCGAGGACGTCACCGGCCTCAGCCCGGCCCAGGGCGGGACCGAGGCCAAGTACGCCGCCGACTACGTCAAGGCGCTCCAGGACGCCGGCTACCCGACCGACGTCTACGACATGGACAAGATGGGCCGCCGGGCCCCGCACCCGCTCGGCGTGCTCAGCCACTACAAGGCGGTGGTCTGGGAGACCGGCGACGACGTCATCCCCCGCTCCCCCGGACAGGTCGCCGGCACCATGTCGAAGGGCGGCGTGGACACCGAGCTGGCGGTGCGCGACTACCTGAACGAGGGCGGCAAGCTGCTGCACGCCGGCAAGTACCCCTCGTACGCGGCCAACAACAACGGCGCGTACTACTACGAGCCCGACCAGCCCGGCCACCCCGAGTGCACGGTCCCCGACGACCCGCCGTGCATCCAGGTGTTCAACGACTTCCAGCAGTACTGGCTGGGCGCCTACGTCTTCTTCGACGACGGGGGCGCCGACCAGGCGAGCGGGCAGCCGTTCGCGCTGAAGGGCAACGGCGGCGCGTTCGAGGGCTTCGCCGGCACGCTGCAGCCCAGCCACACCAACTCGTTCGTGGCCACCTCGGCCATCCTGCCCCCGGCGCAGTTCCCGCTGTTCGCGAGCTCGGCCCAGGTCAAGTGGGTGCGCCCCGGCGGCCCCTTCGACCCCCACACCGGCTCCTGGGACGTCTACAGCGGCATCGCCGACGTCTCCTGGAAACGGCTGACCACGACCGTGGACCTGACCGGCAGGAGCTCCGGCGACCTGTCGTTCTGGACCTCCTACGACACCGAGGCCGACTGGGACTTCCTGACGGTCGAGGCGCACACCGCGGGCGCCGACGACTGGACCACCCTCCCCGACGTCAACGGCCACACCTCGCAGAGCACCGGCGAGAGCTGCAAGGCCGAGAACAGCGGCGGCTGGCGGGTGATCCATCCGTTCACGCGGCACTACCAGGGCGCGGCCTGCGAGCCGACCGGGTCCTCCGGCGCGTGGCACGCCGCCTCGGGCAACTCCGGCGGCTGGCAGCAGTGGAAGGTGGACCTGACCCCGTACGCGGGCAAGCGGG
Organism: Nonomuraea sp. NPDC050227; assembly: GCF_044459705.1. Taxonomy (NCBI): domain Bacteria; kingdom Bacillati; phylum Actinomycetota; class Actinomycetes; order Streptosporangiales; family Streptosporangiaceae; genus Nonomuraea; species Nonomuraea sp. NPDC050227. The sequence continues at coordinate 308,058 of NZ_JBITJF010000014.1, read as the reverse complement.
TCGAGCTGTCGATCTCCTACGTCAGCGACTGGTCCACCCAGGGCGCGGGCGTCTTCCTCGACGACGCCAAGGTCACCCTGGACGGCGCGGCGGCCGGTGAGACGTCCTTCGAGTCCGACCTCGGCGGCTGGGCCGTCGCCGCGCCGCCGGCCGGCTCGGCCCCCTCGATCAACAACTGGTTCCGCACCGACCAGGTCTTCGAGGAGGGCGGCGGCATCGTCACCGCGGACACCGTCTATCTGGGCTTCGGCGTGGAGAGCCTGACCGGCCAGGCCGCGCGTACGGACCTGGTCAAGCGGTCGATGCGGCACCTGCTGGGCGACCCCCGCTAGCGACGTCCCGAGGGGCGCGGCACACCGCTGCCGCGCCCCTCTTGCGCGCCCGGACAGAACATGGTTCGGTCGCCTTGAGGCGTACGCCCAACAAGCAAGCATTCGGTCAAGCAGGAGGCTCACGACATGCGCCAGCACGACAAGCTGTTCATCGGGGGCGAATGGGTGACCCCCGCCGGCACCGGGACGATCGACGTCATCTCCCCCCACACCGAGGAGGTCGTGGGCCGCGTCCCCGACGGCGCCGCCGAGGACGTGGAACGCGCGGTGGCCGCCGCCCGCCAGGCGTTCGACCACGGGCCGTGGCCGCGCATGACGTTCGCCGAGCGGGCCGCCGTGATCGAGCGGCTGGCCGCGATCTACAACGAGCGCCAGGGCGAGATGGCCGCCCTGATCACTGAGGAGATGGGCTCGCCGATCACCTTCTCCAACCTCGCGCAGGCGCCGCAGCCGCTCGGCATGCTGCAGTTCTACGCCGGGCTGGGCAAGGAGTTCGCCCAGGAGGAGGAGCGTCCCGGACTGTTCGGGCCGATCACCGTGCGGCGCGAGCCGGTCGGCGTCGTCGCGGCCGTCGTCCCGTGGAACGTGCCCCAGTTCGTGACCATGACCAAGGTCGCGCCCGCGCTGCTGGCCGGGTGCACGATCGTGCTCAAGCCCGCGCCCGAGACGCCGCTGGACGCGTACCTGCTGGCCGAGTGGGCCGCCGAGGCCGGGATCCCGGCGGGCGTGCTCAACATCGTGCCCGCCGGGCGCGAGGTGAGCGAGCACCTGATCTCCCACCCCGGCGTCGACAAGGTGGCCTTCACCGGCTCCACCGCCGCCGGCCGCCGCATCGCCTCCATCTGCGGCGAGCAGCTCAAGCGGGTCAGCCTGGAGCTCGGCGGCAAGTCCGCCGCGATCATCCTGGACGACGCCGACCTGCAGGCCAGCATGGGCTTCCTGGCCATGGCCACGCTGATGAACAACGGCCAGGCGTGCGTCGCCCAGACTCGCATCCTGGCCTCCCGCAGCCGGTACGACGAGGTCGTGGACGCCGTGGCGAACATGGTCAACTCCCAGCCCGTCGGCGACCCGGCCGACCCGGCGACCGGCATCGGCCCGCTGGTGGCCAAGCGCCAGCAGGAGCGCGTCGAGGGCTACATCAAGATCGGCATGGACGAGGGCGCCAAGGTCGTCGTCGGCGGCCTCGACCGTCCCCGTGACCGCGGCTGGTACGTCGCCCCCACGGTCTTCGCCAACGTCAGCAACGACATGCGCATCGCCCGCGAGGAGATCTTCGGCCCGGTCCTGGCGGTGATCCCGTACGAGGACGAGGCCGACGCCCTGCGCATCGCCAACGACAGCGACTACGGCCTGGCCGGCACGGTCTGGACGGCCGACGCCGAGCGCGGCATGAACGTCGCCCGCCAGGTGCGCACCGGCACCTACGGCGTCAACTGCTTCATGCTGGAGTCGAACGCGCCCTTCGGCGGCTTCAAGGCCAGCGGCATCGGCCGCGAGCTCGGCCCCGAGGGCCTGAACGGCTACCTGGAGTACAAGACGATCGCCCGGCTGGGCTAGCGGCGGGCGAAGAGGGGGCCCCGCGCGCCGCGGGGCCCCCTCTTGCGGGCCGGGGAGGGCACCCAGCGTGCCCCCGCGACGCTAGGTGCCGGATCCGCCGCCTACAGTCGGCGACTGCCCGGCTACTGAAGTATGTCCCACGGTCACCGCGAAGGCGGTTTCCGTCCCCGAGGACTTTTCTCCTGGCGGATCCTTTCCATCCGTCTTAGGTAGACGGGTATTACTCACGAAAGGTTCGAGGAGATCCATTTACCGATACGCCGGATGAGTTCGGGGCTGGCGGCCGACTCCGCGTGCCCGTAACCCGGCTCGATCCACAGCTCCTTGGGCTCGCGGGCGCCGTCGTAGAGCTGGTGGGCGTGGTCCAGCGGGAAGAAGGCGTCGGCGTCGCCGTGCACGACCAGCAGCGGGGCGGGCGAGACCAGGGCGGCGGCCTCGTGCGGCGGCATCGGGATCGGGTCCCACTGGCCGCTCGCGATCCTGGTGCGCTTGGCCAGCCGGGCGGCGAACCTGCCGAACGGCTGCTCGATGGCCCAGTGGACCTGGCGCATGGGCTTGGTGCCCCGGTAGTACCAGCGCGCCGGGCCGCTGACCGCCGCCACCGCGTCCACGCCCCGGCGCAGCGCCGCGTGCCGGACGGCCACCGCCGCGCCCATGGAGAAGCCGACGACCGCGATCCGCCGGTAGCCGACCACGCGGGCATGCCGTACGGCGGCCTCCACGTCGAGGATCTCCAGGTCGCCGACCGTCGTCTCGCCGCCCGAGCGCCCGTGGCCGCGGAAGTCGAAGGCGAGCACGCCGCCGTAGCCGCTGAGCACGTGCGCGATGCGGCGGGCGGTGCGCTCGCGCCAGGATCCGGTGAAGCCGTGCGCCATGACGATCCCGATGTCCCCGGCCGCCGAGGGGGTGTGGGCGGCGTCGATGCGGACACCGTCCTCGGTCCTGAGCATCACCGGGAAATGTGGCGCGAAAGGCATGAATACCAGCTTATTCGTGGTCCGTTTCCAGGCCGTGCCCGGTGGCCCACACCGCGATCTGGGCCCGGGAGGCGAAGCCCAGCTTCTCCATGATGTTGGCGACGTGCCGGGCCACCGTGGCCGGACTGATCACCAGCTTCAGCGCGATGGCCCGGTTGCTCAGCCCGCCCGTGAGCAGCGCGGCGATCTCCAGCTCCCGGCCGGTCAGCCCGCCCTGCCAGGCCCCCGGCGGCGGCCCGGACGGCCCCGCGGGAACGGCCTGGCCGGGATCGAGCACGCGCCTGGCGACCTCGTCGGGCGACTGCCGGGCCCCCTTGGCCCACAGCAGCGACACCCGGCCCTCGCCGAGCCCGGCCCTGGCCCGCGTGAGCAGCTCCTGGACCGGGCCGGGGACGCCGTACTGGCCGATGGCCTCGCGCAGCGCGGTCGCGGCGGCGGCGGCCAGCACCGCGCCCTCCAGGTCGTCCTGCTCGGCCGCCAGCGCCGACATGGCCGTCAGCGCCCGCACCACGCCCCTGCGCTGGCCGGTGCGGGTGCTCAGGGCCAGGCTGGCGGCCAGGTGCAGCCGGGCGGCCGGATAGTCGTGCATCCGGGCCGCCACCCGGCCCAGCTTGGCCTGGCAGCGGGCCAGCTCGACCCGGTTGCCCATGTCCTCCAGCAACGGCAGGGCCGAGGTGTGGCAGGTCATGGCGGCCTCCAGGTCGCCCGCCGCCTCGGCCACCGCGCCCAGGTGGGTCAGCGCCCTGGCCAGCGTCCAGTGGTGGCCGGCCTCCCTGGCCAGGGCCAGCGCCTGTTCGCCGCGCCGGCGGGCCTGGCGGAGCTGGCCGCGGAACAGCGCCAGGTTGAGCTGCGCGATGCGGACCGTGGCCAGGTTGAACAGGTCGTCGTGGGCGGCGGCCGCCGCCTCCAGCTCCTCCAGGTAACGCAGCGCCTTCTCGCTCTGGCCGGTGCGGAAGAACACGGCCAGCGCCACGCTGTAGGTGACGCCCAGCCAGTGGGTGTACGGGTGCCTCTTCTGCTCCTCCACCCCCTGCACGACCAGTTCCTCGGCGCGGGCCAGCTCGTCGCAGATCTCCAGCCCGTACGCCAGGCCGCCCTTGGCCACGGCGACCACGTCGGAGGGCACCCTGGACAGGTCGAGCGCGAGCAGCCGCTGGTGCCAGCCGACGGTCTCGCCCAGCTCGCCGCGTACGGCGAGGATGGCCAGGGCGGCGCGGGCCAGGCGCAGCCCGAGCACCGGGTCGGCCGACTCCACCGCCCGCTCCACCGCCGCCCGGCAGTCGTCCATCAGCGCGCGGCCCCTGACGAAGTGCGGGACGCGGGCGGACCAGGGCATGCGCGGGTCGAGCGTGCCGGCCCGGTAACAGTGCTCCATCTCCTCGCAGATCACCCGCAGGTGCCGGTCGCGCAGCCGGGTCAGCTCGCCCGCCTCGGCCAGCCGCTCGGCGGCGTACTGCCTGATGGTCTCCAGCAGGCGGTAGCGCCCGTCGTGGTGGAGCACCAGCGACTTGTCGACCAGGCCGTTGAGCAGGTCGAGCAGTTCGGCCCTGGGCACGATGCCGCCGTCGGCGCACACCCGTTCGGCCACGGTCAGGTCGAACAGCCCGGCGAAGACCGACAGGCGGCGCAGCAGCACGCGCTCCTTGGGCCGCAGCAGGTCGTGGCTCCACTCGACGGTGGCCAGCAGGGTGCGCTGGCGGGCGGGCGCGGTACGGTCGCCCCTGGTCAGCAGGGTGAACCGGTCGCCGATGCGGTCGGCGATGCGGCCCGGGCTCATCAGGCTCGTGCGGGCCGCGGCCAGCTCCAGCGCCAGCGGCAGGCCGTCGAGCGCCCGGCACAGGCGCACGACGTCGTCCATGCTGCCGGTCACGGACCGTGCCCCCGCCGCCAGCGCCCGCTCGACGAACAGCAGCACGGACTCGGCGTCGGGATGGTGGTCGTCGGGCAGTTCCAGCGGCGGCACCCGCCAGACCAGCTCGCCGGGGATGCGCAGCGGCTCGCGGCTGGTGAGCAGGAAACGCAGCTGGGGGCAGTCGGCGATCAGGCCGGCGACCAGCTCGGCGCAGCGGTCGACCAGATGCTCGCAGTTGTCGAGCACGATCAGCGCCCTGGCCTCGCGCAGCCGTACGCGCAGGCCGTCCAGCAGCCGCCCCGGCGCCTCGTCGCGGACGCCGAGCACCCCGGCCATCTCGTTGACGATCAGCGCGGGGTCGGCCAGGCGGGCCAGCTCGACCAGCCAGACGCCGTCGGCGAAGCCCGGCGCGGCCCTGGCCGCCACCCGCAGCGACAGGCGGGTCTTGCCGATGCCGCCGACGCCGCTCAGCGTGACCACGCGTTCGTCGTGGACCAGCGTGCTCAGCTCGGTCAGGTCGCGCCCGCGGCCGACGAAACGGTTGGGCTCTGCGGGCAGGTTGTGCGGAACTGGCGGAGTCATGTCGGTGCCCAGGGTCAGCGGAGGATCACAGGTGCGCTCAGTCTCCACCTCCGGCCGACCGCGTGCGATCACTTTCCGTGGACTGTCCGCGACTGCGCGGATACGGATGCCGCCCGCCCAGCTCGGCCACGCTCATCACGATCCGCACCCGCGACTCCTCGGCCGCCTCCACCGCCTCCGGCACGTCGGAGATCATCACCCGGGCGCCGCTGGCCCGGATGCGCTCGCCCAGCCCGGCACGGTCGAGGTCGGCGGGCACCGGCCAGACGACGCCGCCCGCCGCCATCACCGCGTCCGCCGCCACCAGCAGGTCGGGCCCCACGGGCAGGCAGACGAGCACCGTGTCGCCCGCGCGCACCCCTCTGCGCCGCAACTGGGCGGTCGCGATCGCCGACCGCTCGTCCAGTTGCTTCTCGGTGAGCTCCACGCCCGTGCCGGAGTCCACCATGACGATGTGCTCATCCATGGCGTCCACGGTAGGGAGGGGGTCACGTGCCTACATGGGGCGGAATATGCAGATCCCTATGCAGAAGCGCTGGGGTGCTCGGCGGCCCACACCGCGATCTGCGCGCGCGAGGTGTACCCCAGCTTCTCCATGATGTTGGCGATGTGCCGGGCGACCGTGGCCGGGCTGATCACCAGCTCCTCGGCGATGGCCCGGTTGGACAGGCCGCGGGTGAGCAGGCCGGCGATCTCCAGCTCGCGCACGGTCAGCAGCGAGTGCCTGACCGGCTCGGCCGGCGCGGGCGGCGGCGCCGCGGGCCGCTCCCCCGCCAGCACCTGACGGGCGGCGGCGTCGGGGCTCATCGCCCGGCCGCGCGACCACAGGGAGGCCGTTCGGCCCTCGCCGAGCTTGGCGCGGGCGCGCGAGAGCAGCTCCTCGATCCGGATCGTGGCCGAGTGCTGGCCGATGGACTCGCGCAGCGTGGCCGCGGCGGCGGCGGCCAGCACCGCGCCGTCGAGGTCGCCCTCGTGCTCGGCCAGCACCGACAGGCCGGCCAGGCACCGGGCCACCCCCTGCCGCTGGCCGGTCTGCCGGCTCAGCGCGAGGCTGTCGGCCAGCCGCTCCCTGGCCGCGGCGAACTCGCCCAGCATGGCCGCGACCCGGCCCACCCTGGCCAGGCAGCGCGCCAGGTCCGAGTCGCTGCCCAGCTCGCACAACCACGGGACGGCCAGCTCGTAGCGGGACTTGGCGGTCTCCAGGTCGCCGCGGGCCTCGGCCACGGCGCCGAGCTGGGCGGCCATCCTGGCCATGAGCCAGCGGTGGCCGTGCTCGCGCGCCCGTGCCAGGGCCTCGTCGCCCAGCCGCTGGGCCTCGCGCAGCCGGCCCCTGGTCAGCGCCACCGCCGACAGCCCGGCCAGCCCCGCCGCCTGGTTCCAGGCGTCGCCCGACTCGGTGGCCTCGGCCAGGCCGCGCTCGGCGTGGTGCAGCGCCTCGTCGATGCGGCCCATGCGGAGCAGGACGACGACCACCAGGCTGTGCATGACGCAGCGGGTGAACACGTTCTCCTCGCCCAGCCCCGCCAGGCTCTCCGTGGCCACCTCCAGCGACCGGCTGAGCTCGTCGCGGGCCTCCAGCCCGTAGGCGAGGTACGCCTTGCCCTGCGCGACCTGCCCGTCGGGCACGGGTTCGAGGTCGAGCGAGAGCAGCCGCTCGATCCAGCCGACGATCTCGGTCAGGTTGCCGGAGATGGGCAGCAGGGCGGTGCTGGCGGCGCACAGGCGCAGGCCCAGCCGCGCGTTGCCGGACTCGGCGGCCCAGTCGAGGGCGGCCCGCTGGTCGTCGAGGAGCTGCTTGCTGGCCGTCAGGCACTCCAGTCGCTCCGGCCAGGGCACGCCCGGCCGGACCATCTCGGTCGTGAAGTGGCGTTCCTGCAGGTCGCACAGGACGGTGAGGTGCCGCTCGCGGACGTCCTCGCGCTCGCCGGCCCGCTCCAGCCGCTTCATCGCGTACCGCTTGATCGTCTCCAGCATGCGGTAGCGCCTGCGCTCCTCGTCGCACAGCACGAGGGACTTGTCGACCAGGCCGCCGAGGAGGTCGACGATCTCGTCCCGGGCGATGGGCCGCTCGGCGCAGACCTGCTCGGCCAGGTCGAGGTCGAAGTCGCGGGCGAAGACCGACAGCCGGCGCAGCAGCACCTGCTCCTTGGCCGACAGCAGGTCGTAGCTCCAGTCGACGGTGGCCAGCAGCGTGCGCTGCCGCGCAGGAGCGGTACGGCCGCCCGTGGTCAGCAGCGAGAAACGGTCGTCGAGCCGGTCGGCGATCTGCCCAGGGCTGAGCAGGCTCGTACGGGCCGCCGCCAGCTCCAGGGCCAGGGGCAGCCCGTCGAGCGCCTGGCACAGGCGGACCACGTCGGGCAGGCTGTCGGGGCCGAGCCGGGTGCCGCCGGCGGCGGCCCGGTCCATGAACAGCTGCACCGACTCGGCGTCGGCGTACCCCATCTCGGGCAGGTCGAGCGGCGGCACCCGCCAGATCAGCTCGCTGGCGATGCGCAGCGGCTCCCGGCTGGTGGCCAGGATGCTCAGCCGGGGGCAGCAGGCGACCAGCTCGGCGGCCAGCTCGGCGCACCCGTCGACCAGGTGCTCGCAGTTGTCGAGCAGCAGCAGGCAGCGCAGCTCGCGCAGCCGGGCGGTGACGGTGTCGAGCAGCGGGCGCCCGCTCTCCTCGCGCACCCGCAGCGCCCGGGCGATCTCCTGGACGATCTGCTCCGGACGGCTGACCCTGGCCAGCTCGACCAGCCACACCCCGCCCGGATAGCCGCCCACCAGCCCGGCGGCCACCCGCAGGGCCAGCCGGGTCTTGCCGATGCCGCCGACGCCGCACAACGTGACCACGCGCGTCTCGCCGAACAGCCCGCGCAGGTCGTCGAGGTCGCGTTCGCGGCCCACGAACCGATTGGGCTCTGCTGGAAGATTGTGCCGGGGGGCCTCTGGCATGTGTTCACCCTGCGTCGCCGAAGGATCACACTCTTCCACAGTGTCGCACTTTTCACAGGCCAAGCGAGCTGACGATCGCCCTTTCGTCCACAACGCGCAGAATGGGGTTTCCCAGCAGCCGCCTGGCGACGTCGTACGGCGCCACGACCATGGTGGCCCTGCGCTCGGCGGCCAGCACCCGGCAGCCGATGACGGTCGGCTCGTTGGCGGCGATCACGACGTGGGCGCCGGACATCAGGGCCAGGTCGAGCACCCGCAGCCCCTTGAGCAGGTCGCCGGCCGCGTTGACGACCACGTCGTCCTTGCCGACCACCAGGCGGGCGGCCAGGTTGCGCAGGTCGGCGGCGAGCTCGTCGTGGTCGAGCACGCGGCCGCCGCCCGGCGCCAGCGCCGCGCCCGCCAGCGGGCCGAACTCCAGCGGGCTCGCGTTGAGCAGCCCGGCGAACGGCAGCGCGCCGGGTGAGGGACGGAAGGCGTAGACCCGGTCCGCGGCGGGGCCGCCGGGCTCGCGGGGGCCGCGGGTGATCACCATGCGGACCGGGCCAGGGCCGCCCAGCACGGCGACGCCGCCCGCCCAGGCCACCGCGTGGACGGCCACCACCAGCGACGCGCCGAGCGGCAGGTCGATGAGGACGCGGTCGCCGTAGGCCAGCCCGTCGCGCCGCAGCCCGCCCGCCGCGCGGGTGACCCGCCTGGCGAACTGCGCGTACGACAGCACCTCGCCGGTCCTGACGTCGCTCACCGCCGGCTGGTCGCCCTTGCTCGGTGCCGAGCTCATAACCAGCTCTGTCCACGTCATGACGACAATGTAGGGACCGCGACGGCTCCTGCCATGCACACAAATGTGCAACCTGCTATGTACGTCCCGGCTCGCGCTCGTACAGCTCGGCGAGGGGGGCGAGCCGGTCGGCGGGCACGTTCAGGCGCAGGCAGGGCGGCCGCCCGCCTCACGTGCGGCCTCGCAGCAGGAAGGAGGCCGGCAACCCCAGGAGCAGCGCGAACCGCCCCCACGCGGCGAGCAGCGCCGGCCCTTCGTCCCTCACGGTTGCTCATCGCCCCGCCGCCCGTGATCCATGCGGGACGCCGGGAATCAGACGCGCCGGCCGATGCGTTCACCCCTACAGCGCCGCAGACGCCTTGTCCCGCTCTTGTCACGAGAGGGGATCAACTAGACTTGGTGGGTCGCGACTTCGCGCGGCCGCCCCCACGACACAGAGCGAGAAGTCATCATGCCTTTGAACAGCCGCGACGACCTGCGGAACATCGCGATCATCGCGCACGTCGACCATGGCAAGACCACACTGGTCGACGCCATGCTCTGGCAGTCCGGGGCCTTCCGCGCGAACCAGGACGTCGACGACCGGGTCATGGACTCCAACGACCTGGAGCGCGAGAAGGGCATCACCATTCTCGCCAAGAACACCGCCGTCCAGCACGGCGGCATGACCCTGAACATCATCGACACCCCGGGCCACGCCGACTTCGGCGGCGAGGTCGAGCGCGGCCTTTCCATGGTCGACGGTGTGGTGCTGCTGGTCGACGCCTCCGAGGGCCCGCTGCCGCAGACCCGGTTCGTGCTGCGCAAGGCGTTCGCCGCCAAGATGCCGGTCATCCTGTGCATCAACAAGGTCGACCGCCCCGACGCCCGCATCAAGGAGGTCGTCGACGAGGTCTACGAGCTCTTCATGGACCTCGACGCCACCGAGGAGCAGATCGACTTCCCGATCGTCTACGCCTCGGCCAAGGCCGGCCGCGCCTCCATGAACCGTCCCGACGACGGCGGCATGCCCGACTCGGAGGACCTGGAGCCGCTGTTCGACATCATCAAGTCGACGATCCCGGCGCCCACGTACGACCCCAGCGCCCCGCTGCAGGCGCACGTCACCAACCTCGACGCCTCCTCCTACCTGGGCCGCATCGCGCTGTGCCGGATCCACCAGGGCGTCATGCGCAAGGGCCAGCAGGTCGCCTGGTGCCGCACCGACGGCACGATCCAGAAGGTGAAGATCACCGAGCTGCTGATGACCGAGGCGCTGGAGCGCAAGCCGGCCGAGGAGGCCGGCCCCGGCGACATCATCGCCATCGCGGGCATCCCCGAGATCATGATCGGCGAGACGCTGGCCGACCCGGAGGACCCGCGCCCGCTGCCGCTGATCACGGTCGACGAGCCGGCGATCTCGATGACGATCGGCACCAACACCTCGCCGCTGGTCGGCAAGGTCAAGGGCTCGAAGGTCACCGCCCGCATGGTCAAGGACCGGCTCGACAAGGAGCTGGTCGGCAACGTGTCGCTGCGCGTGCTGCCCACCGATCGTCCCGACGCCTGGGAGGTGCAGGGCCGTGGTGAGCTGGCGCTGGCCATCCTCGTCGAGCAGATGCGCCGCGAGGGCTACGAGCTGACCGTCGGCAAGCCGCAGGTGGTCACCAAGACCATCGACGGCAAGGTGCACGAGCCGGTCGAGCGCCTGACGGTCGACTGCCCGGAGGAGTACCTCGGCGCGGTCACCCAGCTGCTGGCCGTCCGCAAGGGCCGCATGGAGCACATGACCAACCACGGCACCGGCTGGATCCGCATGGAGTTCGTGGTCCCGGCCCGCGGCCTGATCGGCTTCCGCACCGAGTTCCTGACCGAGACCCGCGGCACCGGCCTGGTCCACCACGTCTTCGACTCCTACGAGCCGTGGTTCGGCGAGCTGCGCACCCGCAACAACGGCTCGCTGGTGGCCGACCGGTCGGGCCCGGTGACCGCGTTCGCCATGCTCAACCTCCAGGAGCGCGGCACGCTGTTCGTCTCGCCGACCACCGAGGTCTACGAGGGCATGATCATCGGTGAGAACTCGCGTTCCGACGACATGGACGTGAACATCACCAAGGAGAAGAAGCTCACGAACATGCGCTCGTCCACGAGCGAGGAGACCGAGAAGGTCATCCCGCCGCGGACGCTCTCGCTGGAGCAGGCGCTGGAGTTCATCCGCGAGGACGAGTGCGTGGAGATCACGCCCGACGCGGTCCGCATCCGCAAGGTCGTGCTCGACGCCGCCGCCCGCGGCCGCGCCGCCGCCCGCGCCAAGCGCGCCTGATTCGTTCTCTCCGCACCACGGCCGCGTGTCACCTTTTCCGGTGGCACGCGGTTTCCGTGTCAGAGGGGCCTGTCAACGGACGGTCCGAGCACGCGCGATGGAACGCCTCTCCCGGGTCACGGTGTAAAGAAACGTGGTCATGAGACCATCTGTGATAACACCGTGACCCTATGCCATAGAACATTTCGGCATGCCGGAGAATCATCCCAATTGTGGGAAAGCTCCGGATGGCACTTTCATTCGGGCTGGCTCTGGTGTCGTTCGGGGCGATTGTTTGGTGCACCATCGCAGCCAGACCCGTGACCGGGTCCGACAGGCCCAAGAGCACCGTCGTGACCAATCCCTGGGCGGCCGCCGCCGCCCGCGCCGACCCGGCCGCCGGATGGGCCCGTACGGCGGCCACCGAGGTCTCGGTCGCCCGGGCCCGCGCGGCCGACCTCGACGCCGTCCCCGAGGGGCGGATCGACCCCCGGCAGCGCCAGGTCAGGATCACCGTCAGGCACCGCCTGGACCTGCGTCCCGACGACCCGCTGGCCGAGGCGCTGCGCCAGGGCGGCGGCTTCCCCGGCACGCTGCCGCAGGTGACCGACTCCGGGTTCGGCGCGCTCAAGGCGGACGGCCAGAGCCTGGCGCCCACCACCCGGCTCGCGCCGCTCATCGTCTCCTCGCCGGGGCACGTCACGGCCGAGTTCACGGTGACGCTGCTGCGCCAGGTCAGGGTCGACGGGCTGCTCCGGCTCGACTTCGCCTCGCCGACCGCGCTCCCGCTGATCGTCGTGGAGCGCGCGGTCACCGTGCTGCCCGGCGAGTGGACCGTGCTGCGTGTCGAGGGCATCCAGCCGGAACGGCAGGAGCGCGGCCTGCTGCGGTTCTCCGTCGGCGCCTACCCGGTGAGCCTGACGCTGGCCCCCGGCTCCTACGGCTTCCCCGACGTCGCCGAGGAGGACGACTTCTCCTGGGCCACCGCGCTCGGCGTGCTCACGGCGTGCGCGCTGGCGGTGTTCCTGGTGCGCTCGCTCGGCCGGCGGTGGTGGCAGCGGGTGCCCAACAGGGAGCTGGTCGTCGGCCTGGCCATCGCCGCCCCGGCCCTGCTCATCCCGCTGGTCGCCGCGGAGTGGTCGCCGGTCGGGTACGTGATCCTCTTCGTCGCCGTGCCGGTGATGGCCCTGCGGCACGCCGGACGGGTGCTGCCCACCAGCCCGCCGTGGACCGGCCGGGACCTGCTCACGGTGACCGGGCTCGGCCTGCTGGTCGGGATCGGCATGCTGAGCTGGTCGTGGCTGCACGGCCAGCTCCCCGGACGCGTGCTGCTGACCGGCGGAGCCGTCGCGGCCCTGGCGGCGGCGGGCGCGGCGGTCGGCTTCAGCGTGGACCTCGGGGTCAGGCCGGTGGTCGTCCGCCTGGCCGCGCTGTGGGCAGAGGCCGCGGTCGGGCTGCTGGCGCTGGCCCTGTGGCTGCGGGCGCTGCTGGACGGCGTGTACCCGCCCGACAGCGTCCGGCTGCTGCTGGCGCTGAGCTGGGCGATGATCCCCGTGGCGGCGGTGACCGTGGCGACCAGGCGGTGGAGCCGGAGCGCGGTGGTGGGTGCGGTCGTGGTGAGCCTGCTCGTGCAGGGCTGGCCCACGGAATGGCTGGACGCGGGGTCGTGGAGCCTGGCCGTGCCCCGCACGGCCGTCCCGACGATCGGCAGCCTGCCGCTGGACCCGCTGGTCCGCGGGGTGCTCGGGCTGCTGCTGCTCGGGTTCGTGATGCTGGTGCTGCGGCTGTGGCGGCTGGGCTGCCGGGTGGCGGCCGTGCGCGACCCGGCCACCGAGTCGACGATGGTCGTCGTGCTGATGGTGCTCTACATCACGCCCGGCGGCAGCACGACGCTGGCCGACATCGACGTGCCGCTGCCGCTGCTGGCGATCACCTCGCTCGTGGCCTGGCTGACCGCGCGCTGGCTGCTCGCCGGGCCGCCCGCGTCCGTCGTGGAGCCGGACACGCAGGAGGAGCACCGGCAGTTCGTCCGCGCGGCCCTGCACCGGCGCCTGCTGCTGCTCGCCGAGCAGGAGCTCTACCGCGCCGGACGGACCAGGCTGGCCGCGGACATGTCGATGGCCGAGTTCGACCAGCGGCGGCAGGCTCTGGAGTCGGCGCTGCGCGAGCACGGCCGCCATCCCGAGACCGCCTTCGCCACGGCGGCCGGCTGCACGCCCTGGCACAGCGGCGTGTCGGCGTTCACCGTCAGCCTGCTGCTGAGCCTGCCCTTCGCGCTGGTCTACGGCCGGCCGGAGGGCGCGGACCTGACCAGCTTCCTCTTCGACGGCCGCTACCTGCTCACCCTGCCCGCGTTCGGCTTCCTGTTCGGCTACTTCTACCCGTGCGTCCGGGGCACCCAGCCGATGACCAAGGCGCTGCACCTGGCCGTCGCGGCCCTGCTGACCAGCCTGGCCGGTTACCTGTCGACGCTGGTCGAGCCGGACATCGGCGCCCTCGACAAGGCGCAGGTCGTGGCCATCGTGGTGGGGCAGGTGATGATGGTCTGCGTCGGGCTCGGGCTGTTCTGGGAGTGGCGGATCATGCACCTGGCCGGCGAGCCGTGGGCCAGGGTGCGCAACCTGCGCAGCGTGCGCAGCCTGGCCGCGCCGACCCTGGCCCTGGCGCTGGCCGTGGGCACGACGGCGGCCAGCTCGGCGGCCGGGCAGACGGTCGACCGCATCCTGAAGGGCGACCAGGTCACGACGGGCCAGCGGTGACGCTCAGCGGCGCGGCAGCTCGCTGCCCCTGACGTGCGCGCACTGCCAGTCGATCAGCGCGGCGAAGTCGCGCCAGGCCCGCTCGACGCGCCCGCGCACCTCGGCCGTGTGCACCCACGGCTCCGGCTCGTGGCGCACGCCCGCGAACAGGGACCTGTGGCGCAGCAGCTCGATGCGCGGATGGTCCTCCTCGAAGCCGCGCGGCCTGGTCTTCAGCCGGTCGCCGCCGATCGTGTAGCCGGCGTCGGCGAGCCGGGCGACGATCGACTCCAGCGGCTTGCCGGTGACGTCCTCGTCCACGGCCGCGCGGTAGCGGGCGATCTGGTCGGAGGCCTGGGTGTAGCGGCCGCCGGCGACGTACAGGCCGGCGGCGCTGATCTCGACGTAGTAGCCGATGCCGGGCATCAGATCGACGAATGCGCCCTGATGGGTCTTGTACGGCGTCTTGTCCTTGGAGAAGCGCACGTCCCGGTAGGGCCGGAAGAGCTGGGCCGGGCCGAACTCGGCGGCCAGCTCGTCAGTGAGCTCCGTCATGGGCGCGCGGACCGCGTCCTCGTAGAGGTGCTTGTGGCGGGTGAAGTAGTGCTTGGAGTTGTCCGCCTCAAGGCCCTCGTAGAAGATGAACGCCTCGTCGGGGAAGCCGGTGAAAGCCATGGCCCAAGGGTGCCATGCCGCTCACCGTGCGGTGTACGTGCGGCCCGGCGTGGGCGGGCGGCCGTACAGTTCCGAGATCGTGACGAACGTGTAGCCCTTCTTGGCGAGGGTGTCGATCACCTTCGGCACGGCCTCGACCGTGGTGGGGTGGATGTCGTGCATGAGCACGATCGACCCGGCCTTGGCGGTGTCGGCCCGCCTGACCACGGCGGCGGGCTCGCGGTGCAGCCAGTCGAGGGTGTCGACGTCCCACAGGATCTGGGCCAGGCCCTCGCGGCGGGTCTCGGCGGCGACGGCGTCGTCGGTGCTGCCGTACGGCGGGCGCATCACCCGCATCTTGACCCCGGTCAGCCGGTGGACGAGCTCGTCGGTGTGCCCCAGCTCGTTGCGCACCCCCTCGCGGGACAGGCCGGTCAGCGACGGGTGGGACCAGGAATGGTTGCCGATCTCGTGGCCCTCGTCCACGATGCGACGGGTGATCCGGCCGCCGCTGTCGGCGGCCACCATCTCCCCCAGCACGAAGAACGTGGCCCTGACGTGGCGCTGGCGCAACAGGTCGAGCAGCTTGCCGGTGTAGGGCCCTGGACCGTCGTCGAAGGTCAGGGCCACACACTTGATCTTGCCGCAGTCGAACCGGCGGCTGCGCGGCCAGTCGGCCTGCTGCGCGATCAGCCGCTTGGCCAGGACCTCAGGACTGACCTGTGGCCGGATCATGGCGGAATGTCGGCGCGGCACCGGCTGGGCGGCGCAGCCCACGAGAACGATCAGGACGAATGGCAAAGCCCAAATGCGCATGTTTTCCCCCGAAACACCGCACGCGGGGGCCTTACGGATAGTCCTGGACCGGTCTCCCCCGTAGTTCCCTGGCCAGGTCGTCCCACCAGAGTGGGATATCCGCGTGCAGCTCCTTGTAGCGGCGCGCCACGCGCATGGCACATCCAACCGGATCCGTACCCAGATGACGACGTTTAACCAGACCTTCCTGCCAACGGTAAAAACCGTCCCTGTAGTGCACGACGAGACCTATCCAGACCGAGATGGTCGCTCCGTCCCCCACCTCGTACGCGCTGGTGACTCCCAGCCCGTGCAGCTCCGCCTGGAGTTTCTCCGCCGCCGCGCGGGCTTCGGTCACACGCCACCCCCTGCCGACGTTTCCGTACACAACAGATGTACCCAGCAACGGGCATCAGCCGTCCAAGACATGGAGTAATCATCAAACTCCGGGGAGTCACGCGCAGGCCGTTCGACGTTATTGGTCGGCTTCCGCCGTTGCGCGGCCGGGCCGCCCTTGTTACGTTTCGGCCGTGCGCCGTGAGCGGGCACAGTCGCTGAAGCACGTCGCGGTACCGTACGACTCCGATCGGGCCTTCCTCGACCTCGTCGTGCCGCGCGTGCGCACCGCGCTGGACGAAGACCGGCGCGTGCTGGTCGTCACCCGTCCCGACCGGCTGGCGCTGCTGGCGGAGGCCCTCGACGGCGACGCGCGGCGCATCGACAGCCGCCCGGCCGGCGCCTGGTACGGCCATCCCCACCGGATGCTGGCCGCCTACCACGAGTACACGCGCGGCCGGCCCACCCTGGTCGTCGGCGAGCCCGTCTGGACCGATCTCAGCGAGCCGCGGATCCAGGACCTCATCCGCTACGACTCGGTCGTCAACGCCGCCCTGGCCGCGGCCCCGTCCGTCATGTTGTGCCTGTACGACCTGCGCGACGTCCCCGAGCCCGTCCGCGAGCTCACCCCGGTCGTCCATCCCCTGGTGCTGGGGGCGGGGGGTGAGGCGGCCAGCGGGCGGTTCGTGCAGCCCCACGAGCTGGTGCTCGACGGCGACGACGCGCCCTTCCCGGAGCCGGGCCCCGGGGCCTGCCTGGTGCGGTTCACGGCCCGCGAGCTCAAGCGCCTGCGCCAGACCGTCGGCGACTACGCCAGGACGGCCGGCATGGACCGCAACCTCATCTCCTCGCTGGTGCTCAGCGTCTCGGAGATCGCCGCGAACTGCGTCGAGCACGGCGCCGGGTTCGGCACGATCACGATGTGGGTGGAGGAGCGCGACCTCGTCTGCGAGATCGCCGATCCCGGCGGGGCGCTCGACGACCCCTTGCCGGGCTACATACCGCCGGAGCCCGAGTCCCCGCGGGGGTACGGGCTCTGGATCAGCCGGCAGCTCTGCGACCGGGTGCAGCTGCGCGACGAAGGCGGCCTGTTACGCGTCCGCCTTCGCCTGTCCCTGGACTCTCCCTAGGCGGCGGCGCGGGGGGCGGGAAGGCGCACGGCGCCCTCCTCCCGCGCGTAGTCCTCCAGCATGCCGCGGAGCTGGCGGCGGCCACGGTGCAGACGGGACATCACGGTGCCGATGGGCGTCCCCATGCGCTCGGCGATCTCCTTGTACGCGAACCCCTCGACGTCGGCCAGGTAGACGGCCACGCGGAAGTCCTCGGGCAGGGAGCGCAGGGCGTTCATCACGACGCTGTCGGGCAGCCGGTCGAGCGCCTCGGTCTCGGCCGAGCGCAGGCCCGTCGAGGTGTGGGACTCGGCGGCGTGCAGCTGCCAGTCCTCGATGTCCTCGGCGGCCGACAACTTCGGCGAGCGCTGCTTCTTACGGTAGTCGTTGATGAAGTTGTTGGTGAGGATGCGGTGCAGCCACGCCTTGAGGTTGGTGCCCTCACGGAACTGGTGATAGGACGTGTACGCCTTGGCGACCGTCTCCTGCACCAGGTCCTCGGCATCGGCGGCGTTACGGGTCAGGCGCATGGCGGAAGCGAACAGCTGCGACGTCACGGGCACGACATCGCGCTCGAACCAGTCCTGACGCTGCTCATCGGTCATAGTGATCAATTCATTCCCCCTTGCGCTATCCCCCGTTCGGCACAAGCCGCCTGACAGCATTCCTCATCCTCGCAACTCCCAGGTAAGGGACGCGTTAGGAGAGTCCGCATAGGTCAGAAGGGGTTTGTCGTCCATCTGCTCGCGGCGTGCGTGGTCACGTCCACGGCCGGACAAGTCTCATTATCATAACACTACCCACCCAATTTCGTAGGAATAGTGGTCAGAGTCACAGGGGATAGCGTATGGACATGGAATCTGTGGACCGTCACGACACGGGGACACGTCGGTGGGTGGCGGAGGCCATCCGCAAGGTGGAGGCCGACGCCAACCGAAGTTGTGACACTCACCTGCACGTCTTTCCGCTTCCCTCGCACTGGGGCGTAAACCTCTACCTGAAAGACGAATCGGTGCACCCGACCGGTTCACTCAAGCACCGGCTCGCACGGTCCCTGTTCCTGTACGGCCTCGCCAACGGCTGGATCGGCCCGGCCACCACGATCGTGGAGGCGTCCAGCGGCTCGACCGCGGTCAGCGAGGCGTATTTCGCCCGGCTGCTCGGCCTGCCGTTCATCGCCGTCATGCCCGCGTCCACGTCGCCCGAGAAGTGCCACCTCATCGAGTTCTACGGCGGGAAATGTCACCTCGTCGCCGACCCCGGGGCGATCTATGACGAATCTCACCGGCTGGCCGCCGAGACCGGGGGCCACTTCATGGACCAGTTCACCTACGCCGAACGCGCGACCGACTGGCGTGGCAACAACAACATCGCCGAGTCGATCTATTCCCAGATGTCCATGGAGCCGCACCCCGAGCCCGCCTGGATCGTCGTGGGCGCCGGCACCGGCGGCACGTCGTCCACGATCGGCCGCTACATCCGCTACCGCCGCCACCCCACCCGCCTGGCCGTGGTCGACCCGGAGGGCTCGGCGTTCTACCCGGGCTGGGTCTCCGGCGACCCTGCGGTGACGGCCTCGGGGTCGCGGATCGAGGGCATCGGGCGTCCCCGGGTGGAGCCGTCGTTCCTGCCCAGCGTGATCGACCGCATGATCGCCGTCCCCGACGCCCGCTCGATCGCCGCCATGCACTGGACCCGCGAGGTCACCGGCCTGGACGTCGGCGGCTCCACGGGGACGAACATGGCCGCGTGCGTCGAGCTCGTCAGGGAGATGCGCGAATCGGGCGTCCAGGGCAGCGTCGTCACCCTGATCTGCGACCGCGGCGACCGCTACAAGGGCACCTACGACAACCCGGAATGGCTGGCCGGCCAGGGGCTCGACCTCGAACCCCACCTGGCCGACCTGCGGACGTTCCTGCCGCGCTGAGCGCCGGAGCCTAGGCGGCCTTGGCGGGGTCGACCGAGAAGGTCTTGGCCAGGTCGTCCAGGATGGCGTGGGCGCCCTGGACGCCCACGGCGCTCATCCAGGTCAGGTCGCTGACCTCGTGCTTGTCCCCCTTGAGCCGGCCCCACAGCGGGTTGCCGACGAACTTCTCCTTGGGGCCGTCGCTGGCCGGGTCCGGGTAGGTGGCCACGAAGATGTGGTCGGCGTCGAGGTCGGCGATGCGCTCCTGGCTGACGTCCACGGCGATGGCGTCGTCCTTGGTCGGCTGGCCCTCGGGACGGGGGAAGCCGACGTCCTTCAGCACCACCCCGGAGTACGACTTCTCGACGTAGAGCCGGACGGTGGGCTCACCGGCGAAGCGCACGATCGAGACGGTCGGCAGCTTCCCGCCCGCCTTCTCCTTGATCGCGGCCCCGATCGTGGCCGCGCGCTGCTCGAACGCCTTGATCCGGGAGTCGGCCAGGTCCTCCTTGCCCAGGGCGCGGCCCATGAGGCGCAGGTTCTCCTTCCAGATGGCGCCGGTCGTCTCGCTGAATACCGTCGGCGCGATCTTGGACAGCTTGTCGTACAGGGCCTCGTGCCGGACCTTGGCCGAGACGATCAGGTCGGGCTTGAGCGCGGCGATCTTCTCCAGGCTGGGCTGTTCCAGGGTGCCGACCGGGGTCGCCTCCTTGCCGTACCGGGCGACGAGCGGGCCGAGGTAGTCGGGCAGCTTGGTGTCGATCGACCGGTAGGTGGTGTAGCCGATCACGGGGGTCTCCAGCGTGAGCACCGCGTCCACGAAGCTCTGGTCGAGCGCGACGACCCGCTTGGGCTGCCCGGAGATCTTGGTCGAGCCCATCGCGTGCTCGATCGTCCTGGCCGCCGGGTCGGCCGACGGCGTGGCCGCCGGCTCCGTCGAGCCGCACGCGGCCACCCCCGCCACCAGCAGCACACCGGCCAGCACCCGCCACGCTCTCATCGGAACCCTTTCTTGAAGTAAGGCGAACCTAAATTAGGTTAGCCCTGCCTAACCTGGCATACTTCACCACGATCGGGCAAACAAGGGGAGGAAACTGGTGACCGCGCTCGCGCCCCGCCTCCACGGCATCCGGCGCCGGCGGCTCGTCCTCCTGCTCCTCCTCCTCGCCGCCGTCGCGGCCGGGGTGGTGCTGAGCATCACGGTCGGCTCGAAGTCCGTACCGCCGGGCGACGCCTGGCAGGCTCTCACCGCGCCCACGGGCAGCGAGAACGACATCATCATCCGCTCGCTGCGCGTGCCGCGTACCGTGCTCGGGGTGCTGGCCGGGATCGCGCTCGGCGTCGCGGGCGCCCTCATGCAGGGCCACACGCGCAACCCGCTGGCCGACCC
The DNA here is from genome assembly GCF_044459705.1 of Nonomuraea sp. NPDC050227. Taxonomy (NCBI): domain Bacteria; kingdom Bacillati; phylum Actinomycetota; class Actinomycetes; order Streptosporangiales; family Streptosporangiaceae; genus Nonomuraea; species Nonomuraea sp. NPDC050227. The sequence goes on along the minus strand of NZ_JBITJF010000014.1, from coordinate 287,831 downwards.
CGGCCTGCTGGGCGTCACGCAGGGCGCGGCGTTCGCCATGGTGGCCTCGATCATCCTGCTCGGCGCCTCCAGCCTGCTCGCCTACATCTGGTTCGGCCTGGCGGGCGCGCTGGTGGCCAGCGTGGCGGTGTTCGCGCTCGGCATGACGGGCGGCAGGGGCGGCCCCACCCCGGTCACGCTGGCCCTGGCCGGCACCGCGGTCAGCGCCCTGCTGTACGCCATGACCTCGGCCATCGTGCTCCTCGACGAGCAGGCCATGGACGTCTTCCGCTTCTGGCAGTCCGGCTCGATCGCCGCCAGGGGCCCGGACGTGGTCTGGCAGGTGCTCCCGTTCATCCTCGCCGGCCTGCTGCTCGCCCTGGTCAACGCCCCGGGCCTGAACGCCCTGTCGCTCGGTGAGGACGTCGCCCGCTCGCTCGGCCAGAACATCGCCCTGACCAGGACGGTCGGCGTCGCCGCCGTCACCCTGCTGTCGGGCGCGGCGGTGGCGGCCTGCGGCTCGCTGGCGTTCGTGGGCCTGATCGTGCCGCACCTGGCCCGGTCGCTGTCGGGCACCGACCACCGGTGGCTGCTGCCGTACTCGGGGCTGGTCGGGGCGGCGTTGCTGCTGGTCGCCGACGTGATCGGCCGCGTGGTCGCCCCTCCGGGCGAGCTGGAGGTCGGCGTGGTCCTCGCGCTGATCGGCGCGCCCTTCTTCGTCGCCCTGGTCCGCCGCAGAAAGCCGGTACGGCTATGACCGCGCTCCCGCTGCGCCTCGGCGCCCTGTCCTGGCGGCTGCGCCCGCGCGCCGTCGCCGTCGGCGTGACCGGCCTGGCGCTCCTGGTCGTGCTCATGGCGCTGAACATGCGCATCGGCGACCTCCCGATGAGCCTGGCGGAGGTGCTCCAGGGCACCTTCGACGTCAACAGCCCGGCCCACTTCGTCATCATGGAGCTGCGCCTGCCGCGCGCCCTGACCGGCGCCCTGGTCGGCGCCGCGCTCGCGCTGTCCGGCGCGATCATCCAGTCCATCGCCCGCAACCCGCTGGCCAGCCCCGAGATCCTCGGCGTCACGACCGGCGCCTCGGTCACCGTCGTGGCCGGCGTGGTGGCCAGCGGCAGCGTCTACGGCGGCACCAGCGGCCTGCTGGCCGACCTGGGCATCCCCGCGCTCGCCCTGCTCGGCGGCCTGCTCGGCGCGTCCGTCGTCTACGGCCTGGCCTGGCGGCGCGGCCTGGACGGCTACCGCCTGGTCCTGGTCGGCATCGGCGTGGCCGCCGTGTTCACGAACGTGAAGTTCTGGCTGCTGACCGTCGGCGACGTCAACGACACCGGTCAGGCCATGGTCTGGATCAGCGGCTCGCTCAACGGCCGCGGCTGGGAGCACGTCGTGCCCGTGGCGCTCGCGCTGGCGGTGCTCGTCCCGGCCACCCTGCTCGGCACCCGCTCGCTCGACGCGCTGCGCTTCGGCGACGACGTGGTCACCGCCCTCGGCGTGCGCGTGAACGCGGCCCGCGCCCTGCTGATCCTGGCCGCCGTGCTGCTGGCGGCGGTGGCCACCGCCTCGGCCGGGCCGATCGCGTTCGTGGCCCTGGCCGCGCCGCAGATCGCGCTCCGGCTGACCCGCTCGGCCCGGCCGCCGCTGCTGTGCTCGGCGGTCACCGGGGCCGTGCTCACCGCGGGCGCCGACCTGATCGCCCGGACCGTCTTCTCCCCGATCGAGCTGCCCGTCGGCATCGTCACGGCCGTGCTGGGCGCACCGTACCTGATCCACCTGATCTGGAGGGCACGCAAATGAGGCTGCAGGCCGCGGGCGTCAAACTCGGCTACGGCGACCGGACCATCGTGGACGGCCTCGACCTGGGCGTCGAGGCGGGCACGGTGACCACCATCATCGGCCCGAACGGCTGCGGCAAGTCCACCCTGCTGCGCGCGCTCGGCCGCCTGCTCAAGCCCCAGGGCGGCCAGGTGCTGCTGGACGGCAAGCGCATCGACGCCATCCCCACCCGCGAGGTCGCCAAGATCCTCGGCGTGCTGCCGCAGGCGCCCTCGGCCCCCGAGGGGCTCACCGTGGCCGACCTGGTGGCCCGGGGACGGCATCCGCACCAGACGTGGTACCGGCAGTGGTCCTCCGACGACGAGTCGGCCGTCGCCGCGGCGCTGACTATGACCGGCCTGGCCGACCTCGCCGAACGCCCGCTCGACGAGCTGTCGGGCGGCCAGCGGCAGCGGGCGTGGATCTCCATGGCCCTGGCCCAGGGCACCGACCTGCTGCTGCTCGACGAGCCCACCACGTTCCTCGACCTGGCCCACCAGGTGGAGGTGCTGGAGCTCGTCCGGCACCTGCACGAGCAGGCCGGCCGCACGGTCGTCATGGTCCTGCACGACCTCAACCTGGCCGCGCGCTACGCCGACCGGCTGGTGGCCATGCGCGCCGGCAAGGTCGTGGCCGCCGGCGCCCCGCACGAGGTGCTGACCGAGGAGCTGCTGCGCGAGGTGTTCGAGCTGGACGCGAAGGTCATCGAGGATCCGGTCGCGGGGACCCCTCTCGTGGTGCCGATCGGGCCGCTCGCAGCCGCGCGAGGCTGACCCGGCGCATCGGCGACAGCGCCACGCCCGCCGCGATGGCCAGCCAGCTCACCCCGGCGAAGGCCATCAGCGCGTACGCGTTCCGCACCGCCGACTCGAACACCCCCGTGACCAGCGAGGCGATCGGGATGGAGAAGAACGCGATCATCCTGGCCGTGCCGAGCACCCGTCCGAGCAGGTGGTCGGGGACGAGCAGCTGGCGGACGGTCATGCTCGCCACGATCGAGGTCCCGGCGGCCGCGAACTGCCCCATCCAGGCCAGCCCGATCAGCACCGGCCCCCTGGCCGGGATCATGGCCAGCATCGACAGGCCCCCGGCCACGATGGCCCAGCAGATCAGCGGGCCCGGTTGGCACCTGGACACCAGCCTGCCGCCCAGCACCGCCCCGAGCACCGCGCCCGCCCCCTGGAAGGCGTAGACGACGCCGATCTCCCCGGGCGTGAACCCGTGGTACGAGCTGAGGTAGTACACCAGCCCCGCCAGCAGCAGCCAGACGCCGAAGTTGCAGGCCGCGGCGGACAGGGCGGTGGTGAGCACCACCCGGTCGCCGCCGGTCAGGAAGCGCAGGCCCTCGCGCATGTCGGCGACCACCGACCACCCCCGCACCGCCGCCGCGGCCGCGGGCGCGGTCCTGATCAGCGAGATCAGCAGCGCCGACAGCAGGAACGTGCCCGCGTCGGCGTAGACGGCCACCTGGTAGCCGAAGTTCACCACCAGCGCGCCGCCGATCACCGGCCCGGCCATGTTGACCGCGTGCTCGCCGATGTGCAGCCGGGCGTTGGCCTGCGGCAGCCGCGCCACCTCCACCAGCGAGGGCACGATCGACCGGAACGCCGGCTGGTAGAGCGGGTCCACGCAGGCCAGCAGGAACGCCACCACGTAGATCGGCCACAACCGGGACACACCGGCCGTGACCAGGACGGCGAGCACGACGGTGACGGCCCCCGATGCCAGGTCGCCCAGCACCAGCACCCGCCGCCGGTCGAACCGGTCGGCGATCACCCCGCCGAACATCCCCAGCAGCAGGTACGGCAGGTACTCGGTCACGTAGACCAGCCCCGTGCCGAGCGCCGACCCGGTCAGGTCGTAGACGAGCAGCGGCAGGGCCAGCCGGTAGATCCAGGTGCCGAGCGAGGAGGCGAGGAAGGCTCCCAGGAGGAGCCAGTACCGGCCGCCCATCCCCTCACCCCTCGGCCAGCGCCCGCCCGACGTCCGGATCGCCGGGGGCCAGCTCGGCGGCTCTGAGCAGGTCCTGTCTGGCCTCCTTCGCCCGTCCCAGCTCCCGGTGGACCATCGCCCGGTTGAACAGCAGCTCGGCCGTCTCCGTCAGCTTCAGCGCGCGGGTCAGGTCGGACAGCGCGCCGTCGGGGTCGCCGCGTTCGAAGGCGAGCACGGCCCGGCTCCCCCACGCGGCGGCCAGGTCGGGATCGATCTCCAGCGCGGCGTCGAAGGCCGCGTACGCCTCCGGGTGGCGGCCCTGGGCCGTCTCCACCTGGCCGAGCACGCAGAGCAGGTGGGCGTCGCGCGGCCGGAGCGCGAGGCCGCGCTCCACGTCCCGCCTGGCCTGCTCGTACTCGCCGTGGAGGGCGAGCAGGCCGCACCTGTTCACGTACGCGGGCGCGAAGTCGGGGTCGAGCTCCAGCGTGCGGTCGAGGTCGGCGCGGGCGCCGTCCAGGTCGCCGGCCGCGAACCGCAGCTCCGAGCGGTTGTAGTACGCCTCCGGGAAGGGCGGGCTGAGCCGCATGACGGCCTCGTAGTCGGCCAGGGCCTCCTCCGGTCTGCCCAGCTTGTTCAGCAGGTTGCCCCGGTCGAGGTAGTAGTCCGGATAGCCGGGATCGGCGTCGATCGCCGCCGTGTAGTCGGCCAGCGCCTCCTCGTGCCGGCCGGCCCCGGCCAGCAGCTGCGCCCTGTTGGCGCGCAGCACGAGCCGGTGGACCGGGTGCTCGTCCGCCAGGTGCTCGTCGGCCAGGGCGATGGCCTGCTCGACCAGCCGCAGCGCGGCGTCCGGACGGCCGGCGCGCAGCTCCACCAGGGCCTTGCCGTTGAGGTCGAAGCCGAGGTGGAAGGCGCGTTCGCGGGGGTCGGGCAGCAACGACGTGATCGTGACGGCCTCGTTGATCCACGCCATCGCCTCGCCGGGGTCGCGGCGGGCGGGGTCGTGGTGGCGTACCAGGATCATCGCGGTGGCGTAGGCGATGGTGGCCCGGTGCTTGGGGTCGGTGCTGAGGCGCCTGGCCCGGTCGTAGAGCTCGCGGGCCTCCTCCTCGCGCTCCACCGCCTCCAGGGCCGCGGCGACGCGCTGCACGAGGGTCCGCCACCCTTCGGGGTCGTCCTCGTACGCCATGCCGCGCAGCGCCTCCGTGCCCGACTCCACCATCGCGTGATGGAAGCCCTCGTCGCGGTAGCGGTCGAAGTCGGCGCACAGCGGGCCCTCGCCGGGCGACGACGGGCCCTCCTCGACGCGCAGCAGCCCCGGGTCGAGCCGGCGGCGCAGCACCTCGACCAGCTCGCGGTCGGTGTGGTCGGCCTCGTCCAGGTTCGACACGACGAGCGTGAGCGGCCCGGTGACGGCCAGCAGCTCGCGGACGAACTCGGCCAGCCCGTTGGCGATCCTGAGGCTGCGCCGCGCCCCCGGGATGAGGATGCGCTGCCCCCTCGGCAGGTCGTCGGCCAGCGAGCGCCTGCGCACCGGCACGAGCGGCCGCAGGCGGGGCGCCGCGACCCGGAGCTCCACGTCGTATGCGGCGACCAGGTCGGGCCGCCGGTCGAGCGCCTCGGGGACCAGAAGGTCGAGCAGCGCGGCGGCCAGCGTGTACGGCCCGGCTGCCCGGCGGTCGGCGTCCAGGGCGATCGTCCTCACGACCGCCCCTTTCCCAGCGGTCGGCGTTCCCGCGTGGAAACGCCGACCCAGAGACAGGTCAAATGCCGTGTCGCGGCGAGGCGAGCGTGGAGGGCCTGACAGTCCCGGGACGATGGACGACGATCTTCTTCATGGGCATCCCTTACGTGATCGCGGATAACCCGAACATGTCAGCACAAAGCTAACTAGCGACTCAAGACTTTTCTGGTAAGGGCCATTTCGGCATGAATTAGGACATGACCGATAAACGGGGTCAGTCGCCCAGGATCGCGTCCACGAAGACATCCGGGTCGAAAGGCGCCAGATCGTCGGGCCCCTCGCCGAGCCCCACGAGCTTGACCGGCACGCCCAGCTCGCGCTGCACGGAGATCACGATGCCGCCCTTGGCGGTGCCGTCGAGCTTGGTGAGCGCGATGCCGGTGATGTTGACCACCTCGGCGAACACCTGGGCCTGGCGCATGCCGTTCTGGCCGGTGGTGGCGTCGAGGACGAGCAGCACCTCGTCGACCGTGGCCTTCTTCTCGATGACCCGCTTGACCTTGCCCAGCTCGTCCATCAGGCCGGTCTTGGTGTGCAGGCGGCCCGCGGTGTCGACGATGACGACGTCGACCTTGTCCTCGATGCCCTTGGCCGTGGCGTCGAAGGCCACCGAGGCCGGGTCGCCGCCCTCCGGCCCGCGCACGGTCTCGGCGCCGACCCGCTCGCCCCACGTCTGGAGCTGGTCGGCCGCCGCCGCGCGGAAGGTGTCGGCCGCGCCGAGCACGACCGTCTTGCCGTCGCCGATGAGCGAGCGGGCGAGCTTGCCGGTGGTGGTGGTCTTGCCCGTGCCGTTGACGCCCACGACCAGCACCACGGCGGGCCGCTCGCCGTGCTTCTGCACGTGCAGGCTCCGGTCGAGGTCGGGATTGACCTGGGCGAGAAGCTGCTCGCGCAGCAGGCCCCTGACCTCGGCGGGCGTGCGGCTGCCCAGCACCTTGACCTTGGTGCGCAGCTCCTCGACCATCGCGCGGGTCGGGGCGACGCCCACGTCGGCGGTGATCAGGCTCTCCTCGATCTCGTCCCAGACGTCGTCGTCGAGCCGGTCGCGGGACAGCAGCTCCAGCAGGCCGCGGCCGAGCGCGCTCTGCGAACGCGCCAGACGCGAGCGCAGCCGCACCATCCGCCCAGCGGACGGCGGCGGCACCTCGACCTCGGGGGCGATGACCATCGGCTCGGCCGGCTGGACCGGCGGCGGCACCGTGGTGACCGCGCCGTCGGCCTCCTCGACCGGGCCGGCGGGCCGCTTCTCCTCCTCGGGAAGCGGCGGCGCCTCCGGCGGCGGCACGGGCGGCGCCGCCTTGCCACCCGGCCTGAACAGCAGGAAGAGGCCGCCGGCCGCCAGCAGGGCGACGACGGCCACGATCACTATGACGCCGAGGTAACCATCCACAAGATGTCAGTTTTCCAGATCGACCGGCATGGTCATGCCCAAGGCACACGGATGATGACAGGCCGGATCAGGCGGATTCGCGCTCCCGCAGGCGCTGGCTGACCACCTGCGTCACGCCGTCGCCGCGCATCGACACGCCGTAGAGGGCGTCGGCGATCTCCATCGTGCGCTTGTTGTGGGTGATGACGATGAGCTGGGAACTCTGCCGCAACTCCTCGAACAGGGTCAGCAGCCGCTGGGTGTTGGTGTCGTCGAGGGCGGCCTCGACCTCGTCCATCACGTAGAAGGGCGAGGGCCGCGCCTTGAAGATGGAGATCAGGAACGCCACCGCGGTCAGCGAGCGCTCGCCGCCCGACAGCAGGGACAGCCGCTTGACCTTCTTGCCCGGCGGCCTGGCCTCGACCTCGATGCCCGTGGTGAGCATGTCGGTGGGGTCGGTGAGCACGAGCCGCCCGTCGCCGCCGGGGAAGACCCGGGTGAAGATCTGCTCGAACTCGCGGGCGACGTCCTCGTAGGCCGAGGCGAACATCAGCTCGACGCGGTCGTCGACCTCCTTGACCACGGTCAGCAGGTCGCGCCGGGTCTTCTTGAGGTCTTCCAGCTGCGAGGTCAGGAAGGCGTGGCGCTCCTCCAGCGCGGCGAACTCCTCCAGCGCCAGCGGGTTGACCTTGCCGAGCTGGGTCATCTGCCGCTCGGCGGCCCTGGCCCGCTTCTCCTGCTCCTCCCGGACGTACGGGACCGGCGGGTCGCCCGGGACGGGCGCGTCGGGGCCGTACTCGGAGACCAGCGCCTCGACCTCGACGCCGAACTCCTCCATCGCCCGCTCCTGGAGCTGCTCCAGCCGCAGGCGCTGCTCGGTGCGGGCCACCTCGCTCCCGTGGACCCGGTTGACCAGCTTGTCGAGCTCCTGGCCCAGCTCACGCACGCGCACGCGGACCTGCTTCAGCTCGGCGTCGACGGCGACGCGGGCGAGGTCGGCGTCGTCGCGCTCGCGGGAGGCGAGCTGGATCGACGAGGCGAGCGCCCCGAGCACCTGCCTGGCGCCCTTGCTGACCGCCTCGGCCAGCACGGCCTGCCGCCTGCGCCTGGCCCGCTGAGCGGCGGCCTGGGCGCGTTCCTGGCGCTCGCGCTGGGCCGCCCGCAGCAGGCCGTCGGCGCGGCCCTCGATGCCCTTGACGCGCTCCTCGGCGGTGCGCACCTGCAGCCGGGTGTCCATCTCGCGCTGCCGGGCCGTCTCGCACGTGGCGGCCAGGTCGTCGCGCAGGTCGGTGGTGGGCTCGGTCTCCAGCTCCTGGGCGTATTCGGCCTCGGCCAGCCGGATCTCCAGCTCGGCCAGCTCCTCCAGCCCCTCGGTGCGGGAGTCCTGGGCCGCGGTGACGCTGCGGGCCAGGCGTTCGGCCTCGGCGTGCGCGGCGTGCGCGGCGGCCTCCAGCTGGGCCAGCCGCCTGGCCGCCGCCGCGTTGCGCTGGTCGGCCTCCCGCTGGCGGGCCCTGACCTGGTCGAGGACGCCCTGCGCGGCGCTCACCCCGGCCTGGGCCGCGGTCACCGCGCTCTGGGCCTCGTTGACGTGCGCCTGGGCCGCCTCGACGGCCGTCTGGGCCGCCTGCTCGGCCTCGATCGCCTGGTCGAGCGCCTCGGCCGTCGCCTCCGCCGTGGCCTCGGCCACCCGCAGGTCGTGCACGGCCTCGTCGAGCGCCGCCCGCACCTGCAGGACGGAGGTGCCGCCGGCCGACCCGCCACCGGCCAGATGAGCCCCGAGCACGTCGCCGCCCTCGGTCACCACCCGCAGCTCGGGACGCCGCCCCACCAGCTCGCGGGCCGCTTCGAGGTCGGCGACCACGACGACCTTCGCCAGGACGTGGTCGAGCGCCGGCCGCAGCTCGTCGGGCACGGTGACCAGATCGGCGGCCCACCGCCCGCCGTCCGGCGGGGCGGGCCGGGATCGCGCAACCTGGGAGTGGTGCGCGGTGTCCGAAACTCCGGTCTCGGCCACCAGCAGCGTGACCTGCCCCGCGTCGGTGCTGCGCAGCAGGCCCAGCGCCTCGACGGCGGTGTCGAGCGTCTTGACCGCGACCGACTCGGCGACCGGGCCGAGCACGGCGGCGACGGCCAGCTCAGCGCCCGGCGTGACCTGCATCGAGGCGGCCAGCGGGCCCAGCACCCCGGCCAGGTCGGCGTCGAGCAGCGCGGCGCCGCCGTCGCCCTTGGCCAGGCCCAGCTCCAGGGCGTCGCGGCGGGCCCGCAGCGCGGCCACCGAGCGCTGGGCCTCCTGGTCGGCGGCGCGGGCCGTGGTGACCCCCGCCTTGGCGGCCTGGACGGCGGCCCGCGGCGCGCCGAGCCCGGCCTTGGCCTCGTCGGCGGCCACGCGTGCCGCGTCGGCGGCGGCCCTGGCCTCCTCGACGGCGGCCTGCGCGGTGGCCAGCTCCTCGGCCAGCGCCGGATCGGCCGCCGGCTCCTCGGCCCGCTCGTTCTCCAGGTCGGCCAGGGCCTGCCGTTCGCGCTCGGCGGCGTCGGCCACGGCCTTCTCCAGCCGGCCGATCTCCTCCTCGGCCGCGCGCGCCCTGCTGCGCACGGAGTCGACCTGGCCGCGCAGCCTGGCCAGACCCTCGCGGCGGTCGGCGGCGGCACGGGCGGCCATCGCCAGGCGCCGCTCCTCCGCGCCCAGCTCGGCCTCGGCCGCGGCCCGCCGCTCGACGGACTCCGCCAGCAGCTCCTGGGCGTGTTCGAGCTCGGCCCGCAGGATCTGCTCCTGCTCGCGCGCCTCGCCCGCCTCGCGTTCGAGGTCTTCGGGGTCGCGGCCGCGGCGTTCGATGGCGGCGGCGTCGAGGGCGTGGCGGTGGCGTTCGGCGGCGAGCTGCTCCAGGCCGGTGATGCGCTCGCGCAGGGAGGAGAGCCTGAAGAAGGTCTCCTGGGCGGCGCTCAGCCGGGGCTGGGTCTCGGCCTCGGCGGCCTCCAGGGCGGCCTCGCGCTGCTGGCCCTCGGCCAGCTCGGCCTCGACCTGGTTGCGCCGGGCGGTGACGGCGGCCTCGTCGGCGGCCTCGCGTTCGAGCGTGGCGCGCAGGATGCACAGGTCGTCGGCGAGCAGCCGCAGCCGGGCGTCGCGCAGGTCGGCCTGGATGACGGCGGCCTTGCGGGCGATCTCCGCCTGGCGGCCGAGCGGCTTGAGCTGGCGGCGCAGCTCGGTGGCGAGGTCCTGCACCCGGGTGAGGTTGGCCTGCATGGAGTCGAGCTTGCGCAGCGCCTTTTCCTTGCGCTTGCGGTGCTTGAGCACGCCCGCGGCCTCTTCGATGAAGGCCCGGCGGTCTTCGGGCCCGGCGTGCAGCACGGCGTCGAGCTGGCCCTGGCCGACGATGACGTGCATCTCGCGGCCGATGCCCGAGTCGGACAGCAGCTCCTGGATGTCGAGCAGGCGGCAGGTGTCGCCGTTGATGGCGTATTCGCTCTGCCCCGACCGGAACATCAGCCGGCTGATCGTGACCTCGGTGTAGTCGATCGGCAGCGCGCCGTCGGAGTTGTCGATGGTCAGCGTCACCTCGGCCCGGCCCAGGGGCGGCCTGGAGGAGGTGCCGGCGAAGATGACGTCCTCCATCTTGCCGCCGCGCAGCGACTTGGCGCTGTGCTCGCCCATGACCCAGGCCAGGGCGTCGACGACGTTGGACTTGCCCGAGCCGTTGGGGCCGACGACGCACGTGATGCCGGGTTCGAGGCGAAGGGCGGTCGCGGAGGCGAAGGACTTGAAGCCGCGCAGGGTGAGGCTCTTCAGGTACAAACGCCGACCCTCCTCCCCGGCCTCGGCTGAACGGGCTTCGGAAAAGCCTACTGGTCTCGGCCGCCGCTCGTGGGCATGTCGATGACCAGCGCTTTTTCACCAGGGAAAATAACAAGGGACGCCTCTTCGAGACGTCCCTGGGTCTTGCGCTCCGATCACTCTCAGGTGAGTGCCGGCTCGCGCTCCTGCAAGCGACTGAGCGCTTCGTCGCGGGTTTGCGCCGCAAGAGCGTCATTCGTGGCCTGAAGTCGGATGAGTTCTGCCTCCAGATCCCGGATACGCTGCTGCAAGCGGCGCATCTCCGAGACCATCCGAGGGTCAGGACCGCCGACGTGGCCGAGTAGAGCCTTCGCCATGGTAAAGGGTCCTCCACGCTGAGTGACCAGACTGGTTCGCGCACTTCTATTCCGCGGGAGGGGTGCGCGTGGTACTTAACAAGAGTCGCACCGGCAGTGTGGGCGGTCAAGTCGATCCAACCGCAACGCCCTACTGATAGGCACTCCCGACATACAACTATACCCTATTTGGGCCGTTTAGCAAAAGCGACTACCGCTCTACAAAACCGCCCAAACTACCTCGGGGTTCACTCCATCGTTCCACTACTCCATCGACCCTTCCCGGCGTGTCGCAACCTCTGAGCAGCTCCAACAGCTTGACGCACGCCTCCCGCGAGCCCTCGGCGACGACCTCGACCCGGCCGTCGTCGGTGTTCCGCGCCCAGCCGGTCAGGCCGAGCTCCAACGCCCTCGCGCGCGTCCACCACCGGAAGCCCACCCCCTGGACCCTCCCCCGCACCCAGGCGGTTACTCGGACGTTTTCCGAACCTTTGTCGCCATTACTCTTCGTATCCGTCATGCCGCCACCGTCTCATGCCGCCGTACGACTTCCATGGCCAACTCGTTGAAGGCGAGGATCGAGGCCGTACGTCCGGCGCGCAGCCAGGCCAGGCCCAGGATCGACGGAGGCAGGCCGTCGACCGGCACGAACGCGATGTCGGGACGGCGATGGTGGTCGGCGCTCGGCTTGCAGAAGAGCATGCCGCCGCGGTTCAGCGCGACCTGCGTCAGGCCCTCCTGGGTGGTGGCCACCGAGCCGGCCCGCGCGATCGGCCGCCCGGACGGGGTGAGGGTGGGGGCGATGTGCTCCTGCCAGCGGCGCGGCGCGGGGTCGTCGAGGCCGAACAGGGCGACCGAGGCCAGCTCTTCGGCGTCGACGCCGGCGCGGCCGGCCAGCGGGTGGCGTACCGACAGCCCCAGCTCGACCGGGCAGTGGTTCAGCTCGGCGCCGCCCTCCAGGTCGGGCTCCTCCAGTGGCAGCAGCGTGAACGTCAGATCCACCCGCCCCTCGCGCAGCTTGCTGAACGGGTCGGAGAGCGGCACCTCGACCAGCTCGACCATGCAGCCGGGGTACCGCCGCTCGAACGCCGCCACGCTGCCGGTGACGATCTCGGTCGGCGTGGCCAGGAACCCCACCCGCAGCAGGCCCGCCACCTCCCGCGCCGAGGCCGTGGCCCGCGACACGGCCGCCGCCATGCCGTCGTAGGCGGGCCGCAGGTCGGCCAGGAAGCGCCGGCCGAGCGGCGTCAGGCCCACCCGCCTGCTGGTGCGGTCGAACAGGCGGCCGCCGATCCGGGTCTCCAGCGACCCGATGAGCTGGCTCACCCGGCCGGGCGACAGATACAGGCGCTCGGCCGTACGCGCGAAGTGCAGCTCCTCGCTCAGCACGACGAAGCACTCCAGTTCCCTGAACTCCATGCCACTCCCCGGACGCGATCGCTTAGCCTGCCTAAAGCAAGGCTTCGAGCTTCGTCATTGTTCCGTCCCCGGCCGATGAGGAGGCTGAACGGCATGACGACTCTTGAGACCTCCACTGTCGCGCGGGCCCGCTGGCTCGCCGTCCTCGCGGTCGCGGTGGGCACCTTCACCATCGTGACCAGCGAGATGTTGCCCGTCGGCCTGTTGACCTCGATCGCCGCCGACTTGGGCGTGTCCGACGGCACCGCCGGGCTGATGGTGTCGCTGCCGGGGCTGGTCGCGGCCGTCTCGGCCCCCGTGCTGGCCCTGGCCACCCGGCGGCTGGACCGGCGCGTCCCCTTGCTCGGCCTGATGGCGTTGCTCGCGGTGGCCAACCTGGCGGCGGCGTTCGCGACGAGCTTCCCCGTCATGCTGGGCGCGCGGGTGCTGACCGGGATCAGCATCGGCGGGTTCTGGGCCTTCGCGGCCGGGCTGGGCCTGCGGCTGGTGCCCGAGCGCTCGGTGGGCAGGGCCACGTCGGTGATCCTCGGCGGCGTGTCGGTGGCCTCGGTGCTCGGCGTGCCGGCGGGCACGCTCATCGCCTCGGCGGCGGGGTGGCGCACGTCGTTCGCGGTCATGGGCGGGCTGGCGCTGGTGCTGCTCGGGCTGCTGGCCGCCGTGCTGCCGCCGATGCCGGGCGAGGCCGCCTCGGGCGGCGCCCGCGCGCCGCTGCCGGGGGCGCTGCGGGTCGTGCTGGCGGCGACCGTGCTGATCATCACCGGGCACTTCGCGGCCTACACCTACGTCCGGCCGTTCCTGGAGCAGGTCGCGGACGCCGGTCCCGGCCTGGTCAGCGTCGCCCTGCTGGTGTACGGCGCGGCCGGCGTCGTCGGCAACTTCGTCGCGGGCGCCAGGGCGGCCCGCGACCCCAAGCCGGTGCTGATCGTCCTGGCCCTGCTCATCGCCGCCTCCACGGCGGCGCTGGCGCTGGTCGGGCTGCCCCTGGTCATGCTCGTCGTGTGGGGCCTCGGTTACGGCGGCGTCGGCGTGGCGCTGCAGCTGTGGATCATGCGCTCGGGCGGGGGCGAGCTGGGCACCGCGCTGTTCGTGGGGGCGTTCAACGTCTCGATCGCGCTCGGCTCGTTCGTCGGCGGCCGGGTGGTGGACGGCGTGTCGATCTCGTCGGTGATGTGGCTGGGCGCCGCGCTGGCGCTGCTCACCGCGGCTTTCGCTGGCATTTGGGGCAGGAGTACGACGACCGGTTCATGAACGCCTCGCGCCTGATGGGCGTGCCGCAGCGCGAGCACGGCAGGTCGCGGCGGCCGTAGACCTCCAGCGACCGGTCGAAGTAGCCGCTCTCGCCGTTGACGTTGACGTAGAGGCTGTCGAAGGAGGTGCCGCCCTGCTGGAGGGCGGCGCCCATCACCGTGCGCACGCCGGCCAGCAGCTCGGCGACCTTCGGACGGGTCAGCGTCTCGGTGGGACGCGCCCAGTGGAGCCGGGCGATCCACAACGCCTCGTCGGCGTAGATGTTGCCGACGCCGCTGATCAGCGACTGGTCCAGCAGCGCCCGCTTGATCTCGGTGCGCCTGGCCCTGAGCCGGCGGGTGAACTCCGCCTCGTCGAACGACGCCTCGAACGGGTCGGGCGCGATGTGCGCGATCGGCGCGGGCACGCCGCCGACGAGCGGGGTCAGCATGACGTGGCCGAACGTGCGCTGGTCGACGAAGCGCAGGTCGGGGCCGCCGTCCTCGAAGCGGAGGCGGACGCGCAGGTGTTTCTCCGGGGGCGTCTGCGGATCGACGACGAGCAGCTGGCCGCTCATGCCCAGATGGGCCAGCAGGGCCTCCTCGCCGCCCGACAGGGGCAGCCACAGGTATTTGCCGCGGCGCTCGGCCGACAACACCGTACGGCCCTTCAGGCGGGCGGTGAACTCGTCGGCCCCGGGGACGTGCCGCCGGATCGCGCGCGGGTGGAGCACCTCCGCGGCGGCGATCTCGCGGCCGACGACCCATTGCGCCAGGCCGCGCCTGACGACCTCGACCTCTGGCAGCTCAGGCACCGTGCACCCACCGTCCTCTCGACTTCCCCGGCCGCCGGGCATGCCGCGGCGGGGACGGATCCGCAGTCACAACGCCGGACGCGGGCCGGGGCTTCCCGTGCGCCGGGGTCAGCTCGCGGGCTGGCTCTCGCGCTGCTCGCGGCGGGCCCGGATGCGCGTCCAGGCCGCCTCGGCCGCCTGCTGCTCGGCCTCCTTCTTGCTGCGCCCGCTGCCCGAGCCGTAGGACTCGCCGCCCACGCGCACCATGGCCGTGAACGACTTGGCGTGGTCGGGGCCGCTCTCCTCGACGTGGTACTCGGGCACGCCGAGCGCCTCGGAGGCGGTGAGCTCCTGCAGGGACGTCTTCCAGTCGAGCCCCGCGCCCAGCGAGGCCGAGCGCACGATCAGCGGGTCGAACAGCAGGTGGACGACCCGGAACGCCTCGTCGAGGCCCTTGTCCACGTAGATCGCGCCGATCAGCGCCTCCAGCGTGTCGGCCAGGATCGAGGACTTGTCGCGCCCGCCGGTGCCCTCCTCGCCCCTGCCGAGCCGCAGGAACCGGCCCAGGCCCAGGTTGCGGGCGACGTCGGCCAGCGCGCGCATGTTGACCACGGCGGCGCGCAGCTTGGCGAGCTGCCCCTCGGGCAGGTCGGGGTGGTTGCGGTAGAGGGTGTCGGTGACCACGAGACCCAGCACCGAGTCGCCGAGGAACTCCAGGCGCTCGTTGGTGGGCAGGCCGCCGTTCTCGTACGCGTAGGAGCGGTGCGTCAGCGCCCGCTCGAGGATGTCGGGGTCGAGGCCGACGACCAGGACCCGCTGCAGCTCTTCCCTGGCGACCTCCACGGCCACCGGCTTAGGACCTGCGCCCACGTGTTTCCTCCTCGGACATCTTCACAAGGCGGCCGCGGAAGATGCCCGAAAACGTGGTGGGCGTCGGGGTAACGGGTAGCCCCGGCGTCCACCACGGCCGCGGGCGAACCGCCGCCGTACGCATCTACAGACGTTAACGCCGACCGAGGCACAATGGCACCCGGTCGGCATCACGTCAACTGCTGACGGTGAAACCCGCTCCGAACCTGACGGGCGGGCCTGCTGTCAGTGTGATCAGGCGGACGGCTCGATGACCTGACGACGGTTGTAGGTGCCGCAGGTGGGGCACGCGATGTGCGGCTGCTTGGGCGAACGGCACTGCGGGCAGCTCACCAGGGCGACAGCAGTCGTCTTCCACTGGGAGCGACGGGCGCGGGTGTTGCTCCGCGACATCTTTCGCTTCGGGACGGCCACGTCACTTCTCCTGATCGTTATCGTTCTCGGAAACCAGACCTTGCAACGACGCCCAGCGGGCATCGATCTTCTCGTGCCGGTGATCGTCGCCGGCCTCGGCCAGCTTGATCCCGCACTCCGTGCAGAGCCCCTCGCAGTCCTCGCGGCACACGGGGCTCAGCGGCAGTGCGAGCACCACCGCGTCACGGAACGTCGGCTCGAGGTCGAGCAGCTCTCCGTCGAGCAGCGAGTCGTCCTCCGAGGCGTCCTCGTCGGAGTAGAAGAACAGCTCCTGCAGATCGACCTCGATGTCCGAGGTGATCGGGTCAAGGCACCGCGCGCACTCCCCGGCGAGCGGGGCGTGCGCCGTGCCCGAGACGAGCACGCCTTCCATCACTGCTTCGAGCCGGAGGTCCAGCTCGACTTCGGCGTCTTTGGGGACACCGATCATGTCGACGCCGAGGTTAGCCGGTGCCGGAAGGGACAGGGTCATCTGCCGCATCGTGCCCGGTCGCTTCCCCAGATCATGAGTGGAGAGCACCCAAGGGGAGCGGGGGTCGAGGTGCTGAGTCATCCTGCTCTCGCTAGGCATGGCGAAGACGCTCGCCGTCGTACAAGGCCGAAATGAAAGGATACCAGGTCGCGGTCAGCCCCTGAGACGCTCGATGAGCAGCTTGTGCACCAGGTCAGGGACCAGGCCGGACACGTCGCCACCATACCGCGCGATCTCCTTGACCCGGCTGGAGGACAGGAAGGAGTACTCGGGATTGGTGGGCATGAAGAGCGTCTCGACGCCCGACAGACGGTAGTTGAGCTGGGCCATCTGCAGCTCGTAGTCGAAGTCGCTGACGACCCTGATGCCCTTGACGATGGCGGGGATGTCGTTGTGCTTGCAGAAGTCCACCAGCAGGCCGTGGAACTTCTGCACCTTGACGTTGGGGTACTCCTTCGTCACGGTCTGAAGGATCTCGATCCGTTCGTCGACCGTGAACAGGCTGCTCTTCTCGATGTTGATGAGGACCGCCACGACCACCTCGTCGTACAGGCGGGCCGACCGGCCGATGATGTCGAGGTGGCCATTGGTGATGGGGTCGAACGACCCCGGGCAGACAACGCGGCGCAAGACGCCTCCCAGGTCTACGGGTTCCCGGCGGCGCGACCGTACCAAACGGATGCTTCGCCGTATCTACGGACCCTCTCCTCAACATATCCTTCCGGCCACATCAAGGACTTTCCCCTCGTTTCCCGCTCGAATGCCACCAGCCCCTCGTCCATCAGCCAGCCGTTGTCGCGCAGCAGCTCCAGGACCCGCGTGACCTCGCCGTCACCCAGCGCGTACGGCGGATCGGCGAAGACGATGTCGTACGGCTCCTCCGGCGGCCTGGCCAGGACCCGCTCGACCTTGTCGGCCACCAGCTCGGCGCCTTCCAGGCCGAGAGACCGGATGTTGGCCCTGATCGTCCGGATCGCCTTGGCGTCGGACTCGACGAGCAGCGCGTGGGCCGCGCCCCTGGACAGCGACTCCAGGCCCACGGCGCCCGAACCGGCGTACAGGTCGAGCACGCGGGCCTCGCGCAGGCCGTACAGGGAGTCGAGGGTCAAGAAGATGCCTTCCCTGGCCCTGTCGCTGGTCGGCCTCGTGCCCCGCCCCGGCGGCACGGCCAACCGCCGCCCACCCGCGCTCCCCGCGATGATCCGAGTCATAAGGCCCATTGTTCCGCATGTTCGCCCAGGTCAAGAGTGGACAAGTGTCGGCCTCGACTGCGCAAGGGTGATTCACATCGGCCGGATCGGCCCGCATGATGAGTCTGCGGCCTTCAAGGTGACCCACATGAAGGCCGACCGGCGTGATCGTGAGCCCTTCCGCACGCCGGTTCCCTCGGCACCTGACCCGAGGGTGGGCCCAGCCGGGGACGGCATTCGGGGGGAGGCCGTCCCCGCGGCTGGGCCATTGACTTCTTCTTTTTTACGGCTTCGCGTGGTTTCCCACTCGCCATACTTCGGCTGACGGCCCTCCATGTAACGGCCTCTGACCCTTCACCGGCTCGCCGCCGTCACGCGAGCCTTCGTTGACCGGCTCCGTGGTTCTCCTGGGCCCTCACGTCTTCTCCAGGTACTCCGCCTTCTCGTCCTCCAGGAGGCGGGCTATCTCGGCGCGCAAGCCCTCATGGTGGGCCAGTTCGGGGTCGTCCGACAGGAGCTTTGCGGCTTCGTCCCGCGCTGTTGTGATGACGTCTTCGTCTCTCAGGAGCTGCAGGAGCTTCAGCGAGCTGCGCTTGCCCGACTGGGCCGCCCCCAGGACGTCGCCCTCGCGGCGCTGCTCCAGGTCGACGCGGGACAGCTCGAAGCCGTCGAGCGTGGCGGCCACCGCGTCGAGGCGGGCGCGGGCCGGGGTGCCCTCGGGGAAGTCGGAGACCAGCAGGCACAGGCCGGGCAGGCCGCCCCGGCCCACCCGCCCGCGCAGCTGGTGGAGCTGCGAGACGCCGAAGCGGTCGGCGTCCATGATGATCATCACCGAGGAGTTGGGCACGTCGACGCCCACCTCGATGACGGTGGTGGCGATCAGCACGTCGAGCTCGCCCTTGGTGAAGGAGCGCATGATCGCGTCCTTCTCCTCCGGCGGGAGCTTGCCGTGCAAGGTGCCGACCCGCAGGTCCTGGAACGGGCCCTGGGTGAGCAGCTCGGCGACCTCCAGCACGGCCAGCGGCGGACGGCGGTCGTCGTCGCCCCCGGCCGCCGCCAGGTCGCCCTCGTCGCCCTCCAGGTCGCCGATCCGCGGGCACACGATGTACGCCTGCCTGCCCAGCTCCACCTCCTCGCGCACCCGCTGCCAGGTGCGTTCGAGATAGTGGGGCTTCTCGGCGGCCGGCACGACGTGCGTGGTGATGGGCGCGCGCCCCGACGGGAGCTGCGACAGCGTCGAGACCTCAAGGTCGCCGAAGACCGTCATGGCGACCGTGCGCGGGATCGGGGTCGCGGTCATCACCAGCACGTGCGGACGGCCCCCGCCCGCCTTCTCGCGCAACGCGTCACGCTGCTCCACGCCGAAGCGGTGCTGCTCGTCGACCACGACCAGCCCCAGGTCGGCGAACTGCACGTGCTCCTGGAGCAGGGCGTGCGTGCCGACCACGATGCCCGCCGTGCCCGAGGCCGCGTCGAGCAGCGCCGCACGCCGCGCCGCCGCGCCCATCGAGCCTGTCAGCAGCGTGACCGCCGTGCCGCCGAACATGCCGCCCTGGGCCAGCTCGCCCAGCATGTTCGTGATCGAGCGGTGGTGCTGCTGGGCCAGCACCTCCGTCGGGGCCAGCAGCGCGGCCTGGCCGCCCGCGTCGACCACCTGGAGCATCGCGCGCAGCGCCACGACCGTCTTGCCCGCGCCCACCTCGCCCTGCAGCAGCCGGTGCATCGGGTGCTCCAGCGCCAGGTCGGCCGCGATCTCCTCGCCCACCTGCGACTGCCCCTCGGTGAGCGAGAACGGCAGCCGCCCGTCGAAGTCGGCCAGCATGCCGTCGGAACGCCTCGGCCGCGGCCTGGCCGGCCACGCCGTGGCCGCCTGGCGGCGCTGGAGCAGCACCGCCTGCAGCACGAACGCCTCGTCGAACTTCAGCCGCTTGCGCGCCCGGCCCACGTCGGCGAGGTCCTTCGGCCGGTGGATGGCCACCAGCGCCTCGGCGAGCGGCTGGAGGCCGTGCCTGGCCCGCAGGTCGGCGGGCAGCGGGTCGTCGAGCGGGCCCAGCGTGTCGAGCACCACGCCGACCGCCCGGCGGATCGCCCACGGCGTGACGTCCTTGCCCGCCGGGTAGATCGGCACCGGCGCGGACGCGAACTCCTCAGCGCTCGCCTCGGCCTCCTCCTCGAACAGCTCGAACTCGGGGTGCGAGAGCTGCCAGCGCGGTTTGGAGCGCGCCCCGAAAAGCCCCACCTTGCCGGCGAACATGCCGCGCCGCCCCGGCTTGAGCCGCGACTCGGCCACATGGGAGCCCTTGCCGAAGAACGCCAGGTAGATGCGGTTGCCGTTGCCGTCGACGACCTCGGCCTCCAGCCACGTGCCGCCGCGGTTGCGCATGGGCTTGCGCATCAGCCTGGTCACCTCGCCGACCACGGTGACGTGCTCGTCGACCTCCAGCGCGTCGAGCGAGGTCAGCTCGCCGCGCTCGGCGTAGCGGCGCGGGTAGTGGCGCAGCAGGTCGCCGACCGTCTCCAGGCCGAGCACGCTGTGCAGCAGCTTGGCGGTCTTCGGGTCGAGCGCTTTGGTCAGGGGCTCGTCGAAACGGCTCACGGGATCCAGTTCTACCGCCTGCGGCCGACAGGAATCCCGCACCGGGCCCGGGAGTCGCCCGCGGAGGGGGCCGCGCCGAGCCCCGGGGCGCCCACGGAAGAGGCCGCGCCGGGCCTGGGAGTCGCTCGCGGAAGGGGTGCGCGCCGCTACTCGACGCCGATCAGCAGCGGGTAGCCGCCCTGCTCGCCGTCGTAGACGACCAGGTCGACGTCCGGCCGCGTGCGCCGCAGGTGGTCCTCCAGCCGGACGGCCAGCCGTTCGGGCAGGTCGGAGCCCGTGACCAGGGTCACCAGCTCGCCGCCGCCGGCCACCATCCGGTCGATGATCAGCCTCGCCACGCGCTCCAGGTCGCCGCCGATCACCGCCACGTCCCCGTCGATCAGGCCCAGCACGTCGCCCGGCCGGCACACGCCCGCGCTGGTGAACGCCTCCCTGTCCGCCACCGCCAGGTGTCCGTACCTGGTGTGGCCGGCGGCGTCCGTCATGGCCACCACGTCGTCGTCGAACCGGCGCAGCGGGTCGTGCACGGCCAGCGCCGACAGCCCCTGCACGGTCGCCCTGGTCGGCAGGACGCTGACGGCCACGCCGTCCTCGCGGGCGATCTCCGCCGCCGCGACGGCGACCGCGAGGACGCCCTCGTCGTTCGGCAGCACGGCCACCTCGGCGCCCGCCTGCCTGATCGCGGCCAGCAGCTCCGGCAGCGCGGGCCGGGTGCCTGGCGCGCGGCGCACCACGACCGCGCCGCTCTCCTCGAACAGCGCCGCGATCCCGTCGCCGGCCGCCACCGCCACCACGCCCCTGCCCGCCCTGCCCCGGTGCGTGCGCTCGGCCAGGTACGTGATCCTGACCCGGTGCGGACGCCCCGCCCGCAGCCCCGCCTCCACGGCCGCCCCCGCGTCGGCCACGTGCACGTGCACGTTCCACAGGCCCTCGCCGCCCACCACGACCAGCGACTCGCCCATGGCGTCGAGCTCGTCGCGCAGCGCGGCCACCGCGCGCTCGTCGGCGTCCAGCAGGTACATGACCTCGTAGCCGGCGCCCACCTCGGTCATCGGCGTGACCCGCCCGGTCGGCGCCGGCACGTCGTAGTGGTCGCTGTAGGAGTCGGTGAGCACGGCGGCCAGGGTCTCCAGCACGATCGCCGCCCCCGCGCCGCCCGCGTCCACGACCCCGCTGCGGGCCAGCACGTCGAGCTGCCCCGGCGTGCGGCGCACCGCGGCCCGCGCCTCCCGCGCCGCCTGCCGCGCCACCTCGCCCGCGTCGCCGTCGGCGTCCCGGGCGGCCCGGGCGGCCGACTCCAGCACGGTCAGCACCGTGCCCTCGACCGGCCTGGCCACGGCCTCCCTGGCGAGCGTGGCCGCCCTGACCAGGCCGGCGCGCAGGTCGGAGCCGTCCTTGAGCACCTCGGCCAGCCCGCGCAGCGCCTGGCTGACGATGACCCCCGAGTTGCCGTGCGCCCCCACCAGCGCCCCGTAGGCGAGCGTCTGCCACACCACGGCCGCGTCGACGTCGTCGGGCAGGGACTCGACAGCCTCGGCCGCCGACAGCATGGTCAGGTGCAGGTTCGTGCCGGTGTCGCCGTCGGCCACGGGGAACACGTTGAGCGCGTCGATCTCCGGTCTCGCCCGGCCGAGGGCGTCGGCGGCCAGGCGGGCCCAGCGGCGCACCGCGGGCGGGTCGAGGGCCTTCATCTGCGCTCCTTCGACCTCCCCGCATGCGCTACCTTGTTGGAGGAGAATATCCCCGCACCGGCCACCGTCCAGTGCTCTGGTTCGCGCCCAATGGTGTGGATCAGATATTCTCGTCTGGCTGGCCGGTTGTCCCGGCATGCCCTCCGCCCGGAAAGCATCAGCGGACAGGGCTACATCGACTGTTATAAGGAGCGATACCGTGGCTTCCGTCTGCGATGTCTGCCGCAAGGGGCCGACCTTCGGCAACAACGTGTCCCACTCGCACCGCCGTACCCGTCGTCGTTGGAACCCCAACATCCAGACGGTCCGCGCGGTCGTCGGCGGCACGCCGAAGAAGCTGAACGTGTGCACCTCGTGCATCAAGGCGGGCAAGGTCACCCGCTAGTTCTCGTCTTTCGCGAAGCCCGCCGCTCCTGATCACTGGAGCGGCGGGCTTTCGTCGTGCCCGCCCCCTGGCCCGCCCCGCCATGGGACGGGCTCAAGGGTCAGCGCCAGCGCCAGGCGTGGTCCACCGGACCGATGCCGGAGCCCAGAGGGAAGCCGCGGGCGATCGCGCCCGTCACGTACTCCTTGGCCCTCCCCACCGCCGTCGGGACGTCGTCGCCGAGCGCGAGCCGGGAGGCCAGGGCCGAGGCCAGGGTGCAGCCCGTGCCGTGGGTGTGCCGGTTGTCGAGGCGTTGGGCGGCGAAGCGGTACTCGGTCGTGCCGTCGGTCAGGAGGTCGACGGGGGCGCCGGGCAGATGGCCGCCCTTGATGAGGGCCCAGGACGGCCCCAGCGCGAGCACGGCGTCGGCGGCCCTGCGCAGGTCTCCCTCGTCCTCGACCTTGACCGAGGTGAGCTGCTCCACCTCCCACAGGTTCGGCGTCACGACCGTGGCCACGGGCAGCAGGCGCGTCCTGAGCGTGTCGACGGCCTCGGGGGCGAGCAGGGAGTCGCCGTGCTTGGACACCCCGACGGGATCGACCACCACCGGCGCGTCATAGGCCCCCAGCACCTCGGCCACCGTCTCCACCAGCACCGGTGAGGCCAGCATGCCGGTCTTGACCGCCTGCGCCCCGATGTCGCCCAGCACGGAGTCGAGCTGCGCGCGCACGGCCTCGGGCGGCAGCTCCCAGTAGCCCTGGACGCCCAGCGAGTTCTGGGCCGTGACGGCGGCGATCACGCTCATGCCGTGCACGCCCATCGCCATCATGGTCTTCAGGTCGGCCTGGATGCCCGCGCCGCCTCCGGAATCGGAGCCCGCGACGGTCAGCACACGTGGAGGGGTCGTCATGAACCCCATCCAACCACTCGACCGGCACCAAGCAGGCACTCAGCCGATCGCGCACTCCCCGCCGACCAGCCCGCACGCGCCCGGCTCCTGCGCCTTCCCCGTCGCCGAGTACGTGACGCTCACCGAGTCCCCGGCGGCCAGCGAGCCCGACAGGTCGATGATCAGCAGGTCGCCGTCCTGGGTCCAGGAGCCGCCGTTCACGTCCATCACGCGGCCCTCGACCGGGAGGGAGAAGGTGGCGTTCGCCAGCGGGGCCGGCGACTGGTTGGTGACGCGCAGCGTGGCCGAGTACGAGGTGAGCCGCTGCTTGACCGTCTGCCGCACGTTGACCGAGCCGCCGCTGCCGCCGTACCCGGACGTGGAGGTGGTCGCGGGCGCGGGGCTGCTGCCCACCGTGGGGACGACGCCGGTGTCGGAGTTGCCCAGGGGCGTGCCGTCGTCGGTCGGGGCCTCGGAGATCGTCTCCTCGGCCGGCGGCTCCGGCTGCCGCGTCGGCTTGGCCGAGGCCTTCGTCCGCGTCCTGGTGGGCGTGGGGGTGGGGGCCGTGCTGCGGCGCGGGGCGCGGTTGCCGACCGTGGGGGCGGTGGTCGTCGGGGCGTCGGAGGGCGTGCTCGTCTCCTCGTCCTCCGACGGCTCCTCGGAGGGCTCTTCCTCCTCCGTGCCGGGGTCGGAGACCGCGGCGGTCGAGGGGCTGGCGCTGGTGTGGACGGCGGCGCAGCTCGCGTCCGCGCACTTGCCGGGGTCGTCCGAGGAGCTCATGAGCTTCACCCCGGCGACCGTGCCGCCGAGCACGACGGCCACGGCGGCGACCGACAGCAGCGCCATGCGGCCCCTGCCCTTGCCGCTGCCGCCGCCGGCAGGCGGGTTCAGGCCGTCGTCGTCGCCACCGCCGCCGCCCCTGGACGACTTGCGCCGGCCGCCGCGGCGACGGCCACGGGACTCGCCGGACTCGTCCAGGTCGTCGAGGTCCTGGTCGGAGGACCAGCCCGAACGCAGGAAGCCGGTCTCGGCCTCCGCCCAGGCGGGCGTGTGCGCGGCGGTCGGCTCCCCGGCCACCTTCACGTCACCGGGCTCCGGCGGCCTGGCGTGGAAAGCGGTGTCGGACCCGGCGGGCACGTCGAACCTGGCCGTGCTTCCGGGCTCCGGCACGTCGAACCTGGCGGTGCCACCGGGTCCAGGCATGTCGAACCTGGCCGTGCCGCCCGGCTCCTGGGCGTCGAAGGGGCCGGTGTTCCTGCCCTGCCTGTCGAACGGGCCGCTGTCAGGGCCCTGCGCGTCGAACGGGCCGGTGTTCCGCCGGGGGGCGTCGAAGGGGCCCGGGGTGCGGCCGGAGGCGTCGAAGCTCGGCGGCGGCCCGAAGGCGGACGTGGCGTCGGGCTGGGAAGAGGGGCCGACGGCGTCCCAGTCGGCCGGGCGGGCGAACGCGCCCGTCACCTCGAACGGCCCGGCGCCGTTCGGCTCGGGGTAGGGCGACCCGGAGAACTGGGGGCCGTTCGGCGGCGGAAAGGGGCCGGAGGGGGCGTCGGACGGCGGGAACCCTGGGGCGGCGTCGGCGGGCACGGCGAAGGCACCCGTGGTCTCGAACGGCTCGGGCTGCCTGCCGCTGCGCTGCGGCGGGCCGTCCTCGCGGCGCGGCATCGGGGCCCACTGCCCCGTCACCTCGACCTGGTCCGGCAACGCCGGCCAGCCCGGCGCCTCGGCCGGGTCGTCGGGACCCCAGAAAGCGCTGCCGTTCCCCCGTTCATCCCCATCGTCGGATCCACCGGTGCCGTGGCGGCCCATGGCTGCCCTTTCTCGCGGTTACAGTGGCCGCCAATCTTCATAACACCTTTACTACGTCCTTGTCACAACAATCCCGCTAGTCCTACCCTAAATCCGGAAAATTTCACGTAAATCGGGACAAGTCATCACCGAAAGTGATCCCAGCCGCCCTGTCCTACCTGGCGGCCGTGCACCAGGACGCCCTCCCCCTCGACCACCCGGCCCACGACCTGCCACGACGGCGGCAGCCGTACGTCAGGAGGGAAAACCGCGGCGAGCGCGTGATCCTCACCACCCGTGAGCACCCATTCGAGCGGATCCTGCCCCAGTTCCTCGGCCGCCGCCGCCACCGGCTCCCCCACGGCGAACGCCCCGGGATCGAGCTCGACGCGTACGCCGCTGGCCGCGGCCACGTGCCCGAGGTCCTGCACCAGGCCGTCGCTGACGTCGAGCATGGCGCTCGCGCCCAGCGCGGCCGCCCGCGGCCCCTCCTCGTACGGCGGGCAGGGCCGCCGGTGAGCGGTCACCGCCTCCGCCAGCACGCCGGAACCCGCGGCGACCCCGGCGGACAGCAGCGCCAGCCCCGCGGCGGCGTACCCCAGCCGCCCGGCCACGGCCACCACGTGCCCCGGCCGCGCCCCGGACCGCGTCACCGGCGCCCGCCCGCGCAGGTCGCCCAGCGCGGTCACCCCGATGACCACCAGGTCCGACCGGGTGATGTCGCCGCCGACCACGCTCGCGCCGACCACCGCGCACTCCTCGCGGAATCCGTCGGTCAGGGCGTCCAGCCAGGCCACCGGCAGCTCGGCGGGGATGCCGAGCCCGACCACGATGGACGTCGGGACGGCCCCCATGGCGGCGATGTCGGCCAGGTTCTGGGCGGCGGCCTTGCGGCCCACGTCGCGCCCGCCGGACCAGTCGAGCCGGAAGTGCCTGCGCTCGACCAGCAGATCGGTCGAGACGACCACCCGCCCGTCGGGCGCGGCGACCATGGCGGCGTCGTCACCCGGGCCGAGCATGACCCCCTCTCCCTGGGGCAGGCGTCCGGCAATACGATTGACGACACCGAACTCGCCGAGATCTCCGACTGTGATGACGCACCTCCTGACGCTCACAGGGTACGGTGGCCCTTCGGCGTGATCCAATCGCCCGGGAGGACGTGATGGTGCAGGCCTACATCCTTATTCAGACCGAGGTCGGCAAGGCCGCCGCCGTTGCCGAGGAGATCTCCGGAATTCCGGGGGTCACCCAGGCGGAAGACGTGACGGGGCCCTACGACGTGATCGTCCGCGCTGAGGCGCGCAACGTCGACGAGCTCGGCAAGCTGGTCGTGGCGCAGATTCAGGCGGTGGAAGGGATCACGCGTACTCTTACGTGTCCGATCGTTCATATCTGACACATTCGAGGTCTGGGTTCCATGCGCGCCGCCGCCGTTCTGTTCCTTCTTCTGGCACTCGCCGGCTGCGGTGGCGTGGTGCAGGTCGATCCGCCCAAGCCTTCGGGGGAGGCTGCGGCGGCCTGTGACAGGCTCGCGTCCCTGCTGCCCAAGACGCTCGACGGCGCCGAGCGCGGCACGTCGGAGCCGGCCTCGCCGTACGTGGCGGTCTGGGGGGAGGCGTCCATCGCGGTGCGCTGCGGTGTGCCGCGGCCTGCCCGGATGGCGCCGACCGACCAGCTCCGGGAGATCGACGGGGTGGGCTGGTTCGCCGATCCGGACAAGCCCACCCTGTTCACCGCGGTGGCCGCGCCCACGTACGTGGAGGTCACGGTCGGCGGCGACCACGCGGCGCCCGACGTGCTGGCCGAGCTGTCGGGGCCGATCGGGCGGGCCGTCTCAACGCAGGCCGGGTGAGCGCGACAGCGCGAGCTGGATCAGCCGGTCGACCAGCTGCGGGTACGACAGCCCCGAGGCCGCCCAGAGCTGCGGCGCGACCGACAACGAGGTGAACCCGGGCATCGTGTTGATCTCGTTGAAGATCAGCCGGCCGTCGGGCGTGTAGAAGAAGTCGACCCTGGACAGCCCCTCGCAGTCGAGCGCCTCGAAGGCCCGTACGGCCATCGCGCGCAGCTCCTCCGCGGTCTCGGCCGGGATGTCGGCGGGCACGGTGAGCGACATCTGGTCGGGGTAGTACTTGGCCTCGAAGTCGAAGAACTCCTGGCCGCCCTCGACCTTGACCTCGCCCGGGATCGACGCGGCGGCGGGCTCGTCGCCGA
This sequence comes from Nonomuraea sp. NPDC050227, assembly GCF_044459705.1. Classification (NCBI taxonomy): domain Bacteria; kingdom Bacillati; phylum Actinomycetota; class Actinomycetes; order Streptosporangiales; family Streptosporangiaceae; genus Nonomuraea; species Nonomuraea sp. NPDC050227. Next base: position 260,949 of record NZ_JBITJF010000014.1, on the reverse strand, counting down.
GCGACTCCAGCACCGCGCACTCGATCTCGCGGCCCTCGATCGCGGCCTCGATCAGCACCTTGGGGTCGTGCACCCGGGCCGACTCGACGGCCGCCTCCAGCTCGGCGCGGTCGTGGGCCTTGGAGATGCCCTGCGAGGAGCCGGCCCTGGCGGGCTTGACGAACACCGGGAAGCCGAGCTCCTCGGCCTCCTTCAGCACGCACTCGCGGTTGAGCCGCCAGTCGCGGTCGCGGACGACGACGTAACGGCCGATCGGCAGCCCGGCGGCGGCCATCACGGTCTTCATGTGCGCCTTGTCCATGCCGACGGCGCTGGCCAGCACGCCGGAGCCGACGTAGCGGACGCCGGCCATCTCCAACAGGCCCTGGATGGTGCCGTCCTCGGCGAACGGGCCGTGCATGACGGGGAAGACGACGTCGACCGTGCCGAGCTCGACCGGGATGCTCCCGGGGTCGTAGGCCACCAGCCCGGCGCCGCCGCTGGGCAGCGCGAGCGCGGCTCCGGAGGTGTCGACCGCGGGCAGCTCCCCGGCCTCGATGGCGAACCGCTGGTCGGACGCGGCGAGCACCCACCTGCCGTCCTGGGCGATCCCGACCGGGATCACCTCGTACTTACTCCTGTCGATCACATCCAGCACGCTGCCCGCGCCCATGAGGGACACGGCATGCTCAGAATTGCGACCTCCGAAAACGACGGCGACGCGTGGCTTGCTCATGACGTCCGAATCTACCGGGGTGTCCCCCTGACAGCGAGTCGAGCGCGCGGTGGCGTCCGGATTCACAGGCCGTACCGTTCGGGTTTGGGCGAGCGGGACATGAGCAGCATGCCCGCCTCCGACGGCGACATGCCGTCGTGCACGACCCCGACGACCACCTCGGTGATCGGCATCTCGACGTCGTGCTTCCTGGCCAGCTCAAGGACGGACTCGCAGGACTTCACGCCCTCGGCGGTCTGCTTGGTGGCGGCGACGACCTCGGCGAGGGTCATGCCGCGGCCCAGGTTCTCGCCGAAGGTGCGGTTGCGCGACAGCGGCGAGGTGCAGGTGGCCACCAGGTCGCCCATGCCGGCCAGCCCGGCGAAGGTGTGGGGGTCGGCGCCGAGCGCGGCGCCCAGGCGGGAGATCTCGGCCAGGCCCCTGGTGATGAGCATGGCGCTGACGTTGTCGCCCATGCCCATGCCCGCCGAGACGCCCACGGCCAGCGCGATCACGTTCTTCACCGCGCCGCCCAGCTCGACCCCGACCACGTCGGTGTTGGTGTATGGCCGGAACCACGGCGGCAGGTGGCAGGCGGCCTGGAGGCGTTCGGCGACCGACTCGTCGGTGCAGGCGACGACCGTGGCGGCGGGCTGGCGGTGGGCGATCTCCTTGGCCAGGTTGGGCCCGGACACCACCGCGACCCGCTCCTCGGGCACCTCGGCGACCTCGCGGATCACCTCGCTCATGCGCTTGGTCGTGCCCAGCTCTACGCCCTTCATGAGGCTGACCAGGACCGCGTTCGGCGGGATGTGCTCGCGCCAGGCGGTCAGGTTGGGCCGCAACATCTGCGAGGGCACGGCCAGCACCACGAAGTCGGCGCCGTCGAGCGCGCGCACGGGGTCGGTGGTGGCCCGCAGCGCCTCGGGCAGCGTCACGCCGGGCAGGTAGTCGGGGTTGGCGTGGTCCTTGTCGATCGCCTCGACCAGCTCCGGCCTGCGCCCCCACAGCGTGACCTCGTTGCCCGCCTCGGCGAGGACCATGGCGAACGTGGTGCCCCACGAGCCCGTGCCGAGAACGGCTGCCTTTGTCATGCCATCACCGCCTGGCGGGATCGTAGGGAGTTTCGGGGGCCTTCTCGCCGCGCAGCTCGGTCAGCTGCTCGGTGATGGCCGCCATGATGTCGGCGGTCGCCTCGCGCAGCACACTGGCGCGCAGGGGCTGCCCCTCGTACTTGGACAGGTCGACCGGCGGGCCGACGGTGACGTGGAAGGTCTTGCGCGGGAACAGCCTGGGCCTCTTGGCGCCGTACGGGAGCAGCTCGTGGGCGCCCCAGTGGGCGATGGGGATGACCTGGGCGCCGCTCTCCAGCGCCAGCCGGGCGGCGCCGGTCTTGCCCACCATGGGCCACAGCTCGGGATCGCGGGTGCAGGTGCCCTCGGGGTAGAACAGGATGGCCGCGCCGTCGCGCAGCCGCTGGGCCGACGAGCTGAGCGACCTGGCCGCCTCGCTGCTGCCCCGCTCGACCGGGATGGCCAGCAGGCCGTTGAGCGCCCGGCCCAGGAAGGGCACCTTGAACAGCACGGCCTTGGCCAGGATGACCGGCCAGCGGCCGTTGTTGAACAGGAAGTGCGACAGCAGGACGGGATCGCTCCAGGACAGGTGGTTGGCCGCGATGATGATGCCGCCGGTGCGCGGGAGTCGCTCGCCGTTGCGCCAGTCCTTCTTGACCAGGAGCCACGACAGCGGCTTGACCACCGCTACGGCGAATGACTCCCAGAAACGCGAAGGTCGCGTGGGGCGGCTCATGGTCTCCTCCAACCCGTACGGTGTGCGCCCCAAGTCTCCCGGTTGGCCGCGTGGGATGTCGAGGCGAGATGCTTAAGCCTATGAGCAACCGCTGGTCTCTGGTCATTCCGGTGAAGACGCTGGTCGCGGCGAAGACGCGGCTGGCGGCCGCGACGGGTCCACACCGTACGCGGCTGGCCGTGGCCGTGGCCTGCGACACCGTGGCCGCGGCGCTGGCCTGCCCGGCGGTGGCGCGGGTGATCGTGGTGACCGCCGATCCGGCCGCGGCGGGGCCGCTGGGGGTGCTGGGCGCGGAGGTGGTGCACGACCCCGACCGCGGGCTCAACACCGCGTTGCGCACGGGCGCGGCCCATGCCGTACGCGTCGCGCCCGGTGCGGCGGTGGGCGCGCTCCAGGCCGATCTGCCGGCCCTGCGACCGGCCGAGCTGGCGACGGCGCTGGCCGCGGCGGCCGAGTTCGACCAGTCGTTCGTGCCGGACGCCCAGGAGGTCGGCACGACCTTCTACGGCGTGCTGGCCGGGCGGCCGTTCACGCCGCGGTTCGGCGGCGAGTCGCGGGCCAAGCACCTGGCCGGCGGCGCGAAGGAGCTGTGCGTGCCGGGGATCGACTCGCTCCGGCGGGACGTGGACACCCCCGACGACCTGCGCGCGGCCCTCGCCCTGGGCCTGGGCCGGCACACGGCGGCGGTGGTCGCCGACCTGTGGCCGGGGGCGTGACCCTCCGGGCCGCCTCTCGCCCGCCGGACGGCGGTCGGCTTAGGCTGGACGGCGTGCAGGCGACGGTACGCAGCTTCGACGAGGTCACCCGTTCCGGCTCGGTCTTCCTCGACGACGGGACGGTGCTGGAGTTCGGCACGCGCGCCTTCGACGCGGGGCCGCTGCTGCTGCTGCGCACGGGGCAGCGGGTCAACCTGGCGACCGACGGCGGGCAGATCACCTACATCACGCTGTCGACGTTCCCGATTCCCGCGCCCGAATGACGACGCGGTCCCGGAAAACAGCGAACGCCCGGGCGTGGGCCGCCCGGGCGTGATGTCCGCTGAGACTATTTCTTCTTGCCGATCTGCTTGCCGCCCTCGTTCACCAGGTCCTTGAATTCGGAGCCGGGACGGAACTTGGGCGCCCAGCTCTCGGCGACCTTGATCTCGGCGCCGGTCGACGGGTTCCTGGCAGTGCGGGCGGGCTTGTTCACCATCTCGAACGCGCCGAAGCCCGTGATGGAGACCTTGTCCCCGCTCGCCACGGCCTTCTGGATGGCCTCGATGACCGCGTTGACGGCCTCGGTGGCCGTCCTTTTGTCGCCCACCCGATCGGTGATGGCGTCGACGAGCTCTCGCTTGTTCATGAAAGTCCTGCTCCCCCAGTGACGGCTCGGGGTTCCAGCTCTCGAGTTCGACGTAGAAACCCCTTACGCGCTCGAAAGTAGGCGGGATCGCGGGGGAACTCAATCACCCTGCGTGTTTTCCCCCTCGCGTGGCGTGTCGAGGGCGCCCAGAAAGGCGTCGAGCCGGGCGGCCGCCCTTTCCGGATCGCGCTTGGCGAGATCGCAGATGGACAGGTAACGGCGGGCCGCCCGTTCCTTGTCGGCGGCGGGGAGCATGCGGACGCGGCGGTGCGCCTCGCGCAACCGCCGCGCCAGTTCGTCGTCTTCTAGACGGTCGTCGGCAGCCATGGCTGCCGACCATTCTCGTACGCGGCCACGTCGTCGGCGTGACGCAGGGTCAGGCCGATGTCGTCCAGGCCCTCGGTGAGGCGCCAGCGGGTGTAGTCGTCGATCTCGAACGGCACGACCTCGCCGGCCCAGCGGACCTGGCGTTCCAGCAGGTCGACGGTCACCTGCAGCGTCGGGTCGGCCTCGACGGCGGCCTGCAGGGCCTCGACCTTCTCGGCGGGCAGGACGACCGGCAGCAGCCCCATCTTGGTGGAGTTGTTGCGGAAGATGTCGCCGAAGCGGGCGGCGATCACGGCGCGGAAGCCGTACTGCTGCAGGGCCCACACGGCGTGCTCGCGGGAGGAGCCGGTGCCGAAGTCGGGGCCGGAGACCAGGATCGAGCCGCCCTCGTAGGAGGGGTCGTTCAGGACGAACGTCGGGTCCTCGCGCCAGGCGGCGAACAGGCCCTTCTCGAAGCCGGTGCGGCTGACCTGCTTGAGCCAGACGGCCGGGATGATCTGGTCGGTGTCGACGTTGCTGCGGCGCAGCGGCACCGCCGTACCGGTGTGGGTGGTGAAGGCGTCCATCGGTCTGGTTCTCCTTACAGGTCGGCGGGGGCGGTCAGGCGGCCGGTGACCGCGGTCGCGGCGGCGACCTGCGGCGACACCAGGTGGGTGCGGCCGCCCTTGCCCTGGCGGCCCTCGAAGTTGCGGTTGGAGGTGGAGGCGCTGCGCTCGCCGGGCTTGAGCGTGTCGGGGTTCATGCCGAGGCACATCGAGCAGCCGGCCTCGCGCCACTCGGCGCCGGCGGCCTTGAACACCTCGTGCAGGCCCTCCTGCTCGGCCTGGAGCTTGACCAGCATCGACCCGGGCACGATCAGCGTGCGGGTGCGGACCTGGCGGCCGCGCAGGATCTCGGCGGCCGAGCGCAGGTCCTCGATGCGGCCGTTGGTGCACGAGCCGACGAACACGGTGTCGACCTCGATCTCGCGCAGCGGCGTGCCCGCGGTCAGGCCCATGTACTCAAGGGCGCGCTCGGCGGCCGAGCGCTCGACCGGGTCGGCGAAGCTGTCGGGGCTCGGCACGGACTCGCCCAGCGGCAGGCCCTGGCCGGGGTTGGTGCCCCACGTGACGTACGGGGTCAGCGTCGAGGCGTCGATCTCCACGACCTTGTCGAACACGGCGTCGTCGTCGGTGCGCAGCGACTTCCAGTACTCGACGGCCTGGTCCCACAGCTCGCCCTCGGGGGCGTGCGGGCGGCCCTTGAGGTAGGCGAACGTGGTCTCGTCCGGGGCGATCACGCCGGCGCGGGCGCCCGCCTCGATGGACATGTTGCAGACGGTCATGCGGCCCTCCATGGAGAGCTTGCGCACGGCCTCGCCGCGGTACTCGACGATGTAGCCCTGGCCGCCGCCGGTGCCGATCTTGGCGATGATCGCCAGGATCAGGTCTTTGGCGGTGACGCCGGCGGGCAGCTCGCCCGAGACCTCGATGGCCATCGTCTTCGGCCGGTAGGCGGGCAGCGTCTGGGTGGCCAGCACGTGCTCGACCTCGGAGGTGCCGATGCCGAACGCGATGCCGCCGAAGGCGCCGTGGGTGGAGGTGTGGGAGTCGCCGCACACGATCGTCATGCCCGGCTGGGTCAGGCCGAACTGCGGGCCGATGATGTGCACCACGCCCTGGCCGGCGTCGCCCATCGGGTGCAGCCTGATGCCGAACTCGGCGGCGTTCTTGCGCAGCGTCTCGACCTGGGCCTTGGAGACGGGGTCGGAGATCGGGCCGAGCACGGTCGGGACGTTGTGGTCCTCGGTGGCGATGGTGAGATCGGGCCTGCGCACCTTCCGGCCGGCGAGACGGAGTCCGTCGAACGCCTGCGGACTGGTCACCTCGTGAATGAGGTGCAGGTCGATGTAGAGCAGGTCGGGTTCGCCCTCCGCACGGCGGACGACGTGCTGCTCCCAGACCTTCTCGGCCAGTGTGCGGCCCATGATCTCCTCCTTGAGATTGCCTCCGACTTGCTTTCTCATATGTCGAGACGGCAGTATCGGTGTATGGACAACTCTAGCGGAGTCGGAGTACTCGACAAGGCCGTTCTTGTACTCAATGCCCTCGAAGCGGGTCCCGCTTCCCTGGCTCAGCTCGTCCAGGCCACCGGCCTGGCCCGCCCCACGGCCCACCGGCTGGCCGTCGCACTTGAGCACCACCGCATCGTGAGCCGCGACACCCAGGGCAGATTCGTGCTCGGGCCGCGGCTCGCGGAGTTGTCCACGGCGGCCGGCGAGGACCGGCTGCTCGCGGTGGCCTCGCCCGTGCTGATGCAGCTGCGCGACCTGACCGGCGAGAGCGCGCAACTCTACCGGCGCCAGGGTGACGAGCGGGTCTGCGTGGCGGCGGCCGAGCGGGCCAGCGGCCTGCGTGACACCGTCCCGGTGGGCTCGGCGCTGCCGATGACGGCCGGCTCGGCGGCCCAGATCCTGCTGGCCTGGGAGGAGCCCGACCGGCTGCACAGGGGCCTGCGCGGCGCCAAGTTCACCGCCGCCACCCTCGCCTCCGTGCGCCGCCGCGGGTGGGCCCACAGCGTCGGCGAGCGCGAGCAGGGGGTGGCCAGCGTGTCCGCCCCCATAAGGGGCAGCGGAGGCAAGGTGATCGCGTCCGTCTCGGTCTCCGGGCCCATCGAGCGGCTCACCCGGGCGCCCGGCCGGTTGCACGCCGTGCCCGTCATGGCGGCCGCCGAACGCATCACCGAGGCCATGCGCCGCACGTCATGATCGGCGAAAGCTCGTATTTCGGGGGCCGACTGCCTCGCGGGCGCACTAGCCTGAGTGCGTGACAGATCGCATCGAGGTAGCCGCCACTGAGCTGCGACCCCTGCTCGAAGAGTTCATCCTGTGGGCGCGTTCCAACGCGCCCGGAAGCGACCCCGAGCTCGTGGGGCCTGCCGCACTCTGGCACCGTCTCGCCTTCTCGCAGGACCTCGGCACGTGGAAGCGTGCTGACCTGCGCAACCTGCTGCTCGACCGCATGCCGAAGGTCGTGGAGGATCCCGACGCCGCCGCCGACGGCATGCTGCCCGCCGTCGACGCGTACCTGACGTTCCTCTCCCAGACCGGCAGGCTCGCCAAGGGCTCCGACTCCCTCGCCGACCTGCAGGCCGAGCTCGACGACGTCGAGGACGAGTTCGTCGAACTCATGGAAGACCTGCTCGACGACGACGGCGCGGGTGACGACGAGGAGGAGACCGGCGACCTGGGCGACTTCGAGGCGTTCGCCGACGAGCTGGCCGAGCTCGACACGATCAGGCTGCGCCCCGACTCCGAGCTGGCCGCGGCCGCCCGCCGGTCCCCGCTGGTCGCCAAGGCCCGCGACCTGGCGCTGTGGGTCGGCTCCGGCCGCCGCGTCGGCGAGGACACCCTGCTCACCGACGCCGAGGTGGAGGAGGCGCTGGCCGCCGTCGGCCTGCCCAGGCCCGAGACCGACGGCCCGGTGGCCGAGGCGGTCCCGCAGCTCTGGAACATCTGGAACCTCGCCGTCGACCTGGAGTTCCTCGAACCGGGCGAGGGCAACACCGTGGCCGTCCAGGACGACACCTCCGAGTGGCCGTTCGACGACGACGAGGACGTCCTCGACGCCTGGATGCTCGGCCTGCACTCGGTCGACTACGGCGACCCCGAGCTCGACGACGACGACCTGACGATGGCGCTGGCCGGCCTGACCCGGGGTCTGCTGGTCAGGCTGCTGCTGGCCGGCGGCTCGCGCGAGCGCGACGACCTGGCCCGCGAGCTGGCCGAGGCCGCCGCCGACCTCGACGAGCTGGGCGGCGACGCCTGGGAGGCGGCCGGCGACCCGCTGGCCCCCGCCATCGACTGGCTGACCGGCTACGGCATGGTCGAGGTCGAGGGCACGACCGTGCGTCTCACCCCGCTGGGCACCGAGGGCGTCGTCCACCTGGTGGACGACGCCGACATCGAGGTCGACGCCCGGCCCGCGATCGAGTCGATGAGCGCCCACGAGCTGCTGGCGCTGAGCGCCGAGCTGCCCGAGGACGAGGCCGACGCCGAGTTCGCCGCCTGGATGCGGCTCAGGGAGCCGGCCAAGGCAGCCGAGGAGCTGCTCGACGCGGCGGCCGAGGACGAGAGCGACGCCCTGATCCGGGTGCAGGCGGCCAGCGTGGTGGGCACGCTGGGCGAGGCCGCCGTCCCGGCCTGGCAGGAGGCGCTCAAGCAGCCGTCCCTGCGGCCGTACGCGGCGACGCACCTGAGCCAGCTCGGGGTCGAGGGGGCGCCCGAGCCCACCCAGGACGACACCCACTGGCTGATCCTCGACATGTGGACGATCTCGGCCGGGCTGGGGCGTTCGGAGTTCGTCAGCAGCCTGCGGGACATCGGGCCCGACATGGTCAACGGTCTTCTCGAGGTGATCTGGAAGATCCCGCACGCGCACGTCGAGGAGCTGCTCGACCTGATCTCCCAGGTCCACCCCGACAAGCAGATCGCCAAGGCGGCCCGCCGCGCCCTGTTCAAGGCCCGCTCCTCGGCCTGATCCACGACGGAACAGGGCCCCGCGCGATCCGCGCGGGGCCCTGTTCCGTTTTCGAGCGTCCCTTGGGTTTTCGAGCGTCCCTGGGAAAACGAAAAACGCCCCGGTGCTTGACGCGCCGGAGCGTTTGGGTGAACGTAGTCCCGACCGGATTCGAACCGGCGCTACCGCCTTGAGAGGGCGGCGTCCTGGGCCACTAGACGACGGGACCTTCGCACAGCTTGTGATCGTGGTAGTCCCGACCGGATTCGAACCGGCGCTACCGCCTTGAGAGGGCGGCGTCCTGGGCCACTAGACGACGGGACCTTGTCCACAAGCTGGTGTGCCGGGTCTCCCCGGCGACGCAGGTAACTCTACCGCACCCCGCAGACCACAACCAAACCGCTTATCGGCGCATGAGATCGGGCCTGTGGCGGCGGACCCAGTCGCCCATCGGCCCCCGTTCCCACAGCGGGTCGATCTCGCCGAGCGGGATCGCGACCTCGGGCCGTCCGGTGACGGGGTCGGCGGGCGCCCGGGCCAGGCGCTCGCGCATCCACCGCGGCGTCCGCGGCGGGAGCGTGCGCTCGCCCCACCCGACCAGCCCCACCGAGCGCAGCGCAGGGACGCGCACGCGGACGCCGCCGGGCCGGCCCAGGGGCCTGGGGTCGGCCGTCCGGGTGTCCACCACGCCGATCGCGGTGATGTCGGGCCAGCGCAGGCGCACCCGGAAGCCGCGGGCGTCGGCCAGCTCCACGCCCTCCGGCGAGAAGCGCACCACCGTGCCCGCGACCAGACGGCGGTGCTTGACGACGAGCACGCCGGTCAGTGCCGTCGTGGCGAGCGCGCCGATCACGACGCCCAGCGCCGAGCTGCCGGTGAGGACGGCCCCGAGCAGCAGGCAGACGGCGAAGAAGAGCGCCAGCGGCGCGGCGAACGGGGCGACGAAACGGGCGAGGCCGCCCTCGCGCATGCGGAATTCGTCCATGAGGCGAGGGAGGCTACCCGCCGAGCAGCCCGCGGCGGAAGGTCTCCGCCGTTGCGGCGACGCGGTCTTCCCCTCGCACATGGCCCGCACCGCGCGTGCCGGCCGGCGCACGCCTTCCACCCCGAAGCCCTCAACAGCCCCCTGAGGAACGAAAACGCGCCCCTCGTCACACGGATGTCCAGCATGACGACTTCGTCCGCGTACGGCAGGGTCAGGGCCGTCCTGGTGGCATCGGCATGCTCGGCGACGTCGGTCATCGCCTCCTGGGCGACGCGGAACCGGGTGATCCGCTCGTGCTGAGGCACCGCATGATCAGCTCTGGACGACCTGGCGATCTGACTGGGCCGCCGACACGAAAAAACGGATGTCTCTTAGGGAGACATCCGTTTCGGAAACTTGCTGGGGTACCAGGACTCGAACCTAGACTAACTGAACCAGAATCAGTCGTGCTGCCAATTACACCATACCCCACCGCTGCGAACTCCTTCTCGGAGCGCGCTTGGCGACGTCCGAAAGAATAGCCCAGCTCGGGGGGTAAGACCAAAACGATTGCCGAAGCGGCGTCCGGCCGCCTGCGGCACAGGCTCCGACGTGCCAAGCTGAAGAGGACAAAACACCACGTGGAGGAGCCAAAGCGTTGGCCGAGAACCCGTTCTTCGCCCCTAGTAGCCTGCCGTACCAGCTGCCGCCGTTCGCGGACGTCCGCGAGGAGCACTACCTGCCCGCGTTCGAGCGCGGCATGGCCGAGCACCTGGCCGAGGTCGACGCGATCGCGAACAACACCGAGCCGCCCACCTTCGACAACACGATCGCGGCCCTGGAGCGTTCGGGGCGGATCCTCGACCGCACGGCCACGGTCTTCTTCAGCATGGCCGCGTCCAACTCCAGCGACGGGATCATGGAGATCGAGAAGGAGATCTCCCCGAAGCTGACCGCGCACAACGACGCGATCCGCCTCAACCGGGCGCTGTGGGCGCGGATCAAGCAGGTCGGCACGTCCGACGCCGAGGAGGCGTGGCTGCTGGAGAAGTACCGGGAGGACTTCGTCCGGGCCGGGGCCGACCTGTCGGAGCCGGAGCAGGACCGGCTGCGCGAGCTCAACGGCGAGCTGTCGAAGCTGTCGACCGAGTTCGCGCAGACCCTGCTCAAGGCGTCCACCGAGGAGGCCCTGGTCCTCACCGACGCCAAGGAGCTCGACGGCTTCGACGAGGCCAGGATCGAGTCGCTGCGCAAGGACGACGGCACCTACGTCCTGCCGCTGCTGAACTTCACCAACCAGCCCGGCCTGGCCCAGCTCACCGACCGCGACGTGCGCCGCCGCCTGTACCAGCGGAGCGTCGGCCGCGCCCCGGCCAACTTCGACCGGGCCGCCAGGATGGCCACGCTGCGGGCCGAGCGGGCCGCGCTGCTCGGCTTCCCCGACCACGCCGCCTACTCGGTGGCCGACCAGACGGCCAAGACCGTCGAGGCGGTCGAGGAGATGCTCGGCCAGCTCGTCGGCCCGGCGGTGCGCAACGCCGGCAAGGAGGCCGAGGCGCTGACCGAGCAGGCCGGGTTCGAGATCGAGCCGTGGGACTGGTCGTACTACTCGGAGAAGGTGCGGCTGGCCCGCTACGACTTCGACGCCGACGCCATGCGCCCCTACTTCGAGCTGAACCGGGTCATCAGGGACGGCGTGTTCTTCGCCGCCACCAAGCTCTACGGCATCACCTTCACCGAACGGCCCGACCTGCGCGGCTACCACCCCGACGTGACCGTCTTCGAGGTGTTCGACGAGGACGGCGGCGCGCTCGGCCTGTTCCTGCTCGACCCCTACGCCAGGGCGAACAAGCGCGGCGGGGCGTGGATGAACAACCTGGTCGACCAGTCGCACCTGTTCGGCGAGCTGCCGGTGGTCATGAACAACCTCAACATCACCAAGCCGGCCTCGGGGCCGACGCTGCTGACGTACGACGAGGTGAACACCGCCTTCCACGAGTTCGGCCACGCGCTGCACGGGCTGTTCTCGCAGGTGCGCTTCCCGCGCGTGTCGGGCACCAGCGTGCCGCGCGACTTCGTCGAGTACCCCTCGCAGGTCAACGAGATGTGGGTGACCTGGCCGGAGGTCCTGGCCAACTACGCCAAGCACCACGAGACGGGCGAGCCGATGCCCGCCGAGCTGGTGGAGAAGCTCAACGCGGCCGAGAAGTTCAACCAGGGCTTCGCGACGGTGGAGTACCTGGCGGCCACGCTGCTCGACTGGGCCTGGCACCGGCTGGCGCCCGGCGAGCAGGTGGCCGACGCGCAGGCGTTCGAGCAGCGGGCCCTGGAGGCGGCCGGGATCGACGTGCGGCTGGTGCGCCCGCGTTACCGGACCAACTACTTCGCCCACATCTTCTCGGGCGGCTACAGCGCCGGCTACTACTCCTACATCTGGAGCGAGGTGCTCGACGCCGAGAGCGTGGAGTGGTTCAAGGAGAACGGCGGCCTGACCAGGGCGAACGGCGACCACTTCCGCCGCGAGCTGCTCTCCAGGGGCGGCAGCCTCGACCCGCTGACCGCCTTCCGCAACTTCCGCGGGCGCGAGGCGGGCATCGGGCCGCTGCTGGCCCGCCGCGGCCTCGACTGACCGCCGCTCCCCCGCCTCCCCCGCCTCCCCCGATGAGGCTTTCCCTACGGCTCCGGCAGCTCCTCGATGCGCTGCCGGAGCCATTCCTTCTCCGCCCGGCTCGACGCGCGGGCGATCTCCAGCATCCCCCGCCGGTACGGGTCGGGCTCGTCCTTGATCCGGACCGGCCGGCCGCCCTCGTAGAAGAAGCTCGCCGGGGCCTCCAGGAAGGCCAGCCGCCGGCGCAGCACCCGTGACCGGTCGGCGGGGTCGGGCAGCGCCGACAGGAACGTCAGCAGGGCGAAGAAGCGCGTCTGGTCGCTGACGTCGAGCTCGCTCGGCTCGCGCAGCCGCCGCAGCAGCTCCTCGCGGCCCTTGCCGGTGAGCGTGAGCACCTGCCTGCGGGCCGCCGCCGCGCCCGCCTCCTCGTGCCGCTCGACCAGGCCCTTGCTCTCCAGTCTCGATATGGCGGGGTAGAGGGCGCCGTCGCTGACCGGGCGGAGGTGGCCGGTGAGCGCGGCCAGGCGGGCCTTGAGCTCGTAGCCGTGCATCGGACGTTCGTTCAGGAATCCCAGGATGGTGAGGGACAGATCCCCGCCGCTTGCCATGTCGCGCATCGTAACGCTATACCTCTAAACGAGATACAACGAATCGAGGTATGGATGTTCCGGCTGGCTCTCCCCATCTACGTGGAGCTGCTCACCGCCGTGGTGGCGGTGGGGGTGATCGACCTGCTGTGGGTCTCGGGGCTCGGGGAGGGCGCCATCGCGGCCGTCACCGTGGGCACCACGGTCGAATACCTGGCCTACGGGCTGTTCCTGGCCGTCCCGACAGGGGTGACCGTGCTGATCGGGCGGCGTGACGGGCACGCGCCGATCGGGCCCGTGATCAGGACGGGCTGGGTGTTGTGGGCCGCGTTCTCGGTCGCCGTCGCCGTCCCCGGCGTGTTGCTGCGCGAGCCGCTGGCGGCCCTGTTCACCGACGATCCCGGGCCGACGGCCGGTTTCTTCCTGGTCTCGCTGGCGGGGTTGCCGGTGTTCTTCGCCCAGACCGTCGTGGACGGCGTCCTCAAAGGGCTGGGCAACACGAAGACCCCCATGCGGAACGCGCTGATCTGCAACGCCCTGGTGATCGTCCTGGACCCGCTGTTCATCTACGGCCTCGACCTGGGGGTCCAGGGGGCCGCGCTGGCCACCGTGGCGGCGCGGCTGGTCACGCTCGGGGTGGCCTCGACCTCCCTCGTACGGCTCCGCGCCGCCGGCGGCGACGGCCTGCTCGCCGGCGAGGTGCTGCGGACCGGCCTGCCCATGTCGGGCGACTTCCTGGCCCGCTCCCTGGTGGGCATGGCGCTGGTGGAGATCGTGGCCGGGTTCGGCACGGCCGAGGTCGCGGGGTACGGCATCGGCCAGAAGATCATGCTGGCCGGCGTCATGGTCTTCTACGCGCTGCGCCAGGCGGCGATGATCCGCACCGCGCGGTCGGAGCCGGTCGGGTCACCGCTGCGGCTCGGGCTGGTGACGGGGGCGGTGGTCGCGGTGGTGCTCAACCTGGCGGCCGTGCCCGCGGCCGGGCTGTTCACCGACGACCCGGCGGTGGCCGTGGGCTTCCTGCGCTGGATGGCGCTCTACCTGGTGCCGTTCGGCGGGCTGATCGCCGTCGGCGGGGTGCTCCAGGCGAGCGGAAGGGGCAGCCGCCTGCTCGCCGCCACGCTGGCGGGCTTCGCGGTGCAGCTGCCCCTCGCCTATCTGCTGAGCTCGTGGCTCGGCGTCACGGGGGTGTGGCTGTCGATGGCCGTCGGGTCGTCGCTCAGCCTCGCAGGCGCGCTAGCGCCGCTCGGATCCGCTCCATGGAGCGCTCGCGCCCGAGCACCTCGATCGACTCGAACAGCGGCAGGCCCACCGTCCGGCCGGTGATCGCCACGCGCACGGGGGCCTGGGTCTTGCCCAGCTTGAGCCCGAGCGGCGCGCCGACCTCCTCCAGGGCCTCCTTGAGCGAGTCCGGGTCCCAGGCGACCGTCTGGAGGCGGTCGAGATAGCCGTCGAGGATCTCCACCGGGGAGTTCTTCATCGCCTTGTCCCAGGACGGCTGGTCGAAGACGGGCTCGTCGAGGAAGAGGAAGTCGACGTTCTGCCGGATCTCCGACAGCACGCCGATGCGGGTCTGGGCCAGCGCCGCGACCTTGCTGAACAGCTCGCGGTCCCAGGCGGGGTCGAGGTAGGGCGAGCAGCGCTCCTCGAAGGTCTCCAGCGGCAGGGCCCTGATGTACTCGCCGTTGAAGGCCCGCAGCTTCTTCTCGTCGAAGAAGGCGCTGGCGGAGTTGACGTCCTCCAGCCTGAACAGCGGGACCATCTCCGCCCACGGCATGATCTCGCGGTCCTCGCCGGGGCCCCAGCCGAGCAGCATGAGGTAGTTGACCATGGCCTCGGCCAGGTAGCCCTCGTCGCGGTAGTCCTCCAGGGCCACCTTGTCGCGGCGCTTGGACAGCTTCTTGCGCTGCTCGTTGACGATCACCGGCAGGTGGGCCCAGACCGGCGGGGTGGAGCCGAGCGCCGGCCACAGCAGCACCTGCTTGGCGGCGTTGCCCAGGTGCTCCTCGCCGCGCACGACGTGCGTGATGCCCTGGGTGATGTCGTCGACGGCGTTGGCCAGCACGTAGAGCGGCGAGCCGTCGGTGCGGGCGATCACGAAGTCTTCCTGGGCCTCGTTGGGGAACTCGACGTTGCCCCTGATCAGGTCTTCGACGAGGGTGACGCCCTCGTCGGGGGTGCGGAAGCGCACCGCGCCCTCGGTCAGGCCGCGCTCGCGGCAGAACCCGTCGTAGCCCTTGTGCTCGGAGCCGGTGCGGGCCACCAGGGTCTCGCGGGTGCAGTCGCAGTGGTACGCCTTGCCGTCGGCCAGTAGCTTGGCCACGGCCTCGCGGTGCTGCGGCTCGTAGGCCGACTGGAAGTAGGGGCCCTCGAACACCGGGTTGGTGCCGTTGATGCCGATCCAGTCGAGCGCCGAGATGATGCCCTCGGTCCACTCCGGACGGTTGCGCGTGGCGTCGGTGTCCTCGACGCGCAGGACGAAGCGGCCGCCGGACTGTTCGGCGAGGGCCCAGTTGAACAGCGCCGTGCGGGCGCCGCCGACGTGGAACATGCCGGTCGGGGACGGGGCGAAACGCACCCGTAGATCAGTCACGGGAGACCACCTTGTTCGTGAGAGTGCCGATGCCTTCGATGCCGACGCTGACCTCGTCGCCGATCTCCAGCGGACCGACGCCCGCCGGGGTGCCGGTCAGGATGACGTCGCCGGGGATCAGCGTCATGACGGCGCTGACGTAGGCGACCAGCGCGGGGATGTCGTTGATGAGCTGGCTGGTGCGGCCGCTCTGCCGGATCTCGCCGTTGACCGTGGTGGTCAGCGCCAGGTCGCTCGCGTCGAGATCGGTCTGGATCCAGGGCCCGAGCGGGCAGAACGTGTCGAAGCTCTTGGCCCGGGTGAACTGCACGTCCTTCTTCTGCAGGTCACGGGCGGTGACGTCGTTGGCGCAGGTGTAGCCGAAGATGACGTCCTTGACCCGGTCGACGGGCACGTCGCGGCAGAGCCTGCCGATCACCACGGCCAGCTCGCCCTCGTAGTCGACCCGGTCGGACAGCGAGGTCGGGTAGGCGATGGCCTCGCCGTGGCCGATCACCGACGTGGACGGCTTCATGAAGATGAGCGGCTCGTCGGGCACCTCGTTGCCCATCTCGCGGGCGTGCTCGGCGTAGTTCCTGCCGATGGCGACGACCTTGCTCGGCAGCATCGGGGCCAGCAGCTTCACCTGGGACAGCGGGAAGCGCTCGCCGGTGAACTGCACCTGGCCGAACGGATGGCCGGAGACCGTGGAGACGAACTCCTCTCCAGGGCCGCCTTCGACCACGCCGAACGACACGCCTTCGCCTGTGGAGAACCTCGCTATACGCACCTGACAAGGCTATCGCCGCCGCCGGAGGGGTCCGCCCACCGGCAAAAAAGTCAGGAACTCTCCATAAATGCCCCCAGAGTCCGTTTTGTGGGGCATCGGTGGTGGTTAAGCGGATATCTCTGCTTATCAGAGACTTCTAGGGGGTGACGGAACGTGCCGGACACGATGGTCAACCAGACTTCTGCCGTACCGCGGGCCAGAACGCAGGAGGGCGGGCCGGCGACTTCGCTGGTCACCGACAAGGGCACGACGAGCATCGACGACGTCGTCGTCGCCAAGATCGCCGGGCTGGCCGCACGCGAGGTATCCGGCGTGCACGCCATGGGCGGCGGCGCCGCCAGGGCGCTCGGCAACGTGCGCGGGATGGTCGGCGGGGAGCGCAGCGTCGCCCAGGGCGTCTCGGTCGAGGTCGGCGAGCGCCAGGCGGCCGTGGACATGGACCTGGTCGCCGAGTACGGCACCGCCATCCCCGACCTGGCCGCGGCCGTGCGCAGGAACGTCATCGCGGCGGTCGAGCGCATGTGCGGCCTGGAGGTGACCGAGGTCAACATCAGGGTGGACGACGTGCACCTGCCCGGCCAGGACCGCGACAGGGACAGGGACAGGGGCGACGGTCGCCGCGAGGTCATCGAGCAGCCGGAGCCCCGGGTCCAATGACCGGGCCCGGCGCCACCGCCTATACGCGGGACGACGCCGACGCCGACGCCAAGGCGGAGGCCGAGACGCTGGCCGAGCTCGTACGGGCCTGCCCGGGGGTGGCGGGGCTCTCCGGCGGGCCGTTCGGGACGGTGGCGACGTACCTGCCCGGGGCGCGGGTCATGGGCGTCTCGGCCGACGGGGACACGGTGGAGATCGCCATCGTGGCGACCCTGGTACGGCCGCTGCCGGAGACCGCCGAGGACGTCCGCCGGGCGGTGTGGGAGCCGGGCGGCGGACGTCCCGTGAACGTGCACATCGACGACGTGGTGATCGACGTGGTGGAGGAATCATGAGCAACGTCCCTTGGCTGCCGGTCATCGGCATGGCGGTCGGCATCATCCTCGGACTCGCGGGGGCCTTCGGCGGCCTCGGCGCGTTCCTGCTCGTCCTCGTGCTCGGCGCGGTCGGCTTCCTGGTCGGCAAGGTCGCCGAGACCGGCGAGCTGAACCTGTCCGGCCTGACCGCGAGGCGGCGATGACCACCACTGCCCACGTCACGGTTCCCCGGCAGCGGCTCGCGCCGTCGGCCGAGCCCGAGCGGCGGGGCCGTACCGAGATCTCCGAGCGGGTGGTCACCAAGATCGCCTGCTGCGCGGCGCGTGAGGTGCCCGAGGTCCTCGACGTGCGGCTGGGCGGGGCGCCGTGGACGCACTCGTCCAGCGCCGAGGTGCGCGGCGAGCGGGCCACCCTGAAGCTGGACGTGACCGTCGCCTACCCGGCCCCGCTGCACGCCGTGGCCGCGCGGCTGCGGGAGCACGTGCGCAACCGGGTGGCCATGCAGACCGGCCTGGACGTCACCCGCCTCGACGTGATCATGACCGATCTGGCGGGAGGCCCGGCATGACCCGCCCGCTCCCGTCCGGGGAGCCCGTGGAGACGCCGGGGGCCGTCCCGGCGGGCGTGGCGGGGGCGCATCGGGGCGAGCCGGGAGCGGCGCCGCCGCGGGACAAGGGCGCCGACCGGGCCGCGGTGCGCGCGTTCCGGCCGCAGCGCCGGGTGCCGGCCATCGTGGTCGCCGTCCTGCTCACGCTGCTGGGGCTGCTGGTCGCCGCCGAGACGGTGTCCGCGCTGGCCGGCAGCCCGTTGCGATGGCTGCCCTACGACCGGATGCTGGCGTGGGCGGCCACGACGCCGTGGTCGGACCCGCTGGTCCTGACCGGGGCCGCGATCGTGGCGCTGGCAGGGCTGGCGCTGCTGGTCACCGCCCTGGTGCCGGGACGGCCGCGGATGGTCCCCGTGCGGACCGGCGACCCGGACCTGATCATCGGCGTGCGTCCCAAGAGCTTCACCAGGGCCCTGGAGCACGCCGCCGAGGAGGTGCCCGGGGTGCGCTCGGCGCACGCCAGCCTGCGCGGCCATACGGTCGCCGTCACGCCCGCCACGTCCGGCTGGGACGACGAGGGCTTCGGCCGGGCCGTGCGCGAAGCCGTCCTCACCAGGCTCGCCGGGCTGGACCCGGTGGAGCCGTACCGGGTGGCGGTCAACGTCAAGGAGCGCCGATGAACAGGAAGACCGGCCGCGGCAACCGGTGGGGGCTGGCCCTGGTCGGGCTGGTGCTGGCCGTGCTCGGCGGGCTGGCGCTGGCGCGCGGGCTGCTGGGGCCGTCCACGCCGATCGTGGACGCCGGCGTGCGCGGGTTCTTCGCCCGCAACAGCCCGCCCGTGTGGTGGGCCGTGGCCGCCGTGTCGGTCCTGGTCGCGCTGCTGGCCCTGCGCTGGCTGGTCGCGCAGGGACGCAGGGACGCCCGCACCCGGCTGCGCCTGGAGGCCGGCCCGGACGGCGTCACCGAGATCGCGGCGGGCGGGATGGCCCACGCGGTCGCCGCCGACGTCGCGGCCAGCCCCGCCGTCCTGAACGCCGACGCCGACCTGGTCGGCCCGCGCGGCCACCCGGAGGTACGGCTGCGCGTGGCCGCCGACGAGGCCGCCCCGATGAGCGAGCTGAGCGAGCACCTGTCCCGGGTCACCCTGCCGAACCTGCGGGACGCGCTGGACAGGGATCACGTACCGGCGGTGGCCCGCGTTAGCCTGGAGCCCTCACCTGCGACGCAGCGGGTCGTGCGCTAAGGCTTCGCCGAGAGGGGTCCTCCGTTGTCCATCGTGAAGATCAACGTCCTGACCGTGCCCGCCGAGATGCGGGAGGAGCTGGAGCGGCGGTTCTCCGGCCGGGCCGGGATGGTGGAGTCGGCCGACGGGTTCGAGTGGTTCGAGCTGCTGCGGCCGGTCGAGGGCACCGACCAGTACCTCGTCTACACGCGCTGGCGCAGCGAGGAGGACTTCCAGACGTGGCAGCAGGGCCAGGCCTTCCAGCGCGGCCACGCCCAGGCCGCCGCGGAGCAGGGCCAGGGTCACGGCCAGGGTCACGGTCACGGGCAGGGCCCGGCGGCGACGGACTCCCAGGTGTGGAGCTTCGACGTCGTGCAGAGCGCCGGACCCAAGGGCTAGGCGTCGAGGGGGTTGGCGGCGATGCGGTCGGCGATCCCGCCGCGCACGAACCGGCCGGCGTAGCTCGACGGCTTGCGCGCGCCCTGGTCGGCGATGCAGGCGGCGAACTCCTTGGCGATCTCCAGCCGCGGGTAGCGCTCCAGCACCTCGCGCCGCACGCCGTCGGGGATGTCCTCGGTGCGCCGGCCGGAGATGTCCATGCCGGTGGACAGTTCCAGCAGGTGGCCCTCCGGGTCCTCCTCCACCGGCACCTCCTCCCACATGTGCCGGATGATCACCTCGGAGGCGCGCAGCCGGCGCTCGGGCGACCAGCCGGCCCCCGCGCAGAAGGCCCACGCCACGTGGCCGCCGGCCTCCTCGAACGGCACCGTCTGGCTGTCGAACTCGGCGACCAGGCCGATGTCGTGCAGCATTGACGACACGTAGAGCAGCTCGGCGTCGAAGTCGATCGCCCTGCTCCGGGCGTAGGCGGCGGCCCACAGGTACGCGCGTACGGAGTGGTTGAGCAGCGAGGGTGACTGGTAGCGGGTGGCCACCTCCAGCGCGCCGCGGCAGGCGGGCGTGTCGGGCAGCACGATGTCGTCGAATCTCACGGCTCCAGCATGACATCCGCGCTGCCGGAGGCACCGGCGGGCATCGGGCCGTTAACGATCCGGTACGCGACTTGACCGGTTGATCGTGATTCCGAAAGCATGTCCCGCCCTCACTTTCTTGTCCGGAAGGAACCCTGGCGTGCGCCGGCTCGCGATACCTCTTGCCCTCACGCTCGCGCTCGGCGGGCTGACGAGCCCGGCGCAGGCCGCCGACAAGGTGACCCGTACCGCGCAGTGCCAAGGCGACTGGCTGCCGGGCACGCCGACGGCCGAGGACGTCATGAAGGGCGAGATCTCGCTGGTGGGGCTGCCGGCGTACAAGCTGGGCAAGGACATCGACTGGGGGGCGAGCCCGTACCGGAACCGGTCGTGGGAGTTCGTCTTCCAGTCGTTGCGCTGGATGGGCACGCTGGTCGTGGCCTACGAGAACACCGGCGAGCGGCGTTACCTGGATCGTGCCACCGAGATCACCAAGGACTGGGTGGCGAACAACCGGCGCGGGGCCGCCGCCACCAAGCCGTACGTGTGGAAGGACCACCCGGTCTCGCTGCGCACGCAGCCGTTGTTGTGCCTGAGCATGCACGTCAAGGACAGCTGGCTGAAGGACAGCCTGGCCGACCACGCCAGGCTGCTGTCGGACGCGCGGCTGTACAAGAAGGGCCACAACCACGGCATCGACCAGGACATCGCCCTCATGGGCATCGGCTGCCGGTACGGCCGCTCCGACTGGTCGAACCTGGCCTCCAGGCGGCTCACCGGCACGGTCAAGCTCGACGTCGACTCCCAGGGCGCGCTCATGGAGCAGGCCCCCCGCTACGCCGTCTACGTGTACGGCCGCCTCCAGGTCGCCATCACCAACATGAAGGCGTGCGACCGCAAGGTGCCGGCCGAGATCAGCCGGCGGGCCGAGGCGCTGAAGGACTTCATCGCCCACTCCACGATGCCCAACGGCTACATGGTCCCGATCGGCGACGGCAGCGCCGAGACCGAGCCGAAGATGGAGACCGGCACCCCGAAGCAGAAGGTCAAGGTCTACAAGGCCGGTTACGTCTACGGCCGGACGGCCTGGGGCAAGCCGGACTCGTCGTACTACTCGATCAGGTTCGGGCCCGGCATGAAGTTCCACGGGCACGAGGACCACCTGGGCGTGACGTACTACGCGCAGGGCCGCGACATCCTCATGGACGGCGGCTTCCACTCCTACGAGAAGAGCGCCTACCGCTACTGGACGCTCTCCCCCGAGGCGCACAATGTGCCGACGGTCGAGGGGGCCCGGTTCCGGCCGCGCACCTCGTCCAAGCTGACCAAGACCTCCTACGGCAAGGACCGGCAGGCCTTCCGCCTCACGGACCGGGCCTACGGCGTGAGCCGGACGCGTTCGGTGCTGGTGAACCACGGCCAGGACCTGATGGCGGTGCTCGACACGGCCTCCGGGGGCAAGAAGGTCAGGAACCTGTGGCGGTTCGCGCCCTCGTACAAGGTCGTCTCGAACAGCGGCGGCAAGGTGGTGCTGGCCGACGGCGCCTTCAAGGTGACGCTGATGCAGTTCTCCGCGTGCGAGCGGGTCGGCGGCCAGAAGGTGGAGCGCGGCGGCGAGCTGGGCTGGGTCTCGCCCACCTACCTGGCCAAGGACGCGACCAACGTGGTGGTGTCGCCGGCGGCGAAGTCGCTGCTGACGGTGATCGTGCCGGGCACCGACTCGCCCAAGGTGTCGTGCTCGGGGGGCAAGCTCAAGATCGAGGGCGAGACCCTCTCCGCGGGCCTGCTCTAGCCGGTCTAGAAGGCGATCCGGCGGTACCACTCGTTGGCGAGCATCTGGGCGCGGGCCCGCTCCGGCAGCCCGGTCAGCATGGTCATCGACGCGCCGCGCTGCACCTCGGACTCGTGGGCGAGCATGGCCGCCCACTTGCGCTCCGACCAGCGCGAGACGTCGATCGCGGCCGAGACCTGGTGGTCGGGGACGCCGGGCAGGGCCTGGCCCGGCTCCGGATCGGCGCCGAAGACCGCCCGCCAGTGGGCCGTCACGACCGAGCGCGGGACGGTCGCCAGGTAGAGCGCGTGCGGCCGCCAGGGATCGCCCATGCCGGGATAGAGCTGGTCGTAGCCGGCCGCCTCGACCGCGGCCAGGGTGACCCGGTGCACGTGCACGTGGTCGGGATGACCGTAGCCGCCGAAGCCGTCGAAGGTGAGCACGACGTCGGGCCGGACGGCTCTGATGTGCTCGACCAGCAGGCCGACCGCCTCGTCGAACGGCACGTCGAGGAAGCGCGGACGGCCGGGGGCGGACTCGGGCTTGCCCGCGTCGGCGAGGCCGAGCAGCCGGGGCTTGCCCGCGCCGAGGATGTCGAGGGCCCGTTCCAGCTCCTGCGCCCGCTGGGTGCCCTCGGCCCAGGTGCAGGTGACGACGGCGGTCGTGGCGCCCTCGTCGGCGTATTTGGCGAGGGTGCCGCCGGTCCAGATCGCCTCGTCGTCCGGGTGGGCGTGCACGCCGAGCACACTGAAGCTCATGGGACCCCATCGTATGGAGGCCGGGCACCGGTCAGGACCCGCGTAGGCTCTACGCGTACCCCCTCCCCCTCGGAAGAGATGAGCCGATGAGCGAGCCCGTGCCCCCTGACCTGCTGGAGATCGCCGACGCGCTCGTGCCCGGCGCTCCCCTCGGCAGTGCGCGGCTCGCCCCCGGCGGGATGCACGACGTCGTGCTGCTCCCCGGGGTGGCGGCCGTGCGGGTCGGCCGGCGGCCGAGCGTGAGCGCGGCGCTGCCGCGGCGGACCGAGCTGCTGCGCGCGATCGCGGCCGCCGGGCTGCCGTTCGCGGTGCCCGAGCCGCTGACGCCGGTGACGACGTTCGGGGAGCGCGCCGCCGTGGCCGTGTCCTGGCTGGACGGCGCCGGTCTCGGCGCGGGCCAGGGCGACCCGGCCCTGATCGGCGAGCTGCTCGGCGCCCTCCGGGAGCTGCCCGTCACCCCGGAGCTGCGCGCCCTGCTGCCCGCCCCGCGCTCGTACGCCGGGCCCGCGAGCTGGAGCACGATCCTCGCCGAAGAGGTCATCCCGCGCTTCCCGGCCAGGTGGCGGGAGGAGGGACGCCGGCGCCTCGACGACGCCCTGGCCCTGGAACAGGTCCCCGACTCGCTGGTCCACGGCGACCTCGTCGGCGACAACGTCCACTGGGACGCCGACGGCAAGCTGGTCGGCGTCCTCGACTGGGACCGGGCCCACCTGTTCGACCCGGCGATCGACGCGGCCTTCATGGGCTGGCACGGCTGGGAGCGCCTGCGCGACGCCGTCGACGCCGGCACCTACCGGCGGGCGGTCACCTGGGAGCGCGCGTTCGGCGTCAACCAGCTCGTCGCCCTCCTCGTGCTGGCCGGCGAACCCCTGACCCTCGTGGACAGCTTCACCACGCACGTCGTGGCCTGGCTGGACGAGGACGGCGGCCCCGACCGGCTCTAGGCCGCCCGCTCCCGCCGCGCCGGCGTGCGGATGATCGACACGCCGACGGTGCCGAACGCGGCCAGCAGGATGACGGGGCCGCCGATCCCGAGTACCAGGTTCCACGCGCTCGCGCCGAACAGCCACACCACGATGCCCGCCAGCACGCCCGCCGGGAACCACCAGCCCGCCAGCCCCGCCCGCGCGTACGCGACCGCGACGAGGACCAGGCCCAGGAAGGACCCGATCATCCCGGGCAGCTGCCAGGCGGCGATGAGGGCGGGCTGCGCCGCGTCCCGCATGAGCTGCTCGGCCTGCGCGGCGGGCAGGGCGTCGAAGAGGACGACGTCAAAGAAGTCGGAGATCATCAGCGACGAGAAGTTGATCAGGCCGAGCACCGCGAGCGCGCCCGCGACGGTGGCCAGCGCCCTGCCCTTGCCCCGGACGAGCAGGACCATGCCGATCACCCCCGGCACGAACAGCACCCAGGCGTAGTGCAGGAGCGTCGCGCTGACGCCCACGGCGCCCGGGTTGTGCGCGTAGACCAGCGGGTCCTCGACCCCGGGCTCGGACGGGTCGGTGATCATGCCGAGGATCAGGCAGACCGGGGCCAGGACGAGGCTGCCGCCGGCCAGGAGGCGGCGGATGAAGAGCGCGTCGGTGAACATGCCGGGCACGGTAGGCGTCGCCCGCCAGGTCCGTCGTCAAGGCAGGCTTGGATCCGACGTCCCCCTTTCGGTGGATTCCGCTGCACATTGCGACAATCCGGGCGGGCTACTCTCGCCTCATGCTCCACCGCCGTTCCCCCTCCCCCGTCGACTGGCTCGTGGCGGCGGTCGTGGCCCTGTTCGCGGTCGCGGAGGAGGTCAGCGTGCGCTCGATGGCCTCTCCCCGCTCCTACGTGCTGCTGTGGATCGCCGCCGGGCTGGTCACCGCCGTGGCGGTGCTGTTCCGGACGCGCGCGCCGTTCGCGATCCTGGCCGTCTACTCGGCCGCCAACATCGCGACGTTCGCGCTGGCGCCCGGGTCCCCCGCGGCCTGGCAGTTCTACACCCAGCTCGTGCTGCTGTGCACGCTGCTGGCCGAGGTGCGCCCCGACAGCGCGCGGGCCGTGGCCGGGCTGACCGCGACGGGCGTGTTCGTGGCCGCCATGCTGTCCAGGACCTCCCCTCCGTCCGGATGGGGGGACGTCGCCGTGGCGCTGGTGATGTGCGCCATCGCCGCCGGAGCCGGTCTGGCCGTACGCCGCCACCGCGTGCTGGCCGTGCAGGCGGCCGAGCGCGGCGCGCTGCTGGCCCGCGAGTCGGTGCAGGAGGAACGCGCCCGCATCGCCCGCGAGCTGCACGACATCGTCGCGCACAGCGTCAGCGTGATGACCATGCACACCGGGACCGTACGGCTGCTCCTGCGCGCGGACCAGGAGTCCGAGCGGCAGGCGCTCAGCACGGTGGAGGCGGCCGGCCGGGAGGCCATGGAGGAGCTGCGGCGCATGCTCGGGCTGCTGCGCGGCACGCAGGACGGCGACCTGCTCCCGCAGGCCGGCCTCGACCGGCTGGCGGATCTGCTGGAGCAGTTCAGGTCGGCCGGGCTCGACGTCACGCTGGCGGTGTCGGGCGAGCGGGCGCCGTTGTCGGCCGGGCTGGATCTGTCGGCGTACCGGATCGTCCAGGAGGCGCTGACCAACACCCTCAAGCACGCGGGGCCGACGCGGGCGGCGGTGAGCGTCGCGTACCTGCCGGCGGAGCTCCGGCTGGAGATCACGGACGAGGGGCCGCGCGGCCCCCGGCCGCCGTCGGCCGGGGGCGGCGGCGGCCACGGGCTGATCGGCATGCGCGAGCGAGCCGCCCTCTTCGAGGGCACGCTGGCGGCGGCGCCCCTCCCTGGGGGCGGCTTCACGGTACGTGCGGAGCTCCCCCTGTGACGCCCTCCTCCCCAGGGCACCCGGACGCCCCCGACGCCTTCGCCGATCCCGCCCTTGACGAGCCCGGCGGCGGGATCGGCGTGGTGATCGCCGACGACCAGGGGATGATCAGGGCCGGGCTGCGCCTGATGATCGGCACCCAGCCGGACCTGTCCGTGCTGGGCGAGGCGGCCGACGGCGAGCGGGCCGTGGAGCTGGCCCGCGACCTGCGCCCCGACGTCGTGCTGCTCGACATCGCGATGCCCCGCCTGAACGGCCTGGAGGCCGCCCGCCGCATCCTCGCGACCCCCGCGCCCCCACGGGTGATCATGCTGACCACCTACGACACCGACGAGAACCTCGACCTCGCGCTGCACGCCGGGGTCAGCGGGTTCCTGCTCAAGGTGTCGCCGCCCGAGCACCTGTTCGCCGCCATCCGCAGCGCCGCGCGGGGCGACGTCCTGCTCGACCCGGCGGTCACCGGCCGCGTCGTGGCGGCCTACCGGCGTACGGCCCCCGCCCCGTCGCCGGCGGCCAGGGGGGTGACCGCCCGGGAGGAGGAGGTGTTGCGGCTGGTGGCGCAGGGCCTGTCCAACACCGAGATCGCCGGCACGCTGTCCATCACGGAGGCGACCGTCAGCACCCACATCAATCGCCTGCTGACCAAACTCGCCCTCCGGGACCGCGCCCAGATGGTCCGCCACGCCTACGAATCCGGCCTCGTCCGCCCCGGCGACCCTCCCGACGGCGTCCCACCAATCAGATGACCTGATTCCATGAGGTGATGACCGCCACCGAAGCGTCCAGAAACTCCGCCGCCGTGATCGCACCGGCTCCCACGATGGTCAAGGCGTTCCTGGCGAGAGGCACGGCCTCCCTGGACCCCGACTTCGAAACCGACGTCGCCGCAGCCCGCGAGGCGCTCGACGACGAGATGAGAGACACGGGACCCCGCGCCTGATCCCGGGCACAGGGATGCTCGGCGATCTCCCCGGCGTAAGGGGCGAGGTCCTTCCTCACTGACGCCCGGCAGCGCCCAGTGGGGCCACCCGGGTCACCCCTTGCCTCGCGCCCACGGCTGAGGGCCGGGGCACGGGGTGCGCCGAAGGCGCCAGGTCAAGAACGCCTGAGCTCCCCTGGGCGCGCAGCGCCCACAAAGCGAAGACCGCTCGGGGCGCGCCGCCCCCGGGGTCAGCTGCAGTCGCGGCCGGCGCGCAGCAGGCCGTACGTGACCGCCTGCTCCAGCGCCTGCCAGGAGGCGTCGATGATGTTCTCGGCCACCCCCACCGTCGCCCACTCGGCGGTGTCGTCGCTGGAGGTGATGAGGACGCGGGTGACGGCGTCCGTGCCGTGGGTGCCTTCGAGGATGCGGACCTTGTAGTCCACCAGCTCCAGCCGGGCCAGCTCGGGGTAGAGCTGCTCAAGCCCTTGCCGTACGGCCTTGTCCAGGGCGTTCACGGGGCCGTTGCCCTCGCCGGTGGCGACGATGCGCTCGCCCTTGGCGTGCAGCTTGACGGTGGCCTCGCTGACCAGCTCGCCGCCCTTCGTCCGCTCGACGATCACCCGCCACGACTCCACCTCGAAGTGCCGCCGGCGCGCCCCCTGGACGGTGTCGCGCAGCAGCAGCTCGAACGACGCGTCCGCGGCCTCGAAGGTGAAGCCCTGCGACTCCAGCTCCTTGACGCGCTCGACGAGCGTCTTGGTGTGCTCGGGGGTCAGCTCGTAGCCCAGCTCGCGGCCCTTGAGCTCGACGGAGGCGCGGCCGGCCATGTCGGAGACGAGCATGCGCATGTCGTTGCCCACGGCGGCCGGGTCGATGTGCTGGTACAGGTTGGGGTCGACCTTGATGGCGCTGGCGTGCAGGCCGGCCTTGTGGGCGAAGGCGGACATGCCGACGTAGGGGGCGTGCGAGTTGGGGGTGACGTTGGTGACCTCGGTGATCGCGTGTGCGATGCGGGTCATGTCCGCCAGCGCCTCCCGCGGCACGAGGTCGAAGCCGCGCTTGAGCTGGAGGTTGGCGACGACGGTGAAGAGGTTGGCGTTGCCCGAGCGCTCGCCGTAGCCGTTGGCGCAGCCCTGGACGTGCGTGGCGCCCGCCTTGACCGCGGCGAGGGTGTTGGCGACGGCGCAGCCGGTGTCGTCGTGGCAGTGGATGCCGACGCGGGCCCCGGTCTGGACGGCCGCGTGCACGGTCTCGGCCAGCTCGTCGGGCAGCATGCCGCCGTTCGTGTCACACAGGGCGATGACGTCGGCCCCGGCTTCGGCGGCGGTCCGCAGCACTTCCAGCGCGTAGGCTGGATTGGACGTGTAGCCGTCGAAGAAGTGCTCGGCGTCGAGGAAGACTCGCTGTCCCTCCGCACGAAGGTGAGAAACCGTATCGCGGATCATCGCGAGGTTCTCCTGGAGAGTCGTGCGGAGGGCCAGCTCCACGTGCCGGTCGTGGCTCTTGGCGACAAGGGTCACGACCGGCGCGCCGGATTCGCGCAATGCGGCTACCAATGGGTCGTCGGCGGCCTTCACACCGGCCCGGCGGGTCGCGCCGAACGCGGCGAGCTGCGCGTGCTTCAGGTCGAGCTCTGTTCGAGCGCGCCTGAAGAACTCTGTGTCCTTGGGGTTGGCGCCCGGCCAGCCCCCCTCGATGAAACCGACGCCCAGGCTGTCCAGCTGCCGTGCGATGGCGAGCTTGTCGACGACGGTGAGGTTGAGTCCTTCCTGCTGCGCGCCGTCGCGCAGGGTCGTGTCGTAGACGTGGAAGCGGTCGTCGGCCATGAAGTCTCTTCTTTCGGATCCGTGTCCTGGAAAACAAAAAGACCCCTCACGGACGTGAGAGGTCTGCGCGCTGGCGGTGTCCCTGTGTCAGCCAGCGCGCCTGCCGATAATGAGCAGACCGTAGAACATGGTGCCTGCCAGTCTGCCACAGGGATTCACCATCTGGCACATCGGTCTCAGCTTGTGGACACGACCTTTACACTTGCACGCCCGCGCCCCCGGTGACGGCGCGTTCGAGGGCCGCCGGGTCGAACACCTCGTTGCCGAGCTGCTGCCCGTCGAGCAGGACGGTCGGCGTGCCCTGGATGTGGATCTTCGAGGTCTCCGCCAGGTGGGTCTTGGCGTACGACTGCGAGGTGACGCACTCGTCCACCGAGGCGCCGGCCTTCCTGGCGGCGGCCACCAGCTCCTGCACGGTGAAGCCCGAGGCCGAGCCGTGCGGGGCGGGCTGCATGGCGTAGAGCTCGTCCCTGAAGGCCAGCCAGTTCTCCTCCGGCACGCATCGGGCGGCGGCCGCGGCCCTGATGGAGTTGGAGCGCATGGGCTCGTCCTGGAAGATCGTCACGGGGTGGAAGACGACCTTGAGCCTGCCCTCCCTGGCCAGCTTCTGGATCGTGCCGTCGACCTTGGAGTGCATCTCCTTGCAGATCGGGCAGTCGAAGTCTTCGTACACGTCGAGCACGGGGGCGTCGCCGGACCTGTCGGCCAGCACCATCGAACCGTCGAGCTGCCTGGTCAGGCGTACCGACCCGGCCGTCTCACCCGGCTCCGAGAAGGCCAGCACACCGAGCATCACCAGCGCCGCACACGCGACCGCGACCGCAACCAACCGCTTCATCATCCGCCCACTTCCAGCTCACCGATCGCGCAGACCCTACCAACGCCGGAACCACTCTCCGGACAGCCGCCCGGGGCGGCCCCCTCATTGGTACCTGATGACGATGAGAGAACGCTGTGAGGGGAGAATGACCTTCATGAAGGCGAACCTCCTCGACCCCGCGGTGGGCCGGTACATCCTCGACCACTCCACCCCGCCCGACCCCCTGCTCGACGAGCTGGCGCGGGAGACCGCCGAGGCGACGGGCGACGCCGCCAGGATGCAGATCTCCGCCGACCAGGGCCGGTTCCTGACCATGCTGACCCAGCTCGCGGCCCCGGCCGTGGCGGTCGAGGTGGGCACGTTCACCGGCTACTCGTCGGTGTGCATCGCGCGGGGGTTGTCCGGCGGGCGGCTGCACTGCTTCGACGTGAGCGAGGAGTGGACGTCGATCGCCCGGCGCTACTGGGAGCGGGCGGGCCTGACCGACCGCGTCTCGCTGACGCTCGGGCCCGCCCTGGAGACGCTGGCCGCCTTCGACGAGCCGATCGACCTGGCCTTCCTCGACGCCGACAAGGGCAACTACCCCGGTTACTACGAGTTGCTGGTCGAGCGGCTGCGCCCGGGCGGCCTGCTGCTGGCCGACAACACGCTGCGCAGCGGCCACGTGGCCGACCCGGCGCACTCGGAGACGACGACGGTGCAGATCCGCGAGTTCAACGACCTGGTGATCGAGGACCCGCGGGTGAGCGTGGTGATGCTGCCGGTCGCCGACGGGATCACGATGATCAGGAAGAACCACTAGATCGCAGGACGCCGCCGCCGTTACTCTGAGTGATCCTTTGGAAACCCCCGGGAAAGCATGAGGACGGCGGCATGGTCAGGCCCCTGGAAGAGCGCTACCGCACCGTGCGCGAGCTGTTCCCCGAGTTCCGCATCGAGACGGTCCAGGGCCGGATCGTGGTGAACGAGCCGGGCACCTGGCAGCACAACACGATCCTGTCCCGGACGTTGTTCCAGCTCGCCGCCGCGGCGGCGGTCCGGGGCTGGGAGATCTGGCCGAACATCACCGTCTACCTGGGCCCCGGCCACGATCTCTACGTGCCCGACCTGGCCGTGGTCCCGCGCCGGCCGCGGCTGCACGAGGAGCACGCCGTCCACGGCGCCTCGACGATCCTGCTCGTGGACGTCGTCTCGGTGGCCACGACGTACGACGTGCACTTCGTCAAGACGGGCGGTTACGCGCGCGGCGGGGTGCCGCTCTACCTGGTGATCGACCCGTTCCAGCGGCTGGTGACGCTGTTCGGCGGGCCTGGCGGGCGGCGCTACCGCAGCGAGAACGTCGTCTCCCTGGGCGAGCCGGTGTTCCTGCCCGACCCGTGGAACCTCCACGTCGACACCGCGGCCCTGACGGAGGCCGGCGCCTGAGACGCCGGCCGTCCGCGCGGCTCTAGCCGATCTTGTGGATCCAGTTGCGGGTGTCGGGACGGGCGCCGTACTGGATGCCGACGAGCTCCTCGCGCACCCGCATCGTCACCGGGCCGGGGGTGCCGTCGGCGATGGTCCAGGAGCGGTCGTCGCCCCTGACCGAGCCCACCGGCGTGACCACGGCGGCGGTGCCGCACGCGAACACCTCGGTCAGCTCGCCGGAGGCGCAGGCGGACTCCCACTCGTCCACCGAGACCAGCCGCTCCTCGGTCTCCAGGCCGAGGTCGCCGGCCATCTCCAGGATCGACTCCCGGGTGATGCCGGGCAGCAGGGTGCCGGTGAGCGCCGGGGTGACGAGCTTGTTGCCGAAGACGAAGAACAGGTTCATCCCGCCCATCTCCTCGACGTACTCGTGCTTGTGGGCGTCGAGCCAGACGACCTGGTCGCAGCCGTTGTCGACGGCCTGGCGCTGGGCGACGAAGGCGGCGGCGTAGTTGCCGCCGCACTTGGCGAAGCCGGTGCCGCCGGGCGCGGCGCGCGTGTACTCGGTGGACAGCCAGACCGAGACGGGCTTGATGCCGCCGCTGAAGTACGAGGCCGCCGGCGAGGCGATCACCATGTACTTGTAGGTCTTCGACGGGTAGTTGACGCCGAGCCCGGCCTGCGTGGCGAACATGAACGGGCGCAGGTAGAGGCTGTGGCCCTCGGTGGTCGGCACCCACTCCTTGTCGGCCGAGACCAGCAGCTCCAGCGACTCCACGAACGCCTCCTCCGGCAGTTCGGGCATGGCCATGCGCTCGGCCGAGCGGTTGAAGCGGGCGGCGTTCGCGTACGGCCGGAAGGTCGCGATCGAACCGGAGATCTGCCGGTACGCCTTCAGGCCCTCGAACAGCTCCTGCGCATAGTGGAAGACCGAGGTCGCGGGGTCGAGCGAGAGCGGCCCGTACGGCATGAGCCGGGCGTCGTGCCAGCCCTCGCCGTCGGTGTAGTCGATCGAGATCATGTGGTCGGTGAAGACCTGCCCGAACCCGGGGTTCGCCAGTACCTGCTCCCGCTCGGCCGCGGTGCGAGCGTGGTCGGAATGCTGCACGTCGAAGCTGAGCTTCTGAGCGATGGTCATGACGGAGGTCCTTCTCTCTACGAATCTGCGACTTCGAAAGCTGATTCTGTTAGCTACTGCCCGCGAGCAGTATTCGTACTTCCTAGTGTCTCGCGATTTGGGATGGCAAGAGGCAGTTGGGGTGGTTAGAACCGGCGAACGCGAAAAAGCGCCTGGCAGTCCGTGTTCGGACCGCCAGGCGCGTGCGGGGCTAGGCGGTCCTAGCCGGCTACTCGCGCGGCGATGTCGTCGCCGATCTCGCTGGTCGTGCGGCCGGCGCGGCCGGTCACCCGCTCGGCGATGTCGGCGGCCACGGCCTGCTCGACCTTGGCGGCCTCGGCGTGCAGGCCGAGGTGGTCGAGGAGCATGCCCACGGACAGGATGGTGGCGGTCGGGTCGGCCTTGCCCTGACCGGCGATGTCGGGCGCGCTGCCGTGCACCGGCTCGAACATGCTCGGCGAGGTGCGCTCGGGGTTGATGTTGCCGCTGGCCGCCAGGCCGATGCCGCCGGCGATGGCGGCGCCGAGGTCGGTGATGATGTCGCCGAACAGGTTGTCGGTGACGATCACGTCGAAGCGCTCGGGCTGGGTGACGAAGAACATCGAGGCCGCGTCGATGTGGCTGTAGTCGGTGGTGACGTCGGGGAACTCCGCGGCCACGCGGTTGACCGTGCGCTGCCAGAGGTCGCCGGCGAAGGTGAGCACGTTCGTCTTGTGGACGAGCGTGAGCTTCTTGCGGGGCCGCGACTGAGCCTTCTGGAAGGCGTACCGCACGACGCGCTCGACGCCGTGGGCGGTGTTCAGCGACTCCTGGGTGGCGATCTCGTGCGGCGTGCCGCGGCGCATGACGCCGCCGGTGCCCGCGTAGAGGCCCTCGGTGCCCTCGCGGACGACGACCATGTCGATGTGCTCGGCGGTGGCGCCGGCCAACGCGGTCTCGACGCCGGGGAACAGCTTGACCGGACGCAGGTTGACGTAGTGGTCGAACTCGAACCTGAGCTTGAGCAGCAGGTCGCGCTCCAGGATGCCGGGCGGCACGCTGGGGTCGCCCACGGCGCCGAGCAGGATCGCGTCGTAGCCGCGCAGCTCTTCGAGCACCGCGTCGGGCAGGGTCTCGCCCGTGCGGTGGTAGCGGGCTGCGCCCAGGTCGTAGTGGGTGGGCTCGATCTTCGTGCCCACGGCCTCCAGGACCTTGAGCCCTTCGGCTACGACCTCGGCGCCGATGCCATCCCCGGGGATGACGGCCAGGCGGATGTTACGCGACTCCATGGGCGGTACCTTACCGGCTCGTCTCGGCTGACGAACACATCATCTCAACAATCGGACAATCCGTTTTGGGGGGATTGCGACCTTTTGACCGTTTCGTTAGAGTCCGACGAGCCTAATCCACGCAGCCGCTGCGTGGAGCCGGGGACCCATCTTTCCCCCCGGGGCGAATCGGCTGCGCCTCCCCCCCGAGGAGCCGCCGTAGGGCTACTTCCAGGCCCGAGCCCGTCAGCTAACCCGGTCGGCCACGTGGAAGGACAGTCCCCTGTCTAGCATCGCCATCCTTGTGGCGGTGGCAGCGGGCGCCGCAGGTCTCGTGCCTGCCGCCCCCGCGGCTCCCGCCGCTCCGGCCGCCCCCACCTCCTCCATCACCCTCACCGGCCCCCAGGTGAAACAGGTCCAGGAACGGCACGCGCCGAAACCGGCCTGGAAGGTCGCCCTCGAATACGCCATGGACAAGCGCGGCACCCCGTACGTGTGGGGCGGCGCCAGCGAACGGGGCTACGACTGCTCGGGCCTCATGCTCCGGGCCTACGAGGACGCCGGCATCGAGCTCCCCAGAACCGCCGCGGAGCAGTACGGCGCCTTCTCCAGGAAGATCGCCTGGAAGGACCTCAAGCCAGGCGATCTGGTGTTCTTCAGCGGCCTCGGCCACGTCGGCATGATCTCCAAGCCCGGCTACATGGTCCACTCCCCCCACACCGGCGACGTGGTGAAGGAGGAACGCCTGTCGCAGTGGCGCAGGCAGGCCTTCGTCGGCGCGGTACGCCCCGACCCCAAGGGCGTCAAGCGCTGGGCCGACTACAAGCAGCTCCAGAAGGCCCCCGCCCCCGCCATGCTCACCGCGACCCTGTGACGACGACCTTCCCCGGGGCGTGCCCCTCCTCCTGGTAGCGGACGGCCGCCGGGAGCTCGCCGAAGGGGAAGGTCCTGTCGATGACCGGGGTGACCGCGCCCCGCTCGATCAGCCCGGTCAGCGTCAGCAGGTTCGCCCTGTTGCTCCCGCAGCGGACGACGTCCGCCCTGACGATCCGCTGCGGGACGAAGGGCCCCGACGCGAGCGCGGCGAACATGTGGCCGGCCGGCTGCACCCAGCGGCCGGCCGGCCCGCCGACCAGCACGTACGTGCCCTTCCTGGTCAGGACGCGGCGGCAGTCCGTCAGCCGGCGGCCGCCCGCCACGTCGAGCAGCAGGTCGAAGCGCCGGCCCGAGGCCGCGAAGTCCTCCTTGGTGTGGTCGATGACGTCGTCCGCGCCGAGCGAGCGGACCAGGTCCGCGTTGCGCCCGCTGCACACGCCCGTGACGTGCGCCCCCAGCGCCTTGGCGAGCTGCACGGCGAACGTGCCCACGCCGCCGGACGCGCCGTTGACCAGCACCTTCTGGCCCGGCTGGAGGCGTCCCTCGTCGCGCAGCGCGATCAGCGCGGTGTTGGCCGCCATCGGCACCGCCGCCGCCTGCTCGAACGACAGGCCCGCCGGTCTGGGCGCCACCTCGCCCTGCCGCAGGCAGACGTACTCGCCGAAGCCGCCCCCGAGCGACATCGCGTACACCTCGTCGCCGGGACGGAACAGCGTGACGTCCTTGCCGGCCGCCTCGACCTCCCCCGCCACGTCGGCCCCGAGGACGGCGATGCGCGGCCGGCGCAGCCCGACCCCGCCGCCCATGACCCGGGCCAGGTACGGCTCCCCCCGCATGAAGTGCCAGTCGTAGGGCTGCACGGACGTGGCCCGCACCCGGACCAGCACCTCGTCGTCGCGCGGCACGGGCCGCTCGACGTCGGTCAGGACGAGCTGGTCGGGCGAGCCGAACGAGCGCAGGACGTACGCCTTCATCGTTTTCTCCCTCGTGCCGCTGATGTGCCGCCAGTGTGGGCGTGACCTGCGCGGACGCTCAACGGTCGAAAGGCGACGGCTCGATGGCCGAAAGTACGACGGCCCGCCCGCCGATGGTGCGAACCAGGACCGGCCGTCCGCGCGATGACCGGGCACGGGCGCGGGCGGCACGCTCTCAGGCATGAGATGGATCGCACCCGCCGGGCTGCTCGCGCTCAGCGTCGTCCCGCTGGTCGCCGGCGCAATCCGGGTGACCGAACTGGCCGCCGGCGCCCCCGTGACGGCGGACAACGCGCGCTTCTTCGCCATGCCCGTGCCGGTGTTGCTGCACATCCCGGCTTCCCTGGTGTTCTGCGTCCTCGGCACGTTCCAGTTCCAGGCCCGGTTCCGGGCCGGGCGGCCGGGGTGGCACCGCGCGGCGGGGCGGGTGCTGGTGGCGTGCGGGCTGGTCGCGGCGCTGTCGGGGGTGTGGCTGACGCTCTTCTCCGACCTTCCCGCCGGCGACGGGACGCTGCTGGCCGCCTTCCGGCTGCTGTTCGGGACGGCCATGGCCGCCTGCCTCCTGCTCGGCCTGGCCGCGATCCGGCGGCGCGACCTGGCCCGGCATCGCGCCTGGATGACCCGCGGGTACGCGATCGGACTCGGCGCGGGCACGCAGGCGTTCACCCTGGCGTTCGGGCTGGCCGCCTTCGGGCCGCCCGGCGAGCTCGGCCGGGCGCTGCTCGTCGGCGCGGGCTGGGTGATCAACCTGGCGGTGGCCGAGTGGGTCGTCCGCAGAACCCTCGGAGGTCAGGTGCGTACGCGGTCGGTCTCGTAGGCCCACATGGCGATCTCGACGCGGTTGCGCACGCCGAGCTTGGTCATCAGGCTCGCGACGTGGCTCTTGACCGTGCTGAGCGAGATGTGCAGCTCGCGGGCGATCTCGCTGTTGGTCCGGCCGCGGGCCACGGCGCGCAGGATCTCCTCCTCGCGGCCGGTGAGCGCCTCGACCGGCTGCGCGGGCGTCTCCGTACGCCCGGCTCCGGCGAAGGCGGCCAGCAGGCGCGCGGTCACGCTCGGGGCGATGAGCGCCTCGCCGCCGGCCGCCGCGGTCACCGCCTGGGCGAGCAGCGCCGGGCCGGCGTCCTTGAGCAGGAACCCCCTGGCTCCGGCGCGCAGGGCGGCGTAGACGTACTCGTCGAGGTCGAACGTGGTGATCACGACCACCGCCATGGGGTCGGCGACGTCGGGCCCGGCCAGCTCGCGGGTGGCCGCGATGCCGTCGAGGCCGGGCATGCGGATGTCGAACAGGCACACGTCGGGGCGCAGGCGGCGGGCCAGCTCGACGGCCCGCCTGCCGTCACCGGCCTCGCCGACGACCTCGATGCCGGGCTGGGCGTCGAGGATCATCCTGAGCCCGGTACGCGCGATCTCCTGGTCGTCGGCGACCAGCACCCGGATGGCCGCCGTGCCCTCCGGGTCTCTTCCCGCGGCCTCCTGCTGAGCGTTCATGCCGCTTTCTTCCGCGCTCACGCGGCCTCCTGCCGGGCGTTCATGCGGTCTCTTTCGGCAGGACGGCGGTGACCGTCCAGCCCCGGTTGGGGTTGGGGCCCGCCTCGCAGGTGCCGCCGAGCAGGGCGGCGCGTTCGATCATGCCGATCAGGCCGTAGCCGGGGGCGGCGACCCCGCCGGCGCGGTCGCCGTCGTCGCTCACGGTCAGGCGTACGGCGGCGGCGTCGGCGGTGACCCGGACGGTGATGTGGGTGGCGTGACGGGCGTGCCGCCGGGCGTTGGTGATCGACTCCTGGGCGATGCGGTAGAGCGCCGCGCCGGCCGAAGGCGGCAGGTCGCCGAGCCCGTCCGCGATCTCCACCTCGACGGCCGGGCCGACGCGCGGGCGTCCGGCGAGCCGCCGCAGGTCGTCGAGGTGACGGCCCGGGGTCAGCTCCGCCGGCTCGTTCCTGCGCAGCACCCGGACCATGGCCCGCATCTCGGCGAGCGTGCGCGACGCCTCGGCCTCGATCACCCGCAACGCGTCGGTGGCCGCGCCCGGCTCGGAGGCGGCGGTGGCCAGACCCGCCTGGGCGCGGATGGCCATGGCCGAGACGTGGTGGGCGACGGTGTCGTGCAGGTCGCGGGCGAGCTGTTCGCGTTCGAGTAGTTTGACCTGGTCGAGCTCGCGCAGCCGCGCGCCGGCCCGGAAGCGGAAGGCGCTGCCCAGCCCGACGGTCGCGACCAGCACGCCGAGCGCCGGGACGACGTCGCCGGGCGCCATGCGTCCGGACGCCAGCGACAGGCCGACCGCGACCAGCCCGGCCGCCATCCCGATCACGGCCTCGCGCCCCGAGCCCCACCGGAACAGCGCGTAGAGCACGATCGTGACGAACGCCAGCGTGTACGTCTCCACCGGCTCGCCGCCGGTCAGCAGCGGGGCCACGGTCGTGGCGCCGAACACGAGCGCGACCATGAGCAGCGGCCTGGTCCTGCGCCACAGCAGCGTGGGGATCAGCGCGACGGTGACGGCCGTCGAGACCACCGGCCAGCGGAGGTCGGGCCGCAGCATTCCCTCGATCACCGCGGCCGGCACGAGCACCGCGACGAGCGCCCAGTCGCGCCACACCCGCACGGGCGGGCCGGGAGGACGAGGCTCGCGCCACACGGAACGAAGGAGGCCGGCCACCCCCATATCGTAAGCGCGCCCCCATTCCCCCGCATCGCCCCGAACCCCCGTCCCACAGGCGGGGCTGGGTGTCGGGACCTCGGGCGCGGAGTTACCGGCCTGCGAGGGGGTCAGTGTTTGCGGGCGTCGAAGATGAGGTCCCAGGCGCGGGACTTGGCGTGGGCGACCGCGCCCAGCAGCACGCCGCTGTCGCCCAGCGCGCTGGCCACCACCCGCGGGCGCAGCGGCCCGAGCTCGGCGATGCGGCGCTCCACGGACGCGCCCAGCAGGTCGAGGTTGCGCCCCACTCCCCCGCTCAGCACGATCACCTCCGGATCGAGCACGGCGGCCACGGCCACCAGCAACCCGCCGATGCGCCGGCCCTCGGCCTCCACGACCGACCTGGCCGCCACGTTCCCCTCGGCGGCGGCGGCGAAGACCTCCCTCGCCGTCTCCAGCTCCAGCCCCGCCGCCCGGGCGGCGCGCACCACACCGGGCGCGGAGGTGGCCGCCTCGGTGGCCCCGTGCGTGAAGGGGTCGCCGTCGTACGCGGCAGGGGCGGTGGCGGGGGGTTCCTCGGCGGCCGGGATGTAGGAGACCTCGCCCGCCGCCCCCCTCGCCCCGACGTACAGCTCGCCGTTGATCACGATGCCCATGCCGACGCCGGTGCCGATGGACACCAGGGCGAAGTTGACCTTGCCCCGCCCGGCCCCGTGGACGTGCTCGCCGACGGCGGCCAGGTTGATGTCGTTCTCGATGACGAGGTCGACGCCCAGGGCGGCGTGCAACCGGTCGGCCAGGTCAGGCGGGCCGGGCAGGTTGGGGGCGAAGTCGAGGCCGCCGCGCACGGGGTCGTACACACCGGGTGAGCCCACCACCGCGCAGGTGATCGAGCGCCACTCGACCTCGGCCTCGCGGGCCGCCGCCCCGGCCAGCTCGCCGACCAGCTCGGCCAGCTCGGCCGAGGTGCGGGCGGTGTTGCGGCCGTCGGTACGCCCCGCGAACGCGCCGCACAGGTCGGCCACGGCCACCCTGATCCAGTCGCGGCCGATGTCGATGCCGGCGACGTGGGTCGAGGCGGCGTTCACGTCGTAGAGCGAGGAGACCGGGCCGGGCCGTCCGGACACCTCGCCCACCAGGTGGACCAGGCCGTCCTCGGCCAGCCCCGCCAGGGCGGCCGAGACCGTGGGCTTGGACAGGCCGGTGCTCTTGGCCAGGTCGGCGCGCGAGGCGGGGCCGTGCTCGTGCAGCTGGTCGAGCAGACGGCGCTCGTTGAGCACCCGCAGCAGCCGTGGATTCGCCAGGTCGCGTCGCATGTCCGGCCTCCCTCCGAGGTGCACTCTAGCCAACACGCCTGATAGTAAACTACCTTTCTTACCAAGCGGGGGCGGGCATCTTCTGAGAGGACGAAGTGCGATGCACCGAGCTTGGCGACTCATCCCCGCGGCGGCGGTCCTGCTGGCCGCCGCCTGCGGGAACAGCACCACCACCGGCACGACGGCCACTCAGGCCGACGGGCCGCGGCAGGGCGGGACGATCGCTCTGTTCCTGCCTGAATCCAAGACCACCCGGTACGAAGCCTTCGACCGCCCGCTGTTCGAGGCCAAGGTCAAGGCGTTGTGCCCCGCCTGCAAGGTGATCTACGGCAACGCCGAGCAGGACGCGGCCAAACAACAACAACAGGTCGAGGCCGCGCTCACCCAGGACGCCGACGTGCTCGTCCTGGACGCCGTGGACGCCAACGCGGTCGCGCCCCTGGTCAACCAGGCCAGGCAGAAGAAGGTCCCGGTGGTCGCCTACGACCGGCTGATCTCGGGGATCGACTACGCCTACTACGTCTCGTTCAACAACGTACGGGTGGGCGAGATGCAGGGTCAGGCGCTGCTCGACGCCATGAACGCCAAGGGCACCACGGCCAAGGGCCAGATCGTGATGATCCACGGCTCGCCCACCGACCCAAGCTCGGCCGACTACAAGAAGGGCGCCAAGAGCGTCCTGGACGGCAGGGTCAAGGTCGGCAGGGAGTTCGACACCCCCGACTGGAGCCCCGACAAGGCACAGCAGCAGATGGAGCAGGCGATCACCGCCATCGGCCGGGACCAGATCGTCGGCGTGCTGTCGGCCAACGACGGCATGGCGGGCGGCGCCATCGCGGCCATGAAGCGCGCCGGCTACAAGGAGCTGCCGCCCATCACCGGTCAGGACGCCGAGCTGGCCGCCGTGCAGCGCATCCTCACCGGCGAGCAGTACATGACCATCTACCTGGACATCAGGAGAGAGGCGGAGAAGGCCGCCGAGCTGGCCGTCGCCCTGACCAAGGGCGAGCAGCCCGCCGCCACCTCCAAGGTGAACAACGGCACGGCCGACATCCCGGCCTTTCTCCTCGACCCCATCGCGGTCACCGCCGACAAGATCAAGGACACCATCGTGAAGGACGGGTTCTACAAGGCCGACCAGATCTGCACGGCCGAGGTCAAGGCCGCCTGCGCGAAGGCGGGCATCGAGTAGATGATCGCGGCGACCGGGATCTCCAAACGGTACGGAGCGGTGCGGGCGCTCGACGGGGCAGGGCTGGAGCTGCGTCCCGGCGAGGTCGTGGCGCTCATGGGCGACAACGGCGCGGGCAAGTCGACGCTGGTCAAGACCATCTCCGGCGCGGTCGTGCCGGACGAGGGCCAGATCACGGTGGACGGCGCGCCGGTGCGCGTCGCCACCCCGCACGACGCGCAGGCGCTCGGCATCTCGACCGTCTACCAGGATCTCGCGCTCTGCGAGAACCTCGACGTCGTGGCCAACCTGTTCCTCGGCGCCGAACGCCGCCGCTGGTCGGTGCTGCGCCACCTGAGCATGGAACGCGCGACCCGCGACCTGCTCGCCCAGCTCGACGTGCGCATCGGCGACATCAGGGTGCCGGTGTCGACCTTGTCGGGCGGCCAGCGGCAGTCGGTGGCCATCGCCAGGGCGCTGCTCGGCGAACCCCGGCTGGTCATCCTGGACGAGCCGACCGCCGCGCTCGGCGTCGAGCAGACGGCCCAGGTGCTGGCGCTGATCCGGCGGTTGCGCGAGCGCGGGCTCGCGGTGCTGGTCATCTCGCACAACCTCGCCGACGTGCGCGAGGTGAGCGACCGGGTGGTGGTGCTGCGTCTCGGACGCAACGCCGGTGAGTTCCGTACGGCCGAGGCCTCCCGCGAGGAGATCGTGGCCGCGATCACAG
Source organism: Nonomuraea sp. NPDC050227 (assembly GCF_044459705.1). Classification (NCBI taxonomy): domain Bacteria; kingdom Bacillati; phylum Actinomycetota; class Actinomycetes; order Streptosporangiales; family Streptosporangiaceae; genus Nonomuraea; species Nonomuraea sp. NPDC050227. The sequence goes on along the minus strand of NZ_JBITJF010000014.1, from coordinate 220,630 downwards.
GAGCGGGCGAATGACGGCGATGCCGATCACGGTGACCGGACGGCTGCGCCAGGGAGAGGCCGGCGCCTGGCCGGTGGTCGGCGGTCTGGTGGCGATCACGATCGTGTTCAGCACGCTCAACGAACGTTTCCTGTCACCCGAGAACCTCACCAACCTGGCACTCCAGATGGCCGCCACGGGCACGATCGCGCTCGGCGTCATCATGGTGCTGCTGCTCGGCGAGATCGACCTGTCGGCCGGCTCGGTCAGCGGCCTGTGCGCCACGATCATGACGATCGCGCACGTCAAGCAGGGGTGGAACGCCCTGCTGGCCATCCTGCTCGCGCTGGCGGCCGGCGCGGCGATCGGGCTGCTGCACGGGCTCATGCTGACCAAGCTGCGCATGCCGTCGTTCGTGGTCACGCTGGCCGGGCTGATGGGCTGGCTCGGGCTGCTGCTCTACCTGCTGCGCCAGGGCGGGACGATCAACCTGCCGTTCAACGGGTTCATCTCGGGGCTGAGCGACACCTGGCTGCCGGGATGGCTGTCCTGGGCACTGGTGATCGGGCTGGCCGGCGGTCACGCCGCGATCGCCACGCTGGCCAGGCGGGCACGGCTGGCCGCCGGGCTGCCCGTGGCGCCGGCCTGGCAGGTCCCCGTGACGGCGGGCGGGCTGGCGGTCGTGCTCGGCGCGGCGGTGGCGGTCATGTCGGCCGACCGCGGCGTGCCGCTGCTGCTGGTGCTCTTCGGCGCACTGGTGGTCCTGCTCGACCTGGTCCTGCGGCACACCGCGTTCGGCCGCCACCTGTACGCCGTCGGCGGCAACGCCGAGGCCGCCAGGCGGGCGGGCATCAACGTGACCAGGATCAGGATCCTGGCGTTCGTGCTGGCCTCGACGCTGGCGGCGGCGGGCGGCGTGCTGGCCGCCAGCCGGCTGTCGGCGGTCAACCAGGGGTCGGGCGGCAGCGACATCCTGCTCATGGCCATCGCCACGGCGGTCATCGGCGGCACGTCCCTGTTCGGCGGACGCGGACGGGCCTACGCCGCGCTGCTCGGGGTGCTGGTCATCCAGTCGATCACCAACGGCATGTACCTGCTGAGCGTGGACTCCTCCGTCCGGTTCATGGTGACGGCCGGCGTGCTGGCCCTGGCGGTGGCGATCGACTCGCTGGCCCGCAGGGGCGCCGCGCGGTGAGCCGGGTCCTGGGCATCGACGTCGGCGGGACCAAGGTCGCGATCGGGGTCTCGGGCTCCGACGGGCCCGTGGTCGCCGGCCGCACCCGGCTGGAGACCGGCCCGGACACGCTCGTCCGGGCCCTCGCCGCGGCCCGCGCCCTGGACGGGCGGCCGGCCGCGGTCGGCTTCTCCACCTGCGGGGTGATCAGGGACGGCGTGGTGCGCCTGGCGCCGAACGTCCCCGGCTGGGAGGGGCTGGAGCTGCCCAGGCTGCTGCGCGAGGAGTTCGGCGCGACGCCGGTGGCCATCGACAACGACGTGAACGCGGCGGCGGCGGCCGAGCTGCGGTGGGGCGCGCTGCGCGGCGTCTCCACGGGCGTCTATCTCAACCTCGGCACCGGCCTGGCGGCGGCCCTGGTGGTCGGCGGCCGGGTGGTGCCCGGCGCGCACGGCGCGGCGGGCGAGATCGGCTACCTCCAGGTCACGCCGGGGCAGGCGGCCTTCGCCGACGGGCGGGTGCCGCTGGAGGAACTCGTCTCCGGCGCCGGGCTGGCGGCCAGGGGCGGCGCGCTGCTCGGCCGCGCGACCACGGCGGAGGAGGTGCTCGCCGCGCGTTCCGGGCCGCTGGCGGAGCTGGTGGCGCAGGCGTTGTCGGTGCTGACCATGACCGTGGCGAACCTGTGCGTCACCCTCGACCCCGAGGTGCTGGTCGTGGGCGGCGGCATGATGGGCGCGGCCGGGCTGATCGTGCCCAGGCTGGCCGGGGAGGTGCGGCGCGCCGTGCCGTTCCCGCCGGAGATCCGGCCCGGCCGGTTCACGGACGACGCGCCGCTGCTCGGCGCGCTCGCCCTGGCCCACGCCGCGGCGCGGGCCTGAGGGCGGCGCTACCGGGCGGAGTTCTGGGGGGCGCCGCCGTTGTCCCTGCGGTCGAGGGCGGTCTGCAGGGCCTCGGCGGCCTCGTTCTCGTTCTCTTCGGTACGGTTCCAGGCGTACATCTCGTACATGTCGCTCATCTCGTTTCGCTGGCGCGTTCCAGAAAAGGGGGCGTCGGACCCCGGTCGCGAATCCGACCGGGCCTGCTCTCGCGGGTCCGGGTCACGGACCGGGCGAAGGGAAGGGACTGACCGGCCGACGGCATCACCACTCACCGCGGCGGGTCGTCGGCCTGCCCTAACAGGCCCCGCCGCGGCAGGTAATGAGTACGAGAACCTGGCGCATTTCCATCCACGGTACCCGGCGGCTGTTTCGCTGTCTCGTTGGATGTCCTACTATCTCGCATTCTGAGACAAGAAAAGGCCGCCACCCGGAACGGTCCAGGTGACGGCCTTCCCCCGGATCGGGGGCTCAGTCCTCAGGTCGCGAGGTCAGTCCTCCAGGTCGACCGAACGGCCGCTCTCGGCGCCGATCTCGGCCGCGATCTGGTCGATCACGGCGGCCGGGATGGCCGAGTCGACGGTCAGCGCGATGAGCGCCTTGCCGCCCTTGACGTCGCGGGCCACCTGCATCGAGGCGATGTTCACGCCGGCCTCGCCGAGCAGCCGGCCGACCACGCCGACGACGCCGGGACGGTCGGTGTAGGCGAAGAACGACAGGTGGGCCGTCGGCTCGATCTCCATCTCGTAGCCGTTGACCTCGACGATCTTGGTGATCTGCCGGGGGCCGGACAGCGTGCCGGAGACCGAGATCTGGCGGCCGTCGGCGAGCACGCCGCGCACGGTCACCACGTTGCGCCAGTCGGGGCTCTCGGAGCTGGTCACCAGCTCCACGCTGATGCCCCGCTCCTTGGCCAGCAGCGGCGCGTTGACGTACGTGACCTGCTCCTCGATCACGTCGGCGAACACGCCCTTGAGCGCGGCCAGCTCGATGACCCGCACGTCCTGGGAGGCGATCTCGCCGCGGACCTCGACGTCGAGCTTGGTGGCGACCTCGCCGGCCAGGGCGGTGAACACCCGGCCCAGCTTCTCGGCCAGCGGCAGGCCCGGCTTGACGTCCTCGGCCACCGCGCCGCCCTGCACGTTGACCGCGTCGGGCACGAACTCGCCCGCCAGCGCCAGCTTCACGCTCCGCGCGACCTGCGTGCCGGCCTTCTCCTGGGCCTCGTGCGTGGAGGCGCCCAGGTGCGGCGTGGCGACGACCTGGTCCAGCTCGAACAGGGGGCTGTCGGTGCACGGCTCCTTGGCGAAGACGTCGAGGCCGGCGCCCGCGACGCGGCCCTCCTTGATCGCCGAGTAGAGCGCGGCCTCGTCCACGATGCCGCCGCGGGCCACGTTGATGATCCGCACGGACGGCTTGACCTCGTGCAGCTCCTTGTCGCCGATGAGCCCGAGGGTCTCCTTCGACTTCGGCAGGTGCACGGTGATGAAATCGGCCTGCTTGAGCACCTCTTCGAGGCTGAGCAGCTTGACGCCCATCTGCGCGGCGCGGGCCGGCGGCAGGTAGGGGTCGTAGGCGATCAGCTCGACGCCGAACGGCTGGAGCCGCTGGGCCACGAGCTGGCCGATCTTGCCGAGGCCGAGGATGCCGACGACCTTCTCGTCCAGCTCGACGCCGGTGTACTTGGAGCGCTTCCACTCGCCGTTCTTCAGCGCGGCGTGGGCCTGGGCGGTGTTGCGAGCGCTGGCCAGGATGAGCGCGATGGTCTGCTCGGCGGCGCTGGTGATGTTGGAGGTCGGCGCGTTGACGACCATGACACCGGCCTTGGTGGCGGCCTCGACGTCGACGTTGTCGAGGCCGACGCCGGCGCGGGCGACCACGCGCAGCTTCGGCGCGGCGGCGATGGCCTCGGCGTCGACCTGCGTGGCGGAGCGCACGATCAGGGCGTCCACGTCGGCGAGGGCGGGCAGAAGCTGGGAACGGTCCGCTCCGTCGGTGTGGCGGACCTCGAAATCGGCGCCGAGCACGGCGAGGCCGGCCTCGGACAGCTCCTCTGCGACCAGAACGACGGGCTTGTTCACAGGCGTGGATCCTTAGGGGCATGCGGCGGGCTGGAGGGACACGTCGCTGGGCCCCTCGGATCCCTCAGAGTCTATCCGCGCTTGTGAACGCGTTCACGAGGGACCCACGATTTGAGACGGCCCCGCTCGGCGTCGCGACGCCCTGGACGCGGCTCCGGTACCCAGGCGGCAGCAAAGTCATCCACTCTGCACACATCTTTGTCTTGATCGGGGGATTTATTGGCCATTAGCCTGATAAGCCGTGGCCGACTACCTATGGTTCGTCATATGAGCATCGGGAATCCTGCGCTTGCCGACGTGCTCGCACAGCATGGCATGCCTCATCGCCTGCTGGCGGCCCTCGCCGACGGTGGAGTCCTGGTGGCAGTGCGACCAGATCGATCGGTCGTCCTTGGGACGACCCAGGCGGGTGACCGGGTTCTGCTCGGGTACACCAGCCCTGCTACCTACGCCAGGCACCGCGGCAGCCATTCCCTGTCGGTGTGCGACGCCGACACCATCCTGGACATCCAGCGCGTCACCGGCGTGCCGGAGATCGTGATCGACGCCGCGGGCCCCGCAGCCGCGGCCGTGCCCATCGACGATCTCCAGCGCTTCCTCACCGGCACGCGTTCGGGGCCCACACCCGTGCTGTCGGGGGCGGCGCCCGCCGCCTACGCGACCGGCGCCATGGCCACCGTCTCGCGCGTGCCCGCGCTGGCGCAGGTGGCCCCGCCCACCCCGCAGGCGCCCGCGCTGCCATGGGTTCCCGCGCCCCGGCCCCACCTGTCGGGGCCGATGCAGCAGGTGGACCCCGGCTACCGCCGGTGCACGCACCCGATCCTGCCGGCGCTGCGACAGGCCATCGCGCAACTGCTGGGCGACTTCCCGCTCGTGCACCACGTGTGGATCTCCGAGGCCGGCACCGCGTCCGGGGCGACCGGGATCATGCTGCACGTCAAGGTGCACATGTCGGCCGCCGAGGACGTCGTCCGCGACCTGCACCGCCTGGTACGCGCCCGCCTGCCGCAGTTCGCGGCCAGCGGCGCGCCGATCCTCATGGCCAGGGTCGCCGACGCGCGCAGCGAGCGCCGGATGATCGAGATCGGCGCGCACGTGGTCTGCGCCAACGTGCGCGAGTAGCCGACGCGGGCGAGTAGTCGGCAGGGCCCGGGAAACTGGGCCCTACCGAACAAGCCCTCGCTCGGCTTGAATGGGCCTCATGATCACATCGCCGGTGAGCGCGCCCACGGTCTCCAGGGGCGTGCGCCTCGGCTACGGCGTGGGCTCGTTCTGCACGGCCACGGTCAGCGCCGTGCCCGGCCTGCTCCTGCTGTACTACATGACCAACTTCCTGGCCGTGCCCGCGTGGCTGGCCGGGGTGGTGGTCACCGCGCCCAAGGTCTGGGACCTGATCATCAACCCGCTGGTCGGCCGCTGGTCGGACCGGACCGTCTCGCGGATGGGGCCGCGCCGCCCCTGGCTGCTGGCCGGGTCGCTGACGCTGCCCGTCGCGTTCTTCCTCGTCTTCGCCGGGCCGCCGCTGACCGGGGTCCCGGCCGCCCTGTACGTCGGGCTCTGCTTCATGGCGACGGCGACCGCGTACGCGCTGTACGAGGTGCCGTACAAGGCCATGCCCGGCGAGATGACCGACGACTACCACGAGCGCACCTCGCTGCTGCAGTGGCGGATGGTCTTCATCGGCGCGGCCACCGCGATCAGCGGCGTGCTGGCCCCGATGATCGCCACTGGTCAGGGCGACGAGGGCACGCTCGGCAGCTACCGGCTGATGGGCCTGACGATCGCCCTCATCCTGCTGGCCTCGATGCTCGGCTCGTTCTTCGGCACCGCCCGCGCCCCCATGACCGGCGCGCCGGAGGCCGACCACGGCGGGTGGCGCGAGCAGCTCGCGGCGATCAGGGGCAACCGGGCGTTCCTGTGGCTGACCGTCATGGCCTGCCTGCAGATGCTCGCCGTCAGCATGATGCTGGCCGCGGCGCCGTACTTCGCGTCGTACACGCTGGGGTCGCCGAAGAGCACGCAGACGCTCTTCGCCGCGCTGGTCGGGCCGATGCTGCTGACCATGCCGCTGTGGGTGTGGCTGGCCCGGCGCTTCGACAAGCGCGGCGCGATGATCCTGGCCGCGCTGCTGTTCGGCGGCGGCACGGCGGCGGCCATGGCGACCCCGCTGTTCGGCCCCCTGTACGCCCACCTGACCATCCTGCTCGTCGGCATCGGCATCGCCGGGGTCGAGCTCATGCTGTTCTCGATGCTGGCCGACGTGGTCGCCGCCGACGCCGCCGAGTCGGGCAAGCGGCGGGCCGGCGTGCTGACCGGGCTGTGGACGGCCATCGAGAGCGGCGTCAGCTCGTTCGGGGCGCTGATCTTCGGGGTCATCCTGTCGATCGGCGGGTTCGTCGAGTCCGACGCGAGCACGCCCGTCCAGCAGCCGGACAGCGCCGTGACCGCGGTCCTGGTCGGGCAGACCGCGGTCCCGGCGCTGATCATCTTCCTGTCCGTGCTGGTGACGCTGCGGTACCGGCTCAGGCCACCCGACGGGCCAGCACCAGGCGTGTCCGGGTGAGCAGCCCGGCCACCAGGGCCGCCACCAGCGGCAGGCCCAGCACGACCACGGCCAGGAACGACCAGGGGACGTCGATCGCGCCCGGCCCCGCCAGCAGCGCGTTCATGCCGGAGGCGCCGGTCCTGGTCATCGGCCAGGTCAGCGCGACACCGGCCACCGCGCCGGCGACGAGGCCGGTCGCCGCGCCCAGGCCCGCGATGTAGGCGGCCTGGGCGGCCACCACCAGCCTGCGCACCCGGGGCGCGGCGCCGACCGCCGACAGGTTGTTCAGGTCGGGGCGCATGTCGGCCGCCGCCAGCCCGGTGGCCGCGAACGTGCCCCCGAGCACGAGGACCAGCGCCGCGCCGAGCAGCACCAGCAGGGCGACGGCGCGGTCCTCCGCCCTCCCCCGCTCGACGTGGAGGTACAGGTTGCCGTTCACCTCACCCCGCAGGTCGGCCTCCATGCGCCGTTCGTCCTGCGGCGGGGACGCGGTGTAGAGCACCCGCTCGACCGTGCCGAGGCCGGCCTTGGCCAGCGCCTGCGGCGGGATCACGGCGCCCGCCTGCCGGGGGTCGGCGCCGCTCGACACCACGGCCGGGATCCGGACCCGCTTCCGCTCCTTGATGGTGTCGGAGCCCCAGTCGCTCACGGTCAGCTCGATCGTGCCGTCGCGCACCACGTCCGTGCTGAACGCCACGGCCTTGCCCGCCGCCAGCGCGGCGGCCGCCTGCGGGTCCCGGCGCTTCTGGAGGAAGGCGAGCAGGTCCGCGCCGCCGATCGGCGGCTGGTCGTAGAGCCGCTGCGCGCATGCCGGCTCGCACGTCCGCGGCACGGTCAACCAGAGGTCCCTGCCCTTGGCGTCCGTCGCCTCGTGCCCGGTGACGATGTCGGTGCCGGGGAAGCGGGCGCGGACGGCGTCCTTCAGCCGGGCCCACGTCGGGCCGTCCATCTTCGTGGCGCCGCCGATCACCGTGGTGCCCAGCGGGAACACCGTGACGTTCTGCTCCTCCTGCTGGGTGTACGCGCTGCTGCTGCCGATGCCGAGCGCGACCGCCCCCATGGTCGCCGCCATGACGGCGGCGGTGGCCGACGCCGTACGGACGCGGTGGCGCGCGGCGTCGCGCACGGACAGGCGCAGCGGGAGCGGCAGCCGGGCGGCGATCCGCGAGGTGGCCTGGACCAGCCACGGCGTCAACGCCACCATGCCGAACACGAACGGCACGAAGGCCGCGATCATCGTCACCTGACCCCTGGTCATGGCGTATCCGATCGCGCCCAGCCCGGCCGTCACCAGCACGATCCCGAGCACGGGACGCCGGGCCCGCCCGCGGGCCTCGGCGGCCCGGCCGGCCAGCACCTGCGCGGTGTTCTGCCGGCTCGCCTGCACCGCGGGCACGATCGCCGCGATCAGCCCGCTGACCAGGCCGAGCGCCGCCACGCCGAGCACCGGCAGCCACGGCACGTCGGCCGGCCCGTGCGACCAGTCCAGTTCCCTGGCCGCGATCGACTCGCCGAGCAGGCCGGGACCGATGCCCAGGACGACCCCGAGCACGGCCGCCGCACCGCCGAGCACCAGGCCGTCGGCCAGCACGATCATGCGCAGGTGCCGGGGCGACCCGCCCTGTGCGGAGATCACCGCCAGCTCCCTGCGCCGCCGCCGCAGCCCCACCGCGAACGCCGGCCCGGCCAGCAGCACGGTCTCCATGACGACGAACACGATCACCACGCCGAGCTGGACCAGGTCGCGGGTGTCATTCGGGTTCCCGCGGGAGCCGTCGTCCTTGTGGGCGTCGAGCACCGCGCGGGAGGTGACGCCGAGGCCCGCGTCATTGAGCTGCGACACCTTCGACCGCATGACCGGACCGGCGGTGTCGACCAGCCAGCCGCTGCTGTTGCCGTCGTTCTGGTGGACGAGCACCCCTTCGGGCAGGGCCAGCAGTTCCAGGATGCCGGGCCGGTTGGGGTTCTCGGCGACGCCGACCACCTTCACGGTGCGGTCCGGCCGCCGCACGGTGAGCGTGTCGCCCACCCGGACGCCCAGGTCGGCCATCTTCGGCGAGATCGCCACCTCGCCGGGCGCGGCGGCGTAGCGGCCCTGCTTCAGGGTGCGCATCCCGGCCGTCATGGGGTCGCGCAGATCGATCTCCACGACGTCCGCCTGGTTGAAGCCGTCGGGCAGCCGGACGTTGGCCGGGCTCGTCTGGAAGCGCAGCAGGCGGCCGGGGAGCAGCGTGTTGATCTCCGCGGGGGTCCACGGCCGCTGTGAGGTGCCGCTCTTCGGCTGGTACGCGGAGTCGCCGCTGTAGTCCTGCCGGACCGGGGTGCGGTACGGGAAGGTGAGCAGGCGGGCGTCGGCCGCCCCTAAGTGCGTGACCGCCCGCTCCTTCGGGGTGACGCTGGTCGTGGCGGCGCCGGTGAGCACCGCCGTGATCACCAGGACGGGCAGGCCGATCATCACCATGATCAGGGCGCTGCGGCCCTTGAAGCGCGACGCGTCCCTGCGGGAGATGCGCAGGGCGGCGAGGAAGGCGCTCATCGCGAGCTCTCCATCCGCACCGCCGACGCCTCGGCGATCAGGCCGTCCCGCAGGTAGACCACCCGGTCCGCCCAGGCCGCGTAGCGCGGCTCGTGGGTGACCAGCAGCACCGCCGCGCCCTCGTCGCAGCGGTTGCGCAGCAGGTGCAGGATCTCGTCGCCGGTGGCCGTGTCGAGCGCGCCGGTCGGCTCGTCGGCCAGCAGCAGCCGCCGTTCGCCGACCAGCGCCCTGGCGATGGCCACGCGCTGGCGCTGGCCGCCGGACAGCTCCTCGGGAAACCGGTCGGCGATCTGGTCGACGCCCACGTCGGCCAGGACGGCCAGCGCCTCCCGGCGGGCCTGGCCGGCGCGCACGCCGTCCAGTTCCCTGGGCAGCATCACGTTCTCGGCGGCCGTCAGGGACGGGATCAGGTTGAGGTCCTGGAAGACGTACCCGACGCTGCCGCGTCGCAGCGCGGCCAGGTCACGGACCCCGGCCAGGTCGCGGCCCTCGATCAGGACCGTGCCCGACGTGGGCCGGTCGAGGCCGCCGGCCAGGTTGAGCAGCGTCGACTTCCCCGAGCCCGACGGGCCCATGACCGCGACGAGCTCCCCTTGTGCCACCTCCAGGCTCACGCCGCGCAGGGCGTGCACCTGGCCGTGCTCGCGGGTCACGTCCCGCAGCTCCACCACAGTCATTGGTTCTTCTCCTTGACAACGGCCTCGCAGTGGTCGAGCCAGCGCTGCTCGGCCTCGGCCTTGAAGATCATCGATTCCAGGACGAGCCGCTGGGCGAGGCCGTCACCGGCGGCCCTCTTGGCCCTGGTCAGGTCCTGGAGCGTGCGCATGGTCGCCATTCGCTGGGCCAGGATGACCGCGCCCACGTCCACGTCGGTGGCGGCGACGGCCATCGCGATCTTGATGGCGAGTTCGTCCCGAGGCCGGTCGGAGTGGTCGACGGGGGTGCTGAACCATCGCTCCAGTTCCTCCCGACCGGCCTCGGTGATCGTGTAGACGGCCCTGCCCTGCTCGTCGGCTCCACCCGGCGCCACCAGGCCGTCACGTTCCAGGCGGGCGAGCGTCGTGTAGACCTGGCCGATGTTGAGCGGCCAGGTCGCCCCCGTCGACGCCTCGAACTCCACCCGGAGCTGATAGCCGTAACGCGGTGCGCTGCTCAGCAGGGCGAGCAGTCCGTGTCTGATCGACATGGATACTGAGTATGCATACTGAGTATGGCCATCGCAACTGATCCGCGTATTCTGGACACGGAACGCCGTTCAGGCCGATACTCGGGACATGAGCTCCACCCAGCCGCCGTTCCGCGCCTCCGACGGGGAACGCGACCGCGCGATCGACGAGCTCAAGCACCGGGCCGTGGAGGGCCGGATCTCCCATGACACCTTCGTCGGCCGGGTCGACCAGGCGCTGCGGGCGCGCAACCAGCACGAGCTCGACGAACTGGTCGCCGACCTGCCGCGCCGGCCCACGATCAGGCAGCGGCTGACGGACGCGGTCTCGTCGGTGTCGGAACTCACCACCCGGTTGCAGGCGGCCTGGCGGCGGCCGCGGCTGCCCCGGCTGGCGTTGCCGGACGACGACCGGCTGCGTTACGTCGTGGGCCGGGGGTCGGCCTGCGACCTCGTCCTGTCGGACCTGACGGTGTCGCGCGTGCACGCCGAGCTGCGGCGGGAGGGCGACGGCGGCTGGCTGCTGGTCGATCTCGGCTCGCTCAACGGCACCCGGCTCAACGGGTGGCGGCTGGTGGGGCCCGTCCGGGTCAAGTCGGGCGACGAGATCTCCTTCGGCGACTGCGGCTTCCTCCTCGCCTCCGGCCAACCTTCCGCCTGACCCCCGCCCCTTCTCCGGGCCCCGCGCCGAGCCGGCTTCAGAAATACGGATATTTGCGGATTACACGGCGACTGCGCTGATTCATGCTCACATGCGATCCCCCAGTCCCTTGGAGACCACATGCGGCGCACCTCAGCCTCCCTCCTCGCGGGCACGCTCGTCGCGGCACTCGCGTGGGCGTCCGGCCCCTCCACACCGGCGGTCGCCCTCGACCCCTCGCCCGGCGTGGCCGACCTGACCCAGGACATCAACCAGATCCTCGGCGACTCCCGGCTCACGATCGCCAGGGCGGGCGTCGTCGTGAAGAGCGCCGCGAACGGCGAGCAGCTCTACGCCACCGACGCCGGCAAGCTGCTGACCCCGGCGTCCAACACCAAGCTGTTCACCTCGGCGGCGGCGGTGGAGACGCTCGGCCTGGACTACCGCTTCCCGACCACCGTGCTGAACGCCGGCCGCAAGGTCGGCTCTGTGCTCACCGGCGACCTCGTGCTGCGCGGCACCGGCGACCCGACCATGCTCGCCGAGGACTACGACGCGCTGGCGGCCAAGGTCGCGGCGGCCGGCGTCAAGGTCGTCACGGGCAAGCTGATCGCCGACGACACCTGGTTCGACGGCCAGCGGCTCGGCACCGACTGGGCCTGGGACGACGAGACCGCCTACTACGCGGCGCCGATCTCCGCGCTGACCGCCTCCCCCGACCGCGACTACGACGCCGGCTCGGTGATCGTCTCGGTCGAGGCGGACGGCGGCCAGGTCAAGGTCTCGACGACCCCGGCGACCGACTACCTGAAGATCGTCAACAAGGCCACCGCAGGCGCCGAGACCGACGTCCTCATCGAGCGGCAGCACGGCACGCGGACGGTCGTGATCACCGGCACGGTCGCCGACCCGTACCAGGAGTGGGTCGCGGTGGACGACCCCACGGCCTACGTGTCCTCGCTGTTCCGCAAGGCGCTGGCCGCGCACGGCGTACGGGTGCTCGGCCCGACGGCGACGGGCGCGGCTCCCGCCGGGGCGGCCGAGCTGGCCAGGCACGACTCGATGCCTCTGAGCGAGCTGCTGGTGCCGTTCCTGAAGCTGAGCAACAACATGCACGCCGAGATTCTCACCAAGGCCATGGGCCGCAAGGCCGCGAACCAGGGCACCTGGTCGGCCGGGCTGAAGGTCGCCACGGACTTCGCGAAGGCCAACGGCGTCCAGGTGATCAACATGCGGGACGGCTCGGGCCTGTCGCGCCGCGACGGCTTCTCGCCGGGCTCGATCGTCCAGCTCCTGACCGCCGTACGGACCAAGCCGTGGTTCAGCACCTGGTACGAGGCCCTGCCCATCGCCGGCAACGCCGACCGTCTCACCGGCGGCACGCTGCGCAGCCGGATGCGGAACACCCCCGCGGCGAACAACGTGCACGCCAAGACGGGCTCGCTGACCGGCGTGACCTCGCTGTCCGGCTACGTGACCAGCGCCGAGGGCGAGCCGCTGATCTTCTCGATCATGCTGAACCAGTACCTGTCCGGCTCGCCGAAGGACATCGAGGACAAGATCGCCGTACGGCTCGCGCAGTTCTCGCGGGCGACGGCGACCGACGTCACCGCCCAGCTCAAGGCCGCCGACCAGGGCACGGCGGGCGACCTGGAGTGCTCGTGGCTGAAGCCGGCCCAGTGCTGACGAACCGGTGAACGCCCCCGGCGACCTCCCCGCGGGGGCGGACCGGCGGAGCTGCCCCTTCGACCGGCGGCGCTGACCCTTCGACGAGCGGCGGCCTCCGGATGCCCGGTGGGCCGCCGCGGTTCACCCGGCTCGACAGGATGGTCATCACGATCCGATCACCTGGAGCTCCAGATATAGTCCGCATTTTCACTACATTGCCGACATGGGCGCGCCAGAATGCGGATTCAACGCCGTGGCGAACCCCTGACCCCGGGAGCGCCGGGCCGTCGCCGGCCCCCACCCCCAAGCCGGTCGTCCCACCGCATGCCCGGCACGCTCCCCTCCCGGCGGGCCCGCGCCGCACGTCCCCCCGCACACCGGACCGCGGCCGGGCCCGCCCCCTCCGGCAGAGCGTCGCCCGAACCTTCGGCTTTTCCGCGCCGGGAGCTGGAAAAGGGCACGACAAAGGGGCCCGCCCCGGTGGACAGGCCCCTTAGTCGTGCAGTTCAGCCGCTGAGGAATTACTTCAGCTGACGGCGCACTTCGTGTCTTTGCTCTTGATGCCGAGGATCTGGCTCAGGATGTCGCCGGTCTCGAGGACGAGCACGCCGCTGGTGCTGTTGTCGACCTCGCCACGGGCGAAGATGTTCTCGTCACCGCAGACGAAGAGAACCCGGCCCGGGTCCTCGTCGGAGTGAGGGACGAAGGCCATGTGAGGGGTCGCCGCTAGAGCGGAGCCGCCGACCATGACCATCCCGCCGACGAGCCCGGCCAGGATGAGCCCTTGTCTGAACATATCGATTCTCCTTGATACCTATCGACTACTCTCCGTAGCTATCGGGAGGAGATTTGCCCTAGGCCCTCTTTCAACAAACGCCGCTATTTCTGTCTTTACCTGCGCAAATACGCGGCTTGGGGGAAGGGGTGACACAGCTCGCCCTTCTTGACCGATCGGTGTACGCGGCAGAGGAATATCCGGTCCGGCCGTGACCGCGCGCTGACGGGAGGCGTCAGGGGAGGGTGAGAACCACCGGGCCGTCCGCGGTGATGGCCACCGTATGCTCGACGTGGGCACTCCTGCTGCCGTCGCCGGAGCACACCGACCACCCGTCCTCGGCCATGACGTACTCGTCGTCGCCGCCCGCCATCAGGCTCGGCTCGATCGCGATCACCAATCCGGGGCGCAGCCGCAGGCCGCGTCCGGGGCGGGCCTCGTTGGGCACGAACGGCGACTCGTGCATGGCCCGGCCGATGCCATGGCCGCCGAAGTCGTTCTGCATGCCGTAGCCGGCGCCGCGGCCGACCAGCGACATCGCGTGCCCGATGTCGCCCATCCGGCCGCCCGGCACGGCGGCCGCGATGCCCGCCGCCAGCGTCTCCTCGGCCACCCGGATGAGCTTGAGGTCCTCGGCGCGGCCGGGTCCGACGGTGAAGGTGACCGCGCCGTCGGCATGCCAGCCGTCGACGTGCGCGCCGAAGTCCACGCTCAGCACGTCGCCCTCGCGCAGCCGGTACGGCGTGGGCAACCCGTGCAGCATGACCCCGTTCACGGACGTGCACACCACCCCCGGGTACGGCATGGCCCCGAACGACGGGTGGTAGCCGAGGAACGACGACCGCGCCCCGGCCTCGTGCATGACCTCGCGGGCCACCTCGTCGAGCTGCAGCAGCGACACCCCGGCGGCGGCCCGCTCCTTGACGGCGGCGTGCACGTTGGCCACGACACGGCCCGCCTCCCGCATGGCGTCGATCTCCCCGGCGGTCTTCAGCGTGATCACAGCGGCCTCCCAGCCCTCGGCGCGATAACTATACCGGTATTATTATCACGCTTCCCGGGAGCTCGCAGCTGTCCCGCCACCCCGTTGACTAATCACCCAGAGTAATCGTTATAGTGCTCAGAGTATGCGTTTCGGACGGTGCTCCATGCTCGCTCTGGCGCTCGCGGCAGGGGCCGTCGACGCGCTGAGCTTTCTCGCGCTCGGACAGGTGTTCACCGCGAACATGACCGGCAACGTCGTCCTGCTCGGCCTGGCGCTCGGCACCGGCGACACCTCGCACGTCATCCGCTCGGGAATCGCCCTGACCACGTTCTGCCTGGGTTTGGCGATCGGCTTCACCCTGCTGGGCGGCGCCACCCCCCCAGGACGCGCTCCCCCGCGCGAGCGGGAGCCCCCGGAGGGGCCGGCGGGAGGGCCGGCGGGGGCGCCGATCGGGGTGCCCGTGCGGCCGCTGGTGGTGCTGCTCGCGGAGCTGGCGCTGCTGGTGGTGGTGGCGGCCGGATGGGCGGCCCGCGTGCTGCCGCATCCGGCGCTGATCGCCGCCTCGGGGACGGCGATGGGCCTGCAGAGCGCGGTCACGCGCTGGGCGGGCGGCCCCGGGCTGTCCACGACCTACGTCACGGGCACGCTGACCAGCCTGGCGGGCCGGGCGGTCGGCCCGCGTTCGGGGGTGCTGCGCCCGCTGGGTGTGGTGCTCTGCGTGGTCTCGGGCGCCGTCGTCGCGGCCTCGGCGCTGCGCGTGCACGCCGCCGTCACCCCGTTCATCGCCCCGGCCACGGTCGCGGCGGCCACCGCCGCCTGGGCCCTCACCGCGACCCACCGCGCAAAACCGCGCCAACGCGGCCGGTCAGCCCTGTAGCGGGAAAGCGGGCGCTTTGCGGCAGGTGAGCGCCGCACCCCGGAGGGGGCGCGCCTGGCGACAGGTCAGACCGGATGACCCCAGGTGGCGGGTTTGCGGTAGGTCAGGAGGTAGCGCCAGAAGAGCAGCCGGCGCAGGGAGAAGCCGGGCAGCAGGGACGCCGCTTCCCGCCGTACCTCCGCGAAGGACATGTCCGGCGGCCGCACCGGCGCGGGCACGGACCCGGCACGCGCCCCGCCCACGCGCTCCCCCGCCGCCACCACCACCCGGGCCGCCGCGTTCACCGGTATGGCGGCCAGGCTCCACGCGAAGTCGGCGGCCGTCCGCTCCGCGTAGCACCCGAGGACGGCCAGCACCCCGCCGGGCGCCAGCGCGTCCCGGAAGGCGGCCACGGTCCCGAACGGCATGTGGTGCAGGCTGGCCAGGCAGGAGATGTAGTCGTAGCGCCCCGCGGGCAGCTCCATGCGCGTGACGTCGGCGCACAGGAACCGCACCCCGCTCACCGGCGCCGACGAGGCGGCCTCGATCACCTCGGGCGCCGGGTCGACCGCGTCGACCTCGATCCCGAGGCCCGCCAGCCGCCGCGCGAACCGCCCGGTGCCGCAGCCGACGTCCAGCGCCGTCCGGGCCCCCTCGGGCACGAGCCGTGCCATCGCCGGGTGGTAGTGATCGTTGTGATCGAAAGGCATCCCGGCATCATGCCATCGCCTCGCCGGAGAACCCCCGAGAACGGGCGAAAAGCATCGCCCGCCCGCTGACCGTGCAGCGGGCGGGCGACGTACGGCGAAAGGTCAGCCCTTCAGCCAGCTCATCATCGGACGCAGCTTCGCGCCCGTCTTCTCGATCGGGTTCTCGGCCAGCTCCTCGCGGTGACGCGTGAACTCCTTCTGGCCGCCGTCGAACTCCTCGACGAGCTGCCGGGCGAAGGTGCCGTCCTGGATCTCGCCGAGGATGCGGCGCATCTCCTGGCGGGTCTCGTCGGTGATGACGCGCGGGCCGCGGGTGTAGCCGCCGTACTCGGCGGTGTCGGAGACCGACCAGTACATCTTGGAGATGCCGCCCTCGTACATGAGGTCGACGATGAGCTTCATCTCGTGGAGGCACTCGAAGTAGGCGACCTCGGGCTGGTAGCCGGCCTCGATGAGGGTCTCGAAGCCCGCCTTGATCAGCTCGGAGACGCCGCCGCACAGCACGGCCTGCTCGCCGAACAGGTCGGTCTCGGTCTCCTCGGTGAAGGTGGTGCGCAGCGCGCCGGCGCGGGTGCCGCCGATGCCCTTGGCGTACGACAGCGCCAGGTCGAGGGCCTTGCCGGAGGCGTCCTTCTCGACCGCGACCAGACACGGGACGCCGCGGCCGGCCTCGAACTGGCGGCGGACCAGGTGGCCCGGGCCCTTCGGGGCGACCATGCAGACGTCGACGCCCTCGGGCGCCTCGATGAGGCCGTAGCGGATGTTGAGGCCGTGGCCGAAGAAGAGCGCGTCGCCCTCGACGAGGTTGGGGGCGACGTGCTCGGCGTACAGGTGGCGCTGGATGTGGTCCGGCGCGAGGATCATGGTGAGGTTGGCCTCCTCCACCGCCTCGGCCGGGGTGACGACCCGCAGCCCGTCGTTCTCCGCCTTCTCGCGGCTCTTGGAGCCCTCGGGAAGGCCGACGCGCACGTCGACGCCGGAGTCACGCAGGGAGAGCGCGTGGGCGTGGCCCTGGCTGCCGTACCCCAGCACGGCCACGTGACGCCCCTGGATGATCGACAGGTCGGCCTGGTCGTCGTAGTAGATCTCGGTCACTTGAATAAAACCTTTCAGGCGGTACGGTCCAGTGCCCTGAGGGACCGGTCTGTGATGGAACGGGCGCCGCGGCCGATGGCCACCATGCCCGACTGAACGAGTTCTTTGATCCCGAACGGCTCAAGGACCTTGACGAAGGCCTCAAGCTTGTCGGGAGTGCCGGTGACCTCTATGGTCACCGCGTCGGCCGCGACGTCCACGCAGCGGGCACGGAAGAGGTTGACGAGTTCGAGGACGTGCGACCGGTTCTCGGCGTCCGCCTTGACCTTGATCAGCATGAGTTCGCGCTGGACCGACTGTGACGGGTCCAGTTCGACGATCTTCAGGACGTTGACCAGCTTGTTGAGCTGCTTGGTGACCTGTTCAAGGGGCAGCTCCTCCACGCTCACCACGATCGTGATGCGCGAGATGTCGTCGTGCTCGGTGGGCCCGACGGCGAGCGAGTCGATGTTGAACCCCCGCCTGCTGAACAGCGCGGAGACCCGAGCGAGAACACCCGGCTTGTTCTCGACAAGCACCGACAGCGTGTGTCTACTCATCCTCGTTCTCCCACTTCGGCGCCATGTCACGGGCGATCTTGATGTCGTCGTTGCTGGTGCCGGCCGCGACCATGGGCCAGACCATGGCGTCCTGGTGGACGACGAAGTCGATCACGACCGGCACGTCGTTGATCTCCATGGCCTTCCTGATGGTCGCGTCGACGTCCTCGGCGCGCTCACACCTGAGGCCCACACAACCATAGGCCTCCGCCAGCTTGACGAAGTCGGGGATGCGACGCGCGGTCTGCAGGTTGGTGTTGGAGTACCGCTCCTCGTAGAAGAGCGTCTGCCACTGGCGGACCATGCCGAGGTTGCCGTTGTTGATGACGGCGATCTTGACCGGCACGCCCTCCAGGGCGCAGGTGGCCAGCTCCTGGTTGGTCATCTGGAAGCAGCCGTCGCCGTCGATGGCCCACACCGTGGCCTCCGGCCGGCCCATCTTCGCGCCCATGGCGGCCGGGACGGCGAAGCCCATCGTGCCGAGGCCGCCGGAGTTGATGAACGTCCCGGGGTTCTCGTAGTCGATGAACTGCGCGGCCCACATCTGGTGCTGGCCGACCCCGGAGACGTAGTAGGCGTCGGGCCCGGCGATGGCGCTCAGCCGCTCCATCACGTACTGGGGGGCCAGTGTGCCGTCCTCGAAGGTCTCGTAGCCCAGCGGGTAGGTCTCCTTGTAGCCGTTCAGGACGGTCCACCAGTCGGTGTAGTCGCCCTTCTGGCCGGAGGCCTGGATCGCGCCGACGAGGTCGCTGATGACCTCCTTGCAGTCGCCCACGATGGGGACGTCGGCGTGCCGGTTCTTGGAGATCTCGGCGGGGTCGATGTCGGCGTGCACGACCTTGGCCTGCGGCGCGAACGAGGCCAGGTTGCCGGTGACCCGGTCGTCGAAGCGCACGCCCAGCCCGATGATCAGGTCGGATCTCTGCAGCGCGCCCACGGCCGAGACGCTACCGTGCATGCCCGGCATGCCCATGTGCTGGGGGTGGCTGTCCGGGAACGTGCCACGGGCCATCAGGGTGGTGACGACCGGGATGCCGGTCAGCTCGGCGAGCTGCAGCAGCTCGGCCGACGCGCCGGCCTTGTGCACGCCGCCGCCGACGTACAGAACCGGCCGCTGGGACTCGGCGATCAGCTTGGCCGCCTCGCGGATCTGCTTGGAGTGCGGCCTGGTGACCGGGCGGTAGCCCGGCAGCTGCATGACAGGCGGCCAGCTGAAGGTGGTCTGGGCCTGCAACGCGTCCTTGGAGATGTCCACCAGCACCGGCCCCGGACGGCCGGTCGAGGCGATGTGGAAGGCCTCCATGATCGTGCGCGGGATGTCCGCGGGATCGGTGATCAAGAAGTTGTGCTTCGTGATCGGCATGGTGATGCCGGAGATGTCGGCTTCCTGGAACGCGTCCGTGCCGATCATCGGTGCGGCGACCTGGCCGGTGATCGCCACGATCGGCACCGAGTCCATGAAGGCGTCGGCGATCGGCGTCACCAGGTTCGTGGCCCCGGGACCGCTGGTCGCCATGCAGACCCCGACCTTGCCGGTGGCCTGCGCGTAACCCTCGGCCGCGTGGCCGGCGCCCTGCTCGTGCCGTACAAGCACGTGCCGGACCTTGGTCGAGTCGTAAAGGGGATCGTAGGCGGGCAGAATCGCGCCGCCCGGGATCCCGAACACGGTGTCGACTCCCACGTGCTCCAGCGCCCTCACCAGGGCCTGTGCACCTGTCATCCGTTCGGTCATCGGCTCGTTCCTTGCGTGGCTACTCACTTAAGGACATAAAAAATGCCCCTTCCCACCGGCGGGGGTGGGACTGGGGCGGCGCGCAGGTCGGAGTGCTTCGCTATCGGCCTGCGCGCCGGCGAAGTACTACGAGAATCTCACTGCGAAGCATGCCTTACACCATAGCCGCTCAGAACGCCCCGATGTCAACTTGGCGGGACGCGAGTCTCACACGGTGAGACTCGTCCGCATGAGACTGTCCACGCCGCGGGCCGCCATGGGACGCGCCACCAGGAAACCCTGCCCCCGGGTGCAGCCCATCTCGCGCAGCAGCTCCAGCTGCTCGGGCCGTTCGATGCCCTCGGCCACCACGGTGAGCCCGAGGTCGTGGCCGAGCCGCACGATCGTACGGGTGAGCAGGGTCAGCGTGTCGTCCCTGCCCAGGCCGGACACGAACGACGGGTCGATCTTGATCATGTCGACCGGGAGCTGCCGGAGGAAGGCCAGCGAGGCGTAACCGGTGCCGAAGTCGTCGATCGCCAGCCGCACGCCCAGCGCGCGCAGCTCCGACAGCCGCCTGATGGTCTCCTCGGCGTCCTCGACGAGCATCTCCTCGATCACCTCAAGGGTGAGCGCGGAGGCGGGCAGGCCGCTCTCGGCCAGCGCCTGCTCGACGGTCTCGACGAAGCGGGGCGCGGTGATCTGCCGCGCCGACAGGTTGAGCGACAGCCCGATGTCCCAGGACGAGGCCCGCCAGGACGCCACCTCGCGGCACGCCTCGCGCAGGATCCACTCGCTCAGCGGCACGATCAGCCCGGTGTCCTCGGCCGGGCCGAGGAACTGCTCCGGCGGCACGAACACCGAGCCGCGCCACCACCGCACCAGCGCCTCGACCGCGGTCACCCGGGACGTGGCCAGGTCGACCACGGGCTGGTACTCGATGGCGAACTGCTGCTCGATGAGCGCCCGCTGCAGGTCGGCGGCCAGCTCCAGGCGGCGCACCACGTCGGCGTGCATCTGGGCGGCGAACACCTCGACCCGCCGCCCGCCCAGCTCCTTGGAACGCGCCATCGCCACATCGGCGTTGCGCATGAGGTCGCCGGCGGGCAGGCCGTCCTCGGTGAAGGCCACGCCCACGCTCGCGGTCAGCGCCACGTCGCGGTCGGCGACCCGGAACGGCTCCTGGGAGACCGCGCGCACCAGGCGCTCGGCCATGTCCACGGCCATCTGGGCGTCGCCGCCGGTCTCCACGAGCACGGCGAACTCGTCGCCGCCCCACCGGGCCAGCGTGTCGTCGGCGCGTACGGCCCCGCGCAGCCGGCGGGCGGCCTGGCCGAGCAGGTAGTCGCCGCTGGCGTGCCCCACCGAGTCGTTGACCGAGGTGAACCCGTCGAGGTCGAGGAAGATCACCGCGACGTTGCCGGACGTGCGGCCGGCCAGCACCTCGCGGGTGCGCTCCTCGAAGTAGGCGCGGTTGGGCAGCCCGGTGACGCCGTCGTGGAAGGTCAGGTGGGCGACCTGGTTGCGCAGGGCCTCCTCGTCGCTGACGTCGCGGGTGGTGACGAGCATGAGGTCGTCGCCGCCGATGTGGCGGGTGGCGACCGACTCGGTGGGCCGCCAGGTGCCGTCGGCGGCGCGCACCCGGCAGGCGATCAAGCAGGCGCCCGGCGCGGCGCCCTCCTCGTCGGTGGTCATGGCGCGCATCGCGGCCTGGATGCCCGGGACGTCCTCAGGGTGGATGTAGTCGAAGATCGAACCGCCGACCAGCTCCTCGGGCGGGTAGCCGTAGGTGACCTCGACGCCGGCGCCGATCTCGTGGACGACGCCCTCGTAGTCGCACAGCAGCACCACGTCGCCGGTGCTCTCGGCCAGCTCCCTGAGCTGCCGCTCGCCCAGCGAGACCAGGCCGCGCAGCCGGATGGACGCCGCCGAGAGCACGAACAGGCGTACCAGCAGGAGCAGCACCACGGAGACCGCGACCACCACGACGCCGGTCACCGGCTGCGCGGCCCGGGCTCCGGCCAGGTGGGCGAGCAGCGTGCAGGCGGCCACGGCGACGAGCGCGAGCGGCATCATCGCGACCACGTTGCGCACGACGGGACCGCCGACCGGCCGCGCCCGCGGCCCCCAGGGCACGGCGGCCAGCAGCAGCAGCGCGACGGGCACGAGCATGACGGTCCACATGGGCGGCGGGTCGCCGGCCAGGCGGGCCATGGCGGCCGACAGGCCGCCGACGGTCATGGTGGCCAGCACGCCCACCCCGGCCAGGCCGAGCAGCCAGGAGCCGGCCCGGCTGGTGAGCACCGAGGGGATCACCCCGCAGGTGACAAGCAACGCGATCATCGGCGGCACCATGGCGAACGTGAACGTGGGCGCGTCGCCCGCGTCCTCGTAGTAGTGGCGCAGCGCCACCACCCAGCCGATGAGGAAGAGCGAGGCCGCGCACAGGTACGCGTCCGTGAGATGCCGTAACACGACCTTGGCCGGGAACCGGCGGTCGGCGGCGATCAGCGCGCCGCCCGCGATGATCACGGTGCCGAGCAGGACGAACAGGTCGGCGAAGCTGACGACGAAGCTGGTGGCGACCGCGCGGAGCGCCACGCCGGCGAGCCACACGACGGCGCCGCCGCCCATCCAGCGCGCGGCCATCGCCATCGAGCGATGTTCGGCCGACCTGACCGAGGCCACCAGCAGCGAGGCGGCGGCGACCAGTGCCGCCACGCCTCCCGCCACGGCGCCGGTCAGCACGGCCGGCCCGCCCGCGAGGAGCGCGGCGGCGAACGCCACCACTCCGGCCGCCCCTGCGGCGGCCAGCGGCGCCCGTGGATCACGCCAGCGGATCACAGTCGTTGCCCATCCTGTCTTGAACCCTGCACCAGTGACCGCCGAAGCCCGGCGCTCACATCGCCAGTGTGTGCGGTCGCGGATGCGCGGGTGGTGACAACGCCGATGTCGTCACCGATCTGATAACCACACAGACCAATTTCCGCCAAGAGTTCCTTGACAGCGAGTCAGGAACTCCCTGCAGACGCCACCGTACGCACGAAAGGTCACGGACCAGCCACGTTCCGGGATCCTCTCAATACGAGTCGGTAATGACGTTGATCAACTCTTCACCTGCGAGGTAGCGCCCGAGCTGCTCGCGGATCAGCCGGAGCGTGCGCCGCACGGAGGCGGGGGTGCTGCCCGCGATGTGCGGCGTGATCAGCACGCCCGGAGCGCTCCAAAGGGGGTGGCCCTGCGGCAGCGGCTCGGGCGCGGTGACGTCGAGCGCGGCGCGTAGCCTACCGGTTTTGAGCTCGGCGATCAGGGCTTCGGTGTCGACCACGCCGCCCCTGGCCGCGTTGACCAGGACGGCGCCGTCCTTCATGCGGGCCAGGAAGGCGGCGTCGACCATGCCGGCGGTGTCGGGCGTGGCGGGCACGAGCAGGACCACGACGTCGGCCGACGGCAGCAGCGCGGGCAGCTCCTCCATCGCGTGCACGCCCTCGCGCGCGCTCCTGGCCACCCGGACGACCTCGACCTCGAAGCCACTCAGCCGCCGCTCGACCGCCGCGCCGATGGACCCGTGGCCGACGATGAGCACGGTGGAGTCGGCCAGCACGCCGGTGTGGTGGTAGGTCCACTCGCCGCGGCGCTGGGCGTCGGTGAATCCGGGGAACTCCCTGAGCACCGCGATCATCGCGCCGACCGCCCACTCGGCGGTGCCGGCGTCGTGCACGCCGCGGGCGTTGCACAGCACCACCCCTTCGGGCAGGTGCGGCCGGTACGGCTCCACCCCCGCGGTGACGGTCTGCACCAGCCGCAGCGAGCGCATCCGCGCCAGCGTCCCCGGCACGTCGGGCACCACGACCAGCGGCGGGATCCAGACCTCGACGTCCTCGATGCCGTCCGGCATGGCCGAACCATCGTAGACAGCGCATTCGACGCCTGAAATGTCAGACAGGACATCCGCCGCCGCTTCGGACGGAACCCAGATCTTCATGCCGAGAACCTTACGACCCGCGGGGAAGTATGGAACACATGAGGAAGCTCTGGACGATCGTGCTCCTGGCCGCGCTCCCCGCCTGCTCGGCCGGCGGCGAGGCGCCGACGGCCGAGGACCCGGCGGCCTCGGTCCCGGCGGCCTCCACCCCGACGGCCTCCATCCCGACGACCGGGGCCCCGACGGCCAAGGCTCCGACGGCCAGGGCGCCCCGCGCCCCCAAGGACGTGGCGACCGGTCTGGCCGTGCCGTGGGCGATCGCGTTCCTGCCCGGCGGCGACGCCCTGGTCACCGAGCGGGACACGGCCAGGCTGCTGCGCGTCACCCGCGCGGGCAAGGTCGCCGAGGTCGCCCGGATCGGCGACGCGCGGCCCGGCGGCGAGGGCGGCCTGCTGGGCGTGGCGGTCAAGGACCGGCAGGTCTTCCTCTACTACACCGCCGAGCAGGACAACCGGATCGTCCGCTACCGGCTCG
Source organism: Nonomuraea sp. NPDC050227 (assembly GCF_044459705.1). Classification (NCBI taxonomy): domain Bacteria; kingdom Bacillati; phylum Actinomycetota; class Actinomycetes; order Streptosporangiales; family Streptosporangiaceae; genus Nonomuraea; species Nonomuraea sp. NPDC050227. Next base: position 196,837 of record NZ_JBITJF010000014.1, on the reverse strand, counting down.
GCGACGACGGCCTCGGCGACGAGCGGCTCCTCGTGCGAGGCATCCCCAAGGGCGGCATCCACAACGGCGGCCGGCTCGCCTTCGGCCCCGACGGCTACCTGTACGCCACCACCGGCGAGACCGGCGACCGCGGTCTGGCCCAGCGGCGCGACTCGCTCGGCGGCAAGATCCTGCGCATGACCGTGGACGGCGCCCCCGCCCCCGGCAACCCGTTCGGCACGCTCGTCTACAGCTACGGCCACCGCAACGTCCAGGGCCTGGCCTGGGACACCGCGGGCCGCCTGTACGCCTCCGAGTTCGGCGCCGACACCTACGACGAGATCAACCTGGTCCGGCCGGGCGCCAACTACGGCTGGCCGGTGGTCGAGGGCAAGGGGAAGGACGCCCGGTTCGTCAACCCCATCGTCACCTGGTCCACCGGCGAGGCGTCGCCGTCCGGCATGGCGTACGCGGACGGCGCGCTGTGGGTAGGCACGCTGCGCGGCCAGCGGCTGTGGCAGGTGCCGCTGGCCCGGGACGGCTCGCCGGGCGCGCCGGTGGCCCACTACACCGGCCGCTACGGCAGGCTGCGCGCGGTCACCGCGGCGCCCGGCGGCGGCCTGTGGGTGAGCACCAGCAACAAGGACGGCCGGGGCTCACCGCGTCCGGGCGACGACCGCATCCTGGCGGTCGCCACGTCCTAGCCGGCCGCGCCGCAGGTGAGCGCGGTCTGCGGCCGGTACTTGGTGACCAGCTTCTTGTCCTTCTTCACGATCTCGCCGTCCTTGTGGAAGACGCGGGTGACGTCGATCGTGAAGCCCTGCTGGCCGGTGGTCGGCACGCAGCCCGGCTCGCTGCTGGTCGCCCGGCCGAACGGCTTGAAGTCGCGCCGCTCGGACTCGACCGCCTCGACCTTGTCGTAACGCTTGGTGCTCCACAGGGTGACGCTGACCGTCGTGGCGGTGGTGGCGGTCTTGATCAGCACGCCGTACTCGGAGTCGTTGCGCCACTTGAGGTCGCGGTCGGGGTAGAGCAGCGCCACGTCGCGCCCGGCCGGGTAGGAGGGCGCGTAGTAGTCCATGGGCTCGTGCTCGACCAGGTCGAAGCCGCCGAGGAAGGCCGCGTTGTACATGGTGGTGGCGAACTGGGAGACGCCGCCGCCGACGATGTCGACCATCCGGCCGCCGACGATCTGACCGGCCCGGACGTAGCCGTCCTCGACCGTGCGCTCGCCGGTCGCCTCGTTGAGCGAGAGCGTCTCGCCCGGCTTGACCAGCCTGCCGTCCAGTTCCTGGGCCATGCGGCGGATGTTGGTGACGCGCGGCGGGCAGCAGTCGAAGGACGTGCTGAACGTGCCGACGTTCTCCTTGATGCCGAGGCCGCGGATCTGGCTCGTGGTGACCTCCGGGGTGACCACGCCGAGCTTGACCTCCACGGCCCGCGGGCCCGCGGAGGCGAGCAGCTTCTCGACGTCGCGGGCCAGCAGCTTGGCGTTCACGCCCCGGCCCTTGCGGGCGGGCACCAGCACCGGCTTGTCGCCGACGATCTGGTACGTCGCGTCGCGCGGCTGCTGGGTGGCGTCCACGAGGCCGTTCTCCACCGGCGCGAGCGCGGCCTCCGCGTCGAACTGGGGGACGAGCGCGCCGTCGCCGCCCGGCACGTAGGTCAGGTGGGCGGCGATCATGGCGGGGGTGAGCTGGGCCTGCTTGCCGGCGAGGGTCAGCGTGACGGGCGCGGAGACGGCCTTCCTGGCCGCGGCCAGGGCCGACTCGACGCTCTCGGCCGAGGTGGCGGGCTTGGCCGGGCGCATGGAGAGCACCACGGCGCCGCCGCCGCGCAGGAACGCCTCGCCGATCCGGCGCACGGCGTCGTCGCGGTCGAGGAGCACGCCGTCCTCGGGCATGCGGGCCTTGGGCTCCAGCCCCGAGAAGGTCACCCTGCCCTCGCGGGCCTGCTTGTCCACGCCTTCGGCCAGGCCCTCGACGGTCCTGGTGAGCTGGGAGGAGTCGATGGTGATCTTCGGCGGGACGTCGGTGGTGCCGGTCAGGCCGCGCCAGACCTCGACCGGGCCGGGGAAGCCGCTGGGGGCCTGCCCGATGGTGCCGACCACGTCGAGTTCGAGACCGGCCTCGTCGGGCTGGACGGTGTCCTTCTTGCCGTTGATGTTCACCGTGACCGGCCGGCTGAGCCTGGGGCCCAGCTCGGTGCGCAGCTTGTCGGCCGCCTGGGTGACGGTCAGGCCGCCGATCTCCACGCCGCCCACCCGGGTGCCGCGCAGCACGGCCCCCGACATCATCACGGCCGGCACCACGTACGCCAGCGTGGCCAGGACGAGCACCAGCACCAGCACCCCGGGCAGCAGGCGGCGCCGGCGGACGGGCTCCGGCTCGAAGGCGGCCGGCCGGTCGCCGCTCCCCCCGAACACGGGGGCGGGCCCGGCGGGGTCCTTGTCCTTCATCGGCCACGGCTGCGCGGGAGGCGCCTTCGGTGGCAGCGCGCCGCCGGTCTGACCGCCGGGCGCGCTCGGGCCTGGGGCCGGCCGGGGCTCCTGCTGGTCCTGCGGGCCGAAGATGTCACGGGACACGCCCGGAGGTAATCCTTCGATCCGCGGCTTCTTGGAGACACCCGACGTGGGCATCGGCACCGAGGCGAACGGGTCCGTCGGTGATTCGATCGGTCCGGCGTTTCGCACGCCTCAATCTCCTCCCGGTCCGCAGCCAAGTCTCAGGCAACAGTAAGGCACGAGTATCCGACTATGTCACCAGAAACGAATACGGAAGTGTGTCAACCTAGCCACCGGTAGCGATGTTCCGGTCGCCCGGCGGTGCCGTACCTGGGGTGGAGCTCGGCCCGGCCGGACGCGCACAGGTGCTCCAGGTACCGCCGCGCGCTCACCCTCGACAGGCCCGTGAGCTCGGCCGTCTCGGCCGCCGACAGGTCGCGCCCGGCCTCGCGCAGCGCCTGCGCCACCAGCGCGCAGGTGGCCGCCGACAGGCCCTTGGGCACCGGGACGGGCTGCTTGGGCGCGCCGAACAGCCGGTCCACGTCGTCCTGGCGGGCCTGGGGGCCGATGGCGGTGAGCCGCCTGCGGGTGTCGGCGTACTGGCGCAGGCGTTCGGTGAGCGCGGCGGCGGTGAACGGCTTGATCAGGTAGTTGACCGCCCCGCCGCGCATGGCCTCCCTGACCGTGGCGACGTCGCGGGCGGCGCTGATCATCAGGACGTCCACGTCGTCGATGGCCTTGAGCACCTCCAGGCCGGACATGTCGGGCAAGTAGATGTCGAGCAGGACCAGATCGGGCCGGAGCTCGGCCACGGCGGCGAGCGCGTCGGCCCCGGTGTGCGCCACGGCGACGACCTCGAAGCCGGGCACGCGCGAGACGTAGCCGCCGTGGATCCGGGCGACCATGAAGTCGTCGTCCACCACCAGGACCCGTACGTCGTTCACGCGTGGGCCTCGGCGGGCAGCAGGGCGGTGAAGACGGCGCCGCCGGCGTTGCGCACCCGGACCCAGCCGCCCCGGCGCAGGCACGCCTGCCGGGTCAGCGCCAGGCCCAGGCCACGCGGCCCCGACAGGGCGGCCTTCGTCGTGAACCCCTCCCTGAAGACCTCCTCCACCAGCTCTGGGGTGATGCCGGGGCCCGAGTCGCCGACGCGGACGTGCAGCCCTTCGGCGTCGGCCACGACCGAGACCTCGATCGTGCCGCCCGCGCCGTCGAGCGCGTCGATCGCGTTGGCCACCAGGTTCCCGACCACCAGGACGGCGTCCTGCGGGTCGCCGAGCGCGCCCTCCGGCACGGCGGAGTCCTCGGCCAGCACCAGCCGCGCCCCGCGCTCGGCCGCCTCGGCCGACTTGGCCAGCAGCAGCGCGGCCAGCGTGGGGTCCTGGACGCGTTCGCGCAGGCCGGTGGCGTACGCGCCGGCCGTGGTGCGGGTGATGAAGCCGATCGCGGCCTCGTGCTCGCCGAGCTCCAGCAGGCCGACGACGGTGTGCATGCGGTTGGCGAACTCGTGGGCCTGGGCCCGCAGGGCCTCGGTCGCGCTGCTGGTGTCGTCCAGCTCGCGGGCCAGGCGGACCAGCTCGGTGCGGTCGCGCAGGGTGACGACCCAGCCGCGGTGCCGGCCGCGGACCGCGACCGGGGTCCTGTTGAGCACCAGCACGCGCTCGCCGTGCAGCACCACGCGGTCCTCGCCCGGGTCGGCGCCGGTCAGCACGTCGCGCATGCGCTCGGAGACCGGCATGCGGGTCACGTCGGTCCCGAGGTCGCCGAGCAGGTCGCGGGCGGCGTCGTTGACCAGCGTGACCCGCCCGGCCAGGTCGAGGGCCAGCACGCCCTCCTTCACGCCGTGCAGCACGCCCTCGCGCTGCTCCAGCAGCGCGGCGATCTCGCGCGGCTCCAGCCCGAACGTCTGCCTGCGCACCCGGGCGGTGATCAGCGCGGCCAGCGCCAGGCCGGCCAGCAGCACGGCCAGCGCGGTCCAGATCAGCGGCGGCAGCGCGCCGCCGAGCTGGCCGGTGACCGTGGTCTGGAGCACGCCGACCGACACCAGGCCGATGACGTTGCCGTATTCGTCGCGGATGGGGGTCTTGCCGCGGACCGTGGTGCCGATCGTGCCCGTCTCGGTGCCGACCCAGCTGCGGCCCGTACGCAGGACCGCGGTGCCGTCGGTGGACAGCCGCTTGCCGATCAGGGCGGCGTTGGGATGGGCGTAGCGCTTCTGCTCGGCGTTGGCGATGGCCACGTAGTCGGCTCCGGTCTCGTGCTGGACGCTGAGCGCCAGCGGTTGCAGCACCGACTCCGGGTTCTCCAGCCTGAAGGCGTCGCGCACCTGCGGAAGGGCGGCCACCGACTGGGCGATGGCCAGGGCGCGCTGCTGGTGCAGCGCGTCGAGCTGCTCCCTCGTGTGCCCCGCCCACACGCCTGCCGTGCCGCCGACGGCGAGCAGCACGATCACCATCTGGAGCACGAACAACTGGGTGCCGAGGGGGGCGTCGGTAACCCTGCGCACGCCCACATGGAAACAAAGCCAGGTCACGGCCAGGTCGCGACCAATACGACCACTATGACGGCAACCGCCCAAAGCCTCGACCGGGCAGGGAACGGGCATCACCATCGCAGGCCAACGACTGTGCGAATCCCCCCCTTGGAGTGATCATGCGCTTGCGCGTATTCGCCGCCGCCCTGGCGGCACTCTCCGTCGCCGCCCTGTCCGGCTGCGGCGAGACCGGCGCCTCCGGCGGCGACGGCTCCCTGCGGATCATGGCCCCCGCGGCGGCCGGCGGCGGCTGGGACCAGACCGCCCGCACGGCCGAGCAGGCGCTCAAGACGGCCGACCCCAAGCGCAAGGTCGAGGTCTACAACGTGCCGGGCGCGGGCGGCACGATCGGCCTGGCCCAGCTCGCCGGCGAGAAGGGCAACGGCAACCTGCTGATGACCATGGGCCTGGTCATGGTCGGCGCGATCGAGCAGAACAAGTCGAAGGTCACCCTGGCCGAGACCACCCCCATCGCCAAGCTGACCGAGGAGTACGAGATCGTCGTGGTCCCGGCCGACTCCCCGTTCAAGACGCTGGCCGACCTGGTCGCCGCGTGGAAGGCCGACCCGGCGAAGGTCTCCGTCGCGGGCGGCTCGGCGGGCGGCACCGACCACATCGTGGCCGGGCTGATGGCCAAGGCCGCGGGCGTGGACCCCAAGCAGGTCAACTACATCGCCCACTCCGGCGGCGGCGAGGCGCTCAACGCGCTGCTGGGCAGCAAGGTCAGCGCGGGCATCTCGGGCGTCGGCGAGTTCGCCGAGCACGTGAAGTCCGGCAAGCTGCGGGCGCTGGCCGTCAGCAGCGGCTCGCGCGTCGCCGGCCTCGACGCGCCGACGCTGAAGGAGGGCGGCCTGGACGTCGAGCTGGCCAACTGGCGCGGCTTCGTCGCCCCCGGCGGCCTGGACGACGCCGCCAAGAAGTCCCTCACCGACCTGGTCACCAAGATGCACGACTCCCAGCCCTGGAAGGACGCCGTCGCCAAGAACGGCTGGATCGACTCCTTCCAGACCGGGCAGCAGTTCGCCGACTACCTGAAGTCCGAGGAGACCAAGGTCAAGGGCATCATCGCCGAAATGGGGCTCGTGTCCTGATGGCTCGCCGGTGGCGGCCCGAACTCGGGCTGGCGGTCGTGGTGCTCGGGCTGGGCGTGTTCGTGATGGTCGGCACGCTCGACGTCTCGGCCGCGGCCTCCCAGCTCGGCCTCGGGCCGCGCTTCTTCCCCATGCTGGTCGGCGCGGCCATGGTGCTGATCGGCCTGTTGTACGTGATCGACGTGCTGCGCGGCGGCGCCGGCGACCCCGAGGAGAGCGAGGACGTGGACGCGGACGCGCCCACCGACTGGCGCAGCGTCGGCCTGGTCAGCGGCGTCTTCCTGGCCTTCGCCGCGCTCCTCGACGTGCTCGGCTGGGTCATCGGCGCGAGCCTGCTGTTCTTCGGCCTGTCGGTCGTGCTCGGGGCCGAGCACAAGCTGCGGGCCGCCGTGGTGGCCGTGGTGCTCGGCGTGACGACGTACCTGCTGTTCGTCAAGGGCCTCGGCGTCTCGCTGCCGGCCGGCCCGCTCGGCGGGGTGATCTGAGATGGGCTCGCTCCAGCTCCTCATGGACGGCTTCGCCGCCGCCCTCACCCCCGTCAACCTGCTGTACGCCCTGATCGGCGTCACCCTCGGCACCCTGGTCGGCGTGCTGCCCGGCATCGGGCCCGCGATGACCGTGGCGCTGCTGCTGCCGATCACCTTCACCGTGCCGCCGGCCAGCGCGTTCATCATGTTCGCCGGCATCTACTACGGCGGCATGTACGGCGGCTCGACCACCTCCATCCTGCTCAACACGCCCGGCGAGTCGTCCTCCATGATCACCGCCCTGGAGGGCAACAAGATGGCCAGGCGCGGACGGGCGGCGCAGGCCCTGGCCACGGCGGCCGTCGGGTCGTTCGTGGCGGGCACGATCGCCACCGCGCTGCTGGTGGTGGCCGCGCCCGCCGTGGTGAGCTTCGCGATCTCGTTCGGCCCCGAGGACTACTTCGCGCTGGCGATCCTGGCCTTCACCGCCGTGTCGTCGGTGTTGTCCCGCTCGGTCGTGCGCGGGCTGGCCTCCCTGGGGCTGGGGCTGGTCATCGGGCTGATCGGCATCGACCAGCAGACCGGTCAGGCGCGGCTCACGCTGGGCGTCCCGCAGCTGCTCGACGGCATCGACGTGGTGATCGTCGCGGTCGGCCTGTTCGCGGTCGGCGAGGCCCTGTACGTGGCCTCCCGGCTGCGGCACGCCGCGCCCGAGGTGGTGCCCGTGGGCCGGGCGTGGATGGGGCGCGCCGACTGGCGGCGCTCGTGGTTGCCGTGGCTGCGCGGGACCGCGCTCGGCTTCCCGTTCGGCGCGCTGCCCGGCGGGGGCGCGGAGATCCCCACGTTCCTGTCGTACGCGGCCGAGAAGCGCCTGGCCAAGGGCGTGGCCAAGGAGGAGTACGGCAAGGGCGCCATCGAGGGCGTCGCGGGCCCGGAGGCGGCCAACAACGCCTCGGCCGCCGGGACCCTGGTCCCGCTGCTCACTCTGGGCCTGCCCACCTCGGCCACGGCCGCCATCCTGCTGGCCGCCTTCCAGCAGTACGGCCTGCAGCCCGGCCCGCAGCTCTTCGACCACAACCCGGCCCTGGTGTGGGCGATGATCGCCTCGCTGTTCGTCGGCAACACGATGCTGCTGGTGCTGAACCTGCCGCTGGCTCCCCTGTGGGCCCGCGTCCTGCGCATCCCCCGGCCGTACCTGTACGCCGGGATCGTGCTGTTCGCCGCGCTCGGCGTCTACGCCCTGAACGGCACCGTCGTGGACCTGTTCGTCCTGTACGTGCTCGGCCTGCTCGGGTTCTCCATGCGCCGCTTCGGCCTGCCCGTCGCGCCCGCGGTGATCGGCATGATCCTCGGGCCGATGGCCGAGATCCAGCTCCGTCGCGCGCTCGCCATCGGCGCGGGCGACGTCAGCGTGCTGGTACGCAGCCCGATCGCGGCCGTGCTCCTCGTCCTGGCCCTGCTCGCGCTGCTCACACCGGTGTTTCGGCGGCTGATGGCACGCCGGGGCGTCGATGCGGTCACACCCGTGTCACGCGAGGACTGACCGGCCCGCCCGCCGGGAACGTCGCCCGGTGGTTCTTGGGACCCGCCTTCCGACGGCTGCACGCGCGGAAGGCACGGCGCCCGCGAGCGCCCCCTCGGTGGCCCCGCCGATATGTCCGGATCGGCGGGCCCACCGGGGGCCCGCCGACAGCTCGGTGGTGGCGGGGCCACCGAGGGCCCCGCCGCTGTGCACGGACCCGCGAAACCATCACGGGTCCTGCGGATGTGCACAGCCGCGGAACCACCAAGGGCCCCGCGGATGTGAACGGATCCGCGGGACCACCAAGGGCCCCGCGGATGTGCCGGACTACTCCGAGACGCCCAGCTTCTCCAGGATGAGCTGCCGGGCGCGGGCCGCGTCGGCCTTGCCGCGGCTGGCCTTCATCACGCCGCCCACCAGCGCACCGGCGGCGGCGACCTTCCCGGACCGCACCTTCTCGGCCGCGTCCGCGTTGTCGGCCAGCACCTGGTCGATGATCGCCGACAGCTCGCCCTCGTCGTTGACGATCTGCAGGCCGCGCGCCTCGACCACCTCGTCGGGCGTGCCCTCACCGGCCAGCACGCCTTCGAGCACCTCCCGGGCGAGCTTGTCGTTGAGCGCGCCCGAGGCCACCAGCTCGGTGACCCTGGCGATCTGGGCCGGCGTGATGGGCAGCTCGGCCAGCGCGACGCCGCTCTCGTTGGCGCGCCGCGCCAGCTCGCCCATCCACCACTTGCGCGCGTCGGCCGCCGGGGCGCCGGCCGCGACCGTGGCCTCGACCAGGTCGATCGCGTCGGCGTTGTGCATGGCCTGCATGTCGAGGTCGGACAGACCCCACTCGGCCTGCAGCCGCTTGCGCTTGACCGACGGCAGCTCGGGCAGCGCCGCCTTCAGCTCGGCCACCCACGCCGGGTCGGGCTCGATCGGCACCAGGTCGGGCTCCGGGAAGTACCGGTAGTCCTGGGCCTCCTCCTTGGACCGCCCGGACGTGGTGGTGCCGGTGTCCTCGTGGAAGTGCCGCGTCTCCTGGATGATCTTGCCGCCCTCGGCGAGGACCCCCGCCTGGCGCTCGATCTCGCTGCGCACCGCCCGCTCGACGCTGCGCAGCGAGTTGACGTTCTTGGTCTCGGTGCGGGTGCCCCACTCCGACGACCCGCGCGGCATGAGCGAGACGTTGACGTCGCAGCGCAGCGAGCCCTCCTCCATGCGCACGTCGGACACGCCGAGCGAGCGCATGATCTCGCGCAGCTCGGTGACGTACGCCTTGGCCACCTCCGGCGCGAGCCGGTCGGTGCCCGGGATGGGCTTGGTGACGATCTCCACCAGCGGGATGCCCGCGCGGTTGTAGTCGACGATCGAGTAGTCGGCCCCGTGGATGCGGCCGGTCGCGCCGCCCACGTGGGTGGACTTGCCGGTGTCCTCCTCCAGGTGCACGCGCTCGATCTCGATGCGCACGGTCTCGCCGTTGACCTCGACGTCGACGTAGCCGTCGAAGCAGAGCGGCTCGTCGTACTGGGAGATCTGGTAGTTCTTCGGCATGTCCGGATAGAAGTAGTTCTTCCGGGCGAAGCGGCACCATTCGGCGATCGAGCAGTTCAGCGCCAGGCCGATGCGGATCGTCGACTCGATGGCCATGGCGTTGGCCACGGGCAGCGAGCCGGGCAGCGCCAGGCAGGTCGGGCAGACCTGGGTGTTGGCCGGGGCGCCGAAGGTGGTCTTGCAACCGCAGAACATCTTCGACTTGGTGCCGAGCTCGACGTGCGTCTCCAGCCCGAGCACCGGCTCGAACCTGTCGAGCGCTTCGTCATAGACCATGGTCATAGCGACGGGGCCTCCTTCAGCAGCGGGCCGCCCCAGCGGCTCTCCAGGGCCTTCTCGACGGCGGCGCCGACGCGGTAACAACGGTCGTCGGCCAGAACCGGGGCCATGATCTGCAGGCCGACCGGCAGGTTGTCCTCGTCGGCCAGGCCGCACGGCACCGAGATGGCCGCGTTGCCCGCGAGGTTGGACGGGATGGTGCACAGGTCGGCGAGGTACATCGCCATCGGGTCGTCGGTGCGCTCGCCCAGCCGGAACGCCGTGGTCGGCGTGGTCGGCGAGACCAGCACGTCGACCTGCTCGTAGGCCGCCTCGAACTCGCGCGAGATGACCGTGCGCACCTTCTGCGCCTGGCCGTAGTAGGCGTCGTAGTAGCCGCTGGACAGCGCGTACGTGCCCAGCATGATGCGCCGCTTGACCTCGGGGCCGAACCCGGCCGCCCTGGTCAGCGCCATGACCTCCTCGGCGCTGCGGGTGCCGTCGTCGCCGACGCGCAGGCCGTAACGCATGGCGTCGAAGCGGGCCAGGTTGGACGAGCACTCCGACGGCGCGATCAGGTAGTACGCCGGCAGCGCGGTCGTGAACGACGGGCAGGACACCTCGACGACCGTGGCGCCCAGCGACTCCAGCAGCTTGACGACCTCGTGGTAGCGGGCCAGCACGCCCGGCTGGTAGCCCTCGCCGGCGAACTCCTTGACCACGCCGATGCGCATGCCGGACACGTCGGGATTCCTGGCCGCCTCGACGACGCTCGGGACCGGCGCGTCGACCGACGTGGAGTCCATCGGGTCGTGCCCGGAGAACGCCTCCTGCAGCAGCGCCGCGTCGAGCACGTTCCGCGCGAACGGCCCCGGCGTGTCGAGCGAGCTCGCGAACGCGATCAGCCCGTACCGGGACGAACCGCCATAGGTGGGCTTCATGCCCACGATGCCGGTGACGGCGGCGGGCTGCCGGATCGAGCCGCCGGTGTCGGTGCCCGTGGACAGCGGCGCCTCGTACGCGGCGACGGCCGCGCTGGACCCGCCGGACGAGCCGCCCGGGATCCTGTCCAGGTCCCACGGGTTGCGGGTGGGGTGGTAGGCGGAGTTCTCCGTGGAGGAGCCCATGGCGAACTCGTCGAGGTTCGTCTTGCCGAGGATGACCAGCCCGGCCTCGCGCAGGCGCGCGGTCACGGTCGCGTCGTACGGCGGCCGCCACCCTTCGAGGATCTTGGACCCGGCCGTGGTCGGCATGTCGCGGGTGGCGAAGATGTCCTTGTGCGCGACCGGCACCCCGGCCAGCGGCCCGAGCTTCTCGCCCGCCCGCAGCCGGGCGTCGACCGCCCGCGCCTGCTCAAGGGTGGTCTCCCGGTCGACGTGCAGGAACGCCTGGACCTTGGGCTCCACCTCGGCCATGCGGTCGAGGTGCGCCTCGGCCACCTCGGCGGCCGACACCTCGCCCGCGGCGATCATCGCGCCCAGCTCGGCGGCGGTCTTGCGGATCAGACTCATGCCTCCTCCCCGAGGATGCGCGGCACACGGAAGCGGTCGTCCTCGACGGCGGGAGCGCCGGAAAGGGCCTGCTCCGGCGTCAGGGACTGTCGCACCTCGTCGGCACGGAAGACATTGGTCAGCGGAAGCGCGTGCGACGAAGGCGGCACGTCCTCGGCGGCGACCTCGGCCACCTTCGCGACCGACTCGATGATGGCATCGAGCTGGGTGGCGTAGTGGTCGAGCTCGTCGTCGGTGAGCGCCAGCCTGGACAACCGGGCCAGGTGCGCGACCTCGTCGCGGGTTATGGCGGACATGAGTCGTTGAACCCGTTTCGTGGATGGAGTTTGGGACACTGCCATCCTAGGGGGCTTGACGCCGCAGGCCCGAACCCTTAACCCGGCGGAAACACACTCATCCGTAGAGCTGGTCCAGGCCGATCGCCAGCACGTCGCTCTCCTGGGCCAGCCCGGCCTCGAATCCGGCTCCGCTGTAGCAGACCAGCTTGGCGTCCCGCACGTCGAATCCCTTGGCGTCGAGCAGGTCGCGTGCCCTCCTGAGCCGGGCAACGTGCCGGGGCCCCATGACCTTGCCCCATTTCACCTCGCCCAGCGACAACACCCGCCTGCGCTCGCCGCGCATCGCCGGCGCGAAGACCGCGACGTCGATCTGGATCTGCTCGTGCCGTACGGGATCGACGACGGTTCCGGCGCCGATCTCGCCGGGCGAGTTTCCCAGGACATCGAGTTCCAGCAGGTGGAACTGACGGCACAGCTCCTCGAAGTGCGGGCCGAGCACCTGGTCGCTGAAGCCGGCCCGGCCGTCCTGCCACACGAACTCGGCCCGGCCGCTCTCCAGCGGCCCCCACTGGGGTCGCATCACGACCTCGTAGAAGTGGATGAGCGGCTCGCACACGCGGTAGACCGACCGCGAGGAGCGGAAGACGTCCACCTCCCTGCGCAGCAGGTTGCTGTCCTCCAGCACGTTGAGGTGATGGCCGATGTCGGACGCCTTGCGCCCCACATAGCTCGCGATGCCGCCCCGGGTGCCGTTCCCGGTGGCCACGGCCGCCAGCACGGACTTGTACATGGCGCTGTCCCGCACCTCCGCCTCCTCTTCGAGGAGATAGCGGGCCTCCTTGAAGAGCGGGGTCAAGGGCGAGAGCACCGTGCGCTGCACCCAGGCGTCGAAGTCCGCCAAGCCCTCCGGCCTGTCGTCGTTGGCCAGGGGCAGATACGCGGGGGTCCCGCCGGTGATCGCGTGCACCTTCACGGCCAACTGCGGATCGGTGATCTCCCAGTACCGTGCGGCGAGGCGGTAGTCGAACGGCCGGACCACGAGTTCCATGGAAGCCCGCCCCCTCAACGGCGCGTTGCCTGCCAGGAGCTGGCCCATCACGGACATCGCCGAGCCGCACAACAACAGGGACGCCGGCACTTCGTCGAAGACGGCCCGGTCGATGGCCTGCTGGATGATCGAGGGCAGGGCCGGCGACGCCTTGCTGAGGTAGGGGAACTCGTCGATCACCATGAGAGCGCGGCGCTCGGCGCTGACGGCGAACAGCTGGCCGATCGCCTCGTCCCAGGTCGTGAAACGGAACGGCGCCGAAGCCCCCACGTACCGGGCCAGAGCGGCGGCGAAGAGGTTGAGCGACTCCGTCGGGGTGCCCTCCGTCGCGCCGAAATAGAAGCCGCCCGTCTTGCGCGCGAGCGACTCGACCAGGAACGTCTTGCCCTGGCGGCGCCTGCCGCTGACGACGCCGAGCCGGGGCCGGGGCCGGGGGCCGGAACGCTCGACGAAGGCGGTCAGAGCCTCCCACTCGAAGTCGCGCGCGAAGATCCGTTCAGGCTTCGGGATCAAGACGCCCCCAGAGACATCGAAGTACACTTCGACGAAGTGTACTTCGACGAAGTCGACTCCTGTAATCGGTCAGGCCGTCTGGGTGACCTCGGACTGGTAGCCGAACTCGATGGCCGGCGCCACCTCGCAGCGGCCCCTGAGCCAGGCGGTGGCCTCGGCGGCCGGCATGGGCTGGCAGAACAGCCAGCCCTGGCCCAGGTCGCAGCCCATCTCGGCCAGCCGCAGCGCGACGTCGTCGGACTCCACGCCCTCGGCGACCGAGCGCAGGCCGAGCGAGCGCACCAGGTCGACGATCGAGCGGACGATGCGGTCGTCGTCCTCGGACTCGGCGATGCGGCGGACGAACGAGGCGTCGATCTTGACCTCGGAGACCGCCAGGCGCTGGAGCCTGATCAGCGAGGAGTAGCCGGTGCCGAAGTCGTCGAGGGACAGCGGGACGCCGAGCGTGGCCAGCGCCTTGATGGTCTCCTGGGTGTAGGCCTGGTCGCCGGTCAGGATGCGCTCGGTGACCTCAAGCTGGATGGCGGCGGGCGGCAGGCCGTACCGGGTCAGGCCGACCTCCAGCTGCTCGGGCAGCGCCGCGTCGAGCAGGTCGCGGGCGGAGATGTTGACCGAGATCTGCACCTGCAGGCCGGTGTGCCACCAGCGGGCGGCCTGCTCCAGCGCGGCCTCGATGACGTATTCGGTGAGCTGGCGCATCAGGTACGTCTGCTCGGCCAGCGGGACGAAGTCGGACGGCGGGATCGGCCCGTGCACCGGATGGCACCAGCGCAACAGGGCCTCCACCCCGGTCACCGCGCCGCCGGCCAGGCTGACCTTGGGCTGGTAGTGCAGCTGCAGCTCGCGGTTGTCGATGGCGCGGCGCAGATCGCCCAGCAGGTTGAGCCGTTCAGGCGAGTTGCGGTCTTTGTCGGGCTGGTAGAGCTCTACCCCGGTACGCCCTTCCTTGGCCAGGTACATGGCCACGTCGGCGCGTTGCAGCAGCAGCTCGAAGTCGGGGGCGTGGTCGGGGAAGAGCGCGATCCCGACCGAGCCGTCGAGGTCGAAGCTCATGCCCTCCAGGCGTACGGGCTCGGTCAGGGCGGCCCGCAGCCTGGCGGCCACCTCCCTGGCGGCGTTGGCGTCCCGGATCGAGGGCAGCAGGACGGCGAACTCGTCGCCGCCGAGCCTGGCCACCACGTCGCCCGGACGCACGGAGTGGGTCAGCCGGTGGGCCACCATCTGCAGCAGGCGGTCGCCCACCGGATGGCCCATCGTGTCGTTGACCTCCTTGAACCGGTCGAGGTCGAGGAGGAACAGCCCGACCCGCTCGTCCTGGCGGGACTCGGCCAGCGCCTCCTCCGTGCTGACGATGAGCATCTTGCGGTTGGGCAGGCCGGTCAGCTCGTCGTGCAGGGCCTGGTGGTCGCGGCGCATGGACAGCGTGGCGGTGAAGTAGACGGCGGCGAGGGGGGCGACGAAGAGCGGCACGAGGCCGGGCGAATGGTCCATCACCACGACGACCAGCGGCGCGAGGCCCAGCAGCGCGGTGTAGACGAGCCCCTGCGGCCCGGCGGTGACCCGCAGCACGCGGACGATCGAACGCCGCTCGTGCAGGGCGACCGCCCCGGACACGAGCGCGGCCCTGGTGGCGAAGTAGGCCACCCCGGCCAGCGCGATCGCCGGCAGGTCGGCCCCGCTGGGCGTCCACGGCACGGCCGGGCCCGGCACGACGCCGAACAGCCCGAGCACCACGGCCGCGGCGGTGAGCGCGAGGGTGGACTGGGCGACGTTGAACATGACCCGGTGCCACGCCTTGCGCGTCACGACGCCGTTCATGGCGATCGCGACGGCCTGCATGAGCACGGCGGTGGACAGCCCGAAGTGCAGCAGCACCGCGAAGGTGAACATGGTCGACGGATACGTGCCGCCGACCGCGGTCGCCGAGGACACCATGACGGGCCGCAGCTCGCCCAGCATCACCAGCACCGCCAGCACCCAGAACAACGGGGTACGGGCGAGCTCCGCCAGCGCGACCGGATCCAGCCTGAGCATGGCCACGACCAGCGCGGTGAAGCCGATCACGGTGATGCCCGCGAGGAACGCCCAGAGCGGCGTGCCGACGCGTGGACCGGTGTCACGGGTGTCGGTTGGGTCAGTCATCGGTAACAGAACCCCCATTAGGTCACTATGGGAGGGTACGACCTTCACCCCACTTCGCGAAACCAAGCGCGTACGTTCCGTCACTTCTCCTTTCCGACATATACCCAAAAACCACTATGGGTAGCGCGGCCATCGACAGTCCGTACACGACTCTGATCCCCAGCTCGCCGGGCGCGCATCCACGGGGCCACCGAACACCAGCCCCGCCGCAAGGGCGAGCCGGGCTCCCGCTACGTCTCCTCGACGACCGCCACGCGCGCCGCGGCCTCCGGGCCCTCCTTCAGCAGCAGCTCGAACCCCTGCTCATCGAGGATCGGCACCTTCAGGCTGACCGCCTTGTCATACTTCGACCCGGCGTTCTCCCCCGCCACCAGGAACGACGTCTTCTTCGACACCGATCCGGCCACCTTCCCGCCACGGCTGGTCAGCGCCTCGGACGCGGTGTCGCGGGTGTACGCCTCCAGCGTCCCGGTGACCACGAACGTCAGCCCCTCCAGGATCTGGGGCTCCGTCTTCTCCGGAGCGGGGCCGTCGTCCATCCGCACCCCGGCCCGCCGCCACCGCTCGACGATCTCCCGGTGCCAGTCGACCTCGAACCACTCCCGGATCGTCGCCGCCACCCGCGGCCCGATGCCCTTGACCGAGGCCAGCTCCTCCTCAGAGGCGTTCATGATGGCGTCGATCGACCGCATGGAGTCGGCGAGGTCACGCGCCGTCGGCGGCCCGACGTGCCGGATCGACAGCGCGACCAGCACCTGCGCGAGCGGCGCCGACTTGGCGCGGGCGAGCTCGTCGACCAGCGTGCGGGCGGCCTGGCTGGGCCCGCCGTCGAGGTTGGAGAACAGGGAGACGACCTTCTGCTCGCCGGTCTCGGGGTCGAGCTTGGGCAGGCCGGTGTCCTGGTCGCGGACGACCGACCGGATGGGCATGAGCTGCTCGATCGTCAGGTCGAACAGGTCGGCCTCGGTGCGCAGGACGGGCTCCTGCGGCGGCACCGGCTGGGTGAGCGCGGTCGCCGCCACGTAACCCAGCCCGTCGATGTCGAGCGCGCGCCGGCCGGCCGCGAAGTAGAGGCGCTCGCGGATCTGGGCGGGGCAGCTGCGGGCGTTGGGGCAGCGCAGGTCGGCGTCGCCCTCCTTCTCGTAGGCCAGCTCGGTGCCGCACTCGGGGCAGTGGGTCGGCATGACGAACTCCCGCTCGGAGCCGTCGCGCAACGCCGTGACCGCCCCGACGATCTCGGGGATGACGTCGCCCGCCTTGCGCAGCACCACGGTGTCGCCGATCAGCACGCCCTTCTTGATCACCGTGGCCGCGTTGTGCAGGGTGGCCCGCTCGACGGTCGAGCCCGCGACCACGATGGGCTCCATCACCGCGTACGGCGTGACCCTGCCGGTGCGGCCCACCCCCACCTGGATGTCGAGCAGCTTGGTGTTGACCTCCTCCGGCGGGTATTTGTAGGCGATCGCCCAGCGCGGGGCCCGTGAGGTGGACCCGAGCTCCCGCTGCGTGCGGAAGTCGTCGACCTTGACCACGACCCCGTCGATCTCATAAGCCGGATCGTGCCGGTGCACCCGGTAGTGCTCGATGAACTCGTCGACCTCGGTGAGGCCGGGCACCACCTGGAACAGGTCGCTGACCGGCAGCCCGAACTCCCGCAGCCGCTCGTAGACCTCCGACTGGGCGCGCGGCACGGCCGAGCCCTCCCAGACGCCGATACCGTGGACGAGCATGCGCAGCGGGCGCTGGGCGGTGACGCGCGCGTCCTTCTGCCGCAGCGTGCCCGCCGCCGAGTTGCGCGGGTTGGCGAACGGCGGCTTGCCCTGCTCCACGAGCTGCTCGTTGAGCTGCTTGAAGCCCTCGACCGGGATGTAGACCTCGCCGCGCACCTCGACCAGACTCGGGACGCCCTCGCCCTTGAGCCGGTGGGGCACCCCCTTGATCGTGCGCACGTTGGCCGTGACGTCGTCGCCGACCCGGCCGTCGCCCCGGGTCGCGCCGCGCTCCAGCTTGCCGTCGCGGTAGACGAGCGCGATGGCCAGCCCGTCGATCTTCAGCTCGCACAGGTAGGGCCCCGGGTCGCGCTCGGCCAGCCGCTCGACGCGGGCCATCCAGGCGGCCATGTCGGCCTGGTTGAAGGCGTTGTCGAGGCTCTCCATGCGGTTGAGGTGGCTGACCTTGGCGAAGTCGCCCGAGACCGGCGCGCCCACCTTCTGGGTGGGCGAGTCGGGCGTCTGCAGCTCGGGATGGGCCTGCTCCAGCGTGAGCAGCTCGCGGAACCACTCGTCGAACTGCGCGTCGCTGGCCGTGGGCTGGTCGAGCACGTAGTAGCGCCAGCGCGCGTCCTCGACCAGCTCGCTCAGCTCCGCATGCCGCTTGAGCGCGGCCACGGGCACGCCCCCGACCTCGGTGTCACGCTCGCTCACGCTGAGTCTCCTTCCACGTCGGACACGCTGAGGAAACGCTACCGCCGGGCCCCGACAGGAACGACTCCGCCGGTCATCCGCCCTGGGCCCAGACGCCTTCCCAGACCGAGCAGTTACCGGTGATCTTCCTTGCCGTGCCCCGGCAGACCCTGCCCTCGACGGAGAGCATGTAGCCGGTCTTGAGCGAGAACTCCAGCGGCTTGGTGCCCGAGCAGTTGCGGTACGTCTTGCGCCCCTCGCCGCCGCCGTCCTTGACCCAGCGCAGCTGCAGCCACGAGCACCCGGTACGGCCGGGGAAGTCGTACAGCCCGCCGCTGACCACGAACCCCGGCCGGTCGAGCAGGACCTTGCCCTTGGCCTTCCCGGCCCGGTCGGCGGAGTAGATGGGCCCCCAGCTCCAGATCTCCGGGTTGGCCGAGGCCCCGGCGGGGACGGCGATCGAGGCGGACGCGATCAGCATGGCGGCACCGACGGCCAGAGCGCGAGCAATCATGGCAAGGACGCTACTCAGCCGCCTTGCATCCCGCTTGCCGGATCGTCCTTGAGCACCTGGGCGGCCTTCCTGCACGCCGCCAGGGCCGCCCGCGCGTAGCGGGGCGAGGCTCCGGCCAGGCCGCAGGCGGGCGTCAGCGTGACCTTGGCGGCCAGCCCGTCGGGCGCGAACCCGAGCCGCCGCCACAGCTCCACCGCGGGCCTGGCGACCACCCCGGTGTCCGGCAGCGCGACGTCCCTGCCCGGCACGACGCCGAGCAGCAGGCCGGCCCCGCCCTCGAAGAGCTCGCCGAGCTGGTCGTCGTCCCTGCGGCGCAGCAGCGACGCGTCGACCGACACCGCGCGCACGCCGGCCCGCCGCAGCAGCGCGTAGGGCACCCCGGGCGCGCAGCAGTGGACCACCGCGCCGGGGAACAGCCGCAGCGACTCCTCCACCCGCCACTCCTCGACCGCCGCCAGCCGCCCGAACCCGGACGCGGTCGGGACCGTGCCCGCCAGCACGCCCGGCAGCCCCGGCTCGTCGAGCTGCAGCACGATCTCGGTGACCCCCGGCAGCCGCCGCCGCACCTCGGCGCAGTGGTCGGCGACCCCCTGGGCCAGCGACGCGACCAGGTCGCGCACGGCTCCGGCGTCGGAGAGCATCTTGTCGCCGTACTTCAGCTCAAGGGACCCGGCCAGCGTCCACGGCCCGCACACCTGCAGCTTGAGCGGCCCGGAGTAGTCGTGCGCGACCTCCTCCAGCCCGTCGAGGTCGCGGCGCAGGTGATCGACGGCCCGCTGATGGTCGCGGCCCGGCCGGTCGGCCAGCCGCCACCCGGACGGCTGCACCTCGACCGGCAGGTCGATCAGCAGCCCGGCCGTCCTGCCGACCATGTCGGCGCCGACCCCGCGGGCCGGCAGCTCCGGCAGGTACGGCAGTCCGGGCAACTCGCCGAACACGACACGGATCGCCTCAAGATGATCCTCACCCGGATGTGACCCGACCCCGGTGGCTTCCCACGTAGACATGGGCACAAGCGTAGGCTCTGCCGAATGGAGCTCACCAAACTCACGCACGCCTGCGTACGCCTTGAGAAGAACGGCAAGGTCCTGGTCATCGATCCGGGCACCTTCTCGCAGGAGCCGGTGCTCGACGGGGTCGACGCGGTCCTGATCACCCACCAGCACTTCGACCACTTCGACATCGAGAAGCTGAAGGCCGCTCCCGCCGGGGTCGAGGTCTGGACGTGCGAGGGCGTCGCGGCCCAGCTGACCGACGTGCCGGTCAAGGTCCAGGTGGTCCGGCACGGCGACGCCTTCGACGCGGCGGGCTTCCGGGTGAAGGCGTTCGGCGAGTGGCACAGCAAGAACCACCCCGATGCGCCCGTCGTACAGAATGTCGGTTTCATGCTCGACGACGAGGTGTTCTACCCCGGCGACGCGCTCACCTTGCCCGGCGTCGAGGTGCCCACCCTCCTCGCGCCGACCAACGCCCCTTGGATGAAGCTCAGCGAGATGGTCGAGTACCTGCGCACGGTGCGCCCGGCCCGCGCGTTCTCCACGCACGACGGCCTGCTCAACGACATCGGCCTGTCGCTGGTGGACACCTACCTGGAGCTGGAGTCGGACAAGCAGAGCGCCGACATGCGCCGGCTCAAGGTCGGCGAGTCGGTGACGCTTCCCTAGGCGGCCGAGACGATGGTGGCCGAGCCGATGACCGTGTCGCCGGAGTAGAGCACGGCCGCCTGGCCCGCCGCGACGCCGGTGGCCGGGCGGTCGAGGTCGATGCGCAGGCCGCCGCCCGCCTCCTCCTCGAAGCGGCAGCCGTAGACCTCGCCGTGGGCCCTGAGCTGCACGGTCAGGTCGTCGAGGCGGGACGGGCCGTTCCAGACCGGGCGGACGCACGAGATCGAGGTGACCTCCAGCGCCGAGCGCGGGCCGACCGTGACCGTGTTGGAGACCGGCTCGATCGACAACACGTAGCGCGGCCTGCCGTCGGCGGCCGGACGGTCGATGCGCAGGCCCTTGCGCTGGCCGACCGTGAAGCCGTGGGCGCCCTGGTGGGTGCCCACCACCGCGCCCTCCTGGTCGACGATCGGGCCCTCCTCGGCGCCGAGCCGGCCGGCCAGGAAACCGCGGGTGTCCCCGTCGGCGATGAAGCAGATGTCGTGGCTGTCGGGCTTGTCGGCGACGGTCAGGCCGCGCCGGGCGGCCTCCTCGCGCACCTCGGCCTTGGTGGAGCCGCCGAGCGGGAAGATCGCGTGGCTGAGCTGCTCACGGGTGAGCACCCCCAGCACGTACGACTGGTCCTTGCCCTGGTCGACGCTCCTGGACAGCACGCCGTCGGACAGCTTGGCGTGGTGGCCGGTGGCGACGGCGTCGAAGCCGAGGGCGAGCGCCCGGTCGAGCACCGCCTCGAACTTGATCTTCTCGTTGCACCGCAGGCACGGATTGGGGGTGCGGCCCGCGGCGTACTCGGCCACGAAGTCCTCCACCACGTCGCGCTGGAACCTCTCGGCCATGTCCCAGATGTAGAACGGGATGCCGATCACGTCGGCGGCCCGCCGCGCGTCGCGGGAGTCCTCGATCGTGCAGCAACCCCGCGCGCCCGTGCGGTGGGATTGGGGGTTGGCCGACAGGGCCAGATGCACACCAGTGACGTCGTGACCGGCCTCGGCGATCCGGGCGGCGGCCACGGCGGAATCGACGCCGCCCGACATGGCGGCAAGCACACGCAGTCCCATGACCGTTCCAGCGTACTGTCCGGCGGGGAGTGCGCGGCCATCGGCTCCGTCTGGGAGGATTCAGCGCATGCGACTGTTCGGGCGCAAGGACGAAGAGGAAGAGGCCGGCCGGCCCGGCGACGGCGTGGCCGCGTTCTGGGCGTGGTGGCAGGAGGCCAGGCCGCGGCTCGACTCGCTGGTGGCGGCGGGCACCGCCGACGGCATCGAGGAGCTGGTCGCCCCCGCCGTGGCCGCGATCGACCCCGGCCTGGTCTGGGAGGTGGCGCCCGGCAGGAACGCCGCGCACGCCCTGGTGGTGACCGCGGCCGGCGACGCCGAGCTGCGCTCGCTCGCCCACCGCTGGGCCAGGGCCGCGCCGCCGGCCGACCTGCTGTGGGAGTTCCATCCGTCCCGGCAGGCCAACCCGCAGGCGCTGGAGCTGACGCTCGACGTGGGCGGGTTCGAGTTCGCGCTCGACAAGCTGGTCTTCGGGCTGCGCGTGCCGCGCAACCAGCCGCGTGTCGACGTGACCGCCCACCACCCGATCTTCGGCGAGCTCGACGAGGAGACCCGTCTGGAGGCGACGCTGCTCGCCCTCGACTGGCTGCTGGGCGAGGACGACGTCGCCAGGTGGGTGGGCGAGATCACACCCGCCACGTTCCAGCCGATCGACGCGGTCGCCGCCGTCCACCTGCCCGCGGTGGTCGCCGACCTGGCCTCGGGTCATGAGGGCGAGGAGTGGCTGCTGCTCGAAGGGCAGACCGGTGAGGGAGCGCCGCTGGTGGCCACCGCGCGCTTCCCGCTGCGGCCCGTCGACCACCCGCTGCTCGACCAGCACATCGAGATCACGCTTCCGTACGCCCACCGCGACGCCGACGGCCTGCCCGCCGGCGATTCGCTGAAGGCGTTGAGCGACTTCGAGGAGCGCCTGGCCGCCCGCCTGCTCCAACTGCGCGACGACGCCCTGCTGGCCGCGCACCTGAGCGCCGCCGGCCATCGGGTCGTCCACGTCTACGCCGACCCGGCCTCCGACGCGGCGATCCACGCCAAGGAGCTGATCGCGAGCTGGCAGGAGGGCGAGCCGCGGGTCGACGTGGGCCACGACCCCGCCTGGGCCGCGGTCTCCCCCTTCCTCAGCTGAGCCCGGCCCTGCGGGCCCGCTCGACGGCCGCGGGCAGCACCTCGATCAGGCGGTCGACGTCGGCGGCGGTCGAGGTGTGGCCCAGGGTGAACCTGAGCGAGCCGCGCGCGGCCGCCGCGTCGGCGCCCATCGCGAGCAGCACGTGCGAGGGCTGCGCCACGCCCGCCGAGCAGGCCGAGCCGGTCGAGCACTCCACGCCCTTGGCGTCGAGCAGCATGAGCAGCGCGTCGCCCTCGCAGCCGGGGAAGGAGAAGTGGGCGTTGCCGGGCAGCCGGCCGGTCGGGTCGCCGTTGAGCACGACGTCGGGGACGGCCTGGCGGACGCGCTGGATGAGCTCGTCGCGCAGCGCCGTCAGGCGGCGGCCCAGGGCCTCCTGCTCCTTCACGGCGGTCTGCACGGCGGCGGCCAGGCCCGCGATGGCGGGCGCGTCGAGGGTGCCGGAGCGCACGTCGCGCTCCTGACCTCCGCCGTGCTGCACCGACACCGGGGTCAGCCCCCTGGTCAGCAGCAGCGCGCCCACGCCCATCGGGCCGCCGACCTTGTGGCCGGTCAGTGTGAGGGCGTCGGCGCCGGAGTCGGCGAACGACACCGGGAGCTGCCCGATCGCCTGCACCGCGTCGGTGTGGAACGGGACGCCGTGATCGTGGGCGACGGCCGCCAGCACGTGGACCGGCTGGACCGTGCCCACCTCGTTGTTGGCCCACATGACGCTGATCATGGCGACGTCGTCGGGGTCGCGCTCGATGGCGGCGCGCAGCGTGTCGGGATGGACCCGGCCGTGTTCGTCGACGTCGAGCAGCTCGACCTCGGCGCCCTGGCTCTCGGCCAGCCACGCGGCCGGGTCGAGCGCGGCGTGGTGCTCGACGGAGCTGAGCAGGATGCGCCGCCGGGGCCTGCGCGCCCAGTAGAGGCCCTTGATGGCGAGGTTGTCGGCCTCGGTGCCGCCCGAGGTGAACACGACCTCGCTCGGCCGGGCCCCCAGGGCGTCGGCGATGCTCTCGCGGGACTCCTCGACGACCCTGCGCACCTGACGGCCCGCGGCGTGCAGCGACGAGGCGTTGCCGACGCGTTTGAGTTGCTCCGTCATGGCCTCGATCGCTTCGGGCAGCATGGGCGTGGTCGCCGCATGATCAAGATAGGCCGACGGTCGTGTCACCAGATCAGGGTATCTCGTTTGCCACTGTACCGTCCGGACGGTACAGTTGAGGCATGCGAAGGGACGAGCTGTTGGACGCGGCGGAAGACCTCCTGTGCGACCAGGGGTCGGCCGCGCTGACGCTGTCCGCCGTGGCCGACCGGGCCGGGGTGAGCAAAGGCGGTCTTCTTTACCACTTCGGCACCAAAGAGGCCCTGATCAAGGGCATGGTCGAACGGCTGATCGAAGAGTTCGACGACCTGATGGCCGCGCAGCCGGACGGCACGTACACCGAGCGGTACCTCGGCGCCACGCTGATCGCCGTGCGCTCGGGGCGGCTGCGACGATGGGCGGTCGTGACGGGCGCGTCGGGGAACCTCTTCCTGCTCGCGCCGCTGCGAGAGGCGATGTCGCGATGGCACCGGGAGGGGCTGGGCGACGAGCCCGACCCGCTGGCCGCGCAGATCGTGCGGCTGGCGTGCGAAGGGTTGTGGGACGTGGCCAGCCATGACCCGCAGCTCAACTCGGAGGCGGACCTGCGTGCCCTCGAAGCCCGGCTGAGAGCGCTGCTCAAACCCGGCTGAACCGGCTGGCTCCGGTGTGTCGGGAGTCACCATGGCCCCGGGAATGTGCCGGGGTCACTCGTGGTTCAGGTGTCGGAGCTTCGATCACGGAGCTTTCCGCGGTGCTCCGCGGTTCCTGTGCTGGACCGGAACGGATGGGAGGGCGGTCTCGCGATGACGATCCCGTGCTCCCACGACCCCTGTCCCGCGGTCTTCGCCCGCTTCCCGTCCAGACCGAGCGCCCCGGCGGCGCCCGCCGTCCCCGTCAGACCGGTCCGTACGGGCTGGGCAGGCCGGACGCGCAGGCCCCCGTCAGGCAGACGGTAGGCCGGAGGGCGCGGGCGGCGGCCGAGCGGCGAGAGCCGACCGGCCTGGCCGTCAGCCCGGCAGGGCCGGCCGTCCGGTCATGACGCGGGCCACGATCGAGCGCCCGGGTCGCTCACCGAGCAGCACGAGCTGACCCCGACCGGCGCCGCCCGGCCACCCGCTGCACCGACACCACCCGCTCGACACCCAACCGCGCCCTCAACCGCGCCTCGGCCCGCCCAAGGGCCCCGACCGCCTCAACCCACCCAAGGGCCGAGGCCGGTCGGCTACCTCGGCCCGTCCAGCAGCCCATCAACAGCTTGAGTCGCCCTGCCCCCGCACAGCCGGGCACGCGGGCCGGACGCGTGGCGGTTGGTGGTTCTGTCCCTTCGAGTGTTCATCCCCCCGGTTTTCCTGGGCGCTCCCCTACGGGAGCGCCTGATTTGTGGCGAAATAACGAGTTTCTGAGAGGTGTGCCTTATGACCCGCGACCTGAGGACGGCCCGCTACGGGGCGATCCTCACCTTCGTCCTCGGCGGCCTGATGGTGGGCACGATGACCGTGCGCATCCCCGCCCTGACCGACAAACTCGGCCTGTCCGAGTCCACGGTCGGCGCGGTGCTCCTCGCATGGGGCCTCGGGGCCCTCGTGACCATGCAGTCCATGCGACGGATCATGGCCCGCGCGGGCAGCAGGGCGGTTCTGCGGATCGGCGCCCCACTCACCGCGGTCGGCCTGCTGGCCGTCGCCTTCGCCCCGAACCTGCCCCTCCTGATCGTGGCCGCCACGTTCTTCGGCATGGCCTTCGGCACCGTGGACGTCGCCATGAACGCCCAGGGCTCCACCGTCGAGCAGGCGTACGGCCGCCCGCTGATGAACGGCATGCACGCCGGCTGGTGCGTGGGCGCCATCTCGGCGGGCGCGCTGGGCAGCCTGTCGATCGCCGCCGGCCTGTCGTTCACCGCCAACCTGGCGCTGGTCGCCCTGGTCTCGCTGCCGGTCGCGCTGCTGATCGGCCGTACGTACCTGCCGGAGGCCCCGGCGACGGAGGCGGCGCGCACGGCCCGGCACCGCATGCCGGCGATCGTCTACCTGCTCGGCGCGATCATGTTCTTCGCCTTCATGGTCGAGGGCGTGGTCGCCGACTGGAACGGCCTGTACATGCGCAATGAGCTCGGCGCGCCCGAGGCGCTGGCCGCGCTCGGCTACCCGGTGTTCGAGGCCGGCATGCTGCTGGCCAGGCTCACCGGTGACCGGCTGCGCTCCCGGTTCGGGGTGCGCGGCATGCTGGGCGTGTCCGGCGTGGCCACGGCCGGGTTCTTCACGGTCGTGCTGATGGCTCCGGCGGCGCTGGTGGCGGTGCTGGCGATGTTCTTCGTCGGGCTCGGCGTGGCGACGATCGCGCCGCTGACGCTGTCCCTGGCGGGCACCGCGACCGACGCACCCGGACCGGCCATCGCCCAGGCGGGCGCCATGGGCTACGCGGGCCTGCTGCTCGGCCCGGTGGTGATCGGCTTCCTGTCGGACGCCACCTCGCTGCGCGGCGCGCTCGGCATCGCGGTCCTCCTGGGCGTGCTGATCGCCGTGGCGTCGCGGTTCCTGCCCAGACGGGAGGCGCCGGTGTTCGCAGCCGTTCCGGTGCGGGAGCCGGTGAAGGTCGCCGCGTAGGACATTTGTCATGCCAAGCCTCGTACATCCATCCATGTCCGATTCGTGGAGGGCGTGCGAGGCTTAGGCGGTGTTCAAGCCATATGTCACCGCCGTCGTCCTCGTCGGCACGGCGGTTCCGAGCCTGCTGCAGTTCGCCGTCCCGGGGCTGGAGGCGGGGTGGATGCGCGATCCGGCCGCGATCTCCGGCGGCGAATGGTGGCGGCTGGGGACGGCGCTCGTCGTCCAGGACGGCGGCGTGTTCGGCACCCTGTTCAACCTGGCGTTCCTCGCGGTGCTCGGCTACGTCGCCGAGCGCGCGCTCGGCCCCGGGCGCTGGCTCCTGCTGTACGCCGCGGGCGCGGTCGCGGGCGAGGCCGCCGGCTACCTCATGAACGACCCCGGCGCCGGCAACTCGGTCGCCCTCTGCGGCCTGGCCGGCGGCCTCGCCGTGGCCGCCGCCGGCCCCCTGGAACGCTCGCTGGGCGCGTTCTACGCGGTCCTGTCGGGCGCCTGGACCCTGTCGGCGTCCGGGACGGTCGGCGTGGTGCTCATGGTCGTCCTGGCCGGGGCCGGCTTCCAGCTCGTGGCGCAGCGCGACCGGGTCCCCGCCCCGCTGTTCCCCGCGGTCGCCGCGGCGGCCGCCGTCGTCCTGTGCGCACTGCTGGACCTGCACGGCTTCGCCCTGCTGGCAGGCGTCCTGGCCGGATGGGCGCTGAAGGCGGCCGGCGCCCGGACCGCGCCCGCCGCGTCCGCCTGAGACGGCGGAGGCGGCGCCGCACGTCGTGCGGCGCCGCCTCCGACCGGCGCTGAGCGCGCCGGTGATCCCTGACGCTACTTGCGCTTGCTGATCTCTTCGGTGAGCTGCGGGACGACCTGGTGCAGGTCACCCACGACCCCGTAGTCGGCGAGCTCGAAGATCGGCGCCTCGGGGTCCTTGTTGATCGCGACGATGGTCTTCGCGGTCTGCATGCCGGCCCTGTGCTGGATGGCGCCGGAGATCCCGGCCGCGATGTAGAGCTGCGGCGAGACCGTCTTGCCCGTCTGGCCCACCTGGAACTGGTGGGGGTACCAGCCGGCGTCCGTGGCGGCGCGCGAGGCGCCGACGGCCGCGCCCAGCGTGTCGGCCAGGCCCTCGATGACGGAGAAGTTCTCGGCGGAGCCCACGCCCCGGCCGCCGGAGACCACGATCGCGGCCTCGGTCAGCTCGGGCCTGGCGCCCTTCTCCTGCTTGACGCGCTCGACGATGCGGGCGGCCTTGGCCGCCTCGCTCAGCGCGACCGACACCTCCTCGACGGCGCCGGCGCCCGCGGCGGCCTGCGGGGCCGTCGAGTTCGGGCGTACGGCGACGATCGGGGTGCCTTTGCGCACCTTGGAGTGCACGTTGACGCCGCCACCGAAGATCGACTGGTCGGCCACGAAGCCCTCGGACAGGCCCACGGCGTCGGTGATGACGCCGGAGTCGGTCTTGACGGCCAGCCGACCGGCGACCTCCTTGCCCTCGGCCGTGGCGGCCACGAGCACCGCGGCGGGCGACTTCTCGGCGACGAGCTGGGCCAGCAGCTCGGCCTTGGGCGCCACCACGTGGTCGACGATGTCGGCGGAGCCGGCGTTGTAGATCGTCTCGGCGCCGTACTCGGCCAGCTTGGCCTTGGCGGCGTCGCCGAGGCCGGGGCCGGCCCAGACGGCGGCGGGCGTGCCGAGCGAGCGGGCCAGGGTCAGCAGTTCGAGCGTGACCTTCTTGACCTCGCCGTCGACCTGCTCCACGAGAACGAGAATCTCCGACATATCAGTAAAACCCCCGTTCTCAGATGAACTTCTTGGAGGCGAGGAAGTCGGCGGCCTTCGAGCCTCCGTCGCCCTCGTCCTTGACGATCGTGCCGGCGGCGCGCGGCGGCGCGGCGGCGAAGTCGACCACCTCGGACCAGGCCGCGCCCAGGCCGACCTGGGCGGCGTCGATCTCGGCGTCGGCGATGGCCAGCGTCTCGACCGGCTTCTTCTTGGCCGCCATGATGCCCTTGAAGGACGGGTAACGCGGCTCGTTGATCTTCTCGACCACGGACACGACGGCCGGCAGCGAGGCCTGGACCTTGTCGAAGCCGTAGTCGGTGATGCGCTGGACGCTGATCGAGGAGCCCTCGATCTCGACCTTGTTGGCCAGGGTGAGCTGGGCCGTGCCCAGGCGCTCGGCCAGCATCGCGGCCAGCACGCCGGTGCGGGCGTCGGTCGACTCCGAGCCCAGGACGACCAGGTCGAACCCGATCTTCTTGAGCACCTGGGCCATCGCGTACGAGGTGGACAGCGCGTCGGAGCCGTGCAGCGCGTCGTCGCTCAGGTGGACCGCCTTGTCGGCGCCCATCGCCAGGGCCTTGCGGATGGTCTCGGTGGCCTTGCCCGGGCCCATGGTGAGCACGGTGACCTCGCCACCATGCGCCTCCTTGAGCTTCAGCGCCTCCTCGACCGCGTACTCGTC
Organism: Nonomuraea sp. NPDC050227; assembly: GCF_044459705.1. NCBI lineage: Bacteria > Bacillati > Actinomycetota > Actinomycetes > Streptosporangiales > Streptosporangiaceae > Nonomuraea > Nonomuraea sp. NPDC050227. The sequence goes on along the minus strand of NZ_JBITJF010000014.1, from coordinate 168,571 downwards.
AAGCTCGTTGACCACGCCGTCGACGGCGTCACGATCGAGCGTGTTGTCATCGGACCGCAGCTTGCGCTCGGTCGCCGTATCGGGGACCTGCTTCACGCAGACGACGATGTTCATGGCCGGTGGCCGACCTCCCGTGTTCGCGTGCGCCCACCGCGTCGCTGCGATAGGCGCCGAATGCAATGCTGACCAGACTGCCAGGTTCCCGACGGGCTCCTGACACGGGGTGGGTCAGAGTCGTGCCCTGGCTCCCGCGGTCATGTTACCCGTGGGTAGCTTACGCGCAAACCGGCGGTTCCCGCGTCAAGCCCCTACCCTTCCCACCATACCGAACTTTATTCGGTACGTTCCGATCGCCCCCCGAGGGAAATCAGGCGGACAACAGGAACACGATGCCCACCACCAGGGCCGTACCCGCGAACAGGGCCAGGGTGAACGTGCTGAACACCGCGGCGAGCCCGAAGCACAGCCCCACCGCCCCCGCCACGCTCACCAGGTCGGCCACCATCCGGCCGCGCCGGTACGGCCCGCGCGAGAGCAGCGCCACCCCCGCGTCGCTCACCACCGCCAGCACGTAGGCGGCCAGCAGGAACAGCGCCACCTCGGGCAGCGGCTCGCGGGCCGCCGCCGCCAGCAGCGACACGAACAGGCCCGAGCCGATCAGCCACCGCCTGCGCACCTTCTCCCGGTGCCGCGCCCTGGACTCCTCGACCGGCCTGCGACGGCCGTCGCCCGGCCGCCACTCTCTCGTGCTCATGTCGTCGGCCGGTCGGGGACGCGCCACCGGGGCCGAGGGACGGGGGCCGGTCTGCCGTACGTGCGGGACGGGGGCGACGCCCAGCCGGGCGCAGACCTGCGCGGCCGTGGGCCGCGCGGCGGGGTCGGTGGACAGGCACTCGCGTAACAGCGGCGCCAGCCAGTCAGGCACGCCCTCCAGGTCGGGCGGGTGGTGCACGACCCGGTAGGCCACCGCCGAGGCCGGCCCCTGCCCGTACGGCTGCCGCCCGGTCGCGGCGTAGGCGAGCGTCGCGCCGAAGGAGAACACGTCGGCCTCGACGCCCGCGCTGCCGCCTTCGAGGATCTCCGGCGCCAGGTAGCCGGGCGTGCCGACCACGGCGCCCGACGCGGTGACCGACAACGAGTCGAGCGCGCTGGCGATGCCGAAGTCGATGACGACCGGGCCGTCCTCGCTCATCATCACGTTGGCCGGCTTGAGGTCGCGGTGGACCACCCCGGACTCGTGCATGGCCAGCAGCGCGTCGGCCAGCCCCGAGGCCAGGGGGCCCAGCTCGGCGACGGGCACCGGCACGGCGCTGAGCGGGCGGCCCTGGACGTAACGGGTCACCAGGTACGGTCTGGGGCCCTCCAGCGAGGCGTCGAGCACCTCGGCGACGTGCGGCCCGCCGACCCGGCGCATCGTCTCCACCTCGCGGTCGAGCCTGCCCAGCGCGAGGGCGTCGGCCGCGACGTGCGGATGCAGCACCTTGACCGCGACCGTGCGCCCCTGGACGTCGAGCGCCAGATGGACCTCGCCGAAGCCGCCCGCGCCGAGCCTGGAGAGAAGCTCATAAGGGCCGAGGCGCTCGCTCATACCTCATCTCTCCCCCGCCGGGCCGAGGGGGACACTCACGACCACGGAGTCAGGAAGCCCAACCCCAGCCCGTCGAGCAGACTTTCGATCAGGCCGGTGATCAGCCCGATGGTGCTCTGCCTGGCGTCGCTCGCCAGGTCGTCGATCACGCTCTGCGGGGCCCGCCAGGGCGTCCAGACCGGGTCCTGGCCGAGCGCGAACATCGCCGCGAACAGCGCCGCCGTGCCCACCGCGACGACCGCGACCAGCGCGGCTCCGGGGCTGCGCAGCACGCCGGTGAGCGTCCGGGTCACGGCCTTGCGCGGCGCGCCGCCGCCCGGCAGCACGAACAGGCCCCCGGCGAACGCGCCGGCCGCGAAGGCGGCGGCCTGGTTGGTGCCCATGCCGCCGGCCCAGTGGAGCGCCCCCCACACGCACGCGCCGAACAGCAGCGCGAGCGGCACGTGCACCAGCGTCACCAGCGCGGCCTTGACCAGCGCCCACGGCGTGCCGACCAGCGCGAGCAGCGGGTCGGCCGAGCTGCTGCCGCGGATCTGGCGCCGCTTGACCATGTCGCCGAAGAGGTACTCGCCCACGCGCAGCACCACCGCGAGCGCGACGGCCACCGCCCCCATGACGACGGGCATCATGACGGTCAGCGCCACCAGCGTGACCAGCAGCAGCAACCCGGTCACCTGGGCGCCGAACAGGTACCTCTTCCGCTCCGCCGGCGGCACGTGGCCGCGCGGCTGGGGCGGCGGCGTGTAGGGGCGCGGTTGCGGCGGCGGCGCCGGGTAGCCGGCCACCCGCTGGTCGGTGCGCGGCACCGGGCGCGCCGAGGTCGGCGCGGGCACGTAGGGCGGCGGCCGCTCCTCCCGCCGCGCGGGCGGCGGCGGGGGCGGCGGCGCGGCCTTGCGGTACTCGACCGGCGGCAGCAGGTCGGAGAACGTGTCCATGGCGCGCGTGCCGCTGCCGATGCGCTTGGTGCCGGTCGGGCCCTCGATCTCGTTGAACGTCGTCACCGACGGGTCGAGCTCCCTGGCCATCCGCAGCAGCTCCTGCGCGCCCGGCCGGGCGGCGGGATCGACCCGCAGCGCGCGCGACAACCAGCCGCGCAGCCACGCGGGCGCCCGGTCGAGCTGGGCCCGCCCCTCCATGATGTTGAAGCAGACCGCCTCGAACGTCCCGGTGCCGAACGGCGGCGCGCCCGTGGCGGCGAAGAACACCGTCGAGGCCAGCGCGTGCACGTCGGCCGCCTGGGTGATGTCGGAGTCGCGGATGATCTCGGGCGCCAGGTAGCCGGGCGTGCCGACGAACATGCCGGTCTGGGTCAGCCGGGTCGCGTTCACCAGGTGGGCGATGCCGAAGTCGATGACCAGCGGCTCGCCGTCGACCAGCATGACGTTGGACGGCTTGAAGTCGCGGTGGATCACGTCGGCCGCGTGGATGGCGACCAGCGCCTGGCACAGCCCCTGGGCCAGCCTGATGACCTGCCGCGCCTCCAGGGCGCCCTCGGTCAGCACGGTCTCCTCCAGCGTGCGTCCCGGGGCGAAGCGGGTCACGACGTAGGGCTGGCCCCCCACCAGCTCGGCGTCGATGACCTCGGCGACGTACGGGCTGCGCACCCGGCGCATGGTCTCGACCTCGCGGGTGAGCCGGTCGCGGGCCTTGAGGTCGGCGGCCACGTGCGGGTGGAGCACCTTGATGGCGACCTCGCGGCCCTCGCCGTCGAGACCCAGGTGGACGACCCCCATGCCGCCCTCGCCGATCTTCCTGACGATGCGGTAGGGGCCGAGGCGTTCCGGCGCTTGGATGCTCATCGCCACCTTCCTCGGCTCAGCCGCCGCCCTTCAGGCTGCTGAGTTGCTCTGTCACGGGTGTGACGTCCAGTGGACTCCATACACTCCCCCTTGGCGTGTCCCCGAACGTGCCGTAGGCGAGGATCAGCGAGAGCGCGGCGCCCGCCGCCAGGACTCCCGCCATCGCCATGGCCGCTGTTCTAGAGGGTACGAGCGATGAGAGCGTTCTGCGCATCTGCCGCCCCGGGCCCTCGACGCCCGGCCCCGCGCAGAGGGTCCAGAGCGCGACCGCGGCCCCCCACGCGAGGGCGTTGGCCGAGTTCATCCTGACCACCACGCTGAGCAGCAGCGTCACCGGCAGGCCGAGGATCAGGGCGTACAGGACGAGCGCGACCGTGATGCCCACGGACTTGGCCAGCGCCTGCGGCTGGGCGAAGACCCTGAGCACGTCGAGGGCGGCGGACCCGGCGGGCCTGCGCCCGCTGAGCGCCGGCTGGGCGAGGTCGGCGGCGCGCAGCAGCACGGCGATCGGGATCGCCACCACCGCCACCAGGACGGGGGCCGTCACCGCCGCCACGATCATGAGGATGAGCAGCATGGCGCTCGCCACCCCGTACGCCTTCGAGCGCTGCAGCGGCTGCGCCGGACGCCCGCCCTGGTGGTACGGCTCGCGAGCGGCCTGCGGGTCTTGCGGCGGGTACTGCTGCTGCGCCGGGATGTAGGGCGGCGGCTGCACGGGCACCGGGCCGTAGTTGGCCGCTTCCTGGCCGGAGGCGAACCGGCCGTGGTCGACCGGCTGCGCGCCGGACCCGAGCCGGCCGTGGTCGACCGGCTGGGGGCCGGAGCTGAGCCGGCCGAACTCCGCCGAGTCCGGGCGCACCCGCCGGGTGGGCACGTCGGCCTCGTGCGGGTTGACCTGCGGCAGCGACTGCGACTGGGGCAGCGGCTGGGGCTGTGACTGCGGCTGGGGGTGGAGCGGGGGCTGCTGCTGCGGCCAGGGCTGGCTGGGCCCGGCCTCCCGCTGGATCTGGCGCAGCTCCTCCGGCGAGACCCGGCGGGTCGGCCACGGGTCGCCCGCGCCCTGGTCCGCCGGCGCCGCGCCCTGGTCGGGCAGCACGGCGCCAGGCAGCCCGGCGCCGGGCAGCGGAGCCGCCTGGTTGGGCAGCCCGGCCGCCTGGTTGGGCAGCAGCGAGACGAAGTGCGGGTCGGCGGGCGGCGCGACCGGCTGCTCCTGGCCGTCGATCAGCCGGCGCGGCGTCATCGGCGGCGTGGAGACGTCGTAGGACGGCTTCTCCCCCACGAACGGCGGCCGCCTGGTCGGGTAGTCGTCGGGCGCGTCGGGCCGGGGGACGGTGGAGATCTCGTCGGGCACGCCGTGCGGCGGCCTCGGCAACATCCGGGCCGTCTGCTCGGCCAGGTCGGCGGCCTTGGGACGCTTGGCCGGGTTGCGCTGGAAGCCCGCCTTGAGCAGCGGCTGCAGCTCGGCCGGCACGCCGCTGATGTCGGCCTTGCCGGCGGTGATGTTGTAGAAGATCATCTCCAGCGTGCCCTTGCCGAAGGGCGGCTGGCCGGTGGCGGCGTAGAGCAGCGTGCCCGCCCAGGCGTGGATGTCGACCTCGGGGCCGGCCTCCTGGCCCTCGATGATCTCGGGCGCGAGGTAGCCGGGCGTGCCGATGAACATGCCGGTCTGGGTCAGCCTGGTCGCGTCGACCGCCTGGGCGATGCCGAAGTCGATCAGGACGGGCTCGCCGTCGAGGATCAGCACGTTGCCCGGCTTGAGGTCGCGGTGGATCACGCCGACGGAGTGGACGACGGCCAGCGCGGAGGCCACCCCATGGGCGAGCCGGACCAGCGCGGGCAGGTCGAGCGGCCCGTCGTCCTTGACGATCTCGTCGAGAGGACGGCCGGGCACGTAACGCGTGACGATGTAGGGACGATGACCGGTTACATCCGCATCGACCACTTCTGCGATGAATTTGCTGCGGACCCGGCGCATGGTCTCGACCTCACGCGAAAGCCGTCGCCTGGCGACCTCGTCACCGGCGACCTCTCCGCGCAGGACCTTGACCGCCACCTGTCGCCCCTGGGGGTCGACAGCGAGGTGGACAACGCCCATCCCGCCTTCACCGAGCCGCCTGAGCAGCCGGTAAGGGCCTAGTCGGTCATCGTTCATGGCATGAAGCACCATACCGGCTTAATCCCCGCCCACGAGATGAACCATGAGGCCACATTCCCACTCGTACAACGTCCGATACGGCCTCATCGGTTTCCCATCCAACGGTCTCGAATTGGCTTCAGTTCGGCTTCGGGGCCTTCAGGTCGTCAGGGACAGGACCTCGGCGCCCTTCAGCCCGGCCAGCGCGGCGCCCGGCACGGCGAGCTTCGACCTGCGCAGGCCGCTGCCGATCACCACTCTGGGATGTTCGGCGACGTGCATGTCGACCAGGACGGGCCAGTCGCCGGGCAGCCCGAGCGGGGTGATGCCGCCGTACTCCATGCCGGTCAGCTCGACCGCGTCGGCCATCGGCGCGAAGCTCGCCTTGCGGGCGTCGAGGTGTCTGCGCACCACGCCGTTGACGTCGACGCGCATCGTCGCGAGCACCATGCAGGCGGCGTAACGCGTCTCGCCGCCGCGCCTGGCGGCCACGACCACGCAGTTGGCCGACTCGTCGAGCCGTACGCCGTAGCGCTCGCAGAACGCGGCCGTGTCGGCCAGGTCGGGGTCGATCTCCGCCACCTCGGCGCCCTCGACGCCCGGCACGGCGAACGCCACCGGATCGGCCAGCAGGTCGGCGCGGCCGGTCGCGGGCACCCAGTGCAACGTCATCCTCGTCTCCTCGATCGCTCTTCCTTGACCGACCCTATGCCGGTCGAGGAAGTGGCGTGCGACGTCACGTGGACTGCAGCACCCGCCGGTGCAGCAGGGTGACGGCGCTGCGGGCCGACTCCATGGCGCCTGCCTGCCAGGCGATCAAGTGGGTGAGCCAGTCACCCGCGAAGTAGACCCTTCCGGCGGGGCGTTGCAGAAGAGTGAAGGACGAATCAAAGGACGGCCAGTACATCCAGCCTCCCTGGATGTGCTCCTGGCGGTGCCAGGCGATCGAGACGCTGGACAGCAGGTTCTGGCGGTACTTGTCGCCGTGGATCTTCCTGCCCTGGGTGAGGGCCTTCCGCCTTCTGTCCTCGGGGGTCAGGGAGCCGTACAGCTCGGCGTTCTGCTCGGTGTTGTAGTAGCCGACGATCAGGCCGCGTTCGGAGTGGTAGCCGTGGGAGGGGTACCAGATGTGGGTGATGTCCAGGTCGGTCTCGGTGACGCCGCCGTAGATGCGGTCCTCCAGCTCCCACCAGCGCCTGCCGTACTCCAGGCCGATCTTGCCGGCGGCGACCGGGATGGGGGTGGCCAGGGCGCTGGTGACCTGCGCTCCGAGGTTGTGCGGGATCTTGGCGAGGAGGTGCGGGGGGAGGGTGGCGATGCAGTAGTCGGCCTTGACGCTGCCGCCGTCGTACGCCACCTCGACGCCGTCGTCCAGGGTGGTGATCCTGGTGACCTTGGCGCCGGTCCTGATCCGGTCGGCCCCTACGGCCTCGGTCAGCTTGGTGACGATCGCGTCCATGCCGCCGACCGGCTGGAACATGGGGGTGGCCATGTCGTAGCCGAAGTCGTTGGTGATGGCGCGGCCGGTGGCGGCGGCCAGCACGTCGTGCAGGGTGCCGGGGGGCGGGACGGGGGTGCCGCCGTCGAGCGCCGGGTACTTGGTGAAGCCGCGCCGGGGGGAGCCCTCGTAGTCGAGCTTGGGGCCCAGGTCGCCGAACCGGCGGAGGAACTCCAGCAGGCGCTGCCGGTCGTCGGCGGTGATCGCCTTGTCGAGCGCGCCGATATTTGTGGCCTTGGCCAGCAATTCCGCGACATATCCGTACATGTCGGCTCGGGCGGTGCGGGCCCGCACGGTCTTACCGTTGGTGTGGACGTACGCCGCGGCGTTGTTGTTGACGAACGTCTCGATCGGGACGCCCAGCTCCCTGCAGTAGTCGAGGGTGACCATCCAGGGGGCGATGCGGCCGGGCCCGGCGTTGAAGTAGACGCCCTCGCCCAGCCTGACGTCCTGGGCCGGGCCGTTCAGCTCGGTCAGGCGGTCGCCGCCGCGCAGCGTCAGGTTCCGGCCGCCGGCCCTGCCCCTGGCTTCGAGCAGGGTGCAGTCGTAGCCGGCCTTGCCCAGCTCGTACGCGGCGGTCAGCCCCGCCACGCCCGCGCCGAGGATCACCACCTTGGCCGCGCCCTTGCCGCGCAGGGAGAAGTCGCCGGGGCGCGGCGCGGCGAACTCCTTGTCCTGCTCCGAGGGGGCGAGCCCGAGCGCGCCCATGGCGGCGTACATGGCGCCCGCGCCACCCACCGCTCCGATCCCGACGAGCAGCCCCCGCCGGGTCAGCGCCGCGCCTTCCACCGTCACCCGCTCCCTGAGTCAGCAGTTACCGACATCTCAGCCGTACGGCCCGCTGCCGCAGGCCACCTGGCCGCCGATGGTGGCGAAGATTCCGAGCAGCGCCATGATCTGGCGGAAGTCGTCGGTGGTGAACTCGGTGTGCCGCGAGCCGGCCGTCTTCACGCCGGGCACCAGCGCCACCGCCGCCGCGATGGCGGTCGAGTTCCACTCCACCCCCAGCGTGTACGGCGCCTCCACCTGATAAGGCGTGAAGTCGCTCAACCGGGACAGCGCGCGAGCGGCGGCCTCACGGATCTTCGCCTGGGCGACGCTCGGCGGCAGCAACTCGGCCGAGAACTTGTCGATGCCCTTCTTCACCGCGACCGTCTCGACGTCGCCGAGCAGCTCGCGCGCCTCCTCGCCGACGGCCTCGTCCCCGGTCACCAGCACGACCGGCACGCCGTGGAAGCCCGCGCACGCCGCGACCAGCCGGGTCTCGCCGCACAGCTCGCCGTTGAGGTAGACGTTCTGGATCTCCTTGCCCATCCACGTGTGGTTGAGCACGCCGTGCTGGACGCCGGCCCTCGCGTGGTAACCCACGAAGCACGCGGCCTGGAACGTGCCGTCGAGCCCCTGGGCCATGCGCTGGGCCTTGCCCGGCCCCCGGATCAGGGTCGCCCGCGGGTCCAGGAGGTCGATCCGCAGGTTCTTGGTAGACCCGTGGGCGTCGTTGACCAGCACCGAGCCGGCCCCCGCGGCGAACGCGCCCTCGACGGCGGCGTTGGCGTCGGCGGTCATCAGCTCGCAGCCGCGGTCGTAGCCGCGTTTGCCGGCGTGCATCTCCTCGGGGTCGGTCAGCCCCGTCACGCCCTCCATGTCCACCGACAGGTAAACCTTCACGCAGTCAACTCCTCGCACTTCGCCGGATCCGTCCCGCGGACGGTCACGTGCCCCACGTCTCCACCCGCCGTACCTCGGCCTCGGTCATGAGGCCGACCTGGGAGGTCAGGAAGGCGGCCGCCTCCGCCCGCCACGGCTGGGGGATCTCCTCGATCGCCGGCGGGTAGCAGTGGTCGAGCCAGCTCGTGGACTCCTCGGTGGCCTCGAAGTGGTCGAGGGCCTTGGCGAACAGGGACCGTTCGACGCCGGGGATCCGGGCGAGGCCGTACTCGATCATCTCCTGGCCCCCGAAGGGGGGCGGCCGCAGCCACTTGCGGGCCACGGGACGGTCGGCGGTGAGGGGCGTGTCCAGGGGACGGCGCTCGACGGCGGCCTGGATGAGCTCCTTGTACAGGCACTTGCCGCAGGTCCGGCAGGGGCCGTCGGTGCCGCGCAGGCACCAGCGCACCTGGTCCTTGAGCTCGGAGTTCAGGGCCAGCCGCATGGTGACGGCCTCGCTCACCCCGCCGACCGGGAGCACGATGTGCACGCCCGCGGCGGCGAACAACCGGCCCCACGCGCCGTGCGGCGCCCACATGGGGTTGTCAGGCGTGAACCGCAACAAGTAACGGTCACCGCCGAGCCAGCGTGAACCGAGTTCATAGCCGAAGCCCAGGCCACCGAGGTTCATCCGGTCGGCCAGCAGGAGCGCCCCCACCGCGACGGCGTGGTGCTCCGGATAACCGGGACGCGGCTCGGCGAGCGTGAACTCCAGGTCGGAGGTGACGGTGGTGAGCTCGCGGCCGGTCCGCTCGGCCAGCTTGGCCAGCACGTCGGAGCGGTAGTGCGGCCACCGGTTGGGCACCCGCGGATGCGGCACCCGCCGGAAGTGCACGAACGGCGCCGACGGATGGATGGCCGCTGCGGCCACGGAGTCCGCGCCGCCGCTGTAGGAGAGGGCGAGCCGGTCCCCGGCCCGGCGCGGCTCGGCCCCGACCGGCCCGGCCTCGATGCCCCACCCGTCGTGCAGGGCCGCGGCCACCTCGGCGGAGACGGCCCGGTCGAACGTGATCCGCCGCCTGGTCCAGGGCGCCACGATCGTCCAGGCGGCCACGGCGAACAGGTCGGGGTGGGCGTCGGCGGGCACGCCGCCGATCGAGCAGGAGTTGGTGGCCAGCTTGACGGGATGGTCGTCGGCCGCCCTGCCGGTGATCTCGTCCTCGGGGTCGAGACGGAAGGTCAGCTCGGTGCCGGACCAGGTCACGCGCACGGCCGGCCCCCCTCGGGGACGCGGGCCCGCAGGTCGTCGATGGCCTGCCAGACGAGCACCTCGTTCTGGAGCACGCCGTCGAGGGCCTGCGCGGTCTCCTGCGCCAGCCGGTACGTGTCGTCGACCCTGGCCTTGTCGATCACCGGCCCGGCCGGCGGGCGGGCGTTCCGCAGCCGCTCGACCTCGCCCTGCAAAGTGGCCATCTCCCTGCGCAGGGTCTGGACCTCCCAGAGCGCGTCCCGGATGTCCTGACGGTGGTCGGCGACGGAGATGTAACGGGAGTCGAACCACGTACGCACGGCTTTACGCAGCCGGGCGGGGACCGGGACGCGCATCATGAAACGCCACCATACTGGCAAACCCGCTTCCCCTTGGACGGCCTACTCCAAAGGGTCGCATTCGTATGGCGGCCGGGCGGTCACCGTCCGGTGAACTTGGCCTTGGCCTTCTCCGCGAAGGCCCGCATGCCGATCCTGGCGTCGTCGGTGGCGAACAGGCCGGAGAAGTGCAGGCGCTCGATCTCCAGGCCGGAGTCGAGGTCGACCTCGGCGCCCTGGTCGACGGCCTGCTTGGCGGCGCGCAGCGCCACGGCCGGGCCGCCGACGAACGTGGCCGCCCACTCCAGGGCCGCCGTGTAGACCTGCTCGTCCGGCACCACCCGGTCGACCAGCCCGATGGCCAGGGCCTCGGCGGCGGGGACGTGCCGGCCGGTGAAGATCAGATCCTTGGCGCGGGACGGGCCGACGAGCCGGGGCAGGCGCTGCGTGCCGCCCGCGCCCGGGATGAGCCCGAGCAGGATCTCCGGCTGGCCGAGCCGGGCCGACTCGCCGGCCACCCGGAAGTCGGCGCACAGGGCCAGCTCGCAGCCGCCGCCCAGGGCGTAGCCGGTGACGGCGGCGATGACCGGCTTGCCGATGCGGGCCACCGTGGTGAAGCACGCCTGGAGCGTGCGGGAGTGGGTGGACATGTCGGCATAGGACATGTCGGCCATCTCCTTGACGTCCACGCCGGCGGCGAAGACCCGCTCGCCGCCGTAGAGGATCACCGCCTGCACCTGGTCGTCGGCATCGACCTGAAGCGCCGCCTCGACGAGCTCCCGCTGCGTCTGAACGTCGATCGCGTTCATCTTCGGACGGTCAAGACGGATCGTGGCGATCTGGTCGGCCACCTCGACGCTTACAAACTCACCCATGAGCCGAACCTAACAGAGCGTCCCCGCTCACCCCGCTGCGGCCGACCTCACCTCGTCGGCGGCCTTCTTGCTGGTCGACACGCGGACCAGCGCCGCCGACAGGCGGGCCAGCTCGTCGCCGGAGCCGGCCAGGCGGGCCAGGCCGCGTTCCTGGCGGGGCAGGCCGAGCCGGGCCGCGCCGTCCAGGACCCGTCCGTCCAGGTGCGGCGCGACCTGCGGCCACACGCCCTGGACCTCGCGCAGGAAGATGTCGGCGCCGGTCGGGCCGATGCCGGGGAACTCCCGCAACAGCTCGCCGATGCGCCCGGGGTCGCCCCCGGCCTCGTCGCGCAACCTGCGCAGGTCGCCCTTCCAGCGGTCGAGCAGCAGCTCGGCGCCCCTGCCGAGCATGGTCGAGGTGCGTTCGTCGTAACGCCGGTAGTGGCCGCGGCCGAGGGCGTCCACGCGGTCCTGCCAGCTCGCCCGCGCCATGTCCCGCGGCGTGCGGTACCCGGCGGCGAACAGCTCGCGCGCCGCCGCCACCGCCACCCCGGACGAGATGCGCGCGCTGAGCAGCGTGGCCAGCACGAGGAGCTGGTACAGCGGCCGCGGCCGGTCGGCGAGCCGGATGCCCGCCTCCGCGGCGAACGTCTGGCCGCACTGTTCGAGCAGGGCGTCCAGCACGCCCTTGTCCTTGTCGGCGTCCTTGTCGGCGTCCTTGTCAGCCATGACGCTCCGCTACCCCCATGGCGGGCGCTCATCCCGGCCCGGCGCGTTTGCCGCCCTGGTCGCGGGGGAGGCGGGGGGTCTCCAGCGAGAAGGAGCGCATCGTGCTGACTTTGACTGACAACGCCGTGGTCGCGATCCGTGACCTGATGGTCGGCGAGGACGTGCCCGCGCACGCCGGCCTGCGGATCGCCGCCAAGCCGGACGAGGCGGGCGCCTTGGAGGTGTCGCTGGCGAGCACGCCGTACGCCGGGGACCAGGTCATCGAGCAGGGGGACGTGCGCGTCTTCGTGGCCGAGGACGCCGCGCCCATCCTCGACGACAAGTCGCTGGACGCCCAGCCGGGCACGCCGGGGCATCCGACGTTCCGGCTGGACCGCCGCACCTGACCGGCCCTGCCGGGCCCCCGGCGGCCCGCCCGTCACCTCGGGGCCGCCGGGAGGCCGTCAGCCGGCGGCGCGGCCGGCGCGCACGGCGTCGGCCAGCTCGGCCAGCAGGCGCTCGGTCTCCTCCCAGCCCACGCAGGCGTCGGTGATGCTCTGCCCGTACGTCAGGCCCTCGGCCGGGCCGGGCTCCTGCCGTCCCGGCACCAGGAAGCTCTCCACCATCAGCCCCGCGATGCCCTTCTCGCCCGCCGCCAGGCGTCCGGCCACCTCGCGCACCACGGCCGCCTGCCGTACGTGGTCCTTGCCGCTGTTGCCGTGGCTGGCGTCGATGATCAGCCGCTCCGGCAGCCCGGCCTTGGCCAGCAGCGCGAGCGCGTCGCCGATGGACTGGGGGTCGTAGTTGGGGCCGGTGCGCCCGCCGCGCAGGATGACGTGGCAGTCGGGGTTGCCGGTGGTCGAGACGACCGCGGCCCGGCCCTCGTCGTCGATGCCGAAGAACACCTGCGGGTGCGCGGCGGCCTTCACGCCGTCGATGGCCACCTGCACGTCGCCGTCGGTGGCGTTCTTGAAGCCGACCGGCATGGACAGGCCGGAGGTGAGCTGGCGGTGCACCTGGCTCTCGGGCGTGCGGGCGCCGATCGCGCCCCAGGTGACGGCGTCGGCGATGTACTGCGGGCTGGTGGGCTCAAGGAACTCGCAGCCCACCGGCAGCCCGGTGTCGAGCACGTCGAGCAGCACCGTCCTGGCCAGGCGCAGCCCGCGCTGGACGTCGTGGCCGCCGTCGATGTCCGGGTCGTTGATCAGGCCCTTCCAGCCGATGGTGGTACGCGGCTTCTCGAAGTACACCCGCATGACCACGCACAGGGCGTCGCCGAGGTCGCGGGTGGCGGCGGCCAGGCGGCGGGCGTAGTCGAGCGCGGCCTCCGGGTCGTGCACCGAGCACGGGCCGACGATGAGCAGCAGGCGGTCGTCGTCGCCGGCGAGCACGTCGCGCACGGCGTTCCTGCTCGCCGCCACCAGCGCCTCGCGCTCCGGGCCGAGCGGCTGTTCACCGATGAGCTCGCGGGGCGTGGGCAGGGGTTCGAACGAGGTGATGCGCAGGTCGCTGGTCGTGGTCATGGGCTGGTCCTCCGCTTTCGATGGAAGTTCGAAGGCGGTACGGCCCACATCCGTGGCCCCCGGAGCCGTCCGCCTGAACGACGAAAGGCAGAGACGAGACGTCTCTGCCTTTGGGCTCCGGGTGATCAGTAAGTCAGCGCATGTGACCTTCGGCTCCACCCGGAGCCGCCACATAGCGCCAAAATCGGCTGATCACTGACATGCTGTTGACGCTAGCAGACGCCGGGTGACCGCTCCAAATCCCGTCCGCTATCCGAGATCGGATTCCCAGCCGGGTTCGCGCAGGTCGCCGAGCCCGTAGAGGCCGACCAGGGTGCCGTCGGCACGGGTGACGACGACGTGGTCGACGTTCGCGCCCTCCATGCGGGTGGCCAGGGCGTCGAGCTGCTCGCTGGGCCGTACGGTGGTGACGCCGGTGTTCATGGCGGCCTCGGCGGTGCCGGTCAGGTCGGCGCCCTTGAGCTCGCGCGACCCGATGACGCCCTGCACCACCTCGTCCCGGTCCACCACGACCGCGAGCCCGGCCGGGTCGGCGACGATGCGCTCGCTGAGCTCCTCCAGCGGGTCCTCCAGGTCGGCCGTGACCGGGTCGCGCCGGGCGCCGGAGCCCACCAGGACGGCCTCCCCCTCGTACGGCAGGTCGGCCGACAACCAGTCCATCTTGCCCAGGCCGTAGTCGTGCACGTCGGCGAAGCCCAGCCGGGCCAGCCGGTGGGCGGCGCGCGGGCTCAGGTCGCAGAGCCAGTCGTGGCAGTAGACGACGACCGGACGCGACCGGTCCAGCAGGTCGTCGGCCAGCCGGTCGAGCGAGCCGAGCGGCAGGTGCGCGGCGCCGGGCAGGTGCGCCCAGGCGTACTCGCGCTCGGGCAGCACCTCGGCGAGCTGGGCGTCGCGCGTCGCGAGCAGGTCCTGGACGCCGACGCGGTCGATGATGCCGATCATCAGGGCCTCAGCGCTCCCCCCGGCGAGGCCGTTCGGACTTGGGTCCTTCGGCGCGGTCGCCGCCCACCTTGCGCGGGCTCTTGTCCGGGTCCGACTGGAGTTTCCTGGCCACGCGCTTCTTGAGCTCCTGCTCGCTCATCCCCTGCCGGTCCAGTTGCTTGCGCAGCCGGCGGCGCTCGTTGTCGTAGGAGTGACTTCCGGGTCGAGGCATGACAACTCCCCCTCTCCTCCGAGGCCCGCCTACCCAGCCCGTCACCTGCTAGTCCTCGGGAACGGGCCGCCGGAGCCGGCCCGGCGGTCCGTTAAGGGATGAAAAATATCTTCGCAAAGTTCTCGCCAGAGAAGGAAAATGTTGAGACGCTGAACGCGCACCACGCCCCCCAGTCAAGGAGCGGTTCATGCGCAGAGCGCTGGCGATCGCCGTCGTCGCCTTGTTGCCCTTAACCCAAGTGCCCTCGGCCAACGCCGAAGAGCCCGCCGACCGGCAGCAGGCGTTCGCCGCGGCGGCCGACGAGTTCAAGGTCCCCCAGAGCGTGCTGCTCGGCGTCTCGTACCTGGAGTCGCGCTGGGACGCCCACGCGGGCCAGCCGTCGAGCGACGCCGGGTTCGGCCCGATGCACCTGACCGACGCGGCCGCGTACACCGGCTCGAACCACCACGGAGAAGGCGAGGAGGACGCCCGCGGCGACGAGAGCAGGCCGCTCGCGCCCACGGCGACGCCCGCCCCGGCGGAGATCCCCGCCTCGCTGCGCACGATGGAACGCGCCGCGCAGCTCACCGGCGAGAGCCACGAGCGGCTGCGCACCGACGACGCGGCCAACATCCGCGGCGGCGCGGCGCTGCTCGCCGACTACCAGAAGAGCCTCGGCGCACCCCTGAGCGCCAACCCCGGCGAATGGTACGGCGCCGTCGCCAAGTACTCCGGCGCCGACGAGGCCGACGCGGCCAAGTTCTTCGCCGACGAGGTCTACGCCACCATCCAGGAGGGCGCCGAGCGCACCACGGACGACGGGCAGAAGGTCACCCTGCCCAAGGTCCCGGACCTGGAGAAGATCGAGAAGTGGCTGGAGAAGCTCGGCCTGCGGCCCGCGCGGCGCGACGGCGTCGAGTGCCCGGCCTCGATCTCCTGCGAGTGGATCCCCTCGGCCTACCAGGAGCTCCCGCCGGACGACTACGGCCACTACGACCTGGCCAACCGGCCGGTCAGCCAGAAGGTCGACTACATCATCATCCACGACATGGAGGGCTACTTCCTCCCGTCGATCAAGCTCAACCAGGACCCGAACTACGGCGCGAGCTGGCACTACTCGGTCCGTTCCAGTGACGGGCACATCGCCCAGCACATCAAGACCAAGGACGTCGGCTGGCAGGCCGGCAACTGGTACATCAACGCCAAGTCCATCGGCATCGAGCACGAAGGCTTCCTGGCCGAGGGCAGCACCTGGTACACCGAGGCGATGTACCGCTCGTCGGCCCGGCTCGTCCGCTACCTGGCGCTCAAGCACGGCGTGCCGCTCGACCGCGCCCACATCCTGGGCCACGACAACGTCCCGGGCACGATCCCGAGCACGGTCCGCGGCATGCACGAGGACCCGGGGCCGTTCTGGGACTGGGCGCACTACTTCCAGCTCATGGGCGCGCCGCTGCACCAGTTCGGCGGGCCGCAGGCCGGCTCGGTCATGATCAAGCCGGACTTCGCCACCAACAAGCCCTACTTCTACGGCTGCGACCGCAAGAACCCCGAGGCGGCCTGCCCGCCGCTCAGCGCCGGCACCGTGTGGCTGCGCACCGAGCCGCGCGACGACGCCCCGCTGATCAAGGACATCGGCAAGCACCCGACCGGCGGCTCGCTCTACAGCGTGTACGACCACAGCGCCAGGGCCAGCACCGGCCAGCGCTTCGCCGTCGCCGACCGCCAGGGCGACTGGACGGCGATCTGGTACCTCGGCCAGAAGGCGTGGTTCCACAACCCGGCGAGCGCCCCGACCGCGATCCCGTCGATGGGGCTCGTCGTCACGCCGAAGCCGGGCAGGGCGACCGTGCCGGTGTTCGGGCGGGCGTACCCGGAGCAGGAGGCGTACCCGGCCGGCATTCCGTACCAGGCGGTGACGCCGCTGCAGTACACGTTCTCGGCGGGCGAGAAGTACACGCTGGCCGGGCCGGCCGCCGCCGAGTACTACCGGGCGGTCACGTTCGACCTGGCCGACCACACGGTGGTCAAGGGCAAGACGAAGTACCTGGAGATCCAGTTCGGGCACCGCGTGATGTACGTCAAGGCTGACGACGTGCAGGTGTCGTTCTCCGGGTGAACTCCTTGACGGCGCGCCTGGTGCTCGCGAGCGCCTCCTGAGAGGAGTCGAACGTGCGCTGGGCGACGCCGACGAACACGCAGTCGACGACGAGGAGCTGGCTGATCCTGCTGGCCAGGGCGCCGGGACGGAACTCCGTCTCGCGCCCGGCCGAGATCAGCACGTGCTCGGCCAGCTCCGCGATCGTCGAGCGCGGGTTGTTGGTGACGGCCACCGTGGTGGCCCCCGCCTCGCCCGCCCGGCGCAGCGGCTCGATCACGTCGGGGGTCTCCCCCGAGGTGCTGATGCCGATCGCCACGTCGCCCGCCTTCAGCAGGACGGCGCTGGTCAGGGCCAGGTGGGCGTCCTGGAAGGCGTGGCTGGACAGGCCGATGCGCAGCAGCTTCTGGGCGACGTCCTCGGCGACTAATCCCGAGGCGCCCACGCCGTAGGCGTCGATGCGCCTGGCCCCCACGATCGCGTCGACGACCAGGCCCAGGCGCTCGCTGGTGAGCTGGGCGACGGTGTCGTTGATGGCCTCCGACTCGGCCCTGGCCACCTTCTGGATGACCTCCGACAGCGGGTCGTCGGGCGCCAGGTCGCCGGGCACGAGCCGGTCGGGCTGCGCGGCCGCCGCCGCCAGAGCCAGCCTGAGCTGGGGGTATCCGGCGAAGCCGAGCAGCCGCGCGGTGCGCACGATGGTGGCCTCGCTGGTGCCGGAGGCAGCCGACAGCTCCGTGATGGTGCTGCGCGCGACCGTCGCCGGATCCTCCAGGATGAGCCGGGCGACGGTCTGCGCGGCAGGCGTCAGGGACGGCAGGACACCGCGGACCGTGGCCACCAGATTGTCGGCCCGCAGGCCGTTCCCGCTGTCGTCCACGGTCCTGATTATGCACCGCCCGACCACCGGGCCGACCTCGTCCGGATATATCAGCGCAAGGTACCGTTCGTCATTCCCACCGGCTCCTCCGGGACGGCGATCAGCCCCAGTTCCGCCGGAGTGGCAGCGAACGGGTGATGCGGGACAACCCGGACGGTGTATCCGAAGGCCCCCGTACGGTCGAGCGGCACCCGGCCCGTGAAGTGGGCGTGGCCGTCGTCCTCCAGCGACTCCAGGGCCAGCCGCGCGTACCGCGGCCGGACCAGCTCGTCGTGCGGCCCGACCTTGCCGTACGCGGCCTCGACCAGCACGTCCCCCGGCTCCAGGTCGCCGAGCGCGATCGTGGCCCGCAGCTCGACCGAGGCGCCCACCTCCGGGGCGTCGCCCACGCCGGACGCCTCGACGTGCTCGACCCGCACGCCCGGCCAGGCCCGCGTGACGCGCACCCGCCAGGCCGCGAACGCCCTGGCCGCGGCGTAGGAGTCGGCCGACAGCGCGCGGGCCGACTTGGCGGCCGGGGTGTAGAGGTCGACGACGTAGTCGCGGAGCATGCGTCCGGCCAGCACCTTGGGCCCGAGCGAGGCCAGGGTGTGCTTGACCATCTCCATCCACCTGCGCGGCAGCTCGTCGAACGGCCGGTCGTAGAAGCGGTCGGACACCTCGTGCTCGATCAGGTCGTACAGGGCGCCGGCCTCCAGCTCGTCGCGCCGGTCGGGGTCGCTGACGCCGTCGGCGGTGGGGATGGCCCAGCCGTTGGTGCCGTCGTACCACTCGTCCCACCAGCCGTCGCGGATCGACAGGTTGAGCCCGCCGTTCAGCGCCGACTTCATGCCCGAGGTGCCGGACGCCTCCAGCGGCCGCAGCGGGTTGTTCAGCCACACGTCGCAGCCCTGGACCATGAGCTGGCCGAGCGTCATGTCGTAGTCGGGCAGGAAGACGATGCGGTGGCGCACGTTGTGCTGGTCGGCGAACTTGACGATCTGCTGGATCAGCTTCTTGCCGCCCTCGTCGGCTGGATGCGCCTTGCCGGCGATCACGATCTGCACCGGCTTGTCCGGGTCGAGCAGCAACCGGGCCAGCCGCCTGGGATCGCGCAGCATGAGCGTGAGCCGCTTGTACGACGGCACCCGCCGGGCGAAGCCGATCGTCAGCACGTCGGGGTCGAGCGCCTCGTCGATCCAGCCCAGCTCGGCGACCGAGGCGCCGCGCTCGCGCCACGACCTGCGCAGCCGCTCGCGCGCGCCCTCGACCAGCCGCCTGCGCAGCTTGCCGCGGATCTCCCAGATCTCCCGGTCGGAGATCTTCTGGATGCCCTCCCAGCCGCGGGCTCGCTCGATCAGCGAGGGCAGCTCGCGGCCCGCCAGCTCCATGAACTCGCGCCCGACCCACGTGGGCGCGTGCACGCCGTTGGTGATCGAGCCGATCGGCACCTCGTCGAGGTCGAAGCCGGGCCACAGGTCCTTGAACATCTCCCGGCTGACCGCGCCGTGCAGCTCGGAGACGCCGTTGACGCGCTGGGCCAGGCGCATGCCCATGACGGCCATGTTGAAGCGGCCGGGCTCGGCCTCGGCGCCCAGGGCCAGGATGCGCTCGACGGGCACGGTCGGCCAGGCGGAGTCGCCGCCGAAGTGGCGTTCGATCAGGTCGCAGGGGAACCGGTCGATGCCGGCGGGCACCGGCGTGTGCGTGGTGAACACCGTGCCGGCGCGGACGGCCTCCAGGGCCTCGTCGAACGACATGCGCGACTCGGTCAGCTCGCGGATGCGCTCCAGGCCGAGGAAGCCGGCGTGGCCCTCGTTGGTGTGGAAGACCTCGGGCTCGGCGTGGCCGGTGATGCGGCAGTAGGCCCTGATGGCGCGTACGCCGCCCACGCCCAGCAGCAGCTCCTGCATGAGCCGGTGGTCGGTGCCGCCGCCGTAGAGGCGGTCGGTGACGTCGCGGGCGGCGGTGTCGTTGTCGGCCACGTCGGAGTCGAGCAGCAGCAGCGGCACCCGGCCCACCTGCGCCACCCAGACCTGGGCGTGCAGGACGCGGCCCTCGGGCAGGCCGAGACGGATCTTGACGGGTTCGTCGCCGTCCTTCAGCAGGGTCAGCGGCAGCCCGCCGGCGTCGAGCGCCGGATAGTGCTCAAGCTGCCAGCCCTCGGGCGACAGGGACTGGGTGAAGTAGCCGTGGCGATAGAGCAGGCCGACCGCGAGGATCGGCACGCCCAGGTCGCTGGCCGCCTTGAGGTGGTCGCCGGCGAGGATGCCGAGACCGCCCGAGTACTGGGGCATCGCGGCGGCGATGCCGTACTCGGGGGAGAAGTAGGCGATGGCGCGTGCGACGTCGGGCAGCGTCTGGTACCAGCGCGGCGACGTCATGTATTCGCGCAGGTCGTCAGCTGCGTCGGCGAGGCGGCGGAGGAAACGGCGGTCGGCGGCCAGCTCGTTGAGCCGGGCCGGTGTGACGGCGCCGAGCAGGGCCACGGGATCGTGCCCGACCTGTTCCCACAGGGCCGCGTCGACCTCGGCGAAGAGGTCGAGCGTCTCCGGGTGCCAGGACCAGCGGAGATTGTGCACGAGCTCGCCCAGGGCGACCAGCTCCGTGGGCAGGACGGTGCGGACGGTAAACCGGCGGATAGCTCTCACGTTTCTGCACCCTACGGGCTAGGAGGGACCTCTCAGTCCTTCACCCCCAAGAAGCCCCTTCAAACCCCAGCCCGGAACAAGCATGAAGCCGGACGATTGGGGCAACTTTCCTCTTTGTTGGCTCTCCCGGGAACACACTCGGGAGGTCTATCCGCTGCTGTCCAGTATTTACGTGCAAGGATCGTTACTGCCGGGGTAGGCCGTATCCAGCGGTCCCACGCGGTTGCGGAATCTTGCACATACGGAAAGCCTCCGGCGGCGCCGAGCGCGCCGTCGCAAACCCTGCGAATGCGATGATCGGACGAATTCCCATCACGGACATCTCCCCCGTCGTCGACTGCGGGCAGTGGCCCGCCAAGGCGGTCGCCGGCGAGACCTTCCAGGTCTCGGCGACCGTCTTCCGAGAGGGCCACGACGCCGTGGCCGCGGGCGTGGTGCTCACCTCGCCCGACGGACAGCGTGGCCGCCTGAAACCCATGCGCGAGCTGGCCCCCGGCACCGACCGCTGGGGCGTCGACGTGTGCCTGCCGGCCGAGGGCGACTGGATGTTCCGCGTGGAGGCGTGGAGCGATCCGATCGCGACCTGGCTGCACGACGCCGAGATCAAGATCCCGCGTGGGCTCGACACCGACCTCATGTGCGAGGAGGGGGCCCGGCTGTTCGAGCGGGCCGCCAAGGCCGTCCGCACGGCCGAGTGCCCCGCGCCCGGCGGCCAGGGCGGCCCCGGCAACGGGCACTCCAGGAACGGCATGGGCAACAGCAAGGGCAACGGCAACGGCGACAGCGCGTGCGGGCACCGGGCGGCGCTGCTGTCGGTGTCGGCCACGCTGCGGGACGAGGATCTCGACCCGCGCGCCCGGCTGTCCATCGCCCAGCTCCCCGAGACGGCCGCGCTGCTGGCGGCGCATCCGTTCCGCGAGCTGGTGACCAGGGCCAAGCCGTACAAGGTCAGGGTCGACCGGCGCAGGGCGCTCTACGGCTCCTGGTACGAGTTCTTCCCCAGGTCCGAGGGCGCGGTCGTCACCGAGTCCGGCGTCTCCAGGTCGGGCACCTTCGAGACCGCGGCCAAGCGGCTGCCCGCCATCGCCAAGATGGGCTTCGACGTCGTCTACCTGCCGCCGATCCATCCCATCGGCCAGACCTTCCGCAAGGGCCGCAACAACACGCTGAGCCCCGAACCCGACGAGCCCGGCTCGCCGTGGGCCATCGGCTCGGAGGACGGCGGCCACGACGCCGTCCATCCCGATCTGGGCACCCTTGAGGACTTCGACGAGTTCGTCAGCCGCACCCGCGCCCTGGGCATGGAGGTCGCGCTCGACTTCGCCCTGCAGTGCTCCCCCGACCACCCGTGGGTCAAGGAGCACCCGGAGTGGTTCACCATCCGGGCGGACGGCACGATCGCCTACGCCGAGAACCCGCCGAAGAAGTACCAGGACATCTATCCGATCAACTTCGACAGGGACCCCGAGGGCATCTTCGCCGAGGTCCGGCGGGTGCTGCGGCACTGGATGGACCACGGTGTGCGGATCTTCCGGGTGGACAACCCGCACACCAAGCCGGTGGCGTTCTGGGAGCGCCTGCTGGCCGACATCCACGCGACCGACCCGGACGTGGTGTTCCTGGCCGAGGCGTTCACCCGGCCCGCGATGCTCCAGACGCTCGCCAAGGCCGGGTTCCACCAGTCGTACACGTATTACACGTGGAAGAACTCCAAGTTCGACGTGGAGACCTACCTCTCCGAGCTCGCGCACGAGACGTCCGCGTTCCTGCGGCCGAACCTGTTCGTCAACACCCCGGACATCCTGCACGAGTACCTGCAGCACGGCGGCGTGCCGGCGTTCCGGATCAGGGCCGTGCTGGCCGCTCTCACGTCGCCGACCTGGGGGGTGTACTCCGGGTACGAGCTCGCCGAGAACGTTCCGGTGCGCCCAGGTAGTGAGGAATACCTTGATAGTGAGAAATATCAGTACAAGCCACGCGACTGGGCGGCAGCCGAACGCGAAGGAAGGACCCTCGCCCCGCTCATCACCCATCTGAATTTGTTCCGAAGAGCGCATCCGGCGCTGCAGGAATTGCGTAACCTACGGTTCCACAGGGTCGACCATCCGGACATCGTCTGCTTCTCCAAACGGCTTCCGGGCGCCTATGACACGGCCACACGAAGGCACGGGCTGGGCGACGTCGTTCTGGCGGTTGTCAATCTGGATCCTCACCACACCCACGAGGCGACGGTAGATCTCGACCTGCCCGCCATCGGTCTCGACTGGAACGCCGAGTTCGTCGTGGACGACGAGCTGTCGGGCGAGTCCTACCGCTGGAGGCAGAGCAACTATGTGCGTCTCGACCCTCACATCCAGCCTGCCCACATTCTCACCGTACGAGCCGCGCCACGGTAGAACAGAATTCAGCGGGGAGTCTTCAACGTGTGTGAAAGCGCCCTCCTCATGAGCCCCCTCTGGGGGAGTCCATGAGCTCCACACCCATTCCCAACACCTTCGACGAGGAGAAGCCGCGCGATCCTTACTGGTACAAGCGCGCCGTCTTCTACGAGGTTCTGATCAGGGGATTCGCCGACTCCAACGGCGACGGGACCGGGGACATCAAAGGCCTGATCAGCAAGCTCGACTACCTGCAGTGGCTGGGCGTCGACTGCCTCTGGCTGCTGCCCCTGTACGAGTCGCCGCTGCGTGACGGCGGCTACGACATCGCCGACTTCATGAAGATCCTGCCCGAGTTCGGGGATCTGGGAGACTTCGTGAAGCTGGTCGACGAGGCGCACAAACGCGGCATGCGGGTGATCGCCGACCTCGTCATGAACCACACCAGCGACGCCCATCCCTGGTTCCAGGCCTCCAGGCACGACCCGGAAGGCCCGTTCGGCGACTTCTACGTCTGGTCGGACACCGATGAGAAGTACCAGGACGCCCGGATCATCTTCATCGACACCGAGACGTCCAACTGGACCTACGACCCGGTGCGTGGCCAGTACTACTGGCACCGCTTCTTCCACCACCAGCCCGACCTCAACTACGAGAACCCGGACGTGCAGGAGGCCATGCTGGAGGTGCTGCGGTTCTGGCTGGACCTCGGCATCGACGGCTTCCGCCTGGACGCGGTGCCCTACCTCTTCGAGGAGGAGGGCACGAACTGCGAGAACCTGCCCAGGACGCACGAATACCTCAAGAGCATCAGGCGCGAGGTCGACCGGCTCTTCCCGGACCGGGTGCTGCTCGCCGAGGCGAATCAGTGGCCTTCGGACGTGGTGGAATATTTCGGCGATCCGGTAGGCGGCGGGGACGAATGCCACATGGCCTTCCATTTCCCGCTCATGCCCCGCATTTTCATGGCGGTCCGCCGAGAGTCCCGCTACCCAATTTCCGAAATTTTGGCACAAACGCCGAAAATTCCGGAACATTGCCAATGGGGGATTTTCCTGCGGAACCATGATGAGCTGACGCTCGAAATGGTGACCGACGAAGAACGCGACTACATGTACACGGAGTACGCCAAAGATCCGCGTATGCGGGCGAATGTCGGCATCCGCCGGCGGCTGGCTCCCCTGCTGGAGAACGACCGCAACCAGATCGAGCTGTTCACCGCGCTGCTCCTGTCGCTGCCGGGCTCTCCCGTGCTCTACTACGGCGACGAGATCGGCATGGGCGACAACATCTGGCTCGGCGACCGCGACGGCGTCCGTACCCCGATGCAGTGGGACCCCGACCGCAACGCCGGGTTCTCCGACTGCGACCCCGGGCGGCTCTACCTGCCCGTGATCATGGACCCGATCTACGGCTACCAGGCGATCAACGTCGAGGCCCACCAGAAGAACGCGGGCTCGCTGCTCCACTGGACCAAGCGGATGATCGAGATCCGCAAACGTCACCCCGTCTTCGGGCTCGGCGAGTTCGCCGAGCTCAACTCCTCCAACCCCAGCGTGCTCGCGTTCGTCCGGGAGCTGGGCGACGACCGGATGTTGTGCGTCAACAACCTGTCGCGCTTCCCGCAACCGGTCGAGCTTGACCTGCGCAGATTCGTCGGCGTCTCCCCCGTGGAAACCATGGGAGGGGTCCCATTCCCGGCAATTGGCGAACTACCGTATCTTTTGACGCTTCCCGGGCATGGGTTCTATTGGTTCACACTCCCACCGGCACACACCCAGGAGGAGTAGGGCGTGATAGAGGAGCTCCTTGCCGCATGGATCGGCCGCCAACGATGGTTCGGCGGCAAGGGGCGCCCGATCGACGATCTGTCGATCGAGTCGGACGTCCTGCTGAGGCCAGGGCTCCGGCACGTGATCGTGGCCGTCTGGCAGGAGGGCGCGCGGGACCGGTACCAGATCTTCCTGGGCGAGCGGCACGACCTGCCCGACCGGCTCAACCACGCCCTCGTCGGCAGCCTCGGCGACGCCTACTTCTATGACGCCGTCCATGACGCCGACGCCATGAGCTGGCTGCTGGAGGGCATGGCGGGCGACGAGACCCGCAGCGGGCTGCGCATGCGGCACGCGCCCGGCGTCGTCATCGACACCTCCCAGCGCAGCCTGGTGCTGGGGGCCGAGCAGTCGAACACCTCGCTCGTGTACGGCGACTCCTACATCTGCAAGCTGTTCCGCCGGCTCGTCCCTGGCGTCAATCCGGAGCTGGAGATCATCAGCGCCCTGGCCGTCCGGAGCGCGCCGAACATCGCCCAGCCGTACGGCTGGATCGAGGCCGACGTGGACGGCACGGACACCACGCTCGCCTTCATGCAGGAGTACCTGTCCAACGCCAACGACGGCTGGGACCTCGCGCTGACCAGCGTCCGCGACCTGTACGCCTCGCTGCCGGGGGTCACCGCCGCCGAGGCGGGCGGCGACTTCGCCGCCGAGTCCGTACGGCTGGGCATCGCCACCGCCCGCGTCCACCACGAGCTGGCCGCGGCGTTCCCCACGGACCTGGTCGAGATTCCCGAGGTCAAACGCATGGCCGAGGGGTTCCGGCGACAGCTCGGGCGGGCCATGGCCGAGGTGCCCGAGCTGCGGCGGCACATGGCGGCCCTGGAGGACGCCTACCACCAGGTGGAACTGCTCACCAGAGAAGTGCCCGTGCAGCGTGTTCACGGGGATTACCACCTGGGCCAGGTGATGCGCACGCCCACCGACTGGGTGGTGCTCGACTTCGAGGGCGAGCCGGGGCAACCGCTGGCCGAGCGCCGGGCGTTGTCGTCGCCGCTGCGCGACGTGGCCGGGATGCTGCGCTCGTTCGACTACGCGGCCAGGCACCTGCTGGCCGACCACCCGCAGGCCGCCGAACTCCAGCCCCGGGCCGAGGCCTGGGCCGACCGCAACCGCACCGCCTTCCTGGACGGCTACCGCGAGGGCGGCGGCATGATCACGGTCGGGGACGCGGCGCTGCTGCGGGCGTTCGAGCTGTCCAAGGCGGTGTACGAGGTGGTCTACGAGGCCCGCAACCGCCCGTCGTGGGTCTCCATCCCGCTGGCCGCCTTCCACCCCCGCCCCGCCTGACCGGCGGACCCCGCCGCGGGCGGCCCGGGGGTCAGCGCAGCTCTTCGACCAGGCCGGGCAGGCCCTCGGCGCCGTGGCCGCGGGCGGTGCGCTGGTCGATGATCGCCTTCAGCGGCAGCAGGAGGTCGGGCTTGACCTGCTGCTCACGGAAGGCGCGCACCAGGTTCTCCAGGCCGGACCTGTTGATCTCCAGGTTCGACACCGAGGTCGTGTAGTCGCGCGACTCGACGGACTTTACCCACTCCGGTTGCAGGGCGGCCATCGCGTTGAGCCACGGGACCAGGAGGGTGCTGGTGAAGTCGGTCAACGGGTAGCCGGCCGAGTCGACGAGCGCGGCCGCCTCCAGGAAGCCGGCGATCTGGCCGTACATGCCGGTGAGCATGGCCAGGTCGAGGAGCGGGGCCATCCCGGGGTCGGAGCCGACGAAACGCGGCTCGGCCATCGCGCGGAACGCGTCCTCGAAGCGGTCGAAGGCCGGCTGCGAACCGCTGTAGAGCACGAGCGCGCCGGGCCGGCCGATCATCTGGGGCACGGCCATGATGCCGCCGTCCACGTAGTCGCCGCCGCGTGCGGCCACCCATTCGGCCGCCTGCCTGGCCTCGACGGGCCGGCCGGTGGTCAGGTTCGCCACGACGCGGCCCGTCAGCGGGACGTCGGCCAGCAGCTCGTACACGGCCGGGTAGTCGAGCACGCAGACGATCACCAGCGGGCTGGCCGCGACCGCCTCCGCCACCGTCCCGGCGCGGGTGGCGCCCCTGGCGACCAATGGCTCGGCCTTGTCCGCCGAACGGTTCCACACGGTGACGCGGTGACCGGCGTCCAGCAGGCTGCCGGCGAGCGCCGCGCCCATGAGGCCGAGACCGATGATGGAAATTTCTTCTGACATTTCGGGATTCCTTAGGTTCTGACGGATGTCTTCACCCTGCCCGCAGGGGGTTATGGTCTGATTCGGAGTTGCTTATGGGGGGTGGAGTGCGGTTCGGGGTGCTGGGGGCGCTCGCCGTGTGGGGGCCCGGCGGCGAGCCCGTCCAGGTGCTGGAGGTCAAGGTCCGGGCGCTGCTGGCCGACCTGCTGATCCACGCCGGGCGGCCGGTCTCCGCCGACCGGCTGATCGAGGACCTGTGGGGCGGCAGGCCGCCGGCGAACGCCCTGGCCGCGCTCCGGGTGAAGGTGTCGCAGCTGCGCCGGGTGCTGGGCGACCGCGAGCTGGTGGCGTACCGGGCGCCCGGGTACGTGCTGCGGGTCGAGCCCGAGGACGTGGACGCCGGACGGTTCGCCGCCCTCGTCGGGCAGGCGCAGCGCAGCGCCGACCCGCGGACCCGCGCGGGGCTGCTGCGGCAGGCCCTCGACCTGTGGCGGGGGGCCGCCTTCGCGGAGTTCGCCGACGAGGAGTTCGCCAGGGCGGCCGTGGCCAGGCTCGACGAGCAGCGGCTGGTGGCCGTGGAGGAGCTGGCCGAGGCGCGGCTCGGGCTGGGCGAGCACGGGCTGCTGGCGGCCGAGCTGGCCGACCTGGTGGCCGAGCATCCGTTCCGCGAGCGGCTGCGGGCCGCGCACGTACGGGCCCTGTACCGGGCCGGACGGCAGGGCGAGGCGCTGGCCAGCTACGCCGACCTGCGGACGCGGCTGGCCGACGAGCTCGGGCTCGACCCCGGTCCCGAGCTGGTCGCGCTGCACCAGGCGATCCTTGAGCAGGACCCGGCGCTCGACGGACCGGAGCGACGGCGAACGAACCTGCCGGCGCCGCTCACCGGGCTCGTGGGCCGGGAGGAGGCGGTGGCGGAGGTGCGCGCCCTGCTGCGCGCGAACCGGCTGGTCACGCTGACGGGCCCTGGCGGCGTCGGCAAGACCCGCCTCGCGCTCGCCGCGGCCGACTCCCCCGGCCCGCCCGGCTTCGGCGGCGGGGTGTGGCTGGTGGAGCTGGCGGGACTGCGCGCCGGGGCGCCGGCGGTCGAGGTGGCCGAGGCGGTCGCGGCGGTGCTCGGCCTGCGCGACGACGTGGGCGGCGCGGCGCAGGACCTGACCGCCCGGCTGGCCGACGTTCTGGAAGGCACCCGGACGCTGCTCGTCCTGGACAACTGCGAACACGTCGTCGAGCAGGTCGCCGCGCTGGCCGGACGGCTGCTGCGGGCCGCTCCCGGGCTGCGCGTCCTGGCCACCAGCCAGGAGTCGCTGCGCGTCGAGGGCGAGGCGCTGTGGAGCGTGCCGCCGCTGGGACCGCAGGCGGCGGCGGAGCTGTTCGCCGCGCGCGCGGGCATCGAGCCGGACGCCGACGTCGCCGAGATCTGCGCCCGCCTGGACGGCATCCCGCTGGCCCTGGAGCTGGCCGCGACGCGGATGCGCACGCTCACCCCGCGCCAGCTCGCCGAACGGCTGGACGACCGGTTCCGGGTGCTCGCCTCCGGCCGCCGCGGCGCGCCCGCCCGGCAGCAGACGTTGCGCGCGGTGATCGACTGGAGCTGGGAGCTGCTGGGCGAGGACGAGCGCGTCGTGCTGCGGCGGCTGGCCGTGCACGCCGACGGATGCACGCTGGAGGCGGCCGAGGAGGTCTGCGCCGAGCCGGGCGTGGACGTCCTGGACGCGGTGGCCAGGCTGGTGGACCGCTCGCTGGTGGTGCGGGCGTGGGGTGACGGGGAGCCGCGGTTCCGGCTGCTGGAGTCGGTGGCGGCGTACTGCGTGGAGCGGCTGGAGGCGGCCGGCGAGCCGGCGGAGGTGCGGCTCCGGCACGTGCGCCACTACACGGACCTGGCCGAGCGGGCGGAGCCGTACCTGCGGGGGCACGGGCAGCGGCGCGCGCTCGCCCGGCTCGACGCCGAGGGCGGCAACCTGCGCGCGGCGCTGGAGACGGCGGTGCGGCTCGGCGCGGCGGCCGAGGCGCTGCGGCTGGTGAACGCCCTGGCCTGGTACTGGGTGCTGCGCGGCCGGCTGGGCGAGGGCAAGCGGGCGCTGGAGGCGGCGCTGTCGATCGCGGCGGACGACGATCCGGGCGCCCCCCAGGCCAGGGCGTGGCTGGCGGGCATGCGGCTGCTGGTGGGGCAGCCGCCGGGCCCTGACGTGACGGAACTGTTCACGGCGGTCGAGGACGCCAGGGAGCGGGCCAGGGCGCGATGGTTCGTCGGCTTCGCCCTGTTCGGGTACGACGATCTGTCGATCAGCGCCGGAATGATCGAGACGGCGTTGTCGGAGTTCGCCGAACTGGACGACGAGTGGGGCATGGCCGCCACCCTGACCGTCCGGGCCAGATGGGCGGGGATGCGCGGCGACCTGGCGGGCATGCGGCGCGACGGCGAGCGCGGCCTGGCGCTGTTCCGGCGGACCGGCGACCGCTGGGGCGAGCTGCGGGCGGCGGAGTGCCTGGGCAGCCACGCCGAGATCATCGGCGACTACGACCGCGCCGCGGAGCTGCGCGCGGAGGGCCTGCGCATGGCCGAGGAGCTGGGCCTGTGGAGCTCGGTCTCCGACGCGCTGTCCCGCCTGGGCCGGATCGCCATGCTGCGGGGCGACCACGCGGCCGCCGACGACCACCACGAGCGGGCCAGGCGGCTGGCGGTGTCGCAGTCGAACCGTCCGGCCGAGGAGTTCGCCGAGATCGGGCTGGCGCTCGGCGCGCGCCGCCAGGGACGGCTCGACGAGGCCGAGCGGCTGCTGCTGAGCTGGCTGGACTGGGTGCTGGACGTCTCCGGCGAGCCGGGCGCGGCGCTGATCCTGGCGGAGCTGGGGTTCGTGGCCGAGCTGCGCGGGGACGCGGCGGGCGCGCTGGAGTTCCAGCTTCGCGGGCTGGCCGCCGCCCGCAACGTGGGCGACCCGCGCGCGACCGCCCTCGGGCTGGAGGGGCTGGCGGGGGCGCGGGCGCTCGGCGGCCGATACGCGGAGGCGGCGCGGCTGCTCGGCAAGGCCGCCGCGCTCAGGGCGTCCGTCGGCGCGCCGCTGCCGGCGGGCGAGCGGGGCGACGTGGACCGGATCACGGCGGCCGTGACGGCGGGGCTGGGGGCGGCGGCGCTGGCGGCCGGTCTGGCCGAAGGGGCCGGCATGCCGGTGGACGACCTGCTGCCGGACACATCGGGCGCCTGATCGCCTTGTACAGGGCGGATCCGGCCACGACACGGCCAAGGATCATCCATGACGATCCCGCATACTTCTGCGATCATCCCGGGATTTTGCACATTCGGTGATTGTCGCCGTGAAAGCGGGCAGTGCCTGAGATGGACGGTCATCATAAGGCAGGGTTGGGAGCATGCCCATGAGGACAGAGCTCGACCGCCTCGCTGGCGGGGCGCACCACGATCCGCACTCCGTGCTCGGAGCACACCCGGTCCCGGGCGGCGTGGTGTTCCGCGCGCTGCGCCCGCTGGCCGAGCGGGTGCAGGTGGTGCTCGACGACGGCACGGCCCACGACATGAGACACCAGGCCCACGGCGTGTTCGAGGCCACGGTCGCCGGGCTGGACAAGGTGCCCGACTACACCCTGCGCGTCCGGTACGCCGGTGGGGAGCCGTACGAGGTCAAGGACCCGTACCGGCATTGGCCCACGCTGGGCGAGGTGGACCTGCACCTCATCGGCGAGGGGCGGCACGAGCGGCTGTGGGAGGTCCTGGGCGCCCGCGTGATGGAGCACCAGGACGTGCGGGGCACCGCGTTCGCCGTCTGGGCGCCGAACGCGCGCGGCATCAGGGTCGTCGGCGACTTCAACCACTGGGACGGCACCGCCTACCCGATGCGCTCGCTCGGCCGGTCGGGCGTGTGGGAGCTGTTCGTCCCGGGGCTGGAGGCCGGTGAGCGGTACAAGTTCCAGATCCTCGGCGCCGACGGGCTCTGGCGCGACAAGGCCGACCCCATGGCCCGGCGCACCGAGGTGCCCCCGATGACCGCGTCCGTGGTCGACGAGTCCGCCTACACCTGGGCCGACGACGACTGGATGGCCGCGCGGCGCGAGCGGCCGGCGCAGCTCGGGCCGATGAGCGTCTACGAGGTGCACCTGGGCTCGTGGCGGCCGGGGCTGTCCTACCTGGAGCTGGCCGACCAGCTCTCCGAGTACGCGGCCGACATGGGGTTCACGCACGTCGAGCTGCTGCCGGTTGCCGAGCACCCGTTCGGCGGCTCGTGGGGCTACCAGGTGACGTCCTACTACGCGCCGACGGCCCGGTTCGGCACGCCCGACGAGTTCCGGCACTTCGTGGACCGCATGCACCAGCGCGACATCGGCGTGCTGCTGGACTGGGTGCCGGCGCACTTCCCCATGGACGAGTGGGCCCTGGCCCGCTTCGACGGCACCCCGCTGTACGAGCACGCCGACCCGGCCAGGGGCGAGCACCCCGACTGGGGCACCTACGTCTTCGACTTCGGCCGCAGGGAGGTCAAGAACTTCCTGGTCGCGAACGCCCTCTACTGGCTGAAGGAGTTCCACGTCGACGGCCTGCGCGTGGACGCGGTCGCCTCGATGCTCTACCTCGACTACTCGCGCCGCGAGGGCGAGTGGACCCCCAACGTCTACGGCGGCCGGGAGAACCTCGACGCGGTCGAGTTCCTCAAGGAGATGAACTCCGTCTGCTACCGGGAGGCTCCGGGCATCTCGACCGTCGCCGAGGAGTCGACGGCCTGGCCGGGCGTCTCGCGGCCGGTGCACCTGGGCGGGCTCGGCTTCGGGTTCAAGTGGAACATGGGCTGGATGCACGACACGCTCGAATACCTGCGCCGCGAGCCGATCTTCCGCCAGTACCACCACCATCAGATGACGTTCTCCCTCATCTACGCCTATTCCGAGAACTACGTGCTGCCGCTGTCCCATGACGAGGTGGTGCACGGCAAGGGCTCGCTGCTCGGCAAGATGCCGGGGGACGAATGGCAGCGGTTCGCCCAGCTCAGGGCGTTGCTGGCGTTCATGTGGGCGCATCCGGGCAAGCAGCTGCTGTTCATGGGCGGCGAGTTCGGCCAGGGCTCGGAATGGTCGGAGGAGCGCGGGCTCGACTGGTGGGTGCTGGAGTTCGACGGGCACAAGGGCGTGCAGCGGCTCGTCCGCGACCTCAACAGGCTCTACAAGGAGACCCCGGCGCTGTGGGAGCAGGACGCCAGGCCGGAGGGGTTCCGCTGGATCGACGCCGACGACGCGTCGGGGAACACGTTCTCGTTCGTCCGGTACGCGGCCGACGGGTCGGCGGCGGCCTGCGTGGTCAACTTCAGCGGCGGGGCGCACGAGAGCTACCGGCTCGGACTGCCCTACGGCGGCCACTGGGCGGAGGTCGTCAACACCGACGCCTACGACTACTGGGGCAGCGGCGTGGGCAACATGGGCGGGGTCGAGGCGGAGGCCGAGCCGTGGCACGGGCTGCCGTTCTCCACGACGTTGCGGGTGCCGCCGCTCGGCGCGGTGTGGCTGACCAAGGAGGCGCCGACGGAGTCTTCGGAGTCTGCGGGGCCGTCGGGGTCGTTGAACGTTTGAGGTGAGTGCGCTGAAAGTTCGGTGAGAAACAGGGCCAGGCTCTGTGCTGGCGGGATAAATCGCCCTAAACTCCGAGATCATCCCCCTCGGAGGACGCGTGCGATTTCGCCCCCTGATCGTGTGCTCGATCGTGCTGGCCCTGTCATCGGCCTCCGTCCCGGCGTTCGCCGACGACCCCGCGGCGACGCCGACGCCGACGCCCTCCCAGAGCAAGCTGGAGGAGGGCCTGGCGCTCGACGGCGACACCACCCGCGCCATCGTGGAGCTGACCGACGCCGCGCAGCACGAGCCGGTGGCCGGCGTGGCGGCGGCCCAGAGCGTCGACGTGCTGCTGCAGCCGCAGAGCCAGTCGTTCATGGTGGTGGAGGGCACCGCCGAGGAGCTGGCGAAGCTGGCCGAGGACCCGCGCGTCACGTCCATCCACCGCGACCGGACGTACGCGCCGGCCGAGGTGGGGTCCAACATCACCCAGATCGGCGCGGACAAGGCCCACGAGAAGAACCTCACCGGGGCGGGCCAGAACATCGTCGTCCTGGACACCGGGATCGACCGCGACCACCCGTACTTCGGGGGCAGGCTCGTGGGCGAGGCGTGCTTCTCGGCCGTGGAGAGCGGCGTGGAGTCGCTGTGCCCGAACGGGCAGCCCCAGCAGACCGGCGAGGGCGCGGCCGACGCCACCACCGCCAAGTGCCTGTCCGGCGGCGTGAACCTGTGCGAGCACGGCACGCACGTCGCCGGCATCGCGGCGGGCAGCGGCGGCGTGGCCCCGGGCGCCGGGATCATCGCGGTGCAGGTGTTCAGCCGGGTGAACGACGAGGACATCTGCACGGGCGAGTCGTCGTGCCTGCTGGCCTTCGAGTCGTCGCTGCGGCTGGCCATGGACTACGTGGCCACGCTCACCCAGCCCGTCGCGGCGGTGAACCTGAGCCTGGGCGGCGCGTTGTCGGAGACCGACTGCGACGCCACCGAGGAGGGCGCGGTCTTCAAGCCGAAGATCGACGCCCTGCTGGCCAAGGGCATCGCGACCGTGGTCGCCGCCGGGAACGAGTTCTTCGAGGGCGCCTCCTACCCCGCATGCGTCTCCTCGGCGGTCGCGGTCGGCGCGAACGACGGCGCCGACGCCATCGCCGACTTCTCCAACCGGGGCTCGCTGGTCGACTTCTTCGCCCCCGGCGTGGACATCCAGTCCTCGGTGCCGGACAACCAGATGGCCACGCACAGCGGCACGTCGATGGCGACGCCGCACGTCGCCGGCGCGCTGGCGCTGATGAAGGCCGCCTCGCCGCAGACGCCCGTCGCCGACCTGATCAACACGCTGAAGACCACGGGCCGGCCCTACCAGTACGAGGCCAACGGCGCCCAGGTCACCACCCCCCGCCTGGACGTGGGCGCCGCCCTGGCCGGCACCGGCACCCAGCCGCCGATCACGCAGTCGCCGACGACCGGCCCCACGGACGACCCCGAGCCCGACCCCACGGACGGCAGCGGCCCGACGCCCCAGCCCGACCCCGACGACGGGCAGCCCGCGCCGGCCCCGACGTCCTCGGTCACGCCGGTCCCGCTGCCCACGGTCACGGTGACGGTGACCGTCACGCCGACCCCCGCCCCGTCGGCCGCCGCCGTCTGCACGCGCGGCACGGCCGGCGCCAGGATGACGGCCGGCAAGTGGGCCGTGGAGATCCACCGCAGCAGCGGGACGATCCCCGACAACACGCTGAACTGCTACCTGAAGCTGATCGGCAAGGCCAGCAAGGTGTTCCCCGAGCTGACCAAGGCGTCGTCGCTGGGCAAGGCGTACCGGGTGCTGAAGGGCACGAAGACGTCCCGCGACAAGCTGGACAGCGCGCTGCTGACGGCCTGGCTCAACTGGGCGCACGGCAGGAACGGCACCACCGTGCTGACCGCCGCCGAGAAGGTGCGGCTGAGCGGCGCGGCGTCGAAGGCGGCGCTGAGGAAGGCGACGAAGAACGTGCTCAAGTCGCTCTGAGTCAGCTTCACCGACGGAAGGGCCCGACCGGCCCTTCCGTCTTCCCCGCCGCATGGCAAAAACCCGCTCAGCTTTCACTGCTTTCACATAGGTCACCGACATCACACTTGTCACACCAGGGGATGGACACCTCACACCGGACGGTCTGACCCTCGGAGGACTAAGTGAGGCTACGGTCCCTGCTCGCCTGCGCTGCCGCGCTGGCCACGACATCAGCCGTGCTCTGCGCGGCGCCACCGCTGAGCGCCGACGCGCGTGACACCGGCGACCCGGTCATCAGCCCCGCCCTCGTCGCGGAGGTCCAGGCCAAGAGCAAGGTCCGGTCGATCATTCAGCTCAAGCCGGGGCAGAACGTGCAGGCCGTGGCGAAGGATCTCGAACAGGCCTCCGAGGGCAGCCGGGTGCTGGAGGCGGCGCAGTCGCCCCACTTCTTCGTCGCCGAGCTGGACGGCAAGACGCTGGCCCAGCTCAGGACGGACGACCGCGTCCAGGCCGTCTACAAGGACGAGCTGCGCCCGGCCGTCCTGGACAGGAGCACCCGGATCATCGGCTCCGACCGGGCCAACGCGGCCGGCTGGACGGGCCGGGGCTTCACGGTGGCCGTCCTGGACACGGGCATCGACCGCGACCACCCGTTCTTCGCCGGCCGGATCGTGGACGAGGCGTGCTTCTCCTCCTCCGACGCCAGTGACGGCTCGGTCTCGCTCTGCCCGAACAACCAGCCGAGCCAGACCGGCCCGGGGTCCGCGGACGCCGAGACCGCCCAGTGCGTCGTGAACGGCGTCAACGCCTGCTCGCACGGCACGCACGTCGCGGGCATCGCCGCGGGCCGGATGACGACCGGCGCGCCCTCCGACGGCGTCGCGCCCGCCGCGGGCATCCTGCCGATCCAGGTGTTCAGCCGCATCGACAGCGCGATGACGTGCGCGGTCATCGGCACCCAGGCGCCCTGTTTCCTCAGCTACACCTCCGACCAGAAGCTGGCGCTGGAGTACGTCGCGCGGGTGGCCGCGGCCCGGCGCGTCGCCGCGGCGAACCTGAGTCTGGGCGGCGGCGGGCCGTACCGCGAGAACTGCGACTCCGACCCGAGCGCGGCGAGCCTCAAGCCGGACTTCGACACGCTGATCTCTCTCGGGGTCGCGCCCGTGGTGGCGGCCGGCAACAACGGCTTCCCCGACGGCGTCTCGGCGCCCGCCTGCATCTCCACCGCCGTCGCGGTGGGGGCCACCGACGACCGGGACGCCCTGGCCGACTTCTCCAACCGGGGCCCGCTGCTCGACCTGCTCGCGCCGGGCGTGGGCATCAGGTCGTCGGTGCCGGACGACAGCTACGCCGACAAGAGCGGCACGTCGATGGCCGCGCCGCACGTGGCGGGGGCGTTCGCGCTGATGCGGCAGGCGTACCCGAACTTCACGGTGGCGCAGAGCCTGCAGCGGCTGCAGGCCACCGGCCGCAGCATCGGCTACGCCGCCGGCGGCGTCCAGGCGCGCACGGCCCGCATCGACGTGTTCAGCGCCACGGCCCCGAGCACTCCCAAAGCCTGACACCAGCACCCAGGACAGGGCCGGATCCGACGATCCGGCCCTTTCGCTTACCAGGACAAGAAGCGATAACAGAACACAAGCGCCTCTCTGACATCTCTTGTCCAATATCTACACTTCTTTACACAAACGCCCCCTGACCCCCGGAGGATCAGTTGAGACTCATGTCTCTGCTGGCCGGTGCGATCACCCTCGCCGCCACCGCTGCGTCGCTGGTCGCCACCCCCGCCCTGGCCGACCCCGAGTCCAAGATCGACCCGGCCGTCACCTCGACGGGCGAGCACCGCGTCATCGTCCGCGTCCGCCAGCCCGCCCAGGTGCAGTCGGCCCTGGCCGGTGCGGAAGGGGTCAGGCAGGACAAGCGCAACGTCGTGGCCACGCCGCCCGCCGAGCTGGCCGGCAAGCTCGACTTCTTCGTCTACCGCGGCACCCGCGCCGAGCTGGAGAAGGTCGCCGAGCAGGCGGACGTCGTCTCGATCCGCAAGGACCGGCTCAACGAGCCCTCGCTGGCGCAGAGCGTGCCGCTGATCGGCGCCGACCGGGCGCATCGGCAGGGCTTCACCGGCAAGGGCACCGCCGTCGCGATCATCGACTCCGGCATCGACAACGACCACCCGGCCTTCGGCCGCCGCATCGCGGCGCAGGCGTGCTTCTCCGCCACCGACCCGGCCGACGGCTCGACGCCGCTGTGCCCCAACGGCAGCCAGTTCCAGATCGGCGACGGCGCGGCCAGCTCCGAGACCGAGGCGTGCCTGCGCAACGCCCCCCGGCCCGAGTACGGCCTGTGCTACCACGGCACCCACGTCGCGGGCATCACCGCGGGCCAGGCCACCAAGGAGTTCCCGAACCCCGGGGTCGCCCCCAAGGCCAAGATCATCGCGATCCAGGTCTTCAGCCGCTTCGACAACTCCCCCTACTGCGGCGCCGCGGCGTCCTGCGTGCTCGCCTACGACTCCTCGGTCCTGACCGGCATGGCGTACGCGAACGTGCTGGCCGACCAGTACGACATCGCCGCGGTCAACCTGAGCCTGGGCGGCGGCAAGTACGACGCCTACTGCGACGAGGGCGACGGCGCCGACTTCAAGGCCGAGGTGGACCAGCTCCAGGCCAAGGGCGTGGCCACCGTCGTGGCCGCGGGCAACAACGGCTTCGACGCCTCCGTCTCCTGGCCCGCCTGCGTCTCCAACGTCGTGACCGTGGGCGCCACCGACAAGCAGGACGCCGTGGCCTCCTTCTCCAACCGGGGCGCCATGCTCGACCTGTTCGCGCCCGGCGTCTCGATCACGGCCGCCATCAGCGGCAACGCCTACGCCACGCTGAACGGCACCTCGATGGCCGCCCCGCACGTCGCCGGCTCGTTCGCGCTGCTGCGGCAGAAGCGCGCGCACGCCACCTCCGACCAGCTCCTCGACGCGTTGCGGCGCACCGGCAAGCCGATCACGTACGCCAGCGCGGGAACCCAGCTCACCACCCCCCGCATCAACGTCTACGCCGCCCTGCACAACCACCGCTGACCCGGCATAGGCCCAGGTTCCAGGCGGACGCCCCCACCCGGGCGGCCGCCTGGCCCTCTTCCGGGCCCGACACGAAATGTGTCGCTTAGGGTGGCTATATGGACGCAGGCAGGGCGATCTTCGAAACCGTCGACAAGCTTCGCCAGCGGCGCACCGGCCCGCTGGTCCTGGAGCTCGATCTCACCGAGGGCCTCACGGAAGGACCGCCGTCCGACCCGGTCGCCGCGGTGTTGTCCATGCGCAAGACCCGTCTGTCGGACGTGCTGTCCGGCCTCCGGCGGGCCGGCCGGGACTCCAGGGTCAAGGCGCTGGTGGTCAAGGTCGGCGGCAACCCCATGGGCCTGGCCATGGTCCAGGAGCTGCGCGAGGCCGTCACCCGCTTCCGCGCCTCCGGCAAGCTGACGGTGGCCTACGCCGAGACGTTCGGGGAGTTCAGCGGCGGCACGGTGCCCTACTACCTGGCCACCGCGTTCGAGCGGGTCTACCTCCAGCCCAGCGGCGACGTCGGGCTCACAGGGGTGGCGATGGAGCAGCGTTTCCTCAAGGGCGCGCTGACCAAGGTGGGCGTGGCGGTCGAGGCCGGGCAGCGGCACGAGTACAAGACCGCGGTCAACACCTTCACCCAGGACCACATGACCGAGCCCCACCGCGAGTCGATGACCCGCATCGTGGAGTCGGTCGCCGAGCAGCTCGTCCACGGCATCGCCGAGGGCCGCAGGCTCGACCCGGCCAAGGTGCGCGAACTGATCGACCGCGGCCCCTTCACCGCGTCCGAGGCGCAGGAGAGCGGCCTGGTGGACGCCCTCGCCTACCGCGACGAGGTGTACGACGAGGTCCGACGGGCCACGGGCGGCGAGGCCCACCTGCTGTTCGTCTCCCGGTACGCCAGGAGCGCGGCGGTGCGGAAGCTGCCGCACCCCATGGCCGACGGCATCGCGCTCGTGCACGGCAGCGGGCAGATCAGGAGCGGCCGCAGCGGACGCAGCCCGCTCGGCGGGGGCGGCGCGATGGGCTCCGACACGATCAGCGCGGCGCTGCGCGCGGCCCGCCGGGACGAGCACGTCAAGGCCGTGGTCTTCCGCGTGGACAGCCCCGGCGGCTCGTACGTGGCCTCCGACACGGTGTGGCGGGAGGTGACGCTGACCCGCCGGGTGAAGCCGGTGATCGTCTCCATGGGCGACCTGGCCGCGTCCGGCGGATACTTCGTGTCCATGGGCGCCGACGTGATCGTGGCCCAGCCCGGCACCCTGACCGGCTCGATCGGCGTTTATGGCGGCAAGCCCGTCATGACTGACTTGCTCCAAAAAATCGGGATAAATACTGAACTGGTCGCCGACGGGGTCAACGCCGGCATGTTCTCCACCGCCCGCGGCTTCTCCCCCGAGCAGTGGGACCGGGTGAACGGGTGGCTCGACCGCATCTACGACGACTTCGTGGGCAAGGTCGCCGAGAGCCGCGGCCTGACCCGCGAGCGCGCCCACGAGCTGGCCAGAGGCCGGGTCTGGACCGGCGCGGACGCCCACGCCAACGGCCTGGTGGACGAGCTGGGCGGCCTTGAGCACGCCCTCGGCCTGGCCCGCGAGCGCGCCGGGCTCGCCGACGACGCCCCCGTGCGCGTCTATCCCAGGATCAACCCGCTGGAGCGGCTGCGGGGGCCGGAGTCCAGCGAGGACAAGTCCGCCGCCCTGGCCAGGATGCGGCTCGACGCCTGGGGGCCGCTGGCCCGCCTGTCGGCCGAGCTGGGCCTGCCCGCCACCGGTCCGCTCTCTTTGCCCGGCTGGTACGTCATCAGATAATTTGATCTTGTATGCTCCCTGCCCACGGGGGCATGATCGTCAGCGTCTCCCCGGACGAGCGCTGGCAGGTGAAGCTGGCCCACCACGCGGGCGGCGCGCCGAAGGTGACCTTCCTGGACCGCCGGTCGGGCAAGGAGAGCGAGGTCGAGCTGCCCGTGCCGGAGGACCCCGAGCGGGCGGGCCAGTACCTGCAGACGCGCTGGCCCACCTGGTCGCCGGACGGCCGCCGCCTGCTGCTCAACGTGTTCGAGCCGGGCGGCGAGCCGCGTTCGGCGGGGATCGTGCTGATCGACGTGCCCTCGCTGGAGGCCCGGTTCGTCCGGATCGAGAAGGCGCTCATCACCATGGGCGGCTTCCAGTGGACGCACGACGGCAAGGGCGTGGTCGTGCGCTGGGGCAAGAACGGCTCCTCCGCGGTCCGCCGCTACGACCTCACCGGCGCCGTCACCCGGACCTGGCACGTGCGGGGACGTCCGGCCGCCTCCGGGCTCGGCGCGTTCAGCCCGTCGGGCCGCCGCTTCGTCACCGCCTGCACCTCGCTGGAGAAGGCCGCCTGCGTCTGGGACACCCGGACCGGCAAGGCCGTCACCCGGATCAAGCTGGCCTTCAGCCCGGTGTGGGGCCCGACGCTCGGCTGGTACGACGAGCGGCACCTGCTCGCCCCGGTCAAGGACGGCGTGGGCGTCGTCGACCTCACGGGCCGGGTCGTCGAGACGCTGGTCAAGGCCGGGACGAAGACGACCCTGTATCCGCACTTCGAGCGCCGGGGCTGAAGAAGGCCGCGGCCCGTTCCAGGGCGCCGGTGTCGCGCAGGATGTCGCCGGGGCGGTTGGCGTAGCCGATGAGCGCGCCGCCCCACGACCCGAAGTACTCCGCCGACAGGCGCAGCGTGCCGATCAGCGGATCGGCCACCGACTCGTCCTCCTCGCTGATCGTGGTGACCGCCCAGACGGTCTTGCCCGCCATGCGGGCCTTGAAGTCGTAGCCGGGGACGCGCATCCAGGCCGACCAGTGGTCGAGGTAGAGCTTGGTGGTGGCCGAGACGCTGTACCAGTAGAGCGGGGAGACGATCACCAGGTCGGTGGCGTCGAGCGTGGCCTCGGCGAGCAGCTTCTCCGCGCCCTCGGGGACGGGGTAGAGGCCGTCGCCGGAGTGGCGGATGTCCCGGAAGGGCGGCAGCGGGTGGTCGTCGAGGCGCAGCCAGCGTTGCCCGACGTCCGGCGGCAGCGCGGCGGCGGCGTGCCTGGCCAGGGTCTCGGTGTTGCCGTCACGGCGGTTGCCGCCCAGGAGGAAGAGGAAACTGCGCATTCAGCATCCCATCGGCCGGTAGCGGGCGCGCAGCCGTACCAGCGGCTGGAGCGCGGGGGTGACATAGGGGACGGCGAGCACCTGGGCGACGAAGAGCGTGTGGTCGCCGGCCGGGACGACCTGGGTCGTCTCGGCCTCCAGGGCCGCCACACCGCCCTCGACCACCAGCGCCTCGGTGTGCGCCCCCCGGTGGTGGGGGGTGCCCGCCAGCAGGAGGCGGGCGCTGGGACGGCCGGCGGTGGCGAAGCGGCTGGCGATCGCGGCCTGGCCGGAGGACAGCAGCGAGGCCGCCCACCGGTCCTGCCGGAGCAGCACCTCGCAGAGGTAGCCGCGGGAGGCCAGGCTGATCAGCACGAGCGGCGGCTCGGCCGAGACCGACATCAGCGCCGACACGGTCACGCCCAGGTCGTCACGCCCGTCCCGGACGGTGATCACCGCGACGCCCGCGGCCAGTTGCGCCATCGCCTCCGTGAACTCGCTCACAGCGGAGACCTCCGGCCGGAGGCCCCCGCCGCGGGCGTCAGGCGAGGCCGTTGGAGGTCAGCCATTCCTTGGCCACCGTGGCGGGCTCGTCCTTGTTGACGGAGATCTTCTGCATCATGTCGAGCAGGGACTGGGTGCTCAGCTTGGCCGAGATGCCGTTGAGCGTGGTGCGGATCGTGTCGTTCGCGCCGGACTTGAACAGCAGCGGCGTGACGTTCTGGGCGGGGAAGATGTTCTTGGTGTCCTGGAGCGGCACCAGGTTGTTGGCCAGCATCTTGGGGTCCGTGGTGAACACGTTGCCGACCTGGATCGAGCCGTCCTTCAGGGCGTCGGCCGTGGCCGGGCCCTTCGGCTCCCACTGCTTGAACTCCAGCCCGTAGACCTCCTTGAAGCGCGCCTCCCACCGCTTCTTGAACTCGGGCGGGCCGCCGACGACCATGTTCTTGGAGACCTTGGCCAGGTCCTCGATGGTGTTCAGCGACTGCTTGGTCTGGGTGTCCTTGGTGACCGAGAGGCTGTCCTTGTCCTCGGCCGGGGAGGAGTCGAGCACTTCGAGCTCGGCCGGGAGCTTCTCCTTCAGCGCCGCGTTGACCTCGTCGGTCGTCGAGGCGGTGTTCTTCAGGTCGACGAAGGCCAGCAGGTTGCCGTTGTACTCCGGAACGATGGTCAGGCCGCCGTTCTTGACCTGGTCGTAGACGGCCTCGCGGCTGCCGATGCGCGGCTTCTCCTCGACCTGCACGCCCTTGGCCTCAAGGGCCTGGGCGTAGATCGACGCGAGCAGCACGCTCTCGTCGAAGTCGAAGGAGCCGATGACGGCCTTGCCCCCGGCCGCCGAGGCCGAGCCGCTGGGCGCCGCGCTCGTGGTGTCGAGCGGGTTGCCCCCACCGCCGCTCCCGCCGCCGCAGGCGGCCAGCGCCAGCGTCGCCGACACGAGCACCGCCGCGGTGCCGATCATGCGTCTCATGTGTGAATTTCCCTTCTAAAGCGGCAGGTAATACCGGAGACTATCGAACCTTCAGTCTCTGGCTCACCCCCGGCGAAACGGTCACCCTCTGGATGAGGGCGAACACGATCTGCACGACAAGCGCGAACAGCACAATCAGTACTGAACCCCCCACAACGCTCGCATAATCCTTGGTCGCGAAACCGTCGATCACGAACCGGCCGAGCCCGCCGAGCCCCGTGTACGCCGCGACCGTCGTGGTGGAGACCACCTGGATCGCCGACAGCCTGAGCCCGAGCAGGATCAGCGGCAGCGCCACCGGGACCAGCACCCGGCCGAGCACCTGCCCGCCGCGCAGCCCCATCCCGTACGCCGCGTCGCGCAGCTCCGGATCGACGCCCTTGATGCCCTCGTAGGTGTTGACCAGGATCGGCGGCACCGACAGCAGCACCAGCGGGATGATCACCGGCCAGATCGAGGACGTGCCGAGCAGCAGCACGAACAGCACCAGCAGGCCGAGCGTCGGCAGTGCCCTGGCCAGGTTCGCCGAGATGACGACCACGACCTCGCCTCTGCCGGTGTGGCCGATGGCCAGCCCCAGCGGCACCGCGATCAGCATCGCCAGCACCAGCGCCAGGGCCGAGAACTCCAGGTGCTCCAGCAGCCGCGCCGGGATGCCGTCGGGGCCGGCCCAGTTCGCCCCGGTGCCGAAGAAGTCGGCCAGCCAGCCGAAGAACGAGCCCAACCAGCTCACGACGTCCCCTTCCGCGCGCGCACCCAGGGGGTGAGCAGGCGCTGGGCCAGGACCAGCAGGCCGTCGGCGACCAGCGCCAGCGCGACGATCAGCACGATGCCGGTGACCACCGGCGGCATGAACGGGTTCTGGTAGGCCCGGGTGAACAGCCCGCCGAGCCCGCCCTGGCCGATCAGCGCGCCAACGCTGACCAGGCTGATGCTGGAGACCGCGACCACGCGCAGCCCGGCCAGCACCACCGGTGTGGCGATGGGCAGCTCGACCTGCAGCAGGCGGCGCATGGGCGTGAACCCCATCGCGACGGCCGACTGGCGCACGTGGTCGGGCACCGAGTTCAGCCCGTCGACCACGGCCGGGATGAGCACGGCCATGCCGTAGAAGGTCAGCGGGATGATCACGGTGGTCTGCGACAGCCCGGTCACCGAGATCAGCAGCATGAACACCGGCAGCGACGGCAGCGCGTAGACGACGTTCATCAGGCCCGAGGTGGGCTGGTAGAGCCAGCGCCAGCGCACGCAGGCCAGCCCGAGCGGCAACGCCAGCACCAGCGCGGCCAGGATCGGCACCAGGGACATGGTCAGGTGGTCGGTCAGCAGGTTCCTGATGCTGTCGGCGCGGCCGGTGTCCCAGTTGCGGGCGATCCACTCCCAGATGCTGGGCGGACCCTCACGCATCGGCGGCCTCCGCCAGCGCCTCGTCCAGGGCCTCCCTGGTGGCCACGCCGACGACCCTGCCGTCCTCGTCCACGGCGACCGAGCAGCCGGAGGGCGACAGCAGCGCCGCGTCCAGGGCCGAGCGCATCGAGTCGCGGCCGAGCACGAACGTCCCGTACGGCTCCAGCTCCTCGGGCCGCGACCCGGCGAACCAGCCCACGGGCCGGTCGTCGTCGGTCACGACCAGCAGCCACGGCTCGTCGCTGGCCGCCCGTTCGCGCACGGTCAGGTCGGTACGCAGCCGCAGCCCCTTCGTGGAGATGAACTGCAGCCGCCGGATCCCCCGGTCATGGCCCAGGAACTCGCGGACGAAGTCGTCGGCCGGCTCCGACAGCAGCGTCTTGGGGTCGGCGAGCTGGGCCAGCCGCCCGCCGACGCGCAGCACGGCCACCCGGTCGCCGAGCTTGATCGCCTCGTCGATGTCGTGGGTGACGAACACGATGGTCTTGTTCAGCTCGGCCTGCAGGCGCAGCAGCTCGTCCTGGAGGCTGGTGCGGACGATCGGGTCGACCGCGCTGAACGGCTCGTCCATGAGCAGCACGGGCGGGTCGGCGGCCAGCGCCCTGGCCACGCCCACGCGCTGCTGCTGCCCGCCGGAGAGCTGGAAGGGATAGCGGCCGGCGAAGGCCGGGTCGAGGCCGACGCGTTCGAGCAGCTCCATCGCCCGCGCGCGGGCCTTCTTCTTGTCCCAGCCCAGCAGGTACGGGACCGTCGCGATGTTGTCGACGATCTTCCGGTGCGGGAAGAGGCCGGCCTGCTGGATGACGTACCCGATGCCGCGGCGCAGCGTGGGCGGGTCGATGCCGCTCACGGGCACCCCGTCGAGGAGGATCTGTCCCTCGGAAGCGTCGATCATGCGATTGATCATCCGGAGGGACGTCGTCTTCCCGCAGCCCGAGGGGCCCACCAGCACGGTGATCTCGCCGGTGG
The DNA here is from genome assembly GCF_044459705.1 of Nonomuraea sp. NPDC050227. Classification (NCBI taxonomy): domain Bacteria; kingdom Bacillati; phylum Actinomycetota; class Actinomycetes; order Streptosporangiales; family Streptosporangiaceae; genus Nonomuraea; species Nonomuraea sp. NPDC050227. The sequence continues at coordinate 124,588 of NZ_JBITJF010000014.1, read as the reverse complement.
GCGCCTCAAGGGAGAGGGCGTCCACGGCGGTGGTGCCGTCTGGATAGCGTTTGGTGACAGCGTCGAATGTGATCACGCGTGACCTCTCGCTCGATGGCAGGGCCGCGGCCCCCCTGCCACGACCGCCGCATGATCTCGGTGGCCCACAAGACTACGGCGACCCTCACCCCTGTGTCCCCACGGGGGACGGCTTAAACGTTTCACTGACCAGGGAGATTTACCGGAATTTCCGATCAAGTGGTGCGCCGGGCCTGGGTGAGTTGGCATGATTACCTCCACAAACTCCAGACGCGTACCCCTCACCTCAGCGTCCGCACATTTAGCAAGAGGATCGGCCCCGTGTCCCAGCCGCTCACCGGTCAGCGCCCCCGCACAGAACTGATCGCAGAGCTCTACGACCGCCATGCCGCCGGGCTGTTCGCGTACTGCGCCGACCAGCTCGGCGATCCGGGCACCGCGTCCGACGTCCTGGCGTCCGTGTTGTCCGGCGTCCCCGACGTCGCCCCGCCCCGTGCCGCCCTGTACGCCTACGCCCGCCGCCAGATCCGCCGGCGGGACGTCGTCTACGCCCCGCCCGTCGTGGACCCGCTCATCGACCCGGCCTCGGCGCTGGTCGAGCGCGTGCTTCGCGAGCTTCGCCCGCAGCAGCGCGAGGTGCTGGTGCTGTGCGCGGTGTGCGGGCTGAGCCGGGCCGAGCTGGCCTGGGTGCTCGACGTCGCCCCCGACACCGCCGACGAGCTCGCCTTCGGGGCGGGCCACCGCTTCCGCGAGGTCCTGGACATGGCCCTGACCGCGCTGGCCGGCGGGCGGGCGCCGAAGCCGGTCGCCGACGTGTACGGCGCGCTCGCGGTCGCGCCGCTGCGGGACGTCCTGGGACGTCTGCCCTGGCCGGAGCCGCCCGCGATCCTGCGGGTGCACTTCGCCGGATCGGTGCCGGCCGAGCCGGGGCCGCTGTTCGTCAAGCCGCTCTGGCCCGCGCCGCCGCAGTGGCCGCTGCCGCTCGCCGAGGCCGACCCGGCGACCAGCACCGGGATCTTCCCGGCGGACCTGCTCGCGCCGCCGCCCGCCGGACGGCCGTCCGTGCACGAGGCGACGACCGCGCCGATGCCCAAGCTGCGCGACCCGCTCGGGGCGCTGGACTCGATGGGCCCGCTGCGGGACCCGGCCGCGCGGGCGGCGGCCGTACGACCGTTCCTGCCCAAGCCTCCGCAGCCCCCACAGCCTGCGCAGTCCCCGCAGCCGCTGCCCGAGTCCGTACGGCCGTTCAGCACGGGTGACTTCACCGCGCCGCCCGCCGCTCCGGCCGAGGGCCGGGTGGCGGGGGCCGCCGTTCCCCCGCCCGGGGAGCGGCCCTTCTTCCTGGCCGCGCCCATCCCCGCGGACGTGCTGGACGACGAGCCCATCACCCAGGAGATGCCCGCGATCAGGGACGTCCCGGCGCATCAGGACCCGGGTCGCGCTGCCCGGCGTCCCCTGGCTGCGGAGCAGCCGGTCAAGGAGGCGGCGCCGCTGTTCACCCCCAGGTCCAGGGCCGCCGCCGAACCGGTCTACCGCATGCCCGCCCCCGAGCCGGCCCGCGCTCCGGGCCTGTCCGACCCGGCCCTGTCCGACCCGGCCCTGTCCGGCCCGGGCCGGTCCGCCTCCGCCTTGTCCGACCCTGCTGTGTCCGACCCTGCTGTGTCCGACCCTGCTGTGTCCGACCCTGCTGTGTCCGATGCGGCGCCGTCCGGGCGCAGCCGCGCGGCCGACTTCGCCGTCGAGCTCGCCCGCGAGCTGGAAGCCGACCGCGCGCGCTACCCGGACCCCGCGCGCGACCTCCAGGGCCCGTCCCGCCGCAAGCCCGGCGCCGAACCGGCCCGCTCGCCGGGGAGAGGCGGCGCCAAGCCCGGCGCCCGCAAGCAGCCGGCGGGCAAGAAGAAGGCCGCGGCCAGGAAGAAGGCGCTCAAGCGGCGCCGGGAACGGCACTACGACTGGGCCTGGGAGTTGATCGGGTTCCTGATCTGCGTGGCCATCGCGATGATCGTGTTCTTCTCCGTGCCGATGTTCATGGGCCCGTGAGCGCCTACATGGTGTTGACGATCAGCCCGATGTGGGTGAAGTAGTTCAGGGCGCCGAACAGCAGGAACGCCGCCCCGGCGATCCCCCAGCACACCCCGGTCACGGTCGTGACCGGGCCGCCCCTGGCCCGCAGCGCGAACGGGAACAGCACCGCGCCCACCCCGACCAGCACGTACAGGCCGGAGATGAAGGTGGCCTCCAGCAGCGGCAGGCCGGCGAAGGCCCCCGAGATCGGCTCCTGCGGCGGCGCGGCGAACAGCGTGTACGTCCACCCCGCCGCCGCGATGCCGAAGCAGGCCAGCCCCATGCCGAAGACGAACAGCGAGATCGGCCCGGCCGTGCGCGCCACGAGCTTGCGCCGGTCGGGCGCCACGGTGATCAGGCCCCAGCGTTTCCACAGGTAGAGCGCGGCGGCCAGCAGCAGCACGCCGAACGCCAGCGAGGGCTCCCCGAAGATGATGTTGTCGAACGGGAAGCCCTGCCCGGCCAGCGGCCAGGTGAGCGTCATGTGCAGCCCGGTGACCGCCAGGACGGCCCCGACCGCGCCGAACGCCAGCGCCCAGCCGTCCACGTGCTCCAGCGGGTCGCCCCTGAGCAGCCGGCGGCCGAAGGAGACCACGAGCAGCAACCCGACGCCGGCGGCGACCGCCATGATCGTGTTGTAGGTGGGCATCCTGGCCCAGTCGATCTTCAACTCCGGCTGCGCCAGGATCCCCCAGAATCCACTCATGCAGGGATGATTACCCTGAGTTGCTTCTCTTAACTGATCGTCACGACGCCGACAGGATAAGGCCGCTCGTCGGTACGCCGGTCCCCGCCGTGACCAGGACGTTCCGCGCCCCGGCCACCTGGTTGGCGGCCGTCCCCCTGATCTGCCGGACGGCCTCGGCGATGCCGTTCATGCCGTGGATGTACGCCTCGCCCAGCTGGCCGCCGTGCGGGTTGACGGGCAGGCGGCCGTCCAGCTCGATGCCGCCGTCCCGCAGGTAGTCAGGAGCCTCGCCGCGTCCGCAGAAGCCCAGTTCCTCAAGCTGGGCCAGGACGAACGGGGTGAAGTGGTCGTACAGGATGGCCGTCTGGATGTCCGCCGGGGACAGCCCGGACATCTTCCACAGTTGCCGGCCGACGACGGACATCTCCGGAAGGCCGCTCATGTCGTCCCGGTAGTAGCTCGTCATCATCATCTGGCCCGCGCCCGCGCCCTGCGCCGCCGCCGTGATCACCGCGGGCGACCTGCGCAGGTCGTGGGCGCGTTCGGCGGACGTCACGACCAGGGCCACCGCGCCGTCGCTCTCCTGGCAGCAGTCGAGCAGGTGCAGCGGCTCCACGATCCACCGGGACGCCTGGTGCTCCGCCAGCGTGATCGGCCGTCCGTGGAACCAGGCGGCCGGGTTGGTGGCGGCGTGCCGGCGCATGGCCACCGCCACCCGCCCGAAGTCCTCCGACGTCGCCCCGAACTCGTGCATGTACCGCCGCGCGAACATGGCGACCCACGCGGCCGGGGTCATCAGCCCGTACGGCACGTGCCAGCTCATCTCCAGGCCCTGGGAGGTGGGCTCCCCGGTCAGCCGGGCGTTCGGCTGGCCGAAGCGGCGGCCCGAGCGCTCGTTGAAGGCCCGGTAGCAGACCACCGTCCTGGCCATGCCGGTGGCCACGGCCATCGCCGCGTGCGCGACCGTGCCGCAGGCCGCGCCGCCGCCGTACTCGACGCGGGAGAAGAAGGTCAGGTCGCCGACGCCGGTCTCCCGGGCGACGGCGATCTCCTGGTTGGCATCCTGGGTGTAGGTGACCATGCCGTCCACGTCGGACGGCGGCACTCCGGCGTCGTCCAGGGCGGCGAGCACGGCCTCGGCCGCCAGCCGCAGCTCCGACCGGCCGGAGTCCTTGCTGAACTCGGTGGCCCCGATGCCCGCGATCGCGGCCCGCCCGCCCGGCATCACGCGCTCCCGGGCAGGACGAAGGTGACGGTTCCGGTGGCGTGGTCGCCCAGGCTCACCCTGCCGCGCACCTGCGCGGTGTACCGGTCGCCGTCGCGCTCGACGATCACGCCGCTGAAGCTCAGCCGGTCCCCCGCGTACGCCGGGACGCCCAGTTTGACGTTGATGCTGGTGATGACCGCCTCTGGGCCCGTCCAGTCGGTGACGTAGCGTTCCACCAGGCCCATGGTGGTGAGGATGTTGAGGAAGATGTCCTTCGAGCCCTGGGCGCGGGCCTTGGCGGTGTCGTGGTGCACGGGGGTGAAGTCCCTGGTGGCCAGGGCGGTGGCGATCACCGTCGTGGGCGTCAGGTCCACCTCCAGCTCGGGCAGGGCCGTTCCGGCGGCGGGGGTCACGGCTCCTCCGGCGTCCACATCGGCAGGACGAGCTCGTCGTCCATCGACCGGTACGTCACCCTCAGGGCCATCCCGACCTCCACCTTCTCGACCGGGCAGTCCACGACGTTGCCCACGATCCGTACTCCTTCCGGCAGTTCCACCACGCCCACCACGAACGGGACCTCGCGCCCCGGCACCGGCGGATGGTGGTGGACGACGTAGCTGTAGAGGGTGCCGCGGCCGCTCACCACGACGTGCGACCGGTTCCCCGAGCGGCAGTTCGGGCACATCGGACCGGGCGGATGGCGCAGCTCCCCGCAGTCCGCGCAGCTCTGGACGCGCAGCTCGCCGTTCCGCGCCCCCTCCCAGAAGAACGCGGTGTCCGCGTTGACCGCCGGCCGCAGCGGGTACGGCTCCCGCGCGCGCGGGGCGGGCGCCTTCGGCCGGAACTTCAGCACCCGGAAGAGCATCTCGGCGACCGGCTGGTCGTCGTCGCCGTACCAGGTGACGTTCCAGGTGGCGAAGTAGCCCTCGCCCAGGGCGGTGCGCTTCGGCCCGGCCAGCGACGTGAAGCGGGTCGCGGGGGTCAGCAGCTCGCCGATCCTGGCGTACCGGTGGTAGGTCTGCTCGCAGTTGGTCGCCACGACCCCGGTGAAGCCCGCGGCGTCGAGCGCGGCCAGCAGGTCGTCCACCGGCGAGCGGTCCTTGGCCTGCGAGCCCGGCCCCTGCATGGTCCACACCTGGGCCATCGCGGGCGGCGCCACGCCTTCCTCCAGGTAGCGCGGGTTGGCGTCGCCCATGGCCGCCAGCCAGTGGCGGATCATGGGCGCGTTCACCGGGTCGGCGGCCGGGGCGCCGCGCAGCTCCCCCATCGCCATCTGCTTGCCGGCCAGCTCGTGCAGCTCCGCGTCGGTCATCGCGGTGGTCATCGCGGTGGTCATCGCGGTGGTCATCGCGGTGGTCATCGCGTCAGTCGTGCCGGACGTCGCGGCGGTCGGGTCGGTCATCGCGGCGGCCTCGGCAGGTTCAGGCCGAGCATCGCGATCAGCTCGCGCTGCACTTCATTGACCCCGCCGCCGAACGTCAGCACCACCGCGCCCTTGACGCCGTGGTCCATGCGCTCGGCCAGCTCGGCCGTCTCCGGGTCGGAGGGGTCGCCGTATCGGGAGACGACGTCGCAGACCAGCCGGCCGATCTCCTGCATGCGCTCGGAGCCGTAGATCTTGGTGGCCGAGGCGTCGGGCGCGCCCAGCCAGCCGAGGTCCATGTTCGCCGCCACCTGCCAGTTGAGCAGCTCGTTCGTACGGAAGGCGGCCCACACCCGGGCGAGAGCTCGGCGTACGTCCGGATTGTCGGTCAGCCCGGCGTGCCTGGCCCAGGCGAGGAAGCGGTCGTAGGTCTGGCCGAGGTTGCCGGCCGGGCCCAGGGTGACGCGTTCGTGGTTGAGCTGGTTGACGATCAGGTCCCAGCCCCGGTCCACCTCGCCCACCACCATGTCCACCGGGACGCGCACGTCGGAGTAGTAGGTGGAGTTCGTGTGGTGGCGGCCGTCCATGGTGACGATCGGCGTCCAGGAGAAGCCGGGGTCGTCGGTGGCGGCGATCATCATCGTGATGCCCTTGTGCTTCTTGGCCTCGGGGTTCGTCCGGGCGGCCAGCCAGATGTACTGGGCGTAGTGCGCGCCGCTGGTGAAGATCTTCTGGCCGTTGACGACGTAGTGGTCGCCGTCCAGGACCGCCGTGGTGCGCAGGGAGGCCAGGTCGGTGCCGGCCTCGGGCTCGCTGTAGCCGATCGCGAAGTGGCACTCGCCGGCCAGGATGCGCGGCAGGAACCGGTCCTTCTGCTCCTGGGTGCCGTACTGCATCAGCGTCGGGCCCACCGTCTGCACGGTGATGATCGGGTACGGCACCCCGGCGCGGGCGATCTCGTTGGCGAAGATCTGCTGCTCCAGGGGGCCGTAGCCGCCCCCGCCGTACTCCTTGGGCCAGCCCAGCCCGAGCTTGCCGTCGCGGCCGAGCCGGCGGCAGTGCTCCATGTACGCCTCGCCGAACGGGTCGTCGGCGATCTTCGCGCGGTCCTCGGCGGTCAGGCAGCCGCGGAAGTACTCGCGCAGCTCGTCGCGGAGCGCGCGCTGCTCCCGGGTCAGGTCGATCAGCATCAGACGAGGGCTCCGATCAGGTCGAGCTGGGCGTCGGCGCCGCCGAGCAGGTGGGACAGGTGCTTGGCCTGCGCGAAGTGGCGGTGCAGCGGGTAGGTGACGTCGAGCCCGAGGCCGCCGTGCAGGTGCTGGCAGGTGTAGAGCGCCTTGACGGCCTCGCAGACGTGGAACGCGGCCAGCGCCACGTCCTCGTCGGCGGGCAGGCCCTCGGCCAGCCGCCAGGCCGCCGACCACATGGCCACGTCGAGGGCCCGTCCGGCGATGTAGACGTCGGCGATCTGCATGGTCACGGCCTGGAACTCGGCCAGCGCCCGGCCGAACTGCCGTCTCGTCCTGATGTAGGCGGTGGTCAGGTCGAGCGCCCCGGCCAGGACGCCGCTCGCCTGCGCGGCGACGGCCACGGTGAACAGGCGTCCGGCGTCGGCGGCCGCCTCGGGCCCGGCCACCGCCTCGGCGGGCGTGCCGTCCAGCGGGATCGTGGCGGCCGGCTCGCCGGTCGAGGTGAACTCGGGGCTCGCGGGCGGCGACGCCACCAGGAACAGCCCCTCGTCCGCGGTGACCAGGACGTCGTCCGCCGGGTAGGGCACCGCGACCTTGCGCCCGGTCAGCGACCAGCCGTCGCCCTCGCGGCGGGCGGCCGTCGTCGGCGGATCGGCCGGGGCCCGGCCGGGCTCGCGCCGGGCCAGGGTGCCGCGCGTGACGCACCGTCGCTGGTCGGGGCTGCCGTGCCGGGCCAGGGCCAGCGTGCTCACCAGGACGGGCAACGCCGGCACGGCCACCGCCCGCGCACCCACCTCGCGCAGCACGACGGCCATCTCGACGGGGCCGAGCCCGGCGCCGCCCGCCTCCTCGGACGCGCACACGCCCATGAGCCCGGCCTGCCACAGCCCGTCCTCGGCCGCCGAGCCGCCCTCCCCTTGCTTGGCCAGCACTTCGGCGGTCAGCTTCTTCAGGTCCTGCTGGGTCTCGTCCAGGTTGAAATCCATCAGCTCTCCAAGAGGTGGTGCCTGCCGTGCTCGACGAACTCGTCCTCGATCGCCTTGACGTCCACGCCGGTCAGGGGGCGCAATCCGGACGGGGAGCGCCACCAGACGGGGTCGCCGGTCCGCCACGTCTCCTTGGCCAGGATCCGCTTGATGACCTTGTGGGAGGGGGTCTGCGGAAATTCCGGACAAATCCGGATATAGCGGGGTAAGGACTTGGGGCCCAGGTCGGTGCGCCCGGCCAGGAACGCCGCGAACGCCTCGGCGTCGAAGGGGACGTCCATGACCAGCGCCGCCATCACCTGGTCGCCCGCCGCCGCGTCCGGCACCGGATAGACGGCCGCCTCCACCACGCCGCCGAACTCCCGCAGGGCGGCCTCCACGGGGGCGACGGCCAGGTTCTCGCCGTCCACGCGCAGGCGTTCGGTGCCGCGTCCGGCGAAGAAGACGTGGCCGGCGGGGTCGGCGTAGGCCAGGTCGCCGGACCAGAACGCGCCGTTCCTGACGCGTTCGGCGTCCGCGTCCGGGTCGTTGTAGTAGCCCTCGAACAGGCCGGGGCCGGCGGTGTTGACCAGCTCGCCGACGGCCTCGTCCGGGTTGAGCAGGCGGCCGCCCTCGATGCGGGCGGGCGGGCACGGGCGTCCGGTGGCGGGGTCGAGGATCTGCACGCCCGCCCCCAGCCTGCCCAGGCTGCCGGGCGGGGCGCCGGGGTCGGGGCTGAAGGAGATGGCCGTCTCGGTGGAGCCGAACGCGTCGATCACCCGGCAGCCGAACCGCTCGCCGAACCGTCTGGTCGCGACCGCGCTGCCCTCGTTGCCGAAGGCGATCCTGAGGGGGTTGTCGGCGTCGTCCGGGCGTTCGGGGGTGGCCAGGACGTAGGAGAGCGCCTTGCCGACGTAGTGCAGGTAGGTGCAGCCGTGCCGCCGCACGTCCGGCAGCAGGCCGGAGGCCGAGAACCGCCTGCGCACGGCCAGCGCCGCCCCCGAGGCCACGGCCGGGGCGTAGGCGGCCATCAGGGCTCCGGAGTGGAACAGCGGCATCGAGCAGTAGACGACGTCCTCGGGCGTGAGCAGCGCGGCCAGGCTCAGCCCCGGCAGTGCCAGCTTGCGCTGCGTGATCCGGACGGCCCTGGGCCGCCCCGAGGTCCCCGACGTGAAGATCAGCATCACCAGGTCGCCGGGCGCGGCCGCGCCGGCCCGTCCGCCGCCCTCCCCCAGGGACGACACCGTGGACAGCGGCATGCTCTCCACGCCCAGCTCCTCGGCGACCGACGCGGCGAGGGCGGCGAAGGGGGCGTCCCAGAGCAGGAGGTCCACGTCGGTGGCGCGGGCGTCGCGGACCAGCTCCGCGGCCGGGCGCGTCGGGTTCAGCGCGACCAGCACGTGCCCGTCGAGCGCCGCCCCGCCGAGCACGAGGAGCAGCTCCGGGACGTTCTCCGCCAGCACGCCCACGTGCAGACCCGCGCCGCGCCCGCTCAGCCAGGCCCCCGCCGCCCGGCAGCGGGCGACGTGCTCGCGCCACGACCACACCGCGCCCTCGAACATCAGCCCAGGTCGGTCGTCCTGCGCCCGGTCGAGGAGCAGGGCCGCCAGCGTCTGCGCGATCATCGAGCCTCCAGCAAGCGCTAGGTAAGCCGAATGGCAAACTAGAACAGATTCTAATATCTGTCCAGTACCGGCCCTCCGCACAATGTTCCGACATAGTCCTGTAACGCCGTAGACATGCGCCGATACGGCCTGTTTGTGACTCGCGAGTAACAAGCCGCGTTGCCGAGAAATCAGATAACGTGTTCTTATGCGTACCTCGCCCGGGTCATTCTCCGCGCCCCCCAGCGACACCGAGGGGGCCGCCGAGGGCCGCGCGGCGGCGGGCGGTCGCAGCGTCCGCACCCGCAGCCAGCACCAACGCCGCAAGCGCATCGTCCAGGCCGCCGCCGCGCTGGCCTCGCGCGGCGGCGTCGAGGCGATGCAGATGCGCACGGTCGCCGAGCGCGCCGGCGTGGCGCTGGGCACGCTCTACCGCTACTTCCCGTCCAAGATGGACCTGGTCGTGGCGGTCGTGGGCGAGGAGATCGACCTGCTGGAGAGCAGCATCGAGCGCCGCCCGCCCGGGGCGTCCACGCCGGCCAGCCGGGCCGTCGACGTGCTCATGCGGGCCACGCGGGGGCTGATGCGCGAGCCGGAGCTGGCCGACGCGCTGATCCGGTCGTTGATCATGGCCGAGGTCCAGACACCGTTCGGCGACCGCATGACGGGGCTGCTGCTGCGGGTGTCCGCCGACGGGCTGACCGTCGACCAGGCCGGCGAGGAGCAGCTCGACCTCGCGGGCTCGCTGGCCAGCGTGTGGGTGCAGGAGCTGCTGGAGATGTTGCGCGGGCGGCGCACGTACGACCAGATCCAGCGGCGCATCGAGACCGCCGCGACCCGCCTCCTGGCCGACATCTAACCCCTTCCGGACATGTCCGTCATGCCCTAATCGGCTTTTTGTCGGTGGCGGAAGCTATACAGGGGGCATGAGCGACAAGCCGACGAGCGAAGACTTCCTCCGGCTGGCCGATCCGATGCGGCGCGAGCTGTTCGCACACTGCTACCGCATGCTGGGGTCGGTGCACGACGCCGAGGATCTCGTGCAGGAGACCTATCTGCGGGCCTGGCGCGGCTACGACGGGTTCGAGGGGCGGTCGTCGCTGCGCACGTGGCTCTACCGCATCGCCACCACCGCCTGCCTGACCGCGCTCGACAGCCGCACGCGGCGCCCCCTGCCGACCGGTCTCGGCGCCCCGAGCACCGAGGCGGCCGCGCCGCTGGTCCAGGACGGCGAGGTGCCCTGGCTGGAGCCGGTGCCCGACACGCTGGCCGGGGTCGAGGCGGCCGGCGACCCGGCCTCGATCGTGACCTCGCGCGAGAGCATCCGGCTCGCGCTCGTCGCCGCCCTCCAGCACCTGCCGCCCCGGCAGCGCGCCGTGCTGATCCTGCGCGACGTGCTCAGGTGGCGGGCGGCCGAGGTCGCCGAGGCGGTCGGCCTGTCCACGGCGGCCGTCAACAGCATCCTGCAGCGGGCCCGCGCGCAGCTCAGCGAGGTCTCGCCGAGCCTCGACGACCAGGTCGAGCCGCTCTCCGCCGAGCAGCGCCACCTGCTCGACCGCTACGTCGCCGCCTTCGAGAACTACGACGTCGACGAGCTGGTCTCGCTGTTCACCAAAGACGCGATCTGGGAGATGCCCCCCTACGTGGGCTGGTACGAAGGTCCCGACGCGATCGGCGAGCTCGTCTCCACGCAATGCCCCGCCAGCCGGCCGCACGACCTCAGGCTGCTCCCCGTGGCCGCCAACGGCCAGCCCGCGTTCGCCGTCTACTTCCGCGAGCACGACGTCTACCGCCGCTTCGCCATCATGGTGCTGGCGTTGCGCGAAGAAGGCGTCAACCATGTCGCCATGTTCTTTGACCTGCGGCTTTTCGACACTTTCGGGCTGCGTGCCGAGTTCCCCGCCGGAAGCGAGGCTTCCACCACAAAGTAGAACGCGTTACAGTCGCGGCCAGAGCAACGTTCTGGAGGCGACTGTGGGCACACCTGTGATCGTCGAGGCCGTTCGCACGCCCATCGGCAAGCGGGCGGGATGGTTGTCGGAGCTCAAGCCGCAGCAGGTGCTGGCCGCGGCGCTGAACGGCCTGGTCCAGCGCGCCGGCGTCGATCCGGCCACGATCGGCCAGATGTTCGCCGGGTGCGTCACGCAGGCCGGCGAGCAGGGCGGCCACGTCGGCCGCTACTCGTGGCTCTACGCCGGGCTCCCCTACCAGACGGGCGTCACCACGCTCGACGCCCAGTGCGGCTCCTCGCAGCAGGCCGTGCACCTGGCGGCGGCGATGATCAGGGCGGGCGTCATCGAGGCCGGCGTCGGATGCGGGGTCGAGATGATGAGCAGGGCGCCGCTCGGCAGCAACGTGCGCCCCGCGCGGCCGCGTCCCGACGACTGGAGCATCGACCTGCCCGACCAGTTCACCGCGGCCGAACGCATCGCCCGGCGGCGCGGGCTGACCAGGGAGCGGCTCGACTGGTTCGGCGCGCGGTCGCAGCGCCTGGCGGCCAAGGCGTGGGCCGACGGGCGGTTCGAGCGGGAGATCGTGCCCGTCGGATCCGTCCGCAGGGACCAGGGGTTACGCGAGACCACGGTCGAGAGCCTGGCCGGGCTCAAGCCGGTCGCCGAGGGCGCCCTGCACACCGCCGGCACGTCCTCGCAGATCTCCGACGGCGCGGCCGCCGTGCTGGTGACGAGCGAGCAGGAGGCCCGCCGGCAGGGGCTGCGGCCCAGGGCGCGCATCCTGGCACAGGCGCTCGTCGGCGCCGAGCCCTACTATCATCTCGACGGTCCCGTGGAGGCGACCGCGAAGGTGCTGACGGCGGCCGGGATGACCATGGGCGACATCGACAGGTTCGAGGTGAACGAGGCGTTCGCGTCCGTGGTGCTCTCGTGGGCCGCGGTGCACGAGCCCGACCTCGACCGGGTCAACGTCAACGGGGGGGCCATCGCGCTCGGCCATCCCGTCGGGGCCACCGGCGCCCGGCTCATCACCACCGCCCTGCACGAGCTCGAACGCTCCGACACCACCACCGCGCTGGTCACGATGTGCGCGGGCGGCGCTCTGGCCACGGCGACGATCCTCGAACGCCTGACCTGATCCACCATTCACACGCACGTGCTCGATCGGGGGAACCGGTGGGGAAGACCAGGCGCAGACCGTACTCGGAACAGCGGCCGCAGGAGCTCGGCGGCGGGGTGTGGAGCGTGCCGGTGCCCATCCCGGGCAACCCGCTCGGCTACACGCTGGTCTACGCCGTCGAGTCGCCGCGCGGGCCGGTGCTGGTGGACGCCGGGTGGAACCATCCCGACGCCTGGCAGGCGCTCAGCGGCGGCCTGGCCGCGCTCGGGCTCGACGTCGCGACCGTGAGCGGCGTGGTCGTCACCCACTTCCATCCCGACCACGCCGGGCTGGCCGGGCAGGTCAAGGAGGCGTCCGGGGCCTGGATCGCCATGCACGAGGAGGACGCCGCGCTGGTCCGGCTCATGCACCGGTTCGCCGCGGAGGAGCACGCGAGCTTCCAGTCCGACATGCTCAGGCGGGCCGGCGCCGACCCCGGCGAGGTGCGCGAGGCGATGGGCACCCGGCCGACGCCGCCCGCGCTGCCCGACCGCGAGCTGCGCGACGGCGACCTGGTGGAGCTGCCCGGCCGCAAGCTGCGCGCCGTGCACACCCCCGGCCACACGCCGGGCCACATCTGCCTGCACCTGGAGGACGCCGACCGGCTGTTCACCGGCGATCACGTTCTTCCCGACATCACCCCGCACATCGGGATCTATCCCTACGACCGCGACGACATCGATCCGCTGGGCGACTTCCTGGACTCGCTCGACCGGGTCAGCGAGCTGGGCCCCCTGGACGCCCTGCCGGCACACGAGTGGATATTTCCCGATGTTGCCGCGCGCGCCGCCGAGATCCGCCACCATCACGAGGAGAAGCTGATCCGGTTGCGCACCCTCATGGCCGAGCGGTCGCGACCGCTGACCATCTGGGAGGTCGCCTCGATGATGACCTGGAACCGGCCCTGGGACGACCTGGCCCCCGTGCTGCGCAGCATGGCGGCCGGCGAGGCCGCGGCCCATCTGCGCACCCTGGAGACCCGGGGCATGGTCCGCCGCGTCCCGGACGTCGATCCCGTACGCTTTCAGGCTCTAGACTCCTAGACATCCGATGTCTAGGGAGAAGAGTGTGGCGGTCACCGACGCGGCCATCGACAAGATCAAGCAGATGATCCTCTCCGGGGAGCTGACCCCGGGCGACCGTCTGCCGAAGGAGGCCGACCTCGCCGAGCGGCTCGGCCTGTCGCGCAACTCGCTGCGCGAGGCCGTGCGCGCGCTCGCCCTGATCAACGTCCTCGACGTGCGCCAGGGCGACGGCACGTACGTCACCAGCCTGGAGCCGCACCTGCTGCTCGACACCATGTCGTTCGTGCTCGACCTGCACCGCGACGACACGGTGATCCAGTTCTTCGAGGTGCGGCGCATCCTCGAACCGGCCGCGACGGCCCTGGCCACCGAGCTGATGCGCGACGAGGACATCGAGGAGCTGCGGCGCATCCTCGACTCGCTGCCCGCGCAGCCGACGGTCGAGGAGCTGGTCGCCAACGACCTGGAGTTCCATCAGCGCATCGCGCGCGGGTCGGGCAACAGTGTGCTCTGCTCGTTCATCGAGAGCCTGTCAGGTCCGACCACTCGGGCCCGGGTGTGGCGCGGCCTCACCCAGGAGGGCGCGATGGAGAAGACCCGCGAGCAGCACACCGCGATCTACGAGGCCATCGCCGCCCGCCAGCCGGACGTGGCGCGGTCGTGGGCCACCGTGCACGTGGCGGGCGTGGAGGCGTGGCTGCGCAAGGCCCTTGACTGATCGGCGCGCGCGCCCGTTCCCTCGGCCCGGCTCCGCCCGCACACCGCGCACAGCACCGGCACGCACGACCGTTCCCCGGGTAGTAACCGTGTCGTGGCCGACAAACTGGAGCGATACCGCAGCAAACGCGACCCCAGCCGGACCCCCGAGCCCGTGCCCGCCACCCCACCCGAGGACGGTGGCGGCGCCGCGTTCGTCATCCAGGAGCACCACGCCCGGTCCCTGCACTGGGACCTGCGGCTGGAACGCGACGGCGTGCTGGCCTCCTGGGCGGTCCCCAAGGGCCTGCCCGCCGACCCCGGCACCAACCACCTGGCGGTGCACACCGAGGACCATCCTATGGAGTACCTCACCTTCCACGGCGAGATCCCCAAGGGCGAGTACGGCGGCGGCACCATGACCGTCTGGGACACCGGCACGTACGAGACCGAGAAGTGGTCCGAGCGCGAGGTCAAGTTCGTCCTGCACGGCCGGCGGGCCTCCGGGCGGTTCGTGCTGTTCCGGACGCGGGGCAAGAACTGGATGATCCACCGCATGGACGCCCCCGTCCGCGACCCGTTCCCCGACGTGGCGCCCATGCTGCCCACCGAGCGCGCCCGGCCGCCCAGGGACGCCGCCGCCTACGCCTTCGAGTTCGCCTGGGGCGGACGCCGGCTCCTGGTCCCCGTCGACGGCGGGCGCACGACGGCCGCCCGCGAGCATCCCTGGCTGCGCCCGTTGGCCGAGTCGTTCGGCAGCCGGACGGCGGTGCTGGACGGCGAGGTGGTCACCCTGGCCGGGACCGAGATCCTGGTCGTCCAGGACCTGCTGTACGACGAGGGCCGCTCCCTGGTGGACGAGCCGTTCGCCGACCGGCGGGCCGCCCTGGAGTCGCTGGGGCTGGCCGGCCCCCGCTGGCAGACCGCGCCCTCGTGGCCCGGCGAGGCAGGCGCGGTCCGGCAGGCGGCGCGCGAGCAGGGCCTGCCCGGCGTGGTGGCCAAACGCCTGGACTCCCGCTACGAGTCCGGCACGTCCGCGTTCTGGCTGTTCATCCCCTCCTGAGGCCGCAAGCCCGCAAAGCACAGCGCGGAGCGGTACTTGGACGCGGTAGGCGTGCCGGATCGCCTGCTGTGCTGGCCCCTCATCCAGACATGGGGGGATCCATGCAGAACATCCGCTTACGCCGTACGGTGCTGATCTTGGCGTGCGCCGTCGTGCCCTTCCTGGGCGCCGGAGCCGCCTCGGCGATCACCGTCTCCGGCCCCGACCTCACCCGGCAGTCCGCCGACGCCGGGGGCAAGCCGCCGGCCAGGGACTCGACCGGCCCGCGCGGCCGGGTCCCCGGCGGCTTCGCGAGCTGGGACGCGCTCTTCACCGAGCAGACCCGGCTGAACGCCGTCGCCGACCGCGTCACGGCCGTGGCCGAGACCTCCGACGGGTACGGCGGCGTGGTCGTCGCGCCCGAGAACCACGAGGTGCGCCTGTACTGGAAGGGCCAGGTGCCCGCGCCCGTGCGGGCCGTGGTCGACGAGGGACGGCTGACCGCCCCGGTCTCCGTGCTTCCCTCGGCCTTCTCCTACGCCGACCTCCTCGCCGAGGCCGACGAGTGGAGCGAGTCCGGACAGGTGACGGGCGCCGCCCCGCAGGCCGACGGGAGCGGCGTGCGGCTCTCGGTCCCGGACGAGGACACCGCCCCCGACCAGCTCCAGCGGCCGAGCGGCGCCACCGCGCCGATCACGCTGGAGCGCGGCGAGCGCTTCGACCCGGCCTACAGCAGGCAGGACGACGTCCCGAGCTACTACGCGGGCGGCCGGACCTGGAACGCCAGGACCGGCTCCGGCTGCACCTCGGGGTTCGCCGTCTACGACAAGAACGGCAATCCCGGCTTCCTGACCGCCGCGCACTGCGGCGAGTTCTGGGACTCCTTCTACGACGGCGGCGGCTCGGGCAGCCCGGCGAACCGCATGGGCGACCTGCGGTGGCGGCTGCCCAAGCGGGACGCCGCGATCGTCCTGGCCGACGCCACGGCCGACGTCTTCGACGGCGGTCCGGCGGCCGCCACCAGCAACCGGGTGGTCGCGTTGTGGAAGGCGTACGTCGGCAACTTCGTGTGCAACTCGGGGGCGTCGCTGGGCGAGTACTGCCTGATCAAGGTGACCGAGACCGGGTGGAGCGGCACGTACACGAACGGGCAGTACGTCAAGCACATGGTCAGGGCCAAGAGCGTCGTCGGCGGCTGCGCCGTGGCCCACGGCGACAGCGGCGGCCCGGTCTACTCCTACACCAACTGGTTCGACGACGTCGCGGCACAGGGCATCACGTCGGCCGTCAGCAAGCCGGTCGCCTGCGGCGGGCTGGACGGCGGCCGGGTGATCGTCTTCTCCCGGGTGTGGGACGTGGCACTGGCCTTCGGCGCGTCCGTACAGGTGCACTGAACGAGGACGGCGGCCGGGCGGGGGCCCGGCCGCGGTCAGCCCAGCAGGCCCTCGCCGGCCAGTTCCAGCCACAGCTCCTCGGGAACCGGGCGGGCCCACAGGGCGGCGTTGGCCAGGACCTCCTCGGGCGCGCGGGCGCCCAGCACGATCGAGGCGACCGCCGGATGGCGCAGCGGGAAGGCCATGGCCGCCTGCGGCAGCGAGACGCCGTGGCGCTCGCAGACGGCGGCGATCCGGGTGGCCCGGTCCAGCAGCGGCGCCGGCGCGGGCGCGTAGTCGAAGGTGCCCGACGGGGCCGGCGTGGCCAGCAGGCCGCTGTTGAAGACCCCCGCGGCCAGCACCCGGACGCCGCGTTCGGCGCATTCGTCCAGCAGCGGCAGCCCCGACTGGTCGAGCAGCGTGTAGCGCCCGGCGAGCATGACGACGTCGACGCCGGTCTCCCGGACAAAGCGCAGCGGCGCCTGCCACTGGTTCATCCCGACGCCGATCGCCTTGACCACGCCCTGCTCCCGCAGCTCGGCCAGCGCCGGGTACGCCTCGGCCAGCGCCTGCTCCAGGTGATCGTCGGGGTCGTGGATGAGCGCGATGTCGATCTCCGGCAGGCCGAGCCGGGCCAGGGAGTCCTCCAGGGAGTCGCGCACGCCGTCGGCCGAGAAGTCCCATTCGCGGCCCAGCCCGACCGGGACGTCGAACATCTCGTCGTCGTCGCGCACCCGCGAGGGCACCACCAGCCGGCCCACCTTCGTGGACAGGACGTAGCCCGACCGCTCCGCGAGCGCGGCGCCCAGGCGGCGCTCGGACAGCCCCAGCCCGTAGTGGGGCGCGGTGTCGAAGAGCCGCACGCCGCTGTCCCAGGCCGCGTCGACCGTGGCCCGCGCCTGCTCGCCGGAGACCGCCTGATAGAGGTTGCCGAGCGGGGCGCCGCCGAGGCCGACGCGGGGCAGGTCGATCACGTCAGCTCCCAGACCTGGCGCAGGCCGCCCGCCGACTGGTCGAAGTCGCCGTCGAGCAGGCGGTTCATCTGGCGCTGCCAGGCCTGGTCGGCGGGGTCGTCCTTGAGCGCGGCCTGCAGCGCGGCGTAGTCCTCGACCTCCACGAAGTGGAACAGGTCGAGGCCGTCGCGGAAGATGCGCCACGAGATCACGCCGTGGGCGCGCAGCGCGGACTCCAGGGCGGCCGGGATCGTGGCGTGCTCCCGTTCGTAGGTCTCCTCGCACCCGGGCCGGAGCCTGGTGCGCAGGGCGAGGCGTTCCATCAGTCCTGCGCCTTTCCGCCGGCGATCCTGCTGATGATCAGTGCGATGAGAATGATGCCACCGTAGATGACCGGTTGCCAGAAACCGGAGACCCCGATGAGGGTGAGGATGTTCTGGACCAGGCCGATCACCAGCACACCGGTCAGCGCGCCGAGGACGGTGCCCTTGCCGCCGTCCATGCTGACGCCGCCGATGACGGCCGCGGCGAAGACCATGAAGATCCAGCCGTCGCCCATCTCGTTGCCGATCGCGCCGAGGCGTCCGGTCTCCAGGATGCCGGCCGTGGCGGCCAGGATGCCGCCGAGGACGAACACGCCGAACAGCACGCGGTCCACCCGGATGCCGGCGGCGCGGGCGGCGTCGGCGTTGCCGCCGATGGCGTACAGGGAGCGGCCGAGCCTGAGATAGGTCAGGCCGAAGACGCCGGCGGCGAACAGCAGCGCGGCGATCCAGATGGCGGCGGGCAGGCCGAGCCAGGTGGCGCTGCCGAGGTAGAGCATCGAGTCGGGGAGCTGGAACAGCGTCTTGCCCTGGGTGAGCCCCTGCTGGAGGCCGTCCACGATGATCAGCATGGCCAGCGTGACGATGAACGCCGAGAGCTGGAACCTGATGATCAGGAACCCGTTGAACGCGCCGATGGCCGCGCCCACGAGCAGGGCCAGCGGGATCACCAGCCAGCCGGGCAGCCCGAGGCCGAACCCGCCCGCCGAGGCCGGGACGACCAGCATCACGGCGATGCCGGGCGCGGTGCCGACCGTCGACTCCAGCGACAGGTCGAACTTCCCGGCGATCAGGATCATCGCCTCGGCCAGCACGAGCAGCGAGATCGCCGCCTGCTGCTGCAGGACGTTCGTCAGGTTGCCCGCCGTCAGGAAGGTCGGGTCGAGGAACGCGCCCACGACCAGCAGGAGCAGGATCACCGGCACCAGGGTCAGGTCGCGGAACCTGGCCAGCCTCAGCCGGGGGGCCGGAGCAGTCAAAGTGGTCACTCTTGTATGCCTTCCATCACGGCCACGAGCTCGTGGTCGGTCCAGCCACGCGGCACGTCCTTGACGACCCTGCCGTGGAACATCACCAGCACCCGGTCGCAGATGCGCAGGTCGTCGAGCTCGTCGGAGACCACGACGGCCCCCGCGCCCCGGCCGACCGCGTCCTCGACCGCGCCGAGCAGGGCCTGCTTGGCCTTGACGTCGACGCCCGCGGTCGGGTTGATCACGACCAGCGCCCTCGGGTCGTCCACGAGCGCCCGCGCGAACACGACCTTCTGCGCGTTCCCGCCGGACAGGTCGCCGACGGGCTGGTCGGGCCCCTCGGTCTTGATGTCCAGGCTCTCGATCATCTGGACGGCCCTGGCCCGGCGCCGCGCGGGCGAGACGATGCCGTAGGCGCCCAGCTTGTGGGCGATCGGCAGGGTCGCGTTCTCCCCCACCGACAACATCGGCACGAAACCCTCGTGGTGCCGGTCCTCGGGCACGAACCCGAGCCCGGCGCGCATGGCGGCGGGCACGTCGCCCGGTCTGACCCGGGTGCCGTCGATCGTGACCACGCCCGTGTCCGGCCTGCGCAGCCCGACCAGGGTCTCGGCCAGGCCGACCTTGCCGCTGCTCGCCGAGCCCGCCAGGCCCACGACCTCGCCGGACCTGACCGAGATGTCCACGTCCTGGTAGCGGCCGGTCAGCGACAGGCCCGCGCCCGACAGCACGACCGCCTCGCCGGGCACGCGCTGCCGGGACTCGTAGGCGGCCGTGGCCTCGCCGGTCATCGCGTCCACCAGCTCGTCCTGGGGGAACCCGGCGACCGGCCGGGTCACGATGTGCCGGGCGTCGCGGAAGACCGTGACGCTCTGGCAGATCTCGTACACCTCGTCCAGGTGGTGGGAGATGTACATCATCGTGACGCCCTGCTCGCGCAGCGAGCGCATGCGGGTGAACAGCCGCTCGATGGCCGGGCCGTCGAGCCGGGCGGTGGGCTCGTCGAGGATGATGAACCGGGCGCCGAACGACAGCGCCCGCGCGATCTCCACGAGCTGCCGCTGCTCGACGCCCAGCTCGCCGGCCAGCGCCTGCGGGTCGACGTCCACCTCGTAGGTGTCCAGCAGCTCGCGCGCCTTGGCCCGCAGCGCCCGCCAGTTGATCATCCGGCCGCGGCCGGTCTGGCGGTTGACGAACAGGTTCTCCGCGACCGTCAGCGCCGGGATGATCGTGGACTTCTGGTACACGCAGGCGACGCGCTGCCGCCAGGCGTCGCGGTCGGCCAGGGCGGGCGCCGCCTCTCCCGAGAACAGCACCTCGCCCTCGTCCGGTCGCTGGAGCCCGGTGAGGATCGACACGAGGGTGGACTTCCCCGCGCCGTTCCGGCCGACGAGGGCGTGGGTCTGGCCCTCGGCGATGGCGATCTCCGCGCCGTTCAGCGCGGTGGTCGGGCCGAAACGCTTGACGACATTTCGGGCTTCAACGTGATATTTCATCACTTGACCTGGTTACCCCAGAGGTTCTGGTCGTCCACGTTGTCCTTCGTCACCAGCGGCGCCGGGAGCTGGTCCTCGAAGCCGTTGGGCAGCTGGATGATGTTGCTGCCGTGGTCGGTCGGGCCCGGCTGGAACGTCTTTCCGTCGACCGCCGCCTTGGCGTAGAAGATCGCGTACCGGGCGTAGAGGTCGGCCGGCTGCGACACCGTGGCGTCGATGTTGCCCTTGCGGATCTCCTCGAACTCCTGCGGGATGCCGTCGTTGGAGACCACGAAGACGTGCTTGGGGTCGGTCGGCGGGACCAGCAGGTTCTTCTGCTTGAGCACCTGCAGCGTCGGAGCCAGGTGCACGCCGCCGGCGTGCATGTAGATGCCCTTGATGTCCGGGTTCTGCTCCAGGCGGGTCTGGAGCATGGACGCCGCCTTGCTGCCCTCCCACTCGGTCGGCTCGCTGAACACCGTGATGCCGGGGAACTTGCTCTTCATGCACTCGTTGAACGCCTCGGACCGGTCGCGGCCGTTGATCGAGCTGAGCGCGCCCTCAAGCTGCACGACCTTGCCCTTGCCGCCGAGCTTCTCGCCGAGGAACTCGCACGCCTTGGTGCCGTACGCGCGGTTGTCGGCGCGTACGACCATGTAGACCTTGCCCTTGTCGGGCCGGGTGTCCACGGTGACCACGGGGATCTTCTTGTTCTCCAGCTGCTGGAGCGTGTTGGCGATGGCGCCGGTGTCCTGGGGGGCCATGACGATCGCCTTGGCGCCCTGGCCGACCAGCGCCTGCACGTTGTTGACCAGCTTGGAGACGTCGTTCTGGGAGTTCGTGGCGGGCATCAGGTCGGCCTTGAGCTCGGTCGCCATCTGCGGGACGTACTTCATGTAGGAGTTCCAGAAGTCGGAGTCGGCGCGCGGGTGGTCGATGCCCACCTTGCCGCCGCCTCCCCCTTCCGCCGTGGAGCCGCTGGAGCCGTTCGTGCCGCTGGAGCCGCAGGCGGCGACGACCGCCAGCAGGGCCGCGCTCGCGACCACCGGACCGATCTTCATGGGGGGTTACCTTCCTTAATTGGTTGGCCGGAGCCGTAGCCCCTGCATGCCGCCGTCGACCGCGAGCGCGGTGCCGGTGGTCGCGGCGGACTCGGGACCTGCCAGATAGGCGATCGCGGCGGCGACCTCCTCGGCGCTGACCAGGCGGCCCATGGGCTGCCTGGCGTTCAGCGCCGCTCGTTCGGCCTCGGGATCGTCGGCCGAGTCGAGCAGCCGCCCCACCCACGGGGTGTCGGCGGTGCCCGGGTTGACGCAGTTGACGCGGATGCCCTCGCGGACGTGGTCGGCGGCCATGGCCAGGGTCAGCGACAACACCGCGCCCTTGGTCGCGCTGTAGAGCGCCCGGTGCGGCAGCCCCGCGGTAGCCGCGATCGAGCAGGTGTTGACGATGGCCGGGTGCTCCGACCTGCGCAGGTACGGCAGCGCCGCCCGGCTCACCCGGACGATGCCGAACACGTTGACCTCGAAGACCTTCCGCCACTCCTCGTCCGGGTTGTCCTCGACCGTGCCCTGGGCGCCGACGCCCGCATTGTTGATCACGATGTCGATGCCGCCGAGCCGTTCCGCGGCCTCGGCCACCGCCGCGCGCACGGACGCGTCGTCGGCCACGTCCGCCTTGATCCCCACGAAGGGGTCGCCGGGCGGGGCGAGGTCGAGGCAGGCGACCTGCATGCCGCGCGCCGCGAGCAGGGTGGCGGTGGCCAGGCCGATGCCTGAACCGCCGCCGGTCACGATGGCCTTGAGCGTCATGACGTGGCCCTCCATACCTGGCCGTCGGGGAAGCTGTGGGCGGCGATCGACGCCGCGTGCATCTCGGCGCTGAAGCCGGGGGCCATGGGGGCGGTGTAGCGGCCGTGGTCGATGACGACCGGGTGCACGAAGTGCTCGTGCAGGTGGTCGACGTACTCGATCACGCGGCCGTCCATCGTGCCGGTGATCGCCACGTAGTCGAACATCGACAGGTGCTGCACCAGCTCGCACAGCCCGACGCCGCCCGCGTGCGGGCAGACCGGCACACCGAACTTGGCCGCGAGCAGCAGGATCGCCAGGTTCTCGTTGACCCCGCCGACCCTGGCCGCGTCGATCTGCAGGTAGGAGATCGCGCCGGCCTGGAGAAGCTGCTTGAAGACGATGCGGTTCTGGACGTGCTCGCCGGTGGCGACCGGGACCGGCCTGATGCCCTCGGCGATGGCGGCGTGGCCGAGCACGTCGTCGGGGCTGGTCGGCTCCTCCACCCAGTGCGGCCGGTACGGGCTCAGCGCGCTCACCCATTCGATGGCCGAGGCGACGTCCCAGCGCTGGTTGGCGTCGATCGCGATCGGGTAGTCGGGGCCGCAGACCTCGCGGGCCACGCGGAAGCGGCGCAGGTCGTCGTCGAGGTCGGCGCCGACCTTGAGTTTGATCTGGCCGAAGCCCTGGTCGAGGGCCTCCTTGCAGAGGCGTCGCAGCTTGTCGTCGTCGTAGCCGAGCCAGCCGGGAGAGGTGGTGTAGGCGGGGTAGCCGGTCTCGATGAGCCGCTGGATCCGCTCTTCCTTCCCCTCTTCCGCATTTTTCAGGATCTGGAGGGCTTCGTCCTGGGTGAGCGCGTCGCTCAGGTAGCGGAAGTCGATCAGCCCGACGATCTCCTCGGGCGACATCTCCGACAACAGCCGCCACACCGGCTTGCCCACCCGCCTGGCCTTCAGGTCCCACAGGGCGTTGACCACGGCGGAGATCGCCATGTGCATGACGCCCTTCTCCGGGCCCAGCCAGCGCAGCTGCGAGTCGTTGACCAGCTCCTTGTACAGCGCGCCGAGGTCTTCGACGTCCCGGCCGAGCACATAGGGCTCTAGCGCCCGGATCGCTCCGGTCTGCACGTCGTTGCCGCGTCCGATGGTGAACGCGAACCCGTGCCCCTCGACCCCGTCGTCGGTCTTCAGCACCACGTAGGCGGCGGAGTAGTCGGGGTCGGGGTTCATCGCGTCCGAGCCGTCCAGCTCTCGCGACGTGGGGAAACGCACGTCGTGCGTCTCCAGCGCGACGATTCTGTACGCCATCAGGCCTGCCCCACCGTCTGCCGCTGGCGGCCGAGCCCGTCGATCTCCAGCTCCATCACGTCGCCCGCCCGCAGGTACGGCTGGCCGGGCATGCCCATCGCGACCCCGGCCGGGGTGCCGGTGTTGATCACGTCACCGGGTTCGAGCACCATGAACCGGCTCAGGTACCGCACGATCTCGGCCACGTCGAAGATCATGTCCTTGGTGCCGCCGTCCTGGCGCGGCTCGCCGTTCACCCAGAGGCGCAGCCCCAGGCTCTGCGGGTCGCCGACCTCGTCCGCCGTCACCAGCCAGGGACCCAGCGGGTTGAACGTCTCGCACGACTTGCCCTTGTCCCACTGGCCGCCGCGTTCGAGCTGGAACTCCCGCTCGGAGACGTCGTTGGAGATCGCGTACCCGGCGATCACGTCGAGGGCCTCGTCCCGGCTGTCGAGGTAGCGGGCCCGCCGGCCGATCACGACCGCCAGCTCCACCTCCCAGTCGGTCTTCACGCTGCCACGCGGCACCAGCACCTCGTCGTACGGGCCGATCACGGTGTTGGCGGCCTTCATGAACACCACGGGCTCGGCGGGCGGCTCCGCGCCGGACTCGGCGGCGTGGTCGCGGTAGTTCAGCCCGATGCAGACCACCTTGCCCGGCCGGGCGATCGGCGCGCCCACCCGCAGCCCGGCGGCGTCGACGACGGGCAGGTCGCCGCGCTCCAGCGCGTCACGCACGCGCGCCACTCCCCCGGAGGCGAGAAAAGCCCCGTCGATCTCGGGCTCCCCGATGTCGCGCAGGGTGCCGGAGGCGTCCATCACCACCGGCCGCTCCTGTCCGACAGGTCCCACTCGCAGCAGCTTCACACCGCACCCTTCACTTATTCATCGGATGTCTGTGCCTCAGATGCTGCTGCGACATAGCGGCGCATGTCAAGGGCGTCCAGCGGGATACATCCGATCCGTGACCCGGAACGACACCTCGAACCCCAACCAACCACCTCCCTCAGCCCCCATGGCTCCGAAGATTCCCCTCCATTGCTGATCCGCACCACCTCCAAAAACATCGGAGGTACCTCACCCTTCTCCCTCTCCACTCGCCCACCCCTGACGGCTCCGCCCGTTCGGCGTGACGTCCTTGGCGCCGACCCAGACGATCCTCGCCAATCTGGGCGTCGGCACGGTCGCCGCCAAGAGCCGCGCTGATGCCGGACTCGGGGGCCGGGCTCGGAGGCCGGGCTCGGGGGCCGGGCTCGGGGGCCGGGCTCGGGGCCGGGCTCGGGGCCGGGCTTGGGGGTGAGGGGTGGTGGGCGTGGGGCGAAGCCGGTTAGCGGTGGTGAGCACGGGGGAGGCGGCACCGCTGTGGTGCTGGGCTGGGGCATGGGTGAGGAAGCGTCGACGGGGAGGGGGTTGGCTGCTGTCGGGTTATGGCGGGTGGGGAGGGGGTTGTCTGCTCCGGGGTTATGGCGGGGGCGCCTGGAGGGTGGGGAGGGTGACAGGGTGGGGCTACTTGACGGGCGTACAGTGGCGTAATAGAACACGTTTCAGTACGAATAAACCAAGCGCTTGATCAAGAGGTGACCGCGCGTGCATATCGACCTCGTAGACAGGGACCGTTACGCGACTTCCGGCCCACCCCACGAACAGCTCGCCTGGCTCCGCGCCAACTCCCCCGTCCACTGGCACGACGGCGAGCCCGGGTTCTGGGCGGTCACCCGCTACGAGGACGTCGTGCACGTGTCCCGCCACTCCGACCTGTTCTCCTCGGCCAAGAAGCTCGCCCTCTTCGACGAGATGCCCGAGGACCAGATCGCCCTCCAGCGGCTGATGATGCTCAACCAGGACCCGCCCGAGCACACCAGGCGGCGTTCCCTGGTCAACCGCGGCTTCACCCCCCGGACGATCGGCGCCCTCGAACAGCACATCCGCGACATCTGCGACGACCTGCTCGACAAGTGCTCCGGCGAGGTGGACTTCGTCACCGAGGTCTCCGCCCCCCTCCCCCTGTACGTGATCTGCGAGCTGCTCGGCGCTCCCGCGACCGACCGCGACAAGCTGTTCTCCTGGTCGAACCGCATGATCGGCGCCCAGGACCCCGACTACGCGGCGACCCCCGAGGAGGGCTCCGGCGCCGCCATGGAGGTGTACGCCTACGCCAACGAGCTCGCGGCGCAGCGCAGAGCCGCCCCCAAGGACGACATCATCACCAAGCTCCTCCAGCCCGACGACAAGGGCGAAACCCTCGGCGAGGACGAGTTCGACCTGTTCGTCCTGCTGCTGATCGTCGCGGGCAACGAGACCACCCGCAACGCGGCCTCCGGCGGCATGCTGGCCCTCTTCGAGCATCCCGACCAGTGGGACCGCCTGGTGGCCGACCCCACGCTGGCCAGGACGGCGGCCGACGAGATCGTCCGGTGGGTCTCGCCGGTCAACCTGTTCCGGCGCACGTCGATGGCGGACCAGGTGCTCGGCGGGCAGCCCATCAAGGACGGCGACAAGGTCGTGGTCTTCTACTCCTCCGCCAACCGGGACGCCTCCGTGTTCCCGGACCCCGAGGTCTTCGACATCGGACGCACCCCCAACACGCACATCGGGTTCGGCGGCGGCGGCGCGCACTTCTGCCTCGGCAACCACCTCGCCAAGCTGGAACTGCGTGTCCTGTTCGAGCAGCTGGCCAGGCGCCGGCCGCGCATCCGCCAGGCCGGCCCGGCCCGCCGCCTGCGCTCGAACTTCATCAACGGCATCAAGGAGCTCCCGGTCACGATCGCCTGATCTTGCCGACGCCCTCCGAGCCACCGGGGACGCTCTCACGAGGACCGCCGGCGCCGGGGATGGCGAGCGGTTCCGCGGCGGGCCGCGCGGATCTGGCGGAGGACGCGGACGGTGCCCTCCGGGCCGGGTTGCCAGCCGCGCTCGATCAACGCGTCGGCGACGTGCCGGAGAAGGCCGGCGATCTGGCCGGGGAGGACGTCGCGGCGTACGGCGATCACCCGCCAGCCCAGCCGCCGCAGCTCCTCGCGGCGGGCCGCGTCACGCCGCCGGTCCGCCGGGGAGGTGTGGTGCTCCTGGCCGTCGTACTCGACCCCCACCCGGTACGGCTCCCACCCCAGGTCGAGGTAGGCGTGCCGGCCGCCGGCCAGGGGCACGGCGAGCTGCGTGATGGGTCTCGGGAGGCCGCCGTCGACGAGGACGACCCGCAGCCAGCTCTCCCGGGGCGAGGCGGCGCCGCCGTCGGCCAGGCTCAGCGTGTCGCGCAGCCGCCAGGAGTTGAGCGGACGACGCCACAACGCCTCCATGTCGACGCCCCGCCGCGCGAACTGGTCGAGCGCCGCCACCGCCTCCGGACGCGGCAAC
Organism: Nonomuraea sp. NPDC050227; assembly: GCF_044459705.1. Taxonomy (NCBI): domain Bacteria; kingdom Bacillati; phylum Actinomycetota; class Actinomycetes; order Streptosporangiales; family Streptosporangiaceae; genus Nonomuraea; species Nonomuraea sp. NPDC050227. The sequence continues at coordinate 98,091 of NZ_JBITJF010000014.1, read as the reverse complement.
GACCGGGCGCAGTCGAGGGCCGTGCGCGCCATGGTGGTGAGCCGGACGCCCCGGTGGTCGGTGACGTCGTCGGCGGGCGGTTCGCCCACGTACGTGACGCAGCCGGGGATCGCCAGGTGAGCGGGGGCGATCACCTCCACCGGCCAGTCGGCCTCGGGGACGGAGAGCACGCTCAGGCCCCAGACGTGTGCGGCCGTCTGCCGGCAGACGACGGCCTGCCGGCAGGACCGGGTGATGCGCTCGGCGCGGCCGAGCAACGAGAGTGCGGCGTTCACGGGGTCCAGGCTGACGCCCTCACCCCGGCCCCCGCAGAGCCGAACCCCGTTCTGTGGACAACCGTTCGGCTACCCACTCAGCGGCTTCGCCGCGTCACCGCAGAGGCCGACCACTCCAGCCGACGGCCCGCGTCATCGCGGAGGCCGATCACTCCAGTCGGGGATTCCCCGGCTCATCGCGGTGGCTGGTCGGTCCAGGTGGCGGTCACCCAAACGAAGTCCCTGCCCCACGACAGGCCCCCGTCGCCGCCGTAGAGGTAGTTCGTCCGGATCACCCGTGCGCTCTCGGGATCGACCACCATCCTGATCTCCGGCCCGCCGTCGGGGTTGGGGAAGCGCAGCTCCTGCCCGTCCTCGACCTCGCCGGCGTTCTCGACCCCGGGTGTCGCGGCGAGCGCCCGGAACGCCGCCGACCGGACCTCCGGCGGCGCGGGCAGCTCCGAGATGAGCGCGACCAGGGAGAACAGCGGATCGCCGCGCTGCTCGGAGGAGGTCATGGCACTGGCGAGCCCGGGCAGCGCGGCGATCCGGGACGTCAGCGCCGCCGGCTCCGTCGGCAGCTCTTCGAGGTCCTCGATGCTCACCTCGGCCCCCTTGAGCCTGAGGGGGTTCGGGTCGGGCACGACGACCCCGGCGGGCGCGTCCGGCCGGCCCCTGGACCAGCGCCGGCCGTCCCGCGTGGTCCAGCTCTCACGGGTGGGGATGTCCACGCTCCGGTATTCGCGGGTGACGTGCCAGTAGCGTCCGGCGCCCTCGGGCGTGCGCTCGGCGCTCGCCGCGGCCATGAGCAGCACCTCCTTGCCCGAGGCCGGCGTGCCGTCGGGCGCGATCGCGCCCGTCGCGAGCACGGTGACGGCCGCCGCGGCGGCGGCCAGGGCGAGCGCGGGCGCGAGCCATCCGGTCCGCCGGCGGTGGGTACGGCCGCGCGCCCTGTCCTGGAGGCGGCTCCTGCTGCGCGCCATCGCCCCGGCGGCCGGTTCCGGCTTGGCCAGCAGGGTGGCGAGCTCCTTCAGGTCATCCACGAGCTGTCTCCTTGTCGACGAGGGCCTGGATCTTCGCGCGCGCCCGGCTGAGCCTGGAGCCGACCGTGCCGGGGGCGATGCCGAGCGCCTGGGCCACCTCGTCGTAGCCGAGCTGGCCGAGGGCCACGAGCAGCAGGACGTCGCGCTCGCCCGGCGACAGCGCGGCGAGCGCCCTGGCCAGGTACGGCTGCATGCCCTGGGCCGTGACGGAGGCCACGACCCGGTTCTCATGGCCTTCCATGACGGGTTCGGGGCCCAGCCGAGCCAGCGCCCGGTAGTGGCGGATCTCCTTGCGCCGGTGCCTGGCGATCAGGTTGGTGGCCAGGCCGAACAGCCAGGGCCGCAATCCGCCGCGCTCCGGGTCGAACCGGTCGCGGTGGTCGAAGGCCAGCAGGAACGTCTCGGCCGTGATGTCCTCGGCGATCTGCGTGTCCAGCCGGCCGGCCACGTACAGGTAGATGTCGCGGAAATGGCGATCGTGCACGAGGGTGAACAGCTCGGGGTCCCGCCGGTACCGGGCGGCCAGCTCGGCGTCGGTCAGCTGTTCGCCCGCTTCGGCGATCACGTTGTCGTCTCCGTCATCAGGCTGCCTTCACGAAGTGGTGGACGGTCACCCATGCTTCGCCGATGGCCCGGATCGCCTTCCCGGCAGGCCGCCGCCGGTCAGGAGGCCGCCGCGCGCAGCGCGGGCAGGACGTCCTCGGCCAGGCGTTCGGCCTGGGCGCGCGGGCCGGGGCCGAGGGGCGTGAAGTTCATCGACGTGAACCCCAGCTCCACGAACGCCGCCAGACGGTCGGTCACCTCCGCCGCCGAGCCGGCGACCACGCCGTCGGCCTCGGCGGGGGCGCCGATGCGGAAGGTGACGTTGTAGACGCACTCGACGGCGCGACCGGCCGACAGGATCCGGTCGCGCATGGCCGCCGCCCGCTCCGGCGGCGCGAACCCCAGGGAGGGGATCCAGCCGTCCGCCAGCCGGCCGGTGGCGTCGAGGGCGCGCGGCCCGTACGTGCCCAGCCAGATCGGGATGGGGCTGAGAGGCTTGGGCTCGATGGTGGCCCGATCGGTGCGGTAGCGGGAGCCTTCGTAGGTGAAGTCCGACTCGGACCACAGGCCGCGGATGATGTGGACGGCCTCCACCATGCCGTCCACCTTCTCGCGGGGCGTCGGCACCCCGAGCCCGAACGCGCGGAACTCCTCGTCGGAGTAGCCGCCGCCGAGGCCGAGGATCAGCCGGCCGCCGGAGAGCCGGTGCAGCGTCTCGGCCATCTTGGCGACCATCGCGGGCGGCCGGTACGGCACCCCCAGCACCCGCGTCGCCACCCTGATCCGCGAGGTGGCGGCGGCCACCCAGGTCAGCATCGTCCACAGCTCGTACGTGGGCTCGACGCCGCACGGGTGGTCCGACGCCGAGACGAAGTCGAAGCCCAGCTCCTCGGCCGCGCGGGCGTCGCCCACGGGATCGGCCCCCGACGCCGCCGACGTCGATATGCCCAGTCCGAACACGACCCGCCTCCTCCACTTTGGTTTACATGTAAACCTAGAGCGGAGGTCGGTTACACGTCAACTAAACTGCCGGGTCATGGAGCCCAACTGGCTGGACGACGCCGAGTTCCGGGCCTGGATCGGCTACCGCAGGATGCGCCTGCTGCTGGACGCCCAGGTCAGCCGCGACCTCGCGAGCGACTCGGGGCTGTCGGCCCCCGACTACGACGTCCTGTCGGCGCTGTCCTCCACGCCCGGCCACCGGTGGCGGCTCACCGCGCTGGCCGACCGCATGCTCTGGTCGAAGAGCCGCCTCTCCCGGCACATCTCGCGGATGGAGCAGCGGGGGCTGGTCACCCGCGAGGGGTTCGAGGGGGACGCGCGCGGGGCCGTGGTCGTGCTGACCGACGGAGGGTTGCGGGCCATCCAGGCGGCGGCGCCCGCCCATGTGGCGTCGGTGCGCAGGCACTTCATCGACCTGCTCTCGCGGGAGCAGATCGAGGTGCTCGCCACGATCGCCGAGACCGTCCTCGACCACCTGCCGGACGGCCGGCAGGACACACCAGGCTGAACCAGAGCGGGCAGGACGAACCAGTACGAACCAGGCTGACCCGGCGCGGTCAGGCGACCCACATCGGACGCCAGTCCGGCACCTCGTGGTAACGCCGCAGCTCCGCCACCCCGGACAGCATCCCGCCCCAGGCCGCGTACGGCGGCCGCTCGGCGTCGAAGCCGCTCTGCACGAGCGTCAGCCGCGTCCGGCCGGCGGACCCGGCCAGCTCCCAGGAGCTCACCCCGGCGCCGCCCCAGTCGACGGAGAACCGCCGCTCCGGCTCCAGCTCCAGCACCTTGGCCGGCGACGGGTCGTTCGCGAACCCGCCCATGGCGAACCGGCCGCCGACGTACGGCTCGATCTCGATCGGCATCCCGAACCACTCGCTCACCGCCTCCGAGTCGACCAGCGACTCGAAGACCTGGGCGGGCGTGGCGTCGATGGTGACCTCGGCGCGCAGCTCGCGCGCGGTGAAGTCGGCGCGCGGCGTGAGCGGGCGGCCCTCGACGTGCTCGGCCAGGCTGGCCAGCACCTGGAACCAGTAGGTCTGCAGCACGCCCCGGATGCTGGCGCCGGTGACGACGTCCTGGAAGTCGAAGTGCGACTGCGTCACCGAGACGATCGTCGCCGAGTCGCCGTCCTCCTCGACCGCGAGTTCGGCGGTCGTCTCGACGCCGTCCAGGAGCCAGGCGAACCGCACGCCGCGCTCGTCGGCCGACAGGACCCGCTGGTGCGGCGCGTCGCCCTCCGGCGTCGTACGGCCCCAGAACTCGAACCGGTCCGGCAGGTCCACCTCGACGTGCTCGGCCAGCCAGACCCGCGCCTCGGCCGGATCGGTGATCGCGTGCCACACCTCCTTGACCGGCGCCTGGACGCGGACCTTCGCGATCATCGGCTCACTCATGCTCTTCTCCCTTGGGGTAACAGGCGACGGCGAGCTTGAAGGCGTCCCCCTCAGCGCCGCCGTAACGAGTGAAAAGCTCCTGCAGCATGCCCTGCAGGTCGTTCAGGAACTGCTGGCGGCTCTCCGGACGCACGTGGATCTCTCCGGACAGTCCGATGGACGGCAGCTCGGGCGCGTCCCGGTCGAGCGCGGCGATGTCGGCCTGGACCTCCTCCATGAGGTCGAGCAGGTAGCCCAGGCTCAGCTCGTCGCGCGCCTTGCGCAGCCCGATCCGGCCGACCAGCCGCGGCGACAACCAGTACGACCGCGCGCCGGCCTGGTAGATGCCCTCGTGGACGCCGCGCACCTTGCGCTCGGACACCAGCTCCACGAGACCGGCCTCGACCAGCCGCTTGACGTGGTAGTAGACCCGCTGCGGCGTCTGCCCGAGGCGTTCGGCGACCTCCGAGCACGTACGCGGCTCGGCCAGCTGCCTGAGCACCTCGACCCGTTGCGGCTTGAGCAGCGCCTCGGCCTGCTCGATCTGTTCCAGATACAGGACATCTCTCATCGCAAAAACAATCTTTTACGTAAAAATCCTCTTTGTCAATGGGTCAGGCCAAGAGCAGCCGTAAGCAGCAAAAAGGCCCGCACCGGACCGGGCGGGCCAAGGGGTGCGGAACCGGCTCTAGGGCCAGGAGCTGTCCTGGTCGGGGTCGCCGCCGGCGGACAGCAGGCGCAGGTCGCTCTCGACCATCATCGCGACCAGCTCGTCGAACGACACCCGCGGCTCCCACCCGAGCTGCGCCCGCGCCTTCTTCGGGTCGGCGCACAGCAGGTCCACCTCCGCCGGGCGGTGCAGCCCCTGGTCGACCACCACGTGCCGCTCCCAGTCCAGCCCGGCGGCCGTGAAGGCGGCCTCCACCAGCTCCCGCACCGACTTCATCCGCCCGGTGCCGATCACGTAGTCCTCGGGATTGGCGGCCTGGAGCATCAGGTGCATCGCCTTGACGTAGTCGCCCGCGTAGCCCCAGTCGCGGCGCGCCTCCAGGTTGCCCAGCCGCAGCTCCGTGGCCAGGCCGAGCTTGATCCGGGCCACCCCGAGGGTGACCTTCCTGGTCACGAACTCCGCGCCGCGCCGCGGCGACTCGTGGTTGAACAGGATGCCCGACACCGCGAACATCCCGTACGACTCGCGGTAGTTCTGCGTGAGGAAGTGCCCGTACGCCTTGGCCACCCCGTACGGCGAGCGCGGATGGAAGGCGGTGCGCTCGTTCTGCGGGGTCTCGGTGACCTGCCCGAACATCTCCGAGGACGAGGCCTGGTAGAAGCGGATCTGTCCCGGGGACGACGATCCCCCGCCCCGCGACACGCCCGAACACACCCGGATGGCCTCAAGCATCCGCAGGACGCCCATACCGGTCACCTCGGCGGTCAGCTCGGCCTGCTCCCACGACATGGGCACGAACGAGATCGCCCCCAGGTTGTACACCTCGTCGGGCTGAACGCGTTCCACCGCGGAGATCAAGGACCCCTGGTCCAGCAGGTCGCCCCGCACCACCTGGACGTCGGCCAGCAGCTTGCGCATGCGCGAGACGCGCGGGTTCGCCTGCCCGCGGGCCAGCCCCCACACCTCGTAACCCTGGTCGAGCAGGTGCTCGGCCAAGTAGGAACCGTCCTGGCCGGTGATGCCGGTGATCAGAGCGCGCCTGGCCAAGGGGTCCTCCAACTATCACGTAGGTACGGTGGCCCGCACCGCGTCCCTTTGGGACGGGAATGTACAGCTAAGCGCCTGGACGCAGCACCAAAGCCCACTAGAACCTGTTCCACCGAACCACGCTCGGTTACCTTAATGTCGCAGTTCGCACGGCCTGTGGAGACTGTTGTGAACAATTCCAGGTGACCTACCGAATGGTAGCCTTCTCGGACTAAGGTCATCTTTCACGGTACACGCCCGCCTCTTGGGGCCTTACCGCAGAAAACATGGGCCTACCGGCGGAGAAAGGGGTGTCCGTGAGCGAGGCGCTGCGGATCGCGCTGCTGTCCTATCGCAGCAAGCCCACCTGCGGCGGGCAGGGCGTCTATCTCCGGCACCTGAGCCGTGAGCTGGTCGCGCTCGGCCACCACGTCGAGGTGTTCTCCGGACCGCCCTACCCCGAGCTGGACGAGGGCGTCGTCCTGCGCGAGGTGCCCAGCCTCGACCTCTACCGGGACGAGGACCCGTTCAGGACCCCGAAGCTGGCCGAGTACCGCGACTGGATCGACCTCCTGGAGGTCGGCACCATGTGGACGGCCGGCTTCCCCGAGCCGCTCACCTTCACCCTGCGCGCCTACCGCGAGCTGAAGAAGCGCGTCGGCGACTTCGACGTCGTCCAGGACAACCAGACCCTCGGCTACGGCCTGCTCGGCATCCAGAAGCTGTTCCCCGTGGTCGGGACGATCCACCACCCGATCAGCGTCGACCGGCGGATCGAGCTGGAGGCCGCCACGGGCTACAAGAAGCTCACCATGCGCCGCTGGTACGGGTTCGTGAAGATGCAGTCGCGCGTCGCCCCCAGGCTGAGCCCGATCCTCACCGTCAGCGAGTCGTCGCTGGCCGACATCCACCGGGACTTCAACGTCCCGCAGGCCAACATGCGGCTGATCCCGCTCGGCGTGGACACCCGCTACTTCCACCCGCGCCCGGACAAGCCCCGCCGCAAGGGCTCGATCGTCGCGGTGGCCAGCGCGGACTCGCCGATGAAGGGCGTGGCCACGCTGCTGCGCGCGGTCGCCAAACTCGCCACCGAACGCGACGTGAACCTGACCGTGGTCAGCAAGCCCACCCCCGGCGGCCCGACCGAGCGGCTGGTCCGGGAGCTGTCGCTGCAGGACCGGGTGCGCTTCGTGCACGGCATCTCCGACGACGAGCTGGGCGAGCTGATCGCCACCTCGGAGATCTCCGTGGTCCCCTCGCTGTACGAGGGCTTCTCGCTGCCCGCCGTCGAGCACATGGCCTGCGGCACGCCCCTGGTGGCCAGCCGTACGGGCGCGCTGCCCGAGGTCGTGGGCGACGCGGCCGTCCAGGTCCCGCCGGGCGACGCCGAGGAGCTGGCGGCCGTGCTGCGCCGCCTGCACGACTCCCCCGAGGAGCGCGAGCGGGTGGGCAAGGCCGGCTACGACCGGGTCATGGAGCGCTACACCTGGCACGTCGTCGCCAAGCGGACGGTCGAGGCGTACCGCGAGGCGATGGCGGCGCACAAGGCCCGCCGCTGACCCCCGAACGAAAAGCCCCCAAGAGCTGATCAAGGAGAAGCGACAAAGTGCTGACCGTGGACTTCGACCGGCTCCCCGTGGGCCCCGGCGTGCGCGTGCTCGACCTGGGCTGCGGCGGCGGCAGGCACGCCTTCGAGGTGCTGCGCCAGGGCGCCGACGTCGTCGCCTTCGACATGGACCAGGCCGAGCTGGACAACGTGGCGGCCATGTTCGTGGCGATGGACAAGGCGGGCGAGGTGCCGCTGGGCGCGACCGGCGAGACCGTCCAGGGCACGGCGCTGGACATGCCGTTCGAGGACGGCGGCTTCGACCGGGTCATCGCGGCCGAGGTGCTGGAGCACATCCCCGACGACATGACCGCCATGCGGGAGATCTTCCGCGTGCTCAAGCCGGGCGGCACCGCGGCGATCACCGTGCCGAGCTTCCTGCCCGAGCGCATCTGCTGGGCCCTGGACGAGGACTACCACACCGCCCCCGGCGGCCACGTGCGGATCTACACGCTGGCCGAGCTGTCGGCCAAGCTCAAGTCCGTCGGCTTCGAGATCGGCCCGCACCACCACGCCCACGGCCTGCACGCGCCGTACTGGTGGATCAAGTGCGCGGTGGGCGTCAACAACGACGACCACCCGGTCGCCAAGGCGTACCACGAGCTGCTGGTGTGGGACATCATGAAGCGCCCGGCCGCCACCAGGATCGCCGAGGCGCTGCTCAACCCGCTCATCGGCAAGAGCGTGGTCCTCTACGTCAAGAAGCCATGATCTCCCGCGAGGAGGTCGTCCGCACGGCCCTCAGCATCGCGGCCATCCAGCAGGACGACGGCGGCGTGCCCTGGCCCGAGGGGCACGTGGACGCGTGGAACCACGTCGAGTGCCTGATGGGCATGTCCGTGGCCGGGCTGACCGAGCCGGTGCGGCGCGGCTGGGAGTGGCTGGCCCGCCACCAGCGCCCCGACGGCTCCTGGCCGATGAAGCTGCTGGACGGCGTGGCCACCGAGGCGGGCGGCGAGTCCAACCACGCCGCCTACGTCGCCGCCGGCGTCTGGCACCACCTTCTCGTCACCGGCGACCGCGAGCACGCCGAGCGCCACTGGCCCATGGTCAAGGCCGCGCTCGACTACGTGGTGGGCCTGCAGACCGAGCGGGGCGAGATCGTCTGGGAGCGGGACGCCCACGGCCGGGCGGCGGCGTACGCGCTGCTGACCGGGTGCTCCTCGATCCACCAGGGCCTGCGCTGCGGCGTGCTGCTCGCCGACCATCTGGGCGACCCGCAGCCGCACTGGGAGCTGGCCGCCGACCGGCTGGCCCACGTGTTGTCGGCGCACCCGGAGGCGTTCGCCGACAAGAGCCGGTTCTCGATGGACTGGTACTACCCGGTGCTGGGCGGCGCGGTGCGCGGGCGGCAGGCGGTCGAGCTGCTGGAGCGCGAGTGGTCCACGTTCGTGGTGCCGGGGCTCGGCATCCGGTGCGTGTCCGACCAGCCGTGGGTGACCGGGGCCGAGACGTGCGAGCTGGTGCTGGCCCTGGACGCCATGGGCGACCGTACGCGGGCCGCCGCGCTCTTCGCCGACGTGCAGCACCTGCGCCACGAGGACGGCTCGTACTGGACCGGCTGGCAGTTCGTCAACCGCAAGCACTTCCCGCACGAGCGCTCCGGCTACACCGCGGCCGCGGCCATCCTCGCCGCGGACGCGCTGCAGCGCCTGTCCCCCGGTTCCGGGCTGTTCCGCGACATCGCGGGCACGTCGGTGTCGGATCCGGAGGCGTGCGGGTGCGTGGAGCGTCAGTCGTTCAGGTCGGCGCCTCCCGGCTGATCCCGCGCATCGTCGGCGCAAGGGCTTTTGCGGGTTCTTTGCCGGGGACATCCGGTGCGCCGCCGGTGAACGGCGCAATGGGGTTACTAGCTTCGTGTCTGGCCGTAGGAGGCGTCTTCGGGGGAAGCGTGGGCGACACGGGCACAACAGCGTTCTTGGACCAGGTCAGGATCGAGCCGACACTGTCCCCGGCGAGGGGGCTGCGGAGGTTTCTGACCAAGGATCCTTCGGAGTCCGATCTGGGCCGGCGCAGGTTCCGGCTGCGCCCCGGCGCTCCCCGGACGGTCTTCACGGATTCCGAGCAGTCGTACGTGTTCGGCTTCAACGCGGTCATGTCGCGGGAAGTCGAGAAGATCGAAGACCTCTCACCCGAGCAGCGGCCGTTCGGCCACGAGGGCGCGGCGGCCGCCTGCACCGTGCTCGACCTGCTCACTTTGACCCGGGGCCGGCGCCTTCACGAGCTACTGGCCGGCCCCGCCCAGCATCACCGCCACGCCGCGTACGTCGGCGCCGGACGCGGCTACGCGCTGCTGCGGCTGCGTCCGGTCTGGGGCGCGCGGCGGGCGCACCCGCTGATGCGCTGGCTGGCCGTGGACGGGTTCGGCTTCCAGTGGAGCCTGTCGCGCGCGGACCGCATGGTGGGCCGCAGGAGCATGCCCGACCTGCTCACCCGCGCCCACTGCGCGGTCTTCGACCAGGGCCTCGGCCGGCTGCTGTGGTACCACGACTGCGCCTCGCCGGACGACGTCGGCGCGCGCATCGCGGGCTTTCCGGCGAGCCGGCGGGCCGACCTGTGGAGCGGCGTGGGGTTCGCGGCCACGTACACGGGCGGCGCCGACAGCGACGAGCTGTGGTGGCTGACCGAGCACGCCGGCGCCGACGGCTTCCGCGCCCACCTGGCCCAGGGCTGCGCCTTCGCGGTCACGGCGCGGCTGCGGTCGGGGGCGCTGCCGGACCACGCGCGGCTGGCCGTGCCGATCCTGGCCGACGCCGCGCCCGACGAGGCGGCCGCCTGGACCGACCAGGCGCTGCTGGCCCTCGGCCACGACGCCCACACCCACGAGGACTTCCAGCACTGGCAGGCCCACACCCGCCGGTCGTGGAACCGCCGCCACCGGCGCTAGACGCCCCGCCCGACGCGTTCGAGCACGCGCAGCGAGCCCTCGGCCGACACCTCGCGGAAGGCGCCCGACTCAAGGGCCCGCAGGTAGACCCGGTAGGGGGCCTGCCCGCCGTCGGCCGGGTCGGGATAGATGTCGTGGAAGACCAGCGCGCCGCCCTCCATGACGTGCGGCGCCCAGCCCTCGTAGTCGCGGGTCACCGGCTCCTCGGAGTGGCCGCCGTCGATGAAGAGCAGGCCGAGCGGCGTGTTCCACAACGCGGCCACCCGGTCGGACCGCCCGACGACGGCGATCACCTCCTCCTCCAGCCCGGCGGCGGCGATGGCGGCGCGGAAGAAGGGCAGGGAGTCCATCCGCCCGAAGCGCGGGTCCATCAGGGCCGGGTCGTGGTGGGCCCAGCCGGGCTGGATCTCCTCCGAGCCCCGGTGGTGGTCGACGGTGACGACCACCGAGCCGGTGTGCCGGGCCGCCGCGCCGAGGTAGATCGCCGACTTGCCGCAGTAGGTGCCGATCTCGCAGAGCGGCCCCAGGCCGCCGTACCGGCAGGCCGCCTCGAACAGGGCCAGACCCTCCTTCGGCGGCATGAATCCCTTGGCGTGCTCCGCTGCCTGCAGCAGCTCCGGCGGCATCGTCATAGGCATGCACCCTAGCCGAACCGAACAACATTCCAGGGACCTCTTGCCGTGCTTCTTTGGAACCTGTTCTACTTGGCACGTGAATCAGCGCGCTCGCATCGCGATGTCCGACGACGAGGTCACGGCGTTCCTGGAGGGTTCGCGCAAGGTCCAGCTCGCGACCATCAATCCCGACGGGACACCGCACCTGGTGACCATGTTCTACGGGCTGGACGAGGGCCGCATCGCCTTCTGGACGTACGGCAAGGCGCAGAAGGCCCGCAACCTGGCCCGCGACCCGCGGGTGAGCTGCCTGGTCGAGGCGGGCGACGACTACGACCAGCTCCGCGGCGTCCTGGTGTACGGCGTGGCCGAGCAGGTGGACGACCGGGACCGGGTGCTCGCCATCGGCATGATGATCGCGCGCAGGATGACGCCGGGCGTGCCGGACGACCTGCTCACCCCCTACGTCGAGCAGACCGGCGGAAAACGCATCGCCTACGTCGTCGAGCGCACCAAAGTGGTCTCATGGGATCACAGGAGGCTCACATGAAGGTCAAGGTCGATGAACTGGTCTGCGAGGCCAACGCCGTGTGCATGGGGCTCGCCCCCGAGGTCTTCGAGGTGGACGACGACGACCAGCTGCACATCCTGCTCCCCGAACCACCCCCCGAGATGCAGGACCGCGTCCGCAGCGCGGTCAGGTCCTGCCCGAAAGCCGCCCTGTCGCTAGAGGACTAGCCGTAGCCGGAGGAGAAACCCCATGCGCGCCGCGATCCTGCACGCCGTAGGCAACGACAAGCTGGACATCCGCGACGACATCACCCTGGCCCCCGTCGGGCCGACCGATGTCCGCGTACGGATCAGAGCCACGGGCGTGTGCCACTCGGACCTGTCGGCCATGTCCGGCGTGCTTCCGCAGCCGGTGCCGCTGATCCCGGGCCACGAGGGCGCGGGCGAGGTGGTCGAGGTGGGCGAGCACGTCACCTCGGTCGCGCCGGGCGACCACGTCGTGATCAGCTGGCGGCCGGCCTGCCAGTCCTGCGACCTGTGCGTGGGCGGGCAGCCGTACATGTGCATGAAGTACGTCATCGAGTCCTTCAGCAAGGGCAACTTCCGCTTCGGCGGCGACAACGCGACGGCGTTCGGCATGGCGGGCTGCGGCACCTGGGCCGAGGAGGTCATCGTGCCCTGGCAGGGCGCGATCAAGATCGACGACGACGTGTCGTGGGAGGCGGCGGCGCTGATCGGCTGCGGCATCACGACCGGCGTGGGCGCCGCGATCAACACCGCCAAGGTGCGTCCCGGCTCCACGGTCGTGGTGATCGGCTGCGGCGGCGTGGGCCTGTCGGTCATCCAGGGCGCCCGCGTCTCCGGCGCCAGGACGATCCTCGCCGTCGACCCGCTGGAGTCCAAGCACGCCCTGGCCAAGAAGGTCGGCGCGACGCACGCGATCACGCCCGAGCAGGTCCCCGAGGCCCTGAACGAGCTGACCGGCGGCAGCGGCTTCGACTACGGCTTCGAGGTCGTCGGCAAGTCGGCGACCATCCAGAGCGCCTGGCAGCTCACCCGGGCGGGCGGCGACGTCATCGTGGTGGGCGCCGGCGCGGTGGACGACATGGTCTCCATCTCCGCCTTCAGCCTGCTGTTCGAGGGCAAGAGACTGCTGTCCAGCCTGTACGGCGAGGCCGACGTGCGGCATGACTTCCCCTACTTCGCCAAGCTCCACAAGGCCGGACAGCTCGACCTGGAATCGCTGATCAGCGCCCGCATCCGGCTCGGCGACCTGAACGACGCCGTCGCGGCCCTGCGCGGCGGCGAGGTGCTCCGCCAGATCGTCATCATGGACTGACCCCGGCCCGGGGCCGGAGAACGGGCTTCCGCTCTCCGGCCCCGGGCACGTCGGGCCGCGATCGGCCGGACCGGTCGCACACCCGCCGCCAAGGCATTGCTAAGGAAAGTTTCCTAACGGATACTCCGGGTTGAGTGCCCACCACCCCCCAAGGAGTATCCATGCTTCGTCGCGGCCTCGCCCTGCTCTCCCTCGCCGCCGCCGGCCTGCTCGCCCTCGCCGCGCCCGCCCAGGCGGCCGTCGTGGACGTGACCTTCGGGCCGGTCTCGATCGGCGACTACTGTCACGCCAAGGTCAGCTCGTCCTCGTGGATCGGCTTCTACGAGTCCGGCGGCCTGCGCTGCTACACCGGCGGCCCCGGTCCGATGACGTACGCGGGCTCCGGCGACCCGTACCTGGCCTGCAAGTTCCTCACCACGGACGTGGTGATGTCCGCGCTGCGCGGCACCTCCGACGCCCTGGTCTGCCGCGTCGTGCGCTGACCCTCCTCCGGTGCGGCACGGGACGGACCGTCCCGTGCCGCATCCGGCGTCAGGAGGGCAGGAGCTGGTCGAGAGGGGTGCCGGGGTCGGCGAGCGCGGCCCGGTCCACGGGCTTGCGGGACCGGATGAGCGCCTGGGTGTGGTCGGTGACGTCCCAGATGTTGACGTTCATCGCGGCCAGCACCCTGTCCTGCTCGTCCAGCCAGAAGGCGATGAACTCGCGGGCGTCCAGGTCGCCGCGGACCACGACGTCGGGCGTGCGGCCGGGCGGGACGTGGCCGACGTACTCCATGCCCAGGTCGTACTGGTCGGTAAAGAAATAAGGCAGGTTGTCGTAGTCGCCGGGCCGCCCGAGCATCGCGCGAGCGGCGGTGGCGGGCTGGTTGAGCGCGTTCGCCCAGTGCTCGACCCGGACGTGGCGGCCCAGCAGCGGATGGTAGGCGTTGGCGATGTCGCCGGCCGCGAAGATGTCGGGGTCGGACGTGCGCAGGTCGGCCCCCACCTTGACGCCGTCCTCGACGGTCAGCCCGGCGGCCCGCGCGAGGTCGGTGTCCGGTTCGGCGCCGACGCCGGCCACGACGACGTCCGCCTCGACGTGGGCGCCGTCGGCGAGCAGGACCCCGGAGCCGGTGATCTCGGCGGGACGGGCGTCGAAGAGGAAGTTCACGCCGTGCTCGCGGTGCAGCGCGGTGAACACCTGGGCGACGTGCGGCCCCAGCACGCGCAGCAGCGGCGCGGACGCCGTCTCGATCACGGTGACCTCGGCCCCCGCGGCGCGGGCGGCGGCGGCCACCTCCAGGCCGATCCAGCCGGCCCCGAGGATCGCGACGCGGCCGGCGCCGGCCAGGGTGGCGCGCAGGCGTTCGCTGTCGTCGACGGTACGCAGGTACAGCACCTCGGGCCGGTCGGCCCCGGGGAGGTCCGGGCGGCGCGGCCGGGAGCCGGTGGCCAGCAGCAGCCGGTCGTAGCCGAGCTGCTCGCCGTCGCTCAGGGTGACCCGGTGGCCGGCCGGGTCGATGCCGGTGACCTCGACGCCCAGCCGCAGCTCGACGTCGTGCTCGTCGTACCAGGAACGGTCGTGGACGAAGATCTTGTCGCGTTCGCCGGCGCCCTGGAGGTAGTCCTTGGACAGCGGCGGCCGCTCGTACGGCAGGTGCGTCTCCCTGCCGACCAGCACGAGCCGGCCGTCGAAGCCCTCGCCGCGCAGGGCCTCTGCGGCCTTGGCGGCGGCGAGGCCGCCGCCGGCGATCACGATGGTCGCGGGTGCAGGCATGGTCGGATCTCCTCTTTCTGTCCTGTTCCTGGGCGAAGGGCGTGGTGATCGCGGCGCACGTCAGCTCCCGCCCACGCCGAGCGCGGTGAGCAGCACCAGGACGACGGTCACGACCGCGAACAGCCCATGACCCGCCACCACCGCGACGGGGAAGTGCCGTTCGGCCGGAACCGGCGAGCCGGCCGCCGCCGCGCCGGAGCCGAGCCGGGCGACGCGCGCCCGATGGACCGGGATCCACCGCGCCAGCATGACGAACCCGAGCAGCGCGACCGGCACGAGCAGCCCGAACGCGAGCCAGGCCAGTCCATGGGCGTCGGCGGACAGGTGGATGATCCACACGACCAGGCCCGCCGCGGCGAGCAGGAAGTGCCCGAAGAGCACCGGCGCGGGCAGCCGGGACTCGCCGGCCTTCTGCTGGGCCACGCCGCCGCGGGCGATCCAGGTGCCGAGCATGTAGAAGCCGCCGACGGCGGTGACGAGCCAGGTGATCAGTGCCGCGATCTCCACGATCTTCCTTCTTTCCAGGATGAGCCGTTCGTATGTCAGATGGCGGGTGTCCGAAGGCGGCGCCTCACCGTGGCGGGCCGGTGGTGAACCCCTCGGCCTGGGTGTCCTCGCCGGCGACCCGGACGCCGTAGCGGAAGGCGAGCTTGCCGCCCAGGTAGCCCGACACCGCGAGCACGGCCAGGCACACCGCCGACAGCACGATCTGCCCCACCGGCACGGCCCCCGGCGGCCCGTCGCCCAGCCGCCAGGCGAACCCGGCCGCGTACCCGGCGGTGACCGCCAGGTTGAACCGCGCCGGGCGGGCCGTCACCCGCGACGAGGCGGCCCAGAGCGTCGGGATCTCCCGCAAGCTCGCCGCCTTCCACCTGGACAAACTGGTGGACGCCGGGCTGCTCGCCACCCGCTACGAACAGCCGGGCGGGCTGCGCCGCGTCGGCCGCGCCCCCAAGGTGTACGAACCCTCCGACCTCGACGTCCAGGTCAGCATCCCCCCGCGCGAACCCGTCCTGCTCGCCGACATCCTGCTCGACGCCGTGCTGGCCGAGACGCCCGGCGAGAGCGCCGGGCTGCGCGGCGCCCGGCTCGGCCCCGAGCGCGCGCTGACCTGCGCCCAGCAGGTCCTGGAACGTCACGGTTTCGAGCCCAGCCGCGACACGCCGACCCTGGTCCGGCTGCGCAACTGCCCCTTCCATCCCCTGGCCGCCAAGGCCCCCGAGCTGGTCTGCGGCATCAACCACGCGTTCCTGGCCGGGTTCCTCGACGGCCTCGGCGCCCCGGCCGTCCAGGCCACCCTGATCCCGCGGCCGGGTCACTGCTGCGTCGAGCTGGGCGTCCCGCAGGACCCCGGCGGCGCGGCGGCGGACGCGCCGGCGTGCGCCAAGGACGGTGACGGCCCGTCACCCGCTCCGCCAGGGTCCTGACCGGTTCCGGCAAGGGTTTCCCATGGGCCCGGCCACGGCCCGCCGGGCGCTCTACCGTGGGACCGCCGGAGCGGTGACGTGGCAGGGGAAGGCGTCCGATGATCGCAGCCATCGCCAGGGTCCAGAAACTGTCGGCGGCGTTCGCGTACGCCGCCGCGGTGCTGACGCTGACCTGGCTGACCCAGGACGGCCGCCTGGGCGACGGCCTGTACGGCGACCTGGCCATGGCCGTCATGGCCTTCCCGCTCTACCTCGCCGCCGGCCCGCTGAACGGCGCGCTCCGCGCCCACGCGCCGGGGCCCGCCCACCTCTGGGACTTCGTCCTCATGGCCTGGCCGGGGATCGTCCTGGCGATCCTGCTGGCGTGGCTGCGCGCCCGCGTGGCCGGGCGGGCACTCGGATGGCTCGCGGCGGCGGCCGTCACGCTGGTGGGGGTGGCGACCACCTTCGACGGCTGGGCGCCACGACGGCCCTACGGCTGGCCGTTCCTCGTCTGCGGGTTGATCATGATCGTCGGGCTGATGACCGCCCGCCGGCCCGCCCCGGACGTCCGGCACGGGCCGGACGCGCGGTCGCCCGGCCCGTGACCAGCAGGCCCTACGTGGTCCTACGTGGTCCTACGTGGTGGAGAAGGCCGCGTCGAAGGCCGTGGCGGGCGGCGTGATGGAGTTCAGCCGCCGGATGTACCCCAGCGCCTCGCGGGCGCCGTCCAGCCGGTCCATCCCCGCGTCCTCCCACTCGATCGAGATCGGCCCGTCGTACCCGATCGAGTTGAGCGCCCGGAAGCAGTCCTCCCAGGGCACGTCACCGCGCCCGGTGGAGACGAAGTCCCATCCCCGCCGCATGTCCGCCCACGGCAGGTGCGACGACAGCCGCCCCTTGCGTCCGTCGCCGATCCGGACCCGGGTGTCCTTGCAGTCGACGTGGTAGATCCGGTCCTTGAAGTCGAGGATGAACGCCACCGGGTCGAGGTCCTGCCACACCATGTGCGACGGGTCCCAGTTCAGCCCGAACGCCGGACGATGCCCGATCGCCTCCAGCGTCCGCTGCGTCGTGTAGTAGTCGTAGGCGATCTCGCTCGGGTGGATCTCGTGCGCGAAGCGCACCCCGACCTCGTCGAACACGTCGAGGATCGGGTTCCAGCGGTCGGCGAAGTCCTGGTAGCCGGCCTCCACCATCGACGCCGGCACCGGCGGGAACATGGCCACGGTGTGCCAGATCGACGACCCGGTGAACCCCACCACCGTGTCCACGCCGAGCGCCGCCGCCGCCCGCGCGGTGTCCTTCATGTCCTCGGCCGCGGCCCGCCGCACCGACTCCGGGTCGCCCGAGCCCCAGATGCGCGCCGGCAGGATCGCCTTGTGCCGCTCGTCGATCGGATGGTCGCAGACGGCCTGGCCGACGAGGTGGTTGGAGATCGTCCACACCTTCAGGCCGTGCTTGTCGAGCTGGGCGCGCTTCTGCTCCACGTACGACGGGTCCGCCACCGCCTGCGCCACGTCGAAGTGGTCGCCCGAGCAGGCGATCTCCAGGCCGTCGTAGCCCCATTCGGCCGCCAGCCTGCACACCTCCTCGAACGGCAGGTCCGCCCACTGCCCGGTGAACAGCGTTACTGGTCTCATCAGTCCTCCACAGGGGTGTACCGGCCGCCGTCGGCCGCGCTCGCCTCCACCGCCGCCAGCACGCGCTGCACCCGCAGCCCGTCGGCGAACGACGGCGAAGGGTCGGTGCCGGTCGCGACGGCCTCCAGGAAGTCCTTGATCTCGTGGGTGAAGGTGTGCTCGTAGCCGAGCCCGTGCCCCGGCGGCCACCACGCCCCCACGTAGGGATGGTCGGGCTCGGTCACCAGGATCCGCTCGAACCCGCCCCCGCCCTCGCTGAACCACAGCTCGTTCATGGACTCGAAGTCGAACGCCAGGCTGCCGAGCTGCCCGTTGACCTCGATGCGCATCGCGTTCTTGCGCCCGGTCGCGAACCTGGTGGCCTCGAAGGAGGCCAGCGCGCCGCCCGACATCCGGCCGATGAACAGCGCGGCGTCGTCGACGGTGACCGTCCCCCGCTCCTCCGTGCGGGACCCGCCCAGCCCCGCCGACTCCCCCGCCAGCGGACGCTCCTTGACGAACGTCTCCGTCAGCCCCGACACGCCCGCCACGCGCTGGCCGGTGACGAACTCGGCGGCGTCCACGATGTGCGAGCCGATGTCGCCGAGCGCCCCCGCGCCCGCCTTGTCCTTCTGCAACCGCCACACCAGCGGGAACTCCGGGTCCACGATCCAGTCCTGGAGGTACTGGGCGCGTACGTGCCGGATCTCGCCGAGCCTGCCCTCCTCGACGTACCGGCGGGCCAGGGCGACCGCCGGGACCCGCCGGTAGTTGAAGGCCACCATGCTCCTGCCCGGCGCCGCGGCCGCCGCCGCGACCATGGCCTCGGCCTCGGCGACGGTGTTGGCCAGCGGTTTCTCACAGATCACGTGCTTGCCGGCGCGCAACGCGGCGATCGCGATCTCGGCGTGCGAGTCGCCCGGCGTGCAGATGTCGACGATCTGCACGTCGTCCCGCCGGACCAGCTCCCGCCAGTCCGTCTCGACGTCGGCCCAGCCGAGCCGGGCGGCCGCGGCGGCGGTCTGCTCCTTCGACCGGCCCGCCAGCACCGCCATGCGCGGCGCGAGCGGCAGGTCGAAGAACGCGCCGACGCTCCGCCAGGCCTGGGAGTGGACGCGGCCCATGAACGCGTAGCCGATCATGCCCACGCCGATGGTGGTCTTGTCTGACATGCAACCCCCGATCAGGATTCGAATCCGAGCGCCAGATACTTGTCGACGTTCTCCTTGGTGATCGTCTCCGACGCGAGGGTGATCGACTGGGGAACCTGATTCTCCACGAGGTCACTCATGCCCTTGCCCTGCGCGATCAACCTGGCGAGCCTGATCGCCGAGGAGGCCATCGTCGGGCTGTAGGTGACGGTGGCCTTGAGCACCGACGTGCCGGCCTGGATCTCCTTCATGGCGTTCAGCGAGCCCGCGCCGCCCACCATGACGAACTCGTCGCGGTTGGCCTCCTTGATGGCGGCCAGCACGCCGACGCCCTGGTCGTCGTCGTGGTTCCACAGGGCGTCGATCTTCTTGTGCGCCTGCAGCAGCGAGGTCGCCACCTGGTTGCCGGTCTCGACGGTGAACTTGGCGTCCTGCTTGGCCGTGACGCTGAACCCGTACGTCTTCAGCGCGTCGGCGAAGCCCTTGCTGCGGTCCTGGGTCAGCGGCAGCGTGGCGATGCCCTGGATCTCGACGATCACCGGGTTCGCGACGCCCTTGTCCTTGAGCTGCTTGCCGATGTAGTGCCCGGCCGCGACGCCCATGCCGTAGTTGTCGCCGCCGATCCACGTCCGGTAGGCCAGCTTGTCGGGGAACACCCGGTCGAGGTTGATGACCGGGATGCCCGCCTGCGTCGCCTGCAGCGCGACCTGGTTCAGCTGCTGGCCGTCGTTCGGCAGGATGACCAGGGCGTTCACCTTGGCCGCGATCAGCGACTCGACGGCGGAGATCTGCTGGTTGATGTCGTTGGTCGGCTCGACGGCCTTGAAGTCGACGTCGCCGTACTGCTTGGCCGCGCTCTCGGCGTTCTTGGCGATGGCCGCGATCCAGCCGTGGTCGGCGGCCGGCGCGGAGAAGCCGATCGTCACCTTCTGGCCGGGTTCGTCGTTGCCGCTCGCGGCGGGGGCGGGCGCGGGCGCCGCCGACGAGGGAGCGGCCGCCGGCTCGTTGCTGGTGCAACCCGCCGCTAACAGCACAGCCCCGCCGACGAGGAATCCCCTGCGCGCGACGTTCTCACTCATGATGCTCTCGCTTTCAGGTTCCGCCGCTGGAGAAGGACGGCGACGACGATGATCAGGCCCTTGGCGATCAGCTGGTCGCTGGTGTTGAGCCCGTTGAGGATGAACAGGTTCGTGATGAGGGTGAAGATCAGCAGGCCCAGGATCGAGCCGATGATCGTGCCCCGGCCTCCGGTGAGCAGGGTGCCGCCGATGATGACGGCGGCGATGGCGTCGAGCTCGTACAGGTCGCCGTGGGTGGACGAGCCTGTCGTCGTACGGGCCATGATGAGGATCGCGGCGACGCCGCAGCAGAAGCCGGACAGGGCGTACAGGAGCATCGTGTGCCTGCGTACGTCGATGCCGGCCAGCCTGGCCGCCTCGGGGTTGCCCCCGACCGCGTACGTGCGGCGGCCGAACGTGGTGCGGTTCAGGACGATCCACCCCAGCACCACGACCAGGGCGAACACGTAGACCAGCAGCGGGATGCCGAGCAGCCGCGTGGTGGACAGCTGCACGATGCCCTCGACCTGGATGAGCTGCGTCTTCCTGTCGGACATGCGCTGGGCCAGGCCGCGGGCGGCCACCAGCATGGCCAGGGTGGCGATGAACGGCACCATCCGCCCGTAGGCGATCAGCAGCCCGTTGACCAGCCCGGCCCCGGTGCCGACGAGGATCGCGCAGACGGCCATCACCACCGGCCCGTACGACTGGGTGGCCAGCGTGGTCGCCCAGACCGAGGCGAGGGCCATGACGGCGCCGACGGACAGGTCGATGCCGCCGCCGATGATCACGAAGGTGGCCCCGACGGTGATCACGCCGATCGTGGCGGCCAGGGCCAGGATGCTGACCAGGTTGGAGGTGGTGGCGAAGTTGTCGAACCGGGTGACCAGGCCGACGACCACGAGCAGCGCCAGCGCGCCCAGCAGGCCGAGGTGGCGGATCTCGGCGACCCCGTTCAGCAGGGACGGTCTCGGCCGGGCGACCCCGGCGGCGGGTCGTTCGGGCGCCTCTATGGGCTCGCTCATCACGCGGCCCTCCCATCCATGATCATGTCCAGTACGCGGTGCTCGTCCAGGCCGGCCGCCTCGCCCTCGTGGATGACGGCGCCCTCGCGCAGCACGAGCACCCGGTCGGCCAGCCCCAGCACCTCGGGCACCTCGCTGGAGACCAGCAGCACGCCGATGCCCTGGTCGGCCAGGTCGCGGATGACGGCGTACAACTCGGCGCGGGCGCCGACGTCGACGCCGCGGGTGGGCTCGTCGAGCAGCAGCAGTCTGCGTCCGCCGAGCAGCCAGCGGGCGAGCACGGCCTTCTGCTGGTTGCCGCCCGACAGGGTCCTGATCGGGCGTTCGGGGTCGGGCGGGCGGATGTCGAGGAGCTGGGCCAGGCGGGCGGCCTCGGCCCGTTCGCGGCCGCGGTCGATCCAGCCGAACCTGGCGAACTGCGGCAGGGTGCCGAGCGTGATGTTGGCGGTGACGCTCTGGTCGAGCAGCAAGGCCTGGGCCTTGCGTTCCTCGGGGGCCAGGCCCATGCCCTGCCGGACGGCGCCGGTCACGCGGCGGCGGGCCGGGCGGCCGGCGAGCGTGACGCGGCCGGAGGCGGGCCGGGCTCCGTAGACGGCCTCCAGGATCTCGGAGCGTCCGCTGCCGACGAGCCCGGCCAGTCCGACGATCTCCCCGGCGCGCACGGAGAAGGAGACGTCGGCGAAGACGCCGGGCGCGGTCAGGTTCTCCACGCGCAGCACCTCCTCGCCGGGCGGCCGGGTGGGGCGGGGCGGGAAGACGTACTCGACGTTGCGGCCGGTCATGAGGGAGACGATGCGGGCGGTGGGCGTGTCGCGGGCGGGCAGGCCGACGGCGACGGTGCGCCCGTCCTTGAGCACGGTGACGCGGTCGCCGATCTCGCGGATCTCCTCCAGCCGGTGGGAGATGTAGACGACGGCCACGCCCTGGGCGGTGAGCTCGCGGATGATGCGGAACAGGTTGGCGACCTCGTCGTGGGCCAGGGCGGCCGACGGCTCGTCCATGATGATCAGGCGGGCGTCGTGGGAGAGGGCGCGGGCCATCGAGACGACCTGTTTGGCGGCCGGTGAGAGCCGTCCGACCTCGGTGGAGGGGCGGATCTCGCCGTGGCCGAGGCGTTCCAGCACCTCGCGGGCGGCCCGGCGGCCGGCCTGGCGGTTGACGAACCCGAAGCGGGCGTGCTCGTGGCCGAGGAAGATGTTCTCGGCGACGCTGAGGCCGTCGACCAGGTCGAGTTCCTGGTAGATGGTGGCGAAGCCGAGCCGGATGGCGTCGTTGGGGCTGGTGGGCCGGACGGGCGCGTCGTTGAAGACGATCGTGCCCTCGTCGGGCTGGTGGACGCCGGCCAGCACCTTGATCAGGGTGGATTTGCCCGCGCCGTTCTGGCCGAGCAGGCAGTGGACCTCGCCCGCCCGTACGTCGAGATCGACCCCGTCGAGCGCGCGCACGCCGGGGAACTGCTTGACGATGCCCTTCATGACCAGCATCGGGGGTCCCCTTCAGGCGTTGACGATGCGGTTGATGTTGTCCGGTGACAGGTAGTGCTCGATGGCGAGCAGGCCCGCCCCGAGAGCGGCGGCGTTGATCCCGGTGCGGCTCGGGGTGATGGACAGGTGGTGGGTGGCCAGCGGCAGCGACCGGCGGTAGATGGTCTCCCTGACGCCGGCCAGGAGGTGCTCGTGGACGCGGGACAGCGCGCCGCCGATGACGATGACCTCGGGGTTGAAGAAGTTGACCAGGCCGGCCAGCACCTCGCCGATGAGCCGGCCGGCCTCCCTGACCAGCCGCAGCGCCTGGGTGTTGCCCGCCTGGACGAGCGCGACGACGTCGGCGCCGGTCTCGGCGGCCAGCCCCAGCTCGGCGAGCCGGCGGGCGATGGCGGCGCCGCCGGCCACGGCCTCCAGGCAGGCGCTGTTGCCGCAGCGGCAGCCGGCGTCGTCGTGGCCGCTGACGCGGATGTGCCCGATGTCGCCGGCCGAGCCCTGGGCTCCTCTGTGGAGCTTGCCGTCGGCCACGATGCCGCAGCCGATGCCGGTGCCGACCTTGACGAACAGCAGGTGGCTGGTGCCGGCGAAGGCGTTGCGGTGCTCGCCGAGCGCCATGACGTTGACGTCGTTGTCGACCAGCACCTGGATGCCGTCGAAGTACTCGGGGACGGGGTAGTCGTTCCAGCCGGGCATGATCGGCGGGTTGTTGGGGCGGCCGGTGGCGAACTCCACCGGGCCGGGCACGCCGATGCCCATGGCGCGCAGCGCGGCGCGGGGCCGTCCGGCCTCGCCGAGCAGCCGGTCGAGCCGCTGGTCGACGTGGGCGAGCACCTTGTCAGGGCCCTCGCCGATCTCCAGGGGGTCTTCGCACTCGGCCAGCAGCCCGCCGGTCAGGTCCATGAGCGCGACCCGGCAGTGGGTGGCGCCGAGGTCGACGCCGGCGAAGGCGTGCTCCTCGGTGTGCAGGCGGAGCTGGCGCGGGGGACGGCCGCCGGTGGACTCGCCGCTCTCGGTCTCCTCGACGAGGCCGCGCTCGATGAGCGCGTCGACCCGCTGGGAGATCGTGGATCTGGCCAGTCCGGTGAGGCGCGCGAGATCGGATCGGGTGGTCGCCGATCCGGCGCTGATGAGCGTCAGGACGTCGGCAGCCGAGCCCGGCTGGGGGGTCATGCGGGAACAATAAGATCACTCATGCGGCAAATCAAGAGTCTGGTTCGACCGAACCTCGCGGACTTATGCCGAAGATCGAACAAAGCCTGGCATGAGACGTTCGCCGGAACCCTCCCGAACGCGCGGAAGCCGGCCACCGCCCCGGCGGGCGATGACCGGCTTCCGGCAGGCTCCGGCGCTAGAGCATGGCCTTCATCGAGTCGCCGGCCGTCAGCACGTACGGCTGCTCGGCCATCACCGAGCCCCAGTTGTCGGCGATCGCCTCGGGGGTGAGGTCGTCGGCCTTCCAGCCGGGCCCCTCAGCCACGAACACGCGGGCCACCCGCCCGCCGCCGACGGTGAACACCTCCCCGCTCGACTCGCACGAGTCGTGCACGAGGTAGGCGACCAGCGCGCTCACCCGCTCGGGCGTGAACTTGGCCTCGAACTCGGCCGGCAGCAGCGCCTCGGTCATCCTGGTCCAGGCGATGGGGGCGATGGCGTTGGCCTTGATGCCGTTGCGCGCGCCCTCGATGGCCAGCGTCTTGGTCAGCCCGACCAGGCCCATCTTGGCGGTGGAGTAGTTGGCCTGGCCGAAGTTGCCGAACAGGCCGGCCGGGCTGGAGGTGTTGACGACGCGGCCGTACCCGGCCTCCTTCATCAGCGGGTAGGCGGCCTGGCTGACCAGGTACGACCCGCGCACGTGCACGGCCAGCACGCCGTCGAAGTCCTCGACGGTCATCTTCCCGAACGACTTGTCCCGCAGGATGCCCGCGTTGTTGACGACGATGTCGACCCCGCCGAACGCGTCGACGGCCGTCTGCACGAGCGCCCTGGCGCCCTCGGGGGTGGCGACGTTGTCGGCGTTGGCGACGGCCTGGCCGCCGTTCTTGGTGATGAGCTCGACCACCTCGGCGGCGGGGCCGGTGGAGGCGCCGGTGCCGTCGAGCGCGCCGCCGAGGTCGTTGACCACGACCTTGGCGCCCCGCTCGGCGAGCAGGAGCGCGTGCGCCCTGCCGAGGCCGTGTCCGGCGCCCGTGATGATCGCGACCCTGTCATCGAACCGAAGCATCGAACCTCCAGAGCAAGAGAACAACATTCTGGTAGGAGTACGATAACCGACCGGCTCAGGCGCGTCTCCAGAGCTCGGGCTCGCCCTCCTCCCGGCGTACCCTGCCCCGTCCGGCCAGCCATACCAGGTGGGCCAGCGTCTCGTTGTTGGCCGCCCGGCGCATGAACGGCGGGATCGTCTCCCAGGGGCGCGACCAGCTCAGCCGAGTGGCGACGTCCCAGCAGGTCACGCCGTCGTCCTCGCCGACGACCCGTTCGATCTCGGCCAGCCGCTCGTCGTGGTGCGCCAGCACGTGGTCGACGCGTCCGGCCAGCTCCAGGAAGCGGTACTCGTGGCCGGGCAGCACCTCGTCCACCTCCAGCTCGCGGACGGCGGCCAGCGAGCCGAGGTAGTCGGCCAGCGGGTCGGGGCCCGACTGGGGGTGCACGGCCACGATCGGGGTGATCTTCGCCAGCACGTGGTCGCCGGAGAGCAGCAGCCTGCGCTCCGGCGAGACGAAGCACAGGTGGCCGGGCGTGTGGCCGGGGGTCCAGACGGCCCGCAGGTCCCAGCCGGGCAGGTCGAGCTTCTCGCCGTCCTCGATCAGCCGGTCGGGACGGGCCATCGTGACCATGTGCCTGATCATCATGGAGGCCCCGGCCAGCTCGTCCAGGCTCAGGTCGGGCACGCCGGAGCGCCGGAGCAGGGCCCGCTCCCGCTGGACGAGCGAGTCGATGGCGGCGTCGTCGTACCGCTCGCGCACGAGGTTCGCGTCGGCCGGGTGCAGCCCGATCCAGGCGCCCGACGCCTCGCGGACGCGTCCGGCCAGGCCGTAGTGGTCGGGGTGCAGGTGGGTGACCAGGACGGCCCTGACGTCGGCGATCCCGTAGCCGGCCACGGCCAGCCCGGCGGCCAGGGCGTCGTAGGCCTCGTCGGTGTTCCATCCGGCGTCCACGATGGCCACGCCGTCGGGCAGTTCGAGGGCGTAGACCAGCACGTACCGCAGCGGGTTGACCGGGATGGGCACCGGGATCGACCACAGCCCCGGCCGGACCCGCTCGACCTCGGGAACCGCCCCGCTCATCCACGCCTCACGCTGGGCCACGCTGGAAGGAGTCACCACGAACTTAGCCATGGCCCCGAATATAGTTCTGGTCCCGAATCATGTTCTACTAGGGGTCATGAAGCTGAGCCGCGAGATCTCAGACGATGGCCGCTTCGTCCGGCAGCCGAACCGCTTCACCGAACGGCTCGGGCCGCCCGAGCCCGGCCGCTACCGGCTCTACGCCTCCTACGCCTGCCCGTGGGCACAGCGCGTGCTGATCGTCCGCGCCCTGCTCCGCCTGGAGGACCTGCTGGACGTCACGATCGTCGACCCCATCCGCGACGAGAAGGGCTGGCGGATCCCCGACGGCGACCCGCCGTACCTGTCGGAGCTCTACCACGCGACCGAACCGGGCTACACGGGCCGCTACACCGTGCCGTGCATCTGGGACAGCCGGGAGGAACGCCTGGTCACCAACGACTTCCCGCAGATCACCCTCGATCTGGAGACGTCGTGGGGCAGCGCGCCCGACCTGTACCCCGAACGCCTGCGCCCGGACATCGACATCATGAACGACCGCCTCTACCACGGTCTCAACAACGCGGTCTACGAGGCCGGCTTCGCCCGCGGGCAGCAGGCGTACGAGGAGGCGGTCGCCCGCGTGTTCACCACGCTCGACCTGCTGGAGGTGCGCCTGGCCGAGTCGGAGTTCCTCTTCGGCACGCTCACCGACAGCGATGTGCGGCTGTTCACCACGCTGGTCAGGTTCGACACGGTCTACCACGGCCACTTCAAGTGCTCGATCAGGCGGCTGACCGACTATCCGGCGTTGTGGGCGTACACCCGCCGGCTCTACGCGATCCCCGCATTCCGCGACACCACGGACTTCGACCACATCAGACGCCACTACTACATGACCCAGACGAACATCAACCCGAGCAGGATCGTTCCGGTAGGACCGGAACTCGACTGGAGCCTGTGACCCCCGGCCTCGGCATCGCGACGAACAGCAGCGCCGAGGCCAGCACCACCCCGGAGGCCACCCACCAGGCGGCCGACGCGCCCGCCTGCCCGGCCAGGACGCCGAGCGTGGAGTTGGCCAGCACCCCGCCCGCCTGGAGCGAGAGCGAGGACGTCGAGGTGACCGTGGTGCGCTCGGCGGCGGAGACCGCGTTGTGCTGCATCTCCAGGCAGAGCAGCCCGGTCACCGACAGCCCGGCGAACATGACGAGGTAGGCCAGCCCGGCCGTCACCAGGCCGGGCACGCCGTCCAGCCCGGCGGTGGCGGCCAGCGAGCCGACCGACAGCGCGCAGAACACCGCGCCCATGGCCGCGCCGCGGGCCGAGCCGCCCGCCACGCGCGCCACGCGGGGCGCGATCGCGCTGCCCGTGGCGCTGGCGGCGTATCCCAGGGCCGCCACGACGGCGTAGGCCAGGCTGCCGCGCTCGGACGTGCCGGCCAGCTCGGCCAGGCGGCCGGGGGTCAGCAGCTCGATCGTCATCAGCAGCACGCCGGACGCGGCGGCGGCGAGCATCAGGCGGCGCAGCACCGCTCCCCCGGCGGCCAGCCGGATCCCGCCGACCACCGTCGAGGGCACCTCGCGCAGCACGCTCCCCAGCGACCGCCGCGCGTGGGCCGGCTCGGGCAGCGCGAACACCACCACGACCAGCAGGACGACGGCCGCGACGGCCCCCAGCAGCGGCGGCACGGCCAGCGGCGTGATCGTCCCAGGCGGCACCAGCAGCGGCACGGCGCCGCCGACCAGCACCCCGGCGCACAGGGCCACCGACTCCAGCGCGCCGCCGCGCGCCAGGCCCGGCTTGAGGTCGGCGTCCTCGCCTTCGAGCTCGTGCAGGGTGTCGACGTACCAGGAGGTGGCCGGGCCGCTGGACAGCGCCCTGGCCACGCCCTTGATCACGCAGGTGACGAGGAACATCCCGAACGTCGTCGAGACGCTCATCAGCGCGAGCGCCGCCGCGGTGAACACCGCCGAGGCGGCCAGCACCATCCGCCGTCCGATGACGTCGGCCAGGCCGCCCGTGGGCAGCTCCAGGCTGACGGTGACGACCGAGAACACGGTCACCGCCAGGCCGATCTGGGTCAGGCTGAGCCCTCTGTCGGTCATCAGCAGCACCATGACGGCGGCCATCAGGCCCAGCGGCAGCCAGGTCAGGAAGCTGACGAGCATGTAGCGCCGTAACGCGGAACGAGCGGTCATCGGTCCTGCTCCTCGTCGCTGGGGGAATCGTCGCGGGGGGAATCGTCGCGGGGGAAACCGCCCATCCAGATGTTGACCTGGCGGGCGTCGGGGTCGCCCGAGTAGCGGGCGGCGAGGTCGCGCAGCAGCTCCATGGCCCGGTCGTTGAACTCCCTCAGCCCGGCCGCGGTCAGCTCGACGATGTCGTCGCTCAGCCCGGCCGCCCGCACCCACTCGGGGGCCCACTCGCGCTCGTCGTAGTCCCGGTTGACGCGGGCGAGCACCTCGACCTGGCGCATGCGCATGATCCGGACCGCCTCCCGGCCCTCGGGGGTGCCGGACAGCTCCTGGTTGTCCCAGGAGGTGTAGCGGTGGCGGGCCCGCCAGCGGCGCTCGCGGCCGTCGCGCCGGTCGGGGTCCTCCTCGATGAATCCGTACTTGAACAGCTCGCGCAGGTGGTAGCTGGTCGAGCCGGAGCTCTCGCCGACCTTGCGGCCCAGCTCGCTGGCGGTGGCCGGGCCGTCGCTGCGCAGCAGCCCGAGCAGCCGCACCCGCAAGGGGTGGGCGACCACTTTGAGCACCTGCGGGTCACTGATCCTGTACTGCTCCTCCATGAGCACGACCCTAGACCGCAAAGGCTTTTTTGCAAAGTGATTTTTGCGAATTCCCCGACCTTCTAAACTGGGCGGATGCTCGACGACATCCGCGTGGACGACGCCGTCCTCGCCCTGCGCCCCGACTTCGCCGTACTGGTGATGCTGGCCCACGGCCTGCGGAACGGCCCCACCGACGACCGCACCCGCGCCTGGCTGGCCGAGGCGTCGGCGTGCGAGGTCCAGGCCGACAAGATCGACGCCTGGAAGGACGCCTACCGCGCCTTCGGCGCCAAGCCGCAGCGCACCAGGCCCTCGGTCGACGCCCTGACCCGGCGCATGCCGCTGCCGGAGATCAACCGGGTGGTCGACGCGTACAACACGATCAGCGTCAAGCACGCGCTGCCCATCGGCGGCGAGGACCTCGACCGCTACCAGGGCCCGGCCCGGCTGGTGCGGGCGACCGGCGACGAGCACTCCGAGGAGGCGCTCGGGCAGCCCGAGCCCGGCGAGGTGATCTGGCGCGACGACGCCGGCGTGACCTGCCGCCGGTGGAACTGGCGTCAGGTGGCGCGCACCCGGCTCACCGAGGAGACGACCAACGCGATCTTCCTCCTCGAACGGCTGGAGCCCGTGTCGATGGAGGAGCTCCAGCAGGCCGGCAAGGAGCTGGCGGAGCTGCTGGAGGAGCTGTCACCCGGGGTGCGGATCACCAGCAGAATCGTGCCCGGAGGGAAATAAACCTGCCGGCCATACGTTGATACCAAACAGTAACAATGGCGGCTCTCCCTGGATTGACTAGGCGGGCGTGACCTCTTCGGCGTGTCCTGAGAGGATCGTTCGAGGCGGCGCGTGCTCTTCGGCGCGCGCTGCCGGTCCGGGCGAGTAGCCTTGGACAGGTTCTCTAACATCAACGCCGATCTGCGGAAGAGGGCGATTTCCGCCGTGTCGTCTGAGTCGTCGCGGACAAACCCGCTGGCAAGCTTTGGTCAGAACGAGTGGCTTGTCGACGAGCTGTACCAGAAGTACCTTCAAGATCCAGAGTCTGTCGACAAGGCCTGGTGGAACTTCTTCGCTGACTACAACCCTGATTACGGACCGGGCCGGACCCCGGTCAGGGAGGCGGCGAACGGCACTGCGACCGCGCCCGCACCTCCCAAGGCGCCCCCGAAGGCGCCTCCGGCAGCCGAGAAGCCGAAGCAGCCGGCCACCCCGGTGCCCAAGGGCGCCGAGGAGGTGAAGCTGCGCGGCGCCGCCGCACGCACGGCCGCCAACATGGACCTGTCCCTGACGGTCCCGACGGCGACCAGCGTCCGGGCCATCCCGGCCAAGCTGCTCATCGACAACCGCATCGTGATCAACAATCACCTCAAGCGGGGGCGTGGCGGCAAGATCTCCTTCACCCACCTGATCGGCTTCGCGATCGTCAAGGCGCTGAAGGCGATGCCGGAGATGAACTACTCCTACACGGAGGTCGACGGCAAGCCCACGCTGGTCAAGCCCGAGCATGTCGGGTTCGGCCTGGCGATCGACGTCCAGAAGAGCAACGGTGAGCGCCAGCTCCTCGTGCCCTCGATCAAGGGCGCCGAGGAGATGGACTTCCGCCAGTTCTGGGTGGCCTACGAAGAGGTCGTCCGCAAGGCCCGCGCGGGCAAGCTGGGCGTCGACGACTTCTCCGGCACCACGATCTCGCTGACCAACCCCGGCACGATCGGCACCGTCCACTCCGTTCCGCGCCTGATGCCCGGCCAGGGCACGATCATCGGCGTCGGCGCGATGGAATACCCGGCCGAGTACCAGGGCGCCTCGCCCGACACGCTGTCGCGCCTGGCCGTCTCCAAGGTCATGACGCTGACCAGCACCTACGACCACCGGATCATCCAGGGCGCCCAGTCGGGCGACTTCCTGCGCCAGATCCACCGGCTGCTGCTCGGCGAGGACGGCTTCTACGACGAGATCTTCGAGGCGCTGCGCATCCCGTACGAGCCGGTGCGCTGGGTCCAGGACATCTCGGCCTCGCACGACGACGACGTGGCCAAGTCGGCCCGGGTCATCGAGCTGATCCACGCCTACCGCGTGCGCGGCCACCTGATGGCCGAGACCGACCCGCTGGAGTACAAGCAGCGCAAGCACCCCGACCTCGACATCCAGTCCCACGGGCTGACCCTGTGGGACCTCGAGCGCGAGTTCGCCACGGGCGGTTTCGGCGGCCGTCCGCTGATGAAGCTCCGCGAGATCCTGGGCGTGCTGCGCGACTCCTACTGCCGCACGGTCGGCATCGAGTACATGCACATCCAGAACCCCGAGGAGCGGGCCTGGATCCAGGCGCGGGTGGAGAAGCCGCACGCCTCGCCCGAGCGCGACGAGCAGCTCAACATCCTGTCCCGGCTCAACACCGCCGAGGCGTTCGAGACGTTCCTGCAGACGAAGTTCGTCGGCCAGAAGCGCTTCTCGCTGGAGGGCGGCGAGTCCCTGATCCCGCTGCTCGACTCGGTGATCAGCGACGCCGCCGACGAGGGCCTCGACGAGGTCGTCATCGGCATGGCCCACCGCGGCCGGCTCAACGTGCTGGCCAACATCGTGGGCAAGTCCTACGCGCAGATCTTCGGCGAGTTCGAGGGCAACATCGACCCGCGCACCGCCCACGGCTCCGGCGACGTCAAGTACCACCTGGGCGCGAGCGGCGAGTTCACCGCCCCGAGCGGCAAGATGATCACGGCGTCCGTGGTGGCCAACCCCTCCCACCTGGAGGCGGTCGACCCGGTGCTGGAGGGCGTCGTCCGCGCCAAGCAGGACCTCCTGGAGCGCGGCGAGGAGGGCTTCACCGTCCTTCCCGTCCTCGTCCACGGCGACGCGGCCTTCGCCGGCCAGGGCGTGGTGGCCGAGACGCTCAACCTGTCGCAGCTGCGCGGCTACCGCACCGGCGGCACCGTGCACGTGGTGGTCAACAACCAGGTGGGCTTCACCACCTCGCCGGCCTCGTCCCGCTCGTCGGTCTACGCGACCGACGTCGCGCGGATGATCCAGGCGCCGATCTTCCACGTCAACGGCGACGACCCCGAGGCCGTGGTGCGCGTGGGCCAGCTGGCCTACGAATACCGCCAGGCGTTCCGCAAGGACGTCGTCATCG
Organism: Nonomuraea sp. NPDC050227; assembly: GCF_044459705.1. NCBI lineage: Bacteria > Bacillati > Actinomycetota > Actinomycetes > Streptosporangiales > Streptosporangiaceae > Nonomuraea > Nonomuraea sp. NPDC050227. The sequence continues at coordinate 66,557 of NZ_JBITJF010000014.1, read as the reverse complement.
ACCTCATCTGCTACCGCCGCCGCGGCCACAACGAGGGCGACAACCCCGCCTTCACCCAGCCGCTGATGTACGACCTGATCGACGCCAAGCGCTCCACCCGCAAGCTCTACACCGAGGCGCTGATCGGCCGGGGCGACATCACGGTGGAGGAGGCCGAGTCGGCGCTGCGCGACTACCAGGCCAAGCTGGAGCAGGCGTTCACCGAGACGCGCGAGGCGGCCAAGAAGCCCAAGGAGGCGGCCGCCATGCGGGTGCCCCCGGCCGAGGTCGTCAAGTGGTCCCACGCCGACACGCCGACGGCGATCAGCGACGAGACGCTCAAGCGCATCGTCGACACCCAGCTCAACCTGCCCGAGGGCTTCACGCCGCACCCGCGCCTGGCGCCGGTGCTGCAGCGCCGCGGCCAGATGGTCGAGACCGACTCGATCGACTGGGCGATGGGCGAGACGCTGGCGTTCGGCTCGCTGCTGATCGACGGCCACCCGGTGCGCCTGGTCGGCCAGGACTCCCGGCGCGGCACGTTCACCCAGCGGCACGCGGTGCTGGTCGACCGGATGACCGGTGCCGACCACACGCCGCTGAAGCAGTTCAACGAGGGCACCACGAAGTTCTACGTCTACGACTCGCTGCTCAGCGAGTTCGCGGCGCTGGGCTTCGAGTACGGCTACAGCGTCGTGCGTCCCGATGCCCTGGTGGCCTGGGAGGCGCAGTTCGGCGACTTCGTCAACGGCGCCCAGACGATCATCGACGAGTTCATCTCGTCCGGTGAGCAGAAGTGGGGCCAGCGCTCCTCCGTCGTGCTGCTGCTGCCGCACGGCTACGAGGGCCAGGGCCCTGACCACTCCTCGGCCAGGATCGAACGGTTCCTGCAGGTCTGCGCGCTCGACAACATGACGGTCGCGCAGCCGTCCACGCCGGCCAACTACTTCCACCTGCTGCGCTGGCAGGTGGAGTCCAACCGGCGCAAGCCGATGGTGGTCTTCACGCCCAAGTCGCTGCTGCGGCACAAGGCGGCCACGTCGAAGGCGTCCGACTTCACCACCGGCACCTTCCAGCCGGTCATCGGCGACACCACGGTCGACCCGGCCAAGGTCACCCGGATCGTCCTGGTCTCGGGCAAGCTCTACTACGACCTGGCCGCGCAGCGCGACAAGACGGGCCGCGACGACGTCGCGATCGTCCGTCTTGAGCGGCTCTACCCGTTCCCCACCGAGGAGCTCACCGCCGAGCTGGCCCGCTACGGGCAGCAGGCCGAGCTGGTGTGGGCCCAGGACGAGCCGGTGAACATGGGCCCGTGGCCCTACCTGACGCTGAAGCTGGCCGAAGACCCGCAGGCGCTCGGCGGCCGGTCGCTGCGCCGCGTCTCGCGGACCCCGAACAGCTCGCCCGCGACGGGTTCGCACAACTCGCACGACACCGAGCTGGAGGAGATCCTCCACCAGCTCTTCGGCTGAGCAGGCCGCCAGTGAGCCCCCGGCCGTCCGGCCGGGGGCTTCTGCGTTGACCGGCAGGGTGAGGCCCCTGCCTGCACGAAGGAGAGAACCCATGTACTTCACCGATCGAGGGATCGAGGAGCTGGTCGATCGGCGGGGCGAGGAAGAGGTCAGCGTGCTCTGGCTGGGCGAGCGGCTGCGCGAGTTCGTCGATCTCAACCCCGAGTTCGAGACCCCGATCGAGCGGCTGGCCACCTGGCTGGCCCGCCTCGACGACGAGGACGACGACTGACGGGATTCCGCCGCCGAGACGCGATACATCTTGAGTTTTCGAGTAACGCGACATATCGTGTTCTCGTAGGAGACGTACTCGTCAAGGAGGCATACGTTCATGGAGAAGTGGACGCTGGACGCTCCCGAGCAGCTCACGTTCGGGCCGGTTGAGTCACTTGACGTGCGGATCGTCGCCGGCAGGCTGGCCGTCCTGGCCAGCGAGGGGCCGCCCACGCTGGAGCTGACGGAGATCGAGTCGGCCGCGCCGCTGCTGGTCAGCTACGACCCGCTGACCAAGGAGCTGGTCGTCACCTACGAGGGCCTGACCCTGGACGGGCTGCTCGGCTGGCTGCGGCGCGACAAGCGCAGGACCAACCTCACGCTCACCGTGCCCAAGGGCTGCCGGGTGAACACGGAGGTGGTCTCGGCGTCCACGGTGCTGGCCGGGTTCGAGCGGTCCACCCGGGTCAAGAGCGTGTCCTCCGAGGTCGTCCTCGACGGCGTGAGCGGCGAGGTGAGCGCCACCACGGTCTCCGGCTCGATCGAGAGCCGGGCCATGGAGGGCGACCTGGCGCTGAAGACCGTCTCGGGCGAGCTGACCCTCGCCGACGGCAGCCCGCGCCGGCTCAAGGCCAGCACGGTGTCCGGCCGCATCACCGCCGACCTGACGCTCCGGCCCACGAGTCATGTGACGCTCAACAGCGTCTCGGGTGCCATCCTGGTGCGGGTGCCGGAGAACGTCGAGTCCGACGTCAGCATGAGGTCCACCTCCGGCAGGCTGAGCTCGACGTTCGACGGACTGTCGGCGAACAACAGCCCCGGTTCCAAGGCGCTGTCCGGACGGCTGGGGGGCGGCATGGCCTCACTGTCGGCGTACACCGTCTCGGGCGAGGTCGCGCTGCTCAAGGGAGAGAAGGAATGAGCCCTGTCTTCGGTCACGGCCGGCTCCGGCTGTACCTGCTCAAGCTGCTGGAGGAGAGCCCGCGGCACGGATACGAGGTCATCCGGCTGCTCCAGGACCGCTTCCTCGGCGTCTACTCGCCCTCGCCCGGCACGATCTACCCGCGGCTGGCCCGCCTGGAGGAGGAGGGCCTGGTCACGCACGAGGTGATCGAGGGCAAGAAGGTGTTCTCCATCACCGACAAGGGCCGCGAGGAGCTCAACGCCCGGCTCGACGAGCTCGACGACCTGGAGCAGGAGATCTCCGCCTCCGTGCGCGACATCGCCCGCGAGGTCAAGGAGGACGTCCGCGACACGGTGAAGTCGCTGCGCGACGAGCTCACCCGGATGGCCAAGGACGTGCGCACCGGCGCCCGCGACGACGCCAAGGCGCGGGCCGAGGAGCTCAAACGGCTCAAGGAGCAGCAGAAGCGGCAGTGGATGGCGCACGCCAACCAGTGGCAGGTGGAGAGCGACCGGCTGGCCGGCGAGTGGCGGCGGATCTGGTCGGACATCTGGACCACGCTCGGCGGCGACACCGTGCGCCGGACCGAGCTCGACAGCGAGCTGGGCGAACTGCTGGCCGACTTCGTGGCCCAGGCCCGCACGGAGGCCGCCGACGCCGCCCTGACCACGCAGAAGCTGCACGAGCTGCACACCGTGCTCGACGAGGCGTCCGCCCGCATCCGCGACATCCTCCGCCGCTGAGCCAGCGCTGGGCCGTCGCTGAGCCAGCGCTGGGCCGTCGCTGGGCCGTCGTCAGGCCGAGCGCAATGAGCGTTGCGGGCGTCCGTGGCCGCGGGCCGCTCTGCGGGCGTGGTAGGCGACCGGCATGTAGCGCAAGCGCTCGGGCAGGCGTGCGGTCAGCATCGCCACGGCGTGCCCGAGGTGCCGCAGCCGCCGCTCGTCCCGGGCCGTCCAGCGCAGGCCGAGCTTCCTGCGCGCGGCCGGCGGCAGGGTCCCGACGGTGACGAAGTGGTTGAACTCCCCCGACCCCAGCCCCACCGGCGTCCACAGCCGGCGCAGCGGCCTCGGCAGGCCGGGCGGGGCGGGCGTGCCGCGCATGACGGCGAGCACCTCCAGCGCCGTCGGGTGCGGCTCCAGCCGTTCGGCGATCATCGTGTCGAAGTAGCGCCAGAACGCCTCCAGGTCCGCCGGCATCTCCCGCTCCGGCACCCGCAGGATCGCGCCGAGCTGCCGCGACTCGGCGTACATGCGGCGCTGTTGCTCCTCGGTGTACGGGGTGCCGAAGTAGCGGTTGAGCGTGATGAACCGCTCGAACAGCGACAGGTGCACCCAGGCCCACGCCTCGCCGTTCAGGGCGTGGTAGGCGCGGCCGTGCTCGTCCACGCCGCTGATGGAGCGGTGCAGCTCGCGCAGCCGCCGCCCCTCGGCCAGACCGCCCTCACCGCCGTAGACCCACTTCTGGACGGAGGCGAGCGTGCGGTTGAGCCGCCCCCACGGGTCGTCCTTGTACGTCGAGTGCTCCGCCACGGCCGCGCCGACCGCCGGATGCATGGTCTGGAGGACCAGCGCGCTGCCGGCCACGAGCAGGTTGCGGTATTCGCCCGCGGTGTCCCAGTGCATCGAACCCGGGCCGAACGGCTCAACGTTCATGGTGAACGCCTCCAGGGTGATACGACGTCATTCTTCCTGTATCACCCAGAAGGCGGACAAGTAACCCTTCACTTATTCAGCTGGTAAAGACGATTTTCCCGAAGATCTCCCCTTGGGCCATGGCCGCGAAGCCGTCCCGGGCCTCGGTCATCGGCAGCGTCCGGTCGATCACCGGCCGCACGCCCGTCTGCTCCAGGAACACCGCCAGCCGCTGAAGCTGGTCGCGAGTGCCCATGGTGGTGCCGACCACGGACAGCTGCAGGAAGAAGACGCGGTTGAGGTCGGCGGACGGGACCGCGCCGCTGGTGGCCCCGGAGACCACGATGCGACCGCCCGGCCTGAGCGACTTGAGCGAATGGTCCCAGGTGGCCTGGCCGACCGTCTCCATGACCGCGTCCACCCGCTCGGGCAGCCGCGCGCCCGTCTCGAAGACCTGGTCGGCGCCCAGCTCGCGGGCCCGCTCGCGCTTGTCCTCCGACCGGCTGGTCGCCCAGACCCGGAAGCCGCCCGCGCGGCCGAGCGCGATCAGCGCGGTCGCGACGCCGCCGCCGGCGCCCTGCACCAGCACGGTCGAGCCCGGTTCGAGCCCGGCCTTGTCGAACAGCATGCGGTACGCGGTCAGCCACGCCGTGGGCAGGCAGGCGGCCTCCTCGAAGCTGAGCGCGGCCGGCTTGGGCACGAGGTTGCGCCGCGGCACGGCCACCCGCTCGGCGAACGTCCCGTCGTGCACCTCCGACAGCAGGGAGCGCCTGGGGTCGAGCGTCTCGTCCGCGCCCGTGCCGATGACGGCGTGCACGATGACGTCGTTGCCGTCCTCGTCCACGCCGGAGGCGTCGCAGCCGAGCACGATCGGCAGGCGGTCCTGCCTGATGCCCACGCCCTTGAGCGTCCACAGGTCGTGGTGGTTGAGGGCGGCGGCGCGTACCGAGACGGTCGTCCAGCCGTCGGGCGCCTTCGGGTCGGGGTGCTCACCGAGCGTCAGCCCGGCGAGCGGATTGTCGGGATCGGTCTGTGTGGCGGTTACGGCGAACATGGCCGCACCCTACTAACCGGCCCGCCGCCACCCACGACACCGCCCCGCCCGAGCGAGCCACCGGCCGGGACTCAGTGCCTGACCGTCACCCGGATTCCGGCGAGGGCGCGGCGCCGGAACTCCTCGGGGCCGGCGACGGCGACCTCCACGTCCCCCCGGCACGTCCACTCCCCCGGACGCCCGCGTCCGTCGATCACCTTCGGCAGCCGGGCCTTCCTGACGCAGTCGGGCGTGGGCGCCAGCACGACCATCTCCCGCACTCCCCCGCCGAACCAGAGCTGCGGCCCGGCCGGCCCCTCCTGGGTCACGGCCCCCGGACGGGCCAGCCGCACCGATCCCTCGCCCGACAGCACCAGGTAGCCGTCCCGGGTCACCTTGCCGTGCAGATCCCGCGCCAGGGCCGCGCGCTGGTCGAAGGTCAGCCCCTCACCCCGGTCCTGCATCGCCAGCCGCCAGCGTCCGAACGCGAAGAGCAGCACCTGCCCGCTGCCCCCGCCCGGCTGGCGCGGCCACAGGGTGACGCCGGGGCCGTAGCTCCTGATCGGCCGGCCGCCGCCGGTCACCTCGGCGACCCCGTTGTACGGCACGCTGAACTGCCGGAACCGCCCGTCGATCCACGCGCCCTGGAACGGCCGCACCCCCAGCTCGTTGAGGTCGAGGTCGGCCGGGTAGCGCACCTCGGCCTTCAGCCCGTCGGGGAAGACGACGTCGATGATCTCGTCGTGGCCCCTGGTCCTGGCCGGGATCCGCAGGGCGTTGGGACCGTTCTCGATCGTGGTGAGCGAGCGGATGGGCGCGGTGGCGGACGGCGGGGGCGGCTCCTGCCGCGGGTCGCGGCTGAGCAGCAGGCTGACGGCCGGGATCACCAGCAGAGCCAGCACCACCGCGAGCCCGATCCACCGGCGGCGGCCTCGCCCCCCTGCCTCGATGACGTCGAACTGGTCGGACACGACGTGCCTCGCCGGGTTAGTGCGGGTTGCGCCCTTCACCCCCAGTTCAGTTGAGCGACATCCGCCCGCGCAAGCCCTCGAACCCGGCGAAGTCGCCGTAGCAGGTCACAACTTCACAACCTCGGCGGGATCACCAGGTGGCCACGTTGGGTCCGTCGCCCGCGACCAGGCTGACCCGCTGCCCCACGAGCTCTCGGGACATGGCGTCGGCCAGCAGCTCCGGCTCCAGCACGTGCGCGTGCGCCCGCCCGCCGGCCGGCAGGTCGACGACGAGGATGCCCTTGTCCGGCTCGCCGTCCGGGCCGTGCGCGACCGTGTAGCCGGCCACGGTGGCGGCCCCGGCGTACGAGCCCACGACGGGCACCCCGGCCGCCGTGAACACCGGGACGGCGTCCCCGGGCGGCCCGCCGGGCTCGCTGGACCACACCGCGTACGTGTGCTTCGTCAGGTGCATCCCCACGCCGGTCACCAGCCCGTGGCCCGACTGCGTGCGCAGCAGCCCGGCCATCGTGGCCGTCGAGTGCAGCACGTAGTCGCTGGCCGGGCCGCCGGCGTACGGCAGGCCGCCGGTGACCGTCAGGCCGCGCCGGTCGTACGGGTCGAGCCCGATCGCGTCGCACGCCTGCCGCAACGCGACGGCGAAGCAGCTGTACAGGTCGAGCGCGTCCATGTCGGCGAGGCCGAGCCCGGCGCGCCGGAAGGCGGCCTCGGCGGCGGCCCCGATCGCCTGCGACGAGCCGAGCGCGGGCCGCGCCGCCACCTCCCAGGTGTCCTCGGCGTACGCCCAGCCGCGCAGGTAGACCCGCCGCTCGTCCGGCACCCCCAGCCGGTCGGCCAGCTCCGCGCAGGCCAGGACGACGGCCGCCGCCTGGTCGACCTCCATGACCGCCACGGTGTTCCTGGTGTACGGCCAGCCGACGAACCGGTTGCCCTTCACCAGCTCCTCGGGCGTGCGCACGGCCCGCCGCCACGCGTACGGGTTGGCCGCGGCCACCTCCGTCATCGGCGCCATCATCCGGCCCCGGTCGAGCATCTCCTCCTCGACCGTCATCCCGGCCGCCGCCCGCCGCGCGGTCTCCATGATCGCGTACGTGTGCACGGGCAGGAACAGGTCGTGCGCCAGCTCGGCGGGGTGCGGGGGCCGTTCCCAGCCGTAGGGCGGCTTGGGATCGGCGGCGTGGCTCCACGGCACGCGCTCGCCCGCCCGCCGGTAGGCCCGCCGGGTGGCCAGCGCCTCGGCCCCGGTGATCAGCGCGCAGTCCAGGTCGCCCGCCGCGATCCGGGCCGCGGCCGCGCCGATGAGGAGCTGCGGAGCCGTGCCGCTGACCTTGGAGTAGGCGGTGTGACGCGGCGTGGCGCCCAGGCGCTCGGCCAGCCGCCCGGTGGGCGAGTCGTACTGCCAGGAGTCGGTGTGGACGATCTGGATCGAGTCGAGCCGCCCGGCGGGCAGCCGGGCGTCTTCGGCCGCCTCGCGGGCGACCGATTCCCACAGATCGAGCGGTTCCGGGCCGGGCTGTTCGCGCACGGTGCGTTGTGCGATGCCGATGAGACAGGGGGTGCGTGGATCCATGCCGACATCTAACCAGAACAACATTCGGTTGATAAGTAGTGGCGTTTGATAATCAGCGTTACCGCTGGTGCCGCAGACTCTTCACTGGGTGTCTGACCTGCGAAGATGCTTTTTCTGAATACATGTGATTTCGCTATTTCCATAACAAAACGGAGGCGGAGCCGACCTTTTCGCACCGCTTTCTGGCTGACGGGTTGCGCCATTCATTAGCGTGCTCAACGTTTTCCTGGCCCACCGGGGCGCAGCACCCCGCTCTGGGCCGCCGAGAACCGAGAGGAGTTCCATGTATTCCCGAGCAAGGCGCATCGCGATCCCCCTCGCCGCGCTGGTGGCCGCCGCCCTGGCCGCCGGCACGACCACCGGCGCCACGGCGGAGGCGACCTCGGCCCCCGACGTCGTGTCCAGGAACGCGGCGACCCCCGCCGAGCAGGCCGTGCAGTTCTGGACGCCGGACCGCATCAAGCTCGCCACCGACCACGACGGCGCGCTCGACGTGTCGTCCAGGGGTGTCAGGGGCGGCAGGGGCGGCGACCAGACCCCCGACGGGCCGCCCGGATCGGTCCCGCCGATCGGCGGGGAGAAGGCGAAGGCGGGCAAGAGCCGGCAGGTCAACCTGCCCAACACGGTCGGCCGCGTGTTCTTCACGCTGCCCCGGACCGACCCGCGCAACCCGAAGAACTGGCGGTACTGCTCGGCCAGCTCCGTACAGGGCAAGTACCGCAATCTGGTGGCGACCTCCGCCCACTGTGTCTACGACACCCAGCGGAACGCCTTCTACGACAACTGGATCTTCATCCCGTCGTACTGGGACGGCGACAACGTATGGGAGGGCAAGGCGCCGTACGGCATCTACGCCGCCAAGACGTTCAACGCGCACGACGACTTCGTGGTGAAGGAGGACTACGACTTCGACTACGCGTTCGTCAACGTCTACAACGGTATCAAGGTGAGCTGGGAGAAGACCGGCAACCGGTGGCACTGGACCGTCAAGAACGCCGGCCGCCTCGGCGACAACGTCGGCGGCCAGGGCTTCACCTGGAACCGCAGCACGAAGCTGAACGTGTTCTCCTTCGGCTACCCGGCCGGCGGGCACCCCGACGGCGACAAGCCGTACACCGGCCGCACCATGAAGTGGTGCTACGGCAGGACGGCCCCGATGCCCGAGGCCAAGAAGTACGACCTGCAGGAGCAGATCGGCTTCAGGTGCTCGTTCACCGCCGGCGCCAGCGGCGGCCCGTTCATCTACGACTACCGGAACTCCACACGCACCGGCTACCTGGTGGGCGTGAACAGCGTCGCGTGGGACACCGACGGCAACGACCGCTACGACCACATCTCGTCGCCGTACTTCAACACCGACACCTACGACGTCTACAAGGCCGCCGCCAACCGCTGGACCGGCGACATGCCGTGATCCGGCCCGACAGTCGAGGCCCCGGATCCTCCTCGGCGGGATCCGGGGCCTTCCCCGGTCGTCGATCTCCCGGGCGTACGCCTCAGACCCGCGCCTCAGACGCGGAAGACCGGGCCCGTGGCGACGGCGAGGGCGCAGGCGTTGGGGAAGGTCTGTGAGTAGCGGTAGCGGTCGCCGTCCCAGACGCCCTCCGCCCGTACGTCCACCGGCTCGTAGTCGGCGGTGCAGGAGACCCCCGTACGACCGCTCAAACGGGCCGGGTTCCCGCCCACCTGTTCGAGAGCGGAACAGGCCGCGACCTGCCCCGGCGCGACCCGGCCGGGGGTGCACTCCAGCACGCCCTGCCGATCTCCGACGCTGATCCGGAAAAGCCTTTGGTCCTTGTGCGACGTCCGGACATCGGGCGGTCCGGTCGTGGCGTTCGCCACTGGAGCGGCGGCGAATGCGGCGCAGGAAAGCGCGATGATGCAGAGAATTCGGTGCATAGGCGCAGCCTCTATCAGCCCTCTGACCTGGGGCAACGACCGACACGCGTGATCATTTACGCGTATCGGGAGGGATCGGCTGATGGTGTCCTTATCGCACACGGTGCACTCTTGATCAGGTAACGAATCTCTATCCGGGCTGCAATACAGGCAGTTGATCTGGAAAAATCCACCCTTACGACCCTAAGAAAGGCATTTCATGATCTCCCGGGCCAGGCAACTGGCAGCGGCCGCCCTGGGCGGCGCGCTGCTGTTGCTGCCTGCCTTCACGGGGATCGCGAACGCCGCGCCGGCGAGCCGGGTCTTCGGCGTCACGCTGGCCAAGACCGCCGCCGACATGAGGAAGGTCGCCGACTACTGGCGTCCCGACCAGCTCAAGCAGGCCGACAGCTACAGCCCCGCCACGCCGGGCGCGCAGGCCGCCCCGACGTCCTCGGCCGGCGCCGCCTCCGGGCCCGCCTCGCCCGTGACGGCGGTGCGGCGGACGTCCGCGACGCAGGGCATCGCGCCCGTGCCGCCCAAGCAGGGGGGCGCCGGCAAGACCATGGGCAAGGTCTTCTTCAAGTTCGGCGCCAAGCAGTACTGGTGCTCGGCCAGCGCGGTCGCCGCCCGCAACCGCAGCGTCGTGGCCACGGCCGGCCACTGCGCGTACGACTCCCGCCAGGCCAAGGCCGCCGAATACTGGATCTTCGTCCCCAACCCCGGGCCCAACGGCGAGACGCCCGACGGGATCTACGTGGGGGCCGCGCTCAGCATGCACGAGGACTGGTCCGGCAAGGGCGACTACGACTTCGACTACGCGTTCGTGACCGTGCACCGCGGGTTCGTCTGGGAGCAGGCCAAGGACGGCACGTACACGATGAAGGACGTCGGCCGCCTCCAGGACAACGTGGGCGGCCAGGGGCTGGAGATCAACAGGAAGCCGGCGGCCGCCACCATGACGGCGTTCGGCTTCCCGGCCGGCGTGCAGCCCGACGGCAGCCGTCCGTTCGACGGCAAGACGCTGCGGACGTGCCAGGGCAGCGTCACGTACTGGACCGTGGCTCCCGCGCTCGACCTGCAGAAGGGCGTCCGGCTCCAGCCGTGCGCCTTCAGCCCCGGCGCCAGCGGCGGCCCCTGGCTGGTCGAGTACGACGCGGCCCGCGGACTCGGCAACCTGAACGGCGTCAACAGCCTGACCTGGAACAGGGATGCCAAGGGCGCCTACGACGCGGTGTCGTCGCCGTACTTCGACACGACCACCGCGGAGGTCTACCGACGCGCCGCCGCACTCACCACGCCGGGAAATGTGACGTAAGTCACATGCAACCGGGTGATCACGGGACGTGATCAGCCGATCCTTTGATCTCGGTACGGTAACGGCGCTGGCTGGGAGCGCTGACTTGATCTACCGAAAATTTCCATTCGCCCTGTCAGCGTTATAGGTTCCGGGTCGTCCGTTTGCTGAATTTCGGGGTGCAAGAGGCGCCTCCTGTCAGCGCAACCTGGAGTTACCTTGAAGCGAATCCTCCTCCCCGTCGGCGGCGCGGTCGTGGCGACCGGCCTTCTGGCCGCCGGGCTCTCCGCCACCGCACAGGCCGACGGCGGTGTCTCCAACGACCCGATGGCCGGCAGCAACTCCCAGGCCGCCTCGATCGCCTCCTTCTGGATCGCCTCCAACGGCGCCGCCCTCCGCCAGGCCACGCAGTACACCTGGGACTCCAAGGAAGTGCGGAAGGTCGTCTCCAAGGGCGGCTACGACCCCGACGGCCGTCCCGGCATGACCGCGCCGACCGGCGCTCAGAAGGGCGGCGCGTCCCAGAACGTGAACCTGCCCAAGAGCATCGGCAAGGTCTTCTTCGTCGACGGCTCCGGCAAGTTCCGCTGGTGCTCGGCCACCTCCATCCAGTCGGGCAACCGCAACCTGGTCGCCACCGCCGGCCACTGCGTGTACGACACGGACAGCAACAGCGACACGCTGTCCAACTGGGTCTTCGTCCCGGGCTACTACCAGGGCAAGGCCCCCTGGGGCATCTACGTGGGCAAGCAGGCCTTCACCCACTACGACTTCGACAACTACGAGGACTACGACCGCGACTACGCGTTCGTCACCGTCTACAACGGCATCCAGTTCGACGGCGTGAAGCAGGTGGACCGCAAGGACTTCGAGCGCTTCAGCGGCCCGAAGCGCGCCTGGGGCGGCCACTACTACATCCTGCTGTCCAAGGACGCCGGCCGGCTCGGCGACGCCGTGGGCGGCCAGGGCTTCGCCTGGAACCAGCCGACGGGCAAGTTCGTCCGCACCTTCGGCTACCCGGCGGCCCCGCACCCCGACGGCAACAAGCCGTACAGCGGTGTCACGCCGAAGCACTGCTACGGCAAGACGACGGCCAAGACCGTGGGCGCGTCCTGGCTCAAGATCGAGGAGCACGTCGGCCTGAAGTGTGCCGTCACCCCCGGCTACGACGGCGGGCCGTGGCTGCTGAACTACAGCAACGCCAAGCGCCTCGGCTACGTGAACGGTGTCACCAGCACCTTCGCCGACCAGGACGGCAACGACCGCATCGACTACATCACCTCGCCCTACTTCGACGGCGAGACGGCGGCCGTGTACAAGGCGGCCACCAACTTCCCGTCGGGGAAGATCGTGGGGCCTAACGGGGAGCTCTACAAGTAAGCCCTCACCAGGGGAAAGAGGGCCCCGGCGTTGCTCCTTGCCGCCGGGGCCCTCACCTGTCCGCCCCCCGAATCGGCTTCCCAGGGAAGGCGCTCCGCGCCCACAAGGGCTCAGCCCCTTCCCGATCAGGCGCCTACCGGCGCACCCCACGCGCCTTCGGCGCCATGAAACTCCCGCGGTCACCGCTCACCCCACCGCGGACGGAATGCCCCACCCGCGTTCCTGACACTCCCACTGGAAGCTCGCTGGGCATCCGTCGCCGGCAGGGCTTCTTGGGAGCCCATGCCCGATGAACCCGCCCCGGCCACAACCGTCCTTGTGCTGCCTGTCGAATCTGCAGCGTTTCGGGGCGTGATTCGCCAGCCCTTGTGGCGCAAGATGTCGGTATGACCGAGGATCAGGACGAGCCCGCGACCGCTCCCGCCACGACGGCCCCGGAGGTCACGATCACCCTCGACCCCCACGTCAAGGCGTACGTCGACCGAGCGGTCGAGGACGGTGAGTTCGCATCCGTGTCCGCGGCCTTCAACGAGGCGATGCTGGAACGCATGCGCCGCCGCCCCCGCGTCCGCAGCTGGTGACCAGGCAAGGTAGAACGAGCGGGCCGCACGCACGGCCGGCCCGCTGACTACCGGACGGCGACGCGATCGCCCGCCGGGGCCGTCACCGGCAAACGAGCGGCCAGATAGCCCGCCAGCGTCCCCGTGTCGTCCGGCCCGCCGGTGTACGTGAGCACCCCCTCCGCTTTGACGTCGCCCGTAGCAGCGCGCGGTGGACGATCAGACGCTTGACGGGCACGACGAGTGTCTTCCCCTCCCGGCGCCACCGAGGCGGCGGTCTGCGTCCCCGGAGCGAGCACCCCAGCGCCAAGCCCCCCTACGCGGACCCGCGCGACACGAACGTCCCCCGTCCATGGACGACGACCAGCAGGCCGCGCTCCGCCAGATCCTTGACCGCGCGCCGGACCGTCACCCGGGAGACGCCGTACTGGCTCGCCAGCTCCAGCTCGGCGGGCAGCTTGGCGCCGGGGGCCAGCAGGCCGGAGGCGATGTCGGCCTCGACGTCCTCGGCCAGTTGCCGCCACACCAGGTTCGGCCCGACATGGTCGATGCGGTCGCTTTTGTCCACCAAGGCCATAGAAAAACGCTAAGGGATGCAGAACCTACGAGGACAAATGACTACCTCATTTGAGGTATGGAGAGGTCCTATCATGTCTAGTGCTTGTATCTTCCAAGCGATCCCCCCGCGGGCCGCTGACGAGACGAAAGGAAGCACTCATGACAGACCTGTACCGCGGCAACCTCGATGACGTGCCCTTCACCCAACTTCGCGGCGGCGGCCCACCGGGCGACCACGTGGAGACCTGCGTCCTGATCGCGCAGATCCCCGGCATCGACGACGCCTACGCACTCCGCGACTCCAAGAACCCCGACGCCGGAACGCTCCGCTTCACCGGCACCGAGCTGCGCGCCGCGGGAATCGCCACCATCTAGCAGAGACCGAGACAGCCGCCCCTGCCCGAAATCAAGGCCCAAGGACCGAAACGAGCAGGGGCGGCCCCGCCGACCACAGGGGAGCACCATGCACTGGCACGCCTACCTGTGGACCGGCAACGGCGCCGAGCGCGGGAGAGAGGCCGAACGCCGCCCCGGCTCCCCCGACTTCCCCACCTCGCCGCTTCCCCCGATGCGTACGGGCGACTGGCTGGCCAAGCAGGCGGCGCGCGTCGCGGCCACGTTCGAGGTCCCCGAACCGGCACGTCTCCCATCCATGCCCGATCAACCGCCCCCACGGACGAAGGCCCCCTTCAGCCCCATAGCACCCGATGTCTAGCATGGGCCCCATGCTGATCGACGCGGTGACCGAGATCCTTCGCGAGACCGCCGAGATCGCGATCCTTCCCCGGTTCCGCGCCCTCGCCGCCGGTGACGTCTCGGAGAAGACACCGGGCGAAGTGGTCACCGTGGCCGACCGCGAGGCCGAGGAGCTGATCAGCCGCCGCCTCCGCGACCTCCTGGACGCCCCCGTGGTCGGCGAGGAGGCGGCCTCCGCCGACCCCGCGCTCCTGTCCGCCCTGCACGACGCCCCCACCGCCTGGCTGGTCGACCCCCTGGACGGCACGGCCAACTTCGTCGCGGGCCGCCCCGAGTACGCGGTGATGGCAGCCCTGGTCCGGTCGGGCGAGACGGTCGCGTCCTGGATCGTGCGGCCGGCCGAGGACGACGTCTACGTCGCCGAGCTCGGCTCCGGAGCCTGGCGGAACGGCATCCCCGTCCACCGCGCCGCGCCTCCCGCCGACCCCGCCCGGCTGCGCGGCGCCGTCCTCACCCGCTTCCTGGACGATGACGCCAAGGCCCACGTGGCGGCGGCCGAACCCCGCTTCGCCGCCCTCACCCCGGGGACGAAGTGCGCCGGCGTGGACTATCCCCGCCTCCTGAACGGCGACCAGGACTTCCTGCTGTTCCACCGGACGCTTCCCTGGGACCACGCGCCGGGCGTCCTGCTGCTGACGGAGGCCGGCGGCGCCGCCCGCCACCTCGACGCCACCCCGTACAGCCCGTCCGTCCCCAAACTGGGCCTGCTCAACGCAGCCGACGCAGCCTCCTGGCGGACGGTCCGCACCATCCTTCTCCCCTGACGCTTCAGGGTCGCGGCTGCCGCCGCCCCTCGCTTCGCCATGCCCAAAAGCGACAAACACCCCAAAGAGCCGCATAGCACGCAGGGCATGTTGGGTCCGAACCCCCTACGAAAACGGGCAGATTGTCGAAACCTGAGGGTTCCTGAGTCGAACCTGAAGATCACCTGTGAGCGGCGGGCCGATTTAGACGGATGGGGCCCCAATCTGGTTCCTGTGATCTGGATCACATTCATCCGGTCACACAGCGCAACGAGCCGCTAACGGAACTTTCGTCCCGACCGCCGAATCCCCTACAGGTCCAGCGAAAACATCACCTTCCGGTAACGTCACGCCGAAGCCTCTGACAGATAACAGCACGATAACGGCGAAAAGGCCCCTTACCGATCCCCTCAGAACGGCTTTCACCTGCGGAGATCACTGGCTATGTTCCTTGCTATCCCTTTACTGACGCATGGGACGCATGTTGCGACCCACGACAGACCAAGGAGCAGTTCCCTTGAAGCGCATCCTCATCCCCGCCGGTGGCGCCATCCTGGCTACCGGCCTCCTGGCCGCCGGCCTCGCCGGTACGGCCTCGGCCGACAGCGACATCTCCACCGACGCGATGGCGGCGAGCGCGGCCAACGCGAAGGCGATCGCCGGTTTCTGGGCCGAGAACAACGGTGCCGCCCTCCGGGCCGCCACCGAGTCCAACGTCTGGGACAAGGCGGACGTCGCCAAGCTGCAGAGCAAGGGCGGCTACAGCGCCGACACCAAGCCGGGCACCACTGCCCCGATTGGTGAGGAGAAGAAGACCACCGCCAAGACGCAGAACGTCAACATGCCGAAGACCATCGGCAAGGTGTTCTTCGTCAACGGCAAGGGCGAGAAGAAGTGGTGCTCCGCCACCTCGCTCCAGTCGAAGTACCGCAACCTGGTCGCCACGGCCGGTCACTGCGTCTACGACACCGGCGCCAACGCCGACGTCATGTCCAAGTGGGTCTTCGTCCCCGGTTACTACCAGGGCAAGGCTCCGTGGGGCATCTACGTGGGCAAGCAGGCCTTCACCCACTACGACTTCGACGTGTACGAGGACTACGACCGCGACTACGCGTTCGTGACCGTGTACAACGGCGTCTCCCTCTCGACCAGCGCGGTCCAGGAGAAGCAGGTCCTCAAGTCGGAGTTCGACAAGTACGAGGGCAAGAAGGACGTCAAGTCCACCGAGCTCAAGGACATCCCCGGCGGCAAGACCGCCGAGCAGCAGTACAAGGAGGGCCTGGACAAGTACGGCCCCAACGGTGGCTTCCGCGCCGAGACCACCACGACCGAGGAGGCCTCCGGCGGTAACTTCACCGACGCGATCCCCACGGTCGACAAGGTCGAGGTGACCGAGGGCCAGTACAACGCCGCCCCCGCCGCCAACGAGAACCCCCGCCTGTGGAAGAACGGCGACAAGGGTGCCATCAAGAACACCCCGCTCACCGAGGCTCAGTACAAGCAGAAGCTTGACGAGAAGGCTGCGGGCAAGGTTCTCGGCAAGGTCTACAAGGACAGCCAGGGCGACTACTGGCTGACCCAGTACTACGTCGTCCAGTGGTACAAGGTCACCAAGACGACCCGGTACTACCACGACTCGTTCTTCATCTACACCGGTGGAGACGTCGCGGCCAAGGACGCCGGTCGCCTCGGCGACAACGTCGGCGGCCAGGGCTTCGCCTGGAACCAGCCCACGGGCAAGTACGTCCGCGTGTTCGGCTACCCGGCCGCCCCGCACCCCGACGGCCACAAGAACTACACCGGCATCACGCCGAAGTGGTGCTACGGCAAGACCACCAAGAAGCTGGTCGGTTCGGCCGCCAAGAAGATCGAGGAGCACGTGGCGCTCAAGTGCGCCATGACCGAGGGCGCCGACGGTGGTCCTTGGCTCCTCAACTACAGCAACTCCAAGCGCCTCGGTTACGTGAACGGTGTCACCAGCACCTTCAACGACCAGGACGGCAACAACCGCGTGGACTACATCTCCTCGCCGTACTTCGACGGTGAGACGAACGTCGTCTACAAGGCCGCTGCCAACGTTTGGTCCGGCAAGATCGTCTGATTGACGGCTTCCGACGGGCGGTCCTGACCGCTCGTACGAACCGTCAGCAACCGAAGGGCTCGGCATCCGCCGGGCCCTTCGGCCTTTCCGGGCCGGAAAGTGAAGGCGTTTGGACGCATGCGACGCCGAAACGGTGCCATCAGGCCGATGTGATCTGCGTCACACCGCTATCGCGGACCCGATCAAGGCCGAGCGGCGACCCCGCAACCGCCACCCACCCCTCGTTCATGTTGATCAGGGCAAACGCCCTCAAGCTCGACTTCCCCTGACTCCTGCGCCACAACGCCCTAAACATCACAGAACGATAACGCCCGGCTTGTCGCATCTTTTCCTCTCAAAGCGGCTACCCGACTTCAAGATCGACACTGTATGTTCCTGGCTATCCCTTTACTGACGCATGGGACGCAAGAGGCGTTCCACGACAGCGCAAGGAGTTACCTTGAAGCGCATCCTCCTCCCCGCCGGTGGCGCCATTCTGGCCACTGGTCTGCTGGCCGCCGGCCTCGCCGGTGCCGCTCAGGCCGACCCGGACGTCGACGCCGCCGCTCTGGCTGCCAGCCAGCAGAAGGCTGCTGAGATCATCAACTTCTGGACCAAGTCCGACAACGCTGCCCTGCGGCAGGCCACGGCCTACTACTGGGACAACAAGGACGTCAAGAAGATCGTGCAGAAGGGCGGGTACGTCGCTGACGGCAAGCCCGGCTCCACCCCGCCGATCGGCGCCGAGAAGACCGTCACGGTCAAGTCCCAGAACGTGAACCTGCCGAAGTCCATCGGCAAGGTCTTCTTCGAGGGTCGCGACGGCAAGCTGTACTGGTGCTCCGGCACCTCCATCCAGTCGAACTACCGCAACCTGGTTGCGACGGCTGGTCACTGCGTGTACGACATCGCCGCCAACGACGAGGTCGTCTCCCGCTGGGTGTTCGTCCCGGGTTACTACCAGGGCAAGACCCCGTGGGGCATCTACGTGGGCAAGCAGGCCTTCACGCACTACGACTTCTCGAACTACGAGGACTTCGACCGCGACTACGCGTTCGTCACCGTTTACAACGGTGTCAACCTCAACTACAGCAAGGTTGAGTCGCACCAGGTCACCAAGGCCGAGTACGACAAGTTCGAGGGCAAGAAGGAAGTCAAGTCCACCGAGCTCAAGGACATCCCCGGTGGGAAGACCGCTGAGCAGCAGTACAAGGAGGGCCTGGACAAGTACGGCCCCAACGGTGGCTTCCGCGCCGAGAACGTGACCTCCAAGGAGCCGGCTGGCGGCAACTTCGAGGACTCCGTTCCCACCGTGGACGAGGTCGAGGTGACGGAGGGCCAGTACGCTGCCGCCCCCGCCGCCAACGAGAACCCCGGCCTGTGGAAGAACGGCGACAAGGGCGCCACCAAGAACACCCCGCTCACCGAGGCTCAGTACAAGCAGAAGCTTGACGAGAAGGCTCAGGGCAAGGTGCTCGGCAAGGTCTGGAAGGACAACCTGGGCGACTACTGGCTGACCCAGTACTACGTCATCCAGTGGTACAAGGTCAGCAGCGCGACCAAGTACTTCCACGACTCGTTCTTCATCTACCCGGGTGGG
This sequence comes from Nonomuraea sp. NPDC050227, assembly GCF_044459705.1. NCBI lineage: Bacteria > Bacillati > Actinomycetota > Actinomycetes > Streptosporangiales > Streptosporangiaceae > Nonomuraea > Nonomuraea sp. NPDC050227. Next base: position 47,890 of record NZ_JBITJF010000014.1, on the reverse strand, counting down.
GACCTGTCCCTGACCGACACGGGTCGCCTCGGCGACAACGTCGGTGGCCAGGGCTTCGCGTGGAACCAGCCCACCGGTAAGTACGTCCGTACCTTCGGCTACCCCTACGCCAAGCACCCCGACGGCTCGAAGCCCTACTCCGGCGTTACGCCGAAGTGGTGCTACGGCAAGACCGGCGCGAAGGCGACCAAGGTCCCGAGCCTGAAGATCGAAGAGCACATCTCGCTGAAGTGCGCCGTCACCGGCGGCTACAACGGCGCCCCGTGGCTCCTCAAGTACAGCAACGCCAAGCGCATGGGCTACGTCAACGGCGTGACCAGCGTTCTGTACGACACGGACAACAACGACCGCTGGGACTACATGTCCTCGCCGTACTTCGACGGTGAGACCAACTCGGTCTACGCCGCCGCGGCGAACGTGTGGTCGGGCACCATCCTTCCGAAGGCCGACAGCTGATCTTCGGACGGATACCGGGCTGAGGGTCCAAACCTCCGCTCAACCTAGCTTCACCCGAAGGGCTCGGCATTTGCCGGGCCCTTCGGCCTTTTCTGGCGAAAACTGAGACGATCCCTTACCAGAGTGACAAGAGGGTCGATAGGGTTTTGACGCCCTTCTTGACAACTTCGTGGAGCCTCCCTTGAAGCGCCTGCTCATCCCCCTCGCCGCCGCCGGCTTGAGCGCCGCACTCCTTGCCCAGCCGTCCAGTGCCGCCCCTGACTGGGTCACCGACAACCTGATGCCCAAGCCCGCCGACGCGTACGGCACCGCCAAGTTCTGGCTGGGCGCGAACGGCGCGGCCCTGCGCAAGGCGACGCAGTACAACTGGGACGCCAAGAACGTCTCCAAGCTGGTCGCCACGCAGAGCAAGGACGGCGTCCCCGACGGCAAGCCCGGCCTGACCGCTCCCACCGGCACGCCGAAGCCCACGGCCAGCAAGAACGTCAACCTGCCCAAGACCATCGGCAAGGTGTTCTTCGTCGACCACGCGGGCCGCTACCGCTGGTGCTCGGCCACCTCCATCCAGGCTCGCAACCGCAACCTCGTGGCGACCGCCGGCCACTGCGTGTACGAGACCGGCAAGGACGTCTACGCCAAGTGGATCTTCGTGCCCGGCTACTACCAGGGCAAGGCTCCTTGGGGCGTCTACGTCGGCGCCTACGCCTTCACGTCCTACGACCTCGACACCTACGACGACTACGACGGCGACTTCGCCTTCGTCGCGGTCCACAACGGCTTCTCCCTGGTCGCCGAACAGGCCGAGGGCAAGCAGGTGCTGAAGTCGGAGTTCGACAAGTTCGACGGCAAGAAGGACGTCAAGTCCACCGAGCTCAAGGACATCCCCGGCGGCAAGACCGCCGAGCAGCAGTACAAGGAGGGCCTGGACAAGTACGGCCCCAACGGCGGCTTCCGCGCCGACAACGTGACCTCCAAGGACGCGGCAGGCGGCAACTTCGAGGACTCCGTCCCCACCGTGGACGAGGTCGAGGTGACCGAGGGCCAGTACGCTGCCGCCCCCGCCGCCAACGAGAACCCCGCCCTGTGGAAGAACGGCGACAAGGGCGCCACCAAGAACACCGCCCTCACCGAGGCTCAGTACAAGCAGAAGCTTGACGAGAAGGCTCAGGGCAAGGTGCTCGGCAAGGTCTGGAAGGACAACCTGGGCGACTACTGGCTGACCCAGTACTACGTCGTCCAGTGGTACAAGGTCAGCAGCTCGACCAAGTACTTCCACGACGCGTACTTCATCTTCCCGGACAACGCCAAGGCCAAGGACATGGGCCGGCTCGGCGACGTCGTCGGCGGGCAGGGCTTCGCGTGGAACCAGCCGCGCGGCCAGAAGGTCACCGTCTTCGGCTACCCCGCCGCCCCCCACCCCGACGGCGACAAGCCCTACACCGGCGTGACCCCCAAGTGGTGCTCCGGCAAGACGGGCACCAAGACGTACCAGGTCAACACCTTCCGGGTGGAGGAGCACCAGGTGCTCAAGTGCTCCATGACCCCCGGCGCCGACGGCGGCCCCTGGCTCATGAAGTACGACAACGGCAAGCGCACCGGTTACGTCAACGGCGTGACGAGCATGTTCCACGACCAGGACGGCAACGACCGGATCGACTTCATCAGCTCCGCCTACTTCGACGGCGAGGTGGCCGACGTCTACAACAAGGCCAACTACGCCGAGACCAAGAGCATCGTCGGCCCGAACGGCGAACTGCTCGACTAGCGACGCCGAAGCCCCGGGACCGCCGAAGAGACGGCCCGGGGCTTCTCCCGTCCCGGAAACCACCGGAACCGGTCCCGGAGCCGTCACACGGACGTGAGCTCGCGCGTACGCTCCCGCAGCGCCATCACGGCCCGCTCGTTCTTGTAGGGCTCCAGCCGCCGCCGCAGGTCCGCCGCGTACGACCGGGACCGCGCCGACTGCAGCTCGCCCGCCAGCGCCAGCGCGTTGCCCGCCGCCTGGCACGCCTCCTCCAGCTCGCCGCACTCCAGCAGCCCGGCCGCCAGCAGGGACAGGTTGAACATGCGCCCCCGCACGTACCGGGTGTCCATGTCGAGGGAGCGCCGCGCCAGGCGCACCGTGCGCTCGCCCTCCCCCAGGTCGCGGAAGCAGTGGGCGAACTTGGCCGACAGGTAGGCCTCGTCGAAGTAGCTGAGCCAGCGCGGCTCCTCGGTGGGCCTGCGGGCGTCGAAGGCCAGCTCGGCCTGGTGCAGGGAGGCCCCGCAGGACCTGGGGTCGCCGAGGCCCGCGTGCGCGTGGGCCTCCAGGACCTGCGCGGAGGACAGCAGGGTCTGGACGCCGGCCCGCCGGGCGGCGAGCTGGGCCGCCCTGGCCAGGTCGAGGGCGTGGGCCGGCTGGCCCATGTAGATGGCCTGGTGGGCCATGCCGGCCAGGATCTCGCCGCCCAGGGTGTGGTCGTCGGCGCCCCTGGCCAGGCGGAGGGCCTGGATGAGGTAGCGCTGGGCCAGGCCGTGCTGCTCCATGTCGTAGGCCATCCAGCCGGCCAGGCGGGTCAGCTCGGCGGCCGCGGCGGCCAGCTGCTTGCCGGTGGACTCCCCGTAGCTGCCGTCCTTGAGCAGGGGGGAGACGGCGGTGTCGAGGTACTTCACGACGGACGAGCGGACCCGGCCGCTGCCGAAGCGGTTGTCGAGCTCGCCGAAGGACCGGGTCACCTCGTGGATCGCGGCGATGTCGGCCCTGCCCACCCGGCGCGCCCCGGTGCCGCTGGGACGCCCTTCTGGAGGCGCCGTCAGCCAGCGTATGGCTCCGACGGATCCTGCTCCGATCGCGAAGGTGGAGTCGATCAGAAACCTCCGTCTCTCCACGTCGGCCCGCCACAACGCCGTCACGGTCGCGACCCCCTCCTGCCACGTGTGGGTGAACTCCTGACCGAGATCGAGGGGCGTGATGTTGGTCGGCATGCCCAGGTCCTCCGAGCTCACCGGGCGGCCGAGCCGCAGCGCGAATATCTCCGTGAGCAGGCACGGGACGGGATCCCGTGGCTTCTGACCCCCGATCCACCGCAGCACAGAGCTGTGGTCGTACTTCAGACCCGGGGTGCCGCGCGCGGCTCCCAGGTCGTTGAGGCGCCTGGCCAGTCCCTTGTGGGAGAAACCCGCCTCGGCGATGAGCTGCTGGAGCAGTCGGTTAGGCTCGCGTTCCATCGCTCTCCTCGTCACAGGAGTCGGCGCCCACATCCTTACAGAGAGCTATTTTTATAGCACGTTGCGTAAAGGCTTTTCGGCAGTTCCCAAAGGTCACGCGAACTCCATCGCAATCCCTTCGCCAGTCCTGCTGGGGATCAGGATCTGGATCCGGCTCACCTGGACGGGGAACTCACCTACCCATGCCGCGGGCGGGAAACCGCAATGCCTGCTGACCTGGGCGGAAGCGGGAGAACGAGCGAGCGGGGGCCGATCGGCCCCCGCTCGTGACGGTGGATCAGGCGCGCGCGACGCCGTCGGCGCGGGCCTGGGCGGCCACGGCGGCGGTCACCGCGGGGGCCACCCGCCGGTCGAACGGGCTCGGGATGACGTACGTGGCCGACAGGTCGTCGCCGACGACGGCGGCCAGCGCCTCGGCGGCGGCCACCTTCATGTTCTCGGTGATCGTCGTGGCCCGCACGTCGAGGGCGCCGCGGAAGACCCCCGGGAAGGCCAGGACGTTGTTGATCTGGTTGGGGAAGTCGGAGCGCCCGGTGGCGACCACCCTGGCGTGCCTGGCGGCCACCTCGGGGTGGACCTCCGGGGTCGGGTTGGACAGCGCGAAGACGATGGCGTCGGGCGCCATGGACGCGATGGCCGCCTCGGAGACGGTCGAGCCGGACAGCCCGAGGAAGACGTCGGCGCCGGCCAGGGCCTCCTCGGTGGAGCCGGTGTGGCCGGCCCGGTTGGTCTCGCGGGCCAGGGCCTCCTTGACCGGGTTGAGCCCTTCGCGGCCCTCGTAGATCATGCCCTTGGAGTCGGCGACCGCGATGTCGCCGATGCCGGCGCCCAGCAGGATGCGGGTGACGGCGACGCCGGACGCGCCCGCGCCGGCCACGACGGCGCGCAGGTCGCCGAGCGCGCGGCCGGTCAGGCGGGCGGCGTTGCGCAGGGCGGCCAGGGCGACGATGGCGGTGCCGTGCTGGTCGTCGTGGAAGACCGGGATGTCGAGCAGGTCGCGCAGCCGGTCCTCGACCTCGAAGCAGCGCGGGGCGCTGATGTCCTCCAGGTTGACGCCGCCGAACGACGGCGCGAGGCGCACGACGGTCTCGACCAGCGCGTCGACGTCGGTGCAGTCGAGGCAGATCGGGACGGCGTCGACGTTTCCGAACTCCTTGAACAGCAGCGCCTTGCCCTCCATGACCGGCATGGCGGCCGACGGCCCGATGTCGCCCAGGCCGAGCACGGCGGTGCCGTCGGTGACGACGGCGACCACGTTGGAGACCCAGGTGTAGTCGTTGACCAGCGAAGGCGTCTCGGCGATGGCGGTGCAGACCCGGGCGACGCCGGGCGTGTAGGCGAGCGACAGGTCGTCGGCGTCGCGGACGGGAATGGTCGAGCGGACCTCCAGCTTGCCCCCGCGGTGGAGCGCGAAGGCCGGATCGAGGTCGAGCGGTTCGACGGAAGCAGAAGCGGGCGTGGCAGACACAGCGACCCCTGTATTCATCGGAGCGGAAGAGACCTTCGGCGTACGAGCGCGAGTGGGCTGGCTTCGGTAGCTGCCAAGCTCCCCCTCGTCGGTCGTCTCTGAGGGGTTACGGGGGTCACCCGTCTCCCCATAGTGCCACATGGTGAGATGGTCGATGGTGTCGGAGCCGACGCCGTTCCGTTGACGCATCGTTAAACGCGGGATGACGGACCGCAGCTAAACCCCATTTAAACTGCACAAAACGCAAGTTACGTGGCATAACTCTTTCGAGGAGGCCGTACATGGCCCTCAGCCCCAAGGGCCGCCGTGGCTACGCTGTCGGCGCGCTCGCCCTGACCGCCGCTCTCGCCCTCAGCGCCTGTGGCAGCGACACCGGAGGCTCCTCCGGCAGCACGACCGGCGCGAGCGCCTCCGCGGCCGGCGGCGTGAAGCTCGTCCAGCCCGGCAAGCTCACGGTCTGCACGAACATCCCGTACGAGCCGTTCCAGTTCAAGGACGACAGCGGCAAGATCGTCGGGTTCGACGTGGACATCGTCGACCTCGCCGCGAAGAAGCTCGGCGTGACCCAGAACATCGTGGACATCGACTTCGCGGTGATCAAGAGTGGCGCCGCCATGGCCGCGGGCAAGTGCGACGTGGCCGCCGCCGGCATGACGATCACCGACGAGCGCAAGCAGAACATCGACTTCTCCGAGCCCTACTTCGACGCCACCCAGGCGCTGCTGGCCAAGAAGGGCTCGGGCGCCAAGTCCCTTGAGGACGTCAAGGCCAAGAACCTCAAGCTGGGCGCGCAGGCCAGCACGACCGGCCTCGACTACGTCAAGAAGCAGGGCCTCAACCCCACCGAGTACGCCGACTCGGCCAAGGAGCTGCTGGCCCTGCAGGCCGGGCAGGCCGACGTGATCGTCCAGGACCTTCCCGTGGTGCTGACCTGGCTGAAGAAGCCCGAGATCGCCGAGAAGTTCGAGCTGATCGCCAGCCTGGACACCGGCGAGCAGTACGGCATCGGCCTGAAGAAGGGCGCCGACCCGACCCTGCTCAAGACGATCAACGAAGAGATCACCAAGGCCAAGCAGGACGGGAACTACGAGAAGATCTACGTGAAGTGGTTCGGCAAGAAGCCCGGCGAGCTGGGCTGATCCATGGCCGACCAGCCGAAGACCGCTGAGCCCGGCCGGGCCGGGCTCAGCCCTCGGAAGAAACAGCGGATCACGCGGGCCGTCCAGTACGTCGTGCTGGCCGCCGTGCTCGTCGCTGTCGTCCTGTACGCCGACTGGGCCAGCCTCGCCCAGAACTTCGCCAAGGTCGACGTGGCCAAGCAGGCGCTGCCCGACCTGTTCACGATCGCGCTGCGCAACACGATCATCTACACGGTGGGCGGTTTCGTCTTCGCGTTCGTGCTCGGGCTGCTGCTCGCGCTCATGCGGTTGTCGCAGGTGCGGCCGTACCGGTGGATCGCGACCGTCTACATCGAGATCTTCCGCGGCCTGCCGGCGCTGCTCATCTTCCTGATGATCACCTTCCTGCCGCTCGCGCTGCCCGGGTTCGAGGTGCCGTTCGGCACGTACGGACAGGGCATCCTGGGCCTCGGCCTGGTGGGCGCCGCCTACCAGGCGGAGGTCTTCCGGGCGGGCCTGCAGGCGGTCCCCAAGGGCCAGACGGAGGCCGCCAGGTCGCTCGGCATGTCCGCGACCCGGGCGCAGGTGACGGTGGTCATCCCGCAGGCCATCCGCATGGTGATCCCGCCGACCACCAACCAGTTCGTGTCCCTGCTCAAGGACTCCTCGCTGGTGCTGTTCCTGGGCGTCTCCGGCGAGTACGTCGAGCTGGCCAAGTTCGGCAACGACCTGGCCTCCCAGTACGCCAACGCCACGCCCATCATGGTCGCCGGCGTGACGTACCTGATCGTCACGATCCCGCTGGGCTACCTCGCGTCCCGGCTTGAGGGGCGTAAGCGGAGGAGCCAATGACGCACGCCATCGAGCTACGAGAGCTGCACAAGTACTTCGGCCAGAACGAAGTGCTCAAGGGCATCGACATGACGGTCGAGCCGGGCCAGGTGGTGTGCGTCATCGGGCCGTCCGGCTCGGGCAAGTCCACGCTGCTGCGCTGCGTGAACCTGCTGGAGGAGCCCACCAAGGGCAAGGTGTTCGTGCAGGGCGTGGAGGTGACCGACCCCGACGTGGACATCGACGCCGTAAGACGCCGCATCGGGATGGTCTTCCAGCAGTTCAACCTGTTCCCGCACATGACCGCGCTGCAGAACGTCATGATCGCCCAGCAGCGCGTGCTGAAGCGCGGCAGGCGGGAGGCCGAGGTCGTGGCCCGGGAGAACCTGGAGAAGGTGGGCGTCGGCGCCAAGTGCGACTCCTACCCGACCCAGCTGTCCGGCGGGCAGCAGCAGCGGGTGGCCATCGCCAGGGCGCTGGCCATGAACCCCGACCTGATGCTGTTCGACGAGCCCACCTCGGCGCTCGACCCCGAGCTGGTCGGCGACGTGCTCACGGTCATGCGCAAGCTGGCCGAGGAGGGCATGACCATGCTCGTGGTCACCCACGAGATGGGCTTCGCCCGCCAGGTGGCCGACCGGGTGGTCTTCATGGACGGCGGCGTCGTCGTCGAGGACGGCGACCCCGCCCAGGTGATCGGCGACCCGCGGCACGAGCGCACCCGCGCGTTCCTGCACCGGGTGCTGCACCCGGAGGAGTGAGCCGTCCGGGCCCCCGGAGGTGCCGGGGGCCCGGCGACTCGTGTAATACTCCCGCATGGACCTGACCTCTTACGCAGAGTGGGCGGTCCGCCTGATCAACGATCCCGCCCCTCCCCCGGAGCTGACCGCCCTGCGCGCCGAGCTGGCCGCCGTGTTCGACGTCGCGGGCGACGCGCGCGCGGTGGCCGAGCGTCTCAACGCCCTGCTCGTGCGCTATCCGGTGCACCCGCGGCTGTCGGACCACGACGGCCAGGGCTGGCACCTCCACCTGGCCGAGGACTCCGCCGCCAGCGCGGTGATGGGCCTGGCGGCGGTCGTCGCCGAGGTGGGCGCCGACCGGCTGGGCCGCTGCCACGAGCCGCGCTGCGCCCGCGCCTTCCTCGACACCTCCTCCAACCGCTCCCGCCGCTACTGCTCGCCCCGCTGCGCCACGCGCGCCAATGTGGCGGCCTACCGGCGCCGCAGGAACGCCCAGGAGGGCTGAGGGGGCCTCTGAGGGGTCATCTGCGGCGCACCAGCGGCCAGTAGCGCAACACGACGCGCCCGACGATCTCCTCGACCGGCCCGAAGTCCCAGCTGTCGCGACGCCCGCCGGCGCGCTGGTTGTCGCTCTCCAGCCACCAGCCGCCCTCGCCGTGCCACTGGGCGCGTTTCACGATGAGCTGATCGGGGTCGCCGGGCAGCCGGGCCACGACGAGGTCACCCGGATGGACGGCGGCCCCCCGGCGGACGAGGAGCCAGTCGCCGGGGACCAGCGCCGGACGCATCGAATCGCCCTCGACACGCACTCTCATGGGCAGAGACCCCCTACTCCACAGGCGTTGGGACCCGAGTAAGGTCGGTTGTGGACCAAGCTGATTCAGCATCAAGGAAGGACTTTCTGATGCTCGCACGACTGCTACGACCCAAGCATGTCGCTTCCGCCCACTGCGACCTGCCCTGTGGGGTCTACGACCCCGCCCAGGCCCGGATCGAGGCCGAGTCGGTCAAGGCGATCATGGAGAAGTACGAGGCCAGCGACGACCCGGTCTTCCGCACCCGCGCGCTCATCATCAAGGAGCAGCGGGCCGAGCTGGTCAAGCACCACCTGTGGGTGCTCTGGACCGACTACTTCAAGCCGCCGCACCTGGAGCAGTACCCCCAGCTGCACCAGCTCTTCTGGGAGGCCACCAAGCTGGCGGGCGCCGCGGCCGCCAAGGGCACCGTCGACGGCGGCAAGGCCGACGAGCTCCTGGCCAAGATCGACGAGATCTCCAAGATCTTCTGGGAGACCAAGGCCGCCTAAACGGCATAAAAGGCTCTGTGCGGTCCAGACCGCACAGAGCCTTTTCCGTTGATGGCGAGTCTGAATCCGCCAAGGACCTCCCGGGGGCGGTAAGTTGCAGTTGGCGTCGGAAACGCGAGGAGGAACGTGACCGAGGAAACCGAGACGCGTGCGGAGGGTGTAGCGGGCATCCGCGACGTGGTGAGCATCAGGCTCCCCGCCGCGAGCGCTTACCTGTCGGTGCTGCGCACGGCCACCGCCGGCCTGGCCGCCCGGCTTGACTTCACCCTGGACGAGATCGAAGATCTGCGCATCGCGGTCGACGAGGCGTGCGCCATGTTGCTGAGCGAGGCGGTTCCGGGCACCGACCTGACCGCCGAGTTCGAGCTGACCGGCGACGTGATGAAGGTCAGCGTCGAGGTGGCCACCGTCGGCAGCTCCGCCCCCAAGCGCGACGACTTCGCCTGGATGGTGCTGACCGCCCTGGCCGACGACGTCGACGCCGTGACCGACTCCCCCGACCGCATGGCGATCGTCCTGCGTAAGCGCCGAGGCGCAGCGAGGCCGGCGTGACGGAAAGGACTGGAGCCATGGCCACCAGCGAACACGCCGTGCCCGACAGGGTTCGCGCCCGCTTGCTCTTCGCCGAGCTGGCCGAGCTGGGTCCCGAGGAACCGCGACGCCAGCGCATCAGGGACGAGCTGGTCGAGCTTCACCTTCCGCTGGTCGAATACCTGGCCCGCCGCTTCCGCAACCGCGGCGAGTGGCTCGACGACCTCACCCAGGTCGCCACGATCGGCCTGATCAAGTCGATCGACCGGTTCGATCTCAAGCGCGGGGTGGAGTTCTCCACCTACGCCACGCCCACCATCGTCGGCGAGATCAAGCGGCACTTCCGCGACAAGGGCTGGGCGGTCCGGGTGCCGCGCCGCCTGCAGGAGCTGAAGCTCTCGCTGACCAAGGCGATCAGCGACCTGTCGCAGCGCGAGGGCCGCGCGCCCACGGTCGCCGAGCTGGCCGCCTACCTCAAGATGACCGAGGAGGAGGTGCTGGAGGGCCTGGAGTCGGCCAACGCCTACTCCACGGTGTCCCTCGACGCGCCCGACTCCGGCGACGACGACGCCCCCGCGGTGTCCGACTCGCTGGGCATCGTGGACGAGTCGCTGGAGGGCGTCGAGTACCGCGAGTCGCTCAAGCCGCTGCTCGAACGACTGCCGCCGCGCGAGAAGCGCATCCTGCTGCTGCGGTTCTTCGGGAACATGACGCAGTCGCAGATCGCGACCGAGCTCGGCATCTCGCAGATGCACGTGTCCCGGTTGCTGGCCCGTACTCTCGCCCAGTTGCGCGAAGGGCTGACCGCGGAGGACTAACCGTCCCCGTAGAGCGCATGGGTGGTGGGGGGCGCGAACAGCGCCCCCAGCCCGGTCAGGGCCAGCACGATCAGCGGCACGCCGATCAGCGGCTGAGCTGACTGGATGAGCGTGCCCCCGACGGGCAGCAGGAAGATCTGCGTCACCACGCCGGGCGACCTCCCCCACCGCTCCGCCCGCAGCAGGCCGCCCCAGGCGACCCAGAGCAGCCCGGCCCCGATCAGCAGCCCGAAGGCCGACTCCGCGATGGCCGTGGTGAGACTGTCAGGGGTGCTCACCACCGTCTCCACCGCGACGTAGATCCCGAGCCCGAGCGCGATGAGCCCCTCCAGGGCCACGACGACGGCGGCGACGAGCAAACTCCACGGACGCTTCGACACAGCCAAACCCTATCCGCCCCCGGGGCCGGTCCCGCCGGGGATGTTCCCCCACCCCGAGCGGGTGGGCGATCAGCGACTACGCTGGCGATATGCGCGCAATGTTGCTGGTCAATCCCAAGGCCACCACCACCAACGCCCGCACGAGGGACGTGTTGATCCGCGCGCTGGGCGCGGCCGTGGAGCTGTCGGTGGAGGAGACCGGCTACCGGGGGCACGCCGCGACGCTGGCGGCCACGGCCCGCGCCAAGGGCTTCGACGTGGTCGCGGTGCTCGGCGGCGACGGCACGATCAACGAGACCGTCAACGGCCTGCTCAACCCGGTCGACGGCCACGACGTCCCGCCGGCCGACGATCCGAGCTCCGGCCGTCCCGGCCTCATCGTGATCCCCGGCGGCAGCGCGAACGTGTTCGCCCGTTCCCTCGGGCTGCCGAACGACCCGGTCGAGGCCACCGGCGCGGTCCTGGAGGCGCTGAGAGAGGGCCGGCGCCGGACCGTGGGCCTGGGCCACGCGCTCTGGGAGGGAGAGAGCCGGTACTTCACGTTCTGCGCGGGCATGGGGTACGACGCCGAGGTCGTACGGGCCGTGGAGGGCCTGCGCGGCACCGGGAGGAAGGCCACTCCCGCCCGGTATGTGAACACCGCTCTGCGGCACTATCTGGCCACGGACAAACGGCACGCTCCGATGACCCTGACCGGGCCTGGCATCCCGGCGGCCGACGGCGTGTTCATGGCGATCATCTCCAACACCTCGCCGTGGACGTACCTGGGGGCCAAGCCGGTGACGCCGACGCCGTGGGCGAGCTTCGAGACCGGGCTCGACCTGCTCGGGCTGAGGCGGATGGGGCCCGTCCAGATCGCCGGGCTGATCCGGCAGATCCTCACGGAGAGTGACGCCGTCCCGTCCGGCAAACACCTCGTCCAGCTGCACGACGAGGCCGAGTTCACCCTCGCCGCCGACCGTCCCGTGGCCTTCCAGCTGGACGGGGACTACCTGGGCGAACGCGAATCCGTAACGTTCCGGTCTACCCCGAACGCGTTACAAGTTCTGGTCTAGCTGGTTACATTCGGTCATTGTGTGACGCATCCGACATCCATAACCGCCAAAACTTCGCCCCAACCCTCTTGCGTGCACTCTGCGTGGCTGGAAGGCTCAAGACTGACGTCGGAACGTAGGACCTTTAACAACCCCAAGGCCCTCCGGCCGTCAGGCGGACAACCCCCGGTCCAACACCTGGATCCGGGTAATTGTTCGCGCGAGTTAGTGAAACTCTTCACAAAGTAGTAGCCGCACGGAGCCGACCAAAGGTTCCATCTACTAAGGAGTGGACGCATGGACTGGCGCCACCGAGCTGCCTGCCGTGACGTGGACCCCGAGCTGTTCTTCCCGATCGGCAACACCGGCCCTGCCCTGATGCAGATCGAAGAGGCCAAGCAGGTCTGCCGGTCCTGCCCGGCCGTCGACGCCTGCCTGAAGTGGGCGCTGGAGTCCGGACAGGACGCCGGCGTCTGGGGCGGTCTGAGCGAGGACGAGCGCCGCGCCCTCAAGCGCCGCACCGCCCGCGCCCGCGCCCGCGCCTCAGCCTGATCTGCCCAGCCTGATCTGCCCCGTCTGATCCACCTCCGATCGACCCTGCTTTCCCCGCAGGAGCCGCCCAGCTTGGCGTGATCGACGTTTCCGCCAAGACCCCGTCGCGTCGTGCACGCGGCGGCCAGGCTCGCACGGACCGGGCGCCGCCCTTGACGACGGTCGCCCGGCCCGGCGGACTCTTCAGGCGGACGGCAGCGGGATCGACAACCCGACGTGCGTGCCGCCGCCCTCCCGCGGCTCGATCGTCAGCTTGCCCGACAGCTCCCCCTCCACCAGCGTGCGGACGATCTGCAGCCCCAGACTGGTGGACTTGTCGAGGTCGAAGTCCGCGGGAAGGCCGCGCCCGTCGTCCCAGACGGTGACGTTCAGCCGGTCGGGGGCGGGCTCGACCAGCACCTCCATCCGCTTGGGACGCCCGTGCTGCAACGCGTTCTGCAGCAGCTCGGTCAGCGCCATGGCCAGCGGCGTGGCGATGAGCGAGGGCAGCACGCCGAACGCGCCCACCCGGCGCGGCGTGACCGCCGCCTCGGCCGCCGACACCTCGCCCGCCATCGCGATCACCCGGTCGGCGATCTCGTCGAAGTCGACGAACTCCTCCGGCGCGTGCGACAGCGTCTCGTGCACGATGGCGATCGAGCCGACGCGGCGCACGGCCTCCTCCAGCGCCTCGCGGCCCTCGGGCACCTGCAGGCGCCGCGCCTGGAGCCGCAGCAGCGCGGCGACCGTCTGGAGGTTGTTCTTCACGCGGTGGTGGATCTCGCGGATCGTGGCGTCCTTGGTCATCAGCTCGCGCTCGCGCCGCCGCAGCTCGGTGACGTCCCTTATGAGGACGAGCGCGCCGATGCGGCCGCCGCCGACGATCAGCGGGATGGCTCTGAGCTGCACGATCGTGCCGCCCGACTCGACCTCGGTCTCCTTGGCCGCCCGCCCGCTGGCCACGATCATCAGGTCTTCGTTGATCGGCTCGTCGGAGTAGCACAGCGTCGCCGTCACCCGGCCCAGCTCGGCGCCGACCAGGTCGGCGTGCAGGCCCAGCCGCCGGTAGGCCGACAACGCGTTGGGCGAGGCGTACGTGACCCGCCCGGCCCGGTCGAGCCGCAGCAGGCCGTCGCCGACGCGCGGCGAGCGCACCAGGATCGGCTCCTCCCCCGAGAACGGGAAACGCCCCTCGGCCACCATCTGCGCCAGGTCCGACGCGCTCTGCAGGTAGGTCAGCTCCAGCCGGGACGGGGTGCGCGCCGAGGACAGGTTCGTGGAGCGCTGGATCACCCCGAGGAAGCGGCCCTCGCCGTTGTCGACCGCCCGGCGCACCGGGATCGTCTCCTCGCGCACCGGGACGCCCGTGGACCAGTCGGGATCGCCCTCGCGGCAGATGCGGCGCTCGTTCCAGGCGGTGTCGATGAGGTGGCGCTCGCCCTTGGCGGCCACGCTGCCGACGATGTCGTCGTGGTAGACGGTGGGGCCGGTGGTGGGGCGCATCTGGGCGATGGCGATCCAGCCGTTCTCACCGAGCAGCGGCGCCCACAGGATGAGGTCGGCGAAGGACAGGTCGGCCAGCAGCTGCCAGTCGGAGACCAGCGAGTGCAGCCAGTCGAGGTCCGCCTCGTCGAGTGCGGTGTGGCGGGCGACGAGGTCGCTGAGAGTCGGCACGAGTGCATCATGCGTGCTTTCGCCGCCAACAGCCAAACCGACCCCCTGATCGAATGCGCAGCTCCTGCCCGGTGAAGCCGCCGCACGCGGGCGGCACGGGTGCGTCGCCGTGCACCCGGCGCGACTTTCGGGGAATCTCGTACTGTGAGAACCGTCACACGGCGGGATCGCCCGATCCCCATGACGGCGCTTCACGGGCATTGCCGGAGGTGATCGACACGGGCGGGTGGCTCCTCGACGACGCGGGCCTGACACCGGCCTCGGTTGCGATCGCGCACGCAGCTGTGGATATCCTTCACAATCAGTCTGAGCTGCCCGGATTCGCGCGTACTTGGCGGTGTGCGCGCTCCGTGCGGATATGCCGTCCTCCCAGGTGGTTGACCGCTCGGGCCGATATGAGTTCCGATGATCTCGCGGTGATCAGACACGCCCTCACCGCCGTGCCAGAAGTGAAGGTGAGAGCGTGACCGACGACGGCCCCCGCGTTCCCAAGTACTACGACGTGAAACGCAGTCTTCTGGAGCTCACCAAGAGCCTGCCCGCGGGCACCGCCCTGCCTCCCGAGCGCACGCTGGCCGTGCGGTTCGAGACCTCGCGCACCACCGTCCGCCAGGCGCTGACCGAGCTGGTCGTGGAGGGCAGGCTGCTGCGCATCCAGGGCAAGGGCACGTTCGTGGCCCAGCCGAAGGTGGCGCAGGTGCTCCAGCTCACCTCCTACATCGGCGACCTGCGCACCGCCGGCCTTGAGCCGGACACGAAGATCCTGGAGATCGGCTACATCACCGCGGACGAGGCCCTGGCGCGGCGGCTGGCCATCAACCCCGGCGGCCGGGTGCTGCGCATCCACCGGCTCCGGCTGGCCAACGGCGAGCCGGTCTCGATCGACACCACCCACCTGTCCGCGCGGCGCTTCCCCCGCCTGCGGCGGGAGCTGGAGGTGCACGCCTCCCTGTACGAGACGCTGCACAACGCCTACAACGTACGGCTCACGGACGCCGAGGAGATCATCGAGACCGTGCTCGCCACCCCGTACGACGCCAAGGCCCTGGGCGTGGACGTCGGCCTGCCGATGCTGCTGCTGACCCGCCACGCCTTCGACGCCGACGGCCACCCGGTGGAGTGGGCGCAGTCCCTCTACCGCGGCGACCGGTACAAGTTCGTCACGCGCCTGCGGCGTCCCTGACCGGGATGGCGGGCGGCGGCTTCTAGGCTGGGACGATGAGCGTTCTCGTCGTGTCCGGCACCGACTTCGGCGTGGGCAAGACCGTCGTGACGGCCGCCGTGGCCGCCCTGGCCAGGGAGCGGGGGGCGTCCGTCGCCGTGGTGAAGCCGGCGCAGACCGGCGGCGGGCGCGACCTCGACGAGGTGATCCGGCTTTCCGGGGTGAGCACCACGTTCGAGCTGGCGCGCTTCGGCGAGCCGCTCTCGCCGGCCGCCGCCGCGCGGGTGGCCGGGGTGCCGCCGGTGTCGCTGACGGCCGCCGCCCGGTTCGTCGAGGAGCTGGCCGAGAGCAACCGGCTGGTCGTCGTGGAGGGCACCGGCGGCTTGCTGGTGCGCTTCGACGAGGACGGCGCGACGATCGCCGACCTGGCCCGGCTGGTGGGCGCGCAGGTGCTGGTCGTGGCGGGGGCCGGGATCGGGGCGCTCAACCACACGGCGCTGACCCTGGAGGCGCTGGCGCACCGGGGGCTCGACCCGGCGGGCGTGGTGATCGGGCGCTGGCCGCCGGAGACCGGGATCATCGAGCGGAGCAACGTCGCCGACCTGGAGATGCTGGCCGCGCGGCCGCTGGCGGGAGTGCTGCCCGACGGGGCCGGGCGACTCGGCCGCGAGGCGTTCGCCCGAATGGCGCGCGAGGGGCTGGGCGCCACGCTGGGCGGTTCCTTCGACCCGTCCGCCTTCAAGCGGCGGGTGGGGGTGCTCTAGCAGGCGGCCTCGGGCAGGCGGCAGACCTTGACGGTCATCCGGCGGGCCTGGTCGATCAGCCCGCGGAAGCCCTTGAGCGGCAGGCTCTCGGTGGGCCAGGCCGACTCGCCGGCGATGTAGAGGGCCGCGCCGCGCCTGACCGCGACCGCGTGCTCGCCGCTCTCGAAGAACCGGCCGCCGGCGCGCAGGCCGTCGTCGCCCATGTCCAGGGGCTTGGTGAAGTAGCGGTGGCGGTTGACGCCCTTGCCCACGTCGGCGCAGCGCCTGAGGTCCGCGCGCAGGACGCGCAGGGCGGCCTTGGCGTGCCGGACGCTCCGGTAGACGACGAGCTGCTCGTACTTCATCTCGTCCTCGCTGGAGTACAGGACGGCCCGCGCCATCAGCCGGCCGCCGTCCCGCCGCCGGTGCGACAGGCACGGGTCGAGCTGGAGCGGCAGCGTGGCGGAGTTCTTGACGGTGTAGGTCTCCCACTGCTTGGCGGGCGGGTGCTTCTCCAGGAACAACATGCCGTGCGGTAACCCGCCCAGGACCGTGGACGCGGCCGCCAGCGCGGCGACCCCTGCTGCGAACATCCGAACCTCCCCTTGGTCTGTTGGGGAGTGAGATGTTCGGTGCGCGGCAATTGTTCGAGGGTGGGGTTAGCTCTACCGTCCACCGGCACACCAGGCCCATTTCGTAGGGGTCTGGTGGGTCAATACCTTTGACGCATGAAAGTCCCCCGTCCCTGGTCGACGCGTGCCTGGCTCGACACGTCCCACGTGATGATCGGGCTGCCGGTCGCCGTGGTGCTCGGCGGGCTCACGCTGCTGCTGGCCGTGGCCCCGCCGCTGCTGCGGCGCGGCGTCCCGGTGTTCACCCGGGTGCAGCGGTCCAGGTTCGCGGCCTTCCTCGACGTCCGCATCCCGCCCCCGGTGGCGCCGGCCGGCTGGCGCAGGGCGGCCACCTGGCGGCAGATCGCCTACCACCTGCTGTCGCCCTTCGTGGGCGCGGCGGCGGCCTTCCTCGTCGCGCTGGCGTGGGGCGGGGCCGTGGTGGGGCTGCTGTCGTTCGTGCCGCCGCGGGTGCAGGCGCCGCCGCTGGTGTTCCTCGTCGATCTGCGCGATCCGGTCATCGTGGGGATCTCCACGGCGACCGGCCTGGCGCTGCTGCTGCTCGCCCCGGTCCTGGCCAGGGGCATGGCGGCGCTCGACCTGTCGGTGGCGCGCACGCTGCTCGGGCCCAGCCGCACCGAGCTGGGGCAGCGCATCGAGACGCTGACCGAGAGCCGGGCCGGCGTGATCGACGCCGCCGACGCCGAGCGCCGCAGGATCGAGCGCGACCTGCACGACGGCGCCCAGCAGCGCCTGGTCTCGCTCGCCATGAACCTCGGCCTGGCCAGGGCCACCCTCACCGACCTGCCCGAGCCCGCCCGTGAGGCGATCGAGCGGGCCCACGAGGAGGCCAAGCAGGCGCTCAAGGAGCTGCGCGACTTCGTCCGCGGCCTGCATCCGGCCGTGCTCAACGACCAGGGGCTCGACGCGGCGCTGTCCGGCGTCGCGGCCCGCGCCCCTCTCCCCGTACGCCTGCGCGTCGACATCGACCGGCGCGCGTCCCCGACCATCGAGGCGGTGGCCTTCTTCATCGTGTCCGAAGCACTGACCAACATCGCCAAACACGCCGCCGCGACCAGGGCCGAGGTGACGGTCCGGCGCGAGCGCGACCGCCTGCACGTGCTCGTCCACGACGACGGCTGCGGCGGCGCCCGGCTGGACGGCGGCACCGGCCTGCGCGGCCTGGCCCAGCGCATCGACTCCGTGGACGGGACGCTGCGCCTGTCCAGCCCGTTCGGCGGGCCGACCACGATCGAGGTGGAGCTGCCGTGCGAGTAGTGCTGGCCGAGGACTCCGTCCTGCTGCGCGAGGGGCTGATCAGGCTGCTCGACGCGTCCGGCATGCGGGTGGTGGCGGCCGTGGACGAGGCCGAGGGCCTGCTGCGGGCCGTCGAGGAGCACCAGCCGGAGTTGGTGATCACCGACGTCCGGATGCCGCCCACGCACACCGACGAGGGGCTGCGCGCCGCTCTCGTGCTGCGCCGCCAGCATCCCGGCCTGGCCGTGCTGGTGCTCTCCCAGTACGTCGAGGAACGTTACGCCGCCCGCCTGCTGTCCACGGCGGCCGGCGGCGTCGGCTACCTGCTCAAGGACCGGGTGGCCGATGTGGCCGAGTTCATCGACGCCCTGCGCCGGGTCGCCGGCGGCGGCACCGCCCTCGACCCCGAGGTCGTCGCCCAGCTCCTGCTGCGCGGCGACAGCGACCCGCTGGAACGGCTGACGCCCCGTGAGCACGAGGTGCTCAAGCTCATGGCCGAGGGCCGCTCGAACGCCGGCATCGGCCAGGCCCTCGTGCTCAGCGAGGGGGCCGTGGGCAAGCACATCGGCAACATCTTCACCAAGCTCGACCTGTCCCCCGCGGAGGGCGATCACCGCCGGGTCCTCGCCGTCCTGCAGTTCCTCAAGATCAGGAGCATGCCGTGAGGGCCATCTGGCTGACGGCGGGAACCGTGGCGACGGTGACCGCCCTGCTGCTGTCCGTCCTGCTGGTCTGGAACGGGTTCGCCCGCGCCACCGCGCCGCAGGAGACGCGGGCCAGGACGGTCCCGTTCGCGCTGGACACGCTGAAGGTCACCACGGGCAGCGGCGAGGTGAACGTCGAGATCGTGCCGGGCCCCGCGGGAGAGCTGACGATCTCCCGGTCCGTGAACTGGACCTCGATCGACCGGCCGGTGATCACCGAGGACTGGAACGGCGACACCCTGCGGCTGGACATCCGGTGCGGCACCGCACCCCGGCCGGACGGTCCGGTGTGCCGGGCGGACTACACGCTGCTGGTGCCCTACGAGACCGGGGTCGAGGCCCGGACGACCGTCGGCGACCTCGGGGTCCACAGCGTGGTCGGCGCCGTGCGGCTGACGACCGTGTCGGGGAACGTGCGGGCCGAGGGGGTCACCGGCGAGGTCTGGGCCAGGTCCGGTTCCGGGTCCGTCTTCGGCGACGCGATGCTCGGCGGCCAGGCCGACGTCGAGACCGGCTCGGGCGACGTACGGCTGGACTTCGCCAACCCGCCGCTCACGGTCAGGGCCGTCGCGCGGGCCACCGGCGACGTCGACCTGCGGCTGCCGCCGGAGACCTACGACGTGACGACCGAGGGCCGCCGCACCGAGGTGGAGGTCGACGCGGTGAAGGGCGCGCCGCGGAAGATCGAGGCGCGGGCGCCGCTGGGCTCGGTCCGGGTCTGCTGCGGACAGGGCTAGGACGCGGCCGGACGCAACTCTTGAGATCTGTTTACTCTTATCACTGGTTGGTAAGTTCCCGGCATGGAGTCTGCGAAGCACGCCGGTGACGTCGCCGTCGCCGTGTCCAAGGCCTACGGCGTCGAGACCATGTTCACCCTCTCGGGAGGCCACGTCTTCCCGCTGTACGACGGCGCGGTCCACGAGGGCATGCGCATCCTCGACGTGCGCCACGAACAGAGCGCGGTCTTCGCCGCCGAGGCGACGGCCCGGCTGACCAGGAAGCCCGGCCTGGCCGTGCTGACCGCCGGGCCCGGCATCACCAACGGCGTCAGCGGCATCGCGACCGCGCACTTCAACGGCTCGCCGGTGGTCGTCATGGGCGGCCGCGCCCCGCAGTCGCGCTGGGGCAGCGGCGCCCTCCAGGAGATGGACCACCCGCCGCTGCTCGGCCCGATCACCAAGCTGTCGTTCACCGCCTCCGGCGCCGACTCGATCGGCCAGGACGTCGAGTCGGCCTTCCGCACCGCCGTCGCGCCCCAGCGCGGCCCGGTCTTCCTCGACTTCTACATGGACCACCTGTTCGCCCCCTCGCCCGCCCACGAGGTGCACACGCAGTCGCCCTCGCCGCTGGAGCCCGACCCCGCCGACCTGGCCGCCATCGCCCGGCTGCTGTCCGAGGCCGAGCGCCCGGTGCTGGTCTACGGCTCCGACGTGTGGATGGACCGGGCCGAGGAGGCCGCGCGCGACTTCGCCGAGACCTGGCGGCTGCCGGTCATCCCCAACGGCCAGGGCCGCGGCATCCTGCCCGCCGGGCACGAACTGCTCGTCACCCGCGCCCGCAGCGTGGCCTTCTCCCAGGCCGACCTGGTCATCGTGATCGGCGCCCCGCTCGACTTCCGGCTCGGCTACGGCAAGTTCGGCGGCAAGGACGGCGCGCCCCTGGCCCGCGTCGTGCACATCGCCGACGCGCCCTCGCAGCTCGCCACCCACATGCAGCCCGCCGCCAAGGCCGCGGGCGACCTGTCGGTGGTGTTGTGGAGCCTCGGCGCGGCCTGCGGCGACGCGGGCGTCAAGCCCAGCTCGTACGCCTCCTGGGCCTCCACGCTGGCCGAGGCCGCCGCCGCGGCGATCGAGGACGACGCCGAGCTGCTGGCCGCCGACACCGACCCGATCCACCCCATGCGCATCTACGGCGAGCTGGGCAAGGTCCTGGCCGACGACGCCGTGGTGATCGGCGACGGCGGCGACTTCGTCTCCTACGCCGGCAAGTACGTCGAGCCGAAGCAGCCGGGCAACTGGCTCGACCCCGGCCCGTACGGGTGCCTCGGCACCGGGCTCGGCTACTCCATCGCCGCCCGCCTGGCCCGCCCCTCCTCGCAGGTCGTGCTCCTGCTCGGCGACGGCGCCGCCGGCTTCTCCCTGATGGACGTCGACACCCTCGTCCGCCACCGGCTGCCGGTCGTCATGATCTGCGGCAACAACGGCATGTGGGGCCTGGAGAAGCACCCCATGCGGTTCCTGTACGGCTACGACGTGGCCGCCGACCTCCAGCCGCAGTGCCGCTACGACCAGGTCGTGACCGCGCTGGGCGGCGGCGGCGAGCTGGTCACCAAGCCGTCGGAGATCGGGCCGGCGCTGCGCAGGGCGTTCGACTCCGGCATCCCGTACATGGTGAAC
Organism: Nonomuraea sp. NPDC050227; assembly: GCF_044459705.1. Taxonomy (NCBI): domain Bacteria; kingdom Bacillati; phylum Actinomycetota; class Actinomycetes; order Streptosporangiales; family Streptosporangiaceae; genus Nonomuraea; species Nonomuraea sp. NPDC050227. The sequence continues at coordinate 26,923 of NZ_JBITJF010000014.1, read as the reverse complement.
ATCGCCACCGACCCGCAGATCGCCTATCCCCGCAACACCACGGGGATCTGACCCCCTACGACTTCGGCGTCGCCGTGGGGGACGGCGACGGCGACGGCGTCGTGCAGATGCCGTCGATGACGTAGAGCGTGACCACCTTCGTCTCCGGGACCACCGTGCCGCCGGCCGGCACCGTCTTGGTGATCCTGCGGCAGGCGGGGTCGTCGGTGGTCACGGACGAGTCGCGGACGCGCACCTGCAGCCCCGCCGCCTCGACCATCTCCTGCCCCTTGAGGAAGGGCTGCCCGGCGACCTTGGGCACCGTGATGTTCTTGACCGTCGGCGTCGGCGTGCTCGACGGCGACTTGGTCGGTTCCTTCGTGGTGGTCGGGGTGGTGGTGGGCGTGGTCGTCGGCTCCTCGGTCTCCGTCGGCTCCTCGGTCTCGACGCGCGTGGGCGGCCTGGTGGTGGGCGTCGTGGGCGGCTTCGTGGGAGGCGTCGTCGAAGGCTTGGGCTTCTTGGAACCGGTCTTCGTCGGGCCGGGGATGTCGTCGCTGTTGCCGTCGTGGGTAGCCGTGACGGTCGGCGTCGGCGCGCCGGGCACCATGCCCGTCAGCGCGACCGCCCCCGCCCCCACGCCGAGCACCACCGCGACCGCGAGGCCGACGACCAGGCCGGTCCTGCGCGGCGCCTTGGCGGCGCGGCGGCCGCCCGGCCGGCGCTCGCCGACGGCGGCGGTGGTCTCCTCCGACGACGCGGGCAGGTGCGCCCCCGTCTGGAACCCGCCGGCTCCGGCCGGCGGCTGTCCTCCCGGGTAGGCGGGCGGCTGGCCCGGCTGGTGGGCGCCCGTCGGCTGGGAGTGGCCCGCCTGGTAGGCGCCGGTCTGGTACGACTCGGGCGGCGCGGCCATCGTGGCGCCCGTGGCAGGCGGCGCGATCTCGGCCACCGGCGTGATCGCCTGGCCCTGACCGGCCGCGCGGGCCGCCTCGCTCATGGCCTTCGCCGTCGGGAAACGCCGGGCGGGGTCCTTCGACAGCGCCACCTCCACCAGCGTCCGGATCTGCGGCGGGATGTCGGCGGGCAGCGGCGGCGGGGCCTCGCGGATGTGCTTGAGCGCGATCGTGACCGCGCTGTCACCGTCGAACGGCCGCTGTCCCACCAGGCATTCGTAGGCGACCACGCCGAGCGCGTAGATGTCCACGGCCGGGGTGACGGGCGCGCCCTCGGCCTGCTCTGGCGCGCAGTAGGCGGCCGTGCCGAGCACCATGCCGGCGTCGGTCAGCCGGTTGGCCAGGTCGGAACGGGCGATGCCGAAGTCGGTGAGCACCAGCGTGCCGTCGCGCTGGACGAGCAGGTTGCCCGGTTTCACGTCGCGGTGCACGATTCCCTGGTCGTGCACCGCCTGCAGGGCCGAGGCGGCCTGCGCGATGAGCTCCATGGCCGCCTGCGGCGGGATCCGGCCGAGCCGGGCCAGCAGCCGGTCGAGCGGCTCCCCGTCCACGAACTTCATCACGAGGTAGACGGTGTCGCCGCTCACCCCGTAGTCGTAGACGTCGACCACGCCGGAATGGTTGATCGTGGCCATCGCCCTGGCTTCCCCCTGGAACCTGGCGACGAACCCCCGATCATCCATGCGGCCTGGGAGCAGCACCTTGACGGCGACGGTGCGGGCGAGCACGATGTCCTCGCCTCGCCACACCTCGCCCATGCCGCCGGCGCCGATGCGGGTATCCAGTCGATACCGCCCCGCCAGCGTCGTGCCTTGGGCAACCATGACTCCCCCGCTACCCCCCTACATCGGTAACCTCGCCCACCCCGCGGTTCTCCAACAAAGCGAACTTTTGTCGCGGTGAGGTAACACAGTGGTCACGGAAACTCCGAGAGTGTACCTGTCTCAGGAGCCCCATATGCCACTCATATGCCGCAAGCCGTACAAACCCTATCCTGGAGCCTTATGGGCGGCGTTGTCCGCGTTTCCAGGAGATCAGAACCGCCCTCGGTAGGCTGACCCCCATGACGCTCTCACCTGGCCTCCGCTCGCAACTGCTCACCATGGTCGAGAGATCCGACACAGCCGAGCGAGCCGGCAGCGGCGACGTGCCCGTGCTGGCCACGCCCAGGCTGCTCGCGCTGGCCGAACGGGCCACCGTCGAGGCCGTGCGCCCGCACCTGGCCGAGGGCGAGACGTCCGTCGGCACCCGGGTCGAGCTCGAACACCTGGCCGCCAGCGCCGTCGGCGACCACGTCCAGCTCACCGCCGAGCTCACCGCCGTGGACGGCCGGCGCCTGGTCTTCGCCTTCGAGGCCCGCGACCGGCAGGGCACGCTCGTGGGCCGCGGCACGGTCGAGCGGACGGTCGTCGACCGCGCCAGGTTCCTGGCCCGCCTCAGTCGATGACGGCGATCAGGTCGCCCTCCTGGATCACGTCGCCCTCGGCCACCTTGAGCTGCGACACCACGCCCGCGTCCTCGGCGAGCACGGGGATCTCCATCTTCATCGACTCAAGGATGACCAGCGTGTCCCCCTCGGAGACCGCCTCGCCCTCCCGGACGACCACTTTCCACACGTTCGCCACCATCTCGGCGCGTACCTCGGCCACCGGCGCTCTCCTCTTCCGACGTCACCAACAATGTCGACCGGGTCAGGCCCGCATTCGCCCGACCAGACCCGTGTCGTAGTCTCCCGCGACGAATGCCGGGTTCTCCAGCAGCTCGGCGCAGAAGGGCAGATTGCTCCTCGGACCCTCGACGGTGAACTCCGCGACCGCCTTGCGGCCCAGCTCCAGCGCCTCGGTCCGGTCGGCCCCGAGCACGCACAGCTTGGCCATCAGCGGGTCGTAGAACATGGTCACGGTGTCGCCCGCCGCGTAGCCGGAGTCGACGCGGATGCCGTCGCCGGCGGGCTCGTCCCAGGTGGTGATCCGGCCGGGACCGGGCAGGAAACGCTTGGGGTCCTCGGCGTAGACCCGGAACTCGATCGCGTGCCCCTGCGGCGCCACCGTGATCTCCGGGCTCTCCCCGGCGGCCACGCGGAGCTGCAGCTCCACCAGGTCGAGGCCGGTGACCAGCTCGGTGACCGGGTGCTCGACCTGCAGCCTGGTGTTCATCTCCAGGAACACGAAGTCCTGGGCGTCGGCGTCGACCAGGCACTCGACCGTGCCCGCGCCGAGATAGCCGACGACCTCGCCGGCCCGCACGGCCGCGGCCAGCATGCGTTCGCGCAGCTCGGGCCCGATGCCGGGGGACGGCGACTCCTCGACGACCTTCTGGTGGCGGCGCTGCACCGAGCAGTCGCGCTCGCCCAGGGCCAGCACCCGGCCGTCGGGCAGGCCGAGGATCTGCACCTCGACGTGGCGGGCACGTTCGACGTAACGCTCCAGCAGGACCGCGGGCCCGGCCAGCGCGTCGCCCGCGCCGCCCGCCGCGGCCGCCGCGGCGAACCTGGCCGCCGCCCTGGCCGCCTGCTCGAACGCCTTGGCCAGCCCGGCGTCGTCACGGGCCACGCTCATGCCGATCCCGCCACCGCCGCCGGCGGTCTTGACCATGACCGGGTAGCCGATCAGCTCGGCCGCGTCGAGCGCCGCGACCAGGTCGGTGACCGGTTCCCTGGTGCCCGCGGCGACGGGCACGCCCGCCTGCTCCATGAGGTTCCTGGCGTTGATCTTGTCGCCCATGCGGTCGATGGACTCCGGCGACGGCCCGATCCACACGAGCCCGGCCTCGATCACCGCCCGCGCGAACGCGGCGTTCTCCGACAGGAAGCCGTAACCGGGATGAACCGCGCCCGCTCCCGTGGCGCGGGCCGCGTCCAGCACCCGGGCGGGGTCGAGATAGCTCTGCGCGGGGTCGGCCGGGCCGATCAGCACCGCCTCGTCGGCCTCGCGCACGAACGGCAGCCCGGCGTCGGCCTCGGAGTGCACGGCGACGGCACGCAGGCCCATGCGCCTGACCGTACGGATGATCCGCCGGGCGATCTCCCCCCGGTTGGCGATCAGAACGGGTCCGAGCGTCTCAGCAGTCACGCGGACAACCCTATGACCGGCGTCGGCTCGTCCCTTTCCTCGTGAAGTACCGATCAGCGGAGAATGATCTGTAGGAACCCCACAAAGGCGGGCAATCGGCTACACGCGGCCTCTGCCGACCACCCGGGCCAGGGCGTCGAGCGCGGCGGCGTCGTACGCACTGCCCGCCGTGAGCCCGATGCGCTCCAGCGCCGCCCCCGACCGGTCGCGATCGGTGGACGGCCCCACCAGGTCGTCGTAGGCGTTGGCGACCCTGATGATCCGGCTGGACAGCGGCGGGTCGTCGGCGATCTCGTCGCACTGCCTCCGGACCACCTCGGCCACCCGGTCGAGCACGCCCGTCTGCCTGATCACCTCGGCCCCCAGCTCGGCGATGCGCCGCGCCTGCTCCGGATCGGCCAGCACGGTGGCGCCGCCCGGGATGGGGTCGCGCAGCGAGAGCTGGCCGATGTCGTGCATGAGGGCCGCGTACTCCAGCTCCAGCAGCTCGGGCTCGGCCATGCCCAGCTCCCGGCCGACCGCCACGGCCAGCCGGGACACCCGGCGCGAGTGGCCTGGCTCGACGTAGCCGCCGACCTCGGTGACCCGCGACAGGGCGCGGACGGTCTGCAGGTAGGTGGCGCGGATGCCGGCGTACTTGCGGAAGGCCACCTGCGTGACCAGCAGCGGCGCGGCGAACACCAGCAACGCCACCAGATCCATGCTGTGCGTGGCGAGCGCGAGCAGCACGCCGGAGGCGGCCACCGCGGCGCCCAGCGGGAACGCCATGTTGATCTCGTCGCGCACCGCCACCCGGAACGCCGTGCGCAGCCGCTCGGCCCGCAGCAGTGCCGCGATCAGCACGTCGACCAGCAGCGTCACCGTGATCAGCGAGACCATCACCACGAGCGCCGGCCACCAGGTGTGGGCGCCCGGCGGCGGCTTGGTGAGCTGGTAGAGCGGGTCGGCCAGCGGGCGGAAGGCGAAGGCCAGCAGCGCGCCGGTGAGCAGGCGGCGGGCCATCGCGTCGAGCCGCGGCGGCCGGCCGACGGCCAGGTGGGGCAGCGCGCCCGCGATCATCCCTGCCGCGATCACGGCCACGACCTGCAGCGCGGAGTGGCGCAACTGGTTCTGGCTGAGGTCGAGCAGCAGGGTGTAGCCGAGCGCCGCGGCGGCGCCGATGGGCGCGACCTCCCGGTTGCCCGGCATGGTCAGCCGGGCCAGCTCGCCGACCGCGATCAACGCGCCGAACCCGATGGCGATCTCGGGACGGTCAAGCCCCACGGCCGCCGTGTGCGCCACGCCCGCGACGGCGACCAGCCCGGCCGCGCAGATCAGCAACAACTGGCCGGAGTCGAGCCGGCGCAGGACGGTCGCCTGCGCCCGGTCGGCGCGCCGGACGCGCTCTGTGGTGGTCATGGCCCGCTCACGACCTGGATCGGCATCGTCGGGTCGTCGTGGTCCTTGATCGTCGCCTCGGCGGCGTCGGGCGGCGGCGCCTCGACCCGGCGCGGCGGCTGCCAGGGATTGCGTTCCAGCGCCCGGATGAACGCGGCCACCATGACCGGGTCGAAGTGCGTGCCGGAGCACTTGCGCAGCTCCTCCACGGCCACCTCGACCGGGCGCGCCCCCCGGTAGGAACGGTCGGAGGTCATCGAGTCGAACGCGTCGGCCACCGCGATCACCTTGGCGAACTCGGGGATCTCGTCGCCGGCCAGGCCCATCGGGTAGCCGGTGCCGTCGTGGCGCTCGTGGTGGTGCATGATCCCGGCGTAGGCCTCGTCGAGGAAGCCGATGCCGCGGACGATCTCCAGCCCGCGCATCGGATGGAGCTGGATCGCGGCGAGCTCCCCCTCGGTGAGCGGGCCGTCCTTCTGCAGCACCTTCGTGGGCACGCCCAGCTTGCCGACGTCGTGGAGCATGCCGGCGTAGCGGATGGCGCGCAGGCGTTCGAGCCGCATGCCGATCTCCTCGGCGATCATGCTGGAGGCGAGCGAGACCCGCGTGCAGTGGCCCCGGGTGTAGTAGTCCTTGGTCTCGACGGCCTGGCACAGCGCGGCGATGGTGGCGTCGTACGAGCGCTGCTGGGCGTGGTACTGGCCGAACGCCCACCGGGCCACGAACAGCGGCATCAGCACCAGCACCGCCGAGATGGACTGCACGGTCGCCCACAACCCGGCCACCAGCAGCCCGAACGTGCCGTAACCGAGATAGGACAGCAGGAACTGGACCATGCCGCGCAGCGGCACCTCCGTGGCCCGCACGCTGGTCGCCAGGCTGATCATGGTCAGCGTGAGCACGATGTTGAGCGGCACGAACACGGCGGTCGCGGCGGCGTAGGGGCCGATGAGGCTGTCGAACTCGTTGACCCGCGGCACCCCGACCGCGCCGTGCAGCCACTCGTAGACCCAGCCGGAGGCGTAGCCGCAGACGGCGAACTGCGCGCCGTTGAACAGCCGCTTGATCAGCGGCAGCCCCGGGCGCACGCTGACCGCGGCGGTGAGCCCCACCAGTGCCGCGCCCTCCGGCCCGATCAGCACGACCGCGGCCAGCGACGCCGAGAAGCTCACCGACACCGCGAACTGCTCCACGTTGAGCAGCGTCGGCATCGACTCGCACACCAGGAAGAGCAGCCCGAGCACCAGCAGGATGTCGAGTTTCTCCGGCGCCACGAGCGGGCCGGAGACGATCGCGCTGTGCCCGATGAGCGCGGCCGCCGCCGCGATCACGGCGACCAGGTAGACCCTCGCGGGCCAGGGCAGGTCACGCATTGCGGCCCCCTACGGCGGTCAGGTCCAGGAAACCCCTGGCGGAAGCGCGCCGATGCCGGCCAGGGCCACCATCGAGGTGAGCACGATGACGGCGGCGAGCGACCGGGTGAACCTGTCCTTCAACATCCCACATGCCTCCACGTCGACTTCTGGAGCTCACGCTACAGAAGAGGACGTCACCGTAAGGGCCGAGCGGGAAATCGCAAGCAAAGTGTAATCAAGCAACTACCTGGCGCGACTCCGCGCCCAGGCCACGGTGCTCTTCACGCCGGTCGGCAGGTCGGTGCGCGGCTCCCAGCGCAGCCCCTCGTGGGCGGGCACCGGATCGACGGCCATCGCCGGCAGGTCGCCGACGCGCGGCTGCGCGAAGCCCGGCTTGTCCTGGGCCCCGGCCGCGTCGGCGATCAGCGAGTGCAGGCGCCTGTCGGTGGTCTGGATGCCGGTGCCGAGATTGAAGCGGCGGCCGTTGCCCTCGCTGCCGCAGGCCCGGACGAAGCCGTCGACCACGTCGTCGACGTAGACGTAGTCGCGGGTCTGGGTGCCGTCACCGTAGAGGACGGTGGGGGTGCCGTTGAGCAGGGCGTCGGTGAAGATCGACACGACGCCGGCCTCGCCGTCGGGCGACTGGCGCGGGCCGTAGACGTTGGAGAGCACCAGCGTGGTGTACTCCAGGCCGTACAGGGCGCGGAAGGTCGCCAGGTAGATCTCGGCGCTCAGCTTGGAGGCCGCGTACGGCGAGCGCGGGTCGGTGGGCGCGTCGTCGGGCACGGGGATCGTGGCGGGCCGGCCGTAGACCGCCACCGACGAGGCGAACACCACCTTGCGCGTGGTGCCCTCCTTGGCCGCCGTCAGCACCGACGCGGTGCCCTCGACGTTGAGCCGGGCGTCGTGGACGGGGTCGGCGACGCTCCTGCGTACGCTGATCTGGGCGGCCAGGTGGCAGATGACCTCGGGCCGCAGCTCGGCCGCCAGCCCGATGATCGCCGGGTCGCGCACGTCGAGGACGTGCAGGCTGAAACGGTCGCTCTCGGCGGCGTTGACCAGGTTGTCCCTGCTGCCGGAGGACAGGTCGTCTACGGCGACGACCTCGTGTCCGTCCGCGAGCAGGCGGTCGACGAGATTCGACCCGATGAAACCGGCACCACCGGTGACTAGGACGCGCATGGCGTGAATCCTAGTCGGCCAGCTCCGACCTCACCTGCTCGATCCGCGCCAGCACCTTGGAACGCAGATCGGCGGGGACGGGGTCGCAACCGCAGTGCTTGGCCACGAGCGCCTTGACCGCCTTGTCGAGGTCGTACTCCTTCAGGCACGGGCTGCACTCGTCGAGATGCACGCGGATGTCGGAGACGTCACCGTCGGTCAGCTCGCCGTCGAGATAGGCGTAGACCTTGTCCAGCACCTCGCGACAGTCGGTGTCGTGCGGGTTGCCACAGCTCATTTCGATCCCTCCGAGGGGACCAGGCCGCGCTCGCGGGCGTAGTCCTCAAGGAGGCCCCGGAGCTGCCTGCGTCCCCGATGCAGCCTGGACATCACGGTGCCGATGGGAGTGCCCATGATGTCGGCGATCTCCTTGTAGGGGAAGCCTTCGACGTCGGCGAGGTAGACGGCGATCCTGAACTCTTCCGGCAGCGCCGCGAGCGCCTGCTTGATGTCGCCGTCGGGGAGGTGCTCCAGCGCCTCGACCTCGGCCGACTTCAGCCCGCTCGAGGTGTGGGACTCGGCGCGCGCGAGCTGCCAGTCCTCGATCTCCTCGGTGCCGGACTGCTTGGGCTCACGCTGCTTCTTGCGGTAGCTGTTGATGAACGTGTTCGTCAGGATCCGGTAGAGCCACGCCTTGAGGTTCGTGCCCTCCTGGAACTGGTGGAACGACGCGAACGCCTTGGCGAAGGTCTCCTGAAGCAGGTCCTCCGCGTCCGCTGGATTCCGGGTCATCCGGAGCGCGGCGGAGTAGAGCTGTTCGAGATACGGCATGACGTCGCGCTCGAACCGCTCGCTGCGCTGCTCCAGAGTCTCCGCGCCTGTCGCGGGCACCGGACCCACCCCCCTAAGATCACCGGTGGCCGGCTGTGGCGGTACACCGTACTCAGGGGAGAATACCCGCTGGCCGATGACCTCCTGGTCATCGGGGCGCGGTCTTTCCAATGTGAGCATGCTCGTCGCAACACGCCCGCGCCCTTGTCTGTTCCCGCAAGATAGAAGGTACAGAGGACCCGGTGCGGGGAACGTCCATACGTACCGGCTGGTAGCCCTTTTTCCGGAACTCAGGAGTCGCGTGTGCTGCCCATTCCGGCCGAGGAACTGAACGGCTCTGGGACGCTCGGGCCGTACTGGACCTTCTACCGCGCCGTCGCCGCCGAGCAACTGAACCGCTGGCTCCCCGGCGAACCGTCGGTGATCCTCGATCTGTCCGGCGGCCGCGGACGCTGGTCCGGCCAGGCCGCGAGGGCGGGACACCGGGTGATCGAGGTGCTCGACTTCCGCCGGACCGTGGACGCGCAGTCCCGTTTGCGGGACGCCGACCGGGTTCGGCACGTACGCGCCGATGACCTGGCGTTTCTTCCCGATGAGAGCGTCGACGCGGTGGTCGCCGAGGAACGCGCGATGTCGATCGAGCTCATGGCCGAATCGGCGATGAGCGACGTGGCCAGGGTGCTGCGTCCGGGCGGGCGGGCGCTGGTGTGCGTCGACTCGCTGGTGCTCGGCATGGCGATCCTGGCCGAGCAGGAGCAGTGGCAGCACCTGCGGCAGACCGGCGAGGTCATGCTGGTGCCCTGGCCCGACGGCAGCATCACGCGCTGCTTCAGCAGCGGCCAGCTCCGCGAGCTGCTGATGGGGGCCGGGCTGGAGGTGGAGTGGATGCGGCCGCGCACGGTGTTGTCGCCGTCCACGGTGGACCACGTGCTCGGGTCCGACGGGCGGGCCCTGACCTGGCTCGTGCGCACCGAGCTCGACGCCCATCCCGACGACGACGACACGGTGGGCATCCACCTGGTGGCCAGCGCCCGCAAGAGCTGACTGCCCCGCCGGCCGGTTTCCGGGGGCCGCGGGTCGGTTTTCGGGGGCGGCCGGCCGTTCCCAGGGCCGCCGTTCTCCTCGTCCGGCGGCCTCCGGTTCCTCCGCGGTCAGCGGCGGCGTTCGCGTCTTCCCTGGCACGGCACGCAGCGGGCGGCCTCCGGGCGGGCCTCCAGCCGGCCCTCGGGCACCGGCTCGTCGCAGTCGACGCACCTGCCGTACGCGCCTTCGTCCAGGCGTCTGATCGCCTCGGTCACCGCGCGGCGTTGCGCGGTCGCCACGGTGAGCATGGCCTGCGCGCGGTCGGCGTCGGTGAGGTCGGAGCCCGCGTCGGCCGCCGAGTGCTCACGGATCGCGACGGGGTCGCCCTGGAGGACCCCGATCGAACGGTCCAGCTCCGCGAGCATGTCTTCGAGCCGCTGACGAGCGGTCGTGACGTCCACGAATCCGCACCTCCGGGTGCAAGGGGGGAAGCCCGCGGCTGGGACTCCCCGGTTGTCCCGCCCGGCGCAATTAGGGGCATGTCGTGGCGGTGACACCGAGTGAACGGTCGCATCGCTTTCCTCACCGAATGCCCACTTACCATGCTTCTTACACCTTTAGAAAAGGCCGGCTTCCTCCTCGTCGGGGAGCGGTTTGATGAGATCCGGCCCATTGTTCCGGACATTATTGACATCAGTAGAAACGGGATATGCCGCCAGCCTCCCGGCCTCCGCGGGCACCAGGAGTCGTGAGGCGCGCTCGGTGTCGGTGAGGGCCGGGTCGAGCCAGTCGGCCCAGCGGTCGCGCTCGATCATCATGGGCATCCTGTCGTGGATGCGGCCGAGCTGGTCCTCGGCGTCCGTGGTGATGACCGTGCAGGTCACCAGCCACTTGAGCGGGTCGTCGTCGTCGCGGGTGCGGTCCTTCCAGAACTCGTACAGGCCCGCCATGGCCAGCACGCCGCCGTCGGCCGGGTGGATGAAGTACGGCTGCTTCTTCTTCTCGCCCTCGACGGCCATCCACTCGAAGTAGCCGTCGGCCGGGATCAGGCATCTGCGCTTGGCGAACGCCTGCCGGAACGACGGCTTCTCGGCCAGCGTCTCGGCCCTGGCGTTGATCAGCCGGGAGCCGATCGACGGATCCTTGGCCCAGACGGGCACGAGGCCCCACCTGACGATCCTGAGCTGCCGGACCGCGTGCTCGTCCTCCTTGGAGGACCGGCTCATGACCGCGTAGACGTTCTTGGTGGGGGCGACGTTGAAGTCGGCGCCCAGCTCCTTGTCGGGCTCGCCGTCGAGCTCGACCTGGAACTCCTCCAGCAGCTCGTGCTTCTTGCGCGCCGAGGCGTATCTACCGCACATGTCCCCACATTGCCATACGCCGGGGTGTCGCTCGCGGCTTCGCCTCCGGCCGGGGCGGCCCGGCTCGGATCGGCTCGGCGAAAGGGCGACGCGTCCGGCCGGGGCGTCTCGGCCCCGCGGAAGGGCGACGCGTCGTCCACAGGCCGTGAACGGGCCGTACCAGGGCCAGTAGGCTTTGGACATGCCCGCTCAGCACTGGCCCGCGCCGACGGCCGACACGCCCGTCAACGCCTCCGTCCGCCTGCCCGGCTCCAAGTCCGTCACCAACCGGGCGCTGCTGCTCGCCGCGCTGGCCGACGGTCCGGGCGTCGTCCGCCAGGCGCTGCGCAGCCGCGACGCCGACCTCATGGTGTCGGCCCTGCGCGCGCTCGGCGCCACGCTGACGGCCGTGCGCGAGACCACCGACGCGGTCGACTGGGAGGTGACGCCGGGCCCGGTCCGCGGCGGCGCGCGCATCGACGCCGGGCTCGCGGGCACGGTCATGCGGTTCGTCCCGCCGATGGCGGCGCTGGCCGACGGCCCGGTCTTCTTCGACGGCGACCCCTACGCCCGCAGGCGTCCGATGGGCCCGATCCTCGACGCCCTGCGCGCGCTCGGGGCGCGCATCGACAACGACGCGCTCCCGTTCACCATCACCGGGCCGCTGACCGGCGGCGAGGTCACGATCGACGCCTCCGGCTCCTCGCAGTTCGTCTCGGGGCTGATGCTGACGGCGGCGCGGTTCGCGAAGGGCGTGACGATCCGGCACGTCGGCCCGCCGGTGCCCTCCCAGCCGCACATCGAGATGACCGTCCACATGCTGCGGGAGGCCGGGGTCAAGGTCGACGACACCGAGCGCGACGTGTGGCGGGTCGAGCCGGGCCCGATCGCGGCCAGGGACATGACGGTCGAGCCCGACCTGTCCAACGCGGCGCCGTTCCTGGCCGCCGCGCTGGTCACGGGCGGCACGGTCACGGTCCCCGGCTGGCCGGCGGAGACCACCCAGCCGGGCGACGCGCTGCGCGGCCTGCTCACCACCATGGGCGCCACGGTGACCCGCGACGGCGACGACCTGGTCGTCACCGGCACGGGCGAGGTCAAGGGCCTCGACGCCGACCTCCATGAGGTGGGCGAGCTGACCCCCACGATCGCCGCGCTGGCCGCCCTGGCCACCACGCCGAGCCGCATCCGCGGGGTCGGCCACCTGCGCGGCCACGAGACCGACCGGCTGGCCGCGCTGGCCACCGAGATCAACGCCCTCGGCGGCGACGCGGAGGAGACGGCCGACGGCCTGCTCATCCGTCCCCGCCCGCTGCACGGCGGCGTGTTCCACAGCTACGACGACCACCGCATGGCCACGGCCGGGGCCGTGATCGGCCTCGCCGTGCCGGGTGTGGAGGTGGAGAACATCGCGACGACCGCCAAGACGTTGCCCGAGTTCGTCCAGATGTGGGCGGCGATGCTGGAGGCCCGATGAGCGGCGATGATCGCGCGTTTCGCGGCAGGCGGCGGGGGCACTTCGCAGGAGGGTCCGGCGTGAGAGGAAGCGAGCGCATGGGAGCGGACCGCTGAGAAAGCGGGAATACGACGAGGACGACGTACGGGTCAGGCCGGGCAAGGGCTCGCGCCCGCGCACCCGCATCCGTCCCGCGCACGAGGACGCCGTGGAGGGCTTCGTGGTCGCCGTCGACCGGGGCCGCTACACCACCCTGGTCGAGCCCGACCGCGGCCACAAGCGCAAGCAGCAGCAGCGCCGGCTCGTGGTCGCCATGAAGGCCCGCGAGCTGGGCCGCAAGGGCATCGTGGTCGGCGACCGGGTGGCCCTGGTCGGCGACGTGTCGGGCCTGCCCGACACGCTGGCCAGGGTGGTCCGGGTGGAGCCGCGCACCTCGATGTTGCGCCGCTCGGCCGACGACACCGACGACACCGACGGCATCGAGCGCCCGGTCGTGGCCAACGCCGACCAGCTCGTGATCGTCACGGCGCTGGCCGACCCGCCGCCCCGGCCCCGGATGATCGACCGGATCCTGGTGGCGGCGTTCGACGCCGAGATCGACGCCCTGCTCTGCCTGACCAAGTCCGACCTCGCCCCACCCGACGAGCTGGTCGCCCTGTACGAGCCGCTGGGCGTGCCGCACATCGTGGTCCACAAGGGCGGCTCCCTCGACGAGCTGCGCGACCACCTGGCCGGTCGCATCAGCGTGCTGGTGGGCCATTCGGGCGTGGGCAAGTCCACCCTGGTCAACGCCCTGGTGCCCGATGCCAACCGCGCGGTCTCGCACGTCAACGCGGTCACCGGCCGCGGCCGGCACACCTCCACCTCGGCCGTCGCGCTGGAGCTGCCCGAGGGCGGCTGGATCATCGACACGCCGGGGGTGCGCAGCTTCGGCCTGGCCCACGTGTCGGTCGAGACCGTGCTGGCCGCCTTCCCCGACCTGGTGGAGGGCACGGTCACCTGCCCGAAGGGCTGCACCCATCTCGGCGACGGCTGCGCGCTCGACGCCTGGGCGGCCGCGGGCAACGCCGACCCGGCCCGCCTGGAGTCGCTGCGCCGCCTGCTGTCCAGCCGCGAGGGCGCCCCCGACGAGCCCGCCGCCTGATCACCGGCCGTTCAGCGGCGGTTGGGGCGCAGCGTCCAGGTGACGGTGAGGCTGGAGACCAGGGTGCCGGCCGCGTCGCGCACGTCGACCAGCACGTCGAAGACGGGCCGCTCGCCGGCGTCCAGCTTGCCGACGACCTCCTCCCTCGATGCGGCCACGCGCGCCTCGGCCCGCACCTCCCCCAGGGCCACCTTCCGGAACTCGATGGTCGCCGTCGTGGGCAGCGGCACGCTGCGGCTGAGCTGGTCGCCGAACCTGGACAGCACCGCCGCGCCCGACGCCGACTCGGCCAGGGTGAACAGCGTGCCCGCGTGCGGCCCGGCCACGTGGTTGTGCAGTTCGGGCCGGTCGGGCAGCCGGCATTCCGCCCGGCCGTCCTCGACCGAGTCGAACACGATCCCCAACGTCCGGGCGAAGGGAACGGTTTCGAGAAGGAAGGCACCTACATCAGTGGACATAGGAGACATGTTACTGGTCAGTAGGTGAAAAGGGAGTTACCAGAAAAGGGTCGCCGGTGACTGATGTCCGGCACGACCGACGCGATAGCGTGGCTGACCGTGCAGGGTTACAACGACGATCTACGCCTCGCTCACGTCATGGCGGACGCCGCCGACGACCTGACCATGCGGCGCTTCAAGGCGGTCGACCTCAAGGTCGAGACCAAGCCCGACCTGACGCCGGTCAGCGACGCCGACCGCGCCGTCGAGGAGGCCATCCGCGGCACGCTGCGCCGGGCCCGGCCGCGCGACGCGGTGGTGGGCGAGGAGTTCGGCAAGACCGGGTGGGGAGCCCGGTCGTGGATCATCGACCCCATCGACGGCACCAAGAACTACGTGCGCGGCGTGCCCGTCTGGGCCACGCTGATCGCGCTCATGGAGTACGGCAAGGTCGTCGTCGGCCTGGTGTCGGCCCCCGCGCTCGGCCGTCGCTGGTGGGCGGCCACCGGCGGCGGCGCCTGGACCGGCAGGAGCCTGGCGAAGGCCACCAGGATGAGCGTCTCCTCGGTCACCGCGCTGGAGGACGCCTCCTTCTCCTACTCCAGCTTCGGCGGCTGGGAGGAGCTCGGCAAGCTGGACAACTTCCTCGACCTCGGCCGCGCCTGCTGGCGCACCCGAGCGTACGGCGACTTCTGGTCGCACATGATGGTCGCCGAGGGCTCGGCCGACATCTCCGCCGAGCCGGAGCTGTCGCCCTGGGACATGGCGGCCCTGACCGTGATCGTCGAGGAGGCCGGCGGCGTCTGGACCGACCTCGCCGGCGTGCGCGGCCTGGAGGGCGGCAGCCTGGTCTGCACGAACGGCGCCCTCCACGACGAGGTGCTGAACCGGCTCAACGGCACCACGATCACCTCCTGAGCCCGCTTCAGGCCGTCTCGAAGTCGGTGCACAACCATCGATGGCCGTGCCGCTCCAGCCGTACGGCCAGGACGTGGCTGCGCTCGCCGCAGTGCACCAGCACGCACATCTCGACGGCCCCGTCCCTCGGCTCCTTGACGTGCGGGCTCCCGACGAACGGCGGCCGATCGGCGGAGATCATCCGCCCGGCCCTGACGAGGTCGCGGTAGGCCCCGCCGGTGAGCCGGTCGGCCACCGACTCCGGCGGACGGCGGCCCGTCAGCACCTCGGCCAGCGCCTGCCCGAGCTGACGCAGCCTGCGTTCGTCGGGACGGGCTCCGGGCGGGCCCCAGACCAGCGGGGTCAGGGCCAGTGCGCCGTGCGTGGAGTCGTCCGCCATGCGCCCTCCAATTGACTCAGGGGGAAGAAGGAAACGCCTTAATGAGTTTTCGGCCGGGGCCGCCGGATACGAAATCCGCCAACTTTACCCGGCCGCCGTCCTCTTTCCTCCCCTTGGGCGGAGAAATGCATCGCGAGGCTGGATCCCCTATTTCTTTATCGGTTGTTCAGAGCGACAACACCCGGGCGACCGCATTCATCAACGAGTCGCGGTAGGAGGCTCCGTACAGCACCACGTGCACCAGCAGCGGATGGAGCTGGTGCAGCGGCACCCGCGCCCGCCACCCCGGCGCGAGCGGGAACTCCTCCTGGTACGCCCCCATCACCCGATCCAGGTACGGCAGCCCGAACAGGGCCAGCATGGCCAGATCCGTCTCCCGGTGCCCGCCGTGGGCCGCCGGATCGACGAGCACCCCGGTGCCGCCGGACCACAACACGTTCCCGCTCCACAGATCCCCATGGACGCGGGCGGGCGGCTCCGGCGGCCCGGCCACCTCGGCGAACCGCGCCACGGCCCGCTCGACCAGCGTCACGTCCGCGGCCGGCAGCCGCGCCCGGCGCAGGAACGGCAACACCCGCCGGGAGGCGTAGAAGGACGGCCAGTCACCGTCGGGCGAGTTGTCCATGGGCAGCTCGGCGATGAACCCCGGCCAGGGCGCGCCGAACCCCGCCGCCCCGGCGCGGTGCAGACGGGCCAGGTCACGGCCGAACCGCAGGGCCGCCTCGGCGGTGGGCGCCTCCTGCGGCACCCACGACAACACCAGCCGGTCGGGTCCGGCCTCCAGGACCTCGGGCACGGTGATCGCCTCGCCCAGCCAGCGCAACCCGGCGGCCTCGGAGGCGAACATGTCGGAGGCGGGACCGATCTTGGCGAACACCTGCCGCCCGTCCTCCAGCACGCCGCGCTGGAGCCGCCGGCCGTGGGAGGAGCCGAGGTCCTCAGTCGATCTCATCGGCGATGTGCGCGGCCACGCCCTTGGAGGCCGTCTCCAGCATGGTCAGCACCTCCTCGAAACCCTCGCGGCCACCGTAATAGGGGTCGGGCACCTCGGCGCCGTCCGGCGCGCCGGGGTCGAACGAGCGGAACAGGCGCACCTCGACGCCGGCGGGCGCCAGGCGGCGCAGGTTGGCCGCGTTGTCGCGGTCCATCGCCAGCACCAGGTCGTAGCGGTCGAACCAGTCCCGCGTGAACTGCCTGGCGCGATGGGCGGCGCCGTCGTAGCCGTGCTCGGCCAGGATGCCCAGCGCCCGCTCGTCCATCGGATCGCCGGCGTGCCAGCCGCCGGTGCCCGCGCTCTCGACGACGACCCGGCCGCCGAGCCCGCGCTCCTCCAGGGTCCGGCGGAGCACCACCTCCGCCATCGGGGAACGGCAGATGTTGCCCATGCACACGAGACACACGCGATAGCTCATGCATCCCATCTTCGCTGGTCACATTGATGGAGACGACCAGGCGCGTTCACCGAACGTTCACCCTTGTTGGGGGGTCTGAGTCACTTTGCCTGCATAACTTCATGGACGACTAAGGACCAAGTGAGGGGAACCCAACCGTGAAGTATGCAGGCCGGCTCGCCGCCGTCGCCGTCGTCGGCGCGCTCTCGCTCGCTGCGTGCGGCACAGACAACAACAGCTCCGGGGGCACGACCGGCACCAGCTCCGCCAGTGCTCCCGCCGCGGGCAACGACAACGGCCTGAGCGGCACCATCAACGCCGCCGGCTCGTCGGCCCAGGCCAACGCGATCGACCAGTGGAAGAAGGACTTCCAGGCCAAGAACTCGGGCGTGAGCCTGAACTACCAGCCGAGCGGTTCGGGTGCCGGTGTGCAGTCGTTCATCGCGGGCACGGTCGACTTCGCGGGTTCGGACTCCGCTCTCAAGGACGACAAGGGCGAGCCCGCCCAGGCCGACGCCCGGTGCAAGACCGGCAAGGCCATCAACATCCCGATGGTGACCGGCCCGGTCGCGGTGGTCTACAACCTCCCCGGCGTGGACGGCCTGCAGCTGTCGCCCAAGACCATCGGCGGCATCTTCGACAGCAAGATCACCAAGTGGGACGACGCGGCCATCAAGGCCGACAACCCCGACGCCAAGCTCCCGTCCACGCCGATCTCGGCCTTCCACCGCTCGGACGAGTCGGGCACCAGCGACAACTTCACCAAGTTCCTCAAGGCGACCGCCGGCTGGCCGTACGAGCCCGCCAAGGCGTGGCCCGCCGAGGCCAAGGGCCAGGGCGCCAAGGGCTCGGACCAGGTCGCGGCCAGCGTCAAGAGCACCGAGGGCTCCATCGGCTACGTCGAGCTCTCCTTCGCCGAGAACTCCCAGCTCAGCAAGGCCAAGGTGGCCAACGGCTCCGGCGAGTTCGTCGAGCTGACCGCCGACAGCGCGGCCAAGACGGTCGAGACCGCCGAGATCACCGGCACCGGCAACGACCTGAAGCTGAGCATCGACTACGCCACCAAGACGGCGGGCGCGTACCCGATCGTGCTGGTGACGTACGAGATCACCTGCGAGAAGGGCCTCGCGCCCGAGCAGGCCAAGATCGTCAAGGAGTTCCTCACCTACACCTCCAGCGACGAGGGCCAGGCCGCGCTGAAGGACCTCGGCTACGCCCCGCTCGCGGGCGAGCTGCTCACCAAGGTCCGCACCGCCGTCGGCGCGATCTCCTAGCACAGCATGACGACCAACGTTCGTACCCGTGGGGGCGGGCCGGCCACGCGCCGGTCCGCCTCGCGGCGCAGCCATGGTGAAGGCCCCTTCAAGTTCGTCTCCACCGGTGCCGGCGTCCTGCTGCTGGGGATCATGGCGGCCATCGCCGTGTTCCTCATCAGCGAGGCCGTCCCGGCCCTGCAGGCGAACAAGGGCAACTTCTTCACCGACCTGATCTGGGAGCCCAACGGCAGCCAGGTCTTCGGCATCGGCGCGCTGGCCTTCGGCACCGTCCTCAGCTCGGCGATCGCGCTGGTCATCGCCACCCCCATCGCGGTGGGCGTGGCGCTGTTCATCTCCCACTACGCGCCCCGCCGCCTGGCCGGGCCGCTCGGCTACCTGGTCGACCTGCTGGCCGCCGTGCCCAGCGTCGTCTACGGCCTGTGGGGCGTGACGTTCCTGGTGCCGCTGCTGCGCACGCCGTCGCAGTGGCTCAACGAGCACCTGGGCTGGTTCCCGCTGTTCTCCGGCGAGGGGGCCATCGGCGGCAAGACCATGCTCGCCGGCGGCATCGTCCTGGCGATCATGATCCTGCCGATCATCGCGGCCATCTCGCGCGAGGTCTTCCTCCAGGCCCCGAAGATGAACGAGGAGGCGGCCCTGGCGCTCGGCGCCACCCGCTGGGAGATGATCAGGATGGCCGTGCTGCCGTTCGGCCGGCCCGGCGTCATCAGCGCCGCCATGCTCGGCCTCGGCCGCGCGATGGGCGAGACCATCGCGGTCGCGCTGATCTTCCCCGCCACCTTCGACATCAGCTTCGAGATCCTCACCCCGCACGCCAACAGCATCGCGGCCAACATCGCCAACGGCTTCGGCGAGGCCACCCAGGTCGGCCGGGGCGCGCTGATCGCCTCCGGTCTGGTGCTGTTCGTCATCACGCTGCTGGTCAACATGGGCGCACGCATGGTGATCAACCGGCGCAAGGAGTTCAGGGCGGTGGGGGCATGACCATCCAGCACATCTCGACCGGCCGCCGGATCAAGGACAGGTTCGTCCAGGGGCTGGTCTACCTGGCGTTCGCGCTGGCCGTGGTGCCGCTCATCTCGGTCCTCTGGCTGGTGATCTCGAACGGCCTGGCCCGCTTCGACCTGGAGTTCCTCACCCACTCGATGCGGAACATCGGCGCCCGCGACGTCGGCGGCGGCGCCTACCACGCCATCGTCGGCACCTTGGAGCAGGTCCTGCTGGCCTCGCTCATCTCGGTCCCGATCGGCCTGTTCACCGCCATCTACCTGGTCGAGTACGGCCAAGGCGGCCGCCTGAGCCGGGCCATCAGCTTCTTCGTGGACGTCATGACCGGCGTCCCTTCAGTCGTTTCCGGCCTGTTCATCCTGGCCTTCTGGGTGCTCTTCCTGGGCAACCCGTTCTCCGGCTTCGCCGGCGCGCTGGCGCTGTCGATCCTGATGATGCCGACCGTGGTCAGATCGGCCGAGGAAATGCTCCGGCTGGTGCCCAACGACCTGCGCGAAGCCTCGTACGCGCTGGGCGTGGCCAAGTGGCGCACGATCCTGAAGGTCGTGCTGCCGACCGCGTTCACCGGCATCGTCACCGGCGTCATGCTGGCCGTCGCCCGCGTGGCCGGCGAGACCGCGCCGCTGCTGCTCACGGTGTTCTTCACCGACTCCATCAACAACGATCCGTTCAGCGGGCCGCAGATGGGCCTTCCGCTCTTCGTCTTCGACCAGGCGGCCCGTCCCAACGACACCGCCATCGACCGCGCCTGGGCCGGAGCCCTCACGCTGATCCTGATCGTCATGCTGCTCAACCTGGTGGCGCGC
Organism: Nonomuraea sp. NPDC050227; assembly: GCF_044459705.1. Taxonomy (NCBI): domain Bacteria; kingdom Bacillati; phylum Actinomycetota; class Actinomycetes; order Streptosporangiales; family Streptosporangiaceae; genus Nonomuraea; species Nonomuraea sp. NPDC050227. The sequence continues at coordinate 7,020 of NZ_JBITJF010000014.1, read as the reverse complement.
CTGATCGCCTGGTGGCGCAGGCCCGCCAGGGGCCGATAGGGGGTAACCGCCACAATGTCCAAGCAGATCCAGGTCTCGGGCCTCGACGCGTACTACGGGTCGCACAAGGCGATCGAGGACGTGTCGATGACCATCGAGCCGCGCTCGATCACCGCGTTCATCGGCCCGTCCGGATGCGGCAAGTCGACGTTCCTGCGCACGCTCAACCGCATGCACGAGGTGATCCCCGGCGCCCGCGTCGAGGGCAAGGTCATGCTCGACGGCGAAGACCTGTACGCCCCCACCGTCGAACCCGTCTCGGTCCGGCGCATGGTCGGCATGGTCTTCCAGCGCCCCAACCCGTTCCCCACGATGTCGATCTACGAGAACGTGGCCGCCGGGCTCCGCCTCAACGGCCGGGTCGGCAAGTCCACCCTCGACGGCATCGTGGAGGAGTCGCTGAAGGGCGCCAACCTCTGGAACGAGGTCAAGGACCGGCTGAACAAGCCCGGCGCCGGCCTGTCCGGCGGTCAGCAGCAGCGTCTGTGCATCGCCCGCGCGATCGCGGTCAAGCCGCAGGTCCTGCTCATGGACGAGCCGTGCTCGGCGCTCGACCCGATCTCGACGCTGGCCATCGAGGACCTGATGGCCCAGCTCAAGGAAGAGTTCACGATCGTGATCGTGACCCACAACATGCAGCAGGCCGCCCGGGTCAGCGACCGGACCGCGTTCTTCAACCTGGCCGCCCAGGGCAAGCCCGGCAAGGTCATCGAGATGGACGAGACCTCCCGCATGTTCACCAACCCTTCGGAGAAGGCAACAGAGGACTACATCACGGGACGCTTCGGCTGATGACCCCACAGCAGGCGGCATCCACGATGAACGGGGACACGCGGACCAAGCCCGTACTGCTCATCGCCGACCCCGACGACGCCGTGGTCGACGACCTGGCCACGGCGCTGGAACGCGAGGGCGTGGCCGTCACCGGCGCGCCGGACGGCGCCCAAGGGCTGCTCCAGGCAGGAGCGCTGCAGCCGGACGTGGTGCTCGTGTCGGCCACGCTCCCGGTCATCGACGCGGTCGACTTCGTCCGCGCGGTACGGCTCGCGCGAGCCGTGCCCGTCCTGCTCGGCGTCGGCGAGGGGAACGCCGAGCAGGCCGTACGCGCGCTCGCGGCGGGGGCGGCGGCCTGCGTGGCCCGGCCGTACCGGGTGCCGGAACTGCTGCCGTTCATCCAGGCGTCCTCCCCCGAGTCCCGCAAGGTCCTGGCCGTCGGCGGCGTCGAACTGGACGTCCAGGCCTACCAGGTACGCGTCGAGGGCCGCGCCGTGCACCTCCCGCTGCGCGAGTTCGAGCTGCTGCAGTACCTGATGCGCAACGCCGACCGCACGGTCACCCGCGAGCAGATCATGCGGCACGTGTGGCACGCCGCCGCGACCACGTCCACGAACACGATCGCGGTGCACGTCAAACGGCTGCGGGCGCGCCTCGGCGACAACGACGACCAGCTCATCCAGACCGTGCGCGGCGTCGGCTACCGGCTGGTCACGCCCGGCACCTCCGGAAGTCCCGCATGATCCGCGCGGCGACGCCCTCGACGGTCGCGATGCCGTCCCCCACCTCGGCGCTGCCCTCGGTGAGGACGGCGACCGCGTAGTCGTGGCCGCGGCCCCGGATCAGCCCCACGCTGACCGTGGCCCAGCGCCCGTTGGAGACGCGCTTCAGCCAGCCGTTCTTCAGACGCACGCGCTCGCCCGCGCAGGCCGCGGCGGAGACGCCCCAGTCCTGGCCGCGGACGACCGCGCCCATCAGTTTGAGCACTTGCGCGCGCTCCTTCGCCTTGAGCGGGCTCTTCCCGGACACCAGCGCCTTCATCAGGCGGACCTGGTCGTCCACCGACGTCTCGGTGATGCCCCAGCAGTAGAGGTCGACGCAGTCTCCCGGGACGCCCCTGGTATGCCTGAGCCCGAACCTCCTGCCGGCCTCGGTGAAGCCCGCCGCGCCGCCGATGCGCAACCACAGGCGGTCGGCCGCGTGGTTGTCGCTGTAGCGGATCATGAGCTCGGCGTCGCGCCTGACGGGCTCGGGCAGCCTGCGCCACGGTTTCCCGAGCAGCAGCGCCATCAGGATCTGGACCTTGGCCGTGCTGGCGGTGATCAGCCGTTCGCCCGGGTGGTAGCGGTAGACGCGGCCGGTCGTCAGATCCTTGACCATGGCCGTGACCGGGCCCGGCCGGCCCGCCAGGAAGCGGTCGAGCCGCTCGGTGATCTTCTTGGCCGGGACGGGCTTCACGGCCTCCGTCCTGGCCTGGACGGTTCTCACGGCCTCCGTCCTGGCCTGGACGGTTCTCACGGCCTTCGCCTTCTTGGCCAGGACCGTTACGGCGATCGCCGGGGGGCCGAGGTGGTGCGGCATGCGTACCGGCCCGGGCGCGGCGCGCACAGTCACCGGCTCCGGGGCCGCGTCCGCTCTCCCCTGCCCCGGCGCCGCCACCTGTGCGCTCACCGTCCCCGGCGCCGCGTGCGTCGGCAGTGCCGTCCCCGCGGCTGTGCCCGGGGCGAGCAGCGGCGGCAGGAGGGCGAGCGCGATGGCCAGCCGTGGAAGCGTCCTCACGCTGCCCGCGATCATGCGGTGAATTATCACGAAAAATGGCAACACCGCGCTACGAGTCGCCGGAAAACATCTTCACCTACTCACCACTCCACAAAGAACCCGACCACCCCGAAGACTCGCGATGTGGCCACTGGTACGATTCCTCTCTTTCGGGGTTTGTCAGCACTCTCGGGGCAAAAGTGACAACGGGGCCGAGTTTTCCGCAGTATCAGGGGCAACAGCAGCAGCAACAGTGGCCGGCCATGCAGCCGCCACCACCACCACCTCCATCCAATCCTCCTTCTCCGCCCAGGCGCCGGACCGGCTTCTGGGTCACCATGGGCATCGTCTCGCTCGTGGTGGCGATCGCCGTGGGCGCCGGCGTCGGCCTCGTCCTGCGCGGCCGCATCAACGGCGTCCAGGACCCGTTACGCCGCCAGGAGGCGTCGGGCAAGAGCGACCCGAACGCCGTGATCGTCACCGACCAGGAGATCGAGAAGCTGGTCTACGAGCACGGCAAGGCGCTGAGCAGCGGGAACGCAGACGCGTTCACCTCGATCTTCGACAAGGGCAACGCGGCGCTCGTCCGCGACCAGCGAAAGGTGTTCACGAACCTGCGCAAGGTGCCGCTCAGTGAGGCGTCGTACAAGGTGATGCGTCGCGAGGGCCGCGCCGAGGACAGCTTCGGGCGGGCCCTGAAGTTCACCCAGGACGTCGCGTTCGTCCACCGGTTCGCCGGCATCGACCTGCGGCCGGTCTCGGAGTGGTACCGCTGGACGCTGGAGAAGGCGTCCAAGGACGCGCCACTGGTCGTCACCAAGGTGGACGGCGCGCCGCCACCCATGGTGAGCGAGGGCAGCAAGTCCGTGTACTACCCGGGCCCGTGGGACATCTGGCCCGACATCACCGTGGTCCGCGCGGGCGCCAGCATCGTCCTGGCCCGTCCCCAGGACGCGGCCATGGCCAGGCGCGTCGCCCCGGTGGTCGCCAACGCGGCGAAGAAGAACCTGGACTTCTGGAAACGCAACGGCGACGCCACCGCGCCCGTGCCGGCCGGGTTCGCGGTCGCGCTGGTCGAGGGGCAGAACCAGCTCGGCAACCTGTTCCGCAAGGAGAAGGCGCACGAAGCGGGCGTGTCCATCCCCATGCTCGCCTGGGCCTCCCTGGGCGACGACGTCAAGGTCGGCGGCACCCGGGTGGTCATGGACACCACCACGTCCTTCTTCCGATCGTCCGAGGGCATCCTGGAGATCAGCACGCACGAGCTGGCCCACTCCCTGCTGGCCGGGCTGGACAGCGCTGACTTCTCCCTCTTCGGCAAGCCCAACTGGGTCATCGAGGGCTTCGCCGAGTACTCCGCCAACCGCGGCCACCCCATCAACCAGAACATCCGCTTCCAGGAAGGCCGCGCCTACCTGGCCGGCCGCCTCAGCACCCGCTTCTCGGGCCAGCTCCCCGACAACCCGTCGTGGGACGCCAACGGCATGACGAACGTGCACTACCTGATGGGACACCTGGCCATGCGCTACATCGCCCAGCGGTACGGCGAGCAGAAGCTGACCAGCGCGGTGATCGCGGCCTACCGGGCCAAGGGCGACGACAGCGAGGCGGCACTGTTCAAGGTGCTGGGCGTGAGCAAGGCGGACTTCGAACGGCAGTGGGCGTCGTACGTCCGCGGGCAGCTGGCCTGAACGGGGAGCAACCATGACCGACCACTCCAACACCCCACCCGGCCCGTACGGCTCCCCACCCCCCAACCCGTACGGCCAGCCGGCTCCCAACGCCGGCTCCTACCCTCCGCCCGCGCAGCCGTGGCCCCAGAGCCCGGCCGCGTACCCCCCGCAGGGCACGGCCCCGGCCGCCTACCCACCCGCGGGCTACCCGCAACCGCCCGCCAATCCTTACGCTCCTTCTCCCGGCGCGTATGCCCCGCCAACGGGCAACCCAGCCGCATACCCACCGCCACCAGGCAACCAACCCACCTACCCACCCCCCACGGGCAACCAGCCCCCATACCCACCACCCGCAGGCAACCAGCCCACCTACCCGCCGAACCCTCCCTCCCCCGGCGCACCCTCGCCCTACGGCCAACCCCCGCAGCCCCCCGCACCCGGCAGCGGCACACCGTACGGCGGCCAGCCCGCACCCCCGCAGCAGCGCCCCCGGCCCAAGTGGAAGACCGCCCTGCTGGCCACCGGCGCGGCCGTGGTCCTCCTCTCCGTCAGCACGGGCACCGCCTGGTTCGTCGCCACCACCGGAACGACCGGCGGCGGCATCACCGCATTCGGCGACGGGGGCGGCGACGGGGCAGAATGGGACGTCCCCCTCCCCAACGCCGGAAGCTGGGACTTCACCACCGCCCTGGCCTTCGGCAGCTGGCTGACCGACAAGGTCGTCATCCGCGCCCAGAAGGACGGCGTCCTCGCCTACGACCTGGCGTCCGGAAAGCGTTCCTGGGGCATCCCCTCGCCGGGCGCCCAGCTCTGCGGCGCCACCCCGGACCTGTCCGGCGGCAAGGCCGCCATCGCGTACGGCAGCAGCAACTCGTGCGACCACCTGGCCGGCATCGACGCCACCACGGGCAAGCTCACCTGGAAGATCAAGATCCCGGCCGAGAAGTCCACCCTCGCCAACTCCATCAACGTCCCCCGCATCATGAGCGCCGACGGCGTGGCCGTCACCGAGCTGGACGACGCGGTGGTCGCCTACCGCCTCTCCGACGGCCACAAAATGTGGAGCGCCGCCGCGTCCCCCGACGACGGCTGCCACATCAAGGACATCAACACCGCCCCCACGCGGGTCGCCGTCATCCTCGACTGCACCTTCCGAGGCGGCACCCGCCTCCAGTACCTCGACCCGAAGACCGGCAAGATCACCAAGCAGGCCACGCTGGGCGAGCTCAGCCTCATGACCAGCCTTCTGTCAGCCTCTCCTGCCATCATCCGCAGCGAGTCCGGCGGCCAGAACAACTTCACGGTCTACTCCGACGCCGCCACCAAGGTGACTGAGTTCAAGACCCCCGAGGTGGACATGCTCGCCATGAACACCGTGGCCATGGTCAACGGCCTGTTCGAACAACACCGCTACACCATCCACGGCGACCGCCTCTACCTGGCCACGTTCCCGGAGAACCTCCCGCAGAGCATGCGCTCCCGCAACAAGGCCCTCGCCTACGACCTGAAGACCGGCAAGCAGCTGTGGGAATCGTCCGGCACCCATGACACGATCCTCACCTACGTCCGCGCCGACGACCAGGGCCTGCTGGCCGTCGAAACCGGCGACCGCCGCGACCTGGCCCCCCGCCTCATCCGCCTGGACGCCGCCACCGGCAAAGCCACCGAACTGGCCACCCTCCCCCAGAAGTACGGCACCGAGGCCGAAAAGGCCCGCGTCTTCGAACGCAACGGCGTAGTGATCACCGTCCCCTGGACCTCAGTAGCCACGAGATACGCCGTCACCTACGTCAACACCAAATCCTGACCCCCAACAACAGAAGGGCCCCACGCACCCAGCGTGAGGCCCTTCTCCCGTCTCCCACCTTCACAACCACACCCCAGCCTTGCACCGCGTCAGGTGGCGGGGTGCGTGTGTGAGGCGCGGTTGGTGGGCCTGTGAGTGACTCTGCGGGGGAGAACGATCCGGGGCGCCCCAACCCACTGCTCCCACCAGCAGGGCCACCCAGCGCCACTCCATGAATCGACGGCGCATCAAGGCCAGCCAGCCTCCTGGCCGGGCGCCTGACCAGGAGGCTGAGAGATCCCGAGAGCCCGGGGAAGCCTGGGACGCGGTGACAGTCCGGGGCATGCCTGGCGTATGCCGGAGATACATCAGGTGCCGGAGGGCATGACGCACCCACACTCGCCTCAATACCTCCGCCCAGTCCCCATCGGCTCTACGTAGGCGGGGACCGGTCTGAAACGCGGAGATGTGCTGGGCGTGCGGGCTGACGACACCTGAAGTCTGTCTGCGGTCGCGGGATCAGCGCCACCGCGCGCAGGCGGTTTACGGCCGGCACTCAGCGGAGGCGTAGGGCCGCCCCCAAGGACGGCGCTTGAGGAACGTCAGCTCAGGGGCCGGAAACGAGCCTCACGGGTCTCCTGCGAGGCGGCGCCGGATACGCCCCCTCAGCCTCCTTCGAAGCGGGGCGGGACACGAGCCCTCAGTCTCCAAAACGGGCCGGCTCGGACTGACCAGAAGCAGAACCCACTAGGACCCGCCGAAAGCCGTACCGCGCCTCAGAACAGCGCACCCTCCAGCCGCAAGCCGATTTACCGTCCCACCGGTCCGCCGAGGCCCGCCATCAGCCTGTCCCCTGAGCCGGTGCCCACCCCCAGCACCCGACACAAGGAAATACCCCCGGAAATGCAGAAAGGGCCCCGACCGAAGTCGGAGCCCTTCCCAAAGATTGTCCGGCGGTGACCTACTCTCCCACACCCTCCCGAGTGCAGT
>NZ_JBITJF010000013.1:0-353014 GCF_044459705.1 Nonomuraea sp. NPDC050227 | reverse complement strand
CGTCGACCGCACCAACCACCGCGCGAGCACCACCATCAACATCCTCACCGAACACCAGTTGACAGCAGCCCAAAGCCCTTAACTTCCCGGCATTGCCTCTAGCCGGCGCCGGCCAGGCCGCGCTCGCGGCGCAGCGTCGAGACCGTCATCGTCTCGTCGACCGCCTCGGGCGAGAGCACGTGGTCGAGCACCATCACCGCGCAGCCACTGATGCCCGCGCCCGCGCCGAGCCGGCTCGGCTCGATGCGCAGCCGCCGGGTGGCCAGGGCGGTGGAGCGGCGGTAGACGACCTCGCGGATGCTCGACACCAGCGGGCCGAACGCCTCGGCCATGTCGCCGCCGAGCACCACGACCGAGGGGTTGAGGATGTTGACCGCCCCGGCCAGCACCTCGCCGATGCGGCGGCCGGCCGTGCGCACGATGGCCATCGTCTCGGCGTCGCCCGCGCGCACCAGCGCGGTCACGTCGGCGATGGTGCCGACGTCCTTGCCCGCCTCGCGCAGGTCGCGCAGCAGCGCGGTGCCGCTGGCGACGGAGTCGACGCAGTCGGTGTTGCCGCAGCGGCACAACACGCCGCCGCCGTCGAGCACGGGGATGTGACCGATCTCGCCGGCCGCGCCGAGCGCGCCGCGCAGGATCTCGCCGCCGGCGATCACGCCCGCGCCGATGCGGGTGGAGACCTTCACGAACATCAGGTCGCCGAGGTCGGGGTAGGCGCCGCGGTGCTCGCCGATGGCCAGCACGTTGACGTCGTTGTCGACGAGCACCGGCACGGGGAACCGCTCGCGGATGATCGGCGGGATGACCACGCCGGTCCAGGAGGCCATCACCCGGGCGCTCTCGGTGCGGCCCTGGGCGAACTCGACGGTGGCGGGCACGCCCATGCCGACGCCCCTGACGCAGGAGCCGGGGCGGTCGCCGAGCAGCTCGTCCCAGGTGTCCATGAGCAGCGGGAGCACGACGTCGGGGCCCTGCTCGACGTCGATGAAGAAGTCGCGGCCGGCCAGCTCGCGCCCGGCCAGGTCGCAGACCGCGACCCGGGTGCGGCTCGCGCCCAGCGCGGCGACCAGGACGACGCCGCCCCCGGCGTTGAACTCCAGCCGGACCGGCGGCCGCCCGCCGGTCGAGGGGGCGTCGGTGCGCTCGACGACCAGGCCGCGCTCGAGCAGCTCGCCGACGCGCAGTTGCACCGCCGGGCGCGACAGACCGGTCACCCGGCCGAGGTCGGCGCGCGTGACGGCCTCACCCGTGCGGATGAGGCGGAGCACCTCGCCACTCGTGGCGAGGGTCGCGGCGGTACGTCGAGGCATCGGCCCAGTGAATCACATGGGCTTCGGTAATGAAAAGTGAAGACTTTTTCATCTCAGATGCCAAAACCCTGCTTGTGCACGACCCAAACTCTCGTTAGTGTCCGTTCTGTCCTTGCTTGGTAGATCAACGGAGCTTCGCCTTGTCCCCCCTCTCGACCGCCAGCCCCGCCCATACCGCCGATCTCGTCGTCTTCGGCGGCACCGGCGACCTGTCCATGCGCAAGCTGATCCCGGCGCTCTACCACAGCGACAGGGACGGCCGGCTGTCCCCCGAGACCCGCGTCATCGCCATGTCCCGGGGCGGGCTGACCGACGCCGACTTCCGCGGCAAGGTGGACGCCGAGGTACGCGACCAGGTCCCCGTGGACGACCCCGCCGTCTGGCAGCGCTTCCTGGGCCGCCTGCACCACGTCTCGGTGGACGTCGGCGGCGAGGACAAGTCGGGCTGGGGCGCGCTGACCAGGCTGCTGGCCGGTCACGAGCAGCGCGACCGGGTGTTCTACCTGGCCAGCCCGCCGATGACGTTCGGCCCCTTCTGCCGCGAGCTGGAGGAGGCCGGCCTGGTCACCCCGCTGTCGCGGGTGGTGCTGGAGAAGCCGCTCGGCCGCGACCTGCCCAGCGCCCAGCGGATCAACGACGAGGTCGGCGCCATCTTCGACGAGCGCCAGATCTTCCGCATCGACCACTACCTGGGCAAGGAGACGGTGCAGAACCTGCTGGTGCTGCGCTTCGCCAACGCCTTCCTGGAGCCGATCTGGAACTCGTTGTGGATCGACCACGTCCAGATCACCGCCGCCGAGACCGTCGGCACGCCGGGACGGCGCGGCTACTACGACCACGCCGGCGCGCTGCGCGACATGGTGCAGAACCACCTGCTCCAGCTGCTCACGCTGACCGCGATGGAGCCGCCGTCGCGCAACGACCGCGAGTCCATCCGGGACGAGAAGGTCAAGGTGCTGCAGTCGCTGCGGCCGATCGTGGGGACCGAGGTGGACCGGTTCACCGTGCGCGGCCAGTACACCGAGGCCGGCGGCATGCCGTCCTACCTGGACGAGCCCGCCTCCACGCCGACGACCGAGGCCTCGCGGCGGGTGGAGACCTTCACCGCGATCCGGGCCGAGATCAAGAACTGGCGCTGGGCGGGGGTGCCGTTCTACCTGCGGACCGGCAAGCGCATGCCGTACCGGCGGTCGGAGATCGTGGTGCAGTTCAAGGACGTGCCGCACTCCATCTTCCCCGGCGGCACGCCGAACCGCCTGGTGCTGCGGCTGCAGCCCGAGGAGGGCATCGAGCTGCACATCATGGCCAAGGAGCCGGGCGCGGGCGAGGTGACGCTGAAGCCGGTGCCGCTGTCGCTCAGCTTCGGCAAGACGTTCACCGCGCGGGTGCCGGAGGCCTACGAGCGGCTGCTGACCGACGTCCTGGCGGGCAACCCGACGCTGTTCATGCGGCGTGACGAGGTGGAGGCGGCCTGGCGCTGGATCGATCCGATCCTGGCGGCCTGGGAGTCCTCCGCCGACCTGCCCGAGCCCTACCCCGCAGGAACCACCGGCCCCGCCGGGGCCCACGAACTGCTCGGCCGCAGCGGTCGCGCCTGGCACGAGGAGGAAGACCTGTGAATTCCGTCATCCAGGAGATCACCGATCGGATCGCCGAGCGCAGCGCGGCCAGCCGTACCGCCTACCTGGCGCGGATCCGGCGCGACGGCGAGGCGGCGCGGGCCAAGGGCCCGGCGCGCGCCCACCTGGGCTGCGCGAACCTGGCGCACGGCTTCGCCGCCGCCTCCGACGAGGACAAGCTGATCTTGCGCGGTGCCGGGAGCGCTGCCAAGCCCGGCGTGGCGATCGTGACCAGCTACAACGACATGCTCTCCGCCCATCAGCCGTACGAGACCTACCCGCCCGAGCTGAAGGCGGCGGTGCGCAGGGCGGGCGGCGTGGCGCAGGTCGCCGGCGGCGTGCCCGCGATGTGCGACGGCATCACGCAGGGCCGCGCCGGCATGGAGCTGTCCCTCTACAGCCGCGACGTGATCGCCATGGCGGCCGCCATCGCGCTGTCGCACGACATGTTCGACTCGTCGCTGCTGCTGGGCGTCTGCGACAAGATCGTGCCGGGCCTGTTCATCGGGGCGCTGCACTTCGGGCACCTGCCGGCGATCTTCGTGCCGGCCGGGCCGATGACCTCCGGCCTGCCGAACAAGGTCAAGGCGCGCACCCGCCAGCTCTTCGCCGAGGGCAAGGTCGGACGGGCGGAGCTGCTGGACGCCGAGGCCGAGTCCTACCACTCCCCCGGCACCTGCACCTTCTACGGCACCGCCAACTCCAACCAGGCGCTGATGGAGGTCATGGGCCTGCACCTGCCCGGCTCGACGTTCGTCAACCCGCACACCGAGCTGCGGCACGCCCTGACCGCGGCGGCCGGCCGCCGCGCGGTGGAGATCACCGCCCACGGCCCGGAGTACACGCCGATCGGCGAGCTGGTGGACGAGAAGTCGATCGTGAACGCCTGCGTGGCGCTGCTGGCCACCGGCGGCTCCACCAACCACACGCTGCACCTGGTCGCCATGGCCGCCGCCGCGGGCATCGTGCTGACCTGGGACGACCTGGCCTGCCTGTCGCGCGTCGTGCCGTCGCTGACCAAGATCTACCCCAACGGCCAGGCGGACGTGAACCACTTCCGCGACGCCGGCGGCATGCAGGTGCTCATCGGCGACCTGCTGGACGAGGGCCTGCTCCACGGCGACGTGCTGACCGTCGCCGGCCCCGGCCTCGACCGCTACCGCGAGGCGCCCTCGCTGGTGGACGGCGAGCTGGTCTGGGAGCCGGTCACGGGCGGCAGCAAGGACCGCGACGTGCTGCGCCCGGTCGCCGAGCCGTTCTCGGCCGACGGCGGCATCCACATGGTCGAGGGCAACCTCGGCCGGGCCGTCAGCAAGGTGTCGGCGGTCAAGCCGGAGCACCTGGTGATCGAGGCCCCGGCCAAGGTGTTCGACGACCAGCTCGACCTGCTGCGCGCCTTCGAGGCCGGCGAGCTGGACGGGCAGGACTTCGTGGCCGTCATCCGCTACCAGGGCCCCAGCGCCAACGGCATGCCCGAGCTGCACAAGCTCACGCCGCCGATGGCGGTGCTGCTCGACCGCGGGCAGCGGGTGGCGATCGTCACCGACGGCCGTATGTCGGGCGCGTCGGGCAAGGTGCCCGCGGCCATCCACCTGTCGCCCGAGGCCGCCGACGGCGGGCCGATCGCGATCGTCCGCGAGGGCGACGTGATCAGGCTCGACTCGGCCGCCGGGACGCTGGAGCTGCTGGTGCCCGCCGAGGAGCTGGCCCGGCGCACGCCCGAGGGCCGGCCGCTGAGCGACGCGGAGTGGGTCGGCACGGGACGCGAGCTGTTCGCCACGTTCCGCCGCATGGCCGGGCACGCCGAGCAGGGCGCCGGGATCTTCGGGGTGAGCGGCGCCGAGTCGCCGCACCACGGCCCCGGGCTGGGCTTCCCCGCCGAGGCGGGCGCCTCGCACCTGGAGAGCGGCGCGCCCGTGGGCACGCGGGCCGCCGGGCTGGGCCGGTGAGCGTCCGTGGCATCCTTCCGGTGACGACGGCGTGCGATCTCGGCACCGTCGTCGTGGGCATCGGAGGCGTGAGCATCGGAGGTGTGGGATGAGTGCCTTTGACCTTCCCTGGCTGGTCGCCGACATCGGGGGGACCAACGCCCGGTTCGGGCTGGTCACCTCGCCGCAGGCCCGGCCGTCGAACGTCGCGGTGCTGGCCGGCTCCGCCTACCCCACGCTGCCCGACGCCGTCGACGCCTATCTCGCCGAGCACGCGGGCGGGGCGCGGCCGGGCGCGGCGTGCCTGGCGCTGGCCGGGCCGATCGACGGCGACCGCTACCGGCTGACGAACTCGGCGTGGGCCGGGTCCGTACGCGACCTGGGCATCCCGTACGCGGTGCTGCTCAACGACTTCGAGGCCCTGGCCGTGTCGCTGCCCCACCTGGAGGGCCCCGACCTGGTGTCCCTGGGCGGCCCCGAGCCCTCCCACGGCGTCAAGGCCGTGCTGGGCCCGGGGACCGGGCTCGGCGTCGGCGGGCTCGTGCCCACGGACCGGGGCTGGACGCCCGTCCCGGGCGAGGGCGGGCACGTCACGGTGCCGGTGATCGACCGGCGCGAGCTGGAGATCGTCCGGGTGCTGCAGGCCGAGGGGCTGCCGCACGTCGTGGCCGAGCACCTGCTGTCCGGCCCCGGCCTGGTACGCCTGCACCGGGCGCTGGCCAAGGTCAACGGCGTGACCGCGCCCGACCTGAACGCCTCCGACATCGTGGCCCGGCTCGACGACTCGCTCTGCGCGGAGACCGTCGAGGTGTTCTGCGAGATGCTGGGCAGCTTCGCCGGGAACGTGGCGCTCACCCTGGGCGCCAGGGGTGGGGTCTACCTGGGCGGCGGAGTGCTGCCCCGTATCGTGGAACGGGTGCGGACCAGCGGCTTCCGTGCCCGGTTCGTCGGCAACCCCGACATGCCCGGATACCTGGAGGCGATCGCCACCACGCTGATCGTCGCGCCCCAGCCGGCGCTCACCGGCGCGGCCGCCTGGCTGCGCGCGCGGGCCACCACCGAACTCGTGGGCTGAGGCCCACCCTGATCACCACTAGACGGCCGTGACCCCGGCCGATGAGGAGAAGACTCTGATGAGCTTGCTCGACCTCGCCCCCGTCATCCCCGTCGTGGTGATCGACGACGTGGCGACCGCCGTGCCGATGGCCGAGGCTCTCGTGGCGGGCGGGCTGCCCGTCATCGAGGTGACGCTGCGCACGCCGGCCGCGCTCGGAGCGATCGAGCGGATCGCCGCGGAGGTGCCGGGGGCCACGGTCGGCGCGGGCACGATCCGCACCACCGCCGACATCTCGGCGGCCGTGGCGGCCGGTTCCCGGTTCCTGGTCTCGCCGGGCACGACGTTGTCGCTGGTGGAGGCGCTGGAGTCCAGCGGCGTGCCGTACCTGCCGGGCGCGGCCACCGTCTCGGAGGTGATGGCGCTGGCCGAGCGCGGCATCAAGGAGCTGAAGTTCTTCCCGGCCGAGGCGGCGGGCGGCGTCGCGTACCTGAAGTCGCTGGCCGGGCCGCTGCCGGACGTGCGTTTCTGCCCGACCGGCGGGATCCGGGCCGAGAGCGCCGCCGACTACCTGCGGCTGCCGAACGTGGGCTGCGTGGGCGGCAGCTGGCTCACCCCCGCCGACGCGCTGGCCGCGGGCGACTGGGCCCGCGTGGAGAAGCTCGCCGCCGCCGCGGCGGCACTGCCCCGGTAGCTTCCAGGGCCGCCACGGCGGCCCTGGGCTTTCCTGCGCTCGTTCACGGGTGGTGGGCCTTGGCGTCGCCGCACGCCTTCTCTCACTCGGGAACGGGCGCGCGTCAACGACGGCGCGCGGCTGGTGGGCGCATATGCCGCAACTCTGGACCTTTCTCCCAAAACCTCCGCTGAACTGGCCCTTTCCGGCCACTCGGAGATCATCAGCCTGCGCCGAACCGGTATTCGGACGCGTGACGGCGGGGTAGGGCAAGGGATGCCAAGCCGTAGCCCCGGGAAGCCCCATCCGCTCCTCGGAGAGCGAAAGGGAGCACCATGCCGCTGGAAACGGCCCGTCAGGAACCCCTCACGCGCCCGGTGACGCCGATCGGGAGCCTGGAGCGGGGCATCGACATCCTCCTGGCGCTGAGCGCCACGCCCCGGCCGGTCAGCCTGGCCCAGCTCAGCCGGAGCACGGGCCTGCCCAAGTCCACGGCCCACCGGATCCTGGGCGTGTTGTGCGCGCGCGAGCTGGCCCGGCGGGTGGGCACCGGCTACCTGCCCGGCCGGCAGCTGGAGACGATGGCCGGCATCGCCCGCAACCGCATCCCCGGGTCGCGGCGGGTGGTCCTGCCGTACCTGCTCTGCCTGCAGGAGACCACCCGCCAGACCGTCAACCTGGCCGTGACCGCCGGCCTGGAGGCCCGCTACGTCGAGCGCCTGTACGGCCACGACCGCGTCCGGTCCCGCTCCGACGGCACCGACCTGGCGCCGCTGCACTGCACGGCGACCGGCAAGGCGCTGCTGGCCTTCGACACCGGGCTGCGCGAGGAGGTGCTCGGGCGGGGCGGCTTCGAGCGGCTGACCAGCCGCACGATCACCGGCGTCGCCACGCTGGAGCGGGAGCTGGCCCAGGTCCGCCGGTACGGCGTGGCCTACGCCCAGGAGGAGTACACCGAGGGCGTGTCGTGCGTGGCCGCGCCGGTGTTCGGGCCGGGCGGCGGCGTGTGCATGTCGGTGGGGGTGGCGGCGCCGGGCCCGTCCGCGCCGCTGGCCCGGCTGGGCCTCACCGTACGCGGCGCGGCGCAGGCGATCTCGGCCGCGCTGGTGGTGGCCTGAGGTGTTCCGAATCCTGGAACGCTCCACGGGACGCGTCCCGAAAACGTTCCGCCCAGCGAGACCCCCGCTTGCGCACCCGGCGGACGGACGATCGCATGACCCCATGAACTTCCTTCCCGTCCCGGCCACCAAGGAGGCGCCCGCGACCCCGCCAGATCAGGCCCGGACGACCCCAGGCACGCGGACGCCGACCGGAGACGGGGAGGCCACGCGTGCCTAGAGGCCTGCACAGGGCCACCGTGCTGGAGACCCTGCGCCTGGCCGGCGCCCTCCTGCCGCCGGGCACGCCGCACGCGACGGCCGGCCTCGACCTGCTGCGCTCCCGCTCCCTGCTGACCGGCCTGCACGTCCGGTACGGCGGACGTCCGGTGCTCGTCCGCGGCCCGCGCCGCACGGCGCTGGTGGTGCTGTCCCAGCGGGACGCCGAACGCGTGTTGTCCGAGCCCGCCTTCGTCCCCACCGTGCGCGAACGGGCCGCCGGCCTGCCCTACGACGTGCTGCGGCCGGCGTTCGCGGAAGTGGCCCGGCAGGAGGCGGCCGCGCTGACGGACGGCGTCGTCGACTACGCCCGGCTGGAGTCGTGCTGGCAGCGGGTGGCGCGGCGGTGCGTCTACGGCGCGGGCGCGGCCGGCGACGAGGAGCTGAGCGCCCTGCTCGCCCAGGTCA
Source organism: Nonomuraea sp. NPDC050227 (assembly GCF_044459705.1). Taxonomy (NCBI): domain Bacteria; kingdom Bacillati; phylum Actinomycetota; class Actinomycetes; order Streptosporangiales; family Streptosporangiaceae; genus Nonomuraea; species Nonomuraea sp. NPDC050227. Next base: position 344,646 of record NZ_JBITJF010000013.1, on the reverse strand, counting down.
GACGGGCAGGCAGGGGGCGGGCCAGACGCCGCCAGGAGATCCTGTCCGGCCGCTACGACGCCCGCATCCTCGACCACCTGCGCCGCGCCGAGCCCGGCACCCTCGCCGGTCTGCTCGCCGAGACCAGCGGGCCGGAGGCGCGCGGCCTGCGGCAGGCGGCGTTCTGGCTGCTCGGCTTCAGCGTGACCGCCGCCAGCCTCATGCGCACCCTCGCCCTGCTGGCCACCTACCCCGTCCAGCGCAAGTGCGCCCGCGCCGACCCCGACTACCTGCGCGCCTGCCTGCGCGAGGGCCTGCGCCTGTGGCCGCCGGTCCCGGCCCTGTCCCGCCTCACCACCGAGGAGACCGACTGGTACGGCGTCCCGGTGCCCGCCGGCACCCACGTGATCCTCCCGTTCGCCCCCCACCAGCGCAGCCCCCGCCTGCACTACGCCGATTCCTTCGCCCCCGAGATCTGGCTCGACGGCACCGCCGCCGGCGAATGGTGGGCCCTGCCGCGCTGCGACGGCGTGCACCTGATGCTCGGCGTCGGCACGGCCTTCCTGGGCGGGATCCTGGCCTCGGCCCGCCCGAAGGCGACCGGCCGGCCCCTGTCCCCGCACCGCCCGCTGCCCCAGACGCTCAACGCCGCCCGCCTGCGGGTGACGATGCGCCCGCTGAAGCGGCGTCCGGGCCAGAGCTGACCGGGCTTCGTCGCCACCGGGCGGCGGCTTCTCCGTTAGAGTCTGGGGTGGAAAAAGGCGTACCGGCGGAAGAAACGGTTCGGTTTGCGACGGGATGACGACGGCGAGAGGACGGCGACCGTGGGGCGCTCGGCAGGCACTCCGCTGAAGCCTGAGGATCCGCCGGCGATCGGCCCCTACGAGCTGTTGAGCCGTCTCGGCTCGGGGGGCATGGGCACCGTCTACCTCGCCAGGGGCGCCGACGGGGTCAAGGTGGCGCTCAAGGCCATCAGGCGTGACTTCACGGCCGATCCGGTCTACCGGGCGCGTTTCCACGAAGAGGTGTCCAACGCGCGCAAGGTGGCCTCGTTCTGCACCGCGCGGGTGCTCGACCACGGCGAGGACCGCGGGGTGCTCTACCTGGTCACCGAGTACATCGACGGCATCTCGCTGGAAGACCAGCTGATCGAGCACGGCGCGCTGCCGCCGTCGGTGCTGCACTCGGCGGCCGTGGGCGTGGCGGCGGCGCTGACCGCCATCCACGCCGCGGGGCTGGTCCACCGCGACCTCAAGCCGGCCAACGTCATGCTGACGCTGGCCGGGCCGCGAGTGATCGACTTCGGCTTGGCGCGCTCCACGCACGTCGCGTCCCGGCACACGAACGCCGGCATGGTGATGGGCACGCCCGGATGGATCGCTCCCGAGCAGGTCTTCGAGGGGCACACCAGCCCGGCCGGCGACGTGTTCGCCTGGGGCTCGCTGATCGCGTACGCGGGGCTCGGCGGGCATCCGTTCGGCGAGGGGGACGCGTACGTGATGGCGGCGCGGGCCCGTACCGCGCCGCCGGACCTGCGCGGCCTGCCCGCCCCTCTGGACCGGCTGGTCGCCGCGGCCATCCACCCCGACCCGGCGCGCCGGCCCGCGGCCAAGCAGCTCCTGCTGGAACTGGTCGGCGCGGCCGACGAGCCCGCAGCCCAGCTGGCGGCCACCGAACACCTGACCAACGCCTGGAACCCCTCGGAGTTCCGCCCCCTCGGCCACATGCCCCCACCCGCCGAACGCACCGGCCCCCCGCACCCGCCCTCACCGGCGGAACGCACGGGGCCTCCGCACCTGCCCTCACCCGCGGAACGCACGGGCTCCCCCCATCTGCCTCCTCCTGCGGAACGCACGGGCCCCCGCCCTCCGATGCCCTCCGCGTCGGGTTCTCGCCCCCCGATGCCCCCGTCCCCCGACCGGACGGGGTCCCGCTCCCCCATGCCCCCCGCTGCCGAACGCACGGGAGCGGGCTCCGCGATGCCGCCTTCCGCCGAGCGCACGGGCCCGCGTCCACCGCACGCGCCCTCCCCGGCCGAACGCACCGGCCCCCGCCCGCCCATGCCCGCCGCCGCAGAGCACATGGGGCAGCGGCCCCCCATGCCTTCGGGCATGGAGCACCCTGGGCAGCAGTCCGCCATGCCGTCGCCTGCCGAGCGCACCGGACCGCGTCCGCCGCAGATGCCCTCCCCGGCCGAACGCACGGGCCCTCGCCCGCCCATGCCCGCCCCCACGGAGCACCCGGCACCTCGCGCGCCGCAGATGCCGCCTCCCATGGACCGGACCGGGAACATCCCGCTCCCCCACCACCAGACCACCGGCCAAGCCCCCCTACCGCCGCACACCACGGGCCAGGGACCGCTGCCCGGGTACCCGCCTCCGCGCCGCAAGCGCGGCGTGTTCACCGGCTGCATGACCGCGCTGGTGATCGTGATCGTCCTGTTCGTGGTGCTCCTGGCCACCCTGGCCTGGATCTTCCGCTCCCCCGCCATAGGCGAGGAGGGCCCGGTACAGGACGGAAAGCTGAAGTTCGCGGTAACCGGCACAAAGTGCCCCAAGCCAGCGAAATCCGCCTCCCGCCGCACCTGCCAGGTCACGGTGAAAGTGAACAACGTCGGCCCCGACGCCCGCGTCCTCTACCCCGGCCAGCAGAAGCTGATCGACGAGGACGAGGCTCTGCACGGCGGCAGCAAGCTCCTGGACAAGAGCGGCACGGAGATCACCCCGGTCCGCATCGCCCCGAGCCAGTCCTTCACCGGCACGCTGGTGTTCGACCTGCCGAAAAGCGCCGAGCCGGCGGGCCTCGAAGTACACGACTCCGGCCTGAGCGCCGGAGCCCGAGTAGCCCTGAGCTAACCAGCGACTCAGACCTAAGCGCCAGAGCCCAAGTAGCCATGGGCAAGCCGAGAACCAACCCTCACATCCCGGCAAAACGCCGCCCTGGATCGCCACCCCTCACCACCTCGCACCGACCAGCTAGCCCCACGCCAAGCCGTGTCTGTCAGGGCCATGGTCTGTTGGCGGTGTGATGGCGGCGTCACTCGAAAAGCCAGGACTCCGGATGAGAAGGCAGGACCAAGGGACAAAAAGGCACGGCTTGCGACAAGGGCACTCCCCCGTTCCGATGAGTCCCAGGGCTCTGCCCCCTCAGAACCCCTGCTCCGGCGACACCACCCCTTCCATCGGAGCGCCGTCGGCGAAGTGGCGCACGTTCGCGGCCACGCGTTCGGCCAGGCCGCGCCAGTAGGACGACGGCGGGTTCGCCGTGTGCGGCGTGATCAGGACGTTGTCCATGTGCCACAACGGGTGCCCGGACGGCAGCGGCTCCGGGTCGGTGACGTCCAGTGCGGCACCACCGATCCGTCCCTCGCGCAGCGCCGTCACCAGGTCATCGGTCACGACGAGCGCACCCCGGGCGATGTTGACCAGCCAGGCGTCCGTACGCATCAGGTCAAGCTCGGGAGCACCGATCATGCCCTTGGTGCTCGGCGTGGTCGCAGCGGCGAGGACGACGTACGCGGCCTCCGGCAGCGCCTCCCGATAACGGGCACGAGGCAGTATCCGGTGCGCACCGGGCGCCCGGCCGCTGTCGGTGACCGCGATCACCGGACAGCCGAACGGCTCCAGCATCCTGATGAGCGCCCGCCCGATGCCTCCACAGCCGATGATCGCGACCGTCGAGCCGGCGAACTCCTTCGACTCGTTCCTCCCCCACTCGGCGGCCCTGGCCAGCCGGGGCAGGTTGCGGGCCGCGGCCAGCATGAGCGCGAGCGCGTGCTCGGCGACGGGCACGCCGTAGGAGCCGGTGGCGGCGGTGAAGACGGGCTCCTCAGTGATCACTCCGGCCTCGGCGTACCGCTCGACTCCCGCCGCGGGCAGCTGCACCCACCGGATGCCGTCATGGATCATGGACCGCAGCTCCTCGGGGCCGCCGCGCCCGTAGTAGACGATCGCCTCGGCCTCCTCCAGCGGCACGACGCTGCCGCCCGACCGCCGTACGGCGTCGACCAACATGGGTACCGGCTCAGGGCCGACGTGGACGGCGACGCTCATCGGGGTACCTCCGTGACGTGCTCGCGGCTGTCGGCCAGGATCTGCTCGACCTCGTCGCGGGCCCGTCCGACGATGTCCGCGGCGGCCTGCGCCGCCTCGGCAGCCCGCCCGGCGGCAATCGCTTCGGCGATCTCGTGGTGGAGTCCGATGGCGGTGGTCTCCAGGCGTTCGGGCAGGAGCAGCAGCTCGCGTCTGGCTTCGAGCAGCACTTCGGTCACCTCGGCGAGCTGGGCGAACATGCCGTTGCACGACGCGGTCAGCAGCACCCGGTGGAAAGCGGCGTCTGCCGTGACGTAGGCCTGGCTGTCACCCTCACGAGCGGCGGCGTCCATGGCACGGGCGTGGGTGGCGAGCTCGTCCGGCACGCGGCGGTCGGGCCTGGACGCGGCGAGCGCGGCGGCGGCAGGCTCGACCGCGGCGCGCAGCTCGGCCAGCTCACGCAGCTGCGCCTCACGCCCCGGCGAGGCCAGCCGCCAGCGGATCACCTGGGGATCATAGAGGTTCCAGGCGCTCATCGGCCGTACGGTGACCCCGACACGAGGACGGCTGGTGACCACGCGCTTCGACTCCAGCACGCGGACGGCCTCGCGCGCGACGGTCCGGGAAACCCCGTACCGCTCCTGGACGTCCTCCAGGCGCAACACCTGCCCCGCACGGATCTCCCCGGCCACCAGCGACCTGCCGACCGCGTCGAGCACCTGCCCGTGCAGGCCCCGTAGTGTCTCCACGCTCATCGGGCCCCCGCCAGCCCGGCCAGCAGCGCCGCAACCCGTTCAACCGCGGCACCCGGGCCGCCCGAAGTCAGCGCCGATCCCATGCCGCAGGCCACGGCGCCGGCCGCGATCCACTCGGGCGCATCGTCCACGGTCACGCCGCCGGTGGGGATCGCCGGCGCCTGCGGAAGGGCGGCCCGCACGTCGCGCAGCCAGGCGGGTGAAACGCCCGACGCTGGAAAGATCTTGACTGCGTCCGCCCCCTCTTCCAGGGCACGAACGATCTCGGTCGGGGTCGCCACGCCCGGGAAGACCGGCACGCCGTAGCGGTGCCCGGCGCGGATCACCTCAGGGTGCAGGCCGGGTGAGACCAGGAAGCGCGCGCCGGCCTCCACGGCGGCCCTGGCAGCGGCCGGGTCGAGGACGGTCCCCGCCCCGACCAGCGCGTCGGGCCGCTGCTCGGTGAGCCTCGCCACGGCGCTGAGGGCGCGGGGCGTGGTGAGCGCGACCTCGACGGCACGCAACCCGGCATCCAGCACGGCCTCGGCCGACGTCAGCGCCGCCTCGGGCGTGGCGGCCCTGACGATGCCGAACACGCGTTGCTCTGTGACAGCCTGGACGATCTCCCAGCGGTACATGACTTCCTTTCTTGGTTTCCTCACCAGCGAACAGCTAGGGCGAGCCGCCCTCCGTGGTGACGCACGATCCCCGCCTGGCCACCCAACGCCCGGCCCGCCTCTCCCCGAACCGCCTTCATCCCGACCTCGTCAGCTCATGGACGGACTCATTTCTCGCATGCCCACCTCAGCTCCGACCTCGTCACCCCACGCACGGACCGCCTCACGCATGCCCACCTTCAGGTGAAACCGCCTCCACCGCACTTGCCGGTCCACCGTCGAAATGTCCTTCAGTCGCCTCAACCTGGAACAGGTCCCTTCGCCCGAGGCTCGCATCCTTCGATGGCCGCTTTCCGCATGCACCCTCTTCGAACCAGCAGCCCTCCACGGGCTCTCCGGCTTCGGCATACCGTCTTCGGATTCCCCGTTCATCGAGGCGGCCGACATGGCGGCCTCACCCATCCGGACAAACCCCTCCAGCAGACTCGGAATTCACGTTCGCTCGTCCTCAACGGGTTCATACGGCGCGAGAGGCCAGTTAGCGCAGGCCCCCGTCGCCATGTACATCATCAGCAGACCGGCATCAGCGTCACGAACCTCCGGCGTGGACGGCCTCGAGCTCCGTACTCGACCACCTTCGACAGGCTCGTAGTTGGTAGAAAAACGACTTCGATGAATCAGTGATCAGCAGTGGAGGTTCTTCGGTAGTGATCGCGCTCTTGGCGGCGGAGAATCTTCGGCTGGTTCGCGGGTCATCGATGGACCGTTTCGGCGTGCCCCGTGAAGGCGGCCAAGGCACGATCCAGGCCCGGCCGGTCCGGAAGGCCGTCGGTGTCGGCGGCGCACTGGACGACGAGTGCCGCCACCGCCGCCGCCTCGCGCAGGCACACCTCGTACGACTCACCGCGCAACATCCCCGACAGGAACCCGGCGGCGAAGCCGTCTCCTGCTCCCACGGGATCGGCCACCGGCACCGTAAACGCCTCCTGCCGCAACCCTGCGCACGTGGCGGACTTGTCCCGGTGCTTGACCACGGTGAGGCCAGGCAGCGTCGCCGGGTCGACGTGGAGCAGGTCGAGTTCGTCCTCACCGGCCAGCACCACGTCCGCCCTGGACAGGAGCGGCGCCACCCGCTCGCGCCACGCCGCGGGTTCGCCCAGCTTGTAGCGGATGTTCGGGTCGATGGAGACGAGCGCTCCGGCCTGCCCGGCCAGCTCCAGCAGCCGCAGGGTCGCCAGGTGTGCGGAATCCGACAACATCGGAGTGATGCCCGTGACGTGGACGATCTTCGCACCGTTCACCATCTCCGGCGTCAGCTCGTCCGGCCTCAACCTGGACGCGGCGGCCCCGGAACGGTAGTACTGCACGTCGATGGCCCGGAAGGGATGACTGTCGCGCACCAGCAGACCGGTCGGCGCACCGGGGTCGACGACCGCGTGCCGGGTGTCGACACCCTCGGCTCGGAGCATGGACAGGACCGCCCGGCCCGCCGGGTCAGCGCCGACCCGGCCGAGCCAGCGCACGTCATGACCCAGTCTGGCAAGTCCCGCGGCCACGTTCGACTCCGCGCCCGCGATGGAGCGACGGAACAGCGTGGCACGCTCCAACGGGATGCCGGGCTCGGCCAGCATCAGAAGCATGGCCTCACCGCACACCACGACGCTCATGACTCGCCCATCTCCTGTCGTTCCGGATCCGTCAACGGTGCTATCACGTCATGAACGACAAGAGAAGGATCACTCAGGTCGTCTTGTAGGAGGAGGGCTGGGAGATGTCGATCCTGGATCGGTCGGGCAGAGCCAGCGCGGCGGCGAACCCGACCACCGCACCGACGATCATGAAGATCGCTATCGCCTGCCAGCCGTAGTCGTGCAACAACCATGTCGCGATCAGCGGCGCGGGGCCGCCGGCGATGATCGAGGCGAGCTGATAGCCGAGCCCCGCGCCGCCGTACCTGAGGCTGGTCGGGAAGCTCTCGGCGATGAGCGATGCCTGCGGGCCGTACTCCATGGCGTGCTGGATCTGCGTGATCATGATCGTCAGGAAGACCACCAGCACGACGCCGGTGTTGAGCAGCACGAAGTACGGGAAGGCCACCACTGCCAACAGCGCTGCGCCGGTCGCGTAGACGAGCCGGCGGCCGACACGGTCGCTCAGGTGCCCGAAGAACGGGATCGCGATCAACTCCACCGCCGCCGCGCACGTCACCGCCGACAGCGCGACCGTCCGGGACAGGCCGAGCTGCTGGGTCACGTACGTGATGGCGAACGTCGTGTAGAGGTAGAACGGCATCTGCTCCGACACACGCAGCAACGCGCTGAGCACCACCTCCTTCGGATGCCTGCGCAGCACCTCGACGACCGGGAGCCTGACCACCTGCCGCCGTTCCAGCACCCGCGCGAACATCGGGGTCTCCAGCACCTTCAGCCGCACCCATAGGCCGACCGCCACCAGCGCCAAGCTGGCCACGAACGGCACCCGCCACCCCCAGTCCTTGAAGGTGTCGCCCGTCGTGGCGGCCAGCAGCGACATCGCGCCGGTGCCGAGGATCAGCCCGATGGGCACGCCCACCTGCGGCCAGCTCGCCATGAGCCCGCGCCTGCGCTGGTCGCCCCACTCCATCGACAGCAGCACCGACCCGCTCCACTCGCCGCCCACCGCGATGCCCTGCAGGACGCGCAGGACCACCAGGATGATCGGCGCGGCGATGCCGATGCTGTCGGTGCCCGGCAGCACGCCGATGAGCGCACTGGCCACGCCCATCGTCAGAAGGGTGACGATGAGGGTCGCCTTCCTGCCGATGCGGTCGCCCCAATGTCCGAAGATCGCCGCACCCACGGGCCGGGCCGCGAAGCCCACGGCGTTGGTCGCGAAGGCCGCGAGCGTGCCCGCGTACGGCGTGGACTTCGGGAAGAAGACCTCGGCGAAGACCACAGCGGCGGCCGTGTTGTAGAGGAAGAAGTCGTACCACTCGATGGCGGTGCCGACCACGCTGGCCGTCGCGGCCTTGCGCACCTGGGCTCTGTGCTCGGCGGTCGTTAATCCGCTGCTGCTCTCGGTCACGCTGCACCTCGAAGGCGTTCCTGGGCCGCGTCCGCGCCAACGGTTGCCTTACCCCGCACCCGCGCCTCGAACCACCTCCGGCCTCCTCCCCCAGCGGGAAACCTCCGGCCATGGTCACGCCTCCCCTCGTCGGGACGCCCCCTGACTCCGCCCGGCTGGATGCGGAGCCGAGCAGAACTCTAACACTCGTTAACTCGTGCGGCTACCGGCTTCACTGGGCGGCCACATCGCGCAAGGGCATGACCCAAAGGCCGTCAAGCAGGGGATTCACCTTCATTGCTGGGGTCGGGCAACCCGGCGAGGACGGCGTCGAGCGCGAACTTGAAGTGTTCGACCTGATCGGCCCGCAGGCGGGCGGCCTCGACAGCGTGATAGTGCGGATACCTGTCGGCGGGCAGCTCGGTCCAGTCCCGCGCGGCGGCCTCGTGCAGGACGAGATGCCCGACGCACACGCGCAGCACCGCCCCCTTCACGTGATCCGCCTGGTCAGGAGGGAAGCCCGCATCCAGGAGGATCCCGAAGATGGCCTCGTGGAGGCTCATCACGGGCGCGCGCCGGGCGTACGTGGTGATGGACCAGACCGAGGCTCTGGGGTGCTCCAGCGACTGCCGGACCATCGAGGCCATGAGCCCGCGCAGCTGGTCCTTCCATCCCCCTTCACGAGGGGCCTGAGAGACGATCTTGCTGCACACCTCGTCCACGATGGCCTCCAGCAGCGACTCACGCCCGTCGAAGTAGTGATAGATCGCCGTCGCCGTCACATCGAGACGTTTGGCCAGCTTACGCATGCTGATCCCGTGAGCGCCGTCCGCCTCGAGGACCTCCAGGCCGGCTTCCAGGATCTTGTGACGGGTGAGCATCAGAATTGACCTCGCGCTTAACACATGTTAGAAATCTAACGGCCGTTAACTCCGGACAGCTTATCCGAGGAGAGAGCATCCTCGGCTGCCGTCTTACGTGCCGTCCAGTCATCCATCCATGGTCAGCCGCTCACTGGGAGACACCCCCGTGTCCACGACATCCAAAGTGACAGCGCCAGCGACGGCCCCGCGCCGCCCAAGACGCCGGATCCTGATGCGAGCCCTGCTTGTGCTGCTCCTGCTCATGGTCCTCGCGGTGGCCGGCGCGGCCTACGCGGTGAACCGGGGCGGAGCCCCGCAGACAGCCGCCCACCTGGGCTCCGAGCCCCAGCTCGGGGAACGCGAGACGTTCCCCATCCCCAAGGTCAACGCCCCCGACGTGGTCGGCTGGCCCTCCGGCAGAGCGCCGAAGGCACCGGCCGGGTTCATGGTCACGCGGTTCGCGGGCGAGTTGGAGCATCCCCGCTGGCTCTACGAGTTGCCCAACGGCGATGTGCTTGTGGCCGAGTCGGCCACCCTGCCCAAGGACCCGGAGTCCCCGATCATGGGGCTGTTCTACTGGCTGCGTCGCAACGACGGCTCCACCACCGAACGCAGCGCCAACCGGATCACGCTGCTGCGCGACACCGACGGCGACGGCGTGGCCGACTTCCGCAGCGTGTTCTTGGAGAACCTCAACCAGCCGTTCGGGATGGCGCTGCTGGCCGCGTCCGCCCCGTACTCGCTCGGCCCGGCGACCCCGGATGGCACCCAGGCGGCCTTCTACGTCGCGGGCACGGACGGCGTCTGGCGATTTCCGTACAAGCTGGGCGAAACCCGGGTCACGGCCGCTGGGAAGAAGATCCTCGACCTGCCGGCCGGCGGCTACAACAACCACTGGACCCGTAACCTGTTCGCCGCCCCTGACGGCACCAAGCTCTACGTCACGGTTGGCTCGTCCAGCAACGCGGGCGAACATGGCCTGGATGCCGAACGACGGCGCGCCGCCATCCTGGAGATCAACCCTGACGGCAGCGGTGAGCGCATCCTGGCTTCCGGCCTCAGAAACCCCAATGGCCTGGCCCTCGAACCGCAGTCCAGGACACTCTGGACAGTCGTCAACGAACGCGATCTTCTGGGTGACGATGCCGCACCTGATTACTTCACGCGTGTACGCCCTGGTGACTTCTACGGCTGGCCGTGGAGTTATTGGGGGCAGCACGTAGACGAGCGGGTCCAACCACGGCGTCCCGAGATGGTGGCTCGTGCGCTCCGCCCTGACTACGCCCTCGGCGCTCACACGGCTCCCCTCGGTTTGGCCTTCTCCGAGAGCCCCACGTTCCCCGAGGCCTACCGAGGCGGCGCTTTCATCACCGAACACGGCTCCTGGAACCGCGGCGATCCGGTCGGCTACAAGGTCGTGTACGTCCCCTTCAAGAACGGCATGCCCAGCGCCAAGCCCCAGGACTTCCTGACCGGCTTCAAACCGGCCCCCGACGAGAGCACCACGTACGGCCGGCCGGTCGGCGTGATCACGGGCAAGAACGGCCGCCTACTGGTCGCAGACGACGCAGGAAACACGATCTGGCACATCACGCCCCGATCGTGACCCGCGGGCAGGAGGGTGTCGCGGGCCTCGGGCAGCCGGTCCAGGCCGTGCCTGACCTTGCCCATGATCGCCAGGCCGTTCGCCTCACTGGCCCGGTGCTCCAGCTCGCGGCACAGGGCCAGCGAGCGGTTCAACCTGGCCTCGGCGTCGTGGAGGCGTCCCACCTCCAGGTAGAGGCAGCTGAGGTTGCCCAGATTGACGGCCTGGGCCGGGGTGTGGGCGATGGCCTCGTTCAGCATGAGGGCCCGTCCGAGGTGTTCGACGGCCTCGCGAAGCATGAGGGCCCGTTCCAGATGATCGACGGCCTCGCGAAGCATTGCCAGGTCGGCGTACGTGGCGTCGGCGTTGCACAGGGGTGCGGTGAACGCCTCCTACCAGCCGGTCTCCTCCGTCATGCGCATGGCCTCCGCCAGACGCATGGCCCCCGTCAGGCGCATGGCCTCCGCCAGGCGCATGGCCTCCGCCAGGCGCATGGGCCTCCGTAAGGCGCATGGCCCCCGTCAGGCGCATGGCCCCCGTCAGGCGCATGGCCCCCGTCAGGCGCATGGCCTCCGCCAGGCGCATGGCCTCCGCCAGGCGCATGGGCCTCCGTAAGGCGCATGGCCCCGGTCAGGCGCATGGGCCTCCGTCAGGCGCATGGCCTTCGCGTAGTGGTGGAGGCCGGGCGACGGTCCACCGCTGCCCGGCCTTCGGCCGTTCGATCAGGCGGCCGAGGACCCCGAGGACGCCGAAGGCGTCGAGGACAGACGTTCCTCGCCGGGAGCGTCCCCCAGTGGGATCCCGCGGACGCTGAGCAGGAACAGCAGCGCGCACCCGCCCGTCAGGGCGATGTCGGCGACATTGCCGACGAACAACCCGCCGTAGTCGATGAAGTCCACCACGTGCCCCTGGGCGAACGCGGGCGGGCGGAAGAGGCGGTCGAGCAGGTGGGAGGTGGCCCCGCCGAGCAGTGCGCCCAGCCCCACCCCCCAGGCCGGCGAACGCAGCCGCCGGGACGCGTACAGGATGCCGGCGACCGCCCCGGCGGCGGCCAGCGCGAACACCCACGTCACGCCCTCCCCCAGGGAGAACGCGGCGCCGGGGTTGAGCAGCAGCCGCAACGAGAGCAGCCGCGGGATCACGGTGATCTCCTCACCACCGGACAAAGCCGACATCGCCCAGAACTTGGACGCCTGATCGACCAGGAGCACCACCGCGGCCAGCACGATCATCCACGCGCGAGGCCGCCTTCCCCGGCTGGTCTCCTGCGGGCCGCGTTCGTCCGACACTCTTGCCTCACAATCCATGGCTTCTCGCCCCGAATCTACCGAACCTTGGTCACGGCCACGCTCACTCGGAGCGGCCACGCTCACTCAGAGCTGGGACGCCCTGCTGAGCAGCAGTTTCTCGGTGATCGGGGATTCGTGAGTGCCCTCGACCGTGCACGCGTGCGCACCGGCGACCGCGCCCAGTGCGACGCACTCGGGGATCGTCCGGCCGTTCAGGAGGCCGTACAGGAAACCGGAGACGAAGGCGTCGCCCGCGCCGTTGCTGTCGGCCACCGGGCCGGGCAGGGGCGCGGCGGGAAAGGCCCGTACGTCGGCCGAGTCGCGGGTCAGGACGAGGCAGCCGTCCGCGCCCCGCGTGCAGACGACTGTGTGGGCGCGCCCCTCGGCGAGGATGTCGCGCATCGTGGCCGCCGGGTCGGCCAGCGCGGTGGCCGACAGGAACACCAGGTCGGAGCCGTAGGCGAAGTCCTTCTGGTAGTCGGCGACACCGTCCCAGTCGTGCAGGTCGGTGGAGATGGGGACGCCGTCGAGGTCGGGGTAGACGTGGCGGCAGAAGTCCATGATCGAGATGTGCGCGTGCCTGGGCCGCGCACCGGCGTACAGCTCGCGGGGCAGCCGCTCCCCCGGCGTGACCTTGGGGTCGTGCAGGGAGGTGCGCCGCCCGTCGGGGCCGACGAGCAGCACGCTGCGCCGGGTGCCCGCCTGCGCCACCCCCCACCTGCAGTCGATGTCGCGCAGGGCGTGCCTGATCAGCGCGCCCTGCGGGTCGTCGCCGACGAGGTCGGCGAAGGCGACGCCGAGCCCGAGAGCGTGGCAGCCGAGGGCGACCCCGGCCCCGGTGTTGCCGACGCGGTCGACGACGGGCGGCACGTGGTAGGTGTCCTGGTACGGCAGAGGCAGCGCGGGCACGTAGACAGTGGTGTCCACCCCGGCGCCGCCCAGGACCAGCACGTCAGGCGTCATCGGTGGGTCGGCCTTTCACAGAGAGCCTTTCACAGAGAGCGTCCGGGATCAGCGGTTGACCAGCGGACCGGAACCGGTGGAGCCACGCACGACCAGCTCCGGCTGGAAGATCAGCTCGACGTGCTTGGCCGGCGCGCCGCTGACCTCCTCCAGCAGCGTCTGCACGGCGGCCGAGGCCATCGCCCCGATCGGCTTGCGCACGGTGGTGAGCGGCGGGTCGGTGAACGCGATCAGCGGCGAGTCGTCGAACCCGACCACCGACACGTCGCCCGGCACCGCCAGCCCCTTCTGCCGGCAGGCGCGGATCGCCCCGAGCGCCATCAGGTCGCTCGCGCACACGATCCCGGTGCAGCCGCGGGCCAGCAGCTGCGCGGCGGCGGCCTGCCCGCCCTCGACCGAGAACAGCGAGTGGGAGATCAGGTCGTCGACGTCGGTGGCGCCGAGCAGGTGGGCCATCGCCTGCTTGTAGCCCTCGATCTTCCTGATCACCGGGACGAACCGGCGCGGCCCGAGCGCGAGCCCGACGCGTTCGTGGCCGAGGTCGACCAGGTGCTGGACGGCCAGCCGCGCCGCGAGGCGGTCGTCGGGCGAGATGAAGGGCGCGTCGATGTGCTCGCTGTAGCCGTCGACCAGCACGATCGGCAGGCCGCGGTCGATCAGGCGGGTGTAGCGGTCCATCCGGGCGGTGGTGTCGGCGTGCAGGCCGGAGACGAAGACGATGCCGCTGACACCGCGGTCGACCAGCAGCTCGGTGAACTCGTCCTCAGGGGCGCCGCCGGGCAGCTGGGTGCACAGCACGGGCGTGTAGCCGTGCTGGGTCAGCGCCTTCTCGATGGCCTGCGCGAACGCCGGGAAGATCGGGTTGTCCAGCTCGGGCGTGACGAGCCCGATGAGCCCGTTGCTGCGCTGCCTGAGGCGGGGCGGCCGCTCGTAACCCATCAGGTCGAGGGCCGTCATCACCGCCTGCCGGGTGCCTGCCGAGACGCCGGGCTTGCCGTTGAGCACCCGGCTGACCGTGGCCTCACTCACCCCGGCCTGGGCGGCGATGTCGGCTAGGCGAGCGTGACCGTTCATGGAACACACTTTACTTTCCACCAGGCGGCCGAATCGGCTGCTCCGGGGACATCGGAGGCGAGCAGCAGCTCTCCCGCGACGCCGAAGTCGACGGGCGCGCCGGTCAGGTTGACGGTGCACAGCACGTCGCCGCGGGAGAAGACCAGTGTGCCCTCGGGCGAGTCGTGCCAGACCAGGTCGCCGTCCAGGGAGCGGCGCAGGCGCAGCGCGGCGCGGTAGAGCTCCAGGGTGGAGCCGGTGACGCCGTCCTGGGCCTGGACGCTGAGGTCCGCCCAGTCGGCCGGGATCGGCAGCCACGGGTCGCGCCAGCCGAGCTCGCGGGTCCACGGCAGCGGCACGCGGCAGCCGTCCCGCCCGCTGTCGGGGTCGCGCAGCCGCTGCGGGTCCTGGCACACCTCGTCCGGCAGGTCGAGCACCTCGGGAAGGCCCAGCTCCTCGCCCTGGTAGACGTAGGCCGAGCCGGGCAGCGCGAGGGTCAGCAGCGCGGCGGCGCGGGCTCTGGCCAGGCTGCCGTAGCGGGTGACGTGCCGCTTGACGTCGTGGTTCGACAACACCCAGGTGGTGGGCGCGCCCACGGAGCCGGCCGTGGCGAGCGAGGAGTCGATCACCGCGCGCAACTCGGCGGCGTCCCACGGGGTGAACAGGTAGTGGAAGTTGAAGGCCTGGTGGAGCTCGTCGGGCCGGACGTACATGGCCAGGCGTTCGGCGGTGGGCGCCCACGCCTCGGCGACGCCGATGCGCTCGCCGGGGTAGGAGTCGAGCACCCGCCGCCAGGACCGGTGGATCTCGTGCACGCCGTCGTTGTCGAAGTACGGCACCGGCTCGCGGCCGATCATCCTGGTCTGGTTCGGGTGGCCGATGTCGGGCAGGCCGGCCGGTTTGACCATGCCGTGCGCCACGTCCACGCGGAAGCCGTCCACGCCCAGGTCGAGCCAGAAGCGCAGGATCGACTCGAACTCGCCGCGCACCTCGTCGTCGTCCCAGTTGAGGTCGGGCTGGGCGGGGTCGAACAGGTGCAGGTACCACTGGCCGTCCTCGACCTGCGTCCAGGCCGGGCCGCCGAAGATCGACTCCCAGTCGTTGGGCTGGTCGCGGAAGATGTACCGATCGCGCCGCTCGCCGCGCAGCGCGGCCTGGAACCAGGCGTGCGCCGACGAGGTGTGGTTCGGCACGACGTCCACGATGACGCGCAGGCCGTGGCCGTGGGCCTCGTCGATGAGCGCCTTGGCGTCGGCCAGGGAGCCGAACAGCGGGTCGACGTCCCGGTAGTCGGCCACGTCGTAGCCGAAGTCGGCCATCGGCGAGGTGTAGAAGGGCGTCAGCCAGACGGCGTCCACCCCCAGCTCGACCAGGTACGGCAGGCGATCGCGCACGCCTATCAGGTCGCCGACGCCGTCGCCGTTGCCGTCGGCGAAACTGCGCACGTAGACCTGGTAGATCACGGCGTCACGCCACCACATGTTCATGGATCTCCCCCCGGGTTTCCGCACCATGAAAGCCCTTGCCGCAAGTTTACGCAAGCCCTTCCATGCACCTCGTATCCGGATTTATGGGTATACGGCCGCCTAAAACCCCTGGCCGAAACCCCTGCGGGTGAGATTCTTTATGTCAAGGGTGGACATCCAGCGTTAAGGCGCGATGTACTACCTCTTCAATCAGCCTCGTCACAGGTGACACGCGCGCAAGGTGTGGGCCCATGAGCTCGGTCGTTCTCGACAAAGTGACCAAGGTGTATCCGGGCGACTACCTGGCAGTCGACCGGCTGAGCCTGCAGGCCGAGGATGGCGAGTTCCTCGTCCTCCTCGGTCCTTCCGGTTGCGGCAAGTCCACGCTGTTGCGGATGATCGCCGGCCTGGAGGAGATCACGGAAGGCGATCTCTGGCTGGACGGCCAGCTCGCCAACCACCTGCCACCGCGCGACCGCGACGTGGCCATGGTGTTCCAGAACGGCGCCCTCTACCCGCACCGGACCGTGCGCGGGAACATCGCCTTCCCCCTGGAGATCGCCAAGTCGGACCCGGCGATGGTGCGCGACCGCGTCACCGAGCTGTCGAAGGCACTGCACATCGACGAGACGCTCGACCGCCGCCCCGGCACCCTGTCGGGCGGCCAGCGACAGCGCGTGGCGATGGGCCGGGCGATCGTCCGGCAGCCGAAGCTGTTCCTCATGGACGAGCCGCTGTCGAACCTCGACGCCGGCATGCGCACCGAACTGCGGATGGAGATCTCCGCGCTGGTCAGGTCGCTCGGGGTCACCACGATCTACGTCACGCACGACCAGGTCGAGGCGCTCACCCTGGCCGACCGGATCGCGATCCTGAATCGCGGCGTCCTGCAGGACGTCGGCACTCCGGCCCAGATTTACAACGATCCAGCGACGGCGTTCGTGGCCGCCTTCCTCAACTCCCAGCAGTTGAACCTGTTGGCGGCCGGTGTCAGAACGCCGCAGAACCAGTACGTCATGCTCGACTTCGGCCCGCACCGGCTCACGATGCCCTGGAGCGATCCCAGGGCGTACGCGATCTCTCAGCACACGGGCGGGCAGGTGCTGGTCGGCATGCGCCCCGACGGGCTGGCCCCGGTGCCGGAGTCGTACGACGGGCCGTCCTTCTACGGGCGGGTGCGGGCGCTGGAGTACCACGGGCACGAGTGGCTGGCGTACCTGGAGTGCGGCATGCCGGCGATGCCGGTGCCCGAGCCGCCGGACCCGCGCGCCCGCCTCAACGGCGAGCGCGACGGCGCGGGCGGGCTGACCGGGATGGTGCGGCGGCTCTTCTCGCAGCGCGCGCCGGAGCACGAGGAGCAGGAGCAGGTCGGCCAGAACGTGGGCAGCGGCTTCCACCGCCGCTCCGACCTGATCGTCCGGCTGGGCAACCGGCCGATGTGGCGGGCGGGGGACGCGGCGAAGGTCGCGGTGGACCTGTCCCGCCTCATGATCTTCACTTTGGACGGCGCCCGCATCGACCCGCCGCGCCGCTGACCTCTGGCGCGCCTCGAAAGCACAGCGGGATCGACACCCTGCCCCACCGTCGAGCGCACCGACCTGACGCCCCGCCGGACTCGCGGCGCACCCACCGTGCCGCGCGGGCCCGGCCTTCGCCATGCCCCGGCACAGCCGCACCTTGACCAAGCGGACCTCGGTCCGTATCGTTGGCGACACTAAACGGACCACGGTCCAGAAAGGTGTTCGCCATGTCCAGGTTGCTGCACATCTCCGCCTCACCCCGCGGCACGGAATCGATCTCCGCCGCCATCGCCGAGACGTTCGTCCAGGAGTACCTCGCCACCCACCCCGCCCATACCGTGGACCGCTTCGACCTCTGGGACGGCACGCTGCCCGAGTTCGGCCCCGCCGCCGCCCGCGCCAAGATGACGGTGTTCGGCGGCGGCACCCCCGCGGGCGAGGAGGCCGAGGCCTGGGCCGCGGCGGTCAGGACGTTCGAGCGCTTCGACGCCTACGACCGCTACCTGTTCAGCGTGCCGATGTGGAACGCGGGCGTGCCGTACAAGCTCAAGCAGTTCATCGACGTGGTCAGCCAGCCCGCGATGATCTTCGACGTGCACCCGGAGACGGGGTACCGCGCGCTGCTGACCGGCAAGCGGGCGGCCGTCGTCTACACCAGCGCGGTGTGGGGGCCGCGGCTCGGCCCGGAGTTCGGCACCGACTTCCAGTCCACGTTCTTCGGCGACTGGCTGCGCTGGACGGGCATCGCCGACGTCCAGGAGATCCGCCACCACCCCACGCTCACCGGCTCCTACGACGCCGAGCGCAAGCAGGCCGACGAGCACGCCCGCCGCGTCGCCAGGACCTTCTAGACCGTCGCCGGGCTCCAGCGCGGACCGGCCGGGGTGTCCTCCACGGTCACGCCGCCGCGCGCCATCGCCTCGCGCAGCGCGTCCGCGATCTCGTACCGCCCCTCCCCCCGCAGCCGCGCGCGCAGGTCGAGCAGGGGTTCGACCAGGGGACGCAGACCGGCGGTCGCGGCGGCCTCGCCCAGCCGGGCGATCAGCAGCCGCATCAGCTCCCGGGCCTGGTCGACCCCGCCCGCGTCCTCCTCGGTGTCGGCTGCCCACGTGACGATCTCCGCCTCCAGGTCGAGCACGAGCCGCGCCGCCGCCGCCAGGTCCGGCTTGCCGACCGCGTCCTCGAACAGCCGCTCGCAGGAGCGGACCGTCTCCTCCAGCGTGACGGCGGGCCCCGCGGCGGCGCGGGCGGCGGGCGGTAACGGCGGGACCGCGCCGGACATGGCGCCCGCCGCCAGGCCGCGGACGGCGGCCAGGCTCGTCCGGGTCCCGGCCGGCAGGACGCTCACCGCCCCCGGACGCCGTACGGTCAGGCCGCCGCGCCCGGCCACCTCCACCGCCTCCGACTCCAGGTCGATGATCAGCGCCGTGTGCTCGTCGAGCCCCAGGACGGCGGTCTCCGGCGGCAGCTCCCGCTCCATCCGCGACAGCCGCCGCTCGCCCAGGTAGCAGTAGCGGGTGTCGTGGGTGCCGCCCTCGGCGTTGTCGAAGTGCGGGATCAGCACGGCCCGCAGGCCCAGCGGCTCCAGCAGGCCGATGCCCTCGCGCCAGTGAGGCTCGGCGCCCACCTTGTAGATCTCGTAGACGGGCGCGGTGGCCAGGCCCGCGGTGCAGGCGGCGGCCGAGGCCAGCACGGTCACCCCCTGCCGGGAGCGCACCCGGGCACGCAGGTCGCCGGCCACGCCGGAGGCGGCCCACCGGTCGAGCGCGTACGTAGGGCTGCCCGGCCCGGAGAACACCCAGTCGGCGCCCGTGATCGCGGTGGCCGCTTCGACCTCCAGCCCGACGCTGCGGGCGAAGTAGCGGCGGGCGCGGGCGGAGATGTCGGCGGCGTTCTCCTGGAAGGCGTAGGGCGTGTCGAGCAGCACGGCACGGGCCCCCGCGCGCAGCCCGCGGGCCACCGCCCGGTGGACCTCGACCATGGTCGGGCTCGTCTCCCCCGACCCCATGAGCACCAGCGAACCCGGCATGCCCTCGGCCCCTTCCCCACCCGCCGGTGACCGCGGGGCCCCGGCACGCGCCCTGACCAGCCCCGAGCCCGGCGAGAGCCCCGAGGAGGCCGCGCGACGGCCCGGCGGGGTCCGCGACGATGACCCGCCCCCCATCTTGCACTCCACGAGCCGGCGGCACGAGCCCGGCGAGAGGATCGTGCCGGCCTACGCGGTGTGCCCCGAGCCGTCGCCCTGACCGCCCACGACCGAGGCTCCCGTGACGGGGACCGCGCGGGGCGCGGCGCCCGCGCCGGCGGACCGCCGGGAGACCCGCCGGCCCAGCGCCTGCATGGGGCGTTCGACGTAACGGTAGGAGAGCGCGCTGACGGCCAGGATCAGCGCCAGGGCCAGCCCGGCCATCGCGAGCTGGTACGGCAGCGGCGCCCGCCGCAGGTCGCCGGTGACCTCCACGAAGTACTTCAGCAGCGGATGGTGCACCAGGTAGAGCGAGTAGCTGATCAGCCCGAGCCAGGTGAGCACGGGGGGCAGCCGCCGTCCGCGCAGCGCCATCGCGCCCGCGAAGGTGGCCGCCGCCAGCGCGATCGTGGTCAGCCACACGTCGGCCTCGACCCACCACCAGCCGCTCTCGATCGCCCACACCGGAGCCACGACGACCAGCGCCGCCGTCACCGCGACCGGCCACAGGCCGCCGCGCCCGCGCTCCCAGCGGTGGATCGCCGTGCCGGCGAACATGACCGCGACCACGGCCGCGCCCAGCCACGGCACCCGGCTGCTCAGCAGCAGCAACGCCAGCGCCATCAGCCCGAGCAGGCACGCCGCGGTCCGGCGGAACCAGCCGCCGACCACGCAGGCGAGCCCGGCGGCGAACACCGCGCACGACACGTAGGCCGGCCATCCGCCCCGCAGCACCGCCCCCGACGCCACCAGACCCACCGCCACGGACGCCCCGGCGAACAGGACGGACACCAGCCCGCTGCGCTCGTGCGCCCCGATCAGGAACAGCGCCGTGACCAGCAGGTAGAACACCATCTCGTACGACAGCGTCCACATCGTGTCGGCCACGCCGCCCACGCTCACGACGTCGAGCAGCATGGTCGCGTGGGCCGCCACCGCGCTCCCGTCGCGCGGCACGCCCTCGCGCACCGGCACCCACCAGGAGGCGGCCAGCACCAGCGCGATCACGGCCAGGTAGAGGGGGTAGAGGCGGAAGGCGCGGCTGGCCCAGAAGGCCCGCACGTCGCCGTGGCGTTCCAGCGAGGTCGGGATGATGTACCCGCTGACCAGGAAGAACACCAGGATGCCGTAGACGCCGAGGCTGAACCAGTAGGGGCGCAGCGCGGGCAGGAACCACGGCAGCAGGTGCTCGGCGACCACCGCGAGCGCGCCGATGCCGCGCAGGGCGTCGAGCCAGGCGAGCCTGGACGGCGCGCCCGGCGTGGTCGGGTGGGGGGTCGCGGCGGTCGGCACCCGCCCCAACTTACCCGCAGCGGGCTAGGTGATGCGGTGGGTCGCCAGGGACGCGTGGTGGTCGGCTCCGTCGGGGCCGCAGGGGTCGGTGTGGACGGTGGCGGCGCGCAGGCGCGGCAGGTCGTGGATCAGGCGGTGCTCGGCCTCGACCGCCACGGCGTGGGCGTCCACGACCGACATGGCGTGGTCGACCAGGATCTCGACCTCGGCGTGCAGGGCGTGGCCGAGCCAGCGCAGGCGCACCGAGCCGACGCGCTCGACGCCGGGGACGCCGGCCAGGATGCGTTCGGCCTCGTCCACCAGGGCGGGGTCGACGGCGTCCATGAGGCGGTGGTAGATCTCGCGGGCGGCGTCGCGCAGCACGAAGCAGATGGCGACCGTGATCAGCAGGCCCACGACCGGGTCGGCGATCGGGAAGCCGAGCGCCGCGCCGCCCGCGCCGAGGAGCACGGCCAGGGAGGTGAAACCGTCGGTCCTGGCGTGCAGGCCGTCGGCCACGAGCGCGGCCGAGCCGATCTGGCGGCCCACGGTGATGCGGTAGCGCGCCACCCACTCGTTGCCGACGAACCCGGCCAGCGCGGCGGCGGCGACCCAGCCGAGCGCCCGGACGTCCTGGGGCTCGACGAGCCGCCGGACGGCCTCGTACCCGGCGAGCGCGGCCGAGGCGGCGATGAGCACGACGATGGCGATGCCCGCGAGGTCCTCGGCCCTGCCGTAGCCGTAGGTGAAGCGGCGGGTGGCGGCCCGGCGGCCGAGCGAGAAGGCGATGGCCAGCGGGACGGCGGTCAGCGCGTCGGCCAGGTTGTGCAGGGTGTCGCCGAGCAGTGCGACCGACCCCGACGCCACGACGATCACGGCCTGGACCACGGCGGTGAGCATGAGGACCGCGAAGGACACGGCCAGCACGCGCATGCCCCGGCTGCTGGACTCCAGGGCGCTGTCGGTTCTGGCGGCGCTGTCGTGGCTGTGCGGCGTTAACACGTGCGCGGCCTTGGCGGCCAGCGCCCTGAGCCCCCGCCGCTCCCCCGGCCCGTGCCCGTGGCCATGCCCGTGACCGTGGCCATGCCCGTGACCGTGGCCGTGACCATGACCGTGCGGATGGGTATCGGAGTCAGACATGAGCACCCCTTCGCTTGCGCGTCTCGTCCGCTCCGACCAGGATATGTAGTCATGTACGCACGCGACAACGTCTCAGGTGCGGACCACTCGCAGGAGCAACCCACTCCCGCCCAGGTCAACGCCGCCGTGGACGCCTTCCGCATGCTCAGCGACGCCACCCGGCTCCGGCTGATGTGGGAACTGTCAGCCGGTGAGCTGGACGTGAACTCCCTGGCCGAGGCGGTCGGCGCGGCGCGCCCGTCGGTGTCGCAGCACCTGGCCAAGCTCCGGCTGGCCGGTCTGGTGGACACCCGCAGGGACGGCCGCCGAGTGCTCTACCGCGCCCGCGACGGGCACGTGCGGGCGCTCATCGCCGAGGCGCTGTCCCATGCCGACCACGAGGTCTCGGGGCTGCCCCGGCACGACTAGCTACCAGCCCACCCGGCCCTTGCCGGAGACGAGGGCGCGGGCGATCACCAGCCGCTGCACGTCGTTGGTGCCCTCGCCGATCGCCATCAGCGGCGCGTCCCGGTAGAGCCGTTCGACCACGAACTCCTGGGAGTAGCCGTAGCCGCCGTGGATGCGCATCGCCTCCAGCGAGGCCTTCAGCGCCACCTCGGAGGCGAAGTACTTGGCCATGCCCGCCTCCATGTCCACCCGCTTGCCGCCGTCGGCCTGGGCTGCGGCCCAGTACGTGAGCAGCCGGGCGGCCTGGATCTCGGTGGCCAGGTCGGCGAGCTTGAGCTGGACGGCCTGGAAGTCGGCGATGGGCTGCCCGAACGCGGTGCGCTCGCGCGCGTACTCCAGGGCGGCGTCGTAGGCCGCCTGTGCGACGCCGACCGCGCGGGCGGCGATGTTGACCCGGCCGATCTCCAGCCCGCCCAGCACCTGCTGCATGCCGCGTCCCTCGACGCCCCCGAGCAGCGCCGAGACCGGCACGCGGACCTCGTCGAGCACGACCTCGCAGGTCTCGGTGCCCTTGTAGCCGAGCTTGGGCAGGTCGCGGCTGACGCCGAAGCCGGGCGAGGCCGGATCGACGAGCAGCACCGACATGCCCTTGTGGGCGGGCTCGGTGACCGAGGTCTTGACCAGGACGGGCAGCGGGTCGGCGTGCCGGGCGTTGGTGATCCACGTCTTGGTGCCGGTCACCACGTAGTGGTCGCCGTCGCGGACCGCGCGGGTCTGGATGCCCTGCAGGTCGGTGCCGGCGCCGGGCTCGGTGAGCGCGATGGCGGTACGCCGGACGCCCGCGGCCAGGTCGGCGAGGTGGAGGCGTTTCTGCTCGTCGGTGCCGTGTCTGGCGATCATCCAGCAGGCCAGCGAGTGGGAGCCGATCGTGCCGGCCACGCCCATCCAGCCGCGCGCGATCTCCTCGAAGACCAGCGCGAAGGAGACCATGTCCGCGCCGAGGCCGCCGTACTCCTCGGGGACGGTCAGCCCGAACAGCCCCATCTGCTTCATCTTCTCGACGATCTCGGTGGGGTAGCGGCCCGAGTGCTCCCACTCGGTGGCCACGGGCAGGATCTCCTTCTCCACGAAGGCGCGCAGGGTCTCGCGGAAGGCCTTCTGCTCGTCGGTCAGCTCGAAATCCATGGCCTCAGGTCCTCTGCGCGGGAGGGACGGTCGAGGCTCACGTTATTCGTCTGATGTTTGGCCGGTCAATCGTGCGGGCGCGCGGGCGGTCAGCTTGGCGACGACGTCCACGATGCGGACCGCGCGTTCCAGCTCGGCCCGATGGAAGACGGGCCCGCCGGCGCGGGCGACGACGACGTGCATGCCCTGCGGGACGAGGGGCAGCAACATCAGCCGCAGGTCCGCCGAGTCCAGCGTGATCGCGCGCGGCGGCGGGTCGGGCAGGTTCAGCACCTCCGGCGCGGCCATCGAGGCGTGCCGGACGGCTCCGTCCTCGACCGCGACCGACCACTCGGCGCCGCACAGCGCGGGCAGGGCGTCCACCAGCGTGGCCAGGCCGCGCGCCGGTTCCGTCGCCACGTGCATGAGCAGGTCGTAGTCGGGGGCGGAGCCGGGCACGTCGCGGGTGGGCCAGACGCCCTCGACGCGTACGCCCGGCGTCGCCGACAGCCGCTCGCAGACCTCCGTCGCGCTGATCGGGCCCGGCCAGGACACGATGAAGTCGTCCACCGCCCGGCCGGTCTCCCGTTCCAGCACGGTGACCTGCAGGATGTCGGCGCCGAGCGTCCCCAGCGCCTTCGCGACCTGGCCAAGGCCGCCCGGCCGGTCCGGCAGGGACACCCTCAGTCGCAGCAGCATTGGCCGCCCCCTTTCCCAGAGGCTCTCACAGTGCCGTGGACAGGTTTCGCATATGTTCCACGGATATGTCGCGCATGCTGCGCTTATATCCCAGGATCCGGCGCTAAGTCCGGATTGTCGAACCTGGGTGGCGGTTTGAGCAGGTGTTTTCCCAAAAACGACCAAGGATCGTTCAAGGATCAGGCAGACCGATCCCCGCACGTGGGGATCGGGCGGGGATCAGGCAGGGGATCACGCGAGGATCAGGCGGGGATCAGGCGAACACGTCCTGCTGGTAGCGGCCGTCCGCCTCCAGGGCGGCCAGCCAGGCCGCGCCGTCCTCGCCGCCTTCTCCGCCCTCGCCGGTGTGCCGCCGGTGGACGTCCAGCAGCGCCTGGCGCACCGCCGGGGCCATGCGCAGGCCGTCGCCGCAGACGTACACGTACGCGCCCTGCTCCAGCAGCTCCCACAGCTCCTCGGCGTGATCGGCCACGGCGTCCTGGACGTACCGGTACGGATGCCCGGCCACGGCCGAGAACGCGGTGTGCACGTTCACCTCCGCGCGGGCGGCCCAGGCGGTCACCTCGTCCCGGTACAGCCAGTCGTGGTCGGGGTGGCGGCAGCCGGTGAACACCTCGGCCCGGCCGCCCGCCCCGCTCAGCGCCCGCTCCTCCAGGAAGCCGCGCAGCGGCGCGAAGCCCGTGCCGGGGCCGACCAGGATCACCGGGGTGGCCGGATCGGCGGGCAGCCGGAACGGCGGCGCGGGCACGCGTACGTACCCGTAGAACACCTCACCGGGCCGCAGCCCGGCCAGGTACGCCGAGCACATGCCCTGGTAGGTGCCGCTGCCGGACCAGGCGGGCCCCTCGACCAGCCCGACGGTGAGCCGCACCAGGTCGGGGCCGGCCAGTGGCGAGGAGGACACCGAGTAGTAGCGCGGCCGGATCGGCCCGGCCATCTCCAGGAACACCGGCAGCGGCAGTTCGACGGCCGGGAAGCGCTCCAGCAGAGCCAGCGGCGAGACCCGCTTGGCCAGGATCTCGTCGGCGTAGTTCGCGGTCAGCTCGGCGAGCTGGCCGCGCGTCCAGGGGCAGCCGGTGTGCGCGGCCAGGGCCTCCAGGTCGGCCCTGGTGGCCACCTCCTGCAGCTCGGCGAACTCGGTCAGCAGCAGGCCGGCCGTCACCGGCGTGTCCACGGGCAGGTGGGTGGCGCCGGCGGCACGCAGCCGCACCACCTGCTCGCGCGGCACCCGCAGGCAGCGCAGGGCCCACTCGACCAGCTCGGGGTCGTTCTTGGCGAAGACGGCGACGTGGTCGCCCGCCGTGTAGGTGACGCCCTCGGGCAGGCGGGCCACGATGGAGCGCACGCCGGGCCTCGGGGCCTCGGCCGAGAAGTCCCACAGCCCGGTGGGGTCGCCGGTCAGCTCCTCGTTGGACACGACGGTCATCGGCACGGCCCGCTCGGACACGACGGCCGGCCTGACCTCGCTCTCGCCGAGCACCTCCATCTCGTAGCGCGGCCCGGCCGCGCCCGCCGGGGCGCTGTACTCGTCGGCCAGCGCCGCCCACAGCCGGGCCGTCCACGCCGAGACGTCGCCGTCGAAGTCGCCGTCGGCGTCGGCCTCGCCGCGCTCGACGAGCGGCACCGCCCCGGCGGCGGTCAGCTTCTCGCCGGCCCGGCGCGGGAAGTCCTGGTACGTCGGCCACTGGGAGTTGCCGCAGCCGAGCACCGCCAGACGCACGCCCGACAGGTCGGGCAGCTCCTCCAGGGCGTCGAAGCGCTGGGCGTTGTCGGGCGCCTTGCCGTTGTAGGAGGAGGCGACCACGACGAGCAGGCCCTGCGACGGCGGCGTCAGGTCGTCCAGGGTGGTCAGGGTGGTGGCGAAGCCGGACCGACCGGCCCGCTCGGCCAGCCGCTCGGCGATGTCGGCGGCTGTGCCCAGGTTGGAGCCGTAGGCGACGGTGAGCGGCACTCCGGTGACCGCGAGGTCGTGCCGCTCCCCCTCACCGGCGGCCTGGACGCCGGCGGCGGGGGCGGTGCGTTCGTGGGCGCGGCGCTCGCGCACCCGCAGGGTGAACCCGTCGGGCTTGATGGTCAGCGTCTGCTTGATCTTCATCCGGTAGGCGTCGGGGTCGGAGACGGCGAAGCGGCGCAGGATCATGGCCAGGGCGAGCCGGGCCTCGGTCAGCGCGAACTGGCGGCCGATGCAGGCCCGCTCGCCGTTGCCGAACGGCTTGTACGCCGCCGGGTGGTGGGCCTTCTTGTGCTCCGGCAGCCAGCGGTCAATGTCGAACTCCGCCGGCCGCTCCCACGCCTTGGGGTGGCGGTGCAGCGACGGCAGCAGCACGGCGACGCTCTGGTCGGCCTCGATCTCGTACCCGCCGATGGTGGTGGCCTCGACGGCGCTGACGGCGAAGGCGGGGATCGGCGACCAGATCCGCAGCGTCTCCTCCAGGATCCGGGGGATGACGTCGAGCTTCATGATCGTCTCGTAGCTGGGCGGCTCGTCGCCGGGCAGCAGGCGGTCGACCTCGTCGTAGGCCCTGGCCAGGGTGTGGGGGTCGCGCAGCAGGTTGTACAGGGCGAAGGAGAGCAGGCCGCTGGTGGTCTCGTGCCCGGCGATCAGGAAGGTGAGCACCTGGTTGCGGATGTTCTCGTCGGACAGGCGGCCGCCGGTCTGCGGGTCGGCGGCCGCCAGCATGAGGCCGAGCAGGTCCTTGGCGTCGCCGACGCCCTCGGCGCGGCGCTGCTTGATCACGTCGTCCACCAGGGCGCGCATGGTCTCGATGTCGCGGCGGTAGGCGTCCTCGTGGCCGCGCTTCAGCTTGGTGACGAACGGGAGCTGCTGGTTGCGCAGCATCGCCTCGGTCAGCGCGCCGCCCATGGCCTTCAGGAACGGGTGCAGCTCGGGCGAGGCGAAGGAGTCGAACCGGAAGCCGAAGCCGGTCAGCGAGATCGTGTCCAGCGTGAGCCGGGTCATGTCGTCGGCCACGGGCAGGTCCTGCCCCTGGCGGCCGGCCCACGAGGCGACGAGCTGCTCGGCGACCTCCAGCATCTGCGGGTAGTACGCCTTCATCGAGCGCTGGCTGAAGGCGGGCAGCAGGATGCGGTGCGCCTGCCCCCACACCGGCTCGTGCGGCTCGGCGGTGAACAGGCCGTCGCCGCCGAAGTCGCGCACGATCGACAGCGGCGGCTTGATGCGCTTGACGAACCTGCTCTCGTCGCACACCTCCGCGACCAGGTCGGGGTCGTAGACCAGCACGATCGTGCGGCCGGCGACCTCCAGCCGGAAGATGCCCTCCTCGTACCGCTCGGCGACCTTGACGAAGTGCTCCACCGGCGAGTGGGCCGGGATCTGCAGCGTGTTGCCCAGGATCGGCAGGCCCTGCGGGGCGGGGATACGCCTCATGAGTGCTCCCTTCGGGTAGCCATACACCGTATGGCTGACGCTACCATACGCTGTATGGCAGTGAGCGCGCGCAGGGGAGCTCCCCTGAGTCTTGACGAGATCTGTTCCACGGCGCTTCGCCTGATCGACGAGGCCGGCGTCGAGGGGTTGTCGATGCGGAAACTGGCCGCCGAGCTCGACGTCAACCCCATGTCGGTCTACCACCACGTCGCGAGCAAGGAGGCGCTGCTGGCCCGCATCTGCGAGACGGTCAGCGTCCG
Organism: Nonomuraea sp. NPDC050227; assembly: GCF_044459705.1. Taxonomy (NCBI): domain Bacteria; kingdom Bacillati; phylum Actinomycetota; class Actinomycetes; order Streptosporangiales; family Streptosporangiaceae; genus Nonomuraea; species Nonomuraea sp. NPDC050227. The sequence continues at coordinate 317,009 of NZ_JBITJF010000013.1, read as the reverse complement.
GCTGCCGCTGCCGCCCGACGACGGCACCCCGTGGCAGGACCAGCTCCGCGCCCTGGCCCTGGCCTACCACCGGCACGCCCGGCAACATCCGGCCATGTGGAACTACCTGCACAACCATCCCGAGTTCAGCGAGGACCGGCGGCTGCCGCTGTGGCAGGCGCTCTACCGCATCCTGCGCGCCTCCGGGGTGCCCGAGGAGGAGCTGCGGCGGACGAGCGAGGTGCTGCACGCGTTCGTCTCGGGGTTCGTCTTCGCCGAGACGCGGGGACACCTGAGCGGCGAGCCCGAGGAGGTCGAGCGCAGCTTCGACGTCGCCCTGCACATGATCATCAACGGCCTGGCCGCCCGGTGACGCCTGCGTTGGAAAGTCCAACCCTCTCGCGTTAGAGTGAGTTGGACTTTCCAACGGACAGGAGGCCGCGATGCGCGACGCCGTCATCGTGCAAGCCGTACGCACCCCGATCGGCAAGGGCAAACCCGGCGGCGGGCTGCACGGGACGCACCCCGTCGACCTGCTCGCCCACGCCCTGCGCGCCCTGATCGAGCGCAGCGGCGTGGACCCGTCGCTGGTCGACGACGTGATCGGCGGCTGCGTCGACCAGGTGGGCGAGCAGGCCATGAACACCACCCGCTACGCCTGGCTGGCCGCCGGCTTCCCCGACTCGGTGCCCGCGGTCACGGTCGACCGGCAGTGCGGCTCGTCCCAGCAGGCCGTGCACTTCGCCGCGCAGGGCGTCATGTCCGGCGCGTACGACCTGGTCGTGGCCTGCGGCGTGGAGTCGATGAGCCGGGTGCCCATGTGGTCGAACGTGCCGCCGGGCGCCGACCCGTTCGGGCCCTCGGTGGCCGCGCGCTTCCCCGGCGGGCTGGTCCCGCAGGGCGTCAGCGCCGAGCTGATCGCCGCCAAGTGGTCGCTGAGCCGCGAGCAGATGGACGTCTTCGCCGCCGCCTCCCACGCCAAGGCCGCCGCCGCGGACTTCGGCGCCGAGCTCGCCCCGATCGCCGGCCTGGACCGCGACGAGTCGATCCGGCCCGCCACCACGCCCGAGATCCTGGCCGGGCTGCGGCCCGCCTACGCCGACCCCGGCTACGCCGAGCGTTTCCCGCAGATCAGCTGGTCGGTCACCGCGGGCAACGCCAGCCCGATCAACGACGGCGCGGCGGCCGTCCTGATCACCAGCTCCGAGACCGCCGCGCGGCTCGGCCTGCGGCCGCTGGCCCGGCTGCACAGCTTCGCCGTCACCGGCTCCGACCCGCTGCTCATGCTCACCGGCGTGATCCCGGCCACGGAGAAGGTGCTGCGCCGCGCCGGGCTCGCGCTGTCCGACATCGACCTGTTCGAGGTGAACGAGGCCTTCGCCAGCGTCGTGCTGGCCTGGTTGCAGGAGACGGGGGCCGACCCGGCGAAGGTCAACGTCAACGGCGGCGCCATCGCCCTCGGCCATCCGCTCGGCGCCAGCGGCGCCCGCATCACGACCACGCTGGTGCACGCCATGCGCACGCGCGGCGCCCGCTACGCCCTGCAGACCATGTGCGAGGCGGGCGGCCTGGCCAACGCGCTCGTGCTGGAGAACGCCGGCTGAGGCTCAGGCGGCGGCCCAGACGGCCTCGAACGCCGCCTGGGTGATCTCGGTCAGCTCCCAGATCTCCAGCGGCTGGTCGGTGAGGAAGCCGCGATCGTCCTGGAGCCGGCCCCACCAGTAGCGGTGGGCGACGCGGTCGGTGTCGACCTCGATCTGCCTGATCGCCCAGTGTTCGCCGTCGCCCTCGACGCTCTCGAACAGCCAGACGCGCCCGCCGGGGCCGGCGGTGTGCCAGAAGCGGTGGGGCACGTCGGCCTCGGCGAGCTGCTTGACCAGCGGCAGGCGAAGATCCGGGACCATGCCCCGTAGGTTACACCGCTACCGCTGGTAGGCCCCGGCGTCCGGCGACCCGGACAGCGGCCGGCCCAGCATGTCCTTGCCGAGGGCGGCGCCGCCGTACCAGGTGGGCGACAGCGGCAGGCCGCGGCCCAGCGCCGGGGAGCCAGGACGCAGGCGCAGGTCGGTGCGGGAGACGAACAGCGGGTCGGCCCTGACCGACTTCGGCCCCAGCTTGAAGGTGAGCTTGCGGCCGTAGTAGACGCTGCCGCCGTCGTCGACGCCCTTGCCGTCGGCCCAGCCCGCCTCGCCGCCGACCGCGATCACGTTGTTGCGCAGCCTGAGGATGGAGGGGCCGCAGCCGTCGTGGCAGGACCAGCCGATGGTGTCCTTGGCCGGCAGGTAGACCGAGTTGTGCACGGCGATCGTGCCCTTCACCGGGCCCACGACGTGGCCGGGCCCGCGGGTGATGAGGAAGGAGCCGCGGCTGCGGCCGGAGGTGACGACGTTGAAGGCGAAGACGTTGCCGGTGGCGGTCTTGCCCTTCTGGGCGCCGAGCTCGGTGAAGGTCTCGTTGTCGCGCGCGTGGTTGTAGGTGATGCGGTTGCGGTCGCCGTTGAAGATCTCGACGGCGGCGCCGTCGGTGCCGTAGTCGTGGCTCTTGGCGTAGCTGCCGGTGATGGTGTTGCGGGTCACCAGGTTGTCGTCGCCGTTGAGCAGCACGCCGAAGGCGCCGGAGTCGTTGTCGCCGCCCTCGTCGTCGACGCTCATGCGGTTGTTGCCGGTGAGCGTGCTGTCGCGGACGGTGTTGTGCGACCCGGACGGCGTGACCCACACGCCCGCGACGTTGCCGTCGGCCGCGACGCCGGTCAGCTCGATGTGGTGGCCGGCGAGCTGGAACCCGGCGAACCGGCAGCCGGTGGCGCGCAGGCCGCTGATCTGCCAGTAGGCGCCCTTGACGACCACGCAGTCGCGCTCCTCACCGCTGATGCGGGGCAGGGCCCCGGTGCCGTGGGAGCGGATGACGATGGGCCGGGCCGCGGTGCCGCTGGCGGTGAGCCGGAGCGGGCCGGTGAAGCTGCCGCCGCGCTTGAAGCTGACGATGTCGCCCGGCTTGAGCTCGGCGGAGCCGACCTTCTCCAGCGACTTCCACGGCTTGTCGGGGCTGGTGCCGGCGGCGGAGTCGTCACCGGCCCTGGAGTCGACGTAGTAGGTGGTGGCCGCCCTGGCTTCCGCGGCGGTCGGTACGGCGGTAAGGAGCGAAGCTGCGACGGCTACGGAGAGCAACCTCATGCGGGCACACCACTATCCAGTTGAAGACGGTACGGGGCCAGGCCATACCGTAGCGTGATCAGCGTGTGATGCGCCACACACTCACCGAAGGACCGTCCCCCGGGATCATGTCTCCGTCCTGGGCATTGTGGACGCCCTGGGCCTGCGTCCCGATGGGCAGCGCGGCACCGGGCGCCCGGCGGACGGCCACCAGCAGCGACTCCTCGAACGTCTCGCGCGCGAAGACCAGGCAGTCGGCGTCGGAGTGCAGCCAGCGCAACCCTCCGTGACGCAGCGCGGGCTCGGCGCGGCGCAGCCCGAGCAGCTCGCGGTAGGCCGACAGGGTCGCCAGGTCCTGGTCGTGCGGCCGGTTCCAGGGCATGGGGGTGCGCGAGTGCTCCCCGTTGATCCCGGTCAGGCCGAACTCGCTGCCGGCGAAGACCATGGGCGTGCCGGGCAGCGTGGCCTGCAGGCCGAGGGCCAGCAGGTGGCGTTCGCGCGAGCCGGTCACCGTGCGGATGCGCGGCGAGTCGTGGGAGTCCAGGAGCTGCCAGGAGTGCGTGAGCGAGCGCCAGGACATGTGCGAGGCGAAGGACCTGAACGTGGCCAGGGTGTCGGTGCCGTCGCGCTCGGGCACGCCGCCCGGCACGCCGAGGAAGTGCGGCAGGTCCAGGTCGGGGCCGCGCAGCCAGGCCCAGACCGGACGGGTGAAGCCGCCGTAGTTCATGGTGCCGTGCCAGCCGTCGCGGTCGAGGTCGAGCGAGGCGTCGTGGTTGTGCTCGGCGATGAAGGCGGCCTCGGGGCCGAGCTGCCGGCGCAGCATGGCGGCGACCTCGTGGTTGCGGTCGTCGGCGCCGAGCCTGGCGGTCATGTTGGCGACGTCCACGCGCCAGCCGTCCAGCGGGCCGAGCCACTTCTTCAGCACCGCGCGCATGCTGGAGCGCACCAGCTCGCTGCCCCAGTTGAGCTTGGGCAGCGACTTGACGCCCCACCACGACTCGTAGTCGCCGGTGTCGGGGTCGAAGTAGAACATCTCCCGTTCGAGGGCGTTGACGTCGGAGACGGCGGCGGTGAACCATTCGTGGGCGTCGCCGCAGTGGTTGGTGGTGATGTCGCCGAGCAGGCGCATGCCGCGGGCGTGCAGCGCGCCGGACAGCCGGTGCAGGGCCTCGTCGCCGCCGAGCAGCGGGTCGACGTGCTCGAAGCTCGCGGCGTCGTAGCGGTGGTTGGAGCGGGCCGGGAAGATCGGCGTCAGGTAGACGGTGTCGGCGCCGAGCCCCTGGATGTGGTCCAGGCGCCGGGTGATGCCGTCGAGGTCGCCGCCGTAGAACTGCTGGGCGGTGCCGGGGCCGCTGGGGATCACCGGGTCGCGGTCCCAGTCGCGCGGCAGCGCCCAGTCGGGCAGGTCCGGCATCGGGCCGGAGCGGTCGAAGCGGTCGGGGAAGATCTGGTAGACGATCGCGTCCGACATCCACGAGGGCGGCGCCTGGTGGCAGACCAGGCGGAAGTCGCTCGCGTCGGTCACGTCGTGGGCGACCGGGCCGGCCGCGGTCAGCCACAGCTGGCCGCGGCGGGTGTGCAGCAGGAAGCGGTACGGGGTGACCGGGTTGACGGCGGTGATCTCCGCCTGCCACCACACGTCGTCCGCGCCGTAGCCGGCGACCGGCGTGCCGGTCCTGGAGTCGTCGACGCGGGCCTCGGCGTAGCGGGGCTCGCCGTCGTAGACGGTGCGCACGTGCACGCCGGTGATCCTGGCGGCGCGCGGGGCGCGCAGCCAGAGGGTCACCCGCGAGCCGAGCGCCGGTTCCCGGCTGGAGACGTAGAGAGCTGAGCCGTCGTGGTGCGGCTCGCCGACATGACGCAATGGACCTATCCCTTGACAGCCCCGGCCGTCAGGCCGGAGACGATGTACTTCTGCAGCCATAGGAACACGCTCACCGTGGGTACGGCGGTGAGCAACGTCGCGGCGGCGAACATGCCGAAGTTGGCGTTGCGGTGGTCGCCGGCGATCATGCCGTACATGCCGACGGCCAGGGTCTTGCTCTCGGGGTCGCGCAGGAACACGTTGGCCATGAGGAACTCGCTCATGATGCCGATGAAGGCCAGCAGCGCGGTGACCGCCAGGATCGGCGTGACCAGCGGCATGATGATCCGCCAGAAGATCTGCGCGTGGGTGGCGCCGTCCACGGTGGCGGCCTCGTCGAGCTCCTTGGGCACGGTGTCGAGGAAGCCCTTCATCAGCCAGGTGTTCACGCCGAGCGCGCCGCCCAGGTAGAGCAGCAGCAGGCCCCAGACGGTGTTGAAGCCGAACGCCGGGTACAGCTCGGTCACCCTGGTGAAGATCATGAAGATCGTCACGATGGCCAGGAACTGCGGGAACATCTGGATGAGCAGCAGCGCCAGCAGCCCGACCCGGCGGCCGGTGAAGCGCATGCGGCTGAAGGCGTAGGCGGCCAGCATCGACAGCAGCAGGCTCGCGAACGACGAGACCAGCGCGATGAACACCGAGTTGAAGAACCACCGGCCGAACGGATAGTCGTCGGAGGTGAGCAGGTTGGCGAAGTTGTTCAGGCTCGCCCCCGACGGCAGCAGGTCGGTGGAGGCCAGCGTGCCCATGGGGTTGATCGCGGCCGAGACCACGAACAGGATCGGGAACAGCGCGAACGCGCACACCGCCAGCACGAACACGTGCCTGAGCGCGATCCTCATGCGTAGACCTCCTCCTGCTTGCGGGTACGGCGGAAGGCCACGGCCGAGATGACCGCCACGATCGCGAAGATGAACACCGAGATCGCCGCCGCGAACCCGAACTGCGCCCCGCCCGCGCCGAACGCCAGCCGGAAGGTGTAGGTGATCAGCAGGTCGGTGGCCCCCACCTGCGGGCTCTCGGCCGGGAACGGCCCGCCGTCGGTGGTGAGCGCGATGGCGTTGAAGTTGTTGAAGTTGAACGCGAACGACGAGATCAGCAGCGGCGTCAGCGCGACCAGCAGCAGCGGCAGCGTCACCCGGCGGAACGCCTTCCACGGCGTGGCGCCGTCGATGGAGGCCGCCTCGGTCAGCTCGCGCGGGATCGCCTGGAGCGCGCCGGTGGTGACCAGGAACATGTACGGGAAGCCGAGCCACAGGTTGACCAGGATGACCGCGAAGCGGGCGGTGACGGGCTCGCCGAGCCAGTCGACGCTCAGCCCGAAGAACTGGTTGATCAGGCCGAAGTCGCGGTTGAACATGTCCCGCCAGACCAGCAGCATGGCGAAGGCCGGCATCGCGTACGGCAGGATCAGCGCGATCCGGTAGATCTTCGTGCCGCGCATGCGCGGGTGGTGCAGCGCCAGCGCCACGGCCATGCCGAGCCCGAACGTGCCGGCCACGGAGGCCAGCGCGAACACCAGGTTCCAGCCCAGCACGCCGACGAAGTAGCCGGAGATGGTGGGGTTGGTCAGAACCCGGGCGAAGTTGTCCAGGCCGACGTTCGCCTGCCAGCCCTGTGCCAGGTGCTCGCCCTCGGCGTTGACGAAGTAGCCCTGGGCCTCGTCGGCCGTCCAGGTGTCGCCGTTGCCCTTGACGCAGTCGCAGGCGGCGTCGTAGACCAGCGCCGCCTTGCCCTCCACGGCCCGGCTGAGGCCGTTGGCCTTGATCGCGCCGCCCGGCGTCGGCACGGACAGCGCCGAGATCTCCTGGCCGCGGGCGGCCGCCTCGGGCGCCTTCAGCACGGTCACGCCGGGGGCCGTCAGGACCTTGCCGGTGAGGCCGACCTGGGCGCCGGCGAGCGGGGTCAGCCCTTCGGCGGTGCCCAGCCGGACCTGCTTGGTCGTGGGGTCGACCAGCAGGAACACCAGCTCGTCGCCGCGCAGGGCGGCGGTCAGGCCGTACTCGGGCGAGCCGGGGGCCTGGCGCACCGAGCCGGTCTCGATGGCGGTGACCGCGTCGGCCTTGTCGCCGCGGTGCCCGTCGCCGAAGTTCGTGAACGCCGTGGTCACCGTGTAGAGCACGGGCAGCACCTGGAAGGCGATCAGGAAGACGGTGCCGGGGACGAGGTACTTGGCCGGGATGAAGCGGCGGGTCAGGTACAGGTAGGAGATGGCCGCGGCGGCCAGCCCCAGCAGCGTGAGCGAGACCCACGACTCCGCGGCGACCAGCGGCGGCACGGCGTAGAGCAGGATCGCCGCGGCCACGGCCAGCACCGCGATCCTGCTCACCACGAACGCCGTGGTGAGCTCCCGGCGAGGCCGCGGGGACGCGGTGGTCCCCACGGCCTCGTGCACGTCCTGGGCCATGTCAGTTCTTGAGCGCGCCGTCGATGGCCTTCTGCGCGGCCGCGGCGGCCTTGGCGGCGTCGCCGCCCTTGACCACGGCGGTCTCCGCGATGCCGAACGGCTCCCAGATCGCGGCCATCTCGGGGATGGCGGGCATCGGCATGCCGCTCTTGCCGGCGTCCATGAACTTGGCGGCGTCGGGGTCGGCGGCCTGGACCTCCTGGAGGGCGGCGGTCAGCGCCGGGGGTCGCGGGTCGGCCTCGTACAGGGCCTTGGCGACGTCCTTGTTGGTGACGTAGTTGGCGACGAACTCCTGGGCCAGGGCCTTGCTCTTGCCCTTGGCCGCCACGAAGAACGACTGGACGCCGACGAACGGCGTGGCCGGCTTGCCGTCCTTGAACGCCGGGACGGGCGTGATGTCGTAGGAGACGCCGCCCTTCTTGACCTCGCTCATGGCCCACGGGCCGGAGATCAGGTAGGCGCACTTGCCGGCGGCGAAGTTGACGATGTAGTTCTCGTTGGTGACCGACGTCTTGAGCGCGCCGTCACCCTTCTCGCCGAGCTCCTTCAGCTTGCCGAACGCCTTGACCGAGCCCTCGGAGCCGAGCAGCACCTGCTTGGGGTCGGGGTCGCCGGAGGCGGTCTGGCCGAACAGCGCGCCGCCCGCGGAGGCGAACAGCGGGTAGGCGTGGAAGGCGTCGCCCTTGACGCCGACGGGCAGGCAGAGCACTTCCTTGACCTTGCCGGCCTTCTTCAGCTCCTTGCCCTTGTCGATCATCTCGTCGAGCGTGGCGGGGGCGTCGGGGGCGAGCTTGGTGTTGCGGATCAGGGCGATGTTCTCCACCGCGTACGGGGCGCCGTACACCTGGCCGTTGAAGGTGACCGCCTTCATGGCGATCTCCGAGAAGGCCGCCTTCTGCTCGTCGGTCAGCGTGACGGGGTCGATGGCGCCGTTCTGGACGAGGTTGCCGATCCAGTCGTGCGCGCCGATCATGATGTCCGGGCCGCTGCCCTGCTGGGAGGCGGTCAGGAAGGTCATCTGGTTGTCCTTACTGATCTCCTTCACCTCGACGGTCACGCCGTTCTCGGTGCCGAACTGGTCGGCGAAGGGCTTGAGCGGCTTGACCCGGCTCGGGTCGGCCCAGATGACCAGCGTGCCGCCCGCCGCGGAGGCCGGAGCCGAGGCCGAGGCCGAGCCGCTGGGCTGCGCCGACGGGGCGGTCGAGCCGGAGTCACCGCAAGCCGTGGCGGCGAACGCGAGGGTGGAGAGGGCTGCCACTCCCAGGACCCGAACACGCATGAGACCTCCCGAGGTCATGGAGGAGCGGCGACGCCTGCGTGCGCCGCCGCCGAAGATCGTTTTCCGCCGCTGTTCACGGCTTACGTTTCCGGGACGTTAGCGGCTCTTTGCAAGAATTGGAAGAACTTGCGAAAGAGCGTTACCGGAACCACATCCGACCCACGACCCGCTGACCTCGCCGCACCTCCGATAACGGGCGTACGGGGAATCTGCAACTTTCCGAAACTTGCACTTGACCTGTCGCAAGAACGCGCGACATCCTGCACCAGACATCACGGACATCGGGGGAAGGAAAGCCATGCTCGGCAACGACGACTGGTGGCGGGACGCCGTCGTGTACCAGGTCTACCCCCGGAGCTTCGCCGACGCCGACGGCGACGGCACCGGCGACCTGAAGGGCGTGCGGGAACGCCTGGGCCACCTCGCGCGGCTGGGCGTGGACGCGATCTGGCTGAGCCCCTTCTACACCTCGCCCATGGCCGACGGCGGCTACGACGTGGCCGACTACCGGGACGTGGACCCGATGTTCGGCACGCTGGCCGACTTCGACGCCCTGATCGGCGAGGCCCACGAGCGCGGCATCCGGGTGATCGTGGACCTGGTCCCCAACCACTCCTCGGACCGGCACCCCTGGTTCCAGGCCGGCCTGCGCGACCGTTACATCTTCCGCGACCGGCCCAACGACTGGGAGTCGATCTTCGGCGGCCCGGCCTGGACCCAGGTCGAGGACGGCCAGTGGTACCTGCACCTGTTCGCGCCGGAGCAGCCCGACCTCAACTGGGACAACCCCGAGGTGCGCGCCGAGTTCCGCGACGTCCTGCGCTTCTGGCTGGACCGGGGCGTGGACGGCTTCCGCGTGGACGTGGCCCACGGCATGGTCAAGGCCGAGGGCCTGCCCGACGTGGGCCCGAAGGAGGGCCGCCAGGCCGAGATGCTGGGCGACGAGCAGGTGCCCTACTTCGACCAGGACGGCGTGCACGACATCTACCGGGAGTGGCGGCCGATCCTCGACTCCTACCCCGGCGGGCGGATGGCCGTCGCCGAGGCGTGGGTGTCCTCGCCCGAGCGGCTGGCCCGCTACGTCGGGCCCGACGAGCTGCACCAGGCGTTCAACTTCGAGTTCATGATGGCCGACTTCCACGCCAAGTCGTTCCGTACGGTGATCGAGAAGTCGCTGGCGGAGGCCGAGCTGGTCGGCGCGCCCACCACCTGGGTGCTGTCCAACCACGACAAGCCGCGCCACGTCACCCGGCACGGCGGACTGGCCCGCGCCCGCGCGGCGACGCTGCTCATGCTGGCCCTGCCCGGCTCGGCCTACCTCTACAACGGCGAGGAGCTGGGCCTGCCCGAGGTCCTCGACCTGCCCGACGAGCTGCGCCAGGACCCGGCCTTCCGGCGCACCGGCGAGAGCCGCGACGGCTGCCGGGTGCCGATCCCGTGGACGAGCGAGCCGGGCTGCGGCTGGCGCGACCCGTGGCTGCCGATCCCGCCGTCGTGGACGCAGCTGTCGGCCGAGGCCCAGGAGCACGACCCGGACTCGACGCTGAACCTCTACCGGGCCGCGCTCCGGCTGCGCAAGCAGCACCCGGCGCTCGGCGGCGGCACGCTGCGGTGGCTGGAGGCCCCCGAGGACGTGCTGGCCGTCCAGCGCGACCCCGGCCTGGTCGTGATGCTGAACACCGGCGAGCGCCCGGTCGCCCCGGTCGTGCCCGGCACTGTGCTGCTGGCCAGCGGCCCGCTGGCGGCCGACGGCTCGGTCCCGCCGGACACCACCGTGTGGATCCAGCGTTGAGGTTGGGGGAACCTTTCCCTTGACGCGGCATTTGGCGGCAATGACGGTTAGTAGTCTCGGGGAGTGCCACCCCTGTGGGCCCGCTCCCTGCGCGGACGCGTCACCCTCATCGCGACGGCCGTAGCCGCCCTCGTGCTGATCCCCGTGGGCGTCGCCGGGTGCATCGTCTCGCGTTCGCTGGTGACGGCCGGCGTCTACCGGGACACGCGGGACACCGCCGAGCGGGTGGCCTCGGAGATGCGCGCGGGCGGGCTGCCGCAGGGCGCCACGATCCCGGTGCCCAACCCGTCCATCGACCTGATCCAGATCGTCGGCACCGACGGCCGCGTCCTGGCCAGCAGCGACGCGGCCAGGAACCTGCCGCCGCTCAGCGACGTGCGGCCCACCGCCGAGAGCCGGGTGGTCAACACCACCAACTGCCTGCCGACCGAGTGCGTGCACCTGTCGGCGGTCAAGGCCGGCATGTCGGAGGACTCCCCCATCGTCTACGCCGGCCGCAGCACCCCGGAGGTGCTGGCCTCGCAGACGCTGGAGGTGATCGTGTTCTCCCAGGTGGCGGTGCTGATCGCGCTCACCGCCTGGGCGACCTGGCTGGTCACCGGCCGCGCGCTGCGCCCGGTGGCGACCATGCGCGCCGAGCTGGACGCGGTCAGCGCCGGCGACCTGAGCCACCGGGTCACCCAGCCGGGCGGCGAGGACGAGGTCGCCATGCTGGCCAAGGCCGTCAACAACACGCTGGCCCGATTGGAACGTTCCGCGCTGCAGCAGCGCCAGTTCGCCTCCGACGCCTCCCACGAGCTGCGCACCCCGATCGCCGGGCTGCGCGCCCAGCTGGAGAGCGCCCAGCTCTACCCGGAGGACACCGACGTCGAGGCGCTGGTGGACAGCGCGCTGCGGGACACCGACCGGCTGGAGGCGATCATCACCGACCTGCTCCTGCTGGCCAGGATCGGCTCCCGGGTGGACGTGGCCAGGGAGCCGGTGGACCTGGCCCAGCTCGTCCGGCAGGAGCTGGCCGTGCGCAGCGACAAGCTGCCCACCCGGCTGGAGCTGACCGAGGGCGTGGTGGTCGAGGGCGTGCGCCTGCAACTGGCCAGGGTGCTGACGAACCTGCTGGACAACGCCCAGCGGCACGCCGAGACCATGGTGCGGGTCGTGGTCACCAGGGAGGCGGGCCCGGCCAGGGGCGGCACCGCCGTGCTGGCGGTGGAGAACGACGGCCAGGAGATCCGCGAGGCCGACCGCGAGCGCATCTTCGAGCGGTTCACCCGCCTCGACGCCGCCCGCAGCCGCGACTCCGGCGGCACCGGGCTCGGCCTGGCCATCGCCAGGGACGTGGCGATGGCCCACCGGGGCAGCGTGCGGGTGGAGGACCGTCCGGGCGGGGCGCGGTTCGTCCTGCGGCTTCCCGCCATCTGATGTCGAAAGCGTAGATTTCCGGCAGCCGGTTAGTGGATCATGCCCTCATGACGCAAGAAGTCCCCCAGGGCGTGGATCCTCACATCCCCAACACCGCGCGCATGTACGACTACTTCCTGGGCGGAAAGAACAATTTCCCGGCCGACCGTGAGCTGGCCGAGCTGGTGCTGAGCGCGATGCCGGAGGTCAGGGACGGCACGCGGGAGAACCGGCTGCTGATCGGCCGGGTGGTGCGGTACCTGTGCGAGCAGGGTGTCACCCAGTTCCTCGACCTGGGCTCCGGCCTGCCGGCCGCCGAGAACGTGCACGAGGTGGCGCTGCGGTACGCGCCGCAGGCCCGCGTGGTCTACGTGGACAGCGACCCGGTGGTGGCCGCCCACGGGCGGGCCCTGCTGGCCGGCCCCGAGCAGGTGGCCATGCTGCACGGCGACGTCCGGCGCCCGCGGGAGGTGCTGGACAGCCCCGAGGTGCGCGGGCTGCTGGACTTCGGCAGGCCCGTCGCCGTGCTCATGATGTTCCTGCTGCACCTGATCCCCGACACCGACCACCCGCAGGGCTTCGTGGCCGCCTACCGCGACGCGCTCGCGCCCGGCAGCTACCTGGCCCTGTCGCACGTCGGCACCGACCACGCGCCCGAGCGGGTGGCCCGCGTCAGCCAGTTCTACCGGCGGGCCAACGCGCCGTTCTGCCCGCGGCCGGGCAAGGAGATCGCCGCCTTCTTCGGCGACTTCGAGCTGATCCCGCCCGGTCTGGCCACGGGCAAGGGGCCGGAGCTCGGTTTCCCGTTCACCGACCCCGAGAGCCCGCCTTTCTACGACGACGACTTCGCCCGCATGGGGTACGCGGGCATCGGCCGCAAACCCTAGAGCTGCGAGCGCCGAGAGCCGGCAACCCTAGACGCGCGCGGCCTGCCGATCGGGCTCCGGCTCGGGGCGGTCGTCCTCCTCGTCGATCAGCGTGGACTCGTCGAAGGGCGCCCGCCCGGCCAGCACCTCGGCGGCCCGCTCCCGGTCGAAGTCGCCGGTCCAGGTGCCGACCACGACGGTGGCCACGGCGTTGCCCGCGAAGTTGGTCAGCGCCCTGGCCTCGGACATGAACCGGTCGATGCCGACGATGAGGCCGACGCCGTCCACCAGCTCGGGGCGGTGCGACTGCAGGCCGCCGGCGAGCGTGGCCAGGCCCGCCCCGGTCACGCCCGCGGCGCCCTTGGAGGCGACCATCATGAACAGCAGCAGCGAGACCTGCTCGCCGACCTGCAGCGGCGCGCCGGTGGCCGAGGCGATGAACAGCGTGGCCATGGTGAGGTAGATGGCGGTGCCGTCGAGGTTGAAGGAGTAGCCGGTCGGCACGGTGATGCCGGCCACCGTCCGGCTCACGCCGAGGTGCTCCATCTTCGCGATCAGCCGCGGCAGCGCCGTCTCCGACGACGACGTGGACAGGATCAGCAGGAACTCCCGGCCGAGGTAGCGCAGCAGCGACCACAGGTTGACCCGGGCCACCAGCCACAGCAGCGCGCCCAGCACCACGCCCACGAACAGCAGGCAGGTGACGTAGAAGGCGATCATGATGATGGCCAGGCTCTTGAGCGCCTCGATCCCGGTGGCCCCGACCACGGCCGCGATGGCCCCGAACGCGCCGACCGGCGCGGCCCACATGACCATGGCCAGAATGCGGAACACCAGCCGCTGGACGTGCTCGACGCCGCGCAGGATCGGCGCGCCCCGCTCGCCCATGGCCTGCAGCGCGAACCCGGCCAGCAGCGCCACCAGCAGCGTCTGCAGGACCGAGCCCTCGGTGAAGGCCGACACCAGCGTGACGGGGATGATGCCGAGCAGGAAGTCGACCCCGCCGGTGGCCTCGCCCTTGGCCGCCTCGGCCTCGGCGGCCTGCCGGGCGGCGTCGGTCAGGTGCAGCCCGGAGCCGGGGTCGATGACGTTGCCGACCAGCAGGCCGATGACCAGGGCGACGGTGGACATCACCATGAAGTAGCCGAGCGCGAGGCCGCCCACCTTGCCGACCTTGGCGGCCTGGCGTACCGAGCCGATGCCGAGCACGATCGTGCAGAAGATGATGGGGCTGATCAGCATCTTGATCAGCGCCACGAACCCGGTGCCGAGGGGTTTGAGCTCCTTGCCCGCCTCCGGCCAGACGAACCCGACCAGGATGCCGAGCAGGACCGCCACGATGACGGCCAGGTACAGATAACGCGTGCGATCACGCATGAGGGGTCTCCACCGCTTGGGAAAAAGGGGCTGGTCGTGCGACTATGCGGCTCGCTGTGACCCACGTCACGATTGAGTAAGTTTCGTTCACGCAAGGAGGGCTCATGCGCCGCTGGAGCCTGGCGGGCCAGATGCTGGCCCTGCAATTGGTCGTGGTCGCGGTCGCCGTGACGGGCTGCGCGGTGCTCGCGCTGGTGCAGGCCCACCGCCTGCTCACCGAGGAGGCGGGCGCCACGGCCAGGGCCGTGGCGGTCAGCGTGGCCGCCGCGCCGGGCGTGGCCGCCGCCCTCGACGGCCCGGAGCCGACCCTGGCCCTGCAGCCGTACGCCGAACGGGTGCGCAAGGAGACCGGCGTCGACTTCGTCACCATCATGAAGCCGGACGGCACCCGCTACACCCACCCGAACCCGGCCGAGATCGGCCGGCGCTTCCTCGGCCACACCGGGCGGGCCCTGGCCGGCCGGACGTTCGTCGAGACCTACACCGGCACGCTCGGCCCCTCCAAGCGGGCCGTGACGCCCGTGTGGTCCGGCGGCCGGGTCCGGGCCCTGGTCAGCGCGGGCATCACGGTCGACCGGATCAGCGCCCGGCTGCGCGACCAGGTCGCCTGGAGCGGCCTGGTCGCCGCCCTCGCGCTCGGCCTCGGCGCGGCCGGGACGTGGCTGGTCACCGTACGGCTGCGCCGCCAGACGCACGGGCTCGGCCCGGTGGAGCTGGGCCGCATCCACGACCACCACGACGCCGTCCTGCACGCCGTGCGGGAGGGCCTGCTGCTGGTCGGCGGCGACGGCACGCTGACGCTGTGCAACGACGCCGCGCGGCAGCTCCTGGACCTGCCGCCGGACGCCGAGGGCCGGCACATGGCCGAGCTGGGCCTGCCGGCGCTGCTGGAGGGCCACGAGGAGCACGAGGAACGCGTGCACCTGGCCGGCGACCGGGTGCTGGCCGTCAACGGCGCGGCCAGCAGGCTCGGCACGGTGGTGACCGTACGCGACCACACCGAGCTGCAGGCACTGGCCGGGCAGCTCGACGCCGAACGCGGCTTCGCCGACTCGCTGCGCTCGGCCGCGCACGAGGCCGCCAACCGGCTGCACACCGTGATCACGCTGGTCGAGCTCGGACGCACCGAGCAGGCCGTCGCGCTGGGCACGGCCGAGCTGCGCGCGGCGCAGGAGCTGACCGACCGGGTGGTGGGCGCGGTGCGCGAGCCGGTGCTGGCCGCGCTGCTGCTCGGCAAGAGCGCCGAGGCGGCCGAACGCGGCGGCGAGCTGGTGCTCACGCCCGACAGCGACCTCGACGACCTGGGCCTGGACCCGCGCGACCTGGTGACGATCGTCGGCAACCTGGTCGACAACGCCCTCGACGCGGCCACCAGGGTCGAGGTGCACCTGAGCGCGGACGGGGACGGGGTGGTGATCAGGGTGGCCGACGACGGGCCGGGGCTGACCGCGCCGGAGGCGTTCGCGAAGGGCTGGACCACCAAGGGCGACGGCCACGGGCTCGGGCTGGCGCTGGTCGGGCAGGCGGTGCGGCGGCTGGGCGGCACGATCGAGGTGGCCGGGTCGGCGTTCACGGTGCGGCTGCCGGTCCCGGAGCGGGTCCGATGAACCGGCCGGACACCGGGCCCGGAGCGGGCGCGGCGAGCGGGCCGGACGGGCCGGTCTCCGTGCTGATCGTGGAGGACGAGGAGATCACGGCCGAGGCCAACCGGGTCTACGTCGAGCGGGTGGCCGGGTTCGAGGTGGCCGGGGTGGCGCGTTCGGGCGGCGAGGCGCTGCGGTTCCTGCGCGGCCGGCCGGTCGACCTCATCCTGCTCGACCTGTACCTGCCCGACATGCACGGCCTGGAGGTGTGCCGCGCCGTGCGGGCCGGCGGGCTGCTGTGCGACGTCATCGCCGTCACCTCGGCGCGCGACCTGGCGACGGTGCGCTCGGCGGTGTCGCTGGGCGTCTCCCAGTACCTTCTCAAGCCGTTCACCTACGCGACCCTGGCCGAGAAGCTGGCGCGTTACGCCCGGTTCAGGCAGGACACCGGCGTGATCGTCGCCCAGGGCGACGTCGACCGGGTGCTCGGCACCCTGCGCGGCAGCTCCGAGCTGCCCAAAGGGCTGGCCCGCGACACCCTCGACGCCGTGTCGGCGCGGCTGCGCGAGCGGCCCGGCGGCAGCACCGCGCAGAGCGTGGCGCAGGCCGTCGGGGTGTCCCGGGTGACCGCCCGCCGCTACCTGGAACACCTGGTCGAGCTGGGGACGGCGGTGCGCGTGCCGCAGTACGGCGGGGTGGGCCGGCCAGAGTTGCTCTACCGGATCCCCATGGAAAGTTAATGGCGGTGACGCTGCCCGTTCAATCCGGGCCCTTAGCTTCTGGGTGCGATCCGATGCACTGAGGAGAAGTCACTTGCGAGTCCTGGCCGTTGTTCCCGCCCGCGGAGGTTCGGCGGGCGTTCCCCTGAAGAACCTCGCCCTGGTCGGGGGCGTCCCGCTGGTCACCCGCGCGGTACGGGCGTGCCTGCGGGCCGAGCTCGTCGACCAGGTCGTGGTCAGCACCGACCACCCGCAGATCGCCGAGACCGCCCGCGCGGCGGGGGCGACCGTGGTGGAGCGGCCCGAGGAGCTGAGCGGCGCGACCGCCTCCAGCGAGTCGGCCGTGCTGCACGCCCTGGACGCGCTCGGCGCGGACCCGGACGTGGTCGTCCTGGTGCAGTGCACCAGCGCGTTCATCGACCCCGAGGACCTGTCGGCGGCCGTGCGCAAGGTCCTGGACGGCGAGGCCGACTCGGTCGTGTCCGGGCTGCCGACGCACGAGTTCCTGTGGACGGCCGCGGGCGCGGGCGTCAACCACGACCCCGCCGTGCGGCCGCGCAGGCAGGACCGCGAGCCGCAGTTCCGCGAGAACGGCGCCTTCTACGTCATGCGCACCGCCGGCCTGCGCGAGCACGGCCACCGCTTCTTCGGCGAGGTCGCCGTACAGCCGGTGCCGCCGCAGCACGCCATCGAGGTCGACGACCCCGAGGACCTGGAGCTGGTGCGCGCCCTGGCGCCGTTTATCGACAAGCCCGAGCCGATCGACGTGGACGCGGTCATCACCGACTTCGACGGCGTGCACACCGACGACCGCGCCTACATCGACTCCGACGGCCGGGAGATGGTCCTGGTCAGCCGCTCGGACGGGATGGGCGTCTCGCTGCTGCGCCGCTCCGGGGTCAAGGTGCTGGTGATGTCCACCGAGCAGAACCCGGTCGTGGCCGCCCGCGCCCGCAAGCTGGGCGTGCCCGTGCTGCAGGGCCTGGCCGAGAAGCGCATCGTGCTGCGCGACTGGCTGGCCATCGAGGGCCTGGACCCGGCGCGCGTGGCCTACGTCGGCAACGACGTCAACGACCTGGGCCCGATGGCCGAGGTCGGCTGGCCGATCGCCACCCCCGACGCGCACCCGCGCGTGCGCGCCGCCGCCCGCGTGGTGCTGACCAGGCCCGGCGGCTCCGGCGCGGTGCGCGAGCTGTGCGACCTGGTGGTGGCCGCCCGGCCCGAGCCGCCCGTCGCCGAGGCCAAGGCCCGGCCGCGGCTCGGCCCGGTCGCGATCGGCGACGTGCTGGTCGGCGACGGCGAGCCGGTGTACGTGATCGGCGAGATCGGCATCAACCACAACGGCGACCTCGACCTCGCCCGCCGGCTCATCGACGTGGCGGCCGACGCGGGCTGCCAGGCGGTCAAGTTCCAGAAGCGCACCCCCGCGATCTGCGTGCCCGAGGAGCAGAAGGGCCAGATCAGGCAGACGCCGTGGGGCGAGATGACGTACCTGGAGTACAAGGAGCGCACCGAGTTCGGCCACGACGAGTACCGGCAGATCGCGAAGTACTGCGACGAGCGCGGCCTGCACTGGTTCGCCTCGCCGTGGGACGTGCCGTCCGTGGAGTTCCTGGAAGACATGGACGTGCTGACGCACAAGATCGCCTCAGCCAGCGTCGCCGACCACGAGCTGCTGCGCGCCCTGGCGGCCACCGGCAAGCCGCTCATCCTGTCCACCGGCATGTCCACGCTGTCGGAGATCGACCAGGCGGTCGAGATCCTCGGCACCGACCGGCTGATCATGATGCACGCCACCTCCACGTACCCGCTGCCGCCGGAGGAGGCCAACCTGCGCACGATCACCACGCTCAAGGAGCGCTACGGCGTGCCGGTCGGCTACTCCGGGCACGAGCGCGGCCTGCAGATCTCGCTGGCGGCGGTCACCCTGGGCGCGGTCTGCGTCGAGCGGCACATCACGCTCGACCGCACCATGTGGGGCTCCGACCACGCCGCCTCGCTGGAGCCGTCGGGGCTGGAGCACCTCGTCCGCGACATCCGCATCATCGAGCAGGCCATGGGCGACGGCGTCAAGCGCGTCTTCCCCGGCGAGGAGGCGCCCAAGGCCCGGCTGCGCCGGGTGACCGTCTGAGTCATGACGCCGACCACTCTCTCCGTCGTCGTGCCGGTGCGTGACGGTGAGCGCTTCATCGCCGACGCGCTCACCTCGCTCGCCCGCAACGCCCGGCCCGACTTCGAGTTCATCGTCGTGGACGACGGCTCCGTGGACGCCACCCCGGACATCATCGCCGACTTCGCCCGCGACCTGCCCGGCCTGGCCGTGCTGCGCAACCCCGCCCCCGTGGGGCTGGCCGACGCCCGCAACACCGGGCTGTCGGCCGCCTCGGGGCGGTTCGTCACGTTCATGGACGGCGACGACTGGCTGGCGCCCGGCTACCTGGCCGGGCTGGTGGCGGCCATCGACGGGCTCGGCTGCGACTTCGTGCGCGTCGACCACGTCCAGGTGGAGGGGCGCAGGCGGGTGGTGCACCGGGCCCCGCTGTCGCGCCGCGGCGTCGTGCTCGACCCCCGCTCGGCGATCCTGCCGGCCGGGGAGCGGACCATGGTGGACTACCCGTACGCATGGGCCGGGGTCTACCGGCGTTCGCTGCGGGACCTGCTGCACTTCCCCGGCTCGCTGCACACCGCCGAGGACCGGCCGTGGATCTGGCGGCTGCACCGGGAGGCGGCCACGTTCGCGGTCGTGCCGATGGCCGGGGTGTTCTACCGGCGGCTGGTGTCCGGGTCGCTGACGCAGGTCGGCGACGAGCGGCAGCTGCACTTCTTCGACGCCTTCGAGCTGGTCCTCAAGGACCTGGAGCCGGAGTTCCTGCCGAAGGCGGCGCGCAACTTCTGCGCGCTGCTGGCCCACCACCTGGAGCTCGCGGGCCGGTTCACGCCCGCGCTGCGCGCCCGGTTCGAGGAGCGGGGCGCGCAGATGGTCCGCGGCCTGCCGCCCGCCCTGGTGGCCGACGCCGTGTCGCGGATGGCCGTCGAGCGGGAGGCCGTGCTGCGCGCCCTGGTACCCGACATTCCCCCCAGCCCCCACGTCCGGATCCGCCGGGATCGGGAGGACTCCTGATGAAGGTCTTCTACGCCTCGACGCTGTTCGGCGCGATGTCGCTGGCCGCGGCCATCGACGACGGCCGCTTCGGCGCGGGCCGGCGCGTGCTGATCGTGTCGAACAACGCGGCGATCCCCGAGGTGTCGGTGCCGCTCGACGGCACGCCCGGCTTCGCCGCCCTGCGCTCGCGCTTCGACGAGGTGCACTCCTGGAACGAGCTGATCGCCCCGCTGCACCCCTCCGACTGGCGGGCGCGGATCATCGAGGTGCCGATGTTCGAGCGGCTGATCCGCTCCCACCTGGCGCTGGACGACGTCGAGGAGCTGGTGCTGGAGTCGATCGCGGTGCCGCCCGCGCGCACGATCGCCGGCCTGGTGCGCGACTGCCCGATCACCGTCTACTCCGACGGCCTGATGAGCTACGGGCCGACCCGTGACCCGCTGCCCGCGGAGATCTCCCGGCGCATCGAGCGGCTGCTCCACCTGGACCTGGTGCCCGGCCTGACCCCGCTGCTGCTCAGCGAGTACGGCGTGCCGTCCGTGGTGCTGCCCGAGGAGCGCTTCCGCGCGGTCGTGGACGAGGTGGCCGCCACCGCGCCGGACCTGCGCGCCGGGCAGGCGGTCGTCCTCGGCCAGTACCTGTCGGCGCTGGAGATCGTCACGCCGGAGGAGGAGGCCGGGCTGCACGCCTCGATGCTGCGCGCGCTGGCCGCCCGCGGCTGCACCGACGTGGTGTTCAAGCCGCACCCGGCCGCCGGACGCCGGCACGCGCAACTGCTGCGCGCGGCGGCCGGACCGCTGGGGGTGCGGCTGACGGTGGCCGGGGAGAGCGTGCCGGCCGAGGTGTGCTTCGCCACGCAGCGGCCCGAGCTGGTCGTGGGCTGCTTCTCCACCGGCCTGGTGACCGCCCGGCGCTACTTCGGCCTGCCGGTCGCCTCCTTCGGCACCGGCCTGGTGCTGGACCGGCTGACGCCGTACGAGAACAGCAACCGGGTGCCGGCCACGATCGTGGACGCGCTGCTGCCCCGGCTGAACGCCGACGGCGTGATCGACGAGCCGCCGCGCACGGACCTGCCCGCGCTGGTGCGCGCGGTCGGCTACTGCATGCAGGCCGACGCCTATCCCGAGCTGCGCCCGTCGGGCCCGGGGTTCGACGGGGCCTTCGACGGGCGCTACTTCAAGCGCAAGCGCCTGGAGACGCTGGGGCTGGCCGAGCCGCCCTCGGCGCTGTCCAGGCTGCGCAGGAAGATCAGGTCAGCGATCTGAGGTAGCGGCGCACCCGCCGCTTGGCCCGGTAGCCCGCCCGCAGCATCGTGGGCGGCACCTCCACCCGCAACCTGGCCCGGCGGCGGGCCGCGGCGTGCTCGGGGCCGTCCAGCAGCGAGCGGGCGGCCGGGCGCGTCCCGTCCGCGGCCAGGCCGGTCAGCAGGGCCGCCCAGTCGTCGCGGCCGGCCGGGTGGAAGTAGTTGGCCTCGCACCAGCGCGGCTCGGCCGTGCGGAAGTCACCCAGGGCCAGGTCGTCCAGCGTGCCGAGCAGGCCGCTGCCCTCGAACACCAGGTTGATCATCTCGGCGCTGACGCCGAAGTCGCTCAGCACCAGCGACGGCACGCCCATGGCGACGGCCTCCAGCGCGGCCGTCGAGCTGACCGTGACGAACCCGGCCGCCCGCGACAGCTGCTCGTGCATCGACCCGGCCGCGAACGTCAGCCTGCCCGGCTCGCCCATCTCGCGCCACAGCCGCTGGTAGTGGTGGCGTTCGTTGTGGGTCTGGCGTTCGTGCTCCAGGGCGCGCAGCTTGACCACGACCTCCAGGCCGGGGCGGCGGGCGGCCAGCTCGGCCAGCGCCGTCAGCACCCGCTCGCGCTCCTCCCGCGCCCGCGGCACCTTGGCCTGGGTGGCGAACACGACCCGGTCGCCGCCGCCGGACACCGCGCCGGGCCGCAGGAACGGCAGCCTGGCCAGCCCGACCGCCCCTCCCCCGCCGAGCCGGCCGGCGATCTCGGAGAACTCGGCCACCTCGCGCTCGCTGTGGACCACGAACAGGTCGCAGCCGCTGCGGAACAGCCACGCCTTCTCCGTGGCCGGCACCGAGATGCCGGGCAGCCCGCTGACGAACACCGGCCGTGCCCGGCCCGCCGGCCGCAGCCCGGCCAGCACGTCGGCCACCAGGACGTCCACCACCGGGCCCGTGCAGCCCACCAGGATCGCGTCGGGGCGGGTGCGCTCGGCCAGGCGGCGCAGCGAGCGCGCCGACAACACCGGGGGCGCCGCGCGCCCGCCCACCGCCGCCGCGATCTGCTCCGGCGAGGGCGCGATCGGGGTGCGCACCACCACCAGCTCGCTCTCGCAGCCCGCGGGCAGGTCGTCGAGCAGGCAGGCCGCCCACTTCAGATACGAGTCGGAGTCGGCTATCGCCAGCACCCTCACCTGGAAGCTCCTGTCAAATGCGATCGCAGGCCGGGGGCCGCCCTGCTCGTCCACCAGTCGTCGGGAACGTCCACGGGCTCGACCTCGACGCCGCGCGGGCCGAGCAGCACCCGCAGCGAGGTGATCGCGGTCGAGGGCAGGCTGAGCACCCGCTGCCCGGCGTCGAGGCCGCGCAACGTCAGCTCGGCCGGCACGCCCGCGTCGTGCACGGTGATGCCCGGACGTTCGCCGATCAGCGCCAGGTCGACGGGGTCCTCGCGGCGGTGCGGGTAGTAGGCCAGCGGCTCGCGTCCGGCCAGGTCGGTCAGCCAGCGCAGGTAGTGGTCGCGGTGGACCAGGCCGTTGCGGACCAGGGACGTGCCGAGGACGACCGTCCGCTCGGCGGGCCCCTGGGCGCTCGGCGGCTGGGCGCGCAGCCAGGCGAAGTCGTGGCGGACGAGGTCCACGCCCGCCCCCCGGACGGCGGCGACCAGCTCGTCGGGGACGGGCAGGGCGGTGAAGACCGACACCCGGCTCATCCGCAGCCGCAGCGCGGCGGCCAGGCCGAGCAGGGCGCGCGCCCGCGAGGGGGTCGCCCGCGCCCGCAGCAGCGGCCGGAACGGCCCGGCGGCCAGCAGTTCGAGCAGCCTGAGCGTGGCCAGGCCGTCGTCCACGACGACGATGTGGCCGGGGTCGGAGGTCAGCCAGCGCATCTGGACCTTGCCGGAGAACGCGTCGCCCACGGCCTGGACGCGGCGCGGCATGCGCTCGCGCGGCTCGTCCAGCACCAGGCCGGCGGGCAGGTCGAGGCGGCGCAGCTCCTTGCGGGTGGCGCGCAGCGGACGCAGGCCGGCGCGCGGCACGACCACGGTGTCCGGGCCGAGCAGCCCGGCATGGTGGGCCTCGACGGCGCACAGCATCTGGAGCGGAGACTCCACCCAGGCCGACGCCTGTCTGACCACTCTGTTTCCCCCAGCCGGTGGATGGCCTTGCACGACCCGCCTCAAGGTAGCCCGGCCTGCTTAAGCCGCAAGAAACGACACGTGAACAATGGAGGGTATGAACTCGCTGATGCTCAACACCGACGGTGTGCAGATACCACAGCTCGGCTTCGGCGTCTGGCAGGTCTCTGCCGACGACGCCGAGCACGCGGTGACGGCCGCGCTGCGCGCCGGATACCGGCACGTCGACACCGCCGCCGCCTACGAGAACGAGGAGGGCGTCGGCCGGGCCGTGCGCGCCGCCGGGGTGCCACGGGAGAAGGTGTTCGTCACCACCAAGCTGTGGAACGGCGACCACGGGCGCGCCGAGCAGGCCTTCGACGAGAGCCTGGCCCGCCTGGGCCTCGACTACGTAGATCTTTTCCTGATCCACTGGCCGGTCCCGGAGCAGGACAGGTACGTGCAGGCCTGGCGGGGACTGGAGAAGATCTACCGGGACGGCCGGGCCAAGGCCATCGGGGTCTCCAACTTCACGATCGCCACCCTGACCCGGTTGATGGAGGAGACCGACATCACGCCGTCGATCAACCAGATCGAGCTCCACCCGTACTTCCAGCAGCGCGAGATGCGGGCCTTCCACGAGGCCAACGGCATCCTGACCGAGGCGTGGAGCCCGCTCGGGCAGGGCAAGGGGCTGCTGGCCGACCCGGCGCTGCGCGTGCTGTCGGAGAAGTACGGCAAGACGCCCGCCCAGATCGTGCTCCGCTGGCACCTGCAGCTCGGCAACGTGGTGATCCCCAAGTCGGTCACGCCGTCGCGGATCGAGGAGAACATCGACGTGTTCGACTTCATCCTCGACACCGAGGACATGGCGGCCATCGGCGCGATGAACGCGGGGCGGCGGATCGGGCCCGACCCCGACTCGTTCAACCTGACCTGAGCGCTCTACGATCTCGGTCGTGCGAGATTTCACCTGGGGAATAGCGGCGACCGGCGGCATCGCGCGTACCGTGGGGGCGGCCATCGTGGCCGAGCCCGGCATGCGGGTGGCCGCCGTCGGCTCGCGGAGCCCGCTCAGGGCGCGGGCGCTGGCCGACGAGCTGGGCGCGGAGTCGGCCTACGGCTCCTACGAGGCCCTGTGCGCCGATCCGGCCGTAGACGCGATCTACGTCGCCACGCCGCACGCCCAGCACCTGGAGGTGGCCGAGGCGGCCATCGCGGCGGGCAAGTCGGTGCTGTGCGAGAAGCCGCTGGCGGCCGACGTGGCCGACGCCGAGCGCATGGTGGCGCTGGCCCGCGCGGCCGGGGTCTTCCTCATGGAGGCCATGTGGATGCGCTTCAACCCGCTCATCCAGCGGGTGGCGGCCGATCCGCGCTTCGGCGAGATCCGGTCGGTGCGGGCCTCGTTCGGCTTCGCGCTGCCCTACGACCCCGCCCATCGGCTGTGGGCGCCGGAGCTGGGCGGCGGGGCCCTGCTCGACCTGGGGATCTACCCGTTCGGGCTGGCCCAGCTGCTGCTCGGCATGCCCGCGGAGCTGCGCATGGCCGGCTCGCTGGCGCCCAGCGGCGTCGACGCCGAGGCCGGCGGGCTGCTGCTGTACCCCGACGGTCGGCGGGCCCTGGTGGACGTGTCGCTGCTGGCACATCACGCCAACGACGCGAGCGTGGTGGGCACGTCGATGCGGGCTGACATCCTGGCGCCGTTCTGGGCGCCGCGGCGGGTGTTGCTGTCGGGGCCGTCGATGGAGACGGAGGAGCTGGTGCTCGACCCGGCCGACAACGGGTACGCGGGCGAGCTGCGCGAGGTGCGCGCGGCCACGATCGAGGGCCGCACGGAGAGCGAGATCATGCCGCTTGACGAATCCCTTGCCATGATGGGGCTTCTGGCCGAAGCACGGGCCCAACTCTCCTAGCTGGACCTTTAGCCACTTGCCTAGCTCTTGCCCGATGTATTACCTTGTGGGGCATCTCGCGGCAGACGTCCGGTTTGTCCGGCTTTGTCCAACCATCGCAAGACATTTCACAGGATCGTCCTGTGACCGCTGAATCCGCCTTCGGGCGGAACCGGGGACCCACGTCCTTTGGGGTGAATCGGCACTTCGGTGCCGTAGGGCAGCTTCCACGTCCGAACCCGTCAGCTAACCCGGTAAGCGGCATGGAAGCAAGGAGTCAATGCCCTCGATGGCCACGCACCGTCCCATCCGTGCCCCGAAGATCACCTACGCCCACGCCGCGCTCGGCGCGGCCATCCTCGCCTCCGCCATCGGCGCCCACGCCACCGCCGCCGCCGCCGACAGCGCCGGCCCGGCCGCCGCGGCCGGGCACTCGGCCGTCGCGCCACAGGCCGCCGCCCAGACCCGCAAGGCGGAGGAGACCCAGGTCAACGTCACCGCCCAGCAGGTCCTGGCGTTGGCCAAGGCCCAGGTCGGCACCTCCGAGAACGCCTACGGCGGCGGCACCAAGTTCCAGAAGTGGTACGCCGACTCCAAGCGCGCCGCCGAGACCATCGCCCGCGACGGCGGCACCCGCGCCATGTACCTGAACGCCCCCTGGTGCTCGATCTTCGTCTCCTGGGTCGGCGAGCAGACCGGCGCCCGCCCGCAGGTCGGCTGGGACGCCTGGACCGTGGCCCACGCCAAGTGGTTCGCCGCCAACGACCGCTGGGGAGCCGAGGCCAGGCCCGGCGCGGTGGTCTTCTTCTCCTGGGGCGGCAGCAAGAGCCTGGACGCCATCCAGCACGTCGGCTTCGTCGTCAAGGACAACGGCGACGGCACGATCTCCACGATCGAGGGCAACACCGGCAACGGCAAGGTCGAGGAGCGCGTCCGTCCTAAGTCGCAGGTCGTCGGCTACGGATACCCGCAGTACGCGAGCTGACCTCCGCCCGCTCCGAGCGCGCGTCCCGCACGAGGGACGCGCGCTCGCCGCGTCTCAGGGCCGGACCGCCGCCAGCGAGTAGAGGATCGGCAGGTGCGAGTCCCCGAACGGGAACCGGTACCGGCCGTCCGCGCCCTCGGGCAGCAGGCCGCGCGGGTCGAGGTCGGTCTCGACGTGCTCGCCCAGCTCGGCCACCGTGAACCCGGCCCGCGCCGCCGCCGTGACGATCTCGCCCACCGAGTACGGGTACTCCACCGCCTCGTGGGTCCCGATCACCACCGCGGCGTCGGCGTACGTGCCGGTCACCGTCTCCCGGTGGGCCTGGCCGCCGCCGTAGGGCCAGTCGGCCACCAGCGGGTCGAGCGAGGCCACCGTCTGGTAGGCCGGATGCAGGTCGACCAGCACCAGCCGCCCGCCGGGCCGCAGCGCCATGGCCGCGCCGCGCATCCAGGCGTCCAGGTCGCCGATCCAGCACAACACGCCGTACGTGGCCACCGCCACGTCGAAGCCGCCGGCCAGCTCCGCCGGCAGCCGCTGCGTGTCGGCCTCCACGAACGTGGCCGCCAGCCCGGCCCTGGCCGCCAGGTCGCGGGCGCGCGCGACCGCCACCGGGGAGAAGTCGACGCCGGTCACCCGCGCTCCGAGACGCGCCCAGCTCAGCGTGTCCAGGCCGAAGTGGCACTGCAGGTGGAGCAGGTCCCGGCCGGCGACGTCGCCGGCCAGGCGGCGTTCGAGCGGGTAGAGGGTCTGCCGGCCGGCGAGGAAGGCGTCGACGTCGTAGAACCGGTCGGCCGAGGTGGAGCCGTGGACGCGGGCGCGCTCGTCCCACAGGGCCCGGTTGGGGACGGGGGCGTCTGGTGCGGGTTGGGGCATGGGGCGAGGATGGCACATCGGCCATCCGCCCGCACGACCGGTACGGTGCCCTGGAAGCGGACGGTCCGCGCCCGCGTGTCGATCCGGCCGGCGCCCGTTCGACGCTTCGGCGAGGCCGGCTCCGCCCGGGGGCCGCGGAGGGAAGGGACGGCAGGATGAAATTCATGATCGTCGGCAAGGCCAACGGGGAGACCGAGGCCGGGGCGCTGCCCAGCCAGGAGCTCGTCGACAACATGCACGCCTACAACGAGGCGCTGGCCAAGGCGGGGGTGCTGCTGGCCGCCGAAGGGCTCTACCCGAGCTCGCAAGGCGCGCAGATCGCCTACAGCGGCGGCCGGGCCACGGTGATCGACGGCCCGTTCGCCGAGGCCAAGGAGCTGATCGCGGGGTTCTGGCTGATCCAGGTGAAGTCCAGGGAGGAGGCTCTGGAATGGGCCATGCGCGTGCCCGTCCCCGAGGGCTATGACGGGATCGGCCTGGACGTGTGGCGGGTGTACGACGCCTCCGACGCGCCCGACGCGGCCTCCTCCGACCCGGCGGAGGTCGAGCGGGAGAGGGCCATGCGCCGGCGTCTGGGCGGGCGGGAGAGCTGACCTCGGCTTGCGGACCCCGGACGGTGCTGGTGTCATGAGCCGGTGATGGCTTCCGACACCCACCGGGCGATCGAGGCGGTCTGGCGGATCGAGGCGCCCCGGCTCATCGCCGGCCTGGCCGGGCTGGTCCGCGACGTCGGCCTGGCCGAGGAGCTGGCCCAGGACGCACTGGTCGCGGCCCTGGAGCAGTGGCCGGAATCGGGCGTGCCACGCAACCCGGGCGCCTGGCTGATGACGGTGTCCAAGCGCCGCGCCGTCGACCTGATCCGCAGGAACGAGCGGATGTCCCGCAACCTGGCCGAGCTGGGCCACCGGCTGGAGACCGCCGGGGAGCCGCCCGAGCCCGACGAGATCGAGGACGACCTGCTGCGGCTGGTCTTCACCGCCTGCCATCCGGCGCTGTCGATGGAGGCCCGGGTGGCCCTGACGCTGCGGGTGCTCGGCGGCCTGAGCACCGACGAGATCGCCCGCGCGTTCATGGTGCCCGAACCGACCGCCGCCCAGCGGATCGTGCGGGCCAAGCGCACCCTGGCCGACCGGAAGGTCCCGTTCGAGGTGCCGCAGGGCGCCGAGCTGGCCGGACGCCTGTCGTCCGTGCTGGAGGTCATCTACCTGATCTTCAACGAGGGGTACTCGGCGACCGCGGGCGACGACTGGATGCGGCCCGGCCTGTGCGAGGACGCGCTGCGGCTGGGCCGGGTGCTGGCCGGGCTGATGCCCGCCGAACCCGAGGTGCACGGGCTGGTCGCGCTCATGGAGATCCAGGCGTCCAGGGCGGCGGCCCGGGTGGGGCCGTCCGGGGAGCCGGTGCTGCTGCTGGAACAGGACCGCACCCGGTGGGACCGGCTGCTCATCGGCCGCGGGCTGGCGGCCCTGGCCCGAGCCGAGAGCCTGACCGAGGAACGGGCCGCGAGCCTGGCCGAGAAGCGAACCAAGGGCCTGGCCGAGGAGCGTGCGGAGAGCTTGGCCGAGGAACGGGCCGAGGAGCGGGTGGGCGCGGCGGGGCCGTACACGCTGCAGGCCGCGATCGCGGCCTGCCACGCCCGCGCGTTCGACCCCGGCGACACCGACTGGGTGCGCATCGCGAGCCTGTACGAGTCGCTGGCCCGGCTGGCCCGCTCCCCCGTCGTCGAGCTCAACCGCGCGGTGGCGCTGTCGATGGCCTACGGCCCGGCGGTGGGCCTCGACCTGCTCGACCAGATCGTGGACGAGCCGGCGCTCAAGGGTTACCACTTGCTGCCGAGCGTCCGCGGCGACCTGCTGTTCCGGCTGGGCCGGCGCGGCGAGGCGCGGGCCGAGTTCGAACGGGCGGCCTCGATGACCCGCAACTCCCGCGAGCGCGCCCTGCTCCACGAACGCGCCGCCGCCTGCTGAGGCCCGCATCAGGCTGAGGCCGGACGCTGTGGCGGGCACTCTGCCGACCGCCGTGCCAACCGCTGGGCCTACCGCTGGGCCGGGCCCTTACAGACCGCGCGAATAGGGCTTGGGGCGGAGGGCGCAAGTGGCTACGTGCCTCGGCTGTCGATCATCATCGTGACCAGGCTGGACCTATGCTGAGCCAATGACCGACAACGGCGCCCCCACGAGAAGCTCGGGCGCTGAAGAGCCTGGCGTTGACGCGAAACTGCCCGCGACCGTGCGTATCGCCGGGGTTGTGTTGAGAAGGATGGAGAGCCCTCCATCGCTGGCCTGCTGGACCGGTTACTTCCCGGAGCCGACAGGCGCGGTCGAGACCGGGATGAGTCTGGTGATCGAGCCAGCCGCCCCGCCAGAAGAGGCCACCCTCCATTTCGCTCACGACGTCGTGAGCCACTTCGATGTGTTCGTCGACCGAGCTTTGGAGTACTGCCGCACCCGACTCCGGGAATCGCACTTCGAACTCACCACTGAGGAACTGAGCTGGCTCGACCTTCCGGAGTTGCCACTGGCAGTTCCCGAAGCAACCGTGTGGGCCGACCGAACCTGGGCAATCCGTTTCACGGAGAGCAGGCTCCGAATGGCGGACCCCTACGGAATCCTCGTGACGTTCAACGGAAGGCAGCCTGTCGCCGTCGAGGGCCTCGACGACGAGCAATGAACCGCTCGACGCGCCATCGGGCGTGTGTTCACGGGTGGCGGTTGGGTCGGTTGTCCCAGCGGTGCGTTGTCCAGGCCCGGCGGATCAGGCCGCGTAAGAACGCGTCAATGACCGTCGCGTGGTGTTCGTGGCAGCGGGCGAGGCGCTGGAAGGCGTTCTGCCAGGCATGGGTACGCTCCACATGCCACCTGTCGCTTGCCTTGACCGGTGCCTTCTCGCCTTGTGCGCGATCCGGCCGCCCAGGCCACGTTCGGCAAGCAGGGGGCGGGTCTTGTCGGAGTCGCAGCCGGCGTCCAGGTGCACGGTGATGTCGTCGGGCAGGGGCCGGAGGTCGTCCAGCAGGTCCAGTGGTGCGGATCGTCGTAGCCGCGAATGGCCCGGGTGGAACTCCGGCCGCATCGGCAACAGGGCCGCGAACTGCTCCCACAACGGTTCGGTCTGCCAGGGCGGCAGAACAGGCACAAGTCTCCCCAACGATCACACAATGGTGCCACTCCATGATCGCCAGGACTCGTACCCGCTCTGCCACCAGTCTCCCCAACCGCCCCCATCCGCGCAGCCACTCAGCCGGACGCCGCCGACGCTGCGCCGGACGCCGCGGGCGGGCCCCGGGTCAAGGCGTTGGAACGTGCCAGCCGACCGTCACGCTCCGTGACAGCCATACCTGACCGGGAGCAAGCTCGGAGGGTCCGGGCGACATGCCCTTGATGCGGCACGAAAGATGTCTCTTGAGGTGGGAGCGCTCCCAAACAGCCCTTCACACCCTTCATCCCCTTAAATCCCGATTCTGGGTGGCAAAACGCACGATTGGTAACGGTTCCGTTTCGGCGGATTGACGGACACAGCCGGTAAGTGCACCCTTTGTGGGAGCGCTCCCAAACACTCCCACCGCGGCGGAGCGCGTGCCGCGGTGCACCTCCCATCAGTCACCCGAGAAGGGGTCCCTCATGATGATCAGCAAGCGTCGCGGTCTGGCCGCGGCCTCAGCCCTGGCCGCGGCGGCGCTGACCGTCGCGTCGTGCGGCAGCGGCGACACGCCGGCCGCCGGCAACAGCCCCGCCTCCTCCGCGGCGGCGGCCGAGCCCGTCACCATCCGGGTGCAGACCTTCGGCGGTGGCTCCAACTTCGGCTACAAGAACGCCATCGAGAAGTGGAACGCCGAGCACAAGGACATCCAGATCAAGGAAGAGCACCTGACCGACCAGTTCGAGCAGCAGTACTGGCCCCAGATGATCCAGTGGCTGCAGTCCGGCAACGGGGCGGGCGACGTCGTCGGCATCGACGAGGGCGGCATGGGCCTGGCCAAGGCGCACCCCGAGTGGTGGGCCGACCTGAAGGAGTACGGCCTTGAGGGCCGCAAGGCCGACTACCCCGCCTGGAAGTGGGAGAACGGCGTGACGGCCGACGGCAAGATCTTCGGCCTCGGCACCGACATCGGCGGCATGAGCCTGTGCTACCGCACGGACCTGTTCAAGAAGGCCGGGCTGCCCACGGACCGCGAGAAGGTCGCCGCCCTGTGGCCGACGTGGGACGACTTCATGAAGGTCGGCCAGCAGTTCCAGGCGAAGGTGAAGGACACCAAGTTCACCGACGGCACCAACACGCTCTACAACGTGGTGCTGTACCAGGAGGCGGCCAAGAACGGCAACGTCGCCTACTTCGACAAGGACAACAACCTCATCGTCGACAAGAACCCGGCGGTGAAGGCGGGCTTCGACTTCGCCTCCAAGCTCAGCCAGTCCGGCCTGACGGCCAAGCTGCGCAACTTCACCGACGAGTGGGCGGCGGGCACCCAGAAGGGCGCCTTCGCCACGGTCGGCTGCCCGTCCTGGATGCTCGGCGTGGTCTCGGGCAACGCCGGCGACGGCATGAAGGGCAAGTGGGACGTCGCCTCGGTGCCCGGCGGCGGCGGCAACTGGGGCGGCTCGTGGGTGGCCGTGCCCAAGCAGTCCAAGCACCCGAAGGAGGCCGCGCAGGTCGCCGACTACCTGACCAGCGCGCAGACCGAGGCGAGCATCTTCACCGACTTCGGCAACATGCCGAGCAACAGCAAGGCCCAGGCCGACGCCGCCGTGCAGGGCGCGAAGAACGAGTTCTTCAGCGACGCCCCGATCGGTGAGATCTTCGCCAAGTCCGCGGAGAGCCTGCAGCCGGTCTTCCTCGGGGTGAAGCACGCGCAGGTCAAGAACGCGGTCGAGTCGGTCATCCAGGGCATGGACGACGGCTCGGTGGCCTACGACAAGGCCTGGCAGCAGCTGGTCGACGACGCGGTGAAGGCCGCGGGCTGATCTTCCCCCGCCCGGTCCGCCGCCGGCGGGCCGGGCTTGCCGCTGAAAGGTCTGTTATGAGCCTCGACACCCTTCCGCGGGCGGCGCGGAACCACCATCGCCGCGATCGCCCGCCCGGCCGCCTCTGGCGTTCTCGACTCGACGTCAAGGCCATGCCGTACGCCCTGGTGTCCCCGTACTTCCTGCTGTTCGCCGCCTTCGGGCTGTTCCCGCTGGCCTTCACGCTCTACTACTCGCTCTACGACTACGACCTGGCCGGCGACACCAAGTGGGCCGGGCTGGGCAACTACGCCGCGCTGCTGGCCGACGAGGACTTCTGGAACGCCGTCACCAACACCGTCGGCATCTTCCTGCTGGCCACGATCCCGCAGATGCTGATGGCCCTGTTCCTGGCCAACGCGCTGAACAAGAAGCTGCGCTGGCGCCTGCCGATCCGCATGAGCGTGCTGCTGCCGCTGGTCACCTCGGTGGTCGCGGTCGCGGTGGTGTTCACCCAGCTGTTCGCGCGTGACTGGGGCCTGGTCAACTGGGTCCTGGGCTGGTTCGGCGGGGACAAGATCAACTGGCGGGCCGAGCGCTTCCCGTCCTGGCTGGCCATCGCCGCGATGGTCGACTGGCGCTGGACGGGCTACAACGCCATCATCTTCCTGGCCGGCATGCAGACGATCCCCAAGGACCTGTACGAGGCCGCCGCCATCGACGGCGCGTCCCGGCGGCGCCAGTTCTGGCAGATCACGCTGCCGATGCTGCGCCCGACCATGATCTTCGTGGTGCTCAACTCCACGATCGGCGGCCTGACGCTGTTCTCCGAGCCGACCACCTTCTACAACGGCAACGTGGACGGCGGCTCGCAGGGCCAGTTCCAGACGGTGGCGATGTTCGTCGTCAAGCAGGGCTTCCGCGAGTTCGACTACGGCTACGCCGCGGCGGCCGCCTGGCTGCTGTTCCTGCTGATCCTCATCGGCGCGGCCGTCAACTTCCTGTTCGTCCGGCGGATCGGAGGCGCCAAGTGACCGGCTGGAAACCGACCGTCATGACGCGGGTCATGCTCGGGGTGGCGATCTTCCTGTCGGCGTTCCCGCTGTACTGGATGCTCGTCATCGCCTCGCGCACGAACTCCGACGCCGTGTCGGTGCCGCCGAAGTTCCTGCCCGGCGGCAACCTCGGCGAGAACATCGTCGCGGTGCTGGAGAACGAGGACGCGCACTTCCTGCTCGGCCTGACCAACTCCTTCTTCAGCGCGGCGATCGTCACCGTGTCCGTGGTGATCATCTCCACCCTGGCCGGGTTCGCCTTCGCCAGCCTGCGGTTCAAGGGCCGCAACATCCTGCTGCTGCTCGTGCTGCTGACGATGGCGGTGCCGCTGCAGCAGATGGGCGTGGTCCCGCTCTACCGCATGATGGTGAGCCTGGAGTGGACCGGCACCCTGAAGGCCATCATCCTGCCGTACCTGCTCAACGGGTTCGGCGTGTTCCTGATGACCCAGTACACGCGCCAGGCCGTGCCGAACGAACTGGTCGAGGCGGCCAGGGTGGACGGCGCGGCGACGCTGCGGATCTGGTGGAACGTCGTGCTGCCGGCCGTGCGTCCGGGCATGGCGGTGCTCGGCATCAACACCTTCATGCTCATGTGGAACGACTACATGTGGCCGCTGATCGTGCTGACGCCGGACAACCCGACCGTGCAGATCGCCATCAACTCGCTCAACGCGCGCTACTCGACCAGCTACTCGCTGATCTTCGCGGGTACCGCGCTGTCCATCATTCCGCTCATCGCGGTATTCGTCGCATTCGGCCGCCAGATCGTCGGCGGACTCATGGAAGGTGCGGTCAAGGCGTGACGACACAAGAGGAACAGATTCGTCCCGGGCTGCGCTTCCCTCCCGGTTTCGCGTTCGGCGCGGCCACCTCGGCGTACCAGATCGAGGGCGCGGTCACCGAGGACGGACGCGGCCCGTCCATCTGGGACACCTTCACCAAGACCCCGGGGCGGGTGCTCAACGGGCACCACGGGGACGTGGCCATGGACCACTACCACCGCTACCGCCAGGACGTCGCCATCATGGCGGACCTGGGCCTGACGGCCTACCGCTTCTCGGTGTCGTGGCCGCGGATCCAGCCGACCGGCTCGGGCGCGGTCAACCAGAAGGGCCTGGACTTCTACAAGCGGCTCACGGACGAGCTCCGGAACAACGGCATCGACCCGTGGCTGACCCTCTACCACTGGGACCTGCCGCAGGAGCTGGAGGACAAGGGCGGCTGGCCCAACCGCGACACGGCCTACCGCTTCGCCGAGTACGCCGCGATCGTGCACGAGGCGCTGAAGGACCACGTCCACACCTTCAGCACGGTCAACGAGCCGTGGTGCGCCGCGTTCCTCGGCTACGCCTCGGGCGAGCACGCCCCTGGCCGGCGTGAGCCGCGCAACGCGATCAGGGGCGCGCATCACCTCAACCTGGCCCACGGCCTGGCCGTCCAGGCGATGGACGCGCGCCGCGCCGGCGGCTGCGTCAACCTGTACGCGATCTCCCCCGAGACCGGCAGCGAGGCCGACCTGGACGCGGCCCGCCGCATCGACGGCCTGCAGAACCGGTTCTTCCTGGACGCGCTGCTGACCGGCCGCTACCCCGAGGACGTCCTGAACGACATCCCGATCGACGACGACCTCGTGCGGCCGGGCGACATGAAGACCATCAACGCGCCGATCGACGTGCTGCTGGTCAACTACTACAGCCGCTTCACGGTCTCCGGCGCGCCCGGCGGCAGGGCGTCGGCGGCGGCGGCCCCCACGGACACGGCCTCGCCGTGGGTGGGCAGCGAGCACGTCTCGTTCGTCAACGGCGGCCGGCCGGTCACCGCGATGGGCTGGGAGATCGACGAGGACGGCCTGGTGGAGGTGCTCACCCGGGTGGCGCGGGACTACCCGCCGATCCCGATGGTGGTCTCCGAGAACGGCGCCGCCTTCGACGACGTGCTGGCCGACGGCCGCATCCACGACGCGCAGCGGCAGGCGTACGTGGAGGCGCACCTCGGCGCGTGCCGGCAGGCGATCGACGCGGGCGTGCCCCTGCAGGGTTATTTCGCCTGGTCGCTGATGGACAACTTCGAATGGGCCTGGGGCTACGGCAAGCGTTTCGGCCTGGTCCACGTCGACTTCGACACCCAGGAGCGGCTGCTGAAGGACAGCGCGCACTGGTACTCGGAGATCATCCGGCAGAATAGGCGACATGAACCGACCGACTCTTGAGGCAGTCGCGGCTCGGGCCGGTGTGGGCCGGGGCACGGTGTCGAGAGTCATCAACGGCTCGCCGAACGTCAGCGCCAAGGCCCGCGAGGCCGTCGAGCTGGCCATCCGCGAGCTGGGCTACGTGCCCAACAGGGCGGCGCGCGCCCTCGTCACGCGCCGCACGGACACGGTCGCCCTGGTGGTGTCGGAGTCCCAGTTCCGGGTCTTCGACGAGCCGTACTTCGCCGGCACCATCCGCGGCATCGGCTCGGCGCTGGCCGAGACCGGGCTGCAGCTGATCCTGGCGATGGCGCGCTCCCCCGAGGAGCACGAGCGGCTGGAGACCTACCTGACGGGGCAGCACGTCGACGGCGTGCTGCTGCTGTCGCTGCACGGCGCCGACCCGCTGCCGGGCAGGCTGGAGGAGATGGGCGTGCCGACCGTGCTCGGCGGCAGGCCCGTCGGCCTCGATCCCTACAGCTTCGTGGACATGGACAACCGGGCGGGGGCCCGGCAGGCGGTCAAACACCTGCTGGGCCTCGGCCGGGGCGCGATCGCCACGATCGCCGGCCCCCAGGACATGGGCGTGGGCGTCGACCGTCTGGCCGGCTACCGCGACGCTCTGCTGCCCTCGGGGCTGCCGGAGATCGTGGCCTTCGGCGACTTCTCCGAGGAGAGCGGCGCCACCGCCATGCAGGAGCTGCTGGAGAGCCATCCCGATCTCGACGCCGTCTTCGCCGCCTCCGACCCGATGGCCCTGGGCGCGATGCGCGTGCTCAAGGCCGCGGGCAAGGCCATCCCGGGCGACGTCGCCGTGATCGGCTTCGACGACTCCAAGGCCGCGCTGCACGCCGATCCGCCGCTGACCACCGTCCACCAGCCCACGGAGGCCATGGGCCGCCAGATGGCCCAGCTCCTCGTGGCCCGCATCAACGGCGAGGAGCTGCGCCAGCCCGTGGTGATCCTCGACACGCACCTGGTACGCCGAGAGTCTGCCTGACCAGGCGTTATCCTGGCCCGGCTCGCTCGCACGCCCGACGAAAGGACCTTCTCCCGTGCCCCAGCTCGAAGGCGGCGGCTACACCGCGCAGATCAGCTCGCGCGGCGCCGCGCTCAGAACGCTCCGGCACGGCGGGCGCGACCTGGTGACGACCTGGCCCGAGCAGGGCCCGGTCCCCTACTTCGCGGGCACCGTCCTGGCCCCCTGGCCCAACCGGGTGGGCGGCGCCCGCTACGCCTTCCAGGGCCGCTCGCACCGGCTTGAGGTGACCGAGCCCGACCGCGGTCACGCGCTGCACGGCCTGGTCGCCGTCGTCGACTGGAAGGTGGCCGAGGCCGGGGCCGATCGGGCGCGCCTGACGTACGAGCTGGCCGAGGCGCCCGGTTACCCGTTCACGCTGGCGCTGTCGGCCGAGCACCGGCTCGACGCGGGCGGCCTGACCACGACGGTCACGGCCCGCAACACCGGCGAGGCCGACGCCCCCTACGGCTGCGGGCCCCACCCGTGGCTGCTGGGTGAGGAGCTGGAGCTGCCCGCCGCCCGCTACCTGACGACCGACGACCGGCTGCTGCCGGCCGGCCTGGCCGACGTCGCCGGCACCCCGTACGACTTCAGGAAGCCGCGCCCGGTCGGCGACACCGTGATCGACCACGCCTTCACCGGGCTCGACCGCGGCGAGGTGCGGGTCGGCGGGGTGCGGCTCGCCTGGGACCCGGCGGTGCTGCCCTGGGTGCAGGTCTGCACGAGCCGGCAGCTCGGCTACGAGGGCGTCGCGGTCGAGCCGATGACCTGCCCGCCCGACGCCTTCAACTCCGGCACCGACCTGGTCGTACTGCGGCCGGGCGACGAACACGTGGCGAGCTGGACGATCAGCGTCGCCTGAACCCGGAAGGGGCCTCGCGTGGACAGCAGGACCAAGCGCCGCTTATCGCCCGCCGAGCTCGACGCGCTGGCCAGACGGGCCGTGGGGGCCGGTGTCTTCACGGCCGTCGAGCTGACCGACGGCTACGCCAACGCCGTGTGGCGGCTGACCCTGGAGGACGGCCGCGAGGTGGTGCTCAAGCTCTCCCCCTCGCCCGACCTTGACCAGCTCAGCTACGAGCGCAACCTGCTGCGCATGGAGGCCGCCGCCTACGAGCTGGCCGCCGCGGCGGGCGTGCCGATGGCCGAGCTGCTGGTGGCCGGGTTCGACGACCCGGTGCTCGGCGGCGACTACCTGATGCTGACCGCGCTCGACGGCGTCTCCTGGAACGACGTCAAGCCCGAGGGCGAGCAGGCGCTGCGCCGGGAGCTCGGCCGCCATCTGGCCGCCTTCAACGCGGTGACCGGCGAGGTGTTCGGCTACCCGCACGCCGGGATCGTCGGCTCGACCTGGCGGGAGGCGTTCCTGGCCATGGCGGGCGCGCTGCTGGCCGACACCGAGCGCTACCCGGCGCCGCTGCCCCGCCCGGCCGCCGAGATCATGGCGGTCTTCGAGCGGGCCGCGCCGGTGCTGGACGAGGTGACCACGCCGTGCCTGGTGCACTTCGACGTGTGGGCCGGGAACGTGTTCCTCGACCTGACCGGCGAGCCGCGCATCCAGGCGATCATCGACCACGAGCGGGCGTTCTGGGGCGACCCGATCGCCGAGTTCGTCACCCCGACGATCTTCGACGAGCTGCGCGAGGACGACCCGCTGCTGGCCGGCTACCGCGAGGTGACGCCGCTGGAGCTGACCTCCTCGGCGCGCGTCCGGCTGGATCTGTACCGCGCCTACCTCTACCTGATCCTGCTGGTGGAGAACGGACCCCGGCAGTACCCGGAGTCCGAGTACGCCAGGGTCCGCGATCTGGCCGTCAGCTCACTGACGGACGTCCTGGACCGCCTCGTACGGCTTCCCCTTGACGCCCGCTGACAGCTTGCCGCACTGACCGCCGCCCGCGCCGTTCACCTGGTTCGGCACGCCGAGGTCGGCCGGCCCGGGGGTGTTGCCGGTGCAGGCGAGCGCGCCCTTGACCGTGACGCCCGACAGGATCGGCGCGGTGTTGCCGGTGAGCACGGCCGCGCCGCGCAGCTCGGCGCCCACGACCGTGAGCCGGCCCGCGCCGGTGACGCTGAGCGCGCCGTCCACGCGCGTCCTGATCAGGTGCACGGCGGCGGGCCCGGCGGCGGTGAGCGTGCCGCTGATCCGGCCGCCGTCGGTCACCAGCGAGGCGCCGGCCTTGACCGTGACCGGGCCGGTGACCTCGGCGTCCTTAAGGCAGGTGACGCCGTCGGCCACGGTGAGCGGGCCCCGGTGCGCGCCGGTGACCGTGCGGTCGCAGGCGGGCGGCGGGGCGATGGTGGTGACGGTGAAGCTCTTGGCCTGCCCGTAGTTGCCGGCGGCGTCGATCGAGCGGTACTCGACGGTGTGCCGGCCGCGCGGCAGCTTGCCGTAGACCAGGGAGTCGATGACGGTGCCCTGCTCGGTGAACGTCCAGGGCAGCTCGGAGGAGGTGGGCCAGCCGAAGTAGTTGAACCAGCCGTCGCCGTCCACCCGGGACTCCGAGACCACGTAGCCGTCGCGGTCGTCGTCGCCGGTGAGCTTCATCGTGAACGGGCCGTTGTAGACGTAGGTGTCGCCGGAGCGGGCGAGCGGCTCGGACAGCTCGTACCCGGTGGTGGGCGCGGCGGCGTCGACCTGCCAGGTCAGCGTGGTGGCGCCGAGGGTGGCGGTGAGGGTGTGGGAGCCGGGCGCCAGGTCGGCCGCGCCCAGGTCGAACTCGGTGCCGGTGCCCGCCGGCCGGCCGTCCAGCGCCCAGGCGACGGCGGGGACGGACGCCGCCGGGTGGGTGGTCTCGACGTACACGACGGCCTCGCGCCCGGCCGGGCGGTCCGTCGGCGTGGACGACACGACGGCGGCCTGGACGCCGTCGGGCGGCGTGGTGAGCGTGGTGTCCACCGTCCAGGTGCGGGTCCGGCTCATGGCGGTCCGGATCGCCGGGTCCCGGACGAACTCCGTGGGGTCGGCGACCGTGGCCGTGACCGTGTGCGTGCCCGCGGCCAGGCCCAGCGTGCGCAGGTCGAGGACGTCGGCGTCGCCGGGCAGGTTCTTGCCGTCCACGGCCCAGGTGGTGGTCAGCGAGTGCCCGGCCGGGCGCATCGGCTCGACCCAGAGCACCCGGTCGGCCCCGACGGGCGCGGCGGTGGGCGTGGAGTCCTGGATCAGCGTGGTCTTGGCGGTGATGCGCTGGGTCATGACCTCGCGGCTGACCTGGTCGAAGTAGTAGCCGAGGGTCTTCATCATGGAGTGCCTGCTCGGCCGCCACACGCCGCTCGTGTAGTACAGGCCGCCCTCGTAGCGGGCGATCGGGCCGCCGGACTCGCTGTCCTCGCCCAGCCACCGCCACCACTTCCGGCGCTGGTCGAGCATCTGCTGCTCGGTCAGCAGGCTGTGGTGCGCGCTGGAGGGCTCGGAGCCGCCGTAGGTCCCGCCGGGGACGCCGCGCTGGTAGTAGTCGTACTCGTCCTGCAGGCCGCCCAGGGAGTGGCCGAGCTCGTGCGGGCTGATCAGGGCGGACATGGAGTTGCTGCCCGAGGCGGTGGCGTAGCTGCCGCCCGCGCCGCCGTAGGTGCCGCTGTTGGCCAGGGCGAGGATCTGCCGGTTGCCCGACGTCGTCCCGGTGACCAGGTTCGCGAACCGGGTGGCGGCGGAGTTGTCCATGGTGATCAGTCGCTGCACGCTGCCGGGGTTGCAGCCGCCCCAGAAGCCCATGCTCAGCGGGGTGGTACGGCGGGGCGCGTCCAGGCCGGGGTCGCAGCTCACGCCGGACTCGCCCGAGACGATGTCGATCCGGTAGACGTTGATGTAGTCGCGGTAGGTCTTGAACGGCTCGATCGACCACATCACGTTGAGGTGCCGGTCCACGTCGGCCCGGAACTTCGCCTGCTCGGCCTCGGTGTAGCCGTCGCCCATGACGATCAGGTTGAACCGCTTGGCCGGGGCGCCGGTGACCTGGACCGGCACGACCGTGGCCGCGCCGGGCCCGTCGGCGGCCGCCGACGCATGGGCGGATGGGACATGTAGGACGGCGGCGGCCAGTACCAGGGCCGCGAATCTACGCATGTCATGCACTATCGGCCCGATGGATCCGGCAGTCTCATCCCATAAGGGCATAACTCCGGAGTGATAGCTTCTGCGGGATGCAGCTCGAACTGAGACATCTCAGGACGCTGCGCGCCATCGCCGACCACGGCAGTGTGACCAGGGCCGCGGCGGCGCTCGGCGTCTCCCAGCCCGCGCTCACCGCCCAGCTCGGCCGGATCGAGCGCCTGCTCGGCGGGGCGGTCTTCACCCGCGACCACCGCGGCGTGGCGGCCACCGCGTTCGGGGAGTTCGTGCTGGCCAGGGCGCGGGTGGTGCTCGCCGGGGTGGACGACCTGCTGGCGGCGGGGCCGTACGAGCTGGCCGGGCAGGCGATCCGGGTGGGCGGCTTCGAGAACCCCGTCGTGGTGCCCCTCGTCGCGAACCTGGCGGGCGCGCTGCCCGAGGCCCGGATCACGCTGCAGACCGAGCACTACGTCCGGGTGCTGGTGGACATGGTGGCCAACGGGCGGCTCGACGTGGCGCTGGTGGCCGACTACCCCGACCACGAGCTGCGGCTCGGCCCGGCCATGGGGATGGGCGTGGTGGCGGTCGAGCCGGTGTTCGTGGCGCTGCCCGCCGCCCATCCGCTGGCCGGGCGTGCCGAGGTGGAGCTGGCCGAGCTGGCGGGCGAGCCGTGGGTGCTGCCGCCGCCCGACGGGATGGGCTGGCCGGAGCACCTGCTGGAGGCGTGCCGGCGGGCCGGGTTCACGCCGCGCGGGCGGTACCAGCTCGTGGAGGCCGGGGTGCGGCGGGAGCTGATCGCGGCCGGGCACGCGGTGTCGGCCTGCCAGGCGCTCTACGACCCGGGCGAGCGGGTGTCGGTGCTGCCGCTGCGCGGGAACCCGCTGTGGATGCGTCAGGTGCTCATCTGGCGGTCGTCGTTCGCCGCGCACGCGCCGGCGCTGCTGGAGAGCGCCCGGGCGGCCCATGCCGCCGTGGCGGCCCGCAGCCCGGTCTACACCGCCTGGACCGCCCGCTACGGCCGCCCGCCCCTGCCCTCCTGACCCCACCCCCTCCCACCGCCCCTCCGGCACGTCGGAGGGGCGCGGGGGCTTGCTCATTTCCGGGGACGTGACACAATCTCATTGGGTGATGAATTATGACTTGTGTGATAGCCGGAGGCGGTCCCGCCGGGGCCGTGCTCGGACTGCTGCTGGCCAGGGCCGGCGTCGAGGTCACGCTGCTGGAGAAGCACGCCGACTTCCTGCGTGACTTCCGCGGCGACACGATCCACCCCTCCACCCTGCGCGTGCTGGCCGAGCTCGGCCTGGCGGAGGACTTCCTGAAGCTGCCCCACCGCAAGGCCCACGAGCTGCGGCTGGTGACCGACACCGGCGACATCAGGCTCGCCAGCCTGCGCGGCCTGCCGGGCGGCTACGACTACATCGCGTTCGTGCCCCAGTGGGACTTCCTCAAGCTGGTCACCACGGCCGCGAGCGCGTACCCGAACTTCCGGCTGCTGATGAACGCCGAGGGCCACGACCTGATCCGCGAGGGCGGGGCCGTGCGCGGGGTGCGTTACCGCGACCCGTCCGGCGAGCACGAGCTGCGGGCCACGCTGACCGTGGCGGCCGACGGGCGGCACTCGGCGCTGCGCGCCCGCGCCGGCCTGGTCCCGCAGGACCTGCACGCGCCGATGGACGTGGTCTGGTTCCGCCTGCCCCGGCACGACGACGACCCCGACGACACGTTCCTGCGCATCTCCAGCGGCCACATGATGGTCGCCATCAACCGGGAGACCTACTGGCAGCTCGCCTACCTGATCCCCAAGGGCGGCTTCGGGCGGCTGACCGGGCAGGGCATCGACGCCCTCAGGCGCCCGGTGGCCACGCTGCTGCCGTACCTGGCCGACCGGGTCGGGCAGATCGAGGGCTTCGACGACGTCAGCGTGCTCACGGTCGCGCTCAACCGGCTGCGCCGCTGGCACCGCCCGGGGTTCCTGTGCATCGGGGACGCCGCGCACGCCATGTCGCCGGTGTTCGGGGTGGGCATCAACCTGGCCGTCCAGGACGCGGTGGCCGCCGCCAACCTGCTGGCCGCGCCGCTCGCCGCGGGCCTGCCGATCCCGGAGTCCGTCCTGCACCGGCTGCAACGACGGCGCATGCTGCCCACGCGGGTCACCCAGGCGGCCCAGCGCCTGGTGCAGAACCAGGTGATCACGCCGGCGCTGGGGCGGCGGTTCGACGCGTCCAGGATGCCGCGTGACCTCACCAGAATTCCGCTGTTCAACCGGCTGCCGCGGCGTTTCATCGGCCTCGGGGTGCTGCCTGAGCATGTGAAGTCTCCCGAAAGCTGATAAATGCATTCTCACAACGTGGACAAGAGGGTCGGTGGGGCCGGGTCAGTGGAATACCCTCGTATCTCGTGAGCAGCAATCTCGTGGATCTCGATTCCTGGCGAGCCCTCCCCGCGGCCCAGCAGCCCGACTGGCCCGATCGCGGTGAGCTCGACAAGGTCGTCGCCGAGCTCGGCGGCCTGCCCCCGCTCGTCTTCGCCGGCGAGTGCGACCAGCTCAAGAGGCAGCTGGCGGCCGTCTCGCGCGGAGAGGCGTTCGTCCTGCAGGGCGGCGACTGCGCCGAGACCTTCTCCGGCGCGACCGCCGACAACGTGCGCAACAAGCTCAAGACGTTGCTGCAGATGGCGATCGTGCTGACCTACGCGGCGAAGGTGCCGGTCGTGAAGATCGGCCGGGTGGCGGGCCAGTTCGCCAAGCCGCGGTCGAAGGGCACCGAGATCCGCGACGGCGTGGAGCTGCCGGCCTACCGGGGCGACATGGTCAACGGGTTCGAGTTCACCCCCGAGTCGCGCGAGCCCGACCCGTGGCGGCTGCTCAAGGCGTACCACTCCTCGGCGGTGACGCTCAACCTGGCGCGCGCCTTCACCAAGGGCGGCTACGCCGACCTGCGCCAGGTGCACGCCTGGAACCAGGACTTCGTGGCCGAGTCGCCCGCCGGGCGCCGCTACGAGCAGCTGGCCCGCGAGATCGACCAGGCGCTGGCCTTCATGCGGGCCTGCGGGGCCGAGCCCGAGGAGTTCCACACGGTCGAGTTCTACTCCTCCCACGAGGCGCTCATCCTCGACTACGACCGGGCGCTCACCCGCATCGACTCGCGCACCGGCCTGCCCTACGACGTCTCGGCGCACATGGTCTGGATCGGCGAGCGCACCCGTCAGCTCGACGGCGCGCACGTCGACTTCTTCGCCGGCATCCGCAACCCGATCGGCGTCAAGCTCGGGCCGACGACCTCGCCGGAGGAGGCGCTCGCGCTGATCGAGAAGCTCAACCCGGACAACGAGCCCGGCCGGCTCACGTTCATCACCCGGATGGGCGCGTCCAAGATCCGCGAGCACCTGCCCACCCTGGTCAAGGAGGTCACGGCCGCCGGCGCCCAGGTGGCCTGGATCTGCGACCCGATGCACGGCAACACCTTCGAGGCGCCGAGCGGGCACAAGACGCGCCACTTCGACGACGTGCTCGACGAGGTGGCCGGGTTCTTCGAGGTCCACCGCGCGCTCGGCACCCACCCGGGCGGCATCCACATCGAGTTCACCGGCGACGACGTCACCGAGTGCGTGGGCGGCGGCCACGAGATCGTCGAGGGCGACCTCGGCACCCGCTACGAGACGGCCTGCGACCCGCGGCTCAACCGCGGCCAGTCCCTCGACCTCGCCTTCCGCGTGGCCGAGCTGTACCGCGGCTGAGCCGGTTCCGCGCGGCGCGTGTTCGTGACGCGCCGCGCGGACAACCGAACCGAATTCCAGTGCGGGCGTGGTCGGCGAGGCTATGATCACCCGAAGGACCGAAATTTCGGGAGAAATCGTGGACAGTGCCCCCGAGGGGGTCGACCCCAACGTCCCCAACGTCGCGCGGATGTACGACTACTACCTCGACGGCAAGGACAACTTCGCGGCCGACCGCGCCGCGGCGGAGCAGATCCTCAAGGTGTTCCCCAACACCAAGGAGGCCGCCCGCGCCAACCGGGCGTTCCTGCAGCGGGCCGTGCGGCATCTGGTGGACTCGGGCGTACGGCAGATCGTCGACCTGGGCGCCGGGCTGCCGACCCAGGGCAACACGCACGAGATCGCGCCCGAGGCCCGCGTGGTCTACGTCGACTACGACTCGGTGGTGTGCGTCCACGGCCGGGCGCTGCTGGCCCGTACGGACAACGTCGACATCCTGCAGGCCGACATCCGCGAGGTGGACACCCTGCTGGACAAGTTGGGCGCGCTGGTCGACTTCGACCAGCCGGTGGCCTTCCTCATGCTGGCGATCCTGCACTTCATCCCCGACGAGCAGGCTCACCCCATCGTGGCCCGGCTGCGCGAGGTCAGCGCCCCCGGCAGTCACCTGGTGATCAGCCATGCCATCGACGCCAGGCCCGACACCACCCCGCAGGCGCTGGAGGTCTACAACCAGGCCACGGCCGCGCTGAGCCTGCGGACCGACAAGGAGATCCTGACCTTCTTCGAGGGCTACGAGCTGGCCGACCCCGGCCTGGTCTTCCCCCAGGACTGGCGTCCCACCGAGCCGCCCGCCCTGACGAACGGCACCGACGTCGGCTACGTCGGCGTCGCCCGCAAGCCCTGACGCACACCCGGATCGCGGCCCCCGGTGAGGGCCGCGATGAGGGGCCCGGTGAGGGGCGCGGTCAGGGCAGGGCCGCCAGGAGCTGCCGCACCCGGGCCGTCGGCGGCCCGGCCGGCACGGCGAGGTAGGTGCGCACCTCGGGCTCGTCCAGGCCGGCGTAGGCCACGCCGCGGATCGGCGGCAGCTCGTCGAAGACCGGGTAGAACAGCGTCCACGACGGCGGGCCCGAGGCCAGGTCGATGAGCGTGTCGTGCAGGCCGGTGAAGGCCGGGCCGCGCGGCGGGTCCACGCCCGCCCGCGCCAGGGCCCCGGTGACCAGGTCGTGGAAGGGCGGGTTGCGCTCGCGGGGGGCGAGCCGTACGGGCAGGTCGCCCAGCTGGGCGAGGCTGAGCGTGCCGGAGCCGGCCAGCGGATGGGCGGCGGGCAGGGCCACGACCAGCGGCTCGGTCCAGGCGGGGAAGA
The DNA here is from genome assembly GCF_044459705.1 of Nonomuraea sp. NPDC050227. Classification (NCBI taxonomy): domain Bacteria; kingdom Bacillati; phylum Actinomycetota; class Actinomycetes; order Streptosporangiales; family Streptosporangiaceae; genus Nonomuraea; species Nonomuraea sp. NPDC050227. Next base: position 272,052 of record NZ_JBITJF010000013.1, on the reverse strand, counting down.
ACTCCAGGCCGGGCGCGGCGTCCACCAGACGCACCAGCGCGGCGTCCAGGTCGCCGGAGCGCACCGCCGCCAGCCGCTCGGCCAGCCCCTGTTTGGCGAGCCGGACCCGCAGGCCGGGGTCGAGCCGGTCGAGCATCGGGTACAGGCGGGTGCCGGGCGCGGCGGACACGCCGAGCCGCAGGGTGGCCTCGGCCAGATGGCCGGTGACCGCGCGGCGGGCCCGTTCGGCCGCGGCGAGCACCTCGCGGGCCTCGGGCAGCAGCCGCTCCCCCGCCTCAGTCAGCCGCACGTGCCGGGTCGACCGGTCGAACAGGCGGGCGCCCAGCTCGCGTTCCAGCCTGCTCACCTGCTGGCTGACCGCGGGCTGCACGATGTGCAGCCGCTCGGCGGCCCGGCCGAAACCGCCCTCGTCGGCGACGGCGACGAAGTAGGCGAGCTGCCGCAGCTCCACTGTGTCTCCATTCATCATGATCGGTGATGACTGTCCAGGAGAACGTCTCCTGGTTCGCCCGCTCTTCCCGCGATGGACTGGCCGGCATGAACGGGAGTGGATCGATCGGGATCAGGCTGGGCGCGCTCTTCGGCCCGGCCGTGTTCGGCGTCACGGCGGCCGGGGTCGCCCTGCCGGACGTCGCCGCCGCACTGGGGGCGCGTCCTGGCGCGGTGGTGTGGGTGCTGACCGCGCACGCGCTGGCGCTGGGCATCGGGACGGCGCTGTTCGGGCGTCTGTCGGACGCGTGGGGGGTGCGCCGCACGCTGCTGCTCGGCTCGGCGGTGCTGGCGCTCGGGGCGCTGGCCTGCCTGGTGGCGCCGTCGCTGGGCGCGCTCGTGGCGGCGCGGGCGGTGCTGGCGGCCGGGTCGGGCGCGCTGTCGGCGGTCGCGCTGAACCTGGCGGCGACGGCCGAGCCGGAGCGCCGTCAGGCGGTGCTGGCCTGGTTCGGCAGCGCGATGGCGGTGTTCTCGGCGGGCGCGACGCTGGCCGGCGGGCTGGTCACCCAGGCGTTGTCGTGGCGGCTCACGCTCGCGCTGCCCGCGCTGGCGCTGGTGGCGGTGCCGTTCTGCCTGCCGGTGGCGCGGCGGGCGGGGTCGGGCGGCCGGGTGGACGTCGTGGGCGCGGGCCTGCTGGCGGCGGGCGTGTCGGCGTTCCTCGTGCTCGTCCAGTCGGCCAACCTGGGGCTGACCTGGCCGGTCGCGGCGCTGGCCGGGGTGGTGGCGGTGCTCGCGGGGGCCGCGCTGGTCCGGCGCACCCGTACGGTCGCGGGCGGGTTCGTCCCGCGAGACCTGCCGGCCGACCGCGTCTTCCGCGGGGCCGCCCTGATCGGCGTCGGCGTGTACGGCGGCCTGTTCGCCACCATGTGGGCCGCCCCGCAGCTCCTGGCCGGGGTGCACGGGTGGAGCGTGCCGGCGATCGGCGCCTGGCTGCTACCGGGCGCGCTGGTGGGCGTGGTGCTGGCCAGGATCGCGGGCACCCGGTCGTGGCTGCTGCCCGCGGTGGCCGCGGCGTTCGCGCTCTGCCTGGTCGCGGCGGGGCTCGCCGGAGCGCTCATCGGCGGGCCGGGTGGGCACGGCGGGCCGGCGGGGTGGGCCGCGGTGCTGCTGGTGGTGGCCGCCTCGCTCGGGTTCCCGGCGTTCTCGCTGGCCCAGGTGGTGATCACGGCCCGGATGTCGGCGAGCTTCCCGGTGGAGCGGCGCGGCGGCGCGATGGGCCTGCTGAACCTGACGTTCTTCGTCGGCGGCGGGATCGGGCTGGGCGTGGCGGGTGCGTTGTCACGCCTGGCCGGGCTGCCCGGCACGCTCGTGGTGATCGCGCTGTTCCCGCTGGCCGCCGCCCTGGCGCGGGCCGGGCGACGCGAAGGCCCCGCCGTGCCGGCGGGGCCCGCCGGGGTCAGTTCTGCTCGGCGTTCTTCAGCTCCTCGCTGAGCTCGGCCCGGATCGCGTCCATGTCGAGGGCGCGGACCTGGCGGATGAGGTCCTCCAGGGCCGGGGCCGGGATCGCGCCGGCCTGGGCGAAGACCACGATGCCGTCGCGGATGGCCATCAGCGTGGGGATCGAGGTGATGTCGAAGCCCTGGGCGAGCGCCTGCTCGGCGTCGGTGTCGATCTTGCCGAAGGTGATGTCGTCGTGCTTGTCGGAGGCCGCTTCGAAGATCGGCCCGAACTTCTTGCACGGCGGGCACCACGTCGCCCAGAAGTCGAGCAGCACGATGCCCTTGTCGGCGATGTCGTTGAAGTTCTTCTCTGTTACTTCGATGGTCGCCACAAGTGGCTCCTCGCTCTTCGGTGAAATTGCAACCGTGTCAACCACGTACCCCCCACCAGCATTCCATGCTCTGAGGGCCCGCAACCCCGCTGCGGCGGGCGATCCGGGACGCCGGAAGGCGCGGCCCGCGGGCCGCGCCTTCCGCACGGGTCAGTGGCCGCCGGGCAGGGTCAGGCCGATCACCAGGGGGTCGTGGTCGGAGGAGCGGTAGGCGTCCGGCTGGTAGAGGCCGGGCGGGTTGAACTCGGTGTTGTAGTCGCGGATGCGCGGCTCGTCGGAGTTGATGTGCCAGATGGTGGTGCTGGTCACCCGCTTGAGCAGCTGCTTGCCGGCGAAGGCGTGGTCGAGCTCGCCGGCCAGGCCGTCGAACAGGTAGCTGTAGCGCTGCGCCTGCGGCACGAACCGCTTGGTGAGGCTGGTCAGGCCGCCGGCCTCCAGCGTGTCGATCGGGTCCTCCTCGCCGTAGGCGTTGAGGTCGCCGAGCACCAGCGGGTTGGGCAGGTCCTGGTCGCCGATGATGCCGAGCAGCGCCTGCGCCTGCTTGACGCGGGTGGGGTTCCAGCAGCTCTGGCCGTCGCCCTGGTCGGCGTCGGGGCCGTCGGCCGGGCAGCTGCCCTTGGACTTGAGGTGGTTGACGATCATGGTGAACGGCTGGCCGCCGCCCTTCCTGCGGAAGGTCTGGATCAGCGGCGGACGGCTGAAGACCGGGTCCTGGGAGGCTTTGGTCTCGCCGACCGGGGTGAGCTTGCCCGGCTTGTAGATCAGGCCGACCTGGATGAGGTCCGTGCCGGGGTGGGGGTGGCTGAGGGCCGCGTACGTGCCGGCGCCGACCTCGGCGTTGACGGCGTCCACGAGCGCCTGCAGCGCGGTCTGGCCGTTGTTCTCGACCTCCATGAGGGCGACCGCGTCGGCGTCCAGGCCCTTCAGCGCGGCCACCAGCTTGGCGAGCTGCCGCTGCTGCTCGTTGGCGTTGCTCGCGCCGCGCGAGCCGATGGTGGTGAACCAGTTGAGGGTGTTGAACGAGGCCACCTTCACGTTGCCCACCACCGGGAAGGGGCGCGGCGTGCGCGGGTTGGCGTCCAGGTAGGCGATCGGCTGGGTGGGCTGGAGGCGGTACTCGCCGAAGCCGTACCCGAGCACGCCGGTGACGCCGGCGGCCACGGTGCCCGCCCGCGTGACGGGCGGCAGCGTCGCCGGGTTCTCCCGGTTGGAGCCGTCGTCGATGAGCAGCGAGCGGCGCGTGTCGGCGGCGGGGTCCACGCCGGGCCGGTCGGTGGGCTGGTACAGCCGGCCGTGCGCCGACACCGTGACCTCGCCGAAGCGGCCCAGGTTGTAGTTGTCGTCCACGGTGAGCGGCTGCGGGAAGGTGAGCAGCATGTTCTCGACGGCCTCCAGGCCGTCCGCGGCCGGGGGCAGCGTGTACGGCTGCGCCGCCACGCTCCCGGTGCCGCAGACGTCCACGGCGGTGACCGGGGACAGCTCGGTCCAGCCGTTGAACTCGGTGGCCTTGCCGGTGACCAGGACGCGGTCGCCGGTCTTGACGTCCTTGACGGACTCGCGGGCGAAGACGAACAGGCCCTCGGAGGTCCTGGGGTCGGCGTCCGGCCGCGGGTCCTGGAGGAAGAAGCCGCTGAGCTGGTCGGTCCGCTGGAAGTCGCCGGTCACGATGCCTTCGACCCGTACGGTCTGGCCGGTCAGGGGGCCGGTGTCGCCGCTGCCCTGCACCTCGGCGACGCGGCGGTCGGCCGGGGTGTCACAGGGCGCCGCCGCCGTGTCGGCGAGGGCCGGGGTGGCGGTCAGGGCGCCCGCCACAAGGGCAGCGAGTGCTGCTCGGGATAAAACGCGCATGACCGGCACTTTAGAGGGATTATTGACCGCATATTTCCACACAAAAGTGGATAGAACATTAAATCATCGAACCTTGACATTGGCGGCACGCGGGTATGACCAGTGCATGGACTGGGTCACCTGCGCGTTTTCTGCTGCCTGCCCCGGAATCGCCCAACAGCCGTCCGGCCTGTGCCTGGCGCATCTGCCGGCCGAGGACCTGCCCGCCGTCCTCGCCCGGTTGTCCCCCGGCAGGCTGCTCGACCTCCGCGGCACCACCGTCAACGGCGACCTGCTGTCGCGGGTCCTGGAGGCGACGAGTTGCAGACCGGGCCGCGCCCGGCTCGACCGGGCCAGGTTCACCGGCGACGTCAGGCTGTCGGGCGTGACGTTCGCCGGGGACGTGTCGCTCGACGGAGCCAGGTTCGAGCGGCTCGCCTCCTTCTTCGGGGCCCGTTTCGAGGGCAACGTGTCGCTGGCGGCGGCCAGGTTCACGCGCGAGCTGTCCTTCCACGGCGTACGCGTCCGGGGGCACGTCTCGCTCGACCGGGCCGTGATGTCCCGCGACGCGCTGTTCGGCCAGGCCGTCTTCGAGCACGGGCTCTCCTGCGAGGGCGCCCGGTTCGACGGGTACGCCACCTTCGACGACGCCCGCCTGGGCACCGGCGCCACGTTCCGCGGGGCCAGGTTCGGCCGGACGCTCTCCTTCCGCAAGGTGCGCGGGCAGGCGGGGTTCGACTACGCCCACTTCGCCGGGGACGCCTACCTGTCGGCCTCCGGCAGGCTCTCGGCCGCGCGCGCCCGCGCCGACGGCCTGCTCGACGTGACGGTCGCGCGCTGCGGGGTGGACCTGCGGCGGGCCGAGGTCTTCGGGGCCGCCACCGTGCGGCTGACCGACTCCAGCGCCGACCTGGAGGGCGCCGTGCTGCACGGGCCCGCCTCGGTGACCGGCAAGGGCCTGTCGATGCTGAGCTCGCTGCGCCAGGTGGACGCCGCCAGCCTCACGCTGACCGGCCTCGACCTGTCGGGCTGCGGCTTCGCCGGGCTCACGCACCCGGCCGGGGTGCGGGTCAGGAACTGCACGTTCGCGCTCACGCCGCGCGGCGTGCGGGTCAGCCTGCGCCGTCCGATGCTGCGCTGGATCTCGCGGCGCAGCGCGCTGGCCGACGAGCACGCCCTGCGCGGCTGGGACGCCTCCGGCGGCTCGCCCACCACCCCCGACCTGCTGGCCGCCCTCTACGCCGAGCTGCGCGGCCGGATCGAGGACCGCGACACCTCGGCGGACTTCGCCTTCGCCGCCATGGAGATGCGCCGCCGGGCCGGTGAGCACTGGTGGCTGTCGCTGTCGTGGCTGCTGTGGGGGTACGGCATGCGGCTCGGACGCGCGGTGGCCTGGTGCACGCTGCTGGCGGCGCTGACCGCGGCGGCGGTGTTGTGGAGCTCCACCTCGCACGCGGCCCGCCAGGCGGTCCACCACAACCCGGTCCTCCACCAGTAGCCGGGCCGAGCCGTCCGCCCGCCGACGGGCGGGCGGGCGGAAATGCGGTGGCAGGCGGCGGACCGGGCTCGCTAGGGTCGCGCCGGTGAGTACCGATCCGCTGCCGCTGCTCTGGTTGACGGGCCCCACGGGCGCCGGGAAGTCCTCGGCCGGGTGGGAGATCTTCGACCGGCTGGGCCGCAGCGGCGTCAAGACGGCGTTCCTCGACGCCGACCAGATCGCCCTGTGCCATCCGGCGCCGGAGGGCGGCACGCATCGCCTGCGGGCGCGCAACCTGGCGGCCCTGTGGCCCGGGTTCCGGCGCGCGGGGATGCGCTGCCTGGTGCTGGCCGGGTTCGTGGACACGCCCGAGGAGGTCGGCGAGTACACCGCGCTGCTGCCCGGCGCGGCGTTCACCGTGTGCCGGTTGCGGGTGCCGCACGCGGAGCTGCGGGAGCGGTTCCTGGGGCGGGGCTGGCGTCCGGACCTGGTGGAGGCGGCCGTGGCCGAGGCCGTCGAGCAGGACCGCAGCCGGTACGCCGACCTGTGCGTGGACACCGGCGGCCGGACGGTGGCCGAGACGGCCCGGCTGGTGCTCGACCGGCTGGGCGGCTGGCCGCCGCCCGTCCCCGCCACCGAGCCGGCGCCCGCCCCGGCCGATCCGGGCGGGGGTGTCGGTTCCGGCGTGCCGGTTCCCCTGGTGTGGTTCTCGGGGGCGACGGCGGCGGGGAAGTCGACGGTCGGCTACGAGGTCTTCAGCCGCGTCCACCGGTTGGGCGTCCGGGCCGCCTACGTCGATCTGCGGCAGATCGCCGCGCTGCGCCCGTCCACCGAGGAGGAGAGCCGCCGGCTCAGGGCGCACGGCCTGGCCGCGCTGTGGGACGGGTACCGGGCGGCCGGGGCCGGATGCCTGGTCGTCTCCGGCGGAGCGGACTCCGACGAGACCGTCCGCGCCTGCACCACCCTGCTCCCCGGCCTGACCCCGACCGTGTTCCGGCTGCACGCCTCCCCCGCCACGCTGCTGGAACGCGTGCTGCTGCGCGGCCGGGGAGGCGGCCCGGCGATGCCCGGCGACGAGCTGCGGGGGCTCGGCCCGGACGCCCTGCGGGCCGTGGCCGGGCGGGCGGCGCGGGAGGCCGCCGCCCTCGACCGGGCGGGGGCGGGCGACGTGCGCCTGGACACCGACGGCCGGCCGCCGCAGGAGGTGGCCGCGCAGGTCATGGCCCATCTCCGGCTTCCGTCCTAGTGACTTTGCGCATTCACTCGATTACTTTGAGTGACGGGCCGCAGAGTGCGGCCGACAGTTTCGGAGGTGTCCCCCGTGCCCCGCATCGTCACCAAGATCAGCGCTGTGCTGGCGTCCGTCGTCCTGCTCGCCGCGGCGGGAGCCGTCCCGGCCCAGGCGGCCGGAGAGGCGTACTTCGAGTTCACCGACACCGACGGCCGGTCCCGGTTCGTCATGCAGCTCACCGACCCCGCCTCCATCCGGCACGCCCGCGACCTGTTGTCCGGCGCCACCGACGAGCGGCCGCACGTGCACGGCCGCATCGTCAAGCGGCCCGTCGCCTACAACGCCCGGTGGAGCTACCACCTGCAGCCCGAGACGATCAATTTCTTCGACATGGCCATCGAGGTCTGCGACGCGAGCATGACGTACGTGGAGGAGCACCTCGACGAGGCGGGCGGCGCGTTCCTGCCGGGCGGCCACTGGTGCCCGTGGAGCTCGCGCCTGACCCGCGAGCTCCCGGCCATGTAGGAGCCCGGCTCAGAGGGCGGCGGCCAGGTCGCCGATGACGGCGAAGTGCCGGGGCCAGCCGCCGCCCATGATCCGGCGGGAGAGCTGCTGGGTGGGGTCGTCGGGGTCGAAGCCCTCGTGGTCGAGGAACAGCCGGGTCCCCCGGCCCTCCGGCACCAGCCGCCAGGTGACCGTCCAGTCGGCCTGCTTGCGGTCGCTCCAGCTGATCCGCAGCAGCTTCTCCTCCTCGAACTCCAGCACCCGGCAGTGGACCGTGCCGTCGAACCCCACCGCCTTCCTGGGCTGGGTGGTGAAGGTGAACCGGTGGCCCACCTCCAGCCGGAAGTCGTTGGGCATCAGCCAGCGGGCCATCAGCTCGGGGTCGGTCAGCGCCCGCCACACCTTGGCCGGCGGGTGCTTGAGGAACTCGTCCAGCCTGATCGCGGTCCGGTCCTCAGCCATCCTCTTCCTCCATCTCGTCGAGCAGTGCGGACAGGCCGGTCAGCTTCTCGCGCCAGAACCTCTCGTACGGGGTGAGCCAGTCGCGGATCTCCATGAGCGGCTCGGCCTCCAGCTGGTAGTGCCGTTCGCGCCCCTTGCGGGCCTCGGCCACGAGCCCGGCGTCCTTGAGCACCTTGAGATGCTCCGAGACGCTGGGCCGGCTCATGTCGAAGCGCTCTGCCAGCCGTCCGGCGGGCTGGGGGCCCTCCTGGAGCAGCAGGCGCAGCAGTTCGCGCCGGGCCGGGCTGGCCAGCGCGGTGAAGACGTGGTCGGCGGTCATGCCTGGCTGACCACGAACCCGTTGCCGAAGGGGTCCTGGAAGAGGAGCTGGCGTCCCCACGCCTGCTCGCTCGGCCCCTCGAAGGCGACGTCGTGCGCGGCGAGCCGGGCGGCCAGCGCGTCGAGGTCGGGCGCGGCCACCACGAGTCCGCCGACGGGGGCCATGTCGGGGAACCAGGAGGCCAGCAGGAGCGTGGTCGCCGCACCCTTGGGGGCGACGGTGAGCCAGCGGCCCATGGGGAACGGGTTGTCGGTGCGCACCTCGAAGTCGAGCACGCCGGTGTAGAAGTCGAGCGCCCGTGCCTGGTCGGCGACGGGCACGGTGACGGTGAGGATCCCGGAAATCAGCATGTCGGACACTATACGTAGGATTTTTCCGACATATCAAGTCGCGGCGTGAAATATCGGGGACTTCCCTGATAGGCCATCGGCGGCTCACTCCGTAAACTGGGATCATGCGGATCGACGACTACGTGGCCGACCTCGATCGCGCGCTCTCCGGCCCGTCCGGCGCGAAGCGCGACCTGGTCGTCGAGGCCCGCGACAGCCTGTCCGACACCGCCGACGCCCTGGAGGCCGACGGCCTCGACCGCGCCGAGGCCGAGCGGCTGGCGGTCGCCGAGTTCGGCCCAGTCACCGAGATCGCCCCCGGCTACCAGAGCGAGCTGACCGCCGTGGCCGGGCGGCGGCTGGGCCTGCTGCTGTTCATCAGCGTCCCGCTGACCGCGCTCATGTGGTCGATGGTGTGGCGCACCTACCCCGCCGACCCGGCGCTGTGGGTGGGCCGTCCGGCCTGGTACCACCTGATCTCGAAGCTGCTCGACATCTGCCAGCTCGCCACCGGCCTGTACGGCGGCCTCGCCCTGCTGGCGCTGGGCCGGGGCGCGCGCTGGATCCGCCGTCCGCACCTGGTGACCAGGTCGCTGGGCATCGTCGTGTGGGGCATGCTGCCGCTCGGTGGCGCCATGAGCCTCGTGCTGTCCTACAGCCCGCCCGGGCCGGGCACGATGACCGGCTACCTGCCCGCGTTCCTGGCGAACCTGGTCACGACCGCGTTCTGGGGTCTGCAGATCTACGGCGCCACGCGCTGCCTGCGGGTCAGCCGCACCCGCCGACCCACCGCCGCCCCGTCAGCCTGAGGCCCGCGCGTCGGCCCGTACGTCGGCCCGGGTGTCGGCCTGGAGCACGCCGCCGATCACGCTGGTGAACTCCCGCCAGGCCGACCGCTCCCCTTCTAGCTGCTTCCTGCCCGGGTCGGTCAGCCGGTACGTGCGCCGCTTGCGCCCGCCCACCGTGGCCCACTCGCTGGCCAGGTAGCCGACCCGCTCCAGCCGCCGCAGCGCCGGATAGACGGTGCCGGTGGGCACGCTCAGCGCGCCCCCGCTGCGCTCCTGGAGCGCCTCGATGATCGCGTAGCCGTGCAGCGGCTCCCGCTCCAGCACCGAGAGCAGCAACGCGTCCATGTGCCCGCGCAGCGCGTCTGGATTCATGCTCCTGATCCTAGACAACCGTTCGCCATGTAGCCAGTCTACATGTAGGCTGCCTATATGTAGGTAGACACAACAACGGAGTCGATCGAATGGACGTACTCGAACTCGCCCGCACGCAGTTCGCCGTGACGGGAAGCCTGCACTTCCTGTTCGTCGTGCTCACGCTCGGGCTGGCGCCGGTCGTGGCGCTCATGCACACCCGCCACGTGCTCTCCGGCAGCGCGCTGCACGGCGGCATGACGCGGTTCTGGGGGCAGATCTACGTCATCAACTACGCCCTGGGCATCGTCACCGGCCTGGTGATGGAGTTCCAGTTCGGGCTGTCGTGGAGCGGGCTGTCCCACTACGCCGGAGACGTGTTCGGCGCGCCGCTGGCCATGGAGACGCTGGTGGCCTTCTTCCTGGAGTCCACGTTCCTGGGTCTGTGGATCTTCGGGTGGGGGCGGCTGCCCAAGTGGCTGCACCTGGCCTGCATCTGGCTGGTGACGCTGACCGCGTACGCCAGCGCGTTCTTCATCATGGTCGCCAACTCCTTCCTGCAGAACCCGGCCGGCTCGGTGGTCAGGAACGGCCGGCTGGAGCTGGTCGACTTCGGCGCCCTGCTCACCAACAAGACGCTGGTCTTCTCCTTCCCCCACGTCATCGGCGCGGGGCTGCTGACCGGCGGCCTGGTGCTGGCCGGGGCCAGCGCGTACCAGCTGCGGCGGCGCACCCGCGAGACGCTGTTCTTCACCAAGTCGCTGCGCACGGGGGTCGGCGTGGCGGCGGTCGGTGCCTTCCTGGCCCTGGGCTTCGGGTACGCGCAGTTCGGCGGCGTCCAGGAGGGCAAGTTCGACGGCGACGCGGGCGCCGGGGTGCCGCTCGGGCTCATGATCGAGATCGGCCAGCTCCTGGCGTTCGTGCTGCTGTTCGTGCTCCTGCCGCTCATCTACTGGCTGCCGCGCTGGCGGTGGACGCACCTCGTGCTGATCGTGATGACCCCGGTGCCGTTCGCGCTGGCCATCCTGGGCTGGATGGCGAGGGAGATCGGCCGCCAGCCGTGGATGGTCTGGCACAAGCTCACCGTGGCCGACGCCCTGACGCCCGGCCTGACCTCGGGCATGGTCACGGCCTCGCTGATCGGGTTCGCCGGCGTGCTGGGGCTGCTGGCGGTCGTCGACTACGTCCTCATCGCCCGGGTCGTCCGGCGCGGCCCGCGCGACCTCGACCTCGGGGCGGTCCCGGCCGGCGCCGAGCCCGCCCCGGCGCTGAGCTACTAGGAGTGCTGACATGGAAGTGATCTGGTTCCTGTTCTTCGCGGTGCTGCTGGCCGGGTACTTCGCCCTGGAGGGCTTCGACCTCGGCGTCGGCCTGCTGCTGCCGGTGCTGGGCAGGACGCGCGGCAACCGCGACCGCATGGTGGCCGCGATGGCGCCGTTCGTGCTGGCCAACGAGGTGTGGCTGGTGGCGGTGGCCGGGACGCTGTTCGGGGTGTACCCACGCCTGGAGGGCGAGGTGCTGTTCGGGCTGTACCCGCTGGTGGTGGCCATGCTGCTGAGCTGGATCGTGCGCGACGCCGGGCTGTGGTTCCGGCGGCGGCTGGACGGCGCGAGGTGGCGCGGCTTCTGGGACGCGATGATCGCGTTCGGGTCGCTGGGGTTGTCCTTCGGGTGGGGCATGGCGCTGCACGCCGCCGCGACCGGGTTCGCCTCCTCGCCGGTGAATCCGGTCGGGGTGCTGCTGGGCGTGCTGGTGACGCTGCTGTTCGCCTTCCACGGGTGGACGTTCCTGGCCTGGCGGGAGCCGGGAGCGTTCGGGGCCGTGCGGTCGGGGCGGGCGCTGCTGCTGTCCGGGCTGGTGGCAGCGCTGCCCGCGATCGGCCTGCTGGCGGGGGCCATGCCGTACTTGCTGGAGCACAGCGCGCCGGCGACTACGTTGAATGTGCTCAGTGTCATGGCGTTGCCGTTCGCGCCGATCATGCTGGGCGCGCAAGTATGGGTATGGCGGACTTTCCGGCCAGGTAAGGGCGCCATCCCGCTCCCCTCGTTCTTCTGAAGGCCACGTGCATAAGGATCTTCTGCGGCTCATGCGGGCCGAGCGCTCGGTGCGCCGCCACCTGACCGTCACCATGGTCGCGGCCGTGCTCGCCGGGCTGCTCGTGCTCGCGCAGGCCGAGCTGCTGGCCGGCGTGCTGTCGGGCCGCTTCACCGCCGCCGCGCTGGGGGCGCTCGCCGCCGTCGTGGGCGTCCGGGCGCTGCTGGCCTGGACGCAGGGCGTCTTCGCCGGGCGCACCGCGACGGGCGTGAAGTCCGCGCTGCGCCACCGGCTGCTGGCCCGCCTGGGCGAGCTGGGGCCGTCCAGGCTGACCGGTCACCGGTCGGGCGAGCTGGTCACGCTGACCGGCCGCGGCCTGGACGGCCTCGACGCCTACCTGACCGGCTACCTGCCCTCGATCGCGGTGGCGGCCGTGGTGCCGGTGGCCGTGCTGGTCCGGCTGTTCGCCGCCGACCTGGGCAGCGCGGTGATCGTCCTGGTGACGCTGCCGCTGATCCCCGTCTTCGGCGCGCTGGTGGGCATGACGACCAAGGCCGTCACCGAGCGGCAGTTCCACGCCCTGTCGCGGCTCGGCGGGCATTTCCTCGACGTGGTGCGCGGGCTGCCCACGCTGCGCGCCTTCGGGCGGGCCCGCTACCAGGCCACGGTCATCCGGCAGGTCGCCGACGCCCACCGCAGCGCGACCATGCGCACCTTGCGGGTGGCGTTCCTGTCGTCGCTGGTGCTGGAGCTGTGCGCGTCGCTGTCGCTGGCGCTGGTGGCGGTGCCGATCGGGCTGCGGCTGCTCGGCGGCTCGCTGGACCTGACGACGGCGCTGCTGGTGCTGCTGCTGGCGCCGGAGGCGTACCTGCCGCTGAGGGCCATGGGGACCCGGTTCCACGCCTCCATGGAGGGGGTGGCCGCCGCCGACGCGGCCTTCGCCGTCCTGGACGAGGCCGCCGGCGACCCGTCCGGCCCGGCCCGCCCGTACGACGGGCAGGGCGCGCCGGAGATCCGCCTGGAGAACGTGACCGTCCGCTACCCCGGCAGGGACGAGCCCGCCCTGGAGAACGTGACGCTCACCATCGCGCCCGGCGAGCGGGTGGCGCTGGTCGGCGAGAGCGGCGGCGGCAAGAGCACCCTGCTCCACCTGGTCCTGGGCTTCCTGCGCCCGTCCGAGGGACGCGTCCTGGTCGACGGCGCCGACCTGCGCGAGCTGGACCTGGACAGCTGGCGGGCGGCCCTGGCGTACGTGCCGCAGCGGCCCCACCTGTTCACCACCTCCGTGGCCGACAACATCCGGCTGGGCGCGCCCGGCGCCACCCTGGAGGAGGTCCGGCGGGCGGCCGCCGCCGCGCACGCCGACTTCGTGGACGGCCTGCCCCAGGGTTTCGACACCGTGGTCGGCGAGCGCGGCGCGAACCTGTCGGCCGGCCAGCGGCAGCGCGTGGCGCTGGCCCGCGGCTTCTGCCGCCCGGACGCCACGGCGCTGCTGCTCGACGAGCCCACCGCCCGCCTCGACGGCCGCAGCGAGGCAGCCGTCGTGGCCGCCACCGCGCAGCTGGCGCGGGGGCGCACCGCCGTCATCGTCGCCCACCGGCCCGCGATGATCGACCTCGCCGACCGGATCGTGCGGGTGCACGAGGGCCGCGTCGTCTCCGACACCACCCGCGACCGGCCGCCGGCCCACCCGGACGGCGACGGTCACCGGGAACCGCAGAGCGCGGTCTCCCTTCCCGAGGGGAGCGCGCGATGAACCGGCGCATGGGCACCCGCCTGGCCTGGGCCGTGCTGGCCGGGGCGGCCGCCGACCTGGCCGGGCTGGGGCTGATCGCGGCCGCCGCCTGGCTGATCACCAGGGCCGCGCAGCAGCCGTCCCTGGCCGCGCTGAGCGTGGCCATCGTGGCGACCAGGGCGTTCGCGACCGGCAAGGGCGTCTTCCGCTACGCCGAACGGCTCACCGGCCACGACGTGGCCCTGCGCGCCCAGGCCGGCACCCGCGAGCGGCTCTACCAGGCGCTCGTCCCGCCCCAGCGTCCCCGCCACGGCGGCGCCGACCTGCTCAGCCGCATGGTGGACGACACCGAGGCCGTCCAGGACCTGCTGGTCCGCGCGCTGCTCCCGGCCGCCGCGGCGCTGCTGACCGGGCTGGCCGCGGTCGCCATCGGGCTGTTCGTGCTGCCGCTGACCGCGCTGGTGCTGGTGGCCGGGCTCGTGGTGGCGGGCGTCCTGCTGCCGGCCGCGACCGCCGCCGCCGCGCGCCGCTGGTCGGCCCGGATCGCGCCGGCCAGGGCCGCGCTGGCGGCCCGCGTGGCCGACCTCGTGCACGGCTCGGCCGACCTGGCCGCCTACGGCGCGGGCGAGCGGGCGCTGTCCGGCGCGCTGGCCGCCGACGAGGCGCTGGCCGCGCTGGAGCGCCGGCAGTCGCGCGTGCACGCCGCCGCCCTGGCGGTCGGGACGCTGGCCCAGGGCCTGACGGTGGCGGCCATCGTGCTGCTCGCCCAGGGGGCGGGCGCCGGCTCCGTCGCGACGGCGGTGCTCGCGCTGACCGCGCTGGTGTCGTTCGAGCCGGTGCTGCCGCTGGCGGCGGCGGGCGAGCGGATGGCCGGGATCACCGCAGCGATCCGGCGGCTGCGCGAGGTCCGCGCCGCCGCGCCGGCCGTCACCGAGCCGGCCGCGCCCGCGCCCGTGCCGTCGGCTCCGCTGACGGTCGAGGTCGACGACCTCGTCGTCCGCCACCCCGACGCCGCGCGCCCCGCACTCGACGGCGTCTCCCTGCGCCTGACCCCGGGCCGCCGGGTGGCGATCGTGGGCCCGAGCGGGGCGGGCAAGAGCACGCTGCTGGCCGCGCTGATGCGCCTGGTCGAGCCCGAGTCGGGAAGCGTGCGCGTCAATGGGACCGACCTGCGCGACCTGTCCGGCGACGACGTCCGCACGCTGATGACCGGCCTCACCCAGGACCCGTACATCTTCCGCACCACCCTGCGCGACAACCTGCGCCTGGCCGGGCCGGACGCCGGCGACGAGCGGCTGACGGCGGCCGTGCGGGAGGCCAGGCTCGGCCCGTGGGTCGAGCGCACCGGCTGGGACGCCGAGCTCGGCGAGGACGGCAGGACCGTCTCCGGCGGCCAGCTCCAGCGCCTGGCCCTGGCCAGGGCGCTGCTGTACGACCCGCCCGTGCTGCTGCTGGACGAGCCCGCCGAGGCGCTCGACGAGGAGACCGCCGACCGCCTGATGGCCGACCTGCTGGACGTCATCCGCGACCGCACCACCGTGCTGGTGACCCATCGGCTCAAGGGCCTGGAGTCGGTGGACGAGGTCGTGGTGCTCGATGAGGGCCGCGTCGTCCAGCGCGGACGGCACGACGAGCTGGTGGCGGCGCCCGGGTACTACCGCGACCTGTGGGAGTCCGAGGCGCTGACCCGGCGGTAGCCGTTCCTCTTGCCCTCGCTTTGAGTTTGCGCCGCCATCAGGTTTATGATGCAAACCTGTTTGCGGGTAAGAGGAGTTGGCATGGTTGACGACGATCGGGCGCGTACTCCCGAGGAGACGCTGCGGCTGATCGAGCAGCAGCGCTCCGCCACGGTCCGGCGCCTGCACGGCGACCCGGTGCTGCTCTACGTGCCCTGGGGCGTGGCCTGGCTGCTCGGCTTCACGGCGCTGTTCCTGCACTACGGCCTCGACGGCGTCCCCTACGCGCCGATCTCCCGCCCGCAGGCGCTCATGGTGCTGTTCGCGGGCATGTCGCTGGCCGGGGCGATCGCGATCTTCGGCATGGTGAAGATGGGGGCGCAGGTCCGCGGCGAGACCTCCGCCAAGGGCATGATGTACGGCTACGCCTGGGCGGCCGGCCTGGTCTCCATGACGGTGCTCGCCATCCGCCTCAGCCCCCAGCTCCCGGCCGCCGAGAGCGGCCTGCTGTGGGGCGGCGGATTCATGATGCTCGTCGCGCTGCTCTACATGGCCGGCGGCGCGATCTGGACGTACTGGCCGATGTTCTTCGTCGGCGTGTGGGCGGCGGTGGTCAACGGCGTGGGCGTCATGCTCGGCGCCGGCTGGCACGCGCTGCTGACGGCCGTGCTGACCGGCGGCGGCTACATCGCGGCCGGCGTCGTGCTGCGGCGGCGGATGTGAGCCCCGACGGGGCCGTCCCCGAGCTCGACCCGGTGATCCACGCGCAGGCCAGGCTGCGGGTGGTCGCCACGCTCAACACCCTCGGCGGGCGCGACGAGATCGCCTTCCCCTCGCTGAAGGACCTGCTCGGGATGACGGCCGGCAACCTCTCGGTGCACCTGACCAAGCTGGAGGACGCCGGTTACGTCCGCATCACCAAGACCCACAAAGGCCGCACCCCCGTCACCTACGTCGCGCTCACCCAGCGCGGACGGCTGGCCTTCGAGGACTACACCAAGGCGATCCGCGCCTTGCTCGACAACGCTGGAGGAACCCCATGACGGCCCTCGCCAGAACGGTGGAGGTCACCCGCCGCTACGGGGACGTGCTCGCGCTCGACCGCGTCTCGCTCGACATCCGGGCAGGAGAGCTGGTCGGCCTGCTCGGCCCGAACGGCGCGGGCAAGTCCACCCTGATCAACCTCTTCGTCGGGCTGCGCCGCCCGACCTCCGGCACGGTCGAGCTGTTCGGCGGCTCACCCCAGGATCCCGTCATCCGCCGGGGCATCGGCGTGACCCCGCAGGAGACCGGCCTGCCCGAGTCGCTGCGGGTCGGCGAGATCGCCGACTTCGTGCGCGCCCACTTCCCCGACGCGCTCGGCAGGGACGAACTGCTCGACCGCTTCGGCCTGAGCGACCTGGTCAAGCGGCAGGTGGGCGGGCTGTCCGGCGGCCAGAAGCGGCGCCTGGCCGTGGCGCTGGCCTTCGCCGGCCGCCCGCGCCTGGTGTTCCTGGACGAGCCGACGACCGGCCTCGACGTCGAGGCCAGGCGCACCCTCTGGGACGGCATCCAGGCCTTCCACGCCGAAGGCGGCACGGTCGTCCTGACCAGCCACTACCTGGAGGAGATCGAGGCGCTGGCCCAGCGCGTGGTCGTCGTCGGGCAGGGACGCGTCCTGGCCGACGACACCGTGCGGGCCGTGCGCGACATGGTGGGGGTGCGGCGCGTCTCGCTCGACGCCGGGGACCTGCCCGAGCTGCCCGGCGTGCTCAGCACCGAACGCCAGGAAGGCCGCGTCAGCCTGCTGACCACCGATCCCGACCGGCTGGTGGTCGAGCTGGTGCGCAGCGGCGTCCCGTTCTCGGGGCTGGAGGTCAGGCCGACCACGCTGGAGGAGGCCTTCCTCACCATCACCTCGACCTCGCCCCCCAAGGAGAGCGCGCATGTCTAGCCTGATCGTGGCCCACACCCGGCTGCAGCTCGTCGAGCAGTTCAGGGTGCCCATCGGGATCCTGGCCAGCTCCATGTTCCCGGCCATCTCGATGCTGGCGTTCGTGGTGCCGTTCGCGGGCGGCGACCCGGCGGCGGCGACGGGGGCGACGGGGGCGCTGATGTTCTTCGGCGCCATGTCCTCGGCGGTGATCGGGCTCAGCGCGTCGGTCTCGCAGGATCGCGAGCAGCCCTGGGACCCCTACACGCGCACGCTGCCCGCCGGGCCGTTCCCGCGCCTGGCCGGGCGGATGGTCTCGACGGTGGTCCTCATGCTGCTGTCGGTGGTGCCGGTGCTGGTGGTCGCGGCCCTGCTGACCGAGGCGGTCATCACGCCGGTCCGGCTGGCCCTGGGGCTGGCCGCGCTGGTCGGCGGAGGGGTGCCGTTCATGCTGATCGGCCTGTTCCTCGGCCTGACGCTGCCGTCGAAGGCGGCGCTCGCGGTGGCGCAGATCGTCTTCTTCCCCGTGGCGATCGTGGGCGGGCTGATCCTGCCGCCGCAGATCCTGCCGGACATCGTGGAGGCCGTCTCGCCGTACGTTCCGTCCAGGGGCGCGGCCGAGCTGATCTGGGCGGCCATTTCGGGGGCCCGCCCTGACGGCATCGCGCTGATCATGCTGGGCGTCTGGACGGTGATCGCGGCGGCCGCCGCGACGTGGGCGTACCGCCGTGACGAGGGTCGGCGTTTCGCCTGATGGGGGGGTGTGCCGCCGAGTCCGCAGCGATCTCAACGGCACACCCGTCTCCGGGAGGGGGTCCTTGTGTTTACTTCTTCTCTTGGAGGGTGACGGTGGCCTCCGCGGACCGACCGTCCCTCATATATGTGATCTTGACCTGTTGGCCCGGTTTGAAACCTCTGACCTGTCCAACAACGGTATCGCCTGAGTCAACAGGTGTGTCCCCAATCTTGGTGATGAGGTCGCCCTCCTGCAGCCCGGCCTTGGCCGCCGGGCTTTCCGCGGTCACCTGCCGGATCAGCGCGCCGGGCACGTCGCCGGTGGCGTCGGTGACGCTCACGCCGAGGAAGGCGTGGCTGACCTTGCCGCTCTTGATGAGCTGCTCGGCGACCTGCTTGGCGGTGTTGACCGGGATCGCGAAGCCGACGCCGCCACCGGCCGCGTCGGAGGCGATGGCGGTGTTGATGCCGACGAGCGCGCCCGCCGCGTTCACCAGCGCGCCGCCGGAGTTGCCGGGGTTGATGGCGGCGTCGGTCTGGATGACGTCGCCGATGGTGGTTCCCTCCACCGGGGCCTGCTGCTCGCCGCCGAACCCGGGGGGAAGCTGCTGACGCTGCTCGCCGCCCAGCTTGAGCGTACGGTTCAGGGCGCTGACGATGCCCCTGCTGACCGACCCGTCCAGGCCGAGGGGGCTGCCGATGGCCAGCACGTCGTCGCCGACCTTGAGCTGGTCGCTGTCGCCCAGCGTGGCCTTGGTCAGGCCCGAGACGTCCTCGGCCTTGATGACCGCGAGGTCGGTGGCCGGGTCGGTGCCCACGACCTTGGCCTTGGCCGTCTTCCCGTCGCTGAACTTGACCGTCATCTGACCCCCGCCCTGCGAGGCGCCGACGACCACGTGGTTGTTGGTGAGGATGAGGCCGTCCTCGGAGAGCACGACCCCCGACCCCTCGCCCGTCTGCCCCTGGATCATGACCACCGAGGGCTGCACCCGCTCGGCCACCTCAGCGGTGGAGAGCTGGTTGGAGGCGGCCCTGAGCACCGGGCTCGGCGCGCTGACCACCTGCTGCGGCTCGGGCTGGAACGCGGTCGCGACGGCGGCCCCCACGACACCGCCGCCGATGGCCATCGCGGCCAGCGCGAGCCCGGCGACGGCCTTCTGCCCGGCGTTGAGCCGCGCCTTGACGGGGGTGGACGGCGGAGGAGGAGGCGGCTGCTCCATGACGATCGTGTCCCGCCGGGGGAAGCCCCCGGCGGCCGGCGGGGTGGCGCCGAACTGGCTCCACCCACCGGTGCCCTGCTCGCGAGGCTCGTTCGCGTTCATCTGTCATCTCCCTCAAGTCCCTATGACTCAAGGGTGCCAAGAGGTGCGTAAGACCTGGTTAAGGCGGTGATCGGAACTCTGTGAGACGACTCACTCACACCTTATCCGCGCTGCTCACGGGTCGGACTTCGGCCCATAAAAGCAGAAAAGAATCTACAAACCACGTTCGTACGGGGTGCGGCGCAGCCGGGCGGTGGGTTCACCGGCGGCGGGCGCGGACGGCCGCTTCGATGCGCAGGGCGAAGCCGCCCAGGGCGATCACCAGGTAGACGAGCAGCCACGCGGTGGGCTCGTCCTGCCACGGCGTGACGATGGTGAGCACCGACAGCGCCAGGCCCAGAAAGATGGCCACGTTGCCGACCACGCGCACCGCCGTGGCGGGGTCACCGTCCCCTCCGGTGGACGCCACGAGGACGGGGACTTGGACGGGGACTTGGTCGTCGGCGGGCTCGTCTGCTGAAGAGGTCACGGGTCGAGAGGCTGCCATCCCGAGATCAAGATCCGATAGCTGCCGGGTCCCCGATCCGTCAACGAGGGCCACGGCCTCCGCCCCGGGGGGTCATGCCTGGAGGGAGCGCCAGGACTCCACCGTGGCCGCGGCGATCGTCTCGATGCGCCGGCCGTAGGCCGGATGGCCGTCGGACACGAAGCTGCCGTCGCGGACCGGGAGGTCGCTGAACGTGGCGCGGAAGTGCCGGGGCGGCCCGCCCGGCGGGAGCGGCGCGTACGCCGACAACGGATCCGGGTCGTGGGCCGGCCGCGCCCCGTGCCTGTTCCTGGCCACCTGGCGGGCTCCCACGCGAAGCAGCGCGTCCAGCCCCCGGTCCAGGCAGAGCTGCAACTGGCGGAACTGGTCGTCGAGGTACTTCGGGTGCGCCCCGGACGGATGCTGCAGGAAGTACGCGCAGACCACCACCGCGTGCCACCGGTACATGCCGGGATCGCCCTGCTCTTCGGCAAGGACGGCGTGGTAGTAGTCCACGCAGGCGCCCAGCGGTCCGGCGGCCGCGCCGCACTCGCACCGGGCCATGGTGAGACGCTCCGTCATGGCCCGCACCCTAGGCGGCCAGAGCGGCGTTGTCGACGAGGCGTCCGGCGCCGGGGCTACCGCCGGCCGCGGTTGGCGAGCCTCACCGCCACGAACACGATGCCTCCTAAGATCAACGCCCCGAGGGCGAGGATCACCAGAAGAGCGAGGATCTCAGGGACTCCGATGTTGGTCATGCTCGTCTCCCGTCCAGGTCGGTGCGGGGCCGTCACGCCGGCTCGGCCGTCAGGGGCGGCCGGGCGGACGAGGGGTCGCCGCCTCGCGGGAACGGGCCCCCGGGTGTCGGTCCCGGACTGTTCGCCCCGGCCCGCGGCAGGGCCGGGGGCACCACCGAGCCTCCCTCATCGACCTGCGTCTGCGCCAGAGGCGGCGACGGACCGGGCTTCCTCTCGCAGCCTCCGCCCGTCCACCACGGGACGATCCTGGACGCCGGTCGCGTGATCGCGGCCCTGTGGTCAGGTGCGGGCGGGCCAGTATTCGTCCCTCAGGAGGCGTTTGTAGAGTTTGCCGGTCGGGTGGCGCGGAAGCTCGTCGCGGAAGTCGACCGACTTCGGGCACTTGTAGTGGGCCAGGTGCTCCCGGCAGTACGCGATCAGCTCCGCCTCCAGCGCCGGCCCCGCCTCCGCCGCCGTCATCGCCTGGACCACGGCTTTGACCTGCTCCCCCATCTCCTCGTCCGGTACGCCGAACACGGCCACGTCGGCCACCTTGGGATGCACGGCCAGCACGTTCTCGGCCTCCTGCGGGTAGATGTTCACCCCACCCGAGATGATCATGTACGAGCGGCGGTCCGTGAGGTACAGGAAACCGTCGGCGTCCAGGTAGCCGATGTCGCCCAGGGTGGTCCAGCCCCGGCCCTTCGGGTCCTGCGCCGAGCGGGTCTTGTCGGGGTCGCCGTGGTACTCGAAGCGGGCGCCGTTCTCGAAGTAGACCGTGCCGTGCTCGCCCGGCGGCAGGTCCTCGCCCTCCTCGTCGCAGATGTGCACGACGCCGAGCAGCGAGCGGCCGACCGTGCCCTTGTGCTCCAGCCAGTCCTGGGAGCCGACGTAGAGGAAGCCGTTGCCCTCGGTGCCCGCGTAGTACTCGTGGATCACCGGCCCCCACCAGGAGATCATCTGCTCCTTGACCGGCACGGGACACGGCGCGGCCGCGTGGATGGCGCAGACCAGCGACGACAGGTCGTACTTCTTCCGGGTCTCCTCCGGCAGCTTCAGCATCTTGATGAACATCGTCGGGACGAGCTGCGAGTGCGTCACCCCGTACCGCTCGACCAGCCGCAGGTACTCCTCGGGGTCGAAGCGTTCCATCACCACCACCGTGGCGCCGAGCCGCTGGAAGGACAGGCAGTAGCGCAGCGGCGCGGCGTGGTACAGCGGCGCGGGCGAGAGGTAGACGCTGTCGGCCGACGGCGCGAACAGCGCCTGGATGAGCCGGACCAGCGTGTTCGACTCGGTCAGCGGGGCCAGCGAGGCGGCCACCTTGACGCCCTTCGGACGCCCGGTCGTGCCGGAGGAGTAGAGCATGTCGGCGCCCTGGCACTCGTCGGCGATCGGGGTGACCGGGCAGCCGGCCACCGTCTCCTCGTAGGAGGCGAAGCCCTCGGCGAGGCCGTCGAGCATGAGCCGCAGCTCCACCCGCGGCGTGGCGTCGGTGATCGAGGTGGCCACCTCCGCCAGGTTCGCGCTGGAGATGAAGACCCGGGCGCCGCAGTTGTCCACGATGTAGGCGAGTTCGTCGGTCTGCAGGCGGGAGCTGATCGGCGTGTAGTACAGGCCCGCGCGGTGCGCGGCCCAGGCGACGGCCAGGAAGAGCGGGTGGTTGGCGAGCATGAAGGCGACGTGGTCGCCGGGCCTGAGCCCGGCCGCGCGGAAGGCGTGGGCCAGGCGGTTGGACTCCTCTTCGAGCTCGCGGTAGGTGAGGATTTGCCCGGAGCCCGCCATGATCACAGCGGGCTTGTCGGGGGTGACGGCTGCGATGGCTCCCGGGTACATATTAGAACAGTATTCGGTCCGTCGGCGGCGGCGCTAGGGCACGCCGAAGCCGCGGCTCCCCGGTGGGGAAGCCGCGGCTTCGGCGTCGGCCGACGCCGGGATCACTCGGCGCGGATCACTCGGCGCGGATCACTCGGCGGGGATCACTCGGCGGGGATCACCGAGCCCTCGTACTTCTGCTTGATGAAGTCCTTGACCTTCGGGTCCTGGAGCAGCTTGCCGAGGGTGACGATGTTGGCGTCCTTCTCGTGGCCGGCCTGGACGACGAGCCCGTTGACGTACGGGTTGCCCTCGGTCTTCTCCAGCACCAGCGCCTGGCTGGCGGGCTTGAGCCCGGCCTCGATGGCGTAGTTGCCGTTGATCACCGCGGCGTCCACGTCCTCGAGCGAGCGCGGGAGCTGGGCCGCCTCAAGGGGCTTGAACTGCAGCTTCTTGGGGTTGTCCGTGACGTCGCGCTCGGTGGCCGCGGTGCCCGCGCCGTCCTTGAGCTTGACCAGGCCGTTGTCGGCGAGCAGCTTGAGCGAGCGGCCGAGGTTCGTGGCGTCGTTGGGGACGGCCACGGTGGCCCCGTCCGCCAGCGCCGACAGCGAGGTGATCTTCTTGGAGTACAGGCCGAGCGGCTCCAGGTGCACCGGGGTGACGAAGCTCAGCTTGGTGCCCTTGGAGGCGTTGAAGTCGTCCAGGTAGGGCTTGTGCTGGAAGAAGTTGGCGTTCAGCTGGCCCTCGTCGAGCTGCACGTTCGGCTGGACGTAGTCGCTGAACTCGACGATCTCCAGCTTCAGCCCGGCGGCCGGGGCCAGGTTGTCCTTGACGAACTTCAGGATCTCGCCGTGCGGGACGGCGCTCGCGCCCACCTTCAGCACCGTGTCGGCCGACTCGGCGGCGGGGGTGGACGTCGCGGACTGCGACGTACCGCATGCGGCGAGCAACAGAGACAGCGCAGCAGCACCCAATATCGAGCGAATCTTCATGATTTTTCCCTTACTTATGTGAAATGCGCCGAGCGACCCAGTCGCCCAGACTCTGCAGAATTTGCACGATGACGATGAGCAGGACGACGGTCACGATCATCACGAGCGTCTCGAACCGCTGGTAGCCGTAGCGCACGGCCAGGTCGCCGAGCCCGCCGCCACCGACGGTGCCCGCCATGGCCGAGTACCCGATGAGCGCGACGATCGTGACGGTCAGCCCCGACACCAGGCCCGGCAGCGCCTCGGGCAGCAGGACCTTGCGCACGATGGCGGTCCGGCTCGCCCCCATGGCCTGCGCGGCCTGGACGACGTCGGTGCCGACCTCGCGCAGCGCCGTCTCGACCAGCCGGGCGAAGAACGGCACGGCCCCCACGGTCAGCGGCACCACCACGGCCGCGGTGCCGATCGTGGTCCCGATGACGAGCCGGGTGAACGGGATGATCGCGATCATCAACACGATGAACGGCAGCGACCGCCCGATGTTGACGACGATCCCCAGCACGGACTTCAACGCCGGCAGCGGGCGCAGCCCGTCCCGGTCGAAGGCCACCAGCGCCACGCCGAGCGGCAGCCCGAACAGCACGGTGAACAGCGTGGCCCAGCCCACCATCTGGGCGGTCTCCCACGTGGCCGGCCACAGCAGCGGCGCGATCTCTTCCCAGGTCATGCGGCCTCCCCCGCGACTTCGACGAGCAACCCCGACTCCCGCAGGAACGACAGCGCCGAGGACGACTCCGCGCCGGTCAGCGCCACGCGCAGGCGGCCGACCGAACCGCCGGCCAGTTCCTCGATCGAGCCGCCGAGGATGTTGACGTCCACGTCGAACTTGCGCGCCAACTCCGAGACCAGCGGACGGCCCGGGTCACCGGTGAAGGTGAGCGTGACGGAACCGGCCGGAGCCGGCTCGGGCAGCGGGAAGATCTCCCTGGTCAGCCGGGATCCGGGGGTCCTGATGAGGTCGGCGATCGCCCCCGACTCCTCGACGCGGCCCCCGGCCATGATCGCGACCGAGTCGCAGACGCTCTTGACGACGTTCATCTCGTGGGTGATGAGCAGGATCGTCAGGCCAAGCTCGGCGTTGAGCCGCTTGAGCAGGGCGAGGATCGACTGGGTGGTGGCCGGGTCCAGCGCGGAGGTGGCCTCGTCCGACAGCAGCACCGACGGGTTGCCCGCCAGCGCCCTGGCGATGCCGACGCGCTGCTTCTGGCCGCCGGAGAGCTGGTGGGGGCGGTCGCCGCCGCGGCCCTGGAGGCCGACGAGGTCGAGCAGCTCGGCCACGCGCCGCTGCCGTTCGGCCCTGGGCACGCCCATGACCTCCAGCGGGAAGGCGACGTTGCCGGCCACCGTGCGCGAGGACAGCAGCGCGAAGTGCTGGTGGATCATGCCGATGCGCTGCCTGGCGCGGTTGAGCTCGCGGCCGGGCAGGGCGGTCAGGTCCTGCCCGGCGACGGTGACCGTGCCCGCGGTGGGGCGTTCGAGCAGGTTGACGCAGCGCAGCAGCGTGCTCTTGCCGGCGCCGCTCTGGCCGAGCACGCCGTAGATCTCGCCCTCGCGCACATGCAGGTCGACGCCGTCGAGCGCGACGGTCTGGCCGTACTGCTTGCGCAGGCCGGAAGCCTGGATCACGAAATTTCCCCACGAGTGAGAGCGGCCGGGTGGCGGGCCGCTTCCTTACACGAACATCACCGTCGGAGCGGTGGGATCTAGTGGCTGCCCGGAGGGAACGGCAGGTGGCTCAGCCTGCGCAGCACGAAGCAGAAAGTGTGGATCATGGTGACCTTCGAGGAGAACGGGCGGGGATCTGGTCTCTAACGGGCCGGCATTCGCCCCATACGCATGCGACAACACATGGCGTCCCGGTGGGCGCGGTGGTCGTTCGCGTATGCCTCGTTCACGCCGGTGCTAACGCCGCCTTTACATACTCCTATTCCGGGGAATTGTGGTGATCTGCGTCACTCAGCACCGCGGTGAGGAAACCGCCGCGCGGGGCGGGGCGGCCGTACCGGGCGGCGAGGGCGGCGGCTTCGACCGTACGCGTCCGCCAGCCGCGGGCCGTCAGCCGGGCGACGGCGTCCGCGCCGGGGCCGCCCTTCCAGAGGGTGGCGATCCGCCGCAGCTCGGGCATCGTGCGCACCCGCTCGGCGAGCACGGCGGCCGCGGCCGGGTCGTGCTCGAAAGCGAGCCTGCTGCCCGCGGCCGACAGCGCGCACACGCCGTCGAGGAGCCGCCCGGCCTCGGCCGGGCTCAGGTAGATCAGCAGGCCCTCGATCAGCCAGGCCGTCGGCCGCGCGGGGTCGAACCCGGCCGCGCGCAGGCTGCCCGGCCAGTCCTCGCGCAGGTCCACCGGCACCGGGACGCGCTCGCACCGCGCCGTCGCGCCCAGCCCGCGCAGCACGCCGTCCTTGAACGCCAGCAGCTCGGGCAGGTCGAGCTCGAACAGCCGCACGCCCGGCGGCCAGTCGAGCCGGAAGGCGCGGGCGTCGAGCCCGGCGGCCAGCAGGACGACCTGGTCGCAGCCGGAACCGCTCAGGTGGTCGTCGAAGAACCTGGTCCGGAACACCAGGTGGGCGCTGAAGAGATCACCCGCTCCGCTCCCCCGCCCCGCGTCCGGCGACCGGGCGTCCGCCGCCGCCACGAAGGCGCCCGCGTACGGGTCCTCGAACAGCCGGTCGGGCCGTTCGCTCTCGCGCGCCCGTAACCGGGCCGCGCCCACCGCCGTCCTCGCCACCCCATTCATATCGCTGACGATACATCTCCAGCGATACAATCGGCCACCATGAACGTGGCACGACTGCGCAGGCTCGGACGACGGCTGGTGGAGCTGTCGAAGACGGCGGCCGGCGAGACCAAGGGCCC
Organism: Nonomuraea sp. NPDC050227; assembly: GCF_044459705.1. Taxonomy (NCBI): domain Bacteria; kingdom Bacillati; phylum Actinomycetota; class Actinomycetes; order Streptosporangiales; family Streptosporangiaceae; genus Nonomuraea; species Nonomuraea sp. NPDC050227. The sequence continues at coordinate 246,224 of NZ_JBITJF010000013.1, read as the reverse complement.
GCCCCTCACCCCCGGCGAGGAGGCCGTCTTCGAGGACGTGCTGCGCCACCCGGGCGGCACCGTCGGCGAGATCCAGGCCAGGACGGGCTTCGTCCAGAGCCACGTGTCGGCCTCGGTGGCCCGGATGCGCGAGCGCGGCCTCGTCCGGACCGAACCCGACCCCGGCGACGGGCGGCGCACCCTGGTCACGCTGACGGATCCGGCGCTGGCCGCGGTCCACCGCCGGGCGGCCAGGCCGGTGGAGGAGGCGGTGCGCGCGGCGGTCGGCGACGATCCCGAACGCGCGGCCCGGGTCATGGCGCTGCTGGCGGAACTGGAGTCGCTGCTGCTCACTGACTGACCCGATTCACCGGCTCGTTCCCGGCCCCTCGCGCGCCGTTCGTTCAGGCCCCCGTACATGGAGCCGCCCCGCCGCATCCGGGTGCGGCGGGGCGGTCCCGGGGCAGCCCCCGGGCGCGGCGTCAGGCCGCGACCGTGGTGGCGACCTCGGCCGGGGTCAGCGCGATGTCGAGGACCTCGCGCACGTCGCTGACCGCGTGGATGGTCAGCTCGTTGCGCACCTCCTCGGGCACGTCGTCCAGGTCGGGCTCGTTGCGGGCCGGGATGAGCACCGTGGTGATGCCCGCCCGGTGGGCGGCCAGCAGCTTCTGCTTGACGCCGCCGATCGGCAGGACCCGCCCGGTCAGCGAGATCTCACCGGTCATGGCGACGTCGGCGCGGACCTGGCGGCCCGACAGGAGCGAGGCCAGCGCGGTCGTCAGCGTCACGCCCGCCGAGGGACCGTCCTTGGGGACGGCGCCCGCGGGGAAGTGCACGTGGACCGAGCGGTCCTTCAGCGCGGTGACCGGCAGCTCCAGCTCCGCGCCGTGCGAGCGCAGGTAGGACAGCGCGATCCGGGCCGACTCCTTCATCACGTCGCCGAGCTGGCCGGTCAGGGTCAGGCCGGTCTCGCCGGTCTCCGGGTCGGCCAGCGACGCCTCCACGTAGAGGACGTCGCCGCCGGCCCCGGTCACCGCCAGGCCCGTGGCCACGCCCGGCACGGAGGTGCGCTGGGTGGACTCGGGCAGCGACGACTCCGGCACGAACCGCGGCCTGCCGATGTAGCCGACCAGGTCGTCCGGGCCGACCGTGACGGGCAGCTCGTCCTTGGCAGCCACCTTGCGCAGGATCCTGGCGACCGCCCGCTCCAGCGAGCGCACGCCGGCCTCGCGGGTGTACTCGCCGGCCAGCCGCCGCAGCGCGCCGTCGTCGACCTTGACCTCCTCGGAGGTCAGCCCGGCGAGCTCCAGCTGCCTGGGCAGCAGGTGGTCGCGGGCGATGGCGACCTTCTCGTCCTCGGTGTAGCCGTCGAGGGTGACGACCTCCATGCGGTCGAGCAGCGGGCCGGGGATGGCCTCCAGCACGTTGGCCGTGGCCAGGAACAGCACGTCGGACAGGTCGAGCTCGACCTCGAGGTAGTGGTCGCGGAAGGTGTGGTTCTGGGCCGGGTCGAGGACCTCCAGCAGCGCCGCCGTGGGGTCGCCGCGGTAGTCGGCGCCGACCTTGTCGACCTCGTCGAGCAGGACGACCGGGTTCATCGAGCCGGCCTCGCGGATGGCCCGGACGACGCGGCCCGGCAGGGCGCCGACGTAGGTGCGCCGGTGCCCGCGGATCTCGGCCTCGTCGCGTACGCCGCCGAGCGCGACCCGGACGAACTTGCGGCCCATCGCGCGCGCCACCGACTCGCCCAGGGACGTCTTGCCGACCCCGGGAGGACCGGCGAGCGCCAGGACGGCGCCGCTGCGCCGGCCGCTCACCACGCCGAGACCCTTGTCCTGGCGGCGCTTGCGCACGGCCAGGTGCTCGATGATGCGGTCCTTGACGTCGTCGAGGCCCGTGTGGTCGGCGTCGAGCACGGCCCGCGCGCCCGCGATGTCGTAGTTGTCCTCGGTACGCTCGTTCCACGGGATGTCGAGCACCGTGTCGAGCCAGGTGCGGATCCAGCCGCCCTCCGGGGACTGGTCGGAGGTGCGCTCCAGCTTGTCGACCTCCTTGAGTGCGGCCTCGCGCACCTTCTCCGGCAGGTCGGCGGCCTCGACGCGGGCCCGGTAGTCCTCCTCCTCGCTCTCGGCGGTGTCGCCGTTGAGCTCCTTCAGCTCCTTGCGGACCGCGGCGAGCTGCTGGCGCAGCAGGAACTCACGCTGCTGCTTCTCCATGCCCTCCTGGACGTCCTTGCGGATCGTCTCGGCGACGTCGAGCTCGGCGAGGTGCTCGCGGGACCACTCGATGAGCCTGGCCAGGCGGTCGGCCGGGTCGGCGGCCTCCAGCAGCTCGACCTTCTGGGCGGTGGTCAGCCACGGGGTGTAGCCGGAGCTGTCGGCCAGCACCGAGGGGTCGTCGATCTGGTTGACCTGGTCGACGACCTGCCAGGCGCCGCGCTTCTGCAGGATGGTGGTGGCCAGGGCCTTGTACTCCTTGGCCAGCTCCTGGGCGCGCTCGCCGGCCGGAACCGTGTCGATCGTGTCGGCCTCGACCCACAGTGCGGCGCCGGGGCCGGTGGTGCCGGTGCCCACGCGCACGCGGTTGACGCCGCGGACCACGGCGGCGGGCTCACCGCCGGGCAACCTTCCGACCTGCTCGATCACGGCCTGGACGCCGACGGCGCCGTAACGGCCGTCGATCCGGGGAACGAGGAGGACCCGCGGCTTGTTACCACCGGACGCGCGGGCCGCGTCGATCGCAGCGCGCACCTCGGAGTCGGACAGGTCCAGCGGAACCACCATGCCCGGCAGGACGACCTCGTCGTCGAGCGGCAGGACCGGGAGGATCAAGCTCTCACTCATGCGAACTCCAAAGGGTTGAGTTATACCGACTCAATTCATTGGAGCGCGCTGTTGTTCCCAACCTTGCCGATGTTCGCTCACGGCGATCGTAATGTTGTAAGTGATACCTGAGGGTGACGTCAGGATCAGACCTTGGTCTGACGTCCGGCCGCCCGCCTTTCCGTATCCTTGACCAGGTGAATCACCGTGCCCGGCGCTCGGCGCCCCTCGCCTCCCGGGGCGACGCGCGCACCGGCCCTCCGGAGTCGCCCGGAGGAGCGGCCGGGCGGTTCGCCGTGGCGCTGTGGCGGGCCTCGCTGGCCGTGCTGCGGCCCTTCACGCTCGCGTTGCTGACGGGCAGCGCCGATCCCCCGTCCCGGCCGCGTTCCCGGTGGCTGCGGATGCCGGTGCCCCGATGGCTGGCGCCGCTGGTCCCGGTGAAGACGTACAGCCTGTTGCAGATCGCCGAGCTCCTGCTGGGCGTGGAGCTGTTCGGCGTGACGCTGTCCACGACCCAGGAGTGGAACGAGCAGGCCGCCGCCACGCCCGGCGATCCCGCGCCGCTCTGGGGCGGCGCCGTCGTCCTCGCGGCCCTGGCCGCCGGCCTGCCCGTGGTGCTGCGCAACCGGTGGCCGCTGGCGGCCTGGCGGGCGGCCGCCGTGCTGACCCCCGTCGCCGTCTGCGCCAGCCTCACGATCGGGCAGGACGAGGGCTACGCGCCCTACCCGGTCGCGGTGGGGGTGGCGTACCTGCTGGCGCTCTATTCCGTGGGCGTGCGCTGCGATCGGCGGATCACGGTGGGGGCCGGGATCCTCACTGTCCTGTTGTGCCTGGCCGTCGACGTCGACTCGACGCCGGTGGTGGCCGGCGTGGCCGTGGTCGTCCTGCTGTTCGGCTACAACGTGCGCGCCCGGCGCAACGCCACGGCCCTGCTCATCGAGGAGGAGCGGCGCACCCGGCAGGCCGAGGGCGCGCAGGCGGTGCTGGAAGAGCGCGCCCGCATCGCCCGCGAGCTGCACGACGTGGTGGCCCACCACATGTCGGTGATCGCCATCCAGGCCGAGGCCGTGCCGCTCAGAGCCGCGGGCGACGCGTCCCAGCTGGAGGCGGGGCTGGCCGAGATCCGCGCGTTGTCCCTGGAGGCCATCAACGAGCTGCGCCAGGTCCTCGGCGTGCTGCGCGACCCCGAGGGCCGCACCGACACCGCGCCGCAGCCCGGCCTCGACCGGCTGGAGGAGCTGGTGGCCAACGCCCGCAACGCGGGGCTGACCGTGGCGGTCGACCGGCGGCGGTCGATCGGGCGGCTGTCGCCCGCGGTGGGGTTGTCGGCGTACCGGATCGTGCAGGAGTCGCTCAGCAACGCGATGCGGCACGCGCCGGGGTCGAGCGTCACCGTGGAGATCACCGCCGACGCCGGCACGCTGCGCCTGCGCGTCGCCAACGGCCCCGGCCACTCCCCCGCGGCGGCGCCCGGCGCGGGCCAGGGGCTGGTGGGCATGCGGGAACGCGCGGCGCTGCTCGGCGGCACGCTCGACGCCGGGCCCACGCGCGGCGGCGGTTACCAGGTGAGCGCCGCGTTGCCGACGGAACCGCCGGTCGAGTCATCAAGCGGGCCGGCCGCAGGGCTGCCGATCGAGGAGAGGGAGGGCGCCGCGTGATCCGCGTGCTGATCGCCGACGACCAGGGGATGGTCCGCACGGGGTTCACCGTGTTCCTGAGCGGCCAGCCGGACATCGAGGTCGTGGGCGAGGCGGCCGACGGCCGTGAGGCGGTGACGCGGGCCGTCGCGCTGAGCCCCGACGTGGTGCTGATGGACGTGCGCATGCCGGTCATGAACGGGCTGGAGGCGACCCGGGAGGTGCTGGCGGCGTGCCCGGCGTCGAAGGTGCTCATCCTGACCACGTTCGACCTCGACGACTACGTCTACGAGGCGCTGCGGGCGGGAGCCAGCGGGTTCCTGCTCAAGGACGCCTCGGCAGCCCAGCTCGCCGAGGCCGTCCGCGTGGTCGCCGCCGGCGACGCGCTCATCGCGCCGGCCATCACCAAGCGGCTGATCCACGAGTTCGCCCGGCTGGGCGGGCCCCGTCCGCCGTCGGGGAGGCGTCCGGAGGAGCTGACCGAACGCGAGACGGAGGTGCTGATCCTGGTCGCCCAGGCGATGTCCAACCAGGAGATCGCCCAGAAGCTGTTCGTGGCCGAGCAGACGGTCAAGACACATGTGGGCCGCGTGCTGACCAAACTGGGGCTGCGTGACCGCGCCCAGGCCATCGTCTTCGCCTACGAAACCGGCCTCGTCCGCCCCGGCGAGTAACCCGTCCCCGAACAAACACCCAGCGCTGGAACACGGACGGACATGAGGCCGGGGCGGCACCGAGCGCCACAGCACGACACCACAAGAGCCCAACATACGAGTACGGCGCTGCCCAGGGCACGACGAGCCGGCAAGCCCCCGGGACGCCGCACCGGCCGGAACGGGAGGACGGCGGTACGCCGACGCCCAGGTCAGCCGGCACAGGGAAACGACGGCACGAGGGATACCTACGGGAACGGCGAAGCCGAGAGGCACAGCGAGCCGGAGCAACCTCGGAAGCCGAGAGGCACAGCGAGCCGGAGCAACCTCGGAAGCCGAGAGGCACAGCGAGCCGGAGCGACCTGGGAACAGTGCGCTCACGGGGAGGGGCGTACGGCAGTACGACGGCGACCGGGGAGGCACGAGCCGTGCGCGATGTCGCGCAGCTGCGGAGCCACGGAGAGCACGGCCTTCTCGGTGACGGCGGCGGCGCCGATGGTCTTGCCGCGGCCGCGGCGTATTCGTGCCCTTGATGCCGCGATCACGGGCTGGGACGATCGAGGCGATGGACGACGCCGAACGTCTCGCGCTGACCGTGTTATGCGGCGAGTTGCCTGAGTTGCGTGCCGAATGTGCGCGCCAGTCCGAGCGCCATCAGCGGCTGCTCGGAGCCATCGAGGCCGCGGCCCGCGTGCGGCGGCCGATCATTCCCATGCTGGGGCAGTTGCTCGGGGGCGACGGATCCGGCGCCCTGCGCGCCCTCGGCAGCGCCCTGCCGGGCACCGGTCCCGGCAGGGCGCACGAGGAGGAGTTCGGCTGCCCGGACGGCGCGTGTGACCGGGTGGAGGTTCCCCTGCCCGGCGGGCCGATCCCGGTGTGCCGGGTGACCTTCGCGCCGATGCGGCCCAGGTAGCGGCCGTGGGTGATTTCTTCGCCGAGCTGGCCAAGAAGCTCGCCGAGCGATGGGTTTCGCTGCTGCTGCTTCCCGGAGTGTTGTTCCTCGCCGTCGCGGCGCTCGGCGTCCGGCTCGGGCACGCCCACGCCCTCGACGTGGATCTGGCGGCGAGGGAGGTGATCCGGTTCTCGGAGTGGTTCGCCCGGCGGCCTGCGGGGGGTCAGGTGGGACTGCTGGTCGCTGTGCTGGTGGCGACCGGCGGGGCCGGGCTGCTGGTGCAGGCGATGGCCGGGGTGACGCGTACGTTGTGGCTGGGTCAGTGGCCATGGCCGTTCGGCCGGCTGCGGAACACGCTCGTACGGCGAAGGCGCGACCGCTGGCATGCGCTGCTGAATCGACGCCGCACGCTCACCCGCGCTCACCCTGCCCCGACCAGGACTCCTGAGCAGCAGGAGCGGATCGACCAGGCGGCGGCCGAGGTCAATCGGATGGCCCTGGCCGAGCCGGGGCGGCCGACCTGGCTGGGGGACCGGATCCACGGTGCGGAGGCGGTCGCACGGGATCGCTACGGCCTCGATCTGCCCTTCGTCTGGCCGAGGTTGTGGGTGGTGCTGCCCGAGGCCGCGCGTGCCGATCTCGTGAACGCCGGCACCGCGCTGGCCACGGCGGTCGCCGTCGCCAGCTGGTCATGGCCGCTGGTCGCCCTCGCCTTCGTGTGGTGGCCCGCCGCCCTGATCGCGATCGTGGTCGGCGCCGCCGGATGGGCACGCGCCCGCGGCGCCGTGGCCGAGCTGGCGTTGCTCGTCGAGTCCGTCGTGGACCTGCACGGCCGTACGCTCGCGACGGCACTGGGCGTGGCCGACGAAGGCCATGCCGGGCCGCTCACCGTCGAGGAGGGCAGCCGGGTCACCGCTGTGGCACGGAAAGGACGCTGAGGTGGGAATCTCTGGTGTGCCGCAGGGCTTCCGGCTCTACCTGATCGCCCGCCGGATCCGCCGCCGCCTCGCGGCCTACGAACGTACCGGTGACGCGCGGACCGTGCTCGACGAGGACGCTCTCACGGACGCTTTACGGCTGTGGCACGGCGCGGTGCGGCGGAAGCCCTCGGACATGACCGGCTCGGAGCGGCAACGACTGCTCAAGGCACATATCGCCATCGGATGGCTCTTTCACGCCCGCTGGGTCGCCACCCGGTCGAACTTCGAGCTGTCCCAGGCCGCCTTCCACCTGACACCGGTCGCGCACATCCCCCGCGTGGTCCCCGAACTGCTACGGCCGCTGATCGGGCCCGACGCCGACCCCGAGGTCCAGGCCGGTACGGCGATGGCCATGCTCGCCGAGGCGCACACCACGTCCGAACCGTCGTACCTGACCGTCGTCATCACGCTGCTCTCCCAGGCGGCGGCCGGGACGCCGTCCGGCAGCCCGGAGCTGCCGCTGCTGCTCATGAACCTCGGCGTCGCCTTCCGCCACCGCTACCAGCGTCACGGTGATCCAACCGATCTCGACGCCGCGACCCTGGCCACGGAGGAGGCGCTGGGCCTGGTGAGCGAGTCGAGCGCCGAGTGGTTCGCGGCGGCCGCCAATCTTGTCGCGGTCTATCAGCAGCGATACGAGCTGCGTGGCGATGTGGCGGATCTGGACGAGGCGATCCGGCTGGGGGATCAAGTCGTGGACACCGCGCCGGGTGATCATCCGCTGCTGCTGGTCGCGGTCTCGTATCTTGGCATCGGGTACCAGCTGCGGTACCTGAGGGACGGCGGGCTGCCCGACCTGCTCCGGGCGATCACGCTGAGCGAGGTGTCGGTCGAGGCCACCCCGCCGGACGACCCGGACCGGCCGGGACGGTTGAACAACCTCAGCATCGCGTTGCTCCAGCATTACCAGCGCGGGGGTGGAGTGGCGAATCTCGACCGGGCCATCGAGCTGTCGGAGGAGAGCCTGGCGTCGGTGCCCGGCGATCATCCCGAGCGGGTGATCTACCTCAGGCAGCTCGCCGCCGTTCTGGCTCGGCGGCACGAGCACGGCGGGGATCCGGTGACCCTGGATCGCGCGATCGAGGCCGGTGAACAGGGGCTCGCGCTGGCGTCCGGCGGCGCGCTGGCGTCCGGGGGCGGCGCGCTCGCGTCCGGGGGCGCCGACCTGGCCGCCGGTGCCCCCCTGGCCGGTGCTGCGGACCTGGCCAAGCAGCTGGCGGACCTCGCCCATGGCTACTTGTGGCGGTACGAGCGCGACGGCGACGCCGCAGACCTGGCACGCGCGGCGGAACTCGCCCGGAGCGCCCTCCCGTTGCTGCCGGACGGCCACCCCGCCACCGCCGGGATCATCTCCGTGACCACCGACATCCACTCGGCACACCGCGCCGCTGGTTCCCCCTCGGTGACGATCGACGAGCTGCGGCGCCTCGCCGGGCTGGCCCGCGGCGCCGTCCGCTCGGTGCCCAGCCACAGCGTCCGCGCCTTCACCCAGCTGGCCACACTGGCTGTCGACCTCGGTGACCCGTCGCTCGCCGCCGACCTGTACGACGCGGCGGTCGCGCTGCTGCCCGCCGCGGTGTCCAGGCGCAACTCCCGCGTGGATCAGGAACAACGGGTCGCCGAGTACACGCACCTGGTGGGCGAGGCCGTCGCCGCCCATCTGGCCGCGGGCGATCCGGCGGGCGCCGTCGCCGTGGCGGAACAGGGCAGAGGCATCCTGCTGGCCGAAGAGGCCGACCTGCACGCCGACCTCACCGAACTGGAGGCACGCGACCCCGGGCTCGCCGCGCGCTTCCGGGACGTACGCGACAGGCTTCGCGCCACGTCACAGGTCCATCCAGGCGGCTTGATGGTGATCACCACCGATCTGGTCAACGACCGCACGCGGCTATGGGCGGAGTACGACGACCTGGTCAAGGAGATCCGGCGTGGGGCACCGCGCTTCCTCGGCCGTCCGGACCTGGCCGAACTGCGCGCCGCCACGGAGGGCGGCGCGGTGGTGCTGGTCAACTCGGCACGCACCCGTAGCGATGCGATCATCATCACGACCGGGGACATCACCCCGGTCGCGCTGCCCGGCCTTTCCTGGGACGACGTGGCGGAGCACGTGGCCGAACTGGTCATCTCCATCCGGGCATCTGCGAACGGAACGCTGACCGGCGCGCTGCGCATGCAGAGGGTGGTCAAGGAGACCCTGGAGTGGCTGTCGGCCACGATCGCCGGGCCCATCGCAGCCGCCCTGTCCGCAGTGGACCGGGTCTGGTGGCTGCCCATCGGCATGCTCGGCGTCCTCCCCCTGCACACGGCCCTTCCCGAACCTGTGGTGTCCTCCTACGCGCCGACGCTTCGCGCGCTCGCCCGGGCCAGGTCGCGGGCGCCGGCCACAGTACGCCGCCAGCTCACCGTCGCGGTCGGCAGCGCGCCCGCGCTGCCTGCTCTCACCTCCACGGCCGAGGAGGCGGAGGCCCTGCACCAGCACCACCCCGGAATCCTTCTCGTGGACGAGCACGCCACGACCGACCGGGTACTCGCCGAGTTGCCCGGCCGCACCTGGGCCCATTTCGCCTGCCACGCGGCCACCGACCTGGAGAAGCCGTCGCTGGGCGGCCTCGTCCTGCACGATGACCTGCTGCCCGTCGGTGCGATCGCCGCACTGCCCCTGGACCAGGCGGAACTGGCTTACCTGTCGGCCTGCTCGACCGCTTTCAGCGGGATCTTCCACGCCAACGAGTCGATCCATCTCGCGTCCGTGTTTCAGATGATCGGCTTCCGCCATGTCGTCGGCAGTCTGTGGCCCCTCGACGACGCGACGGCCGCGGCGGTTGCCCGCGAGTTCTACCGCGGCCTGCCCGGACCGGACGCTGACGACGCCGCCCGCGTGCTGCACCGCGTCATGCGCGACCTACGCCGTACCCACCCGGACAGACCTGATCTTTGGGCGGCACTCGTCCACCACGGCCCCTGACACCCCATGCCGGCGAGCCCTGACCTCATGGCATGCGCCTGGCCCTTTGGCTCAGGACGAGGCCCTTGGCCTTACGGCGCAGCTTCCCTTCGCGGTCGAGAGAGTGTGGCCGCGGGGCCGTGTTCACCATGGAGCCGCAGCTTGTGGAGTGGCCGTGGGCGGCCGACATGCGACGGTGTCACCATGGGGGCTGGAGACGATCGATTCTTGGAGGGAGGAGGCGTGGGGGCTGGCCCGGGGCGCAGGGTTCCGGGCGGTCGGCCGCGCGTGCCCCATGGATCCCCTTGAGCTCTTCCATCAGGTGGCCGCCACCGTGCCCGCCTACCGTTCGTTCCTGGCCGAGCACGGTGTCGAGCCGGCGAGCGTCACCGATCTGGAGCGCTTCAGCCGGCTGCCGATGACGTCCAAGGACACCTACATCCGCCGTCACCCGCTCCCCGACCTCTGCCGGGACGGCGTGATCGGGGACATGATCGCCGTGTCCTCGGGCTCGACGGGGACGCCGTCGTTCTGGCCGCGCTCGGTGGCGGACGAGCGGGTGATCGCGTCCCGCTTCGAGGAGGTCTTCCGGGACTCCTTCGGGGCCCGCGAACGCCGTACGCTGGCCGTGGTCTGTTTCGCCCTGGGCACCTGGGTGGGCGGCCTGTTCACCATCGAGTGCTGTCGTCACCTGGCCGAACGCGGCTACCCGATCACCGTCGTCGCGCCGGGCACCGACCGCAGGGAGATCGCCCGGGTGCTGCCGGAGCTGGCGCCGCACTTCGACCAGGTGGTCCTGCTGGGCTATCCGCCGTTCCTGAAGAACGTCATCGACACCGAGCCGCTCCCCTGGGCCGACTGGAACGTCAAGCTGGTCACGGCGGGCGAGGTGTTCAGCGAGGAGTGGCGCACGCTGGTGGCCGAGCGGGCCGGGATCGCCGACCCGGTGCGCGGGATCGCCTCGCTGTACGGCACCGCGGACGCCGGGGTGCTCGGCAACGAGACGCCGCTCTCGGTCGAGCTGCGCCGGTTCCTGTCCGGCCGCCCGGACACGGCCAGGGAGCTGTTCGGGGAGTCCCGGCTGCCGACCCTGGTGCAGTACGACCCGCGGGTGCGCTTCTTCGAGGAGCACGAGGGCACGCTGCTGTTCTCCGGCGACAACGGCGTGCCGCTGATCCGGTACCACATCGCCGACGAGGGCGGCGTGATCCCGTACGAGCGCATGCTGGAGTTCGCCGAGCGGCACGGTTTCCGGTCGGACGTCGCCGGCCCGCGACATCCGTTCGTCTACGTGTTCGGCCGGAGCCATTTCACGCTGTCGTACTACGGCGCGAACGTCTACCCGGAGAACATCGCGGTGGGGCTGGAGCAGCCGGAGGTCAGCGGGTCGGTGACGGGCAAGTTCGTGATGGAGGCGGCCGAGGACGCCGACCACGACCGGCACCTGACGGTCACGGTGGAGCTGATGCCCGGCGAGAAGCCTGCCGACGAGGTCGCCCAGGCGGTGGGCGCCTCGATCCTGGCTCAGCTGCTGCGGCTGAACAGCGAGTTCGCGAACTATGTGCCGGTGGCGCAGCAGATGCCGTTCATCCGGTTGCGCGAGGCCGGGGACTCCGAGTACTTCCCGCCCGGAGCCAAGCACCGGTACACCCGCTGAGGAGGGTTCAGGCCCGAGTACGCCCGTTCAGGCTCCGGCGGAGTCCGCGTCGAGGGTGCGGCGGACGACGACGAGCGCCACGTCGTCCTCGCGCGCCCCGAACGCCGCCAGCATGCGCTCGGCGAACTCCTCCAGGTCGTCCTCGACGGTCTCGGCGAGCTGCCTGGCCTTCTCCATGCTGTCGTCGAGCAGGATGTGCCGGTCCTCCAGCAGGCCGTCGGTGAACAGCATCATCGTGCCGCCGGGCGGCAGCTTGAGCCGGTCCACCTGGTACCGCTCGGGCACCGCGCCGAGCAGCAGGTTGCCCAGCGTGTGGTACGAGCTGCCGGGCCCGGCGAACAGCGGTGGCATGTGCCCGGCGTTGGCCAGCTCGATCTCGCCGGTGGCCGGGTCGATGAGCATCAGGCACACGGTGGCGGTCAGGCCCCGGTGGTAGCGCCGCATCATCTGGTTGAGCAGGTCGAGGGAGGCGCTCAGGTCGACCTGGGCGATGAGCGAGGCGCGCAGGGCGTGGCGCACCTCGGCCATGACGGTCGCGGCGTGCAGGGAGTGGCCCTCCACGTCGCCGACGGCGATCAGCACGCGTCCGTCGACCTGCAGCACCTCGTAGAAGTCGCCGCCGACCTCGACGTTGTCCACGGCGGGCTGGTAGCGCAGCGCGACCTGCAGGCCCGGCACCTCGGGGATGCGGCTGGGCAGCAGGCTGCGCTGCAGGGTCAGCGCGATGTCGTGCTCCTCGGTGTAGGCGCGCAGCGCGCCCAGCGCCAGGGCCAGCTCCTGGCCGAGCTGGCGCAGCAGGTTCACCTCGTCGGCGTCGAGCGGCGAGACGGCCTCGACGCCCAGGTAGACCGGCGACGGGGAGTTCTTGGTGCGGCAGAGCACGCCGGTGGTGGAGTCCTCGGCGCGCACGTCGGGCAGCAGGCCCTCCCATTCGCTGGTGGCCAGGGTGAACACCCGGGCCCTGGCGGCGTCCTTCAGCGTCCGCTCGGACAGGCGTTCCAGCACGTCGGGGGCGGCGGGCTGGACACTGGCCGGCTCGCCGGGACGGGCGCGGAAGCGCCGGACCCGCCCGTCGGGCAGCATGGCGAGCGTGCCGCTGTAGCGGCCGAGCACCTCGGCGGTGCCCTCGACGGCCACGGTCAGCAGCTCGTCGAACGTCTCGGCCTCGTTCATCCGCAACGTCACCTCGGCGAGCTTGGCCAGGCGCTCGGCCATCAGCTCGGCCCGCCAGCGCGCCCGGTAGTAGCGCAGCATGGCCTCGACGGTCGCGGCGAACTCGGTGGGCTCGATGGGCTCGCTCAGGTAGGCGTCGGCGCCGCGTTCCAGCCCCTCGGTGCGGTCGGCGGGGGTGATCGCGTTGGCCGACACCTGGATGACGGGGATGGAGGCGGTGGCCGGGTTGGCCTTGATCAGCTCGCAGACCTCGTAGCCGTTGATGTCGGGCAGTCGGACGTCGAGGACGACCAGGTCGACCTGGTTGGCGGCGAGCAGGGCGAGGGCCTCCTCGCCGCCCCTGGCCTCCAGCACCTGGTGCCCCGACCGTCGTAGCCAGCTCGACAGGATGTAGCGCTTGGTGGGGGTGTCGTCCACCACCAGCACGCGTGCGGACTCAGACATTCTGGTCCTCTCCAGCACCGCCGTTCTCGCCCTGGCGGGCGCTGCGGATGGCCTGCAGGAGTTGTTCCCTGCGCAGCCCGTGCTTGGACAGTACCGGCCGGTTGCCGGGAGCGTGTTGCGGAGCGATGGTCACGATGACGACCGGGATGTCGCTCAGCCGCTCGTCCTCGGCCATCTGGTGCAGCAGCACGTGACCGTCCACGCGGGGCATGAGCAGGTCGACCAGGATCACGTCGGGCGGGGAGGCGGCCATGACCTCCAGCGCGGCGGCGCCGTCGGCGGCCTCGTCCACGTGCACGGTGAAGCCGTAGAGCATGCGGCGGGCGGTGGCGCGGAAGACCTCGTCGTCGTCGGCGATCAGCACGCGCTGGACCTCGGGCGTGCCGCTCTGGTGCGGCAGCCGCAGGGTGGCGGTGGTGCCCTCGCCCGGGGTGCTGGTGAGATCCAGCGTGCCGCCCAGGGCCTCGGTGAGCCTGCGCGCGTACGGCAGGCCGAGGCCGGTGCCCTTGGCCCTGACCTGGAGCGAGCCGGGAACCTGGTAGAAGTCCTCGAACACGCGCGTCAAGTGTTCCTCCGAGATGCCGATGCCGGTGTCCGTGACCGTGATGACGATCTCGCCCTTGGCTTCGTCGGCATGCGCGGCCAGCACTACCTGCCCGCTTTGAGTGAATTTGAGCGCGTTCGACAGCAAGTTGCGCAGAATTCTGATCAGCATGCTCTCGTCGGCGTACAGCTCGGTGGCCTCCGGCGTGATCTCGTGGCTCAGCGTCACGCCGGCGCGCTCGCTCGTCGGCCGCATCGTGACGTGCAACTGCCCGGCCATCCGCGCCAGGTTGACCAGCGTGGGCTGCGGGTCCAGGCGGCCGGACTCGGCCTTGGCCATGTCGAGCAGCTCGCTGACGAGTTCGAGCAGCGTCTGCGCCGAGTCGCCGATCAGCCCGATCTGGTGGGCCTGCTCCTCGGTCAGCGGCTCGCCGCCCTGGCCGGTCAGCAGCCGGACCAGGCCGATGACGGAGTTCAGCGGGGTGCGCAGCTCGTGGCTGACGGTGGCCCAGAACCGGTTGCGCGCGTCGATCGTCTCGCGGAGCTGGGCGGACTTCTCGTCCAGCTCGGCGTACAGGGCGACGACTCCCCTGTTGGTCTCCTCCAGCTCGGCCGAGAGCTGGTTGTACATGGCCAGCACGCCGGTGTTGGTCTCCTGCAGCTCGGAGTTGAGCCGCAGCACGTCCTCCAGGGTCTCGGCCAGCTCCCTGTTCTGCTCGCGCAGCTCCTCCAGCGCGCTGATCGGCGCCAGCCTGGCGAGGTCGGCGCGGACGGCCTCCAACGGGAGGGCGGTCACCCGCGGCCGCAGCCGCTTGGTGAGCGTGACGTGGCCGTCGCCGAGGGCGATGTCGTCGACCAGCCGGCCGGCCAGCGTCACGCCTTCGGAGCGGTCCAAGCCGGAGGGCCTGGCGTGGTGGATGGTGATCGCGAGCACGTCGCGGCCGAGGGTGATCACGGCGGCGGCGCCCTTGCCGAAGGCCTCCCTGCCCACCTCGCTGAGGGCGGTGGCGACCCGGATCTGGTCCTGGGACTCCAGCCCGACCAGCTCGGCCGCGGCCCGGCCGAGACGGCGCAGGACGAAGACGTCCTGGTCGGTGTCGAGCCTGACCCTGATGAGCTCAGTCGCCGCCATTGCCGGGCCTCACCGTCACCACGCAGGCGTCGTCACGCCTGCTGCCCGCCTCGCGCAGCAGGCCCGCGGCGATGACCGCGGGGGTGCGCGCGAACAGCCCCGGCACGTTCCCGGGGTCCCATCGGTCGGTCAGGCCGTCGGAGTGCATCACGACGGTGGCGTACGGGGGGATCTTGTACTCGTACTGGCGGAGCGTGCGTCCCTGGTGACCGGCGATGCCGGGCAGCGAGATCATGCCCTGCCGGCCGCCGGCGTCGGCGACCCAGCCGGAGACGTTGCCCAGCCCGGCGTAGGTGACGGTGTCCCGGCCGACCCGGGCGACCGCGACGGCGCCGCCGCGGGTCCCGCTCAGCCCGCGGTGCAGGTGTTCCAGGATCGACAGCGGCTCCTGGTCCTGGACCTGCGCGAACAGCTCGATGGCGGTCTGCGCGGCGATGGCGGCGATGTGGCCGTGGCCGAGGCCGTCGCACAGCAGCACCGTGGTGCTCTCGCCGTTCTCGGCGATGGCGTAGCCGTCACCGCAGCTCACCTCGTCGCCGATCGGCCGGGTCAGGCCGCTGGCGCGCAGCGGAGGGCCGGGCGCGCCCTCGGCGGTGAAATGCATGACGAGCACAGTGCCCATGCCGGGCACCGAGTGAACGTCGTATCCGGTGGCGATGCGGGCGATGGCCCCCATGCCGATGCCGAGCGTGCCGGAGGTGGAGTAGCCGTCGCGCAGGGCGCGGGCCACGTCGGCCATGCCGGGGCCCTTGTCCACCGCGACGAGCTCCACGCCGGCCGGGGCCTCGGGGTGCGGCCGCACCAGGACGACGCCCTCCACGGCGTGCTTGACCAGGTTGGAGACCGCCTCGCTGACGGCCACGGCCGTCTGCCCGGTGCGGGTGGTGTCGAAGCCGGCCGCCTCGGCCAGCTCGACCGCCCGCCGCCGGACGGCGCCGACGGCACTCGGGTCCTCGGCGCGCACCCAGGCCGGATTCACCTCGCCCACTTGGTCACCGTCACGGTCGTACCCTTCCCGGGGGCGGAGATCAGGTCGAACTCGTCGACCAGCCGGCGGGAGCCGCCGAGGCCGAGGCCCATGCCGCCACCGGTGGTGAAACCGTCGGTGAGCGCCTTGTCCAGGTCGGGGATGCCGGGGCCCTCGTCGCTGAAGACCAGCTTCAGGCCCCGTTTCCGGCCGTTCTCGACGAGGTCGATGCGCACGTCACCGCCGCCGGCGTAGACGAGCGCGTTGCGGGCCAGCTCGCTGGCCGCCGTGACGATCTTGGTCTGGTCCACGAGGGAGAGCCCTGCCTCGATCGCGAGGGTCCGCACGATCTGCCGGACCATCACGACGTCCGCGCTGCCCGCGATCGTCATCGTCTCGGTCACGTGGCGGCGCCCCTGACGTGGTCGAGCAGCGCCACTCCCTTCTCCAGGTTCAGCGCCGTGCGCACGCCGCCCAGCGACAGGCCGAGCTCGACCAGGGTGATCGCCACCGCGGGACGCATGCCGACGACCACGGTCTGGGCGTCCAGCATGCGGCACATGGTGGCGATGGTGGCCAGCATGCGGCCGATGAAGGAGTCGACGATCTCGACCGCGGTGATGTCGATGATCACACCTCTGGCCCCGGTGGCGACGACCCGCTCGGCCAGGTCCTCCTGGAGGGCCAGCACGCTCTGGTCCTCCAGGTCGATCTGGATGGAGACGATCAGGATGTCGCCGAGCTTGAGTACGGGCACCCGGTCCATCAGGCGCCCTCCGCCCGGACGGCGATGCGGGCGTGCTTGGACTGCGTCACCTGCACGCCGCTGCGCTTGAAGGCGTGGGCGAGGGCGTCGGCCAGCGACGCCTTGGTGACGATGTCGCCGAACTCGATGCCGAGCGTGACGATGGTGTGCGCGATCTGCGGGCGGATGCCGGAGATGACGCATTCGGCGCCCATCAGCCTGGCGGCCACCACGGTCTTGAGGAGGTGCTGGGCCACCTGGGTGTCCACGGCGGGCACGCCGGTGATGTCGATCACAGCGTGCTCGGCGCCGGTGTCGACCAGGGTCTGCAGCAGCTTCTCCATCACGACCTGGGTCCTGGCGGAGTCGAGGGTGCCGATCAGCGGCACGGCGACGATGCCCTCCCAGAGCTTGACCACCGGGGTGGACAGTTCGAGCAGCTGCTCGGCCTGGTCCAGGATGATCTTCTCGCGGGCGTCGGCGAAGGTCTCGAAGGTGAGCAGGCCGAGGTCGTCGATGAGCCGGGAGAACCAGATGAAGCCGCGCAGGGCCTCGGGCTCGCCGTCGGCCTCGACGACTTCGTACAGGGCCTCCTTGAGCCCGAAGACCGCGCGGGCGGTGTCGGCGGGCTGGTGGCCGGCGCGGGCGCGGGTGCGGGAGAGCTCCGCGAGCAGCCCGCGGACGTCGGCGAGGTCTCCCTTGCCCTGATCGAGCGAGGACCGCAGGGCGCGGTAGATGTCGAGAAGCTCGTCCGACGGGGCCTTGGCGAGCTGCACCCAACGGGCGAGGATCTGCTCCTCGTGCTCACGGAGCAGCTCTTCGATGCGTCGCCTGGCGACGTCGGCTTGGACGGTCAAGGATCACTCCTGGGTTGGCTAGCGAGTGACGGTGTCACCGTATGTTAGAGCGATTTTTCCAGGTAGCGGACCGTTTGACGCCCGCCACTGTGCGCGACGGACGGCCCCGCCAGGCCCGCCCCCTTGAGCCCCGCCTTCCTGGGTAGATGAACGGCGGAGGCGAGTTTTGCTGACATGCTGTCGCCATCACCTTGACGGAGCCTCCGAGGGTTGTGACACTGTGTCAGAAACATTCGCGCGAGTTGGGGAAGTGCTGTGACGACGTCGTTCTCCGAGACCTTGAGGGCCGCCACCTGGGGCGACCACGAGTCGGCCGAGTCCGAGGGCTACCTCGCCGAGCTGATGAGCGGCCGGTTGACCGAGCACGAGTACGGCGAGATGGTCGCCCAGCACTACTTCGCCTACCTCGCCCTCGACGGCGTCTCCAAGGAGCTGGCCGCCCACCCGGTCGCCGGTCGCTTTGTCTTCCCCGAGCTGTACCGCGAGCCCGCCCTGGAACGCGACCTGGCCACCATCTACGGCCCCGCCTGGCGCGAGCGCGTCGCCCCCTCCAAGGCCACCCGGACCCTCCAGGCCCGCATCCACCAGATGACCGACTGGCCCGGCGGCTACGTCGCCCACCACTACACCCGATACCTCGGCGACCTGTCGGGCGGCCAGTTCATCCGCATGGAACTGCAGAAGATCTTCGGCTACCGGGCCGGCGGCGGCGTCGACTTCTACATCTTCGACGAGGTCGGCAGCCTGCCGCGGTTCAAGACCGAGTACCGGGCCCGGCTCGACGCCCTCGGCGCGGAGCTCGACGAGCGCGAGCGGCAGCGGATCATCGGCGAGGTGCGGCTGGCCTACCAGCTCAACACCGAGGTCCTGGCCGAGCTCATGCACGTCGTCAGGGCCGCGGCGTAGCAGCCTGCGCCGGGTCGTCGCCGCCGTCCGGCGCCTGGGCCAGGACGGCCAGGCGCGTGGGCAGCCGCGGCGGGCGCTCGGCCCGGCCCTCGCCCGAGGCCAGCCGGTAGGGCACCAGGGTGACCATGACCCCGGGGAGCAGCAGCAGCCGGTCCCGCAGCCGGGCGGTCAGCCGGTTGTGCAGGGCCGGCTCCCACCAGCGGCCGGTGACGTAGTCGACGATGTAGACGGTCACGATCTGGTCGGGGTGCAGGGCCAGCCAGTCGCGTACGTGCCGCAGGATCGGGCCCACGGCGGTCCGGTAGGGCGCCTCGATCATCCTCAGCGGCACGGAGGAGGGCGCGTAGTGCTCCCAGCCCTCGCGCAGCTCACGGGTCGCCTCCTCGTCGGTGCACACGTGCACCGCCTCCAGCCCGGCCGGGCGGGTGGCCGCGGCGTAGGCGACCGCCTGGAGCGCGGGGCTGCCCAGCCGGGAGACCAGCACCATGGCGTGGGCGCCGCCCGGCAGCTCGACGGGCGTGTCCGGCGTGGTGGCCGCCCGTACCTGGTCGTAGTGCCGCCTGATGCCCTTCATGAGCGCGAACAGGCCCGGGATGGCCAGGCAGACCAGCCACGCGCCGTTGGCGAACTTGGTGACCAGCACGATCACCAGGACGGCGGCGGTCACCGTCGCGCCGGTCGCGTTGACGGCCTGGCGCCGCCGCACGCCGGGCGAGCGCGGGCCGGTCCGCTGCCAGTGCCGCACCATGCCGGCCTGGCTCAGCGTGAAGGAGATGAAGACGCCGATGATGTAGAGCTGGATGAGCCGGGAGCTGTTGGCGTCGAAGACGACGAGCAGCACGGCCGCGGCCGTCGCGAGCAGCAGGATGCCGTTGCTGAAGACCAGCCGGTCGCCGCGCTTGTGCAGCTGGCTGGACAGGTAGGAGTCGGCGGACAGGATCGAGGCCAGCATGGGGAAGCCGTTGTAGGCGGTGTTGGCCGCCATGATCAGGATCGCCGCGGTGCTGGCCTGGAGGAAGGCGTACAGGACGCCGCGGCCGAGCACGGCGTCGCCGATCTGGGCCAGGGCGGTGGGCTCGACGTACCCGGCGGGCATCCCGGCGAGCCGGCCGGGGTGGTCGGGGTCGGTCATCCGGACGTGGGTGAGCAGGGCCAGCACGGTGATGCCGGAGAACATGGTGACCGACAGCACGCCCATGATCGCCAGGGTGTTCGCCGCGTTCCTGCTCTTGGGCCGGCGGAAGGCGGGCACGCCGTTGCTGACCGCCTCCACCCCGGTCAGCGCCGTGCAGCCGGAGGCGAACGCGCGCAGCACCAGGAAGACGGCGACGAAGCCGACGGGCTGGTAGAGCGGCTCGATGGTGAAGCCGGCGCTGACCGCCCGGGGATGCTCGCCGGCCAGCAGCCGCCAGGCGGCGACCAGGAACATCAGGTAGACCGCGGCGATGAAGGCGTAGGTGGGCACCGCGAACCCGCGGCCGGACTCGCGGGTGCCGCGCAGGTTGACCAGGGTGAGCAGCGCGACGCAGGCCACGCTCAGCGGCGCCGACCAGCGGTTCAGACCGGGCGCGTAGGAGGTGATGGCGTCCACCCCGGCGGCGACGGAGACGGCGACGGTCAGCACGTAGTCGACCAGCAGCGCGCTGGCGGCGACCAGGCTGGCGTTGACGCCCAGGTTCTCCCGGCTGACGACGTACGCGCCGCCGCCGCCCGGGTAGGCGTAGCAGGTCTGCCGGTAGGACACGATGATGATCACCAGCATGGCCACGATGGCCAGGGCGATCCAGCCGGTCACGTGCAGCAGGGCGAGGCCGCCCAGGGTGAGGGCCATGATGATCTGCTCGGTCGCGTACGCCACCGACGAGATCGGGTCGCTGCAGAAGACCGGCAGCGCCAGCCGCTTGGGCAGGAGCTGCCGTTCCAGGTGCTGGGTCCGCAGCGGCCGGCCGACCAGGGCCCGCTTGGCCCGCTCCCACGGGGAGGCGGTGGTCATGGGCGTTCCCGCCTCCTTCCGGTCAGCCGGCGATCGCCCTGCCGAGCAGGTAGCCGAGGCTGACGACGGCCAGGCCGAGCACCAGGTTCATGGCGATGTTGGCCAGCGCCCGGCCGGTGGACCCGGCGGCCAGCAACTTCCAGGTGTCGGCGCTGAAGGTGCTGAACGTGGTGAGCGCGCCGCAGAACCCGGTGCCGACCAGCGACAACACGGCCGGCGGCAGGGCGCCGTGGGAGGCGATGCCCATCAGGACGCCGAGCACGGCCGAGCCGATGACGTTGACGGCCAGCGTGCCCCACGGCATCGCCTTGCCGGCCGCCTTGGTGACGCCTGCGTCCACGAGGTAGCGGGCCGGCGCGCCGATCAGGCCGCCGACGAAGACGACCAGCGCGAGGATCATCGACGGCCGCCCAGCCGCAGGCCCGCCCAGACGGCCAGCAGGCCCAGGACGACGCTGAGCACCAGGTAGAGCACCGCCCAGCCGGCCGCGCCGCCGACGGTGAGCTCGCGGACGCCGTCCACCAGGTGCGAGAAGGTGGTGAAGCCGCCCAGGAAGCCGGTGCCGAGCAGCGCCTTGACCGGCATGCGGTGCAGCGGGTGGCGGGTCAGCTCGCCGGTGAGCAGGCCCATCAGCAGGCAGCCGAGAACGTTGACCACCAGCGTGGGCCAGGGCAGCGGGTGGTCGGCGCCCATCAGGGTCTGGGTGAGCAGGTGGCGGGCGACCGCGCCGACGCCGCCGCCCACCCCGACCAGGACGAGCGCGCGGGCCGGATGGCGGGTGGCGGCCATCAGTCCTCCGTCCCGAGCTGCGCGTCGGTCCCGGCGAGCTGTTCGGCCTCGGTCTCGCGCATCCGGCAGAGCCGGTCCACGACGCGGCCGATGAGATAGGTGACGACGAAGGAGTAGAGGCCGACGACGACGATCGCGGCGAGCTGCTTGAGCAGCACCTCGATCGAGCCGCCGTACAGCAGGCCCTTGGTCCTGGTGGCGCTGACGCCGGTCGCGAGCAGACCGATGAGGGCCGTGCCGACGATGCCGCCCGCGCCGTGCACGCCGACGACGTCGAGGGTGTCGTCGTAGCCGAGGACGAGCTTCCAGGTGACCGCGTACGACACCACGACGGCGGCCACGATGCCGACGACCAGGGCGCCCTCGGCGTTGACGAAGGCGCAGGCGGGCGTGATGGCCACCAGCCCGGCCAGCGCGCCGGTGGCCGAGCCGAGCCGGGTGAAGTGCCGGTACCGCAACCACTCCAGGACGAGCCAGGTCAGCATCCCGGCGGCCCCGGCGATCATGGTGGTCAGGAACGCGTTGACCGCGATGCCGCCGTCGGCCATGGCCGAGCCGGCGTTGAAGCCGAACCAGCCGAACCACAGCAGGCCCAGCCCGAGCATGACGAACGGGATGTTGCTCGGCCGGGGCGGCTCCTTCCTGCGGAAGCGCACGCCGGGGCCGAGCGCGAGGGCCAGGGCCAGGCCGGCCATGCCGGAGTTCAGCTCGACCACCAGGCCGCCGGCGAAGTCGAGCACGCCCCACCGGCTGATCCAGCCCTGCCGGTCGAACACCCAGTGCGCGATCGGGAAGTACACCAGCGTCACCCACACGACGGAGAACACGATCCACGGCCCGAGCCGGGTCCGGCCGGCGACCGAGCCGCTGATCAGGGCCACCGTGATGATGGCGAAGGTGAGCTGGAACAGCGCGAAGGCGTAGGTGGGGACGCGGCCGTGCAGCATGGTGGGCGTGATGTCGGCGAAGCGCAGGTCGCCGAAGCCGATCACGCCGGCGCCGCCCACGTCAGGGCCGAAGACCAGCCCGTAGCCGTAGCCGAACCACAGGATCGTGACCAGGGCGATCGAGACGAAGCTCATGAACAGCATGCTGAGCACGTTCTGGGCGCGGACCATGCCGCCGTAGAAGAAGGCCAGTCCGGGCGTCATGAGCAGCACCATGGCGGCGCTCACGAGCACCCAGGCCGAATCGCCGGTGTTGAGCCCTGGCGGCATCGCCCGACCTCCCTCCCTGTCCCCAGACAGAGATGATCGGAGGAACCGGAGGCAAAACTCCCTGGTAAAGCGCCTTTGCCGGGCATGTGCATTGTTGAGGCGCTCTTAGTCCTCGACGGCTTTCGCAAAGAATGTCCATCCCACCGCCGCCGCCGCGTGGCCCGCCGCCCGCAGGGGAATGTTGCCGCTCGTCAACCCCGGTGCCGGCGAGAGAGGCAGGCGGACATGCGCGCCGAGATGCCCGACCTGCCGCTCGCCACGCTCCGCGGCGTCAGCCAGGTGGACCTGCAGAACAACCTGGGGACCGCGATCTGCTTCGTCGTCGCGCTGCTCGCCGCCGGATGGCGCTTCGCGCTGTTCGGCCTGGTCGGCGCCGCCGTGGGCACGCTCACCGCCTGGTTCCTCGGCGCGTCCAGGGAGAGCGTGGCCGCGGGGCTCGAAGGGTTCAACGGCACGCTGATCGGCGTCGCGCTGGTGCTGTACTTCCAGGCCCGGTGGATCACCCTGCTGCTGGTCGTCGTCGGCGCGATCATGGGCAGCGTCCTGACGTCGGCGCTCAAGACGCTGCTCGGGCCGCACGACCTGCCGGGGCTCACGGCGCCGTTCTGCGCGGTGGCCACGATCATGGTGGTCGGCGGCCCGGCCTACGAGCGGGTCTGGCGCCGGCACGTCCTGGCGGCGCCGCCGTCGGCGACGTCCCCGGGGACCGCGGTGACGTTCGCCGACCTGTGGCAGGGGCTGCTGAACGGCGTCGGCCAGGTGTTCTTCCAGGGCAAGTGGTACGTCGGCCTGATCTTCCTGATCGGCCTGGCGTTCGCCGGGTGGCGGGTGGCGGGGGCCGCGCTGGCCGCCAGCGCCGTCGGGATCCTGGTGGCCGTGCTGCTCGGCGCGCCCGCGGCCGACATCGGCGCCGGCCTGTACGGCTACAACGCGGTGCTCACCGGCATCGCGCTGTGCTGCGCGTTCGTCGTGCCGACCGTCCTCGGCCTGCTGTACGCCCTGGCCGGCGTGGTGTCGGCGACCGTGCTGACGGCGTTCGTCGGCCACCTGTTCGCGCCGGTCGGCGGGCACACCCTGACCTGGCCCTTCGTCCTGGTCACCTGGATCTTCCTGGCGGCGGTCCCGGCGTTCTCCGGCGTCCGGCGCGCTTCCACCTAAGGAGAGCTCATGAACCTCGCACCGCGCGAGATCGACAAGCTGCTGATCTACGTCGTCGCCGACCTGGCCGCCAAGCGCCGCGAGCGCGGCGTGAAGCTGAACTACAGCGAGGCGGTGGCGCTGATCAGCGTCGCGGTCCTGGAGGCCGCCCGGGACGGCAGGACGGTGGCCGAGTGCATGGAGCTCGGCAAGCAGGTGCTCGGCGCCGGGGACGTCATGCCCGGGGTGCGCGAAATGCTCAAGCTGATGCAGGTCGAGGCGTCGTTCAAGGACGGCTCCAAGCTCGTTTCCTGCCACGACCCCATCGGCGGCTGACACCGCCGCGACCAGAAAGGAGCGGTTCGCCATGACGGACACGGACCGGATCATGTACGGGGACGAGCCGATCGAGATCAACGCCGGTCGCGCCACGGTCACCCTGACCGTGCGCAACACCGGCGACCGGGCCATCCAGGTCGGCTCGCACTTCCACTTCTTCGAGGCGAACCGGGCGCTCAGTTTCGACCGCGAGAAGGCGTACGGCATGCACCTCGACATCCCGGCCGGCACCGCCGTACGCATCGAGCCGGGCGACACCCGCCAGGTCACCCTGGTCGAGTTCGCCGGCGGCATGCGCGTCGTCGGCTTCGCCGGCCTGGTGGACGGCGGCCTGCGGGCCAGGGACAGCCGCACCCGCGCCCTGCGCCGCCTGGCCGAGCTCGGGTACGCCGACCAGCCGGAGCCGGGGGCCACGGTCCGCGCGCCAGGCGAGGAGCCTCCGGCGCGCAAGGAGCCGCCTACACGCGAGGAGCCGCCCGCGCGCAAGGCGCCCGCCAAGAAGGCCGCCCCCAAGAAACCGGCAGCCAAGGAACCCGCCGCCAAGGAACCGGCAGCCAAGCAGCCGGCGGCCAAGCAGCCGGCCGCCAGGAAGAAGAAGGCCTGAGCTGATGAGCACCATGAACCGCAGGCAGTACGTCGCCATGTTCGGCCCGACCGTGGGCGACCGGGTCCGGCTGGCCGACACCAACCTGGTGATCGAGATCGAGAAGGACCACACGGCCGGCTTCTACGGCGACGAGGCCGTCTACGGCGGCGGCAAGACCGCCCGCGACGGCATGGCGGCCGACCCCGGGTCCCAGAACGCCACGATCGCGCTCGACCTGGTGATCACCAACGCGGTCGTGCTGGACCCGGTGCTCGGCGTGGTCAAGGGCGACATCGGCATCAAGGACGGGCGGATCGTCGGGATCGGCAAGGCGGGCAACCCGCACACCCAGAACGGCGTGGACCGCCGCCTGGTGATCGGCGCCGGGACGGAGGTGCTGGCGGGCGAGAACATGATCGCCACGCCGGGGGCGATCGACCCGCACGTGCACCTGATCGCGCCACAGCAGGCCGAGGCCGCGCTCACCAACGGCGTCACGACGCTGATCGGCGGCGGCACCGGCCCCACCGACGGCACCCGCGGCACCACCTGCACGCCCGGCCCGTGGAACATCGGCCGCATGTTGCAGGCCGTCGAGGCGCTGCCGGTGAACATCGGCATCATGGCCAAGGGCAACGCCAGCCTGCCGGCCGCGCTGGCCGAGCAGATCGAGGCCGGGGCGTGCGCGCTGAAGGTGCACGAGGACTGGGGCTCCACCCCGGCGGTGGTGGACTGCGCGCTGCGCATCGCCGACGAGTACGACGTCCAGGTGGCGCTGCACGCCGACAGCCTCAACGAGGCCGGCTACCTGGAGGACACGATCAGCGCCATCGACGGCCGGGCGATCCACACCTTCCACACCGAGGGCGCGGGCGGCGGTCACGCGCCGGACATGATCCGCATCGCCGGCGAGCCGAACGCGCTGCCGTCCTCGACGAACCCGACGCTGCCGTACACCATCAACTCGGCCGACGAGCTGCTGGACATGGTGATGGTCTGCCACCACCTCAATCACGACATCCCCGAGGACGTCTCCTTCGCCGACAGCCGGGTGCGGGTGGAGACCATCGCGGCCGAGACCGTGCTGCAGGACATGGGCGTGATCAGCATGTTCTCCTCCGACTCCCAGGCGATGGGCCGGATCGGGGAGACCTTCACCCGCGCCTTCCAGACCGCCCACCACTGCAAGGACCAGCGCGGCCGGCTGCCGGAGGACTCCGAGCGCAACGACAACGCGCGGGTGCTGCGCTACCTGGCCAAGCTGACCATCAACCCGGCCCGGACGACCGGCATCGCCGAGCACGTCGGCTCGCTGGAGGACGGCAAGCTGGCCGACGTCGTGCTGTGGCCGTTCACCTCGTTCGGGGCCAAGCCGGCGCTGGTGGTCAAGGGCGGCCTGATCAACTGGTCGCAGATGGGCGACCCGAACGCGTCGCTGCCCACGCCGCAGCCGGTCTACTACCGGCCGATGTTCGGCGCGATGGGGATGGCGCAGCGCAAGAGCAACGTGACGTTCCTGCCGGACGCCGCCATCGCCGCCGGGGTGCCGGAACGGCTCGGCCTGCAACGGCTGATCGCCAGGGTGCGCCACACCAGGACGGTGGACAAACGACACATGATCCGCAACAACGCGCTGCCGAGGATCACCGTGGACCCCGAGACGTACAAGGTCACGGTGGACGGCGAGCACGCGACCATCGCGCCGGCCCGCGAGCTGCCGCTGAACCACCTGTTCTTCCTGGCATGAGCCTGCTCGCCCAGCTCCAGCTCACCGACTCGGCCTTCCCGGGCGGCCTCTACACGCTCTCGCACGGGCTGGAGGCGTACGCGCAGGCCGGCCCGGTGGACGTCGCCGCGCTGCTGGAGGACCTGCTGCTGCACGCGGCGGGGCCGGGCGACGCCACCGCCCTGGTCCTGACCCACCGGGCGGTGACGGCCGGCGACTGGGACGCGGTGACCGAGGTGGACCGGCGGCTGCACGCCGTCAAGCTCGGCCGGGAGATCCGGGCCGCCGCCACCAGGACCGGCAACCAGGTCCTGCGCACGGCCGCCCTGGTCTTCGCGACGCCGGCGCTGGCCCGCCTGTCGGAGCTGGTCGAGGCCAGGGTCGCGCCGGGCAACCACGCCGTCGTGCTGGGCACGGCCTACGCCGGGCTCGGCGTCCGGGAGGCCGACGCGGTGACCGGCGACCTGTACGCGTTCGCCGCGAGCTGGGTCAGCGCCGCCGTACGGCTGCGCCTGCTGGACTTCCGCCAGGCCCAGGCCACCCTGTACGGCGCGTCCGGCGCGATCGGGCGGGCCGCCGAACACGCCCTGACCGCCCGAGGCCCGCTGGACCTGCACGCCGCCACGCCGCTCGCGGACACGATGAGCGCCGCCCACGAACGGGCCGAGGCCCGGCTGTTCACCACCTGAGAAGGGAAGCGTCCCGATGCATCACCACCACCCGCACCCGCACCCGGCCGTGAACGTGCCCGCGGGCACCGCCATGGACCGCGTCTTCAAGATCGGCGTCGGCGGCCCGGTCGGCTCCGGCAAGACCGCCCTCATCGAGGCGCTGGTGCCCGTGCTGCTCGACCGGGGACGCAGCGTGGCCGTCGTCACCAACGACATCTACACCCAGGAGGACGCCCAGCACGTCCGGCGCACCCTGGACGGCGTGCTGGACCCCGAGCGGGTCGTGGGCGTCGAGACCGGCTCCTGCCCGCACACCGCCGTGCGCGACGACCCGACGATGAACCTGGCCGCCGGGGCCGAGCTGCTGGAGCGCTTCCCCGACATCGACACGCTGCTGTTCGAGAGCGGCGGCGACAACCTGACCCTCACCTTCAGCCCCGTCCTGGCCGACGTCTACGTCTTCGTCCTGGACACCGGCGAGGGGGACAAGATGCCGCGCAAGCGGGGCCCCGGCATCACCGACTCGGACCTGCTGGTCATCAACAAGATCGACATCGCGCCGTACGTGCGGGCCGACCTGGAGGTCATGGCGCGCGACGCCGACCGGGTCCGCGACGGGCGGCCGGTCGTGCTCACCGACGCCCTGCGCGGCACCGGTGTGACCGAGGTGGCCGACTTCGTCCTCAGCGGGGCGCGGGCGTGCTCGCCGGTCCGGTAGACCGGCTGGCCGCCGGCCACTACACGATCGACTCGGTCCCGGCGGACGTGGCCCGGCACGCCGGCGTGCCCGACACCCTGCCGGTCGGCAGCCCCGGCAAGGTCGGCGTGCTGGAGCTGGCCTTCGAGCGGCGGGGCGGGCGCACCGAGCTGACCGGCCACTTCCAGAAGGCGCCGCTGCAGATCATGCGGCCGCACTACTACGACCCGGCCCGGCCCGACCTGCCGTACGTGATGGTGATGTCCACCGGCGGCGGCGTGCTCCAGGGCGACCGCCACCGGCTCGACGTCACCTGCGGCGCGGGCGCGTCCGTGCACGTCACCACGCAGGCCGCCACCAAGCTCTACCGGATGGAGCAGGACTACGCCACCCAGCTCGTCACGCTCACCGCCGGGCCGGACGGCTACCTGGAGTACCTGCCGGACCCGGTGATCCCCTTCGCCGGGTCCCGGTTCTACCAGCGCACCCTGGTGAGCGCCGGGCCCGGGGCCACGGTGATCCTCGGGGAGACCGTGCTGGCCGGGCGGCTGGCCCGCGGCGAGCGGCACGCCTACACCGCGTACTGCAACGACCTGGACGTCCGCGACGCCGGCGGCGGGCTGCTGTTCGCCGACCCGCTCAGGCTCGTGCCCGAGCGCGCCCCGGTCACCGGGCCGGCGATGTTCGGCGAGCACGGCGTGCTGTCCACCCTGTACGTGATCACCTCCGCCGTGCCCGCGGCCGAGCTGGCCGGCGCGCTGCACGAGGTGGCGGCGGGCAGCGGGCTGCCCGGCGGGGCCAGCACGCTGCCGAACGGGGCGGGCGCCTGGGCCAGGCTGCTCGGGCCGGAGTCGCCGCCCGTCCTCGCCGCCCTGGAACGCCTGTGGGACCTCGCCCGGCGCGCCGTCACCGGCCACCCGGCCCCGGACCGGCGCAAACCCTGACCCCGGCGCGCGCCGGCGCGGGGCTCCCGGGAGCAGCCACGGATGCGCCGGCGCGAGGCTCCCGGAAGCGGTCAGGGGTGCGCCGGCGGCGAACCGGCCTACCATGGGCCTATGCCCCGCATCTCGGCCGCCACGATCGGCGAGCATCGCGCCCAGACGCGCGACCGCATCCTGCAGGCCGTCTCGCGGCTGTCCAGGGCCCAGGGCATCGACGCCATCTCCCTGACGGACGTGGCCCACGAGGCCGGCATCACCCGCACGGTCCTGTACAACTACTTTCCCGACAAGGCCGCGCTGCTGCTGGCCTTCACCGAGCGCGTCACCAGCTACTTCATCGAGAGCTACGAGCGGGAGCTGCCCGAGCACGCCTCGCCCGCCGACCGGTTGCGGGCCTTCGTCCGGCTGCAGCTCGCGGGGCTGCTCGCCCACCCCCACCCGGGCGCGGCCGACCTCGGCGCGGCGCTCGGGCCCGACGCCTACCAGCAGCTCGCCGAGCACGTCGCGCCCATGCAGCGGGTGCTGGTGCAGATCCTCGACGACGGCGTGCGGGCGGGCGACTTCCAGGTGCCCGAGGTGGGCGCGACGGCGCGGATGGTGCTGGCCGTCATCGGGGCCGAGCGGGTGCCGCTGATCAGCGGCGAGGTCACGGTCGAGACGGCCGAGCAGGCCGTGTCCGGTTTCGTGCTCCGGGCCCTCGGCGCCCGCCCGTAGGGGCCGAACGCCGGGGTGGCCGCCGGAGGCCGCCGGGCACGGTGACAAGATTGTCGGATGGGACAGAACGGTCACATCCAGGTGAAGTCGGCGCGCGGGCGGTGGATTCTCGGCGCGACCGTGCTCGGCTCCGGGCTGGCCCTGCTCGACAGCACCGTGGTCAACGTCGCGCTGCCGTTCCTCGGCAAGGAGCTGCACGCGGCCATGGACGGCCTGCAGTGGACCGTCAACGCCTACACCCTCACCCTGGCGGGCCTGATCCTGCTGGGCGGCTCGCTGGGCGACCGCTACGGGCGGCGCAAGATCTTCCTGATCGGCACGGTGTGGTTCGCCGTGGCCTCGGCGCTGTGCGGCCTGTCGCCGAACATCGAGTTCCTGATCGGGGCGCGCGCGTTGCAGGGCGTCGGCGGCGCGCTGCTCACGCCGGGGTCGCTGGCCATCATCCAGGCGTCGTTCGTCAAGCAGGACCGGCCGCGGGCGGTCGGCGTCTGGTCCGGGCTGGGCGGCGTGGCCAGCGCGATCGGGCCGCTGCTGGGCGGCTGGCTGGTGCAGACGGCGGGCTGGCGGTGGGCGTTCCTGATCAACCTGCCGTTCGCGCTGGTCGTGGTGCTGGTGACGCTGCGGCACGTGCCGGAGAGCCGCGACGAGCAGGCGGCCGGGCGGTTCGACGTCCTGGGCTCGCTGCTGGCCGCGCTGGCGCTGGCCGGGATCACGTACGGGCTGATCGAGAAGGGCGCGCCGGTGCCGCTGATCGTGGGGGCGCTGCTCGGGGCGGCGTTCGTGGTGACCGAGCGGCGCAGGTCGCCGCAGGCGCTGGTGCCGGTCGCCATCTTCAGGAACCACGTCTTCACGGCGGTCAACGTCGTCACGCTCATCATGTACGCCGCCATGGGCGTGGTGTTCTTCCTGCTGGTGATCCAGCTCCAGGTGGTCTCCGGGTTCTCGCCGATCGCGGCCGGGCTGTCGATGTTGCCGACCACGATCCTGATGATGCTGCTGTCGTCGCGGGCCGGGGAGACGGCCCGGCGACTCGGGCCGCGCTGGCCGATGACGATCGGGATCCTGCTGGCGGGGGCCGGGTTCGTGCTGATGAGCATGATCGGCCCGCACGCCTCCTACCCGCTGCTGGTGCTGCCCGCGGTGACCGTCTTCGGGCTCGGCCTGTCGGCGGCCGTCGCGCCGCTGACCGCGACGGTGCTGGCCACGGCCGACGAGCGTTACGCCGGCACGGCCAGCGGCGTCAACAACGCCGTGGCCCGCACCGGGAGCCTGCTGGCGGTGGCCGCCGTGCCGCCGCTGGTCGGCCTGGTGGGCGACGCGTTCGAGAACCCGCCGGTGTTCGACGCCGGGTTCCGGGCGGCCATGCTGATCAGCGCCGCCATGATGGCGGTCGCCGCGGCCGTCACGTTCTTCACCATCAGGACGAACGTGCTGGCCGGGGAGCCGGAGCCGGCTAGTACGTGAACGCCTGACTACGCACGCTGTTGTCGAAGTTGGACAGCAGCAGCTCGGGCTCGCCGACCGAGCGCACGCCGGGCAGCCGGGTCAGCAGCTCCCGGAACATCGTGCGCATCTCCTGCCTGGCCAGGTTGGCGCCGAGGCAGAAGTGCGGGCCGGGCCCGCCGAACCCGACGTGGGGCTTGGTGTCGCGGGTGATGTCGAAGGTGTCGGGGTCGGGGAAGACCGACTCGTCGCGGTTGGCCGAGCCGTAGAACAGCACGACCTTGTCGCCCTGCTTCAGCTCCAGCCCGCGCAGCGTGTAATCCTCGGTGACCGTGCGGCGGAACTGCATGATGGGCGAGACGTAGCGGACCATCTCCTCGATCGCGCCGTTGATGTGGGCGTCGAAGTCGGAGGTCAGCAACTCGCGCTGGGCCGGGTTCTCGGTGAGCAGCCGGATGCCGTGGGCCATGGTGTTGCGGGCGGTCTCGTTGCCCGCCACCAGCAGCAGCGAGAAGAACGAGCCCAGCTCCTTGTCGGTCAGCTTCTCGCCGTCGGGGTTGGCGTTGACCAGGAGCGAGACCAGGTCGCCCTTCGGCTCGGCGACGCGTTCGTGGCCGAGCTTGATGACCATGCGCTGCAGGGCCAGCAGGGCCAGCATGTTCTGGCCGGCCATCTGGACGCTGCGGGCCAGGCTGGGACGCACGCCGGTGTAGGCGGTGGAGATGTCGACGTGCTGGTGGACCTTGGCGCGCAGCTCCTGCGGGATGTCGAGCATGTCGCAGATGACGTGGATGGGAAGCTTGGCGGCCACCTGCGCGACGAAGTCGCGCGGGCCCTCCTTGACGACGTCGTCGACGATGCGGGCGCAGGCGGCCTCGATGTCGCCCTGGAGCCCCGCCAGCATCCTGGGGCTGAACGAGCGCGTCACGATGCGGCGCAGGCGGGCGTGGCGGGGGTCGTCCATGTTGACCATGGACTCGCCGAACACCTGCTTGACCCAGCCCGGCGGCTCGGGGTTGGTCACGGCGGGCTCGCTGGAGAAGATCTTGGCGTTGCGGCTGGCCTCGACCACGTCCGCGTGCCGGACGAGGGCGTAGAAGCCCTTGCCGGAGCGGAGGAAGGGCACCTTCTTCTCCGGGAAGAACACCGGGTGCTCCAGTTGCCGGAGCCGGGCGAAGGCCTCATTCCGCTCTTTGAGCGGTTTGCGCCAGAAGTCCAGATCAGCGAGGTCGATGTCCACCCGTCTATCCTGGCACGCTCCCACGCCCCGGCGGACGGGCCGAAAGTCCCTTCCGAAGCGGATGTGCATCATGCCCTCCTGGCCCGTTCTCGTGGCGTTAAGTCCGGGTTCGGCCTGGACGGAGATGACTGTCGGTATGAACGCGTTGCTCGCCGTCTGCCTGGTCGCTCCCCTCGTGTCCGGTGCCGCACCCGCCGCCGCACCCGGATGCGGCGGGCACCCTCTCGACTTCGACGGCGACGGCCGCGCCGACATCGCCGTCGCCGCTCCCTACGACGACTCCAGGGCCGGTTCGGTGACCGTCATGTACGGCTCGGGCCGGACCGTCAAGCTCACCCAGCCCGGCGCGGAACCCGGGGACGCCTTCGGCTCGGCGCTGGCCGTCGGCGACTTCGACGGCGACCGCTGCGCCGACCTGGCGGTCGGGGTGTCGGAGGAGTTCGCCGGGAAGCGGGTGCCCGGCGCGGACGGCAACGGCGTCGTGCAGATCTTCGACGGCTCCCCCGCCGGGCTGGTCGCCGGCGAGGAGCTGGCCCCGGCCCGGCGGGGCAGCGACCGGTTCGGCGCGGCGCTGGCGGCCGGCGACTTCGACGGCGACGGCCGCGACGAGCTGGCCGTGGGCTCTCCCAGCCACGCCTCGGGCGGCGCGGTCACCGTCTACGGGATGAAGGGCCGCAAGGCGTACCAGATCACCCAGAAGACGTCGTGGGTGCGGCAGTCGGCGAACGTCACCGACCAGTGGGGCGGGGCGCTGGCGGCCGGCGACTTCGACGGCGACGGCCGCGACGAGCTGGCCGTCGGCGCGCCCGCCGACAGCGTGCGCCTGGACGGCCAGGGATCGGTGACCGTGCTCGACCCGCGCGCCCGAGGGGCCCGGCTGCTCACGCAGAGCTCGCCGGGGATCGCCGGCGCGTCGGAGAAGTGGGACGCCTTCGGCGCGGCCCTGGCCACCGGCGACTTCAACGGCGACGGCCGCGACGACCTGGCGATCGGCGTCCCCGGCGAGGGCCTCAGCGAGAACCAGCGGGCCATGGACTACGGCGACGGCACCGTGGACGTCCTGTACGGCTCGCGCGCCGGCCTGCGCACCCACGGCAGCGAGGCGTGGTCGCAACGCTCGCTGAAGGGCGAGCCGCGCTACTACGACCGGTTCGGCGCGGCGCTGGCCGCCGGGGACTTCACCGGCGACGGCAGCGACGAGCTGGCCATCGGCGTCCCCGGCGAGCACGCCGTCCAGGTGCTCCAGGGACGCGCGTCGGGCGGCCTGACCCGGAAGGGGAACCTGCTGATCAAGGGCAGGGGACGCGACTTCGGCGCCGCGCTGGCCGCGCTGCCCGGCGGGGCCGGCCGCTACCGCGCGCTGACCGCCGGCCGCCCCCTGGACGGGCTCCTGGTCGCCGCCCCCGACCAGGGCCTGGTCATGTACGCCCCCGGCGTCCGCGAGACGGGCCTGCGCCTGGGCCGCCTCCGCCAGGTCTCCCAGGGCGCCGGCCTGTACGGCTACACCTTCGGCTGAACACCCCCTGGGCTCTCAGCGGGTGGCAGCAGCACGCGGAACAGGGCCCCCTTGCCCGGCTCCCCCTCGGCCATGATGACGCCGCCGTGCGCCTCGACCAGCGTCGCCGCGATCGACAGCCCCAGTCCGGCCCCGCCCACCCCGCGCGCCGGATCGGCCCGGTAGAACCGCTCGAACACCCGCTCGGCCACCTCCGGCGGGAACCCCGGCCCCTCGTCGGCCACCTCCACCACGGCCCGCTCGCCGTCCACCCCGACGCGCACCTCGAACGGCGTCCCGGGCGGCGTGTGCTGCAGCGCGTTGCCCACCAGGTTCCCGACCACCTGGCCGAGCCGCGACTCGTCGCCGGTCACCAGCACCTCGCCCTCGCCGCCGTCCAGGCGGACCAGCTCGATCCGCCGGTCGGGGGCGAGCGTCTGGGCGTCGATCACGGCGGTCGCGGCCAGGCTGAGCAGGTCCACCGGCCGTCGTGCCAGCTCCCGCCGCTGGTCCAGCCTGGCCAGCAGCAGCATGTCCTCCACCAGCAGGCCCATGCGCGCGGCCTGCCCCTCGATCCGGCTCAGCAGCCGCACGGCCTCGGCCAGGTCCTTCTCCTCCCCCAGCCGGAACAGCTCGGCGAACCCCCTGATCGAGGTGAGCGGCGTGCGCAGCTCGTGCGAGGCGTCGGCCATGAACCGGCGCATGACCTCCTCCGAACGCCGCGCCGCCGTCGCCGACTCGCGCGCCGACTCGGCCGCCGCCTCCCGCTCGCGCACCGCCGACTCGATCTGGGCGAGCATGCCGTTGAGCGAGCGGCCCAGCTTGCCGACCTCGGTGGTGCTCGCCCACATCGGCACCCGGCGCGACAGGTCGCCGCCCGCGATGTCCCTGGCGGTGCGGCCGATCTCGCGCAGCGGGCGCAGGCTCCGCCGTACCAGCCAGTAGCAGGCGACGCCCAGCACGGCCAGCGTGCCGCCGCCGGCGAAGGCCACGATGAGGGCGAGCCTGGCCACCGTGCCCTCGACGTCGCCGAGGCTGATGGCGATCACCCGGCTGTCGCCGTCGCGGGCCGGGACGGCGACCACCCGCCAGTCCGGCCCGCCGGACGCGCGCGACTCGACGGTGAACGGCCGCCCGCCGCGCGCGGCGACGTCCGCGCCGGTCAGCCGGGGCAGCTTGGGCGTGTGCTCCTCGGTGGACTCGCTCATCACCCGTACGGTGGCGCCGCCCGCGTCCACCAGCACCGAGTGGAACAGCCCGAAGAACCGCTGCGGCTGCCGCCCGGCCGGCCACGCCTCGGGCGGCGGCGGGTCGCGCGGCGCGGCGGCCGCCACCAGTTGCCGGTCCACCCGCTCGACCAGGTATCCGCGCAGCAGCCGCACGGCGAACAGGCCGGTCACCGTGATGGCGAGGGTGACCAGCAGCAGCGTGGCCGAGACCAGGCGCAGCCAGAGCGGGGCGCGGGCGAGGTGCTTCCTCATATGCGCGGCGGGCGCAGGATGTAGCCGACCCCGCGCAGCGTGTGCAGGTACTTCCGGTCGCCGGTGTCGATCTTGCGCCGCAGGTACGACACGTACGACTCGACCAGGCCCACGTCGGTGCGCCAGTCGCCGTTCCAGACGTGGTCGAGGATCTGCGTCTTGGACAGCACCCGGCCGACGTTCAGCATGAAGTAGCGCAGCAGCCGGAACTCCGTCGGCGACAGCCGCACCGGGACGCCGTCGCGCCAGACCTCGTGGCTCTCCTCGTCCAGCTCCAGGTCGGCGACGCTCAGCCGGTGGGGCGGCGGCGCGCCCCTGCGGGTCCTGCGCAGCACCGCCCGGATCCGGGCGATGACCTCCTCCAGGCTGAACGGCTTGGTCACGTAGTCCTCGCCGAGGCCGAGACCGGTGATGCGGTCCTCCGGCGTGTCCTTGGCGGTCACGAACAGCACCGGGACCCGGCGGCCGCGGGACCGCAGCCTTCCCGCGACCGCCAGGCCGTCGATGTCGGGCAGCATCACGTCGAGCATCACCAGGTCGGGCGTGCTCTCCTCGGCCACCCGCAGCGCCTCCCGCCCGTCGGCGGCGGTCAGCACCTCGAACCCGGCCATGCGCAGGCTGGCCGAGAACAGCTCCCTGATGTTGGGCTCGTCGTCGACCACCAGCAGCCTGGCCTCGGGCTGGTTCATCGCGGGCCCCCTCCCGGCGTGCCCTGGGCGCCCTGGGTGATGGCGGTCGCGGTGACGGAGCCGTCGCCGGACTGCTGACCGCGCACCACGACGGTGGTGCCGGCGGCCAGGTCGGCGACCTTGCCGGGTTTGGAGATCTGGACCGTGGTCTGGTCGCTGGTGGTGACCGTCACCGTGGCGCCGTCCATGGTTCTGACGTAGATCTTGTCGCCGTCGACCTTCTGGACGGTGCCGACCGTGCCGCCGCCCATGCGCTGCCCGAACCCGCCGTTCTGGGCGCCGTTCTGGGCGCCGTTGCCGCGCTGGGCGTAGCCGCCGCCGGGGAACTGGCCGTTCGTACGCCCGAGCTGCGCGGCGGCCAGCGCGGCGTCGGACGTGCCGAACAGCTTGCCCGCCTGGATGCCGATGAGCACGCCGGCCACCAGCACCACCCCGGCGGCCAGCCCGAGCGTCAGCTTCGAGACGCCGCCGCGCGGCCGGACGGCGAGCTCCTCCCCCAGGTCGTCGGGGAAGGGCGAGGAGTCGAGCCGGTCCATGTCTTTCTCCTTACTCATGCCGCCTACTCGTGCCGCAGGGCCTGGATCGGCCGCAGCTTGGCCGCCCTGTTGGCGGGATAACTGCCGAAGAACAGCCCGATCCCCACCGACACGCCGAGCGCCAGCGCGACGGACGACGGCACGAGGACCGGCTCGATGCCGGCCACGGTGAACCGGGTGCCGACGAAGGCCACCAGCACCCCGAGCAGCCCGCCGACCAGGCTGAGCAGGGTGGCCTCCATCAGGAACTGGCCCAGGATCGCGCTGCGCGGCGCGCCGATCGCCTTGCGGATGCCGATCTCCCGGGTCCGCTCGGTCACGGTGACCAGCATGATGTTGGTGATGCCGATGCCGCCCACCAGCAGCGAGATCGCCGCCACCGCCCCGAGCAGCACGGTGAACGTGCCGGTGGCCTCGCTCACCGTCTCCTGCAGGGTGGCCTGGTTGAGTATCCGGTAGTCGGGGTTGCCGTCGGTGATGCCGTGCCGCTGGTTCAGGACGGCGGTCACCTCCGACTGCGCCGCCGTGGTGGCCTCGGCCCCGGTGGCCTGCACGACGATCGAGTCCAGCGAGCCGAACCCGCTCAGGCTCTGCTGCACGGCGGGCAGCGGCGCCACGGCCACGTCGTCGGCGTCCTGCATGCCGGTGGAGCCGCTCTCCTTGAGCACCCCCACCACCGTGAACGGCACCCCGGACACGCTGACCTGCCGGCCGATCGGGTCCACCGCGCCGAACAGCTCTTCCACCACCGTCTGGCCGAGCACCACGACCTTCCTGGCGGCCAGCACGTCGTCGTTGAAGAAGTACGTGCCCTTGGCCACCGGCTTGTTCATGGCCTCGAAGTAGCTGGGGTAGGTGCCGACGAACTGCGCGATCGTGTGGCTGGCGGCGCCGTAGGCGGCGGTGGCGGAGTTGGCGCCGACCACCGGCGAGACGGACCTGACCGACGGCGCGAGCGTCCGGTCGGTGAGCGCCTTGGCGTCGGCCAGGCTGAGCTGCCTGGCCTGCGTGCGCGGCCCGGTGTTGCCGCCGCCGCCCGGCGCGCGCCCGCCGAAGCCGCCCCCGCCGCCGCCCCCGCCCGAGAAGGACGGGGAGATCGTCAGCGTGTTGGCGCCGAGGCGCTGGATGTTCTTCTGGATGCTCTGCGAGGAGCCCTCGCCGACCGCCACCAGCAGGATGACCGCGGCGACGCCGATGAGGATGCCCAGGGTGGTCAGGGCGCTGCGCATCTTGTTGGCCAGCAGGCCGCGCAGCGCGAAGCGGAGGATCTCAAGCTGGTTCACTGGCCGCCGTCCTCGGGGGTGGTCCGTCGACCGGCGCCTGGCGGCGGTCCTCCACGATCTCGCCGTCCACCAGCCGGATCACCCGTTTGGCGTGCGCGGCCACGTCGTCCTCGTGGGTGATGAGCACGATCGTGCGTCCGGACTCGCTCAGCCGGTCGAGGATCCGCAGCACGTCGCGGGTGGAGGCGGTGTCCAGGTTGCCGGTGGGCTCGTCGGCCAGCAGCAGCGCGGGGGCGGTGACCAGCGCCCTGGCCACGGCCACGCGCTGCTGCTGGCCGCCGGAGAGCTGGTTCGGCTCGTGCCGCACGCGGTCGGTCAGCCCGACCTGCTCCAGCGCGGCCAGGGCGCGCGAGCGCCGCTCGGCCGGGCCGACGCCGCCGTACACCAGCGGCAGCTCGACGTTGGCCAGCGCGCTCATGCGCGGGATCAGGTTGAAGGACTGGAAGACGAACCCCACCCTGCGGTTGCGCAGGATCGCGAGCTGGTGCTCGGCCAGCCGTCCGACGTCCGCGCCGTCGATCTGGTACGTGCCGGAGGTGGGCACGTCGAGGCAGCCGAGGATGTTCATCAGGGTGGACTTGCCGGAGCCGGACGCGCCCATGACGGCGACGTAGTCGCCGCGTTCGACGTCCAGGCTGACGCCGCGCAGGGCGTGGACCTTGGCGTCGCCCTCGCCGTACTCCTTGACCAGGTCCTTCACCCGCAGGACGGGGGCCGCCGTCGCGGTGGCGGGGGCCGTCATCGCCCGCCGCCCGGCATGCCGCCGCCGCCCGGGAAGCCGCCGCCGAACCCGCCGCGCTGGTTGGCGCTCTGCGTGCCGGTCGCGGGCGGCACGAGCTGGTCGCCCTCGGACACCCCGGACCTGATCTCGGTGAGCGCCGTGCCCCTTACGCCGACCTCGACCGGGGTCCTGACCTGGCGGCCGTCCCTGAGCAGGGTGACCGTGGTCTGGCCGCCGCTGGTGGAGACCGCGGTGGAGGGGACGGTGACGACGTTCTCCGCCCTGCCGACGACGACCTCGACGGTGGCGGTCTGGCCCAGCCGGACCTTCGCGGGGACCTTGGTGAAGGTGACCGTGACCGGGTACTGGACGACGTTGTTGCTGGTGGAGGCGACCGGCTGGATCTGCGTGACCTTGCCGTCGGCGGTCACCCCTGGCAGGGCGTCGAAGGTGACGGTGGCGTTCTGTCCCTGTTCGAGCTTGCCGACGTCGGACTCGGTGAAGGTGCCCACGAGCTGGAGCCGTCCGGTGTCGGCCAGGTCGACGAACCCGCCCGTCCCTGTGCTGTTCCCACTGCCGCTGCTCTGCGACTGGCCCTGGGACTGGCCCTGGGACTGGCTCTGGCTTCCGCCCGAGCCGGAGGCGGTGCCGCCGACGGATCCGTTGACCGCCGTGACCGTGCCCTTGAACGGGGCCCGCAGGACGGTGGCCGCGACCGTGCGCTCGGCCTGGCGGTAGGCGTTGCGCGCCTTGACGTAGGAGGCGTAGAGCGCGGCCGTGCCGGTGCCCTCGTCGACCGCGCTCTGGTACGTGGCCTTGGCCGCCGACAGGCTCTCCTGCGCGGCGGAGTCGTCGAGCCTGGCCAGGATGTCGCCCTTGTCGACCTTGTCCCCCGCCTTGACGTAGATCCGCTCGACCGTGCCGCCCGTGCCGAACGACAGGGACCTGGTCCTGGAGCTGGCCACCGCGCCCGACGCGGACACCGACGCGGACACCGAGCCGCGGCTCGCGGTCACCGTGCGCACGGCCGTCTCGCCGGCCGCGCGGTCCGTGCCGAGCTGGACGTAGGCGAGCGTGGCCCCGCCCAGCAGGAGCACGCCCAGCGCTCCGTTGGTCATCAGCGCTCTGCGCCTTGTCGACACCTTCACAGCCGGTGACCCTTGCACACCAGCCTGCGCCGCAGCCGTGACGGAGCTGAACGTTCGCTGACAACCCGGGCCCGGGCGGGGTCACACAGCGAACTCTCAGGCTGCTCGCAGGCTGCCGTGAAGCTGGTCGGCCAGGATGGGCGGCCATGAGACCGACTTTCGCGCTGGGCGGGCTCGCCCTGGCCGTGCTCGTCGCCGGGTCGGGCCTGGCGCTGGCACTCCGCGACGACGACCCGCCCGCCGTCCGGGTACGGCTCGCCGCCGCCCAGCGGGGCCCGGTCACGGCCCTGGTCAGCGCCGCCGGCAACACTGTGGACGGTGCCCGCCGGGACCTGGCGTTCGGCTCGTCCGGCCCGGTGACCAAGGTGTACGTCAAGGTCGGGACCAAGGTGACCAAGGGCCAGGTGCTGGCCAGGATCGACGGACGAGGGGCCCGCGAGGCGTACGCAGCCGCCAAGGCCGACCTCTCCGCCGCCCAACAATCCCTCACCACCACCACCGCCAGCTCCACCGGAACGACCGGCCCCACCGGGACCAGGACCACCGGTTCGCCGTTCTCCGCCGGGTCGCCGAACGCCGGCAACTGCCCCACCCCGTCAGCCTCCTCGAAGCCCACACCGCCGGTCACTTCAAACCCCACCGCGACCACTGGTGGCACCGGCCCCGCCACCTCCCCCGCCCCGGACACCGGCGCCGCTGCCACTCCCGGCAGCGCCGCCACCCCTGGGGGCGCGACCGTCCCGGGGGCGACGGGCGGCCCTGGCACGGCTATCGGCGGAGGTTCGGCGGGCGAGGGCGTTTTCGGCCCGACCACCCCGCCTACCACCACCTCGCCCGCCACCACTCCGCCCACCACCGCCACGAGCGCCACGACCGCCACGACGACCACCGCCGCGCCTACCGGCGCACCCGCCACCAAGGCGAACAAGGCCGCCTCCCCCTCCTCCACGCGGACCTCCGGCGCGTCCCCAGCTCACAGCCGGCCCCCGACCGCGCCCCCCACCCCCACTCACGAGCCCTCCGAGCCCCAGCCCACGGTGACGGTCACCGCGACCGCCACGGTGACGGCGACGGTGACCGTGACGGCGACCCCGCCCGGCGGCGGCACCCCCGGAAGTAGCCAGACCCCCGGCACACCGTCCAACCCCGGCGAACCGTCCACACCGGGCGGCCCGTCCACCGCCGAGCCGCCCGCCACGGCCAGGCCCTCGACCACCGCGCCCCCGTCCGCGACCGCCAGGCCCACCACCAAGCCCACCGCGAAGGCCACCGCCAAGCCGCACGCGACGGCCTCCGCCCGTTCCACCGGCTCCTGCTCACCCGGCACGACCTCCCGGGACACCACCGCCAGGACCGCCACCACCCCCAAGGACGGCGCCAGGGGCGGGATCACCGAGGACCAGGCCGCCGCGAACGTCGACCGCGCCGAAGCCGCCCTTGAGGAGGCCGCCGACGCCGTGCGCGCCACCCGCATCGTGGCCCCCACCTCGGGCACCGTCCTGTCCGTGGCGGGCCGGGTCGGCGACACGGCCGGCACCGGCACCTTCATCAGCCTCGGCAACCTGAACGAGCTCCAGGTCCAGGCCATGGTCACCGAGTCCGACGTCAACCGGCTCAAGCTCGGCCAGCAGGCCGCCATCACCCTCGCCACCCGTCCCGGCGAGCGCCACGGCGGCACGGTCACCGCGATCGCCCCGACCGCCACGGTCGAGGACCGGCTCGTCCGCTACTCCGTCACCCTGGCCTTCGACGAGCCGCCCGCCGGGCTCATGCTCGGCCAGACCGCCACGGTGTCGGTGACCACCGCAGAGGCCAAGGACGCGATCTACGTCCCGGCCGCCGCCGTCCGCAGCCGTTCCGACGGCGCCCAGGTGGTCACCGTGCGCTCGGGCGGGCACGACGCCGCGAAGGTGGTCGGCACCGGCGTCCGCGGCGACCAGTACGTCCAGATCACCTCAGGTCTGGACGAACGGGACCAGGTCGTCATGTCCGGCACCACCACCGGCGAGTTCCCCGACGCGACCTGGCCGGGCGCCTGACCACCCGCCCCGGCTCCCAGCCGGCCCTCAGCCCGCTCCCAGCGAACCTTCAGCCGACGAGGCCCGCACCCCCGCAGCTCCCCGGCCGACGAAGACCGCCGATCCCGCCGTCCCCGGCCGGCGAAGGCTGCGTGCCCCGCCGGCCCTCAGCCATGGCGGGGCGCGGCCCGTCCGGCGGCTGAGCGGGGCGGTTCGGCCGGGATCGTGAGCCGGTGGGCGGTGCGGGCCCGCGCGCCGCGGCGGGAGATGTAGTCGAGCGTGCGGAAGTCCACCGACAGCTCGTCCCTGGTCAGCCGGGCCATGAGGTAGCCGCGCCGCTGGTCGATGTAGGAG
The DNA here is from genome assembly GCF_044459705.1 of Nonomuraea sp. NPDC050227. Classification (NCBI taxonomy): domain Bacteria; kingdom Bacillati; phylum Actinomycetota; class Actinomycetes; order Streptosporangiales; family Streptosporangiaceae; genus Nonomuraea; species Nonomuraea sp. NPDC050227. The sequence continues at coordinate 204,675 of NZ_JBITJF010000013.1, read as the reverse complement.
ATGTGCGGGTTCTCCTGCAGGGCCTCGGCGATCCACGTGCGGTCCCGGTAGCCGTCGCCGTCGCTGGCGATCGACGACGTCACCAGCTCCCTGGCCACCACCGGCGAGTCCGGGTCGTCGAAGTCGGTCTTGAGGTCGGCCAGGTGGTGCATGTGCGCGTCCCCGGTCAGGACGACGGGGTTCGAGGTGCCCGACAGCGACCCGAGCAGGCGGGTGCGCTCGGCGGCGTAGCCGTCCCAGGAGTCGAGGTTCACCTCGCGGCCCGGCCCGATCCTGTAGTCCCGCTGAGCCATCAGGATCTGCTGGCCCAGCAGGTTCCACCGGGCGCCGGACCCGCTCAGCCCCTCCTCCAGCCACCGCCACTGGGCGGACCCGAGCAGCGTGCGCCCGTCGGACAGCCGTTCGTCGCAGCCGGCCCGCACCCCGTCCAGGCAGGCCTGGTCGTCGCGGAACTGACGGGTGTCCAGCAGGTGGAAGCGGGCCAGCGTCCCCCAGGAGACGCGCCGGTTGATGCGCAGCACCGCTCCCTGGAGGCTGGCACGGCGCAGCGGCATGTTCTCGTAGTACGCGCGGAAGGCGTCGGCGCGGCGGCGGGCGAAGCCGGGCGCGCCGGTGCTGGAGACGGGGCCGGCCCAGTTGTTCTCGATCTCGTGATCGTCGAAGGCCACCAGCCAGGGCGCGACCGCGTGCGCGGCCTGCAGGTCGTGGTCGCTCTTGTACTGGGCGTGCCGCAGCCGGTAGTCGGCGAGGGTGGCGCACTTGCCCGGCGTGTGCGTGCGCACCCGGCCGGCCAGGGCGGTGTAGCCGCTGGGGCCGTACTCGTACATGTAGTCGCCGAGGAAGACGACCAGGTCGGGCTCCTGCTCGGCCAGGCGGCGGTAGGCGGTGTAGTAGCCGTGCTCGTAGTGCGCGCAGGCGGCCACGGCGAAGGTGAGCGGGCTCTCACCGGCGGGCGTCGTCCGGGTGCGGGCGGCGGGCGAGAGCCTGCCCTGGCTCCTGAACCGGTAGAAGTAGTCGCGGCCGGGCTCCAGCCCGTCCAGCTCGACGTGCACGCTGTGGGCGTCGCGCGGCCGGGCGGTCGCGGTGCCCGACCGCACGACCGAGGAGAACCGTTCGTCGGTGGCGACCTGCCAGTCGACCTCGACGTCGCGGGCGGGCATGCCGCCGCGGCCGTCGCCGCCGAGCGGGTCGACGGCCAGCCTGGTCCACAGGACGAAGCCGTCGGCGGAGGGGTCGCCGGAGGCCACGCCGAGGGTGAACGGATCGGATCTGAGTGTCGTGGCGGAGGCGGGCGAGGTGACGGCGCGGGGCGCGACGAGGCCGGCTGCCGCCGCTGTCAGGAACGTTCTGCGGTCCACGCTCCAGGTATGTCCGCCCGCGCTGACCCCGTCGTGGCCCCGTCATGACAGCGGAGTCAAGCGTGGGTGAACAGCGCCGGTCGCCCGGCGGGAGGCCGGCGGAGAGCCGGCGGGAGGTCAGCGGGGCAGCTCGCGCAGGGACTTGCGGAGCGCGGCGGCGCCGGTGAAGAGCACGCCGGTCATGCCCGCACGCTCGGCGCCCTCGACGTTCTCGGCCCGGTCGTCGACGAAGACGATCTCGGACGGGTCGGCGCCCAGCTCGCGGGCGACCTCGTCGAAGATCTCCCGGTCGGGTTTGACCAGGCCCATCCTGCCGCTGTAGAAGCGGTGGCCGATGGCGGCGATCCAGGGCAGCTCGTCGAGGCCGTCGGCCATGCACACGGGCATGTTGGACAGCAGCGCCACGCCGTCGCCCGCGTCGAGGACCTCACCGAGGACGGCGACCGTGCCCTCGTCGGGGTAGGCCCAGCTCGCGACGTCCATGGCCACCAGGCGGGCGACCTCGGACGGGGTGGCGGCCCGGTCCAGCACGGCCGACCAGTAGCCGACGGGGCTCAGGCTCGCCCGGTCGAACTCCAGGCGGTGCTCCCAGTAGCGGCGCAGGAACGCCTCGGGCTCCGCGCCGACGGCCCGCGCCATGGCCTCGACGTCGGCCGCGGGCTGCGGCAGGGACAGGACGTTGCCGTAGTCGAACACAATCCACGTCATGCAAGGAATGGTCGCAGATGCGGGTCGAGCGCCGGGCAGCCCAGGTATTTCTCGGCCGTGTGGAAGTCGATCCAGTCGAGGTTGACCAGCTCCTCGACGTCCACGCCGGTGAAGCTGGCGCGCAGGGCGGGCGGGATGGCGGCGATGTCGTCCTTGTCGGCGATGTTCACCCAGCGGGCGACGTTCTTGGGGCGTTCGCCGAGGCCGTTGACGGGGGCGGGCAGCAGGCGTTCGAAGACGACGTTGCGCATGCCGAGCGGGCTGCCGAGCGTCAGCAGCAGGTCGACGGGCAGGTCGGGGTTGGCCCACAGGGCCTCGTAGGCCACGACGCTGCCGAGCGAGTGGGCGATGACCACCCGCGGCCGGTTCCTGCGGATGGCGTCAGCCACGGCCAGCCGGCACTTCTCGCGCCGCTCCTGGTCGGTGAGGTAGACCGCGACCTCGGGCGCGAAAAGCTTGGCGAACGCCGCCGACCTGCTGTCGAGCTTGCCGAGCAGCCATCCGGTGAACGACTTGAGCGCGCCGGTGACGTGCTCGCCGAGCCCGAGGTCCTTGGCCCATTCGACGAGCACCTGCTGGGTGGCGGCCTCGACGCGGGCCGCCGCCTGCGGGGAGCTCTCCCCGGGCTTGGGGTCGCGCAGCAGGTGGGAGAAGTAGGCGACCTCGCTGAAGTAGGCGGCCGTCTCGCCGCCGAGCGCCGCGTGCAGGTAGCGGTCCCACTTGAGCCGCATGGCCGCGGCGGCCCCGGTGGCCGACCCGCCGGCCTCCAGGTAGTAGTTGTACTTGCCGATCCCGTGCACGCCCACGATGGCCGTCACAGCGCCTCCCCCTGACCGCTCGATCTTTCCGCGGATATTGGCATACGCCGCCCGTCCCCGCCCGTCAAGAGCCACCGGAGTTTAGTCTTGCCTAAAGGTTTAGGTAGAGCTAAAGTGGAGTCACGAGGACGGACAGCGTCGAGAGCGAGACCGACATGGCCTTTCGCCGGAACCCCCGTGACGAGGTGGGCGGTCTCGCCCAAGAGGTCGTCGACGAGATCACGTGGTACATGCGGGAACACAAGATCACCCGTGCCGATCTGGCCACGTCGCTGGGCGTCTCGCCCGGCCGGGTGAGCCAGATACTCTCCGGCGACGAGAACCTGACGCTGCGCACGCTCGGCGCGGTCGTCGACGCGCTCGGCGCTCGCCTGGAGCTCACGCTCGGCGACGCCGAGGACTCCCCCGCCGCCCTGGCCTGAGCGCCGGCCGCCACGCCCGGTCAGCGGGCGCGGGCGATGTGCTCGCCGCCGCGGGCCCGTGACGGCGGCACGTATCCCGGCAGCGAGCGGTAGCCGGCCCGGTAGGCCGCGGCCAGCAGGCGCAGCACGTCGTTCTCCGCGTCGTGCCGCAGCACGCCGTGCAGCCGGTGAAGGTTGCCGAGGTAGCGCTCGTACCTGGGGGTCCTGGTGTGGCGGGAGAGGGTGAGCGCGGTGGCCACCTTCGAGCGGGCGGCGCCGTCCTCGATCAGGGCGGCCACGTCCAGCCTGCGTTCGACGGCGTCCAGGCGGGCGTGCACCCGTTCGCGCCGCCGGTCGTCGGCCGACAGGCGCTCGCGGATGCGCTCGTGGTAGCGGGCCGCGGCCAGGCTCAGCTCGTAGACGTTCCAGGACGGGTCCACCCGCTTCTCGCACCAGACGCGCTCGTCCTCGGCCATCGCCTGGTCGAGCCGGGCCAGCAGCGACACCAACCAGAACGTGGCCGCCTCCCGGGCCAGCGAGCGCCGCTCGTCCTGCCTGGCGCGCATCTGGCCGAGCCACAGGCCGCTCGGCGCGGCCGCGCCCAGGACGGTGGCCAGCGAGTCGCTCAGCAGCGCGTGCCCGGCCAGCGCGACGCCGGCGGACAGACCGCCGGTGAGCAGGCTGATGGCGACCGCGAGCCGCCGCCCGGCGGGCCCGAAGGGCCGGCCCTTCCCCTGGCACCTCAGCAGCAGGAAGACGACGGCGGAGACCACGGCGAGCCCAACGGTCAGCGCCGCCTGCGCGACCCACTTCGGGTCCATGGAATGAGCCCTTCCCGCGAAATGTTCTCTCCATATTCGCAGCGAGGACAGTGATTGAAAATGCCGTTGCGGACGGCATATGTCGCTCATATACGGTGACACTCATCTGAGCAAGGCGCATTCATCCGGAACAGGAGCCACCACCATGCCCGGCCCGCTGGTCGTCAACGACTCGATCGTCATCCCCGACGCCGAGCTCGTCTGGCGTTTCTCCCGTTCCTCAGGTCCGGGCGGCCAGGGCGTCAACACCACCGACAGCCGGGTGGAGCTGATCTTCGACGTGGCCGCGAGCACCGCGATCCCGCCCGCGCTCAAGGCCCGCGCGCTCGACCGTCTGGGCGCCGGCACGATCATCGTCGTGGCCTCGGAGTACCGGTCCCAGCTGCGCAACCGGGAGGCCGCCGGTCACCGGCTGGCCCAGCGCGTCCGGGAGGCGGTCGCGCCGCCGCCCAAGCGCCGCCGCCCGACCAAGCCGAGCCGGGGCGCCGTCGAGCGCCGCATCGCGGGCAAGAAGCACCGTTCCGACGTCAAGCGCCTGCGCCGCGACCCTCACTGAGCCCGCCCCGGGAGCACGCCGGGATCAGAGCGAGAACGCCGGTTCCCTGACCCCCGCCGGGCAGAGCTGCCCGATCACCGCGCGCACCTGGCCGCGCAGCACCGGGTCGGTGAGGTGGCCGTCGTCGTCGAAGTGCGGGCAGGCCGGCGAGATGACCAGCTCGGCGCCCATGACGACCGCGTCCGCGCCCTGGAGCTGCTTGTAGAGCTCCGCCTGCGCCCACATCGCGCCGCACGCCCGCGCGCTGGCGCTCATCACCGCCACGTGCTTGCCGGACAGCACGTCGCCGGCCGAGAGCCATTCCAGCGTGTACGTCAGCTCCGGCGGCAGCAGGCTGTGCTCGGGAGCCGTCAGCAGCACCGCGTCCGCCCCGGCGACCAGCCCGAGCAGCTCCCTGGCCGCCACCGGCACCTTGCCCGGCTGGTACGGCGGGACGTCGCCCATCCCCGTCCAGATCTCGAACCGTACGCCTTCCGGCAGTTCGCCGCCCGCTGCGTCCAGCAATCTGTTGATGAAAGACCCCGCGTGGAGACTGGCGGCGATCCCGATGATTTTCACCTACTGCTCCCCAGGCGTTCCGGTGTCACCTGGAAACTTCCCGATGCCTCGGATGTCCAAGACCAGCCCGAGGTCAAAACCAGCTCAGTCTTCGCCTCAGCGCCGGTGACGCTCCTGGTCAGGCGGGCGTCGGAAGATCAGCGCGAGCACCCGCAGCACCATGATCGAGGCGATCACCAGCAGGTTGTAGCCGAGGAGCTGGTACAGGCTCGTGGTGCCGACCACGACGGGCCCGCCCTCAATGCCGAGCAGCAGCACCGCCATGAGCCCGGCCGTCGCGCCGAGCACGGTGAGCAGCACCTGGTGGACCAGCCCGGTGACGTAGCGGCGGTCGCGGTCGTCGGCCAGCAGCCGGACGTTCAGGCTGAACCTGCCGTGCTCGGCGGCGCTGGCGATGCGCTCGACCCGGCGCGGCAGGCGGCGCAGCATCGGCAGCAGCGCGGCCAGCTCCTGGCCCACGGCCTCCTTGACGGACTCCGGCCCGGCCCGCTCGGCCAGGTAACGCCCGGCGAACGCGCGGGCCTCGCCGATCAGGTTGAAGCCCGGCGACAGGCGCACGAGCGTGCCCTCCAGCGTGGCCAGGGCCCGGAAGACGGCGGCCACCTCGGGCGGGATGGACAGCCCGTACTCCGAGACGATCTTGAACAGGTCGGTGAACATCTGCACGCTGTCCATGCCGGGCCCGAGGTGCCTGGCCATGAACTGGCCGAGCGCCCGCTCCAGCGCCGCCTCGTCGATCTCCTCCGGCCGCGGGACGACCTCCAGCAGCGCGTCGGTGACGCCGAGCGGGTCCTGCCGGTTCATCGCGAGCAGGAAACGCTGCAGGGCCGAGCGGACGGAGCCGTCCAGGCGGCCGACCGAGCCGAAGTCGAGCAGGCCGAGCGTGCCGTCGTCGAGCAGCATGAGGTTGCCCGGGTGGGGGTCGGCGTGGAAGACGCCCTCGACGAGGATCTGCCTGAGCAGGCAGTCGAGCAGGTCGCGGGCCAGCGCGGGCCCCTGGCCGGGGGCGGCCGCGGTGACCGGCCCGCCCGACAGGCGCCGCATGACCAGCACCTGCTCGGTGCAGAGGGCGGGGAACGGCTCGGGGTAGGTGACGCCGCCGCTGCCGGAGGCGGCCACGGCGGCCATGTTGGCGGCCTCGACGCGGAAGTCCAGCTCCTCGCGGATGGCGACGGCGAACCCCTCGGCCAGGTCGCGCAGCCCCAGCGAACGCCCCCACCGGGTCCTGGACTCCAGCGTGGCGGCCAGCCGGCGGACGATGTCGAGGTCCTGGGCCACCACGCCCTCGATGCCCGGCCTGCGCACCTTGACCACGACGTCCTCGCCGGTGTGCAGGCGGGCGGTGTGGGCCTGGCCGATGGAGGCGGCGGCCAGCGGCGTCCGGTCGAAGGCGGCGAACACCTCCTCGACCGGCCCGCCCAGCTCGGCGGCGAGCACCGGCTCGATGCGCTCCCACGGCGCGGGGGCGACGTGGTCCTGCAGGCGGCCCAGCTCGTCGATGAACTCGGCCGGCAGCAGGTCGCGCCGGGTGGACAGCACCTGGCCGAGCTTGACGAAGGTGACGCCGCCGTCGTCGAGCGCCTGGCGCAGCGACCTGGCCAGGCGCACCTTGCCCGACCTGTCCTCCAGGCTCTCGCCACGGCCCCGCAGGTAGGGGCCGAGGCCGTGCCGGAATGCGATCCTGGTGATCTGCGAGTAGCGCCGGGCCCGGCGGATCCGGCCGCGCAGCGAGCGCAGCACCTCCAGCGGCCCCGGCACCGAGCCCGGCGGGACCAGCGCCTCGGCGAGCACCAGGATCACCATGGGGATGAGCACCATGCACATGGCGATCAGGAGCAGCAGCCCGAGCGCGCCCGCGTCGGGCGTGGTCTCCGGGTTGACCGGCCCGAACGAGGCGATCACCGGCGTCAGCATCGGCTGGGCCAGGCCCCAGGCCACCATCGCGGCCAGGAAGGTGCGTAACGCGCCGAACCTGACCCCGAGCAGGCGTTGGGCCGCCGTCGCCAGCAGCAGGATCATCACCAGGATGGCGAGCGAGACGAACAGCGTGCCCAGGAGCTCCATGAGGAGGGATCATGCCACGGCCGCGCAGGCGGCGGCCCGGCGGCGGCCCGGTGTCAGCCCCTGGCGGCGGCGCGGGCGCGGCGCTCGTCGCGGCGCTCGACGAACCTGGCGGCCGTGACCTCGGTCTTGGCCAGGAACGCCGACAGCTCCTCGCGGGCCCGCTCGCCCTCGGCGTCGAGCCCGGTCTTGTCGAAGACCGCCCACTGGCGCAGCACCGGCATGAGCACGTCGTCGAGGTGCAGGCGCAGGTCGTAGATGCCCTCGTGGGCGATGATCATGGCCTTGCGGGCGAAGCCCTCCATGCCCGTGCCGGGCATCTGGAAGGTGGTGACGACGTCGGTCACCGCGCGCATGGTCTGGTTGGGGTCGAGCTCGAAGGCCGCCTTGAGCAGGTTGCGGTAGAAGAGCATGTGCAGGTTCTCGTCGGCGGCGATGCGGGCGAGCAGGCGCTCGCAGCCCTCGTCGCCGGAGGCCCTGCCGGTGTTGCGGTGGGAGATGCGGGTGGCCAGCTCCTGGAAGGAGACGTAGGCGAGCTGCTGGAGCATGGTGTTGTACTCGGTGACGAAGCCCTGCTCCATGTGGTGCATGCGGGCCCGCTCCAGCGCGACCGGGTCGACCGCGCGGGTGACGGTGAGGTAGTCGCGCAGGGCGGTGCCGTGGCGGTCCTCCTCGGCGGTCCAGCGGTGGACCCACGTGCCCCACGCGCCGTCACGGCCGAACGTGGTGGCGATCTCGTGGTGGTAGCTGGGCAGGTTGTCCTCGGTGAGCAGGTTGACGATCAGCGAGATGCGGGCGGCCTCGGGGATCTTCGAGTCGCCCTCCTGCCACGCCTGGCCGCCGTAGATGCCGTCGAAGTCACGCCCTTCGCTCCACGGGATGTACTCGTGCGGGAACCACTCCTTGGCCGTCGCGTTGTGGCGATCGAGCTCCACGCCCACGACGGGTTCGAGCTCGTGCAGCAGTTCCGTCTGAGACATCGCCATAAAGATCTTCTCCTTCAGGTTACGGGACCGTAGGTTAGGCTACCCGAAGGCCATGTGATGCGGTGTCGACCTCGTTGTCCTAAATGCCGACGTGTTGCAACAGCCGGTCCAGTTTGATGTTGAGGTCGAGGATCTCCGAGCGCAGCGAGTTGAACTCCTCGGCCATCGCCGTCCTGACGAACCGCAGCTCCTCGGTCACCTCGACGCGCAGCGTCGCCAGCTCCGCCTCCGCGCCCTGCTCCCCCGGCTCCTCACGCCACACGGCCGCCTCCTCGCATTCGGTAAGTCACCTTCCGCGACCAAGGATCGCAGCCGGACGCGCGCCGCGCCGCCGGACGGCGGCCGCCGGGAGTGGTTTTCTTCTTCCGGGCCACGATCCTCCGCGCCCCGGAAGAAGACTTGTCATCCCGGACGAGCCGGCCGAGCCGGCCGCCGGGCTCAGATCAGGTCGACGAGGTCGGCGACCGACTCGACGACCAGCGAGGGACGGTAGGGGAAGCGGTCGATCTGGTCGCGCTGGGTGACGCCGGTCAGCACCAGGATCGTGAACAGCCCCGCCTCCATGCCGGAGACGATGTCGGTGTCCATGCGGTCGCCGATCATGGCGGTGGTCTCGCTGTGGCCCTCGATGGCGTTGAGCGCGCTGCGCATCATGCGGGGGTTGGGCTTGCCCACGAAGTACGGCTCGACGCCGGTCGCCTTGGTGATCATCGCGGCCACCGCGCCGCAGGCCGGCAGCGAGCCCTCGGTGGAGGGGCCGATCGGGTCGGGGTTGGTGGCGATGAAGCGGGCGCCGGCCTCGATGAGCCGGATCGCCCGGGTGATCTGGGTGAAGCTGTAGGTGCGGGTCTCGCCGAGCACGACGTAGTCGGGGTCGAGGTCGGTCAGGATGTAGCCGACCTCGTGCAGGGCCGTGGTCAGGCCGGCCTCGCCGATCACGTACGCCGACCCGCCGGGACGCTGGTCGTCGAGGAACTGGGCGGTGGCCAGGGCGGAGGTCCAGATGGACTCGGCGGGCACGTCGAGGCCGGCGCCGGCCAGGCGCACCGACAGGTCGCGCTGGGTGTAGATGGAGTTGTTGGTCAGGACCCGGAACTTCTTGTCGGACTCCTTGAGCCGTTTGATGAATTCGTCCGCACCGGGGATCGGCCGCCCCTCGTGGACGAGGACGCCGTCCATGTCGGACAACCAGGAGTCGATCCGCTTACGCTGAGTCACCCGTTCATGGTATCGAGCGTGCCTTGTCGACTTCTCGCCGCACACGTGAACAATGTTCATCATGTCGTTCACTGAATCCGCCCTGGACATGCGGGACGAACTCATCCAGCTCCGCCGCTCCCTGCACACCACCCCCGAGCTCGGCCTGCAACTGCCGAGGACGCAGGAGAAGGTGCTGGCCGCGCTCGACGGGCTCCCCCTGGAGATCACCACCGGCAAGACGCTCAGCTCGGTCACCGCGGTGCTGCGCGGCGGCCGGCCTGGCCCCGCGGTGCTGCTGCGCGGCGACATGGACGCCCTGCCGGTGACCGAGCGCAACGACCTGCCCTACATCTCCCGGAACGTCGGCCAGATGCACGCCTGCGGCCACGACCTGCACACCGCCATGCTGGTCGGCGCGGCCCGGCTGCTCAGCGCGCGGCGCGCGGACGTCGCCGGTGACGTGATCTTCATGTTCCAGCCGGGCGAGGAGGGACACGACGGCGCCAAGCACATGATCGGCGAGGGCGTGCTCGACGCGGCCGGCGCCCGGCCGGTGGCGGCGTACGGGATGCACGTGGTGTCGGCCATGCTGCCGCCGGGGCTGTTCGCCTCGCGGGGCGGCCCGATGATGGCCGCGGCCGACGTGTTCTGCGTGACGGTGAAGGGCACCGGCGGGCACGGGTCGAGCCCCCACCGCGCCAAGGACCCGATCGCGGCCGGCTGCGAGATGGTGACGGCGTTGCAGACGATGGTGACCCGCACGTTCGACGTGTTCGACCCCGTGGTGATCACCGTGGGCACCTTCCACGGCGGCTCGGCCGACAACGTGATCCCCGACGAGGCGCGCTTCGAGGCGACCGTGCGCACGTTCAGCAAGGAGCACCGGAGGCTGGTCAAGCGGCGTCTGGTGGAGGTGGTCGAGGGCATCGCGGCCGCGCACGGGCTCGCGGTCGAGGCGTCGTTCGGCATGGGGTACCCGGTGACGGTCAACGACCAGGGCGAGGCCGGGTTCGTCTCGGCGACCGCCGACGAGCTGTTCGGGCCGGGCCGCTACTTCGTGGCGCCGCAGCCGGTCATGGGGTCGGAGGACTTCTCGTACGTGCTGGAGGAGGTGCCGGGCGCGTTCGTCTTCCTGGGGGCCTGCCCGCCCGACCGCGACCCGGCCACGGCGCCCTACAACCACTCGCCGGACGCCGTCTTCGACGACTCCGTGCTGCCCGACGGCGCCGCGCTGTACGCCTCGCTGGCCTACGAGCGCCTGTCGAGGTCGTGATGCGCGCCTGGGTGGTGGACCGGCCGGGGCCGATGGCGACCGGCCCGCTCGTGCGGGTCGAGCGGGACGTCCCCGAGCCCGGCCCCGGCGAGGTGCTGGTCCGGGTCGAGGCGTGCGGCGTGTGCCGGACCGACCTGCACCTGGCCGAGGGCGACCTCGCGCCGCGGCGGCCGCGGACCACCCCCGGGCACCAGGTGGTGGGCCGGGTCGAGGGCTCCGGCGAGCGGGTGGGGGTGGCCTGGCTGCGCTCGACGTGCGGCCGGTGCCGCTACTGCCTGCGCGGCACCGAGAACCTCTGCCCGGACTCCACCTACACCGGCTGGGACGCCGACGGCGGCTACGCCGAGTACGTCGTGGCCCCCGCCGGCTACGTCTACGCCCTGCCGGACGACGTGCCGGCCGAGCGGCTGGCGCCGCTGCTGTGCGCCGGCATCATCGGCTACCGGGCGCTGGCCCGCTGCGACCTGCCGCCGGGCGGCCGGCTCGGCATCTACGGCTTCGGCTCCTCGGCCCATCTCACCGCGCAGGCGGCCATCGCGCAGGGCGCCACGGTGCACGCCGTGACCAGGTCGGACGCCTCCAGGGAGCTGGCGCTGGAGCTGGGCGCGGCCTCGGCGGGCGACCGGCCGCCCGAGCCGCTGGACGCGGCGATCCTGTTCGCGCCGGTCGGCGACCTGGTGCCACCCGCGCTGGAGGCGCTCGACCGCGGCGGGACGCTGGCGATCGCCGGCATCCACCTGACCGACGTGCCCGCGCTGAACTACGAGCGGCACCTGTTCCAGGAGCGCACGCTGCGCAGCGTGACCGCCAACACCAGGGCCGACGGCCGGGCCTATCTGGAGCTGGCGCTGGCCCATCCGCCGCGCGTGGCGACCACGCTCTACCCGCTGGAGGAGGCCGGCCGGGCGCTGGCGGATCTGGCCGCCGACCGCGTCAGCGGCGCCGCCGTGCTGGTCGTGGACTGAAGCCCCGCTCCGTCGCACGATGGAGATTGGCGCCACGGTGGACCTCTATGAAGGAAAGTTACATTACACTCACAACATCTGGAGATTATTGACGCTGCCTGCTGGCGACCGTAGGGTCCGGTCAATTCCCTACAGATCCTCAACAGGTCCGACATCCCCCGGAGCGGCAGATGAAGCGACTGGCAGCGGTAGTGGCGTTGCTGGGCCTCGCCACCGCCACAGCGGCGTGCAGTGGTGGTACTAACAACAAGTCCGGCGGCTCGAGCGGTGGTGGTGGCGGGCTCTTCACCACGATCGACGTCAACAGGCCCGGCCTGGAGGCCACGGCCCCGGCCAACCCGTACAACCCGAAGGGCAACTCCTTCCCCGGCTACACGGCGATGAAGCTGGGCTGGGTCAAGAACCACCTGACCGACCCCAACCAGGCCCTCCCCGGCATCGCGGCGAGCTGGGAGATCGCGCCGGACAACTCGGCGATCACCCTCAAGCTCCAGCCGAACGCCAAGTGGTCCGACGGCAAGCCGGTCACCGCCGAGGACGTCAAGATGTCCATCGGCATCGCCTACACCCAGGGCAGCACGGCGTTCTCCATCACGCCGGGCGCCGCGGGCGCGGCGGCTGACGTGACCGTGGTCGACGACCACACCCTCAAGATCACCCAGGACATGGCGAACCCGAGCCCCAAGTTCGCCCGCGGCGTGCTCGACACGTTCGTCCTGCCCTCCCACGTGTGGAGCAGCGTGCTCCCCGCGGACTTCTGGGACCAGCTCAAGGCCTCCAGGGGCGAGGGCGCCGAGGCCGACAAGGCCCGCGAGACCATCACCGGCCTGGGCGAGAAGGTGCTCACCTTCGCCCCGCCGAAGGACACCTCGGCCGGCCCGTTCGTGCTGGAGCGGGTGAACCCGTCCGAGGCTCTGCTGGTCAAGAACAAGTACTTCTACAACGCCGCGAACGTGGCGCCGGCGCAGGTGAAGTTCCTCAACTACACCGGCAACGAGCAGATCTGGAACTACCTCACCGCGGGCAAGCTCGACCACGCCGGCTTCACCGCCGCCCCGTCCGACGTGATGAACCGGATCAAGGCGGCCGCCGGCAACGAGGTCATCAAGGGCTACTCGCCGGTCGCGGTGAGCATGGCCTTCAACCAGTCCAAGAAGCCGTACGACAACGTGCACGTGCGGCGCGGCCTGGCCTACCTGATCAACCGCGAGGAGGTCACCAAGGTCGCCTCGCCCGAGGGCGGCACGGCGGCGGTCACCACCAGCGGCATCCACCAGAAGGCCGCGCAGGCGTGGATCCCCGACGAGCTGCCCAAGCTGGAGCCGTACGCGCCCGACGTGGCCAAGGCCGAGGCCGAGTTCAAGGAGGCCGGCCTCACCAAGAAGGACGGCAAGTGGACGCTGGCCGACGGCTCGGCGTGGAAGGTCTCCATGCACGCGCCCTCCGGCTTCTCCGACTGGCTGTCGGCCCAGGAGAACATCAAGAGCCAGCTCGTCAAGGCCGGCGTCGACGCCGAGGTCGTCACGGCCAACGACTACCCCCTCTACCTGGAGGAGCTGGCGGCCGGCAAGTACGACGTGGGCTTCTGGCTGATGGCGCTCGGCCCCGCGCCGTACGACATCTACCAGCGCCTGTACGGCGCCTCCAACGGCTGGACGAACGTCGCGGGCAAGGTCAAGCACTCCGAGCCCGGCAAGGCCGGCAACTGGATGGGCGGCCCCGAGGAGATCGAGGTCGACGGCGCCAAGATCAACCCCGGTGAGCTGACCGGCAAGCTGAACTCGGCCACCGAGGAGCAGGCCAAGCCGATCATGGCCCAGCTCGCCAAGGCCGCCAACCAGGACCTCCCGGTCATCCAGCTCTGGGACTACGTCAACACCCAGTTCGTCAACAACAGCCGCTTCACCGGCTGGCCGCACGACGACGAGATCCTGCGCATGGGCGCCGGCGTCCTGCCCTCGGGCGTCTGGATCCAGCTCGGCATGATCAAGGCGAAGTCGTAGTTCATGGCGCTCATCGCACGACGACTCGCGGGCCACCTGGCCCGCGGGTTCGTCATGATCCTCGTAGTCGCGACGATCAGCTTCTTCATCATCAACAACATCCCCGGCGACCCGATGGCCGCCCGCTACGAGAAGCTGATCGAGCAGGGCATGTCGCCCGACGCCGCCGCGCAGGCCGTCAAGGTCCTGTACGGCTTCCTGCCCGACGGCACGCTGTGGCAGCAGTACACCGACTACATGACCGGACTGCTCCACCTCGACCTCGGCATGTCGGTCAGCCGGCCCGGCACCTCCGTGGTCGACGTGCTCACCGACGCGGCCAAGTGGACCGTTCTACCGGTGCTGGCCGGCACGCTGCTGAGCTTCTTCGTCGGGATCCTGCTCGGCGTGTACGCCGCCATCAAGCGCACCGGCAAGCTGGGCGACGCCCTGGCCATCTCCGGCTCGCTGCTGCACGGCATCCCGCAGTACGTGCTGGCGATGCTGCTCGTGGTGATCTTCGCGACGCTGCTCCCGATCCTGCCGGCCGACGGCTCGGTGGACATCCTGTTCGAGCCCGGCTTCAACGCCGGCTACATCGGCTCGCTGGTCGAGCACGCGGTGCTGCCGGTGGCCACGTACGCGCTGTCGGCCTACGGCGGCTGGATCCTGGCGATGAAGTCGAGCGTGGTCACCGTGCTGGGCGACGACTTCATCCTGGCCGCCGAGCTGCGCGGCATGAAGCGCTCGATCGTGTTCCGCTACATCGCGCGCAACGCGATCCTGCCGCTGTTCACCATGCTCGCCCTGTCGCTGGGCCTGCTGCTGGGCGGCGCGGTCTTCATCGAGAAGATCTTCAACTACCCGGGGCTCGGCTGGCTGCTTATCAGCGGCGTCCAGGACCGCGACTACGGCCTGATGGGCGGGGCGTTCCTGCTGATCACGGTCGGCACGATCATCGCCAACATCGTCGCGGACCTGTTCTACACGGTCATCGACCCGCGGGTGCGCAGCGGAGAGGAGGGCTCGTGAGCGCCACGCTCATCCCGGAGGCCGCACCGGCCGCCTCGGCCATGCGCCGCAACTTCTGGAACGGCGTCTGGCGGGTGATGAGGCGCAAGCCCAGCCGCATGGCCGGGGTCGTCATCATCGCCGGTTTCATCGTCATGGCGGTGATCGGGCCGATGCTGCTGCCCGAGCACCTGCCGGGCAACGCGAGCGCGATCACCCAGCCGCCGAGCTGGGACCACTGGTTCGGCACCGACCCGCAGGGCCGGGACGTGATCGCGCTGGTGATCAAGGGCTCGCGTTACGTCCTGCTCACCGCCCTGGTCACCGCGATCATCACGGTCGTCGCCGGCACCGCGATCGGCCTGTTCTCCGGCTTCAGGCGGGGCCGCTGGGACACCGTGCTCATGCGGCTGACCGACATGAAGCTCACCATCCCCGGCCTGCCGCTGCTGCTGGTGCTGGCGACCGTGTGGAAGTTCGGCAACCCCGTCCAGATGGGCCTGGTGCTCGGCCTGCTCGGCTGGGGCGGCGTGGCGCGGGCGGTGCGCGCGCAGACGCTGTCGCTGCGCGAGCGCGGGTTCATCGAGGCCGCCCGCGGGCTCGGGCTGTCCACCACGCACATCATCGGCAAGGAGCTGCTGCCGAGCATGGCGCCCTACATCGCGATGAACATGCTCATCGCGGTCACCGGCGCGGTCTACTCGCAGGTGGGCCTGTTCTTCCTGGGCGTGCTGCCGTACGAGTCGGACAACTGGGGTGTGATGCTCAACCTCGCCGTGTTCCAGGCGGGCGCGATGATCACGCCGAACGCGCTGGGCTACCTGCTGGCGCCGCTGCTGGCGATCCTGCTGCTCACGCTCGGCATCGTGCTCGTGGTGGACGCCATGGACGAGATCTTCAACCCCCGGCTGCGCGAGGAGTAGCAAGTGGCCGAACAAGCGCCGGGAGTGCGCATCGACGGCCTGACGGTCGTCTACAAGACCCCCGCGGGCGAACTGCCCGCCGTCCGGGACGTCACGCTGACGCTGGAGCCCGGCACGATCACCGGCATCGTCGGCGAGTCCGGCTCGGGCAAGTCCACGCTGGCGCTGTCGCTGCTCAACGCGGTGCAGCCGCCGGGCAGGATCGCCGCGGGCAGCGTCGAGATCGACGGTCTCGGCGACGTGACCGGTTTCGCCGGCGAGGAGCTGCGCAAGGCTCGCGGCCGGCACATCGGGTACGTCTTCCAGGCCGCCCAGAACTCGCTCAACCCGCTCAAGACGGTCGGCAAGCAGCTCCTCGACCTGGGCCGCTCGCACGGCGTCGAGGACCTGCCCGGCCTGGTCCGCGAGGCCAAGGAGCTGCTCGGCCGGATGGGCCTGGACGGCGCGCGCGTGCTCGACTCGCACCAGCACGAGCTGTCCGGCGGCATGCGCCAGCGGGTCGGCATCATGCTGGCGCTGGTGCTCAACGCCCACCTGGTGGTGCTCGACGAGCCGACGACCGCCCTGGACATGATCACTCAGGCGAACATCCTGAAGATCGTCCGCGAGGTGCACGCCGAGCGCGGCCTGACCACGCTGGTGATCACGCACGACATCGGCGTCGTGGCCGAGGTCGCCGACCGCCTGGTCGTCATGTACGGCGGCCGCCTGGTCGAGCAGGGCCCCACCCGCGACGTGCTCGGCTCCCCCAGCCACCCCTACACGCGGGGCCTGATCAGGGCCATCCCGCGGCTCGTGGGCGACATCGCCGAGGCCCAGGCGCTGCCCGGCCGGCCGCCGACGCTGGCCACGGTGCCGAAGGAGGGCTGCGTGTTCAGGGAGCGCTGCGCGCTGCGCATGGACGTCTGCGACACCGTCGACCCGCAGGCCGTGGCGCATGGATCGAGGGTCGTGGCCTGCCACGCCGTGACCGTGAAGGAGCACGCGTGATCACCGGGACCGGCATCGTCAAGACGTACAAGCAGCGCGGCAACGTGCTGGCCGGGCGGGAGGTGCGGGCGCTGCGCGGGGTGGACTTCTCCATCCCCAAGGGCGGCGCGGCCTCCTTCATCGGCGAGTCCGGCTGCGGCAAGACCACGCTGGGCCGGATCATCGCCGGGCTGGAGACCTACGACGAGGGCGAGATCGTCATCGGCGACGTGTCCATGTCGGGGCTCAAGCAGAAGAGGCGCCAGCCGTACTTCCGCAAGATCCAGATGATCCACCAGGACCCGTACTCGGCGCTCAACCCGACCCGGACCATCCACCAGACGCTGCATGCGCCGCTCAGCCTGCGGGCCGGGCAGACCGGGCGGTCGAAGGAGTGGATCGAGGAGCGGGCCGCCGAGGTGCTGTCGATGGTGGGCCTCGACCCGGGCTCGGTGCTGGGACGCTACCCGCACCAGCTCTCGGGCGGCATGCGGCAGCGGGTGGTCATCGCCCGCGCGCTGACCGTCGACCCGGAGATGCTGGTCGCCGACGAGGCCGTCTCGATGATCGACGTCTCGCTCCGGCTGGGCATCCTCGCGCTGCTGAAGGACCTGCGCGAGCGGCTGGGCGTGAGCGTGCTGTTCATCACCCACGACGTGGCCACCGCCCGCTACATCGGCGACGACGGCGAGCTCTACGTCATCTACCGCGGCCAGGTCGTCGAGCGCGGCCCGGTGGACACGGTCATCGCCGACCCGGTGCACCCGTACACGCAGTCGCTGCTGTCGGCCATCCCCGTGCTGCACGGCCTGGAGGAGCCCGGCGCGCAGCCGGTGACGCCGCTGGAGTCGCTGGACGAGAGCAAGGCCGACGAGGGCTGCCTGTTCGCCCGCCGCTGCCCCTTCCAAGGCGAGCGGTGCGCGGGCGAGCGGCCGCTGCTGCAGATCACCGAGGGCGTGCCGCAGCAGCACGCGTGCTTCTACCCCGAGCGGCGCGACGTGATCGCCCGCCCGATGAGCGAGGTGTGATGTCGCCCACCGTCCGCGGCGCGGACCTGGCCGAGGCCGCCCGGGTGGCCGCCGCCGCGCTGACGCTGGACGCGTCCGAGGCTCCCGACCTGGTCCGGCGCCTGGCCGAGCCGCCCGCCGACCGCCGCTGGACGGCCCTCGCGACCGACGGCGGGGTGGTGATGACGTCGGTCTCGTCGAGGGACCCCGAGGTCGGGCACCTGGACCTGCTGGCCGTGCACCCCTCGGTCCAGGGTCGCGGGCACGGGCGGGCGCTGGTGGGGGCGGCCGAGGAGTGGCTGCGGGGGCACGGCGTGCGGCAGGCGCGCTTCGCCGGGAACCCGCCCTGCTACGCCTGGCCCGGCATCGACGTGCGGTACACCGCGGCCGCCTGCCTGGCCGAGAGCCTGGGCTACGAGCGTTACCACGTCGCCTGGAACATGACCGCCGACCTGCGGGCCGACCTGTCCGTCGAGGACGACCTGGCGCGGCTGGAGCAGGCGGGGGTCACGGTGCGGGCGGCGGGCGCCGACCGCTCGGCCGTGGCCGCGTTCGTCGAGGAGCACTGGAACGAGCGGTGGGCCTGGGAGGCGGCCAACGCGACCGGCCTGCACTACGCCGAGCGCGACGGGCGTGTCCTGGCCTTCGCCGCCTGGGGGGCGCGGCCGGCCTGGTTCGGCCCGATGGGCACCGCTCCGGACGCCCGCGGGCTCGGCCTCGGCGGGGTGCTGCTGCGCCGCTGCCTGGCCGAGCAGCGGGCCGCCGGTCAGGAGAGCGCCGAGATCGGATGGGTGGGGCCGTTGCGGTTCTACTCGCGCGCCGTGGGCGCGCGAGCCGAACGCGTCTTCTGGCTCTACCGGCGCGATCTGGCCTGATGTCAGCTGTAGAGCAGATGTCCTTCTGGACGGCCGGGCGGCGGGCACAGCTCGCGCGGGTCGTCCCCGGCCTCCAGGCAGCGCGTGAGCGTGTCGGAGCCCCAGAGCAGGTCGAGGAACAGCTCCTCGCCCTTCCAGACCAGGTCGTCCGGGTAGAGGACGCGGGCCGTGTGCAGCATCGACAACCCGGTCAGCACCGGCCGGAAGGCCCGCGGGTCGTGCACGTGCAGCTGCACCCCGCGGACGGGCAGGCCCGCGTGCTTGTGGAACGTCGGGGTGAACCAGGTGTCCCTGAACCGCACCCCCGGCAGCTCCAGCCCGTTCAGGGCGGCCGCGTAGCGCTCGTCCGCGTACGGCGCCCCGACCAGCTCGAACGGCCGGGTGGTGCCGCGGCCCTCGGAGAAGTTGGTGCCCTCGAACAGCCCGGTGCCCGGGTAGACCAGCGCGGTGTCGGGGGTCGGCATGTTGACCGAGGGCATCACCCAGGGCAGGCCGGTCTCCGCCCAGCTCATGTCCCGCCGCCAGCCCTCCATCGTGACCACCCGCAGATCGGCGTCGAAGCCGAACAGCGCCGCCAGCTCCCCCGCGGTCCTGCCGTGGCGCACGGGCAGCGGGAAGCGGCCCACGAAGCTGGCGAACGCCGGGTCCAGCAGGGGGCCCTCCTCGACGGTCCCGCCCAGGGGGTTGGGCCGGTCCAGCACCACGAACCGCAGGCCCAGCCGCGCGGCCGAGGCCAGCAGGTCGTACATGGTCCACACGAAGGTGTAGAAACGGGCGCCCACGTCGGCGATGTCGAAGACCAGCGTGTCCACGCCGGAGGCGGCGACCACGCGGTCGAGGTCGTCGCCCGACAGCTCGTGGGTGTCGTAGACCGGCAGTCCCGTCGCGGGGTCCACCGCGTCGCGCTCGCTCGCTCCCGCCTGGGCCGTGCCGCGCAGGCCGTGCTCGGGGCCGAACAGCGCGGTCAGGGGCAGCCCCGCGGCCAGCAGGGCGTCGGTCGTGGGGGTCAGGTCGGGCAGGACGCCGGTGGGATTGGTGATCAGGCCGAGACGGGCGCCGCCGGCCAGCGCGGGGTCCGCGGCCAGCCGTTCGGCTCCGGTGCGTACGTGTGACATGGATCCATTCTCTGAAAGATATTTACAACTGAGAAGTAAAGGGTGGAAATTAGCGTCATGATTGATCCGCTGCCCGAGCTGTCCACCGAGCAGAGCGATCCCCGCTACAGCCAGATCGACCGGCTGCCGACGGAGCAGATCGCCCGACTGATGAACCAGGCCGACGCCGAGGTGCCCGTGGCCGTGGCCGCGGCCGTCCCGGCGATCTCGGCGGCCATCGACGCGATCGCCGCCCGGATGGCCGAGGGAGGCAGGCTGCTGTACGTCGGCGCCGGCACCTCGGGACGGCTGGCCGTGCTCGACGCCAGCGAGTGCCCTCCGACGTTCGGCACCGACCCCTCGCTGGTGCAGGGCGTCATCGCCGGCGGGCCGGAGGCGCTGACCCGGTCCATCGAGGGCGCGGAGGACGACGCCGAGGCGGGCGCGGCGGCCATGAAGGACCTGGAGGTGGGCGCGCTCGACTCGGTGGTGGGCGTGTCGGCCAGCGGACGGGCCCCGTTCGTGCTGGGCGCGCTGGCCGAGGCCGCCGGCCGGGGGGCGCTGACCGCGGCGCTGTCGTGCAACACGGGCGCGCCGCTGTCGGCCGCCGCCGAGCACGGGATCGAGGTCGTGGTGGGGCCCGAGGTGGTGGCGGGCTCGACCAGGCTGAAGGCGGGCACGGCGCAGAAGCTCGTGCTCAACATGATCTCGACGATCTCCATGGTCCGGCTGGGCCGGACCTACGGGAACAAGATGATCGAGATGTCGGCCATGAACAGCAAGCTCGCCTCCCGCGCGCTGCGCATGGTGCGCGAGATCACCGGGGCCGACGCCGCGACGGCGGGCGCGGCGCTGGAGGCGGCCGGCGGGCAGGCGAAGACGGCCGTGGTGATGATCCAGCACGGCCTGGACCCCGACGCCGCCCGCGCGCTGCTGGAGTCGCACGGAGAGCGGCTCAGCGACGCGCTCAGCGGCTGACGTACGGGCGGGAGGCGCCGGGGCGCCATCGGGGACTGACGAGGGGGGAACGGGGATGTCGGACCGGCTGGAGCGCCTGCTGGCGGCCGCGGTGCCTGAGGTGTGCCCGGCGGCGGTCGCGCTGATCGCCGCGCACGGCACGGTGACCGCCGCCGCGGCGGTGGGCGAGCTGGTCAGGTACGCCGACGCCGAGCCGGCCACCGGATCGGACGCCGGGCCGGGGGCCCCCGGGACGCTCGCCGCCGATCGGCCCCCCGCGCGCCGGGACTCGGTGTTCGACCTGGCCTCGGTCAGCAAGCTCTTCACCACCGCGGCGGTGCTCTCGCTCACCGAGGAGGGCCTGCTCGACCTGGACGAGCCGGTCCGGTCGTGGCTCCCTGGGGCCGACCCGCGGATCACGCTGCGCCGCCTGCTCACCCACACGGCGGGCCTGACGCCGACCCGCCGGATCGACCTGGAGCTTCCGCAGGCCGGGCCGGACGAGCGCATGGCCGCGATGCTCACCACGCCGGTCACCGGCCCGGTCGGCGGCCCCTACCTCTACAGCGACGTCGGCATGGTGATGGCCGGCCGGATCGCCGAGCTGGCCGCGTCCGCCCCGCTCGACGTCCTGGTCCGCGCCCGGATCACGGACGTGCTCGGCCTTTCCGGCACCGGCTACCGCCCGGTCGGCGGCGGCGGGCCGGCCGAGCGCGTCGCCGCGACGGAGTTCAAGCCCGAACGCCCCGGCCCCGGCTGCGTGCGCGGCGAGGTGCACGACGAGACGGCCCACGCCCTGGGCGGGGTGGCCGGGCACGCGGGCCTGTTCGCCCCGGCGGACGACCTGCTGGCCTTCGGGGAGGCGCTGCGGCTGGGCGGTGGCGCGATGCTGAGCCCGTCGAACGTGGCGGAGATGACCCGCGACCAGGGGGCGGAGGGGGCCGCGTTCCGGCACGGGCTCGGCGTGCGGATCGGCGACCCCGGCATCGTGGGCCCGCTGAGCGGCGCCTACGGCCACTCCGGGTTCACCGGGACGTCGCTGGTGGTCGATCCGGCGCGCGGGCTGACCGTGGTGCTGCTGACCAACGCCGTCCATCCGGTGCGCGGGCGGCCGGGGATGCGCGAGCTGCGGTGCGCGGTGGCCGCCGAGGCGCTGCGGCACGTAGCGTGAACGCATGCCCGTGCAGCTGAACCACACCATCGTCGCCGCCACCGACCGGGACGCCACGGCCGCCTTCCTGGTCGACGTCCTCGGCCTGGAGCCCGCGCCGGTCTACGGCCCGTTCCGGGTCGTGACGCTGGCCAACGACGTCTCGCTCGACGTGATGCAGGCCGACGGCGAGGTGACCCCGCAGCACTACGCCTTCCTCGTCGGCGAGGAGGAGTTCGACCAGATCTGGGGGCGGATCAGGAGCCGCGGCCTGACGTTCTGGGCCGATCCGGGGCACACCAGGCCCGGCGTGATCAACACCCACGACGGCGGCCGCGGGCTCTACTGGTCGGGCCCCGACGGGCACAACCTGGAGATCATCACGGTCCCCTACGGCGGCGGTTAGGGCGCCAGCGCCTCCAGGGCCTCCTCGGCCCGGCGCATCGCCTCCCCGGCGTCTGCGGTGACGATCTCCTTGTCGAAGTTGAGGTCGTGGAAGACGTCCGTGACGCCCTCGGCGTCCAGGGCGGCGACGTCCTGCCTGATCTGCTCGTACGTGCCGGTCAGCGGCCGGCGGGCGTCCTCGGCGCCGGCGGGCCGCACCTGCGTGACGCCGCGGCACACGTAGCGGAACGAGGCCGCGTCGCGTCCGGCGCCGGCGATCGACTCCTTGATCAGTGCGATCCGGCCGGCGACCGCCGACAGGTCCTCCCTGCTGGAGCTGATCCAGCCGTCGGCCAGCCGGCCGGCCCGGCGCAGCGCGACCTCGGCGGTGCCGCCCAGCAGGATCTGCGGCGGTCCCGGCGCCGGCTTGGGGTCGATGTGGGAGGCCGGCACCCGGTAGAACTCGCCGTCGTGCTCGACGACGTCGTCCGTCCACGCCTTGCGCAGCAGCTCGACGAACTCCTCGCCCCGGCGCCCGCGGCGCTCCATGCCGACGCCCGCGGCCTCGAACTCCTCCGGCACCCAGCCGAGCCCGACGCCGGCGCTGACCCGGCCGCCGGAGAGGGTCTGCAGGGTGGCGAGCTGCTTGGCCAGCACGACCGGCTGCACGTACGCGTTCACCACGGCCACGCCCAGCCGGATCGTCCGGGTGACGCCGGACAGGTGCGCCAGCGTGACCAGCGGGTCGTGGACACTGCGGTAGGTCGGCCCCATGGGATGCCCGACGGGGTACAGCAGCCGCTGGAACGTCCAGAGCTCGTGGTAGCCCAGCTCCTCGGCCCGCGCGGCGACGCGGCGCATGTTCTCCGGTGTGGCCCAGGGCCCTGACTGGGGTACGGCGAAACCGATTCTCATGCTCCCAGTCTGACCGACCCGGGTGCGCGATCTCCCACCACACGAAGGGTGCAAGATCGACAAAAAGGGCATCTTTCTGATCAAGAAGCGCTAGCGTGAGGATGATCAACACGGCGCGTCCGCGCCGCCCCACGAGGAAGGACGATGCATGCGACAGAAGTCCGCACGGCTCGGCGTGGCACTGGCCATGGCCGGGGCCCTCGCCGTCGGCACCCTCTCCGTCGCCGCTCCGGCCGGCGCTTCGGCCACGAGCTGGACCCCGTACCAGGCGTACCGCACGCTGCAGAACTGCGTGTCGGCGGGCACCACGCTGCTCGTCACGAAGGGGTACAAGGAGTACGAGTGCCGCTGGGACAGCCCGTACTACATGCTCTGGCTCAGGAAGTAGGCGCGGTCAGGCTCGGCAGCGCCTGACGGCGGCCCTTCGCGAGGGCTCGGGTGGCTTCATCCGTCACCTGTGTCCCCGCTCCCGCCGCGCCCGGGCCCGCGCCCGCTCCAGTGAGGTCGCCCGCGCCAGCGCCGCACGCGCCCGCTCGATCTCCTCCTGGCCCGGACCGTCCGCCGCCTCGGGCTCGACCGCCCACCGCGCCGGCTCCCGGGCGGCCTCCTGGTCCGCGGGCCTCCCCCGGCGCGCCGCCGGACGCCGCTCACGGCGGCGCCGGGCGGCCTCCTGATCGTGCTCGCGCATCGCCTGGGCGGCCCGCGGCGAGCTCGCCCTCAGCCACTCGCGCGCCAGCGCCGCCCACTCCCTCGCTCCCGCCATCACGACGGCATTTACCCCCAACACTGCCCAATACTCTGTACGAGTGGGTCTAGAGGAGGAGCTGGCGGGCATCGCCGCGGCGTACGGCGGCACGGGCGAGCCCGTGCGACACCAGACACGCACCGACGTGGTCGTGTTACGGATGGGCGAGGTGGTGGTCAAGGCCCACTCCGCCCGCGACGAGGTGGAGCCGCTGCGCGCCCGCCTCAGGGCCGCCGCCGCGGCCGCGGTCAACGGCGTGCTGCTGGCCCCGCTGGAGGCCGAGGTGCTGACGGCGGCGGGCCGCGCGGTCAGCGTCTGGCCGGCCGGCCGCCCGGTCCCCCACGACGACCCCGGGTCCGCCCCCTGGGAGGAGGGCGCGCGGCTGCTGGCCCGGCTGCACGCCGTCCCCCTGACGGTGGTGCCGCCGATGCCGCCCGCCGGAGGCCCGGCGCGGGCCGCCCGCGCGGTGTCCAGGATGAGCGGCGACGGCCCGGTCGAGCAGCTCGTCAGGCACGCGTTCAAGGAGCTGCCCGAGCCCGCCCCGGTGCCGGGCCTGCTCACCCATGGCGACTGGCACCTGGGCCAGCTCGTCTGCCGCGACCGCTGGCTGCTCATCGACGTCGACGACCTGGGCGTCGGCGACCCGGCCTGGGACCTGGCGCGACCGGCCGCCTGGTACGCGGCGGGCCTGCTGGAACCGGCCGTCTGGGAGCGGTTCCTCGGCGCCTACCTGGCCTCCGGCGGCCCCGCGCTCGGCCAGGGCGACGATCCCTGGCAGCGGCTCGACCTGCCGGCCCGGGCGCTCACCGTGCAACTGGCCGCCGTGGCCGTGCTCAACGCCGAGCGCGAGAACCGGGAACTCGACGAGGTGGAGCACGCGTTAATCGAATCGTGCAGCAGAATCGTCCGAGCGTGACGGGGGCCGCACGCGGTAGGTTTCAGCCTGAGACCCCGGATCCAAGGAGAGCGACTTAGATGCAGTGCCCGAAGTGCCGCGGCAACATGCGGACATATGAGCGCAACGGCGTCCACATCGAGCAGTGCGACAACTGCCGTGGGATCTTCCTCGACTATGGCGAGCTGGAGACCCTGACCCGCATGGAGTCGCAGTACCACGCCGCTCCGCCGCCGCCCCCCGCCCCCGGGCCGGCCTGGGGCGCCCCCCACCACGGCGGTCACCACTACGGCCACCACCGCCAGCGCAGCTGGGTGGGCATGCTGTTCTCGACCTGATCGCCCCGGCAGCCGGAAAAGGGCCGCGCGTTCGCGCGGCCCTTTCGCGTGTGCGGGCCCGAGCGGGCCGGTCAGCTGGGGAAGTCGTCGGGGTTGACGGGCGCGGTGCGGGCGTTGCCGCCGGAGATGGCGTGCAGGGTGACCCGCCAGTCGTGCCAGAGGATCTGGGTGGCGGTGACCGTGGTCTTGAACTTCACCGACTTCTGGAACCGCTCGAAGCTGCACTGACGGCTGAAGGACCGGCTCTTGCCGTCCCAGTCCACGCCGTGGGTGAAGTAGATCTTGTACGTGCCGTCGGGCACGCCCCTGACCTTGAACTTGGCCTTCTTGCGCACGTACACGCTGAACGTCTTGCCGCCGCCCCTGACCGCCGTGACGACGGCGTCGCGGGTGCCGCCGTTGTCGACCTCCAGGGAGCTGCGTCCGCCGAGGGAGGTCCGGCGGATGAACGCGCCGTTCTTCAGCCGCCTGTTCTGCTTGCCGCCGGCCTTGACGGTGACGACGTCGGCCGGGTAGTCGCCGGCGCTCTGCAGCGCCTCGCCCGCCTTGTTCAGTGCGGTGAGCTTGGTGTTCAGGTCGCTCAGCACGGCCGAGGGGGTGCACAGCTCGCGGCTGCCGACCTTGCCCGCCGTGGAGCCGAGCTCGGTGGCGAAGTCGCGCAGGCTGGTGACGTACGCGTCGTGCTGGGCGCGGATCTCGGCGGGCGGGGCGATCGCGGACAGGGCGTCGGCGGCGCCGCTCAGCGCCTGCTCGGCCTTGTCCACGCGCTGGTTGAGCGCCTGGACCCCGCGCGCGCCGGCCAGGCCGCTGATCGCGCCGGTCATCGCCTTGTGCCTGCTGTCGAGCTCGCCCTTGTACGCCTCCGGCGTCAGGGCGCTGACGGCGGGGCTGGACCCCGACGAGGGGTCCCCGCTGGGATCGCCGCCGGGATCGCCGCTGAAGGCTCCGCCCTTGCCGTCCGCCACGCCGCTGACCTTCGGCTCACCGCCGGTCAGCGGTGGCGGAGAGGAGCAGGCGGCGAGCGTCACCGTCGCCAGGGCGAGAACGCAGGAGATCAACCGGGGTGAAGCCACCTGCCCCACTATTGCCCGGTTGATCCCCAGACGTCAATTACGATTCGGCCAGTCCCTCATCCCGATCCTGTCGCAGCCACCGGGTGATCCCCAGCGTCTCCAGGAACGGGACGTCGTGGCTGGCCACGACGAGCGCGCCCCGATAGGCCGCCAGCGCCTGGGAGAGCTGGCGAACGCTGGACATGTCCAGGTTGTTCGTCGGCTCGTCCAGCAGGAGCAGCTGCGGCGGCGGATCGGCCGACAGCAGCGCGGCCAGGGCGGCGCGGAACCGCTCGCCGCCCGACAGCGTGCCCACGGGCTGGTCGGCCCGCGTGCCGCGGAACAGGAAGCGGGCCAGCCGCGCCCGCACGTCGTTGACCGAGGCGGCCGGCGCCACGGCCCGGACGTTGTCCACGACGCTCAGGGCGTCGTCGAGCACGTCCAGCCGCTGCGGCAGGTACCCCACCGGGACGTGCGCGCCGTGCTCGACGATCCGGCGCAGCAGGGTCGTCTTGCCCGACCCGTTGGGCCCGAGCAGCGCGATGCGTTCGGGGCCCCGGACGTCCAGCCGGTCGAGCGCCTTGAGCCCGTCCCGGCCGGGCGTGCCGTCAGGGCCGTCGGGACGGTCGGGACGGTCGGGGCGGTCGGGGCGGTCGAGCGGCAGCGTCAGCAGGGTCCGGCCGGCCGGGACGGCGGTGCCGGGCAGCTCGACGCGGATCTCGGCGTCGTCGCGCACGGCCAGCTCCGCCTCGGTCAGCCTGCCCCT
The DNA here is from genome assembly GCF_044459705.1 of Nonomuraea sp. NPDC050227. NCBI lineage: Bacteria > Bacillati > Actinomycetota > Actinomycetes > Streptosporangiales > Streptosporangiaceae > Nonomuraea > Nonomuraea sp. NPDC050227. Next base: position 177,907 of record NZ_JBITJF010000013.1, on the reverse strand, counting down.
GGCCGCGGCCAGCCGCTCCTGGTGCAGCGCGCGGTGCTTGCCCGCCGACACCTGGGCCTTCATCGTGAGCCCGCCGGCGACGATCTTGGGCACCTTCTTGTTCTCGAACGCCTTCCGCGCGGTGCGGTTGCGCCGGTCGAGCTTGGTCCTGGCCTCGATCAGCTCACGCTGCTGCCGCCGCACCTCGCCCTCGGCGGTCCTGACCGTGCGCTCGGCCGCCTCCTGCTCTGCGGCGACCTGCTCCTCGTAGTCGCTCAGATTGCCGCCGTACAGGCGCACGGCGGCGTCGCGGAGCTCGGCGACCTGGTCCACGAGGTCGAGCAGCGCCCGGTCGTGGCTGACCACGACCAGCACCCCTGGGTACGCCGAGACCGCGGCGTAGAGCCGCCGCCGGGCGTCCAGGTCGAGGTTGTTGGTGGGCTCGTCGAGCAGCAGCACGGCGGGCCGCTTGAGGATCTGGGCGGCCAGCGCGACCATGACGGCCTCGCCGCCCGACAGCGTCGCGACCGTGCGGTCGAGCCCGACGTGGCCGAGCCCGAGCCGGTCGAGTTCGGCCCGCGCGCGTTCCTCGACGTCCCAGTCGTCCCCGATGGCGGTGAAGTGCTCCTCGGCGACGTCGCCGCTCTCGACGGCGTGCAGCGCGGCCCGCTTCCCGCTGATCTCCAGCAGGTCGGACACCGTGCGGCTGCCCTCCAGCGGCACGTTCTGCGGCAGGTACCCCACCTCGCCGGCGACCGAGACCGAGCCCGATCCCGGGGTCAGCTCCCCGGCAATGATCTTGAGCAGGGTGGACTTGCCCGACCCGTTCGCCCCGATGAGCCCGGTACGCCCGGCGGGGAAGGCGGCGTCGAGACCGTCGAGCACCATGGTCCCGTCGGGCCAGCCGAAGGACACGTGATCGACGACAATGGAGAAAGACATATGGCGGCTCCCATCACAAAAATCGAAATTTCGTGACTTGGCGGGAACACCGCTGCGCGCGACAACCAGACAGCTTGAGCTGCGAAGAACCGGGGCGAAGAGGTCGCCGAGGTCGAGGTGCGCACGCGACAGAGCCCGTGACCGGGCGGTAGGCGCGGTGCCCGCGGCCTCAGATCCTCACGTCAGCTGCCCCCAGGGGTCGGCGATACGACCCGGACACACTACCCGAAACACGACCGACGGGCAACGTCCCGGGCGCGATGGGCGGCCACGTTGACCCGGTTGGCGCAGGTCAGCGAGCAGAACCGGCGCCGCCCGTTACGCGAGGTGTCCACATAGACGGTCTCGCACCCCGTCCGGTCGCACCGCCCGAGCCGCCGCCCGTCGGAGAAGCAGACGGCCATGGCCAGGCCGCCCGCGGTGGTGTCCTTGGCCCTGGAGACGATGTCGGCCTCGGCGGAGAAGAAGTGCAGGTGGGGTTCGAGGCCGTCGTGGGTGCTGATGTGCGGCCTGGACGCGGTGATCTCCAGCAGCTCGTTGATCAGCCGCACCTGGACGCCGAGGTCGGGCTCCCCGAAGACGGGAGCCAGCCGGCGCGCCCAGGCCGCCAGCTCCGCCGCCTGGGCCGGGGTGACGTCCGTGCGCCACATGGCGTTGGCCGTGAGCGTCTCCCGCACCGCGGCCGGGCTGAAGTCGCTCGCGTTGACCAGGGCCGCGGCGAGTTCGGCGCCATTGCCGCCGTAAGTGTTGAAATGCACAAGGTCATTACATCAGGTTGGAGTCATGCATCCCGGAGAGCCGCACGACCCCTTCGCCCTGACCCTCGTCTCCTCCCACCGCACCTCCGAGGGCCTGGTCTCCTACCTGCGCTGCGCCTGCGGCGCGTGGGAGGTGCGCACGTCGCGGACGGTCGCGAGCGCCGGCCCGCCCCCGGCCGGCGGCAGGTCGATCACGGCCATCGACTGATCCGGCGCACTCGTCCTAGAGTCGGCGGCACACCCCTCAGGAGGTCAGGCATGTCCAGCATTCCCTCCCTGCTGCGCGACCGGATCGCGGCCACCCCCGACGCCGAGGCGTACCGGGTGCCGTCGGGCGAGGCGTGGACCTCCCTGTCGTGGAGCGAGGTCGGCGAGCGCGTCCGCGGACTGGCGCTGGGGCTGTCCAGGCTCGGCGCGGGGCCCGGCAGGCGCGTGTCGATCCTCTGCTCGACCAGGCTCGAATGGATCCTCGCCGACCTGGCCGTGCTCTCCACGGGCGCGGCCACCACCACCATCTACCCGTCGAACACGGCCGCCGAGTGCGCCTTCGTCATCACCGACTCCGGCAGCACGATCGTCATCGCCGAGGACGACGAGCAGGTGGCCAAGCTCAGGTCCGTGCAGAAGGAGCTGCCCGACGTCACGCGCGTGGTGGTCGTCGACGGCTCGGCGAGCGACGACGGCTGGGTGGTCACCCTCGACTCGGTCGGCCAGGGCGAGGGCGACGCGCCGGACGACTACGACGCCCTGGTGGACGCCATCGCCCAGGACGACCTGGCCACGCTCATCTACACCTCCGGCACCACCGGACGTCCCAAGGGCGTCGAGCTCACCCACGACAACTGGCTGTTCGCGGCCGGCTCGGTCCGCGAGATCGGCCTGCTGTCCCCCGGCGACCTGCACTTCCTGTGGCTGCCGCTGTCCCACTCGTTCGGCAAGCTGCTGGAGGTCGTGATGATCGACATCGGCGTGCCGACGGCGATCGACGGCCGCCTCGACCGCATCGCCGACAACCTGGGGGCGCTGCGCCCGACCGTGATGGCCGCCGCGCCGCGCATCTTCGAGAAGATCCACAACACGGTCGTCGCCACCGTGCGCCGCGAGGGCGGGGTCAAACTGCGCATCTTCGAGTGGGCGCGGGAGACCGGCCTGCGGGTCAGCAGGGCGCGGCAGCGCGAGGCGGCCGTCCCGCTCACCACCCGGGTCGAGCACGCGCTGGCCGACCGGCTGGTCTTCGCCAAGCTGCGGGCGCGCTTCGGCGGCCGGATCCGCTTCTTCATCTCCGGGGCCGCGCCGCTGTCGCGGGACGTGGCCGAGTTCTTCGACGGCGCCGGCCTGACGATCCTGGAGGGGTACGGCCTGACCGAGTCGTCGGCGGGCAGCTTCCTCAACCGTCCCGAGTCGGTGCGGTTCGGCACGGTCGGCCCGCCGCTGCCGGGCACCGAGGTCCACATCGCCGACGACGGCGAGATCCTCATCGGCGGGCGCGGCGTGATGCGCGGCTACCACGGCCTGCCCCAGGAGACGGCCGAGGCGCTGACGGACGGCTGGCTGCACACCGGCGACATCGGCGAGCTCGACCAGGCCGGCCGGCTGCTGATCACCGACCGCAAGAAGGAGCTGATCAAGACCTCGGGCGGCAAGTACGTCGCCCCCACCTACCTGGAGGGCCGGATCAAGGCCGCCTGCCCGTTCGCCTCGCACGTCTTCGTGCACGGCGACCGCCGCAACTACGTGACGGCGCTGGTCACCCTCGACATGGACGTCGTGCGCCCGTGGGCCGAGGCCGAGTCGCTGCCGGCCGACCCCGAGGCGCTGTGCGGGCACCCGCGCATGCGCGAGGAGGTCGACAAGGCGATCCGGCAGGTCAACGCCGACCAGGCCAGCTACGCCACGGTCAAGAAGTTCGCGATCCTGGCCGGCGACTTCACCGTGGAGACCGGCGAGCTGACGCCCAGCCTCAAGATCAGGCGCAAGGCCGTCGAGGAACGCCACGCCGACGTCCTCGACGGCTTCTACGCCGACTGACGACGCCCGCCGACCGACGGCGGCGGACCCGAGGACCCGCCGCCGTCCGGCGGGCCTGGCGCCGAGGCCCGTCGTCTCACTCCTGGCCGGAGGGCTTGCGGAACTGCTCGATCAGCGCCGTGTAGCCCTCGCCGCCGTGGCCCGCCGCGACGGCCCGGCCGGCCAGCTCCCTGATGAAGCGCGGCAGCGTGGCGTCCACGCCGTGCGACTCGCTCTCGTGCACGAGGTGGTCCATGGCGGCGACGTGCGTGTCGAGGGTCGAGTCGGTGGCCGGGTGCGCGCCCTCGTCGATCTGCCGCGCGTAGTCGGCCAGCCAGCCGGCCACGGTCTCGACGCCGTTCCGCGCGACCGGGGCGAACGCCGCCGCCTCCACCCCGGCGGCCCCGAGCAGCGCGGCGCCCTGGAGGAAGCCGTTGAGGATGTTCCACATCAGGCTCAGCACCCCGACGTCGTAGAGCGCCGACAGGCCGTGGTCCGCGCCGAGGTACGTCGTCGCGCTGCCGAGGCTGCGCAGGGCCGGCTCGTGCAGGTCGAAGGCCGATCGCGGGCCGCTGTAGAGCAGGGCGGCCGCCGGGGTGCCGATGGCGGCGGGGGTGGTCATGATCGCGCCGTCGAGGTAGGCGCCGCCGTGCCGGGCCACCCGCGCGGCGGTGTCGCGGGCCTCGGCGGAGGTGCCGGAGGTGAGGTTGACCAGCACCCGGCCGTCCAGGGCTTCGGCCAGCGGGTCGAGCACCTCGCGCACGGCGTCGTACCCGGTCAGGCAGACGACCACGAGCGGGGCGGCGGTCACGGCCTCCAGCGCCGACCCGGCCCGTACGGCGCCCTGCCCGGCCAGCCGGTCGGCCTTGGCCGCCGTACGGTTCCAGACGGTCGTCGGCCGGCCGTCGCGCAGGAACGCCCCGGCCAGCGCCTCCCCCATCAGCCCCAGGCCGAGGACGGTCACGGGGGTACGGCTTTCCTTCGTCATCACAGTCGCTCTCCCAAAAGAGGTGGTTCAGCAGCTATGGGAGAATCGTCAACGTTCAGACCGGTATGAAGGTCAAGGGGGACGGCCGTGCTGATCGGTGACCTGAGCCGGCGGACCGGCGTCCGCCCGCACCAGTTGCGCTACTACGAGGCCCAGGGCCTGCTGGAGCCCAGCCGCCGCGCCAGCGGCTACCGCGAGTACGACGACGGGGCCGTGCTGACCGTGGCCCAGATCAGGAAGCTGCTCGACGCCGGGCTGTCGACCGACGAGATCGCGTACCTGCTGCCCTGCGTCACGGGCCCCGACCCCGATCTGGTGCCCTGCCCCGAGCTGCTGGACACGTTGCGCGCCCGGCTGCGCGGCCTCGACGAGCAGATCGACACGCTCAGCCGCTCCCGGCGCGCCCTGCGCGGCTACCTGGAGACCACCGAACGGCGCGCGCCGGCCGATGAGGCCGGCCGGGCCCCCGCGGGAGCGCGACCGGCCTGATCGGACGCCGGGGAGGCGGTCAGCAGGACAGGTTGCCGCCGGGGGCGACGCCGAGGATCTGGGTGAACCGCTGGTAGGCGTTGACCCGGCTCTGCACCTGGCCCGGGTTGCCGCCGTTGCACTCCAGGCTGCCGTTGATGCTGCGGATGGTCTCGCCGAAGCCGCGGCTGTTGACCATGGCGTCGTGCGGGGTCATGGTGCCGGGGCCGTTCTGGGTCATCCAGTACCACAGCGCGGTCTTCCAGGCCACGGACGCGTTCCGTTCCACCTGCCAGGGGTCGTTCAGCAGGTTGATGCCGAGGGCGTCGCCGGCGGCCTTGTAGTTGAAGTTCCAGCTCAGCTGGATGGGCCCGCGGCCGTAGTAGGCGGCCTGCCCGGCCGGGCAGCCGTAGGGCTGGGTCGCGTCGCAGTAGTGCGGGTAGTTCGCGGTGTTCTGCTCGACGATGTAGACCAGCCCGCCGGTCTCGTGGCTGACGTTGGCCAGGAAGGCGGCGGCCTCCTGCTTCCTGACGGTGGCCGAGCCGGTCCCGGCGAAGGCGGGGAAGGCGGCGATGGCCGTGGTCAGGCCGCTGTAGCTGTAGAAGGAGTTGCGGCCGGGGAACATCTGGTCGAACTGCGCCTGACTCACCACGAAGCCTCCCGGGTCCGGCGGGTCGGTGGGCGTGCCGCCGCCGTCGCACGCGTACGGGTCCCAGTACCAGGTGCTGATCACGGGGTCGTAGCCGGGATTGTCGTGGACGGCGATGTAATAGTTGCCGTCGGTGTATCGCACGATGCTGCCGGTGGCGTAGTACCGGCCGGCCACCCAGTTCGGGTGGTCGCAGCCTGGCGTGGGGGTACCGCCGCCGCCGCAGGCGCCCTGGTCGGCCCAGACCGCGGCGGTGCCGGGGGTCTCGTTCTGCGTCCACCACCTGGCCGACCAGTTGTGCCCGCCGCGGGACACCACCGCGCCGCCGTTGTAGGCCGTCGAGGCGTTCCACGGCGTCGCGCACGTGGCCGCCCCGGCCGGCGGGGCCGGCACGACGGCCGACAGGACGCCCGCCACCAGCAGCGCGGCGGCGAACAGCGTCAGGCTCCGGCGCACCCCGATCACTTCCCTTCACGGAATCTCTTAAGAAAGTTTCCTAAGAGTTAGCGCGATGGTGGCACGCCGCCAAGGGCCCGGCAAGGCCCAAAGTCAAGCCCGCAGTCAGAGGACGCGCCTGGCCCCCGGCAACGACCGGACCGCGTACGCCAGCCCCCAGCACAACGGCAGCGACACCGCCAGCACGAGGGCGAACTTGACGACCGCCGCCGCGTGCAGCCCCCGCACCGCCCAGGCCACGGCGACCAGCACCAGCGGATGGATGACGTAGACCGCGTAGGCGTTGCCGGCCAGGAACCTGCCGCGCGGCCCCTGCCCGGCGAACCGCTCCCTGAACAGCACCGTCAGCCCGACGATCATGCCGACGGCGACCACGGACTCCCACAGGGCCATGGCCGCCGACGCCACCAGGCCCGTGGTCAGGCTCGACACCGGCAGCAGCACCAGGCTCGCCACGCCCGTGACGGCGAACCCGGCGCGGGCCGCCCGCCTGGGCAGCGCCTCGAACCAGCCGCGCCGGAAGGCGACCACGCCGGCCGTGAACATCGCCGCGTACTGCGGCAGGAAGTAGGGCGTGGGCAAGCCCAGCACCGGCACGTACGTGCCCTGCGGCACCGGGACGCGCCACAGGACGGTGACCGCCGCCAGCCCCAGGGTGAACAGCACGACGCCCTTCAGGCTCGGCGCCCCGGCCGCCTGCCCGCCGGACCTGCCCGCACGCCGCCACCACGCGTAGATCAGGGCGAAGACGATCAGCACCTCGACGAACCACATCGGCCCCGGGTCCCACGAGACGACGTACCACTTCCAGAACGGCATGCCGTGGTCGCCGAGCGTCAGCAGCGGCCGCAGCAGCAGGACGAAGACCAGCAACGGCACCCCGAGCCTGACCAGCCGGTCGCGGACGAACGCCCGCCCGCCCTTGCGGTCGTGGGAGCCGGGGGTGAAGAAGCCGGAGATGAGGAAGAAGAACCCCATGAAGAACGCCTGGTTGAAGACCACCAGGAGGTCGAGCGCCACCCCGGAGGGGTCGGTGGCCGGTTCGGCGTAGTACCAGATCGGGATGTTGCCGTACGTGACGGCGACGTGATGGGCGACGACCAGCGCGGTCAGCAGTACGCGCAGGTTGTCGATCGCGAGGAGTCTCGTGCCGGTCTCGGTCTTCATCGCCTGCATGCCCTCTCGAACAGGTCGGCCAGCTCCGCGGCGTGCGCGTCGAGGTCGTGGTCGGGGTTCGCCACCCAGTAGGCGAACATGTTGTCGATGGCGGAGGAGTGGGTGATGGCCATGACGCGCCGGTCGAAGTCGCGGAACTCGCCGGTGGCCTGGCCGTAGGCGTAGATCTGCTCCATCGCCTGGTAGAGCTCCTCGTTGGCCTTCACGCCGTAGCGCGGCTGACCGTCGGCGGTGCGCAGGTTGTAGAAGATCTCGCCGAGGGCCTTGAGCCGGGTGCGGTGCCCGCGCATGTGCTCGGTGACCGCGAGGATGTGCGTCCGCAACATCGCGGTGGGGCCCTCGACGCCCTCGATCCGCGCCATGACGTGTGCGGCGATCTCGCCGTAGACGCTGTTGACCACCTCCTCCATCAGCTCTTCCTTGCCGGCGAAGTGGTAGGAGATGACGCCCTTGCTGATGCCCGCGTGCTGGGCGATGCGCGCCAGCGACGCCTGACCGAACCCGACCTCGGCGATCACCTCCACGGCCGAGGCGATGATCTGCGCCCGCCTGGCCTCCTCGATGAACGAGCGCGCCTTCTGGCCGCCCGACTGATTTTCTGACCGCATGGCCAAAATCTAGCACAGGCGGCCAGAAACGCGAGTGGGTCAGGGGTCGCACAGGGGTCGCACAGGGGTCGGAAACCGCGAGAGGCCAGGGACCGCGCCGGGGTCAGGGATCGCGCCGGGGTCAGGACAGGCGGTCGCGGTAGATCTCCCTGGCCTGGTCCAGCAGGGCGACGTGGTCGGCGAGCTGGCCGGGGGCGGTCAGGCGGGCGTGCGACCTGATCAGCTCCTCCAGCAGGTCCAGCCACTCCAGGCACCAGCGCACGTCGTCCCGCCTGGCCACCCGGCGGCCGGCCAGGTCCACGTAGACGGGGCTGGTCAGGGCGTAGCCGGTGCCGGTCATGGTGCGCGGGTGGGGGTCGCACACGACCTCGGCCAGCACGTACGTCGGCTCGTCCACGCGCAGGTCGGCCGTCACGGTCAGGCGCTCCTCGCCGTCCGGGCGCCGTTCGCCGTCCCGGAGCCGTTCGCCGGCCGGGAGCCGTTCCGCGCCCGCGCGGACGCCCTCGGCCGTGCGGACGCGCACGGCGGCCACCTCCGGGCCGATCGCGGTGGCGGTGACCCGGACGAGGTCGCCGGGGCGGGCGTCGATGACGTGGCCGGGGCCGTGCCCGTCCACCGTCAGCTCCAGCCAGGGGCCGGTGGTGGCGAACGTGCGGCCCGCCCGTACGGCGTCGGCGAACGCGCGGGCGGTCAGCTCACCCTCCACCCGGGCGTAGACGCGGGCCCAGCCGGGCGGGTTGGACTGGTTGTCCGAACGCGTGAAGGAGATCATCGAGTCGGTCCCGGCGGTGACGGCGAGCCGGTTGCCGGCGCCGATCAGCCGCCGGTAGACGGCCGCCGTGGACGGGATCGAGGCGTGGGTGAGCACGTCGAGGCTGTCCACCAGGCCGAGCGCGGCGTCGGCGACCAGCTCGCGGGCCGCGCAGTTGCGCGGCGCCGGGGAGACGACGGCCCTGGGCGGATCGCCGTCGGCGAGCGGCGTGGCGAAGGGGTGGCTGTAGCCGAGGACCGCGCCGAGGCCGCGCAGCTCGCGCAGCCCCTCGGCGTTCGGCGGCCAGTCGGCGTCGCCGGCGAACCCGGTGTGGAACCGGCCCGGCGCGCGCTCCGGGGCGAAGGCGTAGACGTGGCCGAGCAGATCGTTGCGGTACTCGACGCCCATGCGGGCCAGGTGGGTGGCGTCGGACCAGGGCAGGTCCTCCCCCGCCCAGTGGTCGAGGGCCTCCCGGTCGTAGACGCGCGGCCCTGAGACGTTCCCGGCGAGCAGGTTGAGCACGTGCAGGTCCTCGCCGAGCTGGGCGGCGGCCGCGTCGGCGGGCAGGCCCACCAGGTCGCCGGCCCAGTTGAGGTGGACGTGCAGGTCTCCGCCGTACCAACCGCGGGCGGCGGCGTCGTAGAGGCGTTCCGGGGTGAGCCGGACCACGCGTTCCTCGCCCGGGGCCAGGGTGACGTCCAGGGCGGACTCGGTGTACTCCATGCCCCGGGTGACGGTGATCGTCAGCGGTTCGGCCGGGACGTCGAGGGTGCGGCCGTCACCGTGGAAGTAGGGCCTGCCGTGGTAGTCGTGCCGGGCCGGGACGCCGGGCGGGTACCAGCCGCGGCCGTCCCGGGAGGCGACGCTCCACCGGCACGGCTCCCCCGCCACCAGCGTGAGCCGGGCGACTGGGACCGGGCGCAGCAGGGGATCGAGCCGGACGCGCTGCCCGTCGGCCATGATCACGCTGCCGGCGTCGGCCTCGACCAGCCAGGCCCCGTGGGGGGCCAGCTCGCGGCGGGCGTCGTCCACGCTGACCGGGCAGGGGGTGTCGCGGGAGGAGTCGACGAGCAGGAAGATCTTCTCCGCACCGCGTCCGGAGGGCGGCGGCGGCGCCTCAACGGCCGTCGCGGGCCGGGCGTCCGCGACCGGCACCGCGCCCACCCCGCGCGGGCCCGAGTACGGCTCTCCCGGGGTCAGGACGGTGATCGGCGCTCCGCGCAGCTCGATCCGGTCGGGGCCGACGCGCAGCGCGGTCAGGTGGGGCGGCAGCTCGCCGGCGAGGGCGTCGCGCAGCACCCGGTCGTAGTCGGGCTCGGCGAGATGGGCGGCCAGCCGGTCGATCGGCTGCCCCGGGTGCAGCCGCGCGGCCTCCTCGAAGGCCAGGCGCCAGAACGTGCCGAACAGCGAGGGCGGCAGCACCCTGCGCCGGGCGAAGAACTTCACGTAGTGGATCTCCGGCTCGCCCCAGGTGATGCCGTGCTCGGCCAGCAGGCGACCGTACTCCTCCAGGGCCTCCGCGACCGTTCCGGGCAGCATCGGTTCCGCACACATCTGCGCTTCTCCCCACGTCGGTTGCGCGACATCGTGACATGTCCCGCTCAAGCCGTCGGATCGGAGATGACGCTGTGGATGGGGATATTTCTCCCCCGGGCGCAAGTCTGTTCCTCCGGGGAGTGGAGAGCTCCGGGCGCCCGCCGCCGGACGTCAGAGCCGCTCGAACACCGACAGCCGGACGTCAGGGCCACTCGAACAGCCACGGCCGGATGTCAGGGCCGCTTGAACACCGACAGCAGGCGGTCGGCGGCGAGCGCGGGGGTGAGCTCCCCCGCCAGCACCTCCCGCTCGACCTCCGCCGTGATCGCCGCCACCTCGGGGTCGTGGCGCAGCTCGGCGAGCAGGCGGTCGCGGACCAGCGTCCAGGTCCACTGGACCTGCTGACGGCGGCGCTTGGCGGCCAGGTCCAGCGAGTCCTGATGGGCCAGGATCCGCCGCCACAGCTCCTCCAGGCCGTCGCCGGTGAGCCCGCTGCACGTCAGGACGGGCGGCGGCCCGGCGTCCGAGCGGAGCATGCGCAACGCTCCGGCCAGCTCCCTGGCCGCCTTCCTGGCCGCGAGCTCGTACTCGCCGTCGGCCTTGTTGACCGCGATCACGTCGGCCAGCTCCAGCACGCCCTTCTTGATCCCCTGGAGCTGGTCGCCGGTACGGGCCAGGGTGAGCAGCAGGAACGTGTCCACCATGTCGGCCACGGCGGTCTCCGACTGCCCGACCCCGACGGTCTCGACCAGCACCACGTCGAACCCGGCGGCCTCCACCACGACCATGGCCTCCCTGGTCGCCTTCGTGACGCCGCCGAGCGTGCCGGAGGTCGGCGACGGGCGAATGAACGCGGCCGGATCGACCGACAACCGGGCCATCCGGGTCTTGTCGCCGAGGATGCTGCCGCCCGTCCTGGTCGAGGAGGGGTCGACGGCCAGCACGGCCACCCGGTGCCCCTGGCCGGTGAGGTACGTGCCGAGCGCGTCGATGAAGGTGGACTTGCCCACTCCGGGCACGCCCGAGACGCCGACCCGGCGGGCCCGGCCGGACAGCGGGGTGAGCTCGACGAGCAGCCGCTGGGCCAGCGCCATGTGGTCCGGTCTGGTCGACTCGACCAGGGTGATCGCGCGGGCGATCCACGTACGGGAGCCTGCCCGTACGCCTTGGGCGTAGTCCTCCAGCGAGCGCACGCGGTTCACCCCTTTCTTCTCATTGATCAGCCTAACTTCTGACAAGTCCGGTTATTTGCCAGTAAGGTGCTGGAGTTCTGATCACAGCCGTCACAGGAGTCACTCCCCTCATGCCCAACGTCGAACCCCTCCGCGAGGGCGATCCGGCGGCGGTGGGACCCTACCGGCTGGCCGGGCGGCTCGGCGCGGGCGGCCACGGTGTCGTCTACCTCGCCCGCGGCCGCGACGGCGGTCCGGTGGCCGTCAAGGTGCTCGCCGAGGGCGTCACCGCCGGTGAGCCGTTCGCCAGGGAGATCGCCGCCGCCCGTGCCGTGGAGCCGTCCTGCGTCGCGCGGGTGCTGGACGCCTCGGTCAGGGGCCGGCCGTACGTCGTCACCGAGTACGTGGACGGGCCCTCGCTCCAGGACGCCGGCGCCCTGCGCGGCGCGGACGAGCTGCGGCGGCTGGCGGTGACGACCGCGACGGCGCTGGCCGAGGCGCACCGGGCGGGCGTCGCGCACCGCGACTTCAAGCCGTCCAACGTGCTGCTCGGGCCGGACGGTCCGCGGGTGACCGACCTCGGCGTCTCGGCGGCGTTCGGGACGGGGGTGAGCGCGACCGGCGCCATCACGGGCACGCCCGCGTACATGGCGCCCGAGCAGCTCTCGGGACGGGAGGCGGGCGCGCCCGCGGACGTGTTCGCGTGGGCGTCGGTGATCGTCTTCGCGGCGACGGGCATGCCGCCGTTCGGCGAGGACTCGCTGCCGGCGGTGATCAACCGCATCCTGCACGACGAACCCCGCACCGGCGACCTGCCGCAACCACTGCTCGGCGTGGTCCTCGCCTGCCTGGCCAAGGACCCCGCCCGCCGCCCGCCCATGGCCGACGTCCTCCGCCACCTGCTCACCATCCCCGCCTCCGCCTCCGGCCCCTCCCCCCACCCGGCGCCCTCCGGCCCCTCGCCTCGCCCGTCCCTCTCCGGAACGCCGACCCGCCCGGCACCCGCCGGGGCGCCGGCTCGCCCCGCGCCCGCCGCAGGGCCGGGGGTCGCGTCGGGGACCACCGGGCTGCGTCTGGTCGCGGGCACGCCGCCCCTCCCCCACGGGGGCTCGCCGGCCCCACAGGTCCCCGCCTCACAGGTCCCGGCCTCACAGGTCCCGGCCTCACAGGTCCCGGCCTCACAGGTCCCGGCCCCGCAGGCCGCCACGCCGGGAGCCGCGCCCAAGGTCAAGGTGCGGCGGCGGGTGAAGACGGCGATGGTGGCCGGGGTCTCCGGGGTGTCCGTGCTGGTGTTGTCGGGTGCGATCGTGTGGCTCACTCCCTCGACGCCCACGCCCAAGGCCACCCACGTGGCCGACGTGACCACCGCCCCCACCCCCGCGCCCACCCCCGGCACCGCGACCTCCCCCACCCGACGCCCACGACACACCCGCACACCGGTCCCCGGGCCGCAGGACGAGAGCACCTCCGGCGCCACCCCGGCCCCCGACCGCCTCACCCTGGCCTCCCTGCGCCCGTCCGGCGGCACCAGGAACGGCGACTGCTGGGACGGCACGGTACGGCTCCAGGCGGCGGTGACCAGGACCGGCGACCCGGTCACCCTCCGGTACACCTGGATCGTCGACGGCACGGTCACCGCCCGCTCCTCGGCCACGGTCGCCGAGGACGCCCCCCGCCACCTGACCTCGCCGACCGCGCTGACGACCGCCGGCCTCCACAGCGTCACGCTGCGGATCACCGCGCCGATCACCCGTCAGCGCACCGTCGCCGTCACCATCTGCGACGACGCCCTCTGACCCGGGCGAGCCGCCCGGAGGGTCACGGGGCGGCCGATGACCCGCCGAGCCGCCCGCAGCGCTACGGGCGGGCGGAGAGCGTCCGGAGCAGGTCGAGGGCGGCGTCGGCGATCACCGTGCCCGGCGGGAAGATGGCGGCGGCGCCGGCGGCGCGCAGCTCGTCGTGGTCGCCCGGCGGGATGACGCCGCCCACCACGATCATGATGTCCGCGGCGTCGAGGTCGGCCAGGGCGCGCCGCAGCGCGGGCACCAGCGTGAGGTGCCCGGCCGCCAGCGACGAGACGCCCACGATGTGCACGTCGGCCTCGACCGCCTGCCTGGCCACCTCTTCCGGCGTCTGGAACAGCGGGCCGACGTCGACGTCGAAGCCCAGGTCGGCGAAGGCGGTGGCGATCACCTTCTGGCCCCGGTCGTGGCCGTCCTGGCCCATCTTGGCGACCAGGATGCGCGGGCGGCGGCCCTCGTCCCGCTCGAAGTCGGCGCAGGCCAGGCGGACGCGCTCGATGGCCTCGGCGTTGCCGGACTCGTCGCGGTACACACCGGAGATGGTACGCACCTGCTCGGCGTGCCGGCCGAACACCCGCTCCAGGGCGTCGGAGATCTCGCCGACGGTGGCCTTGGCGCGGGCGGCGTCCACGGCGAGCTTGAGCAGGTTGGCGTCGAGGCCCGGCGCGGGGTTCTCGGCGGCCTTGGTGAGCGCGTCGAGCGCGCGCTGCACGGCCTCGCCGTCGCGTTCGGCCCGGAGACGGGCCAGCTTGTCGAGCTGCTGGGCGCGTACGGCGCTGTTGTCGACCTTGAGCACCTCGATGGGCTCGTCGTCGGCGGCGCGGTACTTGTTGACCCCGATGACCGGCTGGCGGCCGGAGTCGATGCGCGCCTGGGTACGGGCCGCGGCCTCCTCGATGCGCAGCTTGGGCAGGCCCGCCTCGATGGCCCTGGCCATGCCGCCGGCCTCCTCGACCTCCTCGATGTGGGCCCAGGCGCGCTCGGCGAGGTCGTGGGTGAGCCGCTCGACGTAGTAGGAGCCGCCCCAGGGGTCGATGACCTGGGTGGTGCCCGACTCCTGCTGCAGGAGGAGCTGGGTGTTGCGGGCGATGCGGGCCGAGAAGTCGGTGGGCAGCGCGAGCGCCTCGTCGAGGGCGTTGGTGTGCAGCGACTGGGTGTGGCCCTGGGTGGCGGCCATGGCCTCGACGCAGGTGCGGGCGACGTTGTTGAAGACGTCCTGGGCGGTGAGCGACCAGCCGGAGGTCTGGCTGTGCGTGCGCAGGCTCAGCGACTTGGGGTTGGCCGCCCCGAACCGCGACACCAGCTTGGCCCACAGCAGCCGGGCGGCGCGCAGCTTGGCGACCTCCATGAAGAAGTTCATGCCGATGCACCAGAAGAACGACAGCCGGGGGGCGAACCGGTCGACGTCCATCCCGGCGGCGATGCCGGCGCGCAGGTACTCGACGCCGTCGGCGAGGGTGTAGGCGAGTTCGAGGTCGCAGGTCGCCCCGGCTTCCTGGATGTGATACCCAGAAATGCTGATCGAGTTGAACTTCGGCATCTTTTCGCTCGTATAAGCGAAAATATCCGAGATTATGCGCATCGAAGGGGCCGGCGGGTAGATGTAGGTGTTGCGGACCATGAACTCCTTGAGGATGTCGTTCTGGATGGTCCCGGCCAGCTCCTCCGGCGCGACGCCCTGCTCCTCGGCCGCCACGATGTACATCGCGAGCACGGGCAGCACCGCGCCGTTCATGGTCATCGACACCGACATGCGGTCGAGCGGGATGCCGTCGAAGAGCTGCCGCATGTCGTAGATGGAGTCGATCGCCACCCCGGCCATGCCCACGTCGCCGGCCACGCGCGGGTGGTCGGAGTCGTAGCCCCGGTGCGTGGCCAGGTCGAAGGCGACCGACAGGCCCTTCTGCCCGGCCGCCAGGTTGCGCCGGTAGAAGGCGTTGGAGTCTTCGGCCGTGGAGAAGCCCGCGTACTGGCGGATCGTCCAGGGCTGGTTGACGTACATGGTGGGGTAGGGCCCGCGCAGGTACGGGGCCACGCCGGGATAGGTGCGCAGGAAGTCGAGCCCGTCGAGGTCGGCGGCCGTGTAGAGCGGCTTGACCCCGATGCCCTCGGGCGTCTCCCACACCTCGCCCCCGGGGACGGCCGCCGCGCCGGAGCCGGCCCCCGGCCCGAGCGGGACGCCCGAGAAGTCGGGGATCATCGCAGCACCTCCAGGTCCTCGAACGTCTGACGGAGCACGGCGAGCGCGTCGCACCCCGCGTAGAGGCAGGCGTCCACGCCCTCGTAGTCTCCCTTCCCCGCCAGCCAGACGCGTCTCGCCCCCGCGTGCCGCAGGGCGGCGGCCACGGCGCGGGCGTGCTGGGCGTACAGCTTGTCGGTGGAGCACAGGCAGGCGACGGCGGCGCCGCTCACGGCGAAGGCGGTGGCGATCTGCTCAGGGTCGGCGCCCGGCCCGGCGGTCTCGGTGGCCAGGCCGCCGGCGTGGAACAGGTTGGCGGCGAAGGAGGCTCGCGCGGTGTGCGCGGCGACCGGGCCGATGGTGGCCAGGAACACCTTCGGACGCTCGGGCAGGGCGTCGGCGACGTCGCGCAGCGCCTCGAACTCCTGGGCGTAGCGGGCCACCGGCCGCCCGGCGGGAGCGGGCGGCCGGCGCAGCGGCTTCTCGCCGGGATCGGGGAACTCGCTGACGCCGGTGATCGGGAAGCGGCGGTGGGCGATGTCGTCGTCGCGGCGGGCCCGGGTGGCCGCGACGCGCCGCTCGATCAGCTCGCCGGCGGCCTCAACGCCTCCGGCGGCCTCGATCTCCTGGAACCACGCCCAGGCACGCTCGGCCAGGTCGGCGGTGCGGCGCTCGACGTACCAGGAGCCGCCGGCGGGGTCGGCCACCCGCCCGATCCCCGACTCCTCCAGCAGCAGCGACTGCGTGTTGCGGGCGATGCGCCGGGAGAAGGCGTCGGGCAGGCCGAGCGCGGCGTCGAACGGCTGCACGGTGACCGCCTCCGCCCCGCCGACGCCCGCCGCGAAGCAGGCCAGCGTGGTGCGCAGCATGTTCACCCAGGGGTCGCGGGCGGTCATCATGGCCGCGCTGGTGACGGCGTGCTGGCGCTGGCCGCCGTGCTCGGCGGCGCCGCACACCTCGGCCACCCTGGCCCACAACCGGCGCGCCGCGCGCAGCTTGGCGATGGTGGCGAACTGGTCGGCGGTGGCGGCGTACCGGAAGTCGATCTGGCCTAGCGCTTGCTCAACAGTGAGGCCGGCGCCGGTGAGCGTGCGCAACTCGGCCACGCCCCGCGCGATCGAGCAGCCCAGCTCCTCGGCGTCGGCGGCGCCCGCGTCGTGGTACGGCGTGGCGTCGACCATGACCGCGCGCAACCCCGGGACCGCGACGCACCGCCCGGCCAGCTCCGCCCCCTCGACGCCGCTCGCGCCCAGGTTGCCGCTGGGCGTGACGCCCTGCGCGGCGGCCAGGCCGAACAGCGCCTCGGCGGCCTCCCGCGTGTGCTCCCCCGCCTCCAGCACGATCGGGGCCAGGTCGAGGTAGACGTCCTTCAGCACGGCGGGCAGCGCCCCCACCGGGATCGCGCCGTCGCCGACGACCAGCCAGAGCGAGGTGACGCCGTTCTCCAGATCGGCCAGCACCGCCTCGGGGTCGGCCACGGCGTGCCGCTGCCGGACGTCCCAGCCGGGCCGCGCCCGCGCCCCCCGCGTGAACGGCGGCGCGCCCGGCAGCCCCGGATCGCCCGGCAGGTCGCCCGCGTCGTAGAGCGGCATGACCGGCACGCCGTCGTAGGTCGGGCTGGACAGCGCCTCCTCGGGCGAGCCCGCCTCGACCCCCGACTTGCGCAGGACCTCGACCGCCAGCCTCCGCCAGTCGTCGCGAGTGGTGGGAGGAAAGCCCGCTGCCAGTTCCATGCAACGGATAGTAGGCGCTGCCCGGCCGCCGCAGTAATCCGGGGGTTACCCGTCAGCCGTCGGCGCCTCCCAGGCCAGCCTCCACGTGAGCGGGCCCACGATCCCGTCGTCCTCGACGCCCTGCTCGCGCTGGAACTCGCGGCACACGTCGCGGGACCGGGCGCCGTACGCGCCGTCGACGGTCAGGTCGTAGCCGCGCTTGTGCATCTGCCGCTGCCAGGTGCGCACGTCCTCGCCCTCCATGACCGGCGGGTACTTCAGCAACCGGCCGGGGAAGGGCGGCGCGCCCTTGGGCGGCGGCGGGGTGGTGCCGCCGCCGGGGCGGGGCGCGCCGCGCTTGATCCAGGCGTACAGGGGGTCGCCGGGGCAGTCGGTCGAGTAGCCGTCGCGGTGGCCCTTGATCTCCTTGCCGGCGCCGCCCCGGTCGCGCACGTACTGGACGGCGTCGAGGACGGCGTCCAGCATCGCGTCGGGCGGCTGCACGAGCCCGGCGTTGCCGACCAGCCCGAGCACGGCGTAGTGACCGGCGTTGAGCCCGGGACCGTTGGCCGCCGGCAGGTGATGCAGCCCCCGCCCCTCGAACACCTTCCGGTGCGGACAGGCGACGAAGCTGTAGCCGATGTCCATCCAGCCGTTGCCGTCCATGTGGTACGCCTGGATCGATCGCACGAGGGAGACGCAGCCGGCGTGGTCGGACACGATGGCGGGTTCGACCCGGCCGCCGGTGTAGTGGACCTTGACGCCCTTGGTCGAGTCAAGCTGGGTGTAGGAGCCGCGGGGCGCGCGGGCCTGCCAGTCGCGGCGTAACACCAGATCGATGTCCACGAGTGCTCTCCGAGAGTAGATATCGGGACGACCGAGCGTAACGCCAGCGAGGTGAGCAGGTCCGGGGATCGCGCTATTTCACGGTCTGATCACCCGCCGTTCGGTCACGATCGCGGTGATCAGATCGTGCGGCGTCACGTCGAACGCGGGGTTCAGCGCCTGTGTGCCCTCGGGGGCCAGGCGTACACCTCCGACGGTGAGGATCTCCTCGGGGTCGCGGTCCTCGATCTCGATGTGGTCGCCGGTCGGGGTGGCGGGGTCGATGGTGGACTCGGGCGCGACGACGATGAACGGCACTCCGGCCCGTTCGGCGCCGAGCGCGAGCGCGTACGAGCCGATCTTGTTGGCGGTGTCGCCGTTGGCGGCGATGCGGTCGGCGCCGATGAGCACCGCGTCCACCTCGCCCTTGGCCAGCAGGTACGGCCCCGCCGAGTCGGCGACCAGCCGGTGCGGCGCGCCCATCCTGGCCAGTTCCCAGGTGGTGAGCCGGGCGCCCTGGAGCAGCGGGCGGGTCTCCAGGGCGAGCACCTCGGCCAGGCGGCCGCGTTCGTGCAGGGTCTGGACGACGCCGAGGGCGGTGCCGCGTTCGACGGCGGCCAGGCCGCCGGTGTTGCACACGGTCATGATCCGCAACCGGTCGCCCTCCAGCAGGGCGGCGCCGCGCTCGCCCATGGCCAGGCAGGCGGCGATGTCGTCGTCGCGGATCCGCAGCGCGGCCGCCAGGACCGCCTGCCGGCCCTTGTCCAGGTGGGCGGCGGCCTGGTCGACGCCCCAGGCCAGGTTGGCGGCGGTCGGGCGGGCCGCGCGCAGTTCGGCGATCTGGCCGAGGTCGCCGTCGGCGAGGACGACGCCGAGCGCGCCGGCCACGCCGAGCGCGGGGGCGCCGCGCACGGCCAGCCGCCTGATCGCCGCGACGAGCTCGGGCACGGTCTCGACGCGCAGCCGCACGCACCGGCCGGGCAGCAGGGTCTGGTCCACGAGCTCGACGGCGTCGCCGGCCCAGTCGATGGTCCTCACGCCGCACACGGTAGCCCACCGGCCTGGGCCGGGCCGGGGGTCAGCGTTCGGCCAGGACGATCACCGAGTCCTGCCGGCCGAGGACGACGGTGTCGCTCTTGGCGGGGTTCAGCACGATGCCGTAGTGCGGCGGGACGTTCCTGGAGACGTTGTCGCGGTAGCCGATCGCGGTCTCGCCCCTGCGCCGGGCCGCCTCGACGATGGTGGCGAAGGTGACCTCGGTGCCGGTCCGGACGTAGGAGGCGGCGGGCCGGGGGTAGATCTCCGAGCCGTGCGAGTCGAACAGGTAGCCGAACACGTCGGCGAGGTGCCGGTTCTCGGCGAGCTGGGCCAGCAGCAGGCCGATGACGGTGTCGCTGATGACGATGTCGTCGGCCTCGGTGACCTCGGCCAGCGCCCGGTTGCCCTCGTCGTGCATCTCGCTGACGATCGAGTAGTGCTCGCCGAGCGTGCTCTGCATGTCGCGGAGCTGGAGCAGGGTCATGAGCGTGCGGGTGTCGGCGTGGTGGGGGTCGAAGCGGTCGTCGGACAGGACGATGACGTGCTGGTAGAGGCCGACGCCGAGGGATTCCAGCGCGTACCGGTCGGTGGTGTCGCAGTCCTTGACGTTGACGGTGAGGGTGCGCAGCCCGGTCAGGCCGGTGCCGGCCTTGGGGTGGTCGGCGGCGATGTCCAGGACCGAGCCCGTGGAGACGTAGCCGTCCAGGTAGCGCACGATCTGCTCGGCGCGGCCGTTCCAGTTGAGCAGGAGGGTGCGTTCGGGCTCGGGCTGCGGGGCGGCGGCGGTGGTGACGGCCTGTTCGTCGATCGGGGGCTCGCCGGTGGCGAGGGTGATGTGGGAGTCGTCGTGGGCGATGACGACGACCTGGTCCTTGGCCGTGATGACGGTGTCCATGGGCGGGTTGAGCACGACGCCGGCCGGGCCGCGTAAGCCGATGACGGCGGCGGTCTCGTAGGCGTGCAGGGCCTTGCTGTAGGTGGCGCCGACCAGTTCCTCGTCGGCGCGCAGGTAGATCTC
Source organism: Nonomuraea sp. NPDC050227 (assembly GCF_044459705.1). NCBI lineage: Bacteria > Bacillati > Actinomycetota > Actinomycetes > Streptosporangiales > Streptosporangiaceae > Nonomuraea > Nonomuraea sp. NPDC050227. The sequence continues at coordinate 157,843 of NZ_JBITJF010000013.1, read as the reverse complement.
GCCGCCGTCGAAGTTGAGCAGGTCCATGCAGACGACGGACATGCCGGACTGGCGGGAGGACTGCACGATCAGCCGGGAGGCGGTGTCGTCGGAGTCGACGAGGTGCACGTCCGCGCCGCCGGCCAGCCGGGCGGCGGCGAGGTTGCGGGCGGAGGCCAGGGCGGCGACCACGGGCGGGTGGGAGCCGTCCCGTTTGGCCAGGGCGAGCAGGATCTTGATGACGTGCGCGTCGGGGTCCTCGCCCTCGGGCGAGAGCACGACGACGGACCTGGCGGCGGTGAGGTTCATCAGGCCGAGGTCGCGCGGCTCGGTGGGACGTCCGGTGCGGCAGACCAGGCGGGTCCTGCCGAGGTCGCCGACGTGCTCGCGGATGTCCTCCTCCATGGCGAGCTTGTCGCGGTCGGCCAGGACGGCGATGACCGAGTTCTTCTGGCTGGCGTGCGCCTTGACGAGCTCGGTGACGATCGTGAAGATCTGGTCGGACCAGCCGAGCACCACGGTGTGGCCGGACTCGACGATGCGCGAGCGGCCTCTGCGCAGGCGGTCCACCTTCTGCTTGAGGCCGTTGGACAGCAGGCCGACGAGCATGCTGACGATGAAGATGCCGCCCAGCGACCCGGCGAACATGACGGTCATGTAGCCGAACGAGCCCTTGTCGCTGGCGACCTTGCTGGGGGTGAGGGCGTGCATGAGGGCCACCCACAGCACCTGCCCGGGGCCGCTGACGCCGTCGGGCTCGTCGGGCGCGAGCCAGAGCGTGAGCGCGGCCACCACGAGGATGAGCGCGACCGACACCACCGCGAGCCAGCCGATGAGCGAGGCCGTCCCCCTGGACATGGTGTTGTCGAACCAGTACCGCGCCCGTTCGCGGACCGTGATCCTCGACACTTCCCCGATACCTCCGTGTAAGGAGTGATTTAAACCGACGTCACAAGGTACCGGGCGATCTTGGCTTCCGCATGGCGACCGGTAACGTAGCCGCCATGGTGATCCCCCTCACACCGGACGATCCGGCGTTCCTGGGCGATTTCCGCCTGGCCGGGCGTCTGGGCGAGGGCGGGCAGGGCGTGGTCTACCTGGCCCACTCCGCCTCCGGGGAGCCGGTCGCGGTCAAGCTGCTCAACGCCGGCGACCAGGAGACCCGGGCCAGGCTGGCGCGCGAGCTCGACGCGCTGGAGTCGATCGCCTCCTTCTGCACGGCCCGCGTGCTCAGCGTCTCGACGCGGGGCTCGCGGCCGTACGTGGTGAGCGAGTTCGTGGACGGGCCCTCGCTGGCCGACCGGGTGGCCGGGAACACCGCCGGGAACACCGCCGGGAACACCGCCGGGAACACCGCCGGGCGCGGCCCGCTGCGCGGCGGGGAGCTGGAACGCCTGGCGGTCGGCACGGCCACCGCGCTGGCGGCCATCCACGCGGCCGGGGTCGTCCACCGGGACTTCAAGCCGTCCAACGTGCTGCTCGGGCCGGACGGGCCGCGGGTGGTGGACTTCGGCATCGCCAGGGCCGAGGGGGCGGCGACGCACACCTCGGGGCTGGTCGGCACGCCCGCGTATCTGTCGCCGGAGCAGATCGCGGGCTCGCCCGCCTCCGGGGCCTCCGACGTGTTCGCGTGGGGGGCGACGATGGTCTACGCGGCCACGGGGGTCAGCCCGTTCGGGGCGGACACCGTGCCGGCGGTGCTGCACCGGGTGCTGCACGCCGAGCCCGACCTGTCGGCGCTGCCGCCCCGGCTGCGCGGGCCGGTCGCCGGCGCCCTGGCCAAGGACCCCGCCCACCGCCCGACGGCCGCCGCCCTCCTGATGACCCTGGTCTCCCCCACCCCGGCCACGGGATCGGGAGCAGGACCGGGATCGGGAGCAGGATCGGGAGCAGGAGCGGGGCCGGGAGCGGGGGCTCTGCGGGGCGATCCGGGGGCGGCCGACACGCGCGAGAGCCGCGCGGCCCGAAATCGGGGACGCCGCGCCCTCGTCGGCGCCGGAGCGGCCCTGCTGGCCCTGGCCGTGGCCGGCGGCGTGGTCCTGCTGACCACCCGCACGCCCGGCTCGACCGCCACCCTGTCCACCCCGCCGCCGTCCACGGCCGCCGCCGCCCTCTCCACCCCGCCGGCCACGGCCACCGGCCCCGCCACACCCGCCGCGACCTCCGGGACGGCCACGGCGCCGGCCACCGCGACCCCCGGCGGCACCGGCGATCCGAAGATCCCGGCGGCCTTCGCCGGCACCTGGTCCGGCCACACCGACACCACCAACCCGCTCGACCCCGACGGCGCCGAGAACACGGTGGAACTGAAGGCCGGCCAGTCGCGGGCGGCCTGGACGGAGAAGGACTCCCAGGTCGACTGCGCCGCCACGATCACCCTGACCGAGGTGCGCCCGGACCGGCTGACTTTCTCCCTCGGGACGTCCACGGGCGGCTGCATCCCGGGTACTGTCTGGCTGGAGCTTGAAGGCGACACTCTCACCTACACCTGGCGGGACGTGCCCGGCCTGGGCATGGTCACCCAGACCGGCGATCTCGGCAAAAAGTGACCGAACCACCCGTATAACCCTTCGACATCCGAGCCCACGAAGGAGATCCTTTACCTATGTCTGTGATCAGGGAGGTGCCGTTCCCCAGCGCGGACTCCTCGTCCGAGCTGCCGATGAACATCTGGATCGACGACGCCGACTCAGCGATCGACGTCATCGACGCCCTGGCGTTGTCGCCGTTCGCGACCGGCGTCCAGCCCTGGTCCAAGCTGGCCAATCTGGAGCGCGTACGTCCGGACGCCCGGTTGCAGCCGGCCGAGGGCCGGATGCTGCGCACCGCGCAGGTGGAGGACGGTTCGGAGTCGCGGCTCATCTGCGGCGAGGGCTGGACGCTGCGGGTCGTGCGGCACCGCAACCGCACCGCCACGGTGAGCGTGACGGCGGTGAGCGAGGAGCTGGCCGCCTCGGTGCTGAAGGAGAGCATCGACGGCGCCGAGGAGCCGATGCCCGACGCCGACCACGTCGAGATGGGCTTCTGGTGGCGCGGCTCCCACGGCGGCAACCGGTCGGAGAAGCCGATCACCGCCCAGCCATGGGACGAGATCGGCACGAACTACTCGGCGCAGGTGCGCCCGGCGCTCGGCCGCCTGATGGCGACCACGCCCGCCGACGTCAACGGCCGGCTGATCCTGCTGCACGGCCAGCCGGGCACCGGCAAGACCACGCTGCTGCGCACGCTGGCCAAGCAGTGGCACGACTGGTGCCAGGTCGACTGCGTGCTCGACCCCGAGCGGCTGTTCAACGACCCGGGCTACCTGATGGAGGTGGCGGTCGGCTACGACACCGACGACGACACGCAGCGGTGGCGGCTGCTGGTGCTGGAGGACTGCGACGAGCTGATCAGCTCGGGCGCCAAGGCCCAGGCGGGGCAGGGGCTGTCGCGGCTGCTCAACCTCACCGACGGCCTGCTCGGCCAGGGCCGCGACGTGCTGGTGGCCATCACCACGAACGAAGACCTGACCCGCCTGCACCCGGCCGTGATCCGTCCGGGCCGGTGCCTGGCGCAGATCGAGGTGGGCCCGCTGACCAGGGACGAGGCCGTCGCCTGGCTGGGGTCGTCGCAGGGCGTGGGCGCCTCGGGGGCGACGCTCGCCGAGCTGTACGCCCTGCGCGCCGGCCGCGCCATCGCCCCGGCGGGCACGGACGAGTCCACCGGTCTCTACCTCTGATCCGGCTCCGCCGGGGGCGCCACGCGCGTCCCCGGCGTCCCGCGCGCCGGGGGCACGTCCGGGCTGGTACGTAAACCAACCGATGTGCGACACCGGGTGTGAAACCACAATATGGCTGGTGCTCACCGTCGATCTGGCGCGCGTCGCCTTCACCCGTCTCACCGTGCCCGGAGGCACGTGGACCAGCGAGGAACACCGGGTCGGCTTCGCGGCCACCCAGCTCGTGCCCTCGTGGACCGCGCGCACCCCGCCCGGCGGCGGGGTCGAGGTGGAGCTGCGGGCCAGGACCGGGGCGGGCACGCTGACCAAGTGGTACGTCATGGGCCGGTGGTCCGAGCACGGGCCGCGCACCTCGGTGCCCGGCCAGGGCGACGAGGACGGCGACGTGGCCGTGGACACGTTCGTGGCCAGGCGGCCGGTCGTGGCGTTCCAGCTGAGGGTCACCGCGCGCGGCGAGGGCGCGCGGATGACCTCTCTCGGCGTGCTGGCCTCGGCCCTGCCGCAGCGTCCGGTCACGGTGAGCACGCCAGGGGTGGCCGGGCACGTCGAGCTGGACGTGCCCGGCCACTCCCAGTACGCGCACGCCGGGCACCACCCGCGCTGGGACGGCGGCGGCGCGAACTGGTGCAGCCCCGCCTCGGTGGCGATGGTGCTGGCCTTCTGGGGCCGCGGCCCCGAGCCCGGCGAGCTCGCCTGGGTGGACGCGGACGACCCCGCCCCGGCGGTGGACCACGCGGCCATGGGCACCTACGACGACAGCTACCAGGGCACCGGGAACTGGCCGTTCAACGTGGCCTACGCCGGGCGTTACGGGCTGACCGGCTTCGTGACCAGGCTGCTGTCGGCGGCCGAGCTGGAGGCGTTCGTCCTGGCGGGGATCCCGGTGATCGCCTCGCTGTCGTTCCGGGCCCATGAGCTGCCCGGCTCCGGCTACTCCACGAACGGCCACATCCTCGTCGTCACCGGCTTCACCGCCGCGGGCGACGTCGTCGTCAACGACCCCGCCGCGCCCGCGGACGGCGAGGTTCGGCGGATCTACCCGCGGGCAGCGTTCGAGAACGTGTGGCTGAGGAGCTCGGGCAGCGGCGGCATCGTGTACGTCCTCCATCCGCCCGGGCACCCGCTGCCTCCCTGTACCAACGGCAATTGGTGATCTTTCATGAGTATTCGACCGATCGATGTGGCGCGTACCGACGGCGGCCCCCAGTGGGTGGAGGCCGTCGCCACGCCCGAGGGCGTGGAGGTGTGGTGGGACGAGCCGCGCCCGCACGAGGGCGGCAGGCGCTGCGTGGTGCGCCGCCTGCCCGACGGCTCGCGCGCCGACGCGCTGCCTCAGGGCTGGAACGCCCGCAACCGCCTGGTCGAGTACGGCGGCCGCTCCTGGCGCCCGCTGCCGGGCGGCGGCCTGGTCTTCACCCATTGGGCCGACCAGCGGCTCTACCGCCTGGACGCCGCCCCCGGGACGGCCGCCGAGCCGGTCGCCCTGACGCCCGAGGGCCCGGCCCGGTACGGCGACCTCTACCTGCCGCCCGGCCGCGACGAGGTGTGGGCGGTCCGCGAGATCGACGACGTGCGTGACCTGGTCGCGGTCCCCCTGGACGGCGGCCCGCTCAGGGTCGTCGTCCGCGCCCACCATTTCCTGATGAACCCGCGTCTGTCCCCCGGCGGCACCCGGATCGCCTGGATCGGCTGGAACCACCCCGACATGCCCTGGGACGGCACCGAGCTGTGCGTGGCCGACCTGTCCGCGGACGGCGTCGCGGGCCCCCACCGGGTCGTGGCCGGCGGCCCCGAGGAGTCGGTGACGCAGGCCGAGTGGCGCGACGAGGACTCCCTGTACGCCGTCACCGACCCGACCGGCTGGTGGAACGTGCACCTCGTGCACCTCGACGGCTCCCCCTCGCGCAACCTCACCCCCGTGGAGCTGGAGTTCGGCGCGGCGGCCTGGAAGCCGGGCCTGGCCTGCCTGGCCCCGGCGGGCGAGCAACTGGTCGTCGTGTACGGCACCGCCGACCACCGCCGCCTGGGCGTGCTGGACCCGGCGACGGGCGGCCTGCGGGAGATCGGCGGTGACGGGCACACGTACTGGGCCTCGACGGTGTCGGCGGCCGGGGGCAAGGCGGTGGCGGTGGGGGCGACGCCGTACACGCCGCTGGAGGTGACGCTGGTCGACCTCGCCACCGGCGGGCACGAGGTCGTCTCGGCCCCCAAGCCGCTGCCGGACCGGGCGCTGCTGCCCACGCCGGAGGCGGTGACGATCGAGGGCGTGCACGCCCATCTCCACCCGCCGGCGGGGGTCGCCGGGCCGGCGCCGTACGTGATCTTCGTGCACGGCGGCCCGACCGGGAACACGCCGGTCGTGCTGGACCTGGAGGTCGCCTACTTCACCAGCAGAGGGATCGGCGTGGCCGTGGTGAACTACGGCGGCTCCACCGGTTACGGCCGGGCCTACCGCGAGCGGCTGCGGCACCAGTGGGGCGTGGTGGACGTCCAGGACTGCGCGAAGGTGGCGCGCGGGCTGGTGCAGCTCGGACTGGCGGACGCGGCCAGGATCGCGATCCGGGGCGGCAGCGCCGGCGGCTGGACCACGGTGGCCGCGCTGGTGCACAGCGACGTGTTCGCGGGCGGCGTCGCGCACTACGCGATCACCGACCCGGAGAGCTGGGCGGCCGAGACGCACGACTTCGAGTCGCGCTACCTCGACGGCCTGGTGGGCCCGTTGCCCGAGACGCGGCAGCGGTACACCGACCGCTCGCCGCTCCTGAACGCGGCCCGGGCATCGGGCCCATGCCTCATGTTGCACGGTCTGGAGGACGCGATCGTGGACGTGAGCCAGGCCGAGCGATTCACCGCCGAACTGGACAAGCACGGCAAACAGTGGGCTCTGCTCACCTTCGCCGGCGAGCAGCACGGCTGGCGCAGGGAAGAGACCATCGTGGCGGTGCTGGAGGCCGAGCTGGCCTTCTACGGGCTGATCTTCGACCTGGAGACGCCCGGCGTGCCGCCGCTGACGCTGAAGGGGAGAGCGTGAAGAGCGTCGCCGAGATCTGCTCGGACCTGATCAGGTTCGACACCACCAACCCGGGCTCAGGCGAGCGCCCGGCGGCCGAGTACGTGGCCACGCTGCTGGCCGACGCGGGGCTAGAGCCGGTGGTGTTCGAGTCGGAACCCCGGCGCACGACCGTCGTGGCCAGGATCGACGGCGACTCCTCCGACGCGCTGCTCGTCCACGGCCACCTGGACGTGGTGCCGGCCGACCCCGCCGAGTGGCGGATGCACCCGTTCTCCGGCGAGATCACCGACGGCTGCGTGTACGGCCGGGGCGCGGTGGACATGAAGGGCTCGTGCGCGATGACGCTCGCGGCCGTGCTGGACATGGCGGCGCGCGGCGTGCGGCCCAAGCGGGACCTGGTGCTGGCCTTCCTGGCCGACGAGGAGGCGACCGGCGACCACGGCTCCCGGTACGCGGTGACCGAGCACCGGCACCTGTTCGACGGCGTCACCGAGGCCATCAGCGAGTCGGGCGGCTTCAGCGTCGAGGCCGGCGGGCGGCGCGTCTACCCGATCGCCGTCGGCGAGCGCGGCACCGCTTGGATGAAGGTGACCGCCCACGGCGTGGCGGGCCACGGCTCGCGGCCCGCCGTGGACAACCCCGTCGCCACGCTGGCCCACGCCCTGTCGCGGGTCGCCGCGCACCAGTGGCCGGTACGCCTGACGCCGTCGGTCGCCGCGCTCCTGGAGAGCCTGTCGGAGATCACCGGCCAGGCGATCGACCTGGACCGGCTGGACGCCGAGGCCGGCCGGCTGGGCGCGCTCGGCGAGCTGTTCCACGGCCAGATCCGCAACTCGGCGAACCCGACGATGCTGGCGGCCGGCTACAAGGTGAACGTGGTGCCCTCGACGGCCTCGGCGCACGTGGACGGCCGGTACCTGCCGGGCCTGCAGGAGGAGTTCCTCGCGACGATCGACGAGCTGCTCGGGCCGAAGATCACCCGCGAGTTCGTGAACCTGGAGGAGGCGCCCGCCGCGCCGTACCCGTCGGCGTTCTTCGACGAGCTGGCGGGGGCGCTGGTGGCCGAGGATCCGCGGGCGCGGCCGGTCCCGTACGTGATGAGCGGCGGCACCGACGCCAAGTCCTTCGCCACCATCGGCATCCAGGGGTACGGCTTCGCCCCGCTCATGCTCCGGCCCGACCTGGACTACTTCGGCATGTTCCACGGCAAGGACGAGCGGGTGCCGGTGGAGGGCCTGGAGTTCGGCACCCGCGTGCTGACCCGCCTGCTCACCTGACGGTCCCGGCCCGGCGACGCCCTCAGGCCGCCGGGCCGAACCAGGCCCTGGACCTGCTGATCGACGGTCTCGCACAGGCTGCCGCAAACTAGTGGAACAAAGCATTCCGTTCTGCTAATATGGAGTCATCTCGAAAGGAGCTCCACATGGGCGACATCATCAGCGGCTGGGACGTTCTGGACGCCTCGCACGAGGCGCTGCGCAAGGCCGTCAGCGGCATCCCGGCCGACGGCTGGGACCTGCCGACCCCGTGCTCCGAGTGGAGCGTCACCAAGGTCTTCAAGCACGCCGTGGGCGACCAGATCGGCTTCGCCGCCACGCTCACGGGCGAGGCCGGGCCGGCGTTCAACCCGTTCGACCCGCCCGCCGAGCCGGGCGCCGACCCGGCGGCCGAGCTGGAGGACGCGCTGACCCGCTCGGCCAGGGCATGGGCCGCGGTCGACCGGGACGCCGCCGAGGTGCCCACGCCGGTGCCGCCGAACAAGATGTCGCCGTGGGCGGGCTCGACGGCGTGCGCGCTCGACGCCGCCGTGCACGCCTGGGACATCGCCGTGGCCACCGGTCAGCCCTCGCCGCTGACGCCGGAGATGGCCGGGCCGCTGCTGGAGGTCGCCCGGCAGATCGCCGACCCGCTGCGCCCGTGGGGCGCCTACGCCCCGGCGCTCCCGGACGACGCCTCCGGCGACGAGGTCGCCGCCCTGCTGCGCTACCTCGGCCGCGACCCGCACTGGTCGCCGGCAGCCTGAGGCCCGCGCGCGCCTCGCCCTGAGCGGCGGGGCGCACTCCCTCGGTCAGGAGAACTTGGTCTGCGGACGCTCCTCGCGCTCGCCGTCGACGAAGATGTCCAGCTTCTCGTTGTAGAAGGCGATCAGCCCAGCCACGCGCTCGCTCTCGGGCAGCGGCGTGCGGTAGGACCAGGCCAGGTCCTTCTTCCCGTTGACCGACCAGTACTCCGCCGTCCCCTTGTACGGGCAGTGGGTCGCGGTGTCGGTGTGCTCCAGCAGGTCGAGCCGTACGTCGGTCTTCGGCAGGTAGTAGCGGGCCGGCAGGCCGGTCTCGAACAGGATGCGGGCGTTGCGCGAGTCGGCCACGGTGACCCCGTCCACCTCCACCCGGATGTGCCGCGAGCTCGGCAGGATGTCCACCCGCGTGTACGGGTCGCGGGCGTGCACGTAGACCTCCTCGTCCTCCTCGAACCAGGCGTCCATGGCGTCCCAGTCGAAGCGCACGTGCCCGCGGATCTCCTCCAGCGGCGAGTCGTCGTAGACCAGCGCCGCCTCCGGGGCCTGCGCGGCGCCCGAGGTGACCGTGTGGACGGCGGCGTCACCCCTGCTCGGGGAGTGCCTGGACGCGCCGGTCGGCTTGAGCGCCGCCTCATCGACGTCCTGGAGGGGGAAGTAGTAGGTGGGGTAGAAGGGGCCTTCCCACACCAGCAGGGCCCGGGTCGTGTCGGCGATCGGCCGGCCGCCCAGGTAGGTCCGCACGCGCTTGGCCGACCGCTCGACGCGGACCCGGCCCCGGTTCGTGGCATCCATGTCCCGGCCAACCCGCGTGGCGGCGGGGCTATTCCGGCATTCAGACCCCGAACAGCGCCAGCGTCGCCCACGTGGTGAGCGTGCCGGTGACCGCGCCCGCCGCGACCTGCGCCCATGTGTGATGGGCGAGGCGGACCCTGGCCCAGCACACCAGCGCCACGACGGCCGCGCCGGCGATCGCCACCGGCACGGCGGGCAGCACGTGCGCCAGCACCACCACCGTGCCCGCCGAGACCGCGGCGTGGAAGGAGATCTTCCAGCGGGTGGTGATCGGCACGGTCACCGCCAGGGCGACCAGCATCGCGGTCACCGTGGCCACCAGCAGCCGCGGCGCGCCCAGCACGACCAGCAGCGCGAGCGCGACCAGCACGGCGGCCACGGCGGCCAGCAGCGGACCGGTGCGGCGGGCCCGGTCGACGATGTGGTGGGAGTCGAGCCGCCCCGAACGCACGCCGAGCGCGATCACCGCCGCCGGCACGCCGCCGCAGAACGCCGAGGCCACCAGCCCCCAGGCCGCGCCGGCCCATCCCTGGGCGAGCAGGCCCACGGCGGGCGGCATGACGATCACCAGCACTTGCGGTGCCAGCAGGTTCGTCACCCGCTTCGCCACCAGGTCGGCCATCATGGCATGAAAGATTACGCGATCATGGCCGCTGCCCGTTTCAGCGACGCCCCGGCCGCTCCGGGGCCGCTCCGGGGCCGCCTGGTCAGCCCTTGCCGGCGGCGTTCACGATGCGGGTCGTGGAGCGGTCGGGGATGGCCGCCATCTCCCAGCACTCCGCGCCCAGGATGGCCGCCGCCGTGGCCCGCGCGCCCGCGTGCGGATCGCCGGCCGTGTGGGCCAGCGCGCCGGGCCGCATCGGCGCGAGCAGGTCGATGTAGTCCTCGGGGCCGTGCGCCTCGGGCGGCCCGGCCACCACGAAGACGCCTGCCACGCAGCGCAGCGCGGCCAGCACCTCGGCCCGCTCCGCCGCCGGGTTGAACGGCCGGCTGGGCCCCTTCCACGCCCGCACGCGCGGGTCGTCCTCCACGCCGACCACCAGGGGCAGCCCGCGGGCGGCCACGGCGCCCAGGTAGCGCACGTGGCCGACGTGCAGGATGTCGAAGACACCGGTCACGACGGCCGCCCCGGGCCGGTCGTACGGCTCCACCCAGACGGCCTCCAGGCTGCTCACGCGACCTCCTCCGACGGCCGGGCGAGTAGGCTGCTGTGCACGCTTTGCTCCCCCACGGGCCTAGACGACTCGTCGATCGCAGCGTACTCGGTCGCCGCGGCAGGTCGTGCAGGCGACCTTGGAAAGAGCATTCCTACCTTTTCGCGATAATCTCTCGCCCCCTGCCCGCGCGTCTCATGACGTCACCTGATTCGGGGGAGGTCGCCGTGGCGCCGAGGGACTCAGACCATGCCGACGGGGGTGAGACGCCCGGCTTCCGCGACCTCGCGGTCCGGCTTCCGGGGGTCGCGTCCCAGGTCTCACGGGCCAGGGGGCTCGTGACGGACGCGCTCGGCCGCGATCATCCCTTCCATGACGACGTGGTGCTGCTCACCAGCGAGCTGGCCACGAACGCGATCCTGCACACCAGGTCCGGGGACGGCGGCTCGTTCACGGTGTCGGTGCTCAGCTCGGACACCACGGTCCGGGTGTGCGTGGCCGACGGCGGCGCGGACGGCCCGCCGTGCGTGTGCCGGACCGCTCCGCAGGCCACCAGCGGCCGGGGGCTGCCGCTGATCGAGGCGCTCAGCCACCGGTGGGGGTTCGTCCGCGAGGGGGGCTCGACGACCGTCTGGTTCGAGCTGACGCAGGCCCGCGTGCCCGCCGGGCAGGAGCCGTGCGTCACAGGTCGAGCCGGCACAACCCTTCGGCCAGCGCCTTCGTGGTGAGCCTGGTCCGGCTGTCGCAGCCCAGCTTGGCGAAGATGTGCTCCAGATGGGTGGTCACCGTCCGGACGCTCAGCACCAGGCAGGCCGCGATCTGCGGGTTGGAGTCGCCGGCCGCGACCCGGGTGAGCACATCGACCTCGCGGCCGGTCAGGTCGTAGGGCAGCGGGCAGGGCCGTTCGGCGGCGACCGCGCCCTGCAGCGAGCCCTGGTAGCCGACGCCGGCCCGCAGCAGCCGCACCTCGTGCCAGCGGCCGCCGCCGTCGAGCCACAGGCCGCGCCGGCTCAGCTCGCGCGAGTCGATGAACGCGCGCGCGAAGGCCGCCATGGCGGGGTCGTCCCACAGCTCGCGGGAGACCTCGTGGCCGGGCACCGCGCGGCGCTCGCCGAGCCGGTCGAAGGCGACCGCGCGGAAGTCGGGCGGCAGCCCGGCGGGGTCGATCACGCACCGGGTCAGGTCGGTGACGTGCGCGAGCATCGGGCTCACGGCGGCGACCAGGGCGCCGGCCAGCAGCGGGAAGGCGTCTTTGGCGGCCAGGTGCAGCAGGCCGGTGTAGCGGCCGCCGTCGGCGAGGAACAGCGGCGCGGTCAGCCCGGCCCGCCATCCGTAGGGGGCCAGGTGGCGGCGGAAGTACCGTTCGGTGCCCGGCTGCGGCATGGGCACCGGCCGCCGCCCGGCGATGGCCTCGCGGCAGGCGTCGAGCGCGGCGTACTCCTCGGCGGCGTCGCGGTCGATGCGGCGGTGGCCGTCGGAGACGACGCTGTGGTGCCGCCCGGTGGCGGGGTCGTAGGCGACGAACTCGTAGGCGTCGAGCGGGACCACCTGGCGCAGCGCCGCCATCGCCGCGTGCGCGCCGCCACCGCCCGCGACCTGGTAGCCGACCTCGGCGAACGCCTGCAACTGGCGGACGCTCAAGGTGATCTCAGCCACGGCTCTTTTATATCATTTGCCATTCCTTGCCCTGCTCTTGAAGATTTTCTTCACGGCCGCCGCGGTGCTACGGTGGCAGGCATGCAGCGCGCTCTCGTCACGACGACGCCGGACACGGTCCCGGCGCGCTGATTCCATGCATCCCGGGCGGGCGCCCGGGAGCTGGTCGTTCGCCCTTTCACCGCAAAGGACGATCATGAACGACCACCGCAGGCTCGGCCGCGAGCTGGAGATCTTCGGCACCGACCCGCTGATCGGCTCCGGCCTGCCCTACTGGCTGCCCGCCGGGGCCGCCGTGCGCAAGGCAGTGGAGGACTACGTCCACGAGCTCGAACGCCGCCACGGCTACGTGCACGTCAACTCCCCCGTGCTCGGCAAACGGGAGCTGTACGAACGGTCGGGCCACTGGGCGCACTACGCCGAGGACATGTTCCCGCCCATGAACGTGGGCGGTGAGGAGTTCGTGCTGCGGCCCAGCCTGTGCCCGCACCACGCGCTGATCTACCGCTCGCGCGGGCGCAGCCACCGGGAGCTGCCGCTGCGCGTGGCCGAGCTCGGCGGCATGTACCGCTCGGAGCTGTCGGGCGTGCTCGGCGGCCTGACCAGGGTGCGGGCCATCCAGCTCAACGACGGCCACGTGTTCTGCGCGCCGGAGCAGGCGGCGGCCGAGGTGTCGGCCGCGCTCGACCTGATCGAGGCCGCGCACGCCCAGCTCGGCATCGAGGCCGCCCGCTACCGGCTCTCGCTGCGCGGCGAGGGCGGCAAGTTCGTGGACGACCCCGCGATGTGGGCGCGCTCGGAGGCCGTGCTGCGCGAGGTGCTGCAGGAACGCGGCCGCGCCTACGACGAGGAACGCGGCGAGGGCGCCTTCTACGGCCCGAAGATCGACATCCAGATCGCCGACCCGGCGGGCCGCGAGAGCACCCTGTCGACCGTCCAGGTGGACCTGTACCAGCCCGAGCGCTTCGACCTGTCGTACGCGGGCGGGCGGCGTCCCGTCATGGTGCACCGCAGCGTGGTCGGCGGGATCGAGCGCCTGGTCGCGCATCTGATCGAGGTGCACGGCGGCGCGTTCCCGGCGTGGCTGGCGCCCGTGCAGGCGGTCGTGCTGCCGCTGTCGGACGCCGAGCTCCCGGCGGCCGAGGACCTGCTGCGGCGGGCGGTGGCCGCCGGGCTGCGGGCCGAGCTGGCGCCCGCGGACCGGGGCAGCCTCGGGGCCAGGATCAGGGCGCACCGGCTGGTGCCGTACCAGCTCGTGGTGGGGCCGCGGGAGGTCTCGGACGGCGTGCCGTCCGTCCGGCTGCGGGACGGCGGCCAGGCGGGCCCGGTGCCGGTCGAGAGGCTGGCCGCGGAGTGCCGGCCGCGCTTCTGACGTCCGTCACCGGCGTTCAGAGCCAGTCCTTCTTCTTGAAGACCGCGTACAGCACCACGGACGCCACCGCCACCAGCACCGACGACGCCCAGAAGCCCGAGATGTCCCCGGAGCCGGGGTAGGGCACGTTCTGGCCGTAGAAGCCGGTGATGGCGGTGGGCACCGCGATGATGGCGGCCCAGCTCGTCACCCGCTTCATGATCTCGTTGAGGCGGAAGCCCTGCTGGGCCAGGCGGGTCTCGCGGACGTTGGCGAGCATGTCGCGGATCGCCTCCACCCACTCGGCGACCCGCTGGACGTGGTCGTAGACGTCCTCGTAGTAGGGGGCCATCACCGGGTCGGCGACGATCTCCTGGTCGCGGCGGAGCAGCGTGCCGAGCACCTCCCGCATCGGCATGGAGATCTTGCGCAGCCTGGCGGTGTCCTTGCGCAGCAGGTACATGGCGCGCTGGAGCTGCCTGCCGTCGCGGGGCGCGTCGTCGAACAGCGACTCCTCCATGGCCTCGGCCCGCGCGTCGAGGTCCTGGACCAGGTCGAACTGGCTGTCCACGACGTAGTCGAGCAGGCCGTGCAGCAGGAAGGCGACGCCGTGCCCGGCCAGGCGGGAGGTCGCGTCCCAGCGCCTGACCACCTCGTCGATGTCGAAGCAGGCGTTCTCCCGCACGGTCACCAGGGCGTTGGGGGTGACGAAGGCGTTCACCTCGACGGGGACGAGGCGGCCCTCGTCGAGGTGGATGCCGTACACGGTGATGAACAGGTGGTTGTCGTAGACGTCCACCTTGGGGCGCTGGTGGTCGCTGAGGACGTCCTCGACGGCCAGTTCGTGCAGGCCGAGCTCCTCGCCGACCTGGTTGAGCTGCTCGGGGGTGGGCGAGCACAGATCGAACCAGACGGCGGCCTCCGGGTCGCCGACGTGCTCGGAGACCTCCTCGACGGGGAAGCCCTCCTTTTCGAGGACGCCGTTCCTGTACAGACGCGTGCGCATCAGGCGAGTCTGGCAAATCGCCGGGCATCGCGCACGGCCGCTCCCCCCGGATCGTTGTTGAAGTAGACGTGGACGTCCCGCCATCCGGCCTGCTCCACCCTCCTCGCCCAGCTCTTCAGCGCCGCCGCGCCGTAGGAGGGCCGGGGGGCGGCCAGGCCCTCGTGCAGGCGCACGTACCCCCAGTCGGCGGTGCGCCACAGCGGCGTCAGCGGCCGGCCGAGCCGGTCGGCCCAGCACAGCGCGGCGCCCCGCGCGAGCAGCACCTCGCGCACCTCGCCGGTCCACCAGGAGTCGTGCCGCGGCTCCACCGCCACCCGCACGCCGCCGGGGAAGCAGCCCAGGCAGCGGTCCAGCAGGGCGGGGTCGGCGCGCAGCGTGGGCGGCAGTTGCAGCAGGACCGGGCCCAGCTTCTCCTTGAGCGCCCCGGCGGCCGCCATCAGCCGGGCGACCGGCTCCTCGGGCCCGGTCAGCCGCTTGATGTGGGTGAGGTAGCGGCTGGCCTTGACCGCCATCACGAACCCGTCGGGCGTGCGCTCCCGCCAGGCGGCGAACGTCTCCGGCGACGGCAGGCGGTAGAAGGCGTTGTTGCTCTCGACCGTGGGGAACTCGGCCGCGTACGTCTCCAGCCACAACCGCTGGGGGACCCCCTCGGGGTACAGCACGCCGCGCCAGTCCTTGTACTGCCATCCGGAGGTGCCCACCAGCGTCGCCACACCCGGCTCCTACCCCGCGCCGGGTGCGTTACTGTCGCAGTCCCGGAAGCCTAGGAGGATCTTTCACGCGATGGGCGCCGATCATTTCCACGGCCATTCCCACGGTCACGGCCACTCCCACGGCGTGGCCGCCGCGCCGCCGTCGCGCGGCGCGGTCGTGGCGAGCCTGGCCGTGCTGGTGCCGCTGGCCCTGGCCACGCTGGCCTGCCTGGTGTGGCTCTGGCCCGCGGGGCAGGCGGCGCCGGACGGCCAGGACGGGCGGGAGGGGCCGGCGGTCGAGCGGGTCGAGGGCACGATCGCCTCGGTCGCGCTCAGGCGCTGCCCGGCCGTCCAGGAGGGCATGCCGGTGCCCGACCCGGCCACCTGCGGCAACGCCACCGTGCGGGTCGGCTCGGGGCCCGACACCGGCCGCGACGTCACGCTGCGGCTGCCAGGCGGCCCGGGGGCCCAGCGGTTCACGGCGGGCGACGACGTGCTGCTGCTGCGCGCCGCCGACGGCGACTACCAGCTCTCCGACCACGACCGGTCGACGACGTTGTGGCTGCTGGGCGGCGCGTTCGCGCTGGCGGTCATCGCGTTCGGGCGGTGGCGCGGGGTGACGGCGCTGGTGGGGCTGGCGGTCACGTTCGGGCTGCTGCTGACGTTCGTCATCCCGGCCGTCCTGGCGGGCGAGCCGCCGATGCTGGTCGCCGTCGTCGGCTCGGCCGCGATCATGCTGACGGTGCTCTACCTCACCCACGGCTTCTCGCTGACCACGTCGATGGCCGTGCTGGGCACGCTGGCCAGCCTCGCGCTCACCGGGCTGCTGTCGTACGGGGCGCTCGGCCTGGCCCGGCTCAACGGCGTCACCGACGACACCGCCCTGACGCTGGGCATGAGCCTGTCCATCGACACCGAGGGGCTGCTGCTGGCCAGCATCATCATCGGGGCGCTCGGCGTGCTCGACGACGTCACCGTCACCCAGGCGGTGACGGTGGGCGAGCTGGCCGCGGCCAACCCCTCCTACGGCTTCGCCCGCCTGTACCGGGCCGCGGGACGCGTCGGACGGGCCCACATCGCCTCGGTGATCAACACGATCATCCTGGCGTACGCGGGAGCGTCGCTGCCGCTGCTGCTGCTGTTCAGCATCGGCGCGCAGCCGCTCGGCGACGTGCTGACCACGCCGGTCGTGACCCAGGAGATCGTCCGCAGCGTCGTGGGCACGCTCGGGCTGATCGCCGCCGTGCCGATCACGACCGCGCTGTCGGCCCTGGTCGCCGCCCGCGGCGCGCGGCCCGCGGAGATGCCGGAGGACGAGCCGTCCACCAGGCCCGTGCGGGCCGGCGGGCCGCTCACCAGGCCCGCCCGGCACCGTCGCTGAGCGGGGTCAGCCGACCCCGGCGCTGCCGTCCACCCCCAGTTTGCGGCGGGCGCGCTCGTAGAAGGTGGTGCCGACGCGGACCACCTTCGCCGCCCCCGGCCAGGCCGTGACCGTGACGGTGTCGCCGGGGCACAGGTGGCCGACCACCCGTCCGTCCACCTCGACGGCGAGCCTGCCGCTCGTGGGCAGCACCTCCAGCGTCACCTCCTCGTCGGCGGGCAGCACCAGGGCCCGGTTGAAGGAGGAGTGGGCGGCGGCGGGCACCACGAGGACGGCCTCCACGCGGGGCGAGACGATCGGCCCGCCGGCCGAGAAGCTGTAGGCGGTGGAGCCGGTGGAGGTGGCCACGATCACGGCGTCCGCGGACAGGCTCACGAACGGGCTGCCCGACGGGGTGACCGACACCCCGGCCAGCCCCTCGCCGGGGATGCGGACCAGCGCGATGTCGTTGAACGCGGTCACCGCGACCCCCGCGACCACGCTCCTGATCGCCATCCGCGGCTCGATCGTGTACTCGTGGCGGTCGATGGCCGACAGCGTGCCGGCCAGCTCGTCCACGTCGATCTCGGCCAGGAAGCCGAGCTTGCCCAGGTTCACCCCCAGGATGGGCGTGGGCCGGCCGGCCAGCAGCCGCATGGTCCGCAACATTGTGCCGTCGCCGCCGAGCCCCACCAGCAGGTCGGCCCGCTCGACCAGGGCGACCGCGTCGACCGGCACCGCGCTGCAGTCGATGCGCCCGACCTCCTCGGGCAGCCCGAGGACGGTGGCCCCCTTGTCCGCGGCCCAGCGCAGGATCGTGTCGATCGCCTTCTTGGAGTCGCGCTGGGGATGCAGCACCAGCCCGACCGTCCCGACCATGCCCATACGACCAGCCTAAACGGTCGCGTACCCGGACATCCGCGGCGGCCCCGGGCACCCGGCGGCTCCGCTAACGTCGGAGGCATGCGGCTTCATGTGGGATGCGCGATGTGGACGCACACACCGTGGAACGGACGTTTCCTGCCCCATCCGCTCCCGCCGGGCGAGCGCCTGCGCGCCTACGCCACCTGGTGCGACGCGGTCGAGGGCAACACCACGTTCTACGCCACCCCCGCCCGCGCCACGGTGGAGTCGTGGGCCCGGCAGCTCGACCCCGACTTCCGCTTCGTGGTCAAGCTGCCCAAGGCCATCACCCACCACCACCGGCTGACCGGCGCCGAGCAGGAGCTGCACGCCTTCCTCGACGCCATCGAGCCGCTCGGGCCGCGCGCGCACGCCCTGTGGGTGCAGTTACCGCCCGGTTTCGGCCCCGCCGACCTCGGCACGCTGGCGGCCTTCCTGCACCGCCTGCCCCGCTCCCACCGCTACGCCGTGGAGGTCCGCCACCGCGCCTTCTTCGACGACGCCCGCCAGGCCGGGCAGCTCGAACGGGTGCTGGCCGCCGCCGGCGCCGAATGGGTGCCGTTCGACACGGTGACGCTGTTCCGCACCCCGCCGACCAGCGACGCCGAACGCGACGCGTGGACGAAGAAGCCGCGCGTGCCGCGCCGCACCCGCGCGCTCACCGGCCATCCGATCGTCCGCTACCTGGGCCGCGACTCCGTCGAGGCCACGGTCGAGGGCTGGCGGGAGTGGGTGGACACGGTCGCCGGATGGCTGCGCGAGGGCCGCTCCCCCACCGTGTTCGTCCACACGCCCGACAACGCCGACGCGCCGATGCTCGCCCGCCGCTTCCACGACGAGGTGCGCGCCCGGGTGCCGGAGCTGCGCCCGCTGCCCGAGCCGATGCCCGCCGAGCCCCCCACGCTGTTCTGACCGCCCGGCAGCGGCGCGGGCGGCCTCACGCGCGCAGCGTGTAGCGGATCGGCAGGTGCTTGATCCCGCCCACGAACGTGGTGGCCACCCAGGCGGGCTCGCCGTCGAACTCCACGCTCTCCAGCCGGGGCAGCAGCTCGGCGAACAGCGCCCGGATCTCCATCCGGGCCAGCGCGGCCCCGAGGCAGAAGTGCACGCCGGAGCCGAAGGCCAGGTGCCGGTTGGGGTCACGGCCGGCGTCGAAGCGGAACGGCTCGGCGAACACCTCCTCGTCCCGGTTGGCCGACGGGTACGACAGCAGCACCGACTCCCCCCGCCTGACCGGCGTGCCGCGTACGGCGGTGTCGGCGGCGGCGGTGCGCATGAACTCCTTCACCGGGCTGACCCACCGGATCATCTCCTCGGCCGCCAGCGGCAGCAGCCCGGGGTCCCGGCGCAGCCGCCGCAGCTCGCCGGGGTGCCGGATGAGCGCCTCCAGGCCCCCGGCGATGGTGGAGCTGGTGGTGTCGTGCCCGGCGGTGGCGATGATGACGTAGTAGGAGGCGGCCTCCAGGTCGCTCAGCGGGCGGCCGTCCACGCGGGCGTTGGCGATCTCCGAGGCGAGGTCGCCGGTGGGCCTGGCCCGGCGCGCGGCGGTCAGCTCGCGGAAGTAGTCCAGCAGGTCGGCCAGCACGGCGGTGTGGTCCTGGGCGGTGCCGCCGCGCCGGTTGTCGCTGTCGTCCTGGCCGAACAGCTCCTGGGTGAGCCGCAGCATGCGCGGGAAGTCCGACTCGGGCAGGCCCAGCAGCGACAGGATGACGTAGAGCGGGTAGTGCACGGCGACCTGCCGGGCGAAGTCGCAGGAGCCGCCGTGGGCGGTCATCCGGTCGACGTAGCGCCGGGCCAGGTCGCGGACGCGTACCTCCAGGGCGCGCATGGCCCTGGGCCGGAACCAGTCGGCGGCGACGGCGCGCACGACGCGGTGCTCGGGGTCGTCCATGTGGACGAGCGTCTTCAGGCCGGTGCCGCGGGCCCGCTGCTCGGCCAGCCGGGCGTCGATCTCCGCGCTCCGCAGCACCGGGCGCGGCGCGCTCAGCCACAGGGCGTTGTTCCGCTCGATCTCCAGCAGGTCGGCGTGCCGGGTGACGGCCCAGAAGGGGTTGTAGCCCGGCACCTCCACGCGGTGCACCGGGGACTCGCGGCGCAGCAGCGCCAGGGCCTCGTGCAGCCGGGTCTCGTCGGCGTACGCGGCGGGCGTGGCGAACACGTGCCCGGCCTCCTCCACGGACATGGTCGCGGTCACGGGCGGGCCCTCCTGTGGATGCGGGGGTGATGCGGCCAGGAGAGCCATTCCCCCGGGGCGTGTGCGCCATTCGGCCCTGCGGCGGCCACCGGCAGGGCAAGATCGGATGGCAGCGTCCCCGCGGTGTCCCCGCGGCGTCCCCGCGCTGTCCCCGCAGTCGAGTCGAGCAGTGGAGTGGAGCGCACATGACGGCTACCGCCGAGTCGTTACGGCAGTCCTCCGGCGGCGTGACCGCCCGCCTGATGGGCGTCGAGGAGGAGTACCTGGTCGTCGATCCGGCCACCCGCGCCGTGGCCCCCGGGGCGGCGGCCGTCGTCGGGCGCGCCGCGGCCGGGCTGGGCGACCGGGTCTGCACGGAGATCACGCAGTTCCAGGTGGAGGCCAAGACGGCGCCCTGCGCGAGCCGGGCCGAGCTGGAGGCGGAGCTGCGGCGGATGCGCGAGGTCGTGGCCGCCGCCGCGCGCGCCGAGGGGCTGGCCGTGGTCGCCTCCGGCACGCCGGTGATCGGCGACGTCGTCCCGCCGCCGATCACCGAGCACCCCCGGTACGGCGTCGGCATCGACAACTACCGCGCCCTGCACGACGAGCAGGCCATCTGCGCCGGTCACGTGCACGTCCACGTGCCCGACCGGGAGCAGGCCGTGCTGGTCTGCAACCACGTGCGCCCGTGGCTGCCGGTGCTGCTCGCCCTCTTGGCCAACTCGCCCTTCTGGGCCGGCCGCGACACCGGTTACGCGGGCTGGCGGGTGCTGGCCTGGGGCAAGTGGCCGGTGGCCGGGCCGCCGCCGTACTTCGGGTCGCTGGAGCACTTCGAGCGCACGGTCGCGGCGCTGACCGACAGCGGCGCGCTGGTCGACCCCGGGACGCTGTTCTGGGACGTGCGCCCGTCGGCCCGGCTGCCCACGGTGGAGGTGCGGGTGGCCGACGTGCCCGCCTCCACGCGCGAGTCGGTGTTCCTGGCGCTGGTGGTGCGGGCGCTGGTCACGACGTCGCTGCACCGGGTGCGGGACGGCGATCCGGGCCCCGAGGTGCCCGCCGAGCTGCTGCGCGTGGCCTACTGG
Organism: Nonomuraea sp. NPDC050227; assembly: GCF_044459705.1. Taxonomy (NCBI): domain Bacteria; kingdom Bacillati; phylum Actinomycetota; class Actinomycetes; order Streptosporangiales; family Streptosporangiaceae; genus Nonomuraea; species Nonomuraea sp. NPDC050227. Next base: position 136,944 of record NZ_JBITJF010000013.1, on the reverse strand, counting down.
CGGGCCGCCAGGGACGGGCTGGGCGGGTCCGGCGTCGATCCGTTCACGGGGGCGGCGCGGCCGGTCGCCGAGCTGGTGACGCGGCTGCTGGAGCACGTCGGGCCCGCGCTGGCCGCGGCCGGCGACCTGGAGGCGGCCGAGGAGGGGTGGCGGCTGCTGCGCGAGCACGGCGGCGGCGCCGAGCGCCAGCGGGCCGCGCACGCCCGGCGCGGGGCGCTCGCCGACGTGGTCGACGATCTCGTGGCCCGCTTCTCCGCCTACGACTGAAGCCGGCCGGAGCCTCCTACGACTGGAGCCGGCCGGGCCTCCTGCGGCTGAAGCCGGCCGGCTCCTACGGCTGGAGCCGGTCGGCCAGGAACGCGCGCAGCGGCTCGACGTGGCGTACGGGGTCGCGCCAGCGGGCCTGGAGGTCCTCCAGGAGGTGCTGCTCGGCGACCGGCTCGCCGTACCGCCAGGCCCGGACGACGGGATGCAGGAAGGCGCACTCGTCGGCCCGCTCGGGCGTGGGGTGGCGCTGGATGGCGAACACGTCGGCCCGGTCGCGCGGCCCCCAGCGCAGGGTCAGCGTGAGGCACAGCCCGGCGGCGGCGAAGCGCTCGCGGGCGTAGTCCTCCGGCAGGTCCTCGTAGTGCCGCACGACGCCGTCCTGGCCGAGCACGTACGCGTCGGACAGGTACTCGAACTGGGTCCACAGCGCCGAGCTGTGGTTGACCCGGTCGAGCATCGACCCGGTGAGCACGTCGGCGTCGGCGGGCAGCTCGCGCACGGGCAGCGGCCGGCCCTCGTAGCGTTCGAGCAGCAGGGCGGTCAGGGAGCGCAGGTTGTAGCGGAAGCCGTCGATGAACGCCGAGGAGGCCCGTTTGAAGTCGCGGGCCTGCATGAGGGTGCCGGCGAAGTACAGGCCGTCGACGTCGGCCGACTGGAAGTCGGGGCGGATCGCCGGCATCCGGCCGCCGGGGGTCAGCGCGGGCCGGCAGGAGTCGCCGAACAGGCCGGTGTCCATGGTGAAGCCGGTGCAGCGCAGGACGGCGTCGTAGTCGAGCAGCGCCTGCTCGCCGTCGGCCAGCGTGTACGTGATCGCGGCCCTGATCCCGCCGCCCTCGCGCCAGAGGCGGTCGACGGTGCACTCCAGGACGCCGTGCAGGGTCTTGAACCAGTAGCTGTCCAGGAAGGCGCCGTACTGGCCGCGGACGTGGCCGGGGTGCTTGCTCGTCCAGGCCAGGCGGACGGGGCTGGGGCTGGCCAGGTGGATGACCGCGGCGTACGGGAGCAGCGCCTGGGCGGTCTCGAACGCCGAGTTGCCCTTGCCGATGACCAGGACGCGCTGGTCGGCGAAGTCCTCGCCGTTGACGGGGACGTCCTCGTAGCCGGTGGCCAGCTCGATGCCCGGGATGTCAGGGATGTGCGGGCCGCCCCAGCCGGTGGCGACGATCAGGCAGTCGGCGCGGAGGACCTGGTCACCGGTGTGGACGACGAAGCCCGCGCCGTCCTTCTCGACGCGCTCGACGGCCGTCGAGTACCGCACCCGCAGCCCGTGGACGCGCTGGAAGTCGGCCAGGTAGCGGACCAGGTCGTCGGCGTGCGGGAAGTACTCGCGCGAGTAGTTCGGGAACATCAGGTCGGGCTCGTCGTTGAGCAGGGAGTTCCAGTCCCAGCGGAGCTGGATCTCGCGCTCCTTCTCGCCGGTGTGCACCTTGTTCAGCGAGATGAGCCGGCGGTGGCGCGGGTAGCTGCGGAAGAAGCCGCCGGGCGCGTCCTCGCGTTCCAGGGTGACGTAGTCGGCCCCGGCGCGCTGCAGGAAGTAGCTGAGCTGCAGCCCGCCGGGTCCGGCGCCGATGATCACGAACCGGTGGTGTTCCGCGTCCATCAGTCCTGCTGTCCCGCCGCCGGTGGGACGGTCGTGTAGCCGTGCGTCAGGATGCGCTGCGCGGCCAGGTCGTACCCGGCGGGGTCGTCGGGGGCGAAGGTGCCCAGGCCGTCGACGTACCGGTTGAACATGCAGAACGCGGCCGCGATCAGCACGGTGTGGTGCAGTTCCTTGTCGGTGGCCCCCTCCGCCCTGGCCGCGGCCACCAGCTTGTCGGTGACGTCCCTGCCGCTCCGCTGCACGGCGGCGGCGATGGCGAGCAGGGCGCGGAGCTTGGGCGTGACGGGCGCCGTGGCGGGGTCGGCGCGGACCTGGTCCACCAGCGTCATGCCCTCGGGGAGCTGGGCGGCGGCGAAGGCGGCGTGCGAGGCCGTGCAGAACCGGCACTCGTTGAGCCCTGACACGTAGGCCGCGATCAGCTCCCGCTCGCCGCGGCTCAGTGTGCTGTCGCCACGCAGGAGGACCTCGGCCAGCGCGTTCATCGGGGCGGCCGTCTCTGGGCTGAACTGGAAAAGTCCGCGGATTCCGGGTTCATCGGAATCGAGGGCAATATGGGGCACGCAAGCTCCCATCGATGCGGTTTTCTCCTAGTCTGCACACTCTGGCAAATTGCGCAAGATCTCGTTAATCGTGCCTCCTTCTTGTCTCCTGCAACTGACGCGCGTAATGTCACGGACGCCACCTAAACCCCGTTTGTGACTGGCGGTCGTCATGGATGAGCATCCCCACATCACCGTTGCCGGCAACACCTACGACGCCATTGCCAAGGGCGACCTGGAGGACCTTCGCCGGCTGCTCGCCGACGACGTGATCTTCCACGTCCCCGGCCGCGGACCGATGGCCCGCGACTACTCCGGCAAGGAAGCCGTGCTCGGCTACCTGGCCGAGCTGCTGAAGTCCACCACCGGCACGCTGCGCCTGGAGCCGGAGTCCTACCTCGTCGGCGGCGACCAGGTCGCCGCCGTCCTGCGCATCCGCGGTGAGCGCGACGGCCGCTCGCTCGACGACCGCGGCATGCAGTTGTTCCGGATCACCGACGGGAAGATCAGCGAGCGCTGGAGCTTCCCGCTCGACCCCTATTCGGTGGACGAGTTCTTCGGCTGATCAGGCCCGCCGGACGGGGCCGCTCAGCCGGCCTCGTCCAGCGCCTCGTCGTTCCACACCTTCACGTATCCGCTGGTCAGACGGGCCCTGTCGGCATAGTGACCGGGGTCGTCGGTGGCCAGCGTGGCCAGGCCGTCCACGTACCGGTTGTACATGCAGAAGGCCGCCGCGATCAGCACCGTGTCGTGGATCTCCAGGTCCGTGGCGCCCTCGGCCCTGGCCGCGCGCACGTGCTCGTCGGTGACCTCCCGTCCGCCGCGCTGCACCGCCCCGGCGATGCCGAGCAGGGCCTTGAGCTTGCCGGAGAGAGGGGCCGCCGCCGGGTCGGCGCAGGTCTCGTCGACCAGCGTCATGCCGTCCGGCACGCGGACGGCCGCGAAGGCCGCGTGGGTGTGGAAGCAGAACCGGCACCGGTTGAGCGACGACACGTACGCCGCGATCAGCTCGCGCTCGCCCCGGGTCAGCGGACTGTCCCCGCACAGCAGCACCTCGGAGAGCAGGGTCAGCGGTTCGGCCGCCTCGGGACGGTAACGGAACAACCCCCGAATCCCCGGCTCGTCGGACACCAGCTGGATATGCGGACGCGTCCCGCCCGCGTGATTAACGAATTCACGCCGCCCAGCGTCGTGCGAGACGGAACGTAATGCTGAATTTCCCATTCGGTCCTCCAACGTCCGTTTGCCTGCCTATGGGTTCCAGTGTGCGGGTTCGTCGCGCGCAGATTCCGCCGCGGAACGACCAGGAAGTTGCGTGCCGGTGACCACTTGATGCCAGCGGCGCCGCTGGAACCATCCGCCCGGAATCGGGTTCGGGTGCCGTCCGGCGCGCCGACACGACCCCCGACCAGCGATAACGCATTGTGACGATATCCTGGCGAGCAGTAGCTGAGGCGCACAACCGGGGGCGGAGCATGAAGATCGGCATCATCGGCGCGGGGAACATCGGCGGTACGCTCACCCGGCGCCTGACCGAGCTGGGGCACGAGGTGGCGGTGGCCAACTCCCGGGGCCCCCAGACGCTCACCGGCCTGGCCACCGAGACCGGCGCGACCCCGGTGACCGTCGAGGAGGCGCCCCAGGGAGCCGACCTGGTCGTGGTCACGATCCCCCAGGGCAAGGTGCCCGAGCTGCCCGACGACCTGTTCGACGACGTCACCGGCGGCCTGACCGTCGTGGACACCGGCAACTACTACCCCCAGCGCGACGGCCGGATCGACGAGATCGAGGCCGGGATGCCGGAGAGCCGGTGGGTCGAGCAGCAGCTCGGCCATCCGGTGGTGAAGGCGTTCAACAACATCTTCGCCGACCACCTCGCCCACGGCGGCCGCCCCTCCGGCACCCCCGGGCGCATCGCCCTGCCCGTGGCCGCCGACGACGAGCGCGGCAAGAAGATCGTGATGGGCCTGGTGGACGCGCTCGGCTTCGACCCCGTGGACGCCGGCGGGCTCGACGAGTCGTGGCGGCAGCAGCCCGGCAGCCCCGTCTACACCACCGACAAGGACGCCGAGGGCGTCAGGGAGGCCCTGGCCCAGGCCCGCCAGGAACGTACACCGGAGTGGCGCGCCTGACCCGACCAGGACGCCTACCCCCGCCCGGGACGCCTGCCCCCCGCCCGGCGCTGCCCAGGCCCGGTCGGCGCTGCTCAGGCTCGGCCGGTGCTGCTCAGGCTGGGCCGGTGCGCAGGAGCAGCATGGCGATGTCGTCGGCGCGGTGCTCGACGGCCGCCGCGGCCGCGATCATGTCCTCGGCCACGTCGGTGAGCGGCTGGTCCGGCGCGGGTGCGAACCCGGCGGCCAGGTCGCCGATGGCCTCGCCGAGGTCGTGCCCTGGGACCTCGATGAGCCCGTCGGTGTAGAGGGCCAGCACCGAGCCGGGCGGCAGGGCGAGCTGGGTGGTGGCGTACTCGGTGCCGGGTTCGATGCCGAGCAGCAGCCCGGGGGCGGACTCCACCACCTGGGCGGGCTCGCCGGGCCGGCGCAGCAGCGCCGGCAGGTGGCCCGCGCTGGCCACGCACGCCATGCTCCGCCCCAGGTCGACGCTGATGTACAGGCAGCTCGTGAACCGGTCCGGGGCCAGCTCGTTGAGCAGGCGGTTGGTGTGCGCGAGCACCTCGCCGGGGTTGGCGCCCGCGCTCGCGTGGGCGTGGATGGCCGTACGCACCTGGCCCATCAGCGCGGCGGCGGTGACGTCGTGCCCCTGGACGTCGCCGATGACCGCGGCGGCCACCTTCTCCTCCAGCCGGATCAGGTCGTAGAAGTCGCCGCCGATGTCCATGCCGGGCGTGGCGGGCAGGTAGCGGGCGACCACCTCCAGCCCGGGGATGCCGGGCAGGGTGCGCGGCAGCAGACTCGACTGCAGCGACTGCGCGAACTGGTGCTTGACGTCGTAGAGGCGGGCGCGCTCGAACGCCTGGGCGATGAGCCCGCTCAGGGCCGTCAGGCTGGCCCGCTCGTCGGTGGTGAAGCGGTGAGGACGGTCGTAGGCCAGGATGCACATGCCGGCCGTCCGCCCGCCGGCCGTCAGCGGCAGGAACGCCCACGCCGACATGTCGTCCGACCTGATCGCCTCCGGGTACGTCGCGCGCAGCTCGGCCCAGGTGCCGAAGAAGGCCGGTGCGCCGGCGGCCAGCGGGTGGCCGGGCGACAGGTGCAGAAGGGGCTGGCCGTCGTACTCCTCGATCGCCTTCTCGCTGTACCCGCGCGAGGCGGCCACCTGCATGCGCCCGCCCCTGGAGGTGAGGATGGCCAGGGCCTGCACGTGGTAGGCGGGCATCACGTGGTCGGCGACCAGGTTGATCACCTCCTGGGCGGTGACGGCCCGCGCCAGGGTGGTGGCCAGGTGCAGCATCTCGTGCAGCGCGACCAGACGCGGCGGCCGGTCTGCGGCGACGAGCTGGTCGGGCATGACCGGACGCGGGTCGCGGGCCATCGTGCTCGGCGTGACCCGCATGGTGACGCCGGCCAGGCCCGGATAGAGGTGGAAGGCCAGCCACTGGCCGCCCGGGTTGCGGGTGGTGAAGTAGGTGACCTCCTGGCTGACCACGGCGGCGCGGTAGCGGTCCTCGTAGGCGGGCTCGCCCAGCCAGGGCAGGGCGTCCCAGGGGCGCTTGCCGGTCAGCTCGCCCGCCTCGGCCTGCAGGAGCTCCTCGGCGGGGGCGGTGACCAGGGTGAGCCGCCCCTCGACGTCGAGCATGCAGTAGCCCTCGGGCAGCCGGTTGAGGCAGGTCAGCAGGTCCTCGCCGCCGGGCGGCTCCCTGGTCAGCACGCGCGGCTGGTGCCCCGGCGGCACCGGCCGGTTCCCCCTCGGGACGATCTCCGCCAGGTCGGCGCACGTGGCGGTCAGGACGTCGAGCTGGTGCCGGGTGGGACGGCGGGCCGGGGCGGGCGGCCAGAGCAGCATCATGGCCCCGCGCACCTCGCCGTCGCGGTCGACCAGGGGCGCGACGGCCAGCGCGAACCCGTACGGGAAGGCGAGCGCCACGAGCGGGAACTCGCGGGCCATGGCCTCCCGGTCGGGCACCCACACCAGCCGCCGCTGCCGCACCGCCATCGCGACCGGCGACTGGTCGGTGGACCTGATCAGGACCCACGAGCGCGAGAAGGGCTCGGGGAGCCCCGACTCGGCGTCCATCATCAGCACGCGCCCGTCTTCGGCCAGCACGAAGAGCACGCACACGTGCGCCTGCGTGCTGGTGGCCGCGCCGAGCAGCAGCCTGTCGACGTGCGCATCGCCCGCCGAGCCACCGTCGTGCGCCTGCGCGCCGTCGTGCGCCTGCGCGCCGTTGTGGGCCGGGCCGCCGTTGCCGGCCGGCGGGCCGGGAGGTGGTGGCGGGTTGTGGGGGACATCTCCCATGAAATCAGGCTATGCAAGCTCCCCGTACGGGAATATGCACGGTCCGTAATGGATGGGCAAAGTGTTCCAAGGCTCCGTCAGGCGAGCGGCCCGAGGTACGTGCCACCGGAGACGTCGATGGTCTGCCCGGTCACCCACCGGCCCGCCGGACCGGCCAGGAAGCCGACCACGTCGGCGACGTCCTCGGGCTCCCCGAGCCGGCCGAGCGCGGTGATGGACTCCAGCGCGGCCACCACCTCGGGGATCGAGGTGTAGCCCGCGGTCATGTCGGTCCGTACGGCGCCGGGCGCGACCGTGTTCACGGTGATGCCGCGCCGTCCCAGCTCGTTGGCGAGCGTCGGGGCCATCGCCTCCAGCGCCGCCTTGCTGATCGTGTAGCCGATCTGCGTGGTGACGGCGAACCGGCTGGCCGTCGAGCCCATGTTGATGATGCGGCCGCCGTCGTTCAGCAGCGGCAGCGCACGCTGGATCACGAAGAACGGAGTGGTGACGTTGACCGTCATCACCCGCTCGAACTCCGCCGGGGTCAGGTGCGCGATCGGGACGGTCGAGGCGATGCCGGCGTTGTTGACCAGGATGTCCAGGCCACGCCCGGCCAACCCGTCGGCCAGCCCCTCGAACAACCGCTCCACCGCCCCCTCGACGCCCCTGCCCTCTTGCGCACCCTCCGCACCGATGACGTCCGCTCCACCATGTACGCCTTCCGCGCCCTCCGCGTCCTTGACGCTCTGCTGGGGCTTCGCGCCGAAGCGGGCCTGCACGGCGAACGCCCGGCCGCCGCGCTCCTCGATCAGGGCGACGGTCTGCTTGGCCGCCTCGTCGTCGCCGCCGTAATGGACGGCCACCAGCGCGCCCTCGGCGGCCAGCCGCAGCGACACCGCCCGGCCGATGCCCCGGGAACCGCCCGTCACCAGCGCCGTCTTGCCGGTCAGCATGCCCATTGTCCGCTCCCCACGTGTGTGGCCTGTGCTCCGCGGTCGCGGAGACAGGTCAACAGTGGCGGGGCCGGCTCACCGCGTCCTCACCGGCGGCTCACCGCTCATCAGGACGGCTCACCACCCGTCCGACAGCAGAGACGGACGGGCGGATCACCGTGGCTAGCTGGCCGCGGGTGAGGAGTCGCCGCCCTGCCAGGGACGCAGGCGGGTGGCGAGGGGCAGACGCATACGCAGCCGCAGCCTGCTGCCCCCTTGCGGATGGTCGATGCCCACCTCGTCGCACAGACGATGGATCAGCCACAGGCCGAGGCGCCGCGCCGAGGGCGAGGGACGCGTGAGCCGGGCGTCGGCCAGATGCTCGGCCCGCAGGCGTCCGGCCGTGTCGCAGACATCGACCGTGAGGACGGCGGCGTCGGTGTAGGCCGTCACCGTGCCGCGACCGCCACCGTGCTCCAGGACGTTCGCGGCGGCCTCGTTGACGGCGAGCACCAGGTGGTCGAGCCGCGCGCCGGACAGCCCCGCGTGGGTGGCGTAGACGCGCACCAGATCGCGGGTGAGCGCGAGATTGTTAATGATGGTGCACCGCAGGTGGAAGGGTGCTTGCATGGCTTGCCCCTACCGTGTACGGGGGTTACGGCGGCGTAAAGCGCTCGATCGAGGGCAGAGAGTAAGGCGACCGAGTAAACGAGCCGAGCCGGGCGCGCCACGGGCGCACCTGTCCGGTTCACCGGCGGCCGAAGCCGTGGTGACCTGGACGATGCCTGGCGGAAAGGGTTGATCGCCCGACATCTGCTTCTCCTTCTGCCCGATGTGCCGACGCTGTATGGACGCGCGGCGCGCCGGGCCCTCTTGTTTTCGGCGATCTGTCAGGGGCGCCCGCACCTTCCCTCGATAGGGAACGTGGCGCGGCTCGGCTCTGCCCTAGACGACCGCATTGGTGTGATTTCAATGACCGACCAGACCGGCGACCCTGCCGATGTGCTGCCCATGGTGCACCCCTTCGGCCTGCGCGTACGCGGCGAGATCGACCACCATGGACGGCCCGCACTGGCCCGAGCGCTGGCGTGGGCGTTACGCATCGGCGAGACCGACGTCCATCTGGACCTGTCCGAGCTTACCTTCATCGACGCCGGCGGGCTGCGGCTGATCATCAGCACGGCCACCGACCTGCCGCCTCCGCGCAGGCTGGTGCTCCAGAACGCCTCGCCGACGGTGCGCGAGCTGCTGGAACTGCTCGGCTGGCGGCTGGGGCCGGAGGATCAGCTGTACCAGGTGATCAACGCGTCACATCCCCCTGGCCCGGACCCGGCCCCCTCCCCACCGTCCTGACCTGACACCCAGGCCGCTTCGGGGCCCCTGCCCGTCACCGCCCGCCCGGGCCCCGCAGGCCCCCGCCCCGCCCGGCCTCGCCCCCCCAGGGGCCCGGGCCCGACTCCACTACCGGCCCCTTCCAACCCCCCTGCCGGCCCCTCCCGGCCATGCTGCCGATCCCTCCTGACCCCGCTGTCGGCCTCTCCCGACCGCGCTGCCGATCCCTCCCGACCGCGCTGCCGGCCCCTCCCGGCCATGCTGCTGGTCCTTCCTGATCCCGCTGCCGGCCGCTCTCGACCCGCTGCCGGTCCCTCCCGGTCCCTCCCGATCCCGCTGTCGGCCCGGCGCGCCGTGCTGTGACCCTTCACCGGCACATCCGGCCTGGGCGTCCGCCGCGATTCCCGCCGCCCCGAAGGGCCGTCGTCGGGCTCCTGGCCTGAAGCCCTCGCCGCGCCCCTGGCCCGGCTGACCCGTACTGGGACCGGACCCGCGCATGTCGTTGCCGAGCGGCCGTGGCCGCCGCCCTCACCGTCCCTCGGCGGGTCAGGACGGCCAGCCGCGCGGCTTGGCCCAGCTCGCGGTCTCGGCCGGACCTTCGTCCGAAGGGAACAGGCGCGACAGACGGGTGATGTCCAGCAGGCGGGCCAGCGGCCCGTGCACCCCGACCAGCCGGACGCTGCCGCCGCGCCGCTCGGCCTGCCGCTGGCCGACGATGAGGGCCCAGAGGCCGCACGAGTCGCAGAAGGCCAGGTCGGTGACATCGATCACGACCTTCGGACGCTCCGCCTCCAGGAGTTCCGCGAGCGTACGGGCCAGCGGCATGCGGGTCACGCGGTCGAGGTCGCCGTCGAGATGCACCACATGGCAGCCCGGCAGACGTTGGACGTTGATCGCTAACTCTGTCATGAGGGGATCCAGAGCTCAGCGCCACCGCTGTCCGCAACCGGCACATCGGCGGCGACATCGAACATCGCCCGTCCCTACCCCTCAGCGGCAGCCTTGCTCCTCCACGCGTACCCAGGTAAGCACGATGTGGCTCAGCCGCCACAGCTTGGGTGGCCGCCTTTCAGCCTGCCGCCTCACGTCGTGCGCCTCCCGACATCTTCGCCGCGTCCTCACCCCGCCCGCGCCGCGCCGACTCATTCGGTACGTGGAACCGCCCGTCCCGGCCGTCTTGGACATATAGTAAGTTGGGTGACTGACTCAACGAGGACACGGGCCCGGGGGGCCGACAAGCGGCGCAGGCTGATGGCCGCCGCCGCCCGCGTCCTGCACGAGCAGGGCGTCGAGCGGACGACCATCGCCGACATCGCCGAGGCCGCCGGCGTGCCCGTGGGAAACGTGTACTACTACTTCAAGACCAAGGACGAACTGGTCCTGGCCGCACTGTCCGAGCACGCCGGGCACCTGGCCGAGCTCACCTCCGAACTAGACCGGCTCCCCGACCCGCGCGCCCGCCTCAAGGCCATGGTGGACGCCTGGGTGAGCCAGCGGGACATCGCCGCCCGGTACGGCTGCCCCACCGGCACGCTCGCCTCCGAGCTGGACAAACGTGCGGAGGGCGGCCTCGACGTCGAGGCGGGCCGGGTCATACGGCTGCTCCTCGACTGGTCGGAGCGCCAGTTCCGCGACCTCGGCCAGCCGGACGCCGACGATCTCGCGCTCACCTTCGTCGGGGCGTACCAGGGGATGTCGCTGCTGGCGAACGCCTTGCGCGACCCCGAGATCATGACCCGCCAGGGCACCCGCCTGACCCACTGGCTCGACTCCCTCCCCACGAACCCCCCTCACCCCACAAACTGACCTCCCCTCCTCCCACCACGAAGACCCCTGCCGTCCAGACCACCACCTGGACGGCCCAACTTCCTCCCTCAAGCCCCCTGCCGCCCCGGGAAGCTGCACCGCAATGCCCCGAACCGCACACAACCCTCCATCCCAGGTCCGCCCCTCTGCCCTCCGATCACGCATAAGCCCCCGCCCGAGGCCGCCCCTGTCCCTTACGGCCAAGCACGGCTTCCCGCCCCAACCCCGCCTCTCATCCCCTCCGCCCCACGTTCGCCCGCCATCCGACCGGGAAACGGTCTCCCGCTCCTCCATCTGGCCTCGTATGGCTCCCTGCCAAAGCCCGCGCCCTCCCCACGCGAGGCACCGTGCGGTGGCCCGGCAAAGAGGGGGGCTGGTGCGGCGTGTCGGGGCGGTACGCGGGGCGCGGGACGCTGATCCTTGCTGAAGGCGGGGCAAAGAGGGTGGTCATGGACTTCGCGCGGATCGTGGAGGCGATCGGCCAGGCTGTCGATCTCGCAGGCGTGGCGATCATCGTGCTGGGCGCGCTGACGGCCACCGTGTCCTTCGTGCTGCGGCTACGCGAAAGAGAGGCCCCGCACGGCGTCTACCGCGCCTACCGCCAGGGCCTCGGACGGGCGATCCTGCTCGGGCTGGAATTCCTGGTGGCCGGGGACATCATCCGTACGGTGGCGGTGGCTCCGACGTTCGTGAGCGTCGGCGTGCTCGCGCTCATCGTGCTCGTACGGACCTTCCTCAGCTTCTCGCTGGAGGTCGAGCTGGAGAACCGTTTGCCCTGGCAGCCACGGCGCAGCACCGACACCCCCAGCTGAACCCGCCCGACCCGCCCGAACGCGACCACCCACCCGAACGCAGCGAATCCCACGAAGTGGACCACATCGCTCGAAATCGCACGCTGCGAAGGAAGCGCCCGATTCGGAGCGACGCAGCCATCCGCTTCAAGGCGTCCGGCCGCCCGAGGAGGCGAGGTCGCCTCGGGCGGCCGGACCGCCGGGGTCATCTGAAGATGCAGGGCCGCCCATTGCGATCCACCCCGCTGGACTCATTGAGGTTCACCGCCGAACCGCGCGGCACGGTCGCCCCCGCCCCCGGGCTGCTGAACAACACGGTCCCGCGAACGTCGACGCAGTTGTTGTCGAACGTGACCCCGCCGACCGTGAGGCCCGCCCCGGTGATGGAGTTCCGCGCGCTGCCGTCGTCGAAGCCCTGCACGTTGGGCACGGTGGTGAGGTTGCACTGCACCCGGAACAGCTCCCACGACCGCACCTGGGTCGCGTCGCTGTGCACCACGTCGGTGGTGCGGTTGCCGCCGCCCACGGCGGTCAGGAAGTGGCCGTCGACCGTCTGGATCGCGAAGCCGTCGCCGCCCTGGCGGACCAGCGCGAACTTCTCCCACGCCTGCAGGAGCGTGGCGTTGGAGTGGATGACGTCGGTCTGCAGGCCGCCGCCGTTCACGGCGGTCAGGTAGTTGCCGGTCAGCGTCCTGATGCCGACGTGCACGCCGTCGCCGGCGTCCACGAGGGTGAAGCGTTCCCACGAGCGGGCCACGGTCGCGTCACTGTGGATCACATCGGTCGTACGGCCCCCGCCGCCCACCGCGGTCAGGTAGTTCCCGGTGTTGACCGTCTGGAACGTACAGGTGGTCGGGGTGGCGAAGGGCAGCGCCGCCCACGCGGGCCCGCTCAGCCCCACCATCCCCGCGGCGGCCAGCGCCAGCCCCGCCACCGTGCCGAACGCGCGTGTCAGGTTCATGCGTCTCTCCCTGCTCCCGGCTCCTCGGTCGGAGCCCTCGCCCTGAGGGCGTTCCAGACCGTGCCGCCCCCGTTCCACCGGCATGCGGGGCGGGAGCCCTTCCACCGGCATCGGGGACGGGGGCGGCGCTGGAGCGGGAGTGACGCCTACTTCCGGCAGACCCGGGCGTCCCGGATGTCGACCGGCAGGACGGGCTTGCCGTCCACGGGCGGCGTGGGCCCGTCGGGCTCCGGCTGGATACCGCCCGCGGCGATCCGGTCGAGCGCGTCGAGCCCGGCGGCGTCGACCGTGCCGAAGACCGTGTAGTTGGGCGCCAGGCCCGAGTCGCCGTAGACCAGGAAGAACTGGCTGCCGTTGGTGTCGGGCCCGGCGTTGGCCATGGCCAGCACGCCCCGCGCGTACGTCTTGCGCACTCCGGTCGGGTCGCCGGGCCACGGCGGCAGGTCGGTGGGCAGTTCGTCCTTGTACCGGTAGCCGGGCCCGCCCTCGCCGGTGAAGCTGGGGTCGCCGCACTGCAGCACCTTCAGCCGGTCGTACGCGGTGAGCCGGTGGCAGGAGGTGACGTCGTAGAAACGATGACGGATCAGGTGCACGAAGCTCTGCACGGTGCACGGCGCCTTGGCCGGGTCGAGGGTGAGCCCGATGTCGCCGTGGTTGGTCCTGAGCACCGCCGAGACCGGACGGGTGGGCGTGTGGCGCGGGTCCGGCGGCAGCGGAACCTTGCGCACGGCCGGGTCGTCGGGGGTCTCGGTGTACGCGCACGGCCCCTTGGTCGTCCGCGGCGGCCGCTCCAGGACCGTCGCGGAGGCCGGCATCGCGGCGGCCGCGACCAGCGCGCCCGTCGTGACTGCGGATAACGCGGCGCGGGCCGCGAGTCGTACCAACGCTCTGCCGGACATCGTGTCCTCCACTGCGTGATGATCGCCGGGCTTCCTGTGGTCTAGTCGATCTGACCCGCCCAGTCAATACCGTGGCCGCACGAGGTCGGCGCCCCCTTGTGCGACTTCCGCGGCAGCCTGAGTCCGCCCCTGGTCGGCGCGCTGGGGCCGGGCCGAGGTCGGCGTGACAGCTGCCCCTCACCACCACCCCTTCGCCCTTCGCCCTTCGCCCTTCGCCCTCCTTTGCTCGGCCGGGCGCGGCTACGCTTTGGCCTGCGGCCACATGATCTTTGGTTGTCAGCACACCGTTCGATGATCGCGGTGGCCGCACGCGCCTCTGCCCTTGCCCACCGGAACACCGTTGCAGGAGGACGCCAAGTGCGCTGGCTCGACGTGCGCCGACACAGCTTGACCAAGAAGGGCGCGGCACGTGGCCGTGGGTCACACCTGTCGGGTGACGGCATCGCCCTCGCCCGCTTCATCGGCTCCGGAGTCGGTCCCTACGAGCGCGTGGTCACCAGTTCGTCTCCTCGGGCCGTCGAGACCGCTGTCGCGATGGGTTTCGCCGTCGACGACACCATGGAGATGCCGTCGGGTTATGTGCCGGGAGAGATCGCTCGGCACGCGCAATGGGGCTGGACCGAGCCCTACCGGCGGCTCGCGGAGATCATCCGGGAGGGCCGGGAGGCGGCGACCGTGGCCGAGACTCACCGAGCGATCTGGGTGGACACGGTCCGCGACGTCGCGGAGGGCTGCTCGGCGCTCCTGGTCGGGCATGGAGGGGCGATCGAGCTGGCGTTGGCGGCGTGCTTTCCGGACGCTGCACACGACTCCTGGGGGACGCCGTTCGCGCACTGCGACGGTGCGCGCCTCGGCTTCGACGACGGTCGGTTCGTGAGCATCGAGTTCCACCGGGCGCCGCAGAACCCCGTCCGGACGAGTTGAAGATCGCCGGCTGCGGCTGGCGTACTGGCCCAGCAGGACTCGGTCCTTCCCTTCGCGCTCGGGCTTCTCGCGCTCGGGAGCCGAACTGCTCCGGCTGAAGCGTGGGGCGAGGACGTTTCCCGTTCGCCCGGATGGCTGCCTACCGGCGGGTTCGAGGTGGTCAGCATTGGGTGTTCGGCGGCGGCAGGGTCAGATCGGTGAAGTAGCGGTTCATCAGGTCGCGGGCGCAGGGGTTGAAGCCGTAGAGGGTGTGACCGGGGCCGTCGTGGCGGATGGTGACGCTGCCGGGGACGGCGGCCAGGGCACGTTCGACCGCGTCCGACTCGCCCCAGGCGCCTGCTCCCAGGACCGGAGGCACGCCCTTCGGGAGGGGAGCGGGCGGGTTGGTGACCGGGGCCGGCCAGCCGATGCAAGTGAGGGTCGCCGAGGCCAGCGTGTTGGCGGTGCCGGTGAGAGGGGCGATCTTGCGGAGGCGGGCGTCGGTGCTGGCCAGTTCCTTGAGGGTCGTGGGGCGCGGCCAGTCGAGGCATTCGGTGACGGGGGTGGTCTGGTCGGGGTAGCGGGCCCCACGGGCTGGGACGAAGTCGGAGGCGTCGCCCTGGCCGGCCGCCTTGCGGATCGCGCGTGCCAGGGCGGGCCAGGCGGGGGCTCCTTGGCGGGCCATGAAGAGGGCGAGGGACTGCAGGTCGCGGGCGTTGTAGGCCATGTTGGCCGTCGTGGTGGGGATGGGCTTGCGGCGGGCTCGTTCGGTCAGCTTGTGCCAGAGGCCGGGTATGTCTTGGCAGTCGTGGGTGGCGCACCAGGTGAAGAAGCGCCGCATGGACTGCTCGTTGGACTTCGCCATCTCCTCCAGTTCGCGCGACCAGTCGGTGGGGCTGTGGTTCCAGGTGCCGTCGAGGACCATCGTGCGGATCTGGTCGGGGAAGAGGCGGGCGTAGTCCTGGCCGTAGAAGCCCGCGTAGGAGGCGCCGTAGTAGTTGAGCTTCGCGCCGCCCAGGGCCTTTCTGATCGCCTCCATGTCTCTGGCCTGGTCGGCCGAGCTCATGTTGGCGAACAGTTGGGGGTCTTGGTGGCGGCATGTCTCGGCGAAGCCGCGGTTGGTGTCGGACAGGCGGCCGAAGCCGGCGTCGTCACGCGGGGCTTCCGGGATGGGGATGCGGGTCCAGACGCACGCCAGGCCGGTGCTCAGGCCGCCGAACTGCTCGCCGTAGCCACGGGTGTCCCAGGTGACGATGTCCATGCGCTCGCGCAGCCGGGCCCACCACTCGGGGACGGCTGCGGTGGTGGCGATGCCGGGGCCTCCCGGGCCGCCGTAGGCGACCAGGACCGATCCTTTGGAGGCGCCGGTCGCCTTCAGCCTGCCCAGCTTCAGTGTGATCTTGCGGTCGTCGGGCTTGCGCCAGTCGACCGGGACCTGGAGGTCGGCGCACTCCATGCCGATCTTGTCGTTGGGGCAGGGCTGCCAGGTCAGTGAGGTTCCGGCGGTCATGGCGGATGGGGTGACCGAGGAGGGACGGGCTGGGCTCTCGCTGCCGGGTCGGGTCTCGGCGCTCGGGGTGGCGGTGGCCATGGCGGGTTGGCCGGTGATCACCAGCAGGGCGGCCAGGGTCGTGGCGAGGGGTTTCGGCATGCGGTCATGATTGCGGCGCGGGGGTCGGGAGCGCGTCGGACCAGGGTCTGATCTTGGAGCGGGGAAGTCCTACCACGGGTTGTCAGACCGTGGTCTGGCCGGTGCCACGCACCCGCTCTGTGGTCCAGCCGGTGCCACGCACGGCCCGTGGTCCAGCCGGTGTCATGCACGATCCGTGGTCCAGCCGGCGCCACGCACGGCCCGTGGTCCAGCCAATGTCAGGCAGGATCCGGAGCCCGTGTTACTGCTCGTGCAGGCTGTCTCGTCACCTCACCGTCGAGGAGTCTGTGCGGTCAGGACGCTCGGTGAGGGGCGGGTCGTCGCCCGGCAGGGGCGCGGGAAGGCGTCGTGCGCGTTCGAACGGCCTGGCAGCACGGCGGGCTCGGCGGGTACGGCTGCGCTAGCCTGCCGGGATGCGGCGGATTCTGGTGGCGGGCATCAGCGGGGCGGGCAAGTCGACGCTCGCGCGCGCACTGAGCAACCGGATCGGCGTGCCCTGTCACGAGATGGACGGCCTGTACTTCGCCGGGCCAGGTTGGGCCGTGGACGAGGCGTTCCCGGAGCGGGTCGCCGAGATCGCCGGGACCCCGGCGTGGATCTTCGACTCCTTCGGCTACCCGGAGGTGCGCGACCTGCTGTGGGAACGCGCCGACACCATCGTCTGGCTGGACTATCCGCGCCGGGTCGTCATGCCGCGGGTCCTGCGGCGCTCGCTGCGCAGGACGGTTCTGCGCGAACCCGTCTTCAACGGCAATCGGGAGACGGTCGCCGGATGGTTCCAGAGTGATCATCCGGCGTGGTGGGCCTGGTCGCAGCACGCGGCGCGACAGGCGGAGATCCGGCGGCGCACCCGTGATCCGCGTTTCGCTCCCCTGCGCGTGCTCCGCTTCACCGGCCCGTACTCGGCGGCGGTCTGGCTGCGGTCGGTCGGGCCCGCCTGACGACGGACCGCCTCCCCACAAAGGCGTCCGTCACCTCAGGGCCGTCTGCTTCACCCACGCGGTCGGCGGGGTGAACGTGGGGTGGGCGGACCGGGATCGCAGGATTCTGGACGTTCGGGGTGTTCGACCTCAAGGTGGGCGGAGGCGGCGCGGGAGAGTCGGGTCATGGTTGAGATGTCGTCCGCGCAAGGCGGCTCGCAGGAGCGCTCCCCCACCGGCCGGGTGCTCATGGCCGTCGCACGTCGCTGGCCCACGGTGCTGGGCGTGGCTTTCATGGTCTTCAATGTCCTCGGGCTGGAGGACGGGCGGGACGCGGCCCTTGTGGTGTTCCTCGCCGCGCTCGTCTACCTCGCCACGGCGGTGACCGGCAGGCCGCAGGTGGCCTGGCCGTTGTTCGGGGCGTCCGTGGTGGCGGTGGCGGTGCTGCGGCTGCTCGGGCTGACGCCGTGGCCGGGGCTGGTCGGGGGTGCGGTGTGCGTCGCCCTCGTCGGCCTGGCGGGCGGCCTGGCGGACGGGCTGGTGAGGAAGCCGACGCTCGTCGCGGCGCAGGTTCCCGCGATGCTGGTCTTCGGGGCGGTGTCGGTGGCCGCGCTGTCCCTGTCGCCTGCGTTCGGAGGCTGCCTGGTCGCCGCGGCCCTGGTCGGGCATGCCGTTCTGGACGTGGTCCTCTGGCGCAGGAACAAGGTGGTGGCCCGGTCGATGGCCGAGTTCTGCGCCGCGCTCGACCTGACGCTCGGGGCGGTGATCGTGGTGCTGACGGTCTCGGCCTAGACGGCGGTGTCGGCCGGTTCGAGGGCCGCAGGGCAAACCCAGCACTACCGGTGGGATTACCTTCATCCGGAGCCGAGAATTCCGACCTCGTGACCCGCGACCGCCACCTCGCATCGGGGCGGCGGCACGAGAAGAGGAACTCGACCATGCCCAAATATCTGATCCAGTCCACGTACACCACAGAGGGGCTCCGCGGGGTGCTGCGGGACGGTGGCACCGGACGCCGGCAAGCGGTGGATCGCCTGGTGGAAAGCCTGGGCGGGCGGGTCGAGCAGATGTACTTCGCGTTCGGCGAAACGGACACGTTCGTGGTCGTCGACCTGCCGAGCAACGCGGCGTCGGCGGCGTTGGGGATGGCGGTGTCGGCGTCCGGGGCGGTGCGGACGACAACGGTCGCCCTGCTGACGGCGGAGGAGGTCGACGAAGCCACCCGGATGGATGTGGCTTACCGGGCTCCTGGCGCGTGACAGCCAGGCGGCAGATGCAGGCGCAGGCCCATGCCTCGGCTCGCGGGATGTCGGCGAAGGCAGCCGTTGGACACGGCGGTGAGGCACTACGCAGGTGCGAACCGCGCGGCGAGGGCCAGAGTGGCGGCTTGTACGGCTCGCCGGGGAAGGTCAGGCGCGCTCAACCTCCAGCGCTGAGACGCGGTCGGCGATCTTCCGCAGCTTCGCCTCGAACACAGCCCGCGGGTCGTCGACGACGGAGGTGAGGGCCACCATTGCCGTCACGATCACGTCGCACAACTCGTCGGCGAGGTCCTGGCGGGTGTGGGAGGCGGGTTTGCGCGGGTTCTGGCCGAGTTCCCCGATGCGGGCCTCGACCGCCTCGCCGAACTCCTCGCCGATCTTCATGACGCGCAGCGTGAGCTCGTGAGGGTCCCGGCCGTTGTTACGGTCCAGCCACGCCACCAGCTCGCCGATCGTGGACCACGGGTCTGTCGAGGTGGGATCAGGCATCGGGCTCCTCCTCCATGCCGGCGTCTGGCGTCGAGGCCGGGCGTCCGCGTCACGGACGGCAGCGTTCGATGGACTCAGAGTGGTGCGCTCAGAGCGCCCAGCGCAATGATCGGTGGCGTGAGTTGAGCTTCTGCACCGTCGTGAGCGTGAGAGAGCTCGGTGTCCGGTGGGCCCGAGGGTTGCCGCCCTTGGGCCCACCGGGTGACGTACGCCCGCCTGGGGAGCGTGCTGCTAGACGTGGGCGAGCAGCACGGCGGGGTTCTCCACGCAGTCGGCGACGAAGCGCAGGAAGCCGCCCGCCGCGCCGCCGTCGCAGACGCGGTGGTCGAAGGTGAAGGACAGCTGGGTGATCTTGCGGGGCACCACTGCGCCGTCGTGCACCCAGGGGCGGTCGATCACGCGGCCCACCCCCAGGAGCGCCGCCTCCGGGTGGTTGATGATGGGGGTGGAGCCGTCCACGCCGAAGACGCCGTAGTTGTTGAGGGTGAACGTGCCGCCCGTCAGCGCGGACGGGGGCAGGCTGCCCGAGCGGGCCAGCGCGGTCAGGCGGGCCAGTTCGGCGGCCAGGCCGGCGGTGGTCATGAGGTGCGCGTCCCGGACCACCGGCACGACGAGGCCGCGTTCGGTCTGGGCGGCGAAGCCCAGGTTGATGTGGCCGTGGCGGACGATCTCGGCCCGGTCGGTGTCGACCGAGGAGTTCAGCTCGGGGAAGCGGAGCAGGCCGGCCACGCAGGCTCGGGCCAGGAGTGCCAGCAGGCCGATGCCCAGGTCCGGGCTGGTCCGCCGGAGGGTGTCGCGGATGGCGAGCAGGTCGGTGGCGTCCACGTCCACCCAGGTGGTGGCGTCGGGGATCTCGGTGCGGCTGCGGGTCAGCTTGTCGGCGACCGTACGGCGCAGGCCGCGCAGAGGGATGCGCTCCGCCACCAGGGCCACCGGAGACGCCGCCTGGTCGGCGGACGGGGCGTCAGGGGTCGCGCCGGAGTCGGCGCCCGGGTTGGCGCCCGGGTTGGCGATGGCGTGTTCGACGTCCCGGCGGAGGATGACGCCGTGCGGTCCGGTGGCAAGGACGGCGGCGAGGTCCACGCCGTGCTCGCGCGCCATCCGGCGCACCAGCGGCGAGATCACCCGAGGCGCACGCTCCGACCCGCCCGGGGACGGAGAAGCAACCGCCTCCAGCGCGGGTGCCGGTGCGGGGCCCGATCCCGGAGCGGGTGCGGGGGCCGGGGTGGAGGGAGCCGGGTTGGTGGGGCGGGGGCGGCGGCGGCTCTTGTGGGGGGTGCCGGTGGTGCCGTAGCCGATCAGGACGTTGCCCGAGCCGGCGCGTTCCTCCTCCCGGTACCGCGCCGCCGCCGGGTCCTCCTGCGAGTCCCCGACCTCGATGAGCGGCTCCCCCACCGCCACGACCGCGCCCGCCTCGGCGTGCAGGCGCAGGACGGTCCCCGCGTACGGCACGGGCACCTCCACCGCCGCCTTCGCGGTCTCCACCTCCACCACGATCTGGTCGATCTCCACCGTGTCCCCCACGGCCACCTTCCACTCGACGATCTCGGCCTCGGTCAGGCCCTCGCCGAGGTCCGGCAGCCGGAACACCTGCCGCGCGGCGGTCGCCGTCATGACGCCTCCCGGGTGAGGTGCAGCAGGTCGGGCTGGTCGTCGAACTGGAGCCGGTCCACGGCGTCGAGGACGCGGTCAACGTCCGGGAGGTGGGAGTGTTCGAGCATGGGCGGCGGGTACGGGATGTCGAACCCGGTGACGCGCAGCACCGGCGCGGCCAGCGAGTGGAAGCACCGCTCCTGCACGCGGGCGGCGATCTCCGCCCCCACCCCGGCGAACCCCTGGGCCTCCTGGATCACCACGCAGCGCCCCGTCCTGCGCACGGAGGCCACCACGGTCTCGTCGTCGAACGGGACGATCGTCCGCAGGTCGACCACCTCCAGCGAGAGCCCGTCCCGGGCGGCGGCCTCGGCGGCCTGGAGCGCCACGGGCACGCTGGGCCCGTAGGCGACGAGCGTCGCGTCGCGGCCCTCGCGGCGGACGGCGGCCCGGCCGAACCCGGCGGCGCGGCGGTCTTCGAGGGAGGTCTCCTCCTTGGACCAGTACAGCCGCTTGGGCTCCATGAAGATCACCGGGTCGGGGTCGGCGACGGCGTCGCGCAGCAGCCAGTAGGCGTCGTCGGCCGTCGCGGGCGTCACGACCTTGAGCCCCGGCGTGTGGGCGTAGTACGCCTCGCTGGAGTCGCAGTGGTGCTCGACGCCGCCGATGCCGCCCGCGTACGGGATCCGGATCACGATCGGCAGCGACAGCCGCCCGCGGGTGCGGTTGCGCAGCTTGGCCACGTGCGAGGCGATCTGCTCGAAGGCCGGGTAGGCGAAGGCGTCGAACTGCATCTCGATCACCGGGCGGAAGCCGCCCATGGCCAGGCCCACGGCCAGGCCCACGATCCCCGCCTCGGCCAGCGGCGTGTCGAAGCAGCGTTCCTCGCCGAACTCCTTGGTGAGCCCGTCGGTGACGCGGAAGACGCCGCCGAGCGGGCCGACGTCCTCGCCGAAGACGAGGACGCGCTCGTCCTCGCGCAGGGCGTCGCGCAGGGCGGCGTTCAACGCCTGGGCCATGGTCATCTTCGCGGTCATGTCAGTCCTCCCGCGCGGTCAGCTCGGACGCCAGCAGGGCCCGCTGCTCGTGCAGCTGGGGCGTCGGCTCGGCGAAGACGTGGTCGAACAGCTCGAAGGGGTCGGCCTCGGGGTCGGCGTTCATCGCCTCGCGCAGGCGCGCCGCGTACTCCTCGGCGACCTGGTGCGCGGCGGCGACGTCCTCGGCGCCGAGCAGGCCGCGCCCGCGCAGGTAGGTCTCCAGCCGGGCCAGCGGGTCGGCCGACTCCCACTGCTCGACCTCCTGGCTCTCGCGGTAGCGGGTGGGGTCGTCGGCGTTGGTGTGGGGGTCCATGCGGTAGGTGTGCGCCTCGACGAGGAACGGGCCGCCGCCGGTCCTGGCGTGCGTCACGGCGGCGGTCAGCACCGACAGCACGGCGACGAGGTCGTTGCCGTCCACCTGCTCGGAGGGGATGCCGTAGCCGATGCCCTTGTAGGCCAGCGCCGGGGCCGCGCTCTGCTTGGCCAGCGGGACGGAGATGGCGTACTTGTTGTTCTGGACGAAGAACACGACGGGGGCGCGCAGCACCGCGGCGTAGTTGAGCGCCTCGTGGAAGTCGCCCTCGCTGGTGCCGCCGTCGCCGATGAAGGCCATGACGACGCCGTCCTCGCCCTTGCGGCGCATGGCCTCGGCCATGCCGACCGCGTGGATCGTCTGGGTGGCCAGCGGCGTGCACTGGGGGGCGACGCGCGTGGCGGCGGGGTCGTAACCGCAGTGCCAGCCGCCGCGCAGCAGCGTGAGCACCTCAACCGGGTCGAGGCCGCGGGAGACGAGCGCGACCGAGTCGCGGTAGGTGGGGAACAGCCAGTCGTCCTCGCGCAGCGCGAGCACGCCGGCGATCTGGCAGGCCTCCTGGCCGCGGCTGGAGGGGTAGACGGCCAGCCGGCCCTGCTTGGTCAGCGCGGTCGCCTGACGGTCGAAGCGGCGGCCCAGGACCATCCGCCGGTACGCCTCCACCAGGTGCTCCCCGGCGGGCTCCGCGTACCCGGCGGGCGGCTCGACGGCGGTGCCGTCCTCGGCGACGAAGCGCACCGGCTCTGGTGAGGGCAGCAGGCCGTCGACCGTCTGGGGACTCCTCCTCACGGACATGGCGACGCTCACTTTCTCTGGACGTTTGTGAGGGAAAGCGTCCGCTTCCGGGGCCATCCGTTCAAGACATCAGGCATGATGAGCGACAAACGGCTTTATATGGGACTAGTGGAGGGCCAATTGTCAACCAACGAGGGCGTCGAGGGCGGCTGGCCGGGACGTTCGGCAGCAAACCTGGACGGAGTGGACCGGGCGATCATCGCCGAGTTGCTGCGCGACGGCCGGATGTCGATGCGCACCCTGGCCGAACGCGTGCACGTCTCGCGCGCCAACGTCTACGCCCGGCTCACCCGGCTGATGGACGACGGCGTGATCACCGGCTTCACCGCCGAGCTGGCGCCGCACCGGGCGGGCCTGGGCACCAGCGCGTACGTGTCGGTGACGATCGAGCAGAACTCCTGGCGCCAGGTCACGGCACGGCTGCGCGAGACGCCGTACGTGGAGCACTTCGCCATGGTCGGCGGCGACTACGACGTCCTGGTGCTGGTCAGGACGCCGGACAACGCCGCGCTGCGGCACGTCGTGCTGGAACGCATCCAGGACATCCCGGGGGTGCGGGCCACCCGGACCTGGCTGGTGTTCGAGGAGGCCCGCGGCCGGGGCGCGGAATGGGGGGCCCACGACAGCTGAGCCCCCACTCCGAGCCCCCACTCCGAGCCCTCGTTCAGCGCCCTCGTTCAGCGCCCTCCGAAGGTCGGCCTGCGCTTGGCGAGGAACGCCTCCACCGCGCCCGCGTGGTCGGCGGTGCGTCCGAGGCGGGCCTGCGCGCGGGCCTCCTCGGCGAGCACCGCGCCGAGGCCCTGCTCCCACCCCTGCGCGATGAGCCGCTTGGACTCGGCGTAGGCCGCGGTCGGCCCGGCCGCCAGCCGGGCGGCCAGCTCGCGTCCCGCCATGCACACCTCGGCCCCGGGCACCACCCGCCCCGACACGCCCCACGCGACCGCCTGCGCGGCCCCGAACGGCTCGCCGAGCAGCACCAGCTCCTTGGCCCTGGACTCGCCGACCGCCCGCGTCAGCGTCGCCGACAGGCCGGAGTCGCAGGTGAGCCCGATCCCCGTGAACGCCGTGGCCAGCTTGGCGTCCTCGGCCAGGACGCGCAGGTCGCAGGCGAGCGCGAAGGCCAGCCCGGCGCCCACGCAGGCGCCGTTGACGGCGGCGACGACCGGCTTGGGCATCGTGGCCAGGAGCCGGACGACCGGCGCGTAGTCCGCCTCGACGGTGTCGAAGGCGTGACCGGGGTCGGCGCGCAGGGCCTCGGCGTGCTCGGCGAGGTCCTGGCCGACGCAGAACGCGCGGCCCGCGCCGGTCAGCAGCACGGCCCTGACCGAGTCGTCGGCGGCGACCTCCTCCAGCGCCCGGCGCAGGGCCTGCTTGAGCCCGTCGTTCAGCGCGTTGCGGTGGTCGGGACGGTTGAGCGTCACGACGGCCACGGCGCCGTCGCGTTCGAGCAGGACCGGGGTGTCGTGCACGTCAGCCCTCCGGCCAGGTCTTGGCCACCAGGGTCAGCACGTCGTACGTGGCGACCGGGACGCCGTCCTGGTTGGTCACGGTGGCGTCCCAGCGCACCTCGCCGTAGTCGGCGCCGCTGCGCGGCGTGATCTGCTTGACGGTCAGCGCGACGGCGATGGCGTCGCCGGCCTTGACCGGGGTGAGGAAGCGCAGCCCGTCGACGCCGAAGTTGGCCAGCACCGGGCCGGGCGCCGGGTCCACGAACAGCCCGGCGGCCAGGGACACCACCAGGTAGCCGTGCGCGACGATGCCGCCGAACAGCGGGTTGCGGGCGGCGGCCTCGGGGTCGGTGTGGGCGTAGAAGGTGTCGCCGGTGAACTCGGCGAAGTGCTCGATGTCGGCGAGCGAGACCGTGCGCGGCGCGGAGGCGATGGTGTCGCCCACCCGCAGCTCGGCCAGCGACTTGCGGAAGGGGTGGACGCCGGAGTCGGCGCGGGCCGAGCCGGTCGTCCAGCGGCCGGTGATCGCGGTGAGCTGGTCCGGCGAGCCCTGGACGGCGGTGCGCTGCATGTGGTGCAGGACGCCGCGCACGCCGCCCAGCTCCTCGCCGCCGCCGGCCCGCCCGGGGCCGCCGTGGACGAGGACCGGCAGCGGCGAGCCGTGCCCGGTGGACTCCTTGGCGTCGTCGCGGTCGAGGACCAGGACCCGGCCGTGCCAGGGCGCGAGCCCGAGCACGACGGACCGCGCGACCTGCGGGTCGTGGGTGGCGACGGAGGCGACCAGGCTGCCCTTGCCGCGCGCGGCCAGGGCGACCGCCTCCTCGACGCCGTCGTAGGCGAGCACGGTCGCGACCGGCCCGAACGGCTCCACGTCGTGCGGCTCGGCGGCGCCGGGGCGGGCGCGCAGCAGCAGCGGGGTCATGAACGCGCCGCGCTCGGGGTCGCCCTCCAGCAGGGACGCGCCGCGCGGGTCGCCGTGGACGACCTCCGCGCCGGCCCGCAGCGCCTCCACCGCCTTGCGCACCTCCTCGCGCTGGCCCAGGCTGGCCAGCGGGCCCATGCGCACGCCGGGGTTGCGCGGGTCGCCGACGGTGATCGACGCCAGGCGCGCGGCCAGCGCCTCGGTCACCTGGTCCGCCAGGTTCGCCGGCACGAGCACGCGGCGGATGGCCGTGCACTTCTGGCCCGCCTTGACCGTCATCTCGGTGACGACGCCCTTGACGAACAGGTCGAACTCCGGATCGTCCGGGCGCACGTCGGGGCCGAGGATCGAGCAGTTGAGCGAGTCGGCCTCGACGCCGAGCACGACGCCGCCGTCGAGCACGTTCGGGTGGCGGCGCAGGATGCCGGCGGTGTGGGCCGAGCCGGTGAAGGCGACGGAGTCCTGGACGGTCAGCTCGTCGAGCAGCCCGTCGGGGCTGCCGGCCAGGAGCTGGAGCGTCCCCTCCGGCAGGATGCCGGACTCGATGATCTGCCGGACGGCCAGCTCGGTGAGGTAGGCGGTCTGGGCGGCGGGCTTGACGATCGAGGGCAGCCCGGCGAGGAAGGCCGGGGCCAGCTTCTCCAGCATGCCCCAGACGGGGAAGTTGAAGGCGTTGATCTGCACGGCGACGCCCGGCCGCGAGGTGTAGAGGTGCTGGCCGGCGAAGGTGCCGCCCTTGCCCAGGCGCTCCAGGCCGCCGTCGAGGAAGACGGTGTCGTTGGGCAGCTCGCGCACGCCCTTGCTCGCGTAGCTGAACAGGGTGCCGATGCCGCCGTCGACGTCGACCATGGTGTCGCGGGAGGTGGCGCCGGTGCGCGTGGACAGGGCGTACAGCGCGTCCTTGCCTTCGAGCAGGTGCTTGGCCAGCGCCTTGAGCAGGGCGGCCCGCTCGTGGAAGGTCAGGGCCCGCAGCGCCGGGCCGCCGGTGTCCCTGGCGTGCCTGACCATGGCCGCGACGTCCAGCCCCCGGCTGGAGATCCGCGCGACCTCCTCGCCCGTCGCGGCGTCGAGCAAGGGTTCCCCGTCGTCCGACGCGCGGAACCATCGTCCGGCGGCGTAGCTCTCCAGCAGCGCGCTCACGCTGTCTCCTCTCTTGCGCGGAAGCCCCGACTCATGCAACCGTATTACTGACCGAGCGATAAGTAAATAAGACCGATGTCTCGGAGGGACGATGACCACCACGCCGGCGGAGCCGGACCTGGAGGAGCGGCTGCAGTCCGCCTTCGACGCGACCATCGCGGGTCACGACCGGATCGAGCCCCGCGACTGGATGCCGGAGGCGTACCGCAGGACGCTCGTCCGCCAGATCGCCCAGCACGCGCACTCCGAGATCATCGGCATGCAGCCGGAGGGCGAGTGGATCGGGCGCGCGCCGTCGCTGCGCCGCAAGGCGATCCTGCTGGCCAAGGTGCAGGACGAAGCCGGGCACGGCCTCTATTTGTACTCCGCGTGCGAGACGTTGGGCGTCTCCCGCGCCGAGCTGACCGAACTCCTTCTGTCCGGGAAGCAGAAATACTCCTCGATCTTCAACTACCCGACGCTGTCCTACGCCGACGTCGGCACGATCGGCTGGCTCGTGGACGGCGCCGCGATCTGCAACCAGGTGCCGCTGTGCCGCACCTCCTACGGCCCGTACGGGCGCGCGATGATCCGCATCTGCAAGGAGGAGTCCTTCCACCAGCGGCAGGGCTACGAGCTGCTGATGACGATGATGCGCGGCACGCAGGCCCAGCGGGAGATGGTTCAGGACTCGGTCAACCGGTTCTGGTGGCCCTCCCTCATGATGTTCGGCCCGCCCGACGACCGCTCCCCCAACAGCGAGCGCTCGATGGCCTGGGGCATCAAGCGCAACTCCAACGACGAGCTGCGCCAGAAGTTCGTCGACATGACGGTCCCGCAGGCCAAGGCGCTCGGCGTCACGCTGCCCGACCCCGACCTGCGCTGGAACGAGGAGCGCGGGCACCACGACTTCGGGCAGCCGGACTGGTCGGAGCTGGCCGCGGTCATCCGCGGCGACGGGCCGTGCAACGCCCAGCGGATGCGCCACCGCCGCGCCGCCCACGAGGACGGCGCCTGGGTGCGCGAGGCCGCGTCGGCGTTCGCGAGCCGCACGGCTGCCGGGGCGGGCGCCCGATGAGCGCCGACCGGCGGGAATGGCCGCTGTACGAGGTGTTCGTCCGGGTCAAGCGCGGGCTCAACCACGTGCACGTCGGATCGCTGCACGCCCCCGACGACGCGATGGCCCTGCGGCACGCCCGCGACGTCTACACCCGGCGCAACGAGGGCGTGAGCATCTGGGTCGTGCGCTCCGACGCCATCACCGCCTCCAGCCCGGACGAGAAGGACCCGCTGTTCGCGCCGAGCGGCGACAAGGTCTACCGGCACCCGACGTTCTACGACATCCCGGGCGACGTCCCGCACATGTGAGAGGGGGTCCAGCGTGAGCGATGACCACGAGAGCATCTTCGACGGCCTGACCGGCGGGGACTCCGCGCAGTGGGCGTTCGGCACGGACTTCGAGGACCCGCTGGCGGGCGTGGACACCACCGTGCCCGACGGGGTCGGCTCCGCCGAGCTGGCCGCGTACTGCCTCATGCTCGGCGACGACGCGCTGGTGATGTCGCAGCGGCTCACGGAGTGGTGCAGCCGCGCCCCCGACCTGGAGGAGGACATCGCGCTCGCCAACGTGGCGCTCGACCTGCTCGGGCAGGCGCGCCTGCTGCTGGCGCGGGCGGCCGCGGCCGACCCCGGCGTGGTGCCCGCGCTGCCCGAGGGCTCGCCGGTGCCGCCGGAGGACGCGCTGGCGTTCTTCCGCGACGCCGGGCAGTTCAGGAACGTGTGGCTGGCCGAGGTCGAGAACGGCGACTTCGCGCACGTCGTCGTGCGCCTGCTGCTGTTCTCGACGGCCCGGCTGGCGCTGCTGGAGCGGCTGTCGGCGAGCGCGGACACGGTGCTGGCCGCCGTCGCCGCCAAGGGCGTCAAGGAGGTCGCCTACCACCGGGACTGGGCGGGCCGCTGGTTCCTCACCCTGGCCCAGGGCACCGAGGAGTCGCGCCGCCGGCTCGACGCCGCGCTCGGCGAGCTGTGGCCGCTGCTGGCCGAGCTGGTCACCGCGCATCCCGTCGAGCTCGCGCTCGCCCGTTCGGGCGTCGCCGTGGAGGCCGCCGCGCTGCGCGCCGACGTGGACGCCGTGCTCAACCAGGTGCTGACGGTGAGCGACGTCCCCCGCCCGGCCCTCGAAGACCGACGGGACGACGACAGGCCGGGCGGCGGCCGGGACGGCGTTCACACCCCGGCGCTGGCCGACCTGCTCGCCGACATGCAGTCGGTCGCCCGCGCCCACCCGGCAGGCCGCTGGTGACCGCCGCCGAGCACGCCGGCCCCGCGCCCGGGGACGCCCGCGAGCGCGCCGCCCGGGTCGCGGAGCGGGTGCGGGACCCGGAGATGCCGATGCTCACCCTGGCCGACCTCGGCGTGCTGCGCGGCGTCGAGCTGCGGCCGGGCCCGGACGGCGAGGTCGTGGTCGCCTCGATCACCCCGACGTACACCGGCTGCCCGGCCATGGCGACCATGCGCGACGACCTCGTCCACGGGCTGCGGGCGGCGGGTTTCCCGCGGGTCGAGGTGCGGGTCGTGCTCGACCCACCGTGGTCGAGCGACTGGATCTCCGAGCGCGGCCGGGACGCCCTGCGGGCCGCCGGACTGTCGGCGCCCGGACCGGCCCGGCGGACGTCCGGGCCGGTGCCGCTGACGCTCGGCCCGGCCAGGACCGCACCGGCCTGCCCGCGCTGCGGCTCCCGGGCCACCCGGCTGACCTCCGAGTTCGGCGCCACCGCCTGCAAGGCCCTCTACGCCTGCGCCGACTGCCTGGAACCGTTCGAGCATGTCAAGGAGATATGAGATGACCACGCTCGCGCCCGCGCCGGCCCGGGCGCACGCCGCCTTCCACGAGCTGACCGTGGCGGCGGTCGACCACCTGTGCGAGGACGCCGCCGCGATCACCTTCTCCGTGCCCGGCGAGCTGCGCCAGGCGTACGCCTTCCGCGCGGGCCAGTCGCTCACCCTGCGCCGCTTCGTGGACGGGCGGGAGGAGCGGCGGTCGTACTCGATCTGCGCCCCGGCCGGGGACGCGCCGCGCATCGGCGTCCGGGAGATCCCGGACGGGCTCTTCTCCTCCTGGCTCGTCCGCGAGGTGCGGCCGGGCACGCGGATCGAGGTGCAGCCCCCCACCGGCTCCTGGCAGGCCGACCCCGGCGCGGGCGAGCGGCACCTGTGCGTGGCGGCCGGGTCGGGCATCACCCCGATGATGTCGGTCGCCTCGACGGTGCTCACCCATCCCGGCGCGCGGGTGTCGCTGCTGTACGGCAACCGCAGCAGCCGCACCGTGATGTTCGCCGAGGAGCTCGGCGACCTGAAGAACCGGTACGGCCCCCGCCTCCAGCTCGTCCACGTGCTCTCCCGGGAGCCGCGCGACGTCGAGCTGTTCTCCGGCCGGCTGGACGGCGACCGGCTGCGGCGGCTGTTCACCGAGCTGGTGCCGATCGAGACGTTCGACCACGTCTGGCTGTGCGGGCCGCTGCGCATGGTCGAGGACGCCCGCCAGGTGCTCGCCGAGCTCGACGTCCCGGCCGCGAAGGTGCACGTCGAGCTCTTCTACGTCGACGCTCCCCCGCCTCAGCCGAGGCGGCCCGAGGGCGTGCCGGCGGGCGCGACGACCGTGCTGACGACGGTGCTCGACGGAAGGCGCACGACCGCCACCGTCTCGCGCGAGTCCACCCTGCTCGACGGCGCCCAGCAGACCCGCTCGGACCTGCCGTTCGCCTGCCGGGGCGGGGTCTGCGGCACCTGCCGGGCGGTGGTCCGCGAGGGCGCGGCGGACATGCGCCGCAACTACGCGCTCGAACCGGCCGAGGTGGACGCCGGTTTCGTGCTCACCTGCCAGACGTTCCCGGCCGGCGACCGTGTCACCGTGGACTACGACGCCTGACCCCGACGCAGAGGAGTTTTCCGTGACGAAAGCCCGCGCTCCCCAGGCGGAGCGCCCATGACCCTCATCGTCGAGGAGGGCGCCGACCGGGTGGTGTGGCGGCTCAACCGGCCGCAGGTGCGCAACGCGATCGACCGGGAGCTGGTCGCCGCGCTGCACGAGGCGTGCGCCGCCGTCGAGGACGAGCCGCGCGTCGTGCTGCTCACCGGCGAGGGCACGACCTTCGCCGCCGGGGCCGACATCGCCCAGCTCCGCGACCGGGACCGGGGCGACGCGCTGCGCGGCATCAACTCCAGGATCTTCGACCGGATCCACCGGCTGCCGATGCCGACCATCGCCCTCGTGGACGGTTACGCCCTGGGCGGCGGGGCCGAGCTGGCCTACGCCTGCGACTTCCGGATCGGCACGCCGCGCACCCGGATCGGCAACCCGGAGACCGACCTCGGCATCCTGGCCGCCGCCGGGGCCGCCTGGCGGCTGGCCGAGCTGGTCGGGGAGCCGCTGGCCAAGGAGATCCTGCTCGCCGGCCGGGTGCTGACGGCCGACGAGGCGCGGGCGGCGCACCTGCTCAACGACGTCGTGGAGCCGGAGGACCTGCTCGCCGCCGGCCACCGGCTGGCCGACCGCATCGCGGCGCGGGCGCCGCTGGCCACCCGGCTGACCAAGGCCGTCTTCCACGCCCCGCGCGCCGCGCACCCGTTCGTGGACGACCTGGCCCAGGCGGTCCTGTTCGAGACCGAGGAGAAGCACGCGCGCATGACGGCGTTCCTCGACCGGCGGAAGGAGCCGCGCTCATGACGTCTCCATCACCCCTGCCGCACATCGTCGGCGTCTTCGGCGGCGGGCGGATGGGGTCGGGCATCGCGCACGCCTTCCTCGCCGCCGGCAGCCGGGTCGTCGTCGTGGAGAGCGACCCGCGGGCCGCCGCCGCAGCCCTGGAACGGGTGACCGGCAGCCTGGCCAAGGCCGCGGAGAAGGGCAGGCTGGGCAGCCCGCTCCCGGACGTCCTGTCCCGGCTGCGCACGACGGCCGACCCGGCCGAGCTGGCCCCGTGCGAGCTGGTCGTGGAGGCGGTGCCGGAGGACGCGGCGCTCAAGGCCCAGGTGTTCGCCCTGGTCGAGCGGCAGGCGCCGGGGGCGGTGCTGGCCACGAACACCAGCAGCCTGTCGATCGGCGGGCTCGCGGCCGGCCTGGCCGCGCCGGAGCGCTTCATCGGGCTGCACTTCTTCAACCCCGTCCCGGTCAGCGACCTCATCGAGGTCGTCGTCGGCCCGCGGACGGACCCCGAGCTGGTCGAACGGGCCCAGGAGTGGACGCGGGCGCTCGGCAGGACGCCGGTCACGGTGGCCGACTCGCCGGGCTTCGCGAGCAGCCGGCTCGGCGTCTGCCTGGCCCTGGAGGCGATGCGGATGCTGGAGGAGGGCGTGGCGAGCGCGGCCGACATCGACACGGCCATGACTCTCGGCTACCGCCACCCGACGGGCCCGCTGCGCACCACCGACGTGGTGGGCCTGGACGTGCGGCTCGCGATCACCGAGCACCTGGCCCGCGAGCTCGGCCCCCGGTTCGAGCCGCCGCGGATCCTGCGCGACCTGGTGGCCGCCGGGCATCTCGGCCGCAAGACGGGCCAGGGGTTCTACACCTGGTGAGCCCCGGGCGCGTGCCCGGCCAGGCCGTCGAAGGCGATCACGGTGACGGCGTCGGCGACCATCGCCCGGTCGTAGGCGCCGTCCGGGCGGTACCACTCCACCAGCGAGTTGACCATGCCGAACAGCAGCCGGCTGACCAGCGCGGGCGGCACGTCGTCGCGCAGCGCGCCCTCGGCGACGGCGTCGGCGACCAGCGCGGCGAGGCGGTCGTCGAGCCAGCGGCGGCGTTCGAGCGCGGCCAGCTCGACCGGGCTGTTGCCGCGCACCCGGAGCAGGAGCGTGACGCTCGGCTGGTGGGCGACCAGCACCTCGACGCTGCGCCGCACGACCTCGCGCAGGCGTTCGTAGGCCGTGCGGCCGGCGGCGTCGCGGGTGGCGGCGGTGACGGCGGCGGTGAGCTCGTCGAGGGCGTCGTCGAGGGCCTGGCCGAGCAGTTGCTCCTTGCCCGTGACGTGGTGGTAGATGGCCGGCTTGGTCAGGCCGAGCTCCTTGGCCAGGTCTCCCATGCTGGTGGCGTCGTATCCCCTGCGGTTGAACAGCTCCACCGCGGCGCGCAGGATCGCGGCCTGGTCGTAGCCGGGTCGGCCGCGCCCGCGGCGCGGGGCGGGCCCGGCGGGCTCGGTCGTCGTCACGAAAGCCAGCATCTCACGGCAGATCAGACCTCTTCCCCGAGGCGGCGCACCCCCGGGACGCCGGAACGCTCGCGGGGTACAGTCGTGACGATCTTCTCCTACCCTCCGAGGAGTGAGCCCCGTGACGTTGCCCGCCGACAGCCATGTGCACAGCGAATGGTCCTGGGACGCCCCGAAGGGCGACATGGAGCGTTCCTGCGCGCGGGCGGTGGAGCTCGGCCTGCCCGCCATCGCCTTCACCGAGCACGTCGACCACACGGTCTGGACGGTCGACCCCGGCGCCCTCGACGGCCACGACCACCTGCTCGCGCTGACGACGCCGGACGGCCACCTCCCTCCCCCGGCCTTCGACGCCGCGGGCTACCTGGAGGCGGTCGAGCGGTGCCGCGAGCGTTTCCCGCAGCTGCGCATCCTGAGCGGCCTGGAGCTGGGCGAGCCGCACCGGCACGCCGGGGAGGTCGCCCGCGTGCTCGCCGCCGGGCGCTTCGACCGGGTGCTCGGCTCCCTGCACAGCCTGCCCGCCGGCGACGGGTTCTGCGAGCCGCCCGGCCTGTACGCCCGCAGCGCCGCCGCCCAGGTGGTCCGGGACTACCTGGCCGAGATCCCCGAACTGGTCGCGGGCAGCGACGTGTTCGCCGTGCTGGCCCACGTCGACTACCCGGTGCGCTACTGGCCGCGGGCGGCCGGGCCGTTCGACCCGGCCGGCTTCGAGGAGGAGTTCCGGCACGCGCTGCGGGTGACCGCCGGGTCGGGCCGGGCGCTGGAGATCAACACGGTCCTGCCGCTGCACACGACGCTGCTCGGGTGGTGGCGGGAGGAGGGCGGGCAGGCCGTGACGTTCGGCAGCGACGCCCACGAGCCGTCCGTCGTCGCGCGCCGGTTCCGGGAGGCGGCGGAGCTGGCCCGGGCGCACGGCTTCCGCCCGGGCCGGGACCCGTACGACTTCTGGGGCCGTACGGGCTGACCGCCGCCCTCCGGGCCCCTCAGCGGTCCACCAGGCGGGCCCGGAGCAGCGCCAGGTCGTCCGGTGGCAGGCCGCCGGCCAGCAGGTACGCCTGCGCGCCGCCGTGCCGCTCGTCCAGGTGGGCCAGGGCGGCCAGCATGGTGTCCGCGGTGACCTCGGCGAACAGGCGCAGCGCCCTGGCCCGCCCCGCGTCGCCGTCCAGGGCGGCCAGGTGCTCGTCGAGGCGCAGGCAGACGGCCGTCATGGCGTAGTCGGCGGCGATCTCCTGCCGGGAGACGCCGGCCAGCGAGAGGGCCAGCGCGACCGCCAGCCCGGTTCTGTCCTTGCCGGAGTGGCAGTGCAGCAGGACGCCCCCGTCCGGCGCGTGGGCGACGGCCGACAGGACGGCGGCGAACCGGGCGGCGCCCCGGTCGAGGATCACCCGGTAGATGCCGGGCAGGGTGTCGTCCAGCGCCTCCAGGACGGTGTCCTCGTCCCGCAGGACGGGCAGGTGGCGGCGGCCCGGCACGTCGGGACCGGGGTCGGCCCGGCACTCGGCGGCCAGCCGGAGGTCGGCGACGAGCCGGATCCCGTGCGCCCGCAGCGCCGGGACGGCCGTGCCCCTCGGACGGTCGCCCCGCACCAGCGCGCCCCACCGGATCCGCCCGCCGTCCTCGGTCGGGAGCCCGCCGAGGTCGCGCACGTTCTCGCAGCCCGGCCAGCTCAGCACCCGGCCGCCCGACGGCGGCTCCAGGCGCGTCACGCGAGGTCCCGCAGGTTGCTGGTCCAGGCGTCGATGGTGGCCTGCCACTCCTTCGGATCCTCCGGCCGTCCGGGCACGCCGGGCCTGGTCTGCCAGGGCAGCGGCCCCGACTCCGGCCGGTACTCCACCCCGATCGCCGCCAGCCGCGGCAGGTGGCCCGCCAGCCGCGCGCGGAAGTCCTCCAGGTCGCGTCCGGGCGGCCCCCAGACGGTCTCGGCGAAGGCCGCCAGCCGGGGGAAGACCATGTAGTCGACCCGCCTGTTGGAGTCGATCAGCTCCGTCCAGACCCCGCACTGGGCGCCGAGCACCCGTTCCGCCGCCGGGTCGTCGCGCAGCTGCGCGGGCACGGGCTCGAAGGCGTAGACGTCCTCCAGCGCCAGCACGGTCCCGAACGGCACCGGCTCGTCCTCCCCCGGCCCCTGGCGGTAGTCGAAGTAGACCTGGGTGTTGGAGCAGTTGATGACGTCGTGCCCGCGCCGGGCGGCGGCCACCGCCCCGAGGTCGCCGCGCCAGGACGCCACCACCGCCCCGGGCGCCAGCCCGCCCTCCAGGATCTCGTCCCAGCCGACCAGGCGGCGTCCCCGGGCGGCCAGGAAGTCGTCGAACTGGTGGATGAACCAGCTCTGCAGCTCCTCCTCGTCCCGCAGGCCCAGCTCCCTGATCCGGCGCTGGGCCGACGGGCTCTCCCGCCACTGCTCCTTGCGGCACTCGTCGCCGCCCACGCACACGTACGGGCTGGGGAACAGCTCCAGCACCTCGTCCAGCACGTTCTTGAAGAAGGCGACGGTGGCGTCCTCGGCGTTGAGCACGTTCCGGCCGATGCCCCAGGTCGTGCGGACCTCCAGCGGCGTGCCGAGGTTGCCCAGCTCGGGGTAGGCGGCGATGGCGGCCTGGGTGTGGCCGGGCAGGTCGATCTCGGGCACGACGGTGACGTGCCGGGCGGCGGCGTAGGCGACGATCTCCCTGAGGTCGTCCTGGGTGTAGTAGCCGCCGTGGGGGCGGCCGTCCATGGCGCCGTTCCAGCCGGTCTGGCTCTCCCGCCGCCACGCGCCGACCTCGGTCAGGCGGGGGTACCGCCTGATCTCGACGCGCCAGCCCTGGTCGTCGGTCAGGTGCAGGTGCAGGACGTTCAGCTTGTGCAGGGCCATCAGGTCGATGAACCGCAGCAGGTCGTGCTTGGTCATGAAATGCCGGGCGACGTCCAGGAGGCAGCCGCGCCAGCCGAAGCGGGGCTCGTCCTCGATGTGCACGCCCGGCGCGACCAGGGGTTCGGCGGCCGGCGACCGGCGGTAGGCGGCGGCGGGCAGGAGCTGGCGGAAGGTCTGCGCGCCGTAGAAGGCCCCGGAGGGCCCGCCCGCGTCGATGGCGACGCCGTCGTCGCCCACGCTCAGCCGGTACGCCTCCGGGCCGAGGTCGTCGCCCAGCCCCAGGGTGATCGTCCCCGGGCCCGGCGTGCCGGGCAGCAGCTCACCTCCGGTGACCTGGCCGAGCTCGGCGCGCAGCCAGGCGGCCACCCCGGCGAGCGCCGGGTCGGCGGTGAGCGCCGTGCGCCCGTCGAGGACGAACCTCCCGCGCCTGGTCCCGTGGCTGACGGGCCTGGGAACGATCTTCAAGTGCATCTCCTCACTGACAGGTGACGGTGGCGTCGGCGAAGTCGGCGTGGTCGGAGGTGGCGTTGTCCCCGCCGTTGGTCGCGACCAGCCGGACGAACCGGGCGCCCGCGACGGACGCCGTGACCTTCCTGGCGGGCATGGCGCCGGTCAGCACGCCGGAGTGCGCGACCCGGCCGCCGTCGGCCCACACCTCGAAGTCGGCCGAGCCGGCCTGGCCGACCTCGTCGTCGATGCCGGCCTGGAACTCGACCGTCGTGCACCGGCCGGCGGTGTGGAACTCGATGTCGGCGGGGGCGTGCGTGCCCAGGCCCTTGGCGTACCGGACGCCCTCGACGGTGATCGGACGGCCGTCGCCGGCGGCCCGCTCGCCGTTGCTGGTGTCCTTCTCGACCGGGCCGAAGTAGTTCGTGGCCCTGGTCCAGGCCAGGTCGCTCAGGTAGGTGCGGCCCGTGCCCGGCGCCCTGGCCACGATGACGACGGCGACGGCGCGCCGGTCGCCCTGGGTGAAGGCGACCTCGTAGGTGCCGGGCGCGGCGTCCGCGGGCGGGGTGACCGTCCAGGTCACGGTGAACGTCTCGGCGGCGCCGAGCCGGGCGGTCCTGGCCGGCGTGCGGGCCTCGGCGCGCCAGCCGTCCGGCGCGGACGCCTTGACCTCGACGTCCCGCAGCGGGGCGGTGGCCCCGGTGTTCGTGACGCGGGTGACCAGCTCGCCGGGCACGCCGGGTTCCAGCACCGAGGGCCGGTCCTCGCCGAGGAAGCGCGGCGGGTCGGCCTCGAAGGTCACCAGCGGCGGCGCCTGCTCCCGGCTCTCCGAGACCCGGTAGAGCACCGCCGCGTGCGCCGGGACCTGCGCCGACAGCACGTCTTTTGTCGAGCTGACCGCGCCGGACCACAGCTCCTCGACCCGGTGGCGGGAGCCCGCGCCGAGCCGGGTGGAGATGACCGCCGCCCGGTCGCTCTCGTTGAACAGCGCGATCGCCCGGTCGCCGCCGTCCAGGGGCTTGGCCAGGACGTGGTACCAGCCGTCGGAGGCGACGAGCCGGCCGTGCGCGCCCAGCCGGTCCTGGTCCACCGCGATCACCTTGGGGTTGGCGACGACGGCCGCCGGCGCCTTGGCCGGGTCGGCCTGCAGGACGAGCGGCGCGGCCCCCATGGCCCACAACGTGAACTGGGCGCGGTACTCGGTCTCGGTCATCCCGCCGCGCCCGGCCTGGATCAGGTCGGGGTCGGCCCAGCTGCCCGGCCCGGCGTACTCGGCTCTGAGCTGGTTGGTCTCCCAGATGTCCACCATGCTCGGGTAGCTGTCGGGGATGGGCTTGTTGTAGACGTTCGTCCGCCAGGTGGTGGCGCCGGCGTCCTTGCCCCACAACCAGGGCACGGTGCTGCCGTCCTCGTTGTTCATGGCGAACACCACGCCGTCGCCGAGGGCCTGGCGCATGCGCGGGTAGAGGGTCTGGGCGATCTGCTGCACGTTCTGGCCGGGGAAGTCGGCCGTGGGGACGTTGCACCAGTCGTACTTGACGTAGTCGGCGCCCCAGGCCCTGAGCTGGGCGGCGTCGGCGGCCTCCTGCTTGTAGGAGCCGGGGCCGCCGCCGGAGCACGCCTTGGCGCCGG
This sequence comes from Nonomuraea sp. NPDC050227, assembly GCF_044459705.1. NCBI lineage: Bacteria > Bacillati > Actinomycetota > Actinomycetes > Streptosporangiales > Streptosporangiaceae > Nonomuraea > Nonomuraea sp. NPDC050227. The sequence continues at coordinate 99,825 of NZ_JBITJF010000013.1, read as the reverse complement.
CCGACAGGCTCAGGCCGAGCTTGAGGCCCTTGGCGTGCAGCTCGTCGGCCAGCGCCTTGACGCCGCCCGGGAAGCGGGCCGGGTCGGGGGCCAGGGCGCCGCCGCTGCGCTGGGCGGCCAGCCAGCAGTCGTCGAGCACGACGTACCGGTAGCCGAGCGGCGCGAGCGGGGCGAGGGCGCCGGCGGCCTGGCGGACGGCCGCCTCGGAGACCGAGCAGCCCAGGGAGCGGCTGCTCCAGCCCATCGGGGGCGCCGCGACGGCCGCCGCGGTCGCCACGGAACCGGGTAAGGGCGCGAAGGGCAGGGTGAGGAGGGCCGCCGCGACGGCGGCCGTGATCGTGCGCATGGGGATCCCGTCAGGCTGGGTGGAGGCTCGGGTCGCCCGGCTCGACGACGAACGAGCCGGAGGTGTAGGCGGGCGCGTACGGCTCGGTCACCCGGGACAGCGAGCGGAAGTCGACCTTCATCTCCTGCTGGGTGAGCTTGGCGCGGACGTAGCCGCGGCGGCCGTTGAAGAACTTCACGTGCGGGTTCTCGGCGAGCAGCGTCTGGGTGTTGGGGTACTCGTCGAGGCCGTTGCCGGCGCTGGTGACCGACGTGGTGACCAGCTCGACCGCGACGGACTTCGACTCGGGGTCCTGGAAGTCGCGCTTGACCTCCCCGGCCCAGTGGGAGTGCACGTCGCCGGTGAGGACGACCGCGTTGCGCCGGTGGTCGTCGATGGCGGCGGTCAGCCGGTTGCGGGAGGCGACGTAGCCGTCCCAGCCCTCGTTGGAGTAGCCCTTGCCCTCGCCGTTGGTCCAGTCCATCTCCATGAGGAAGACCTGCTGGCCGAGCAGGTCCCAGGTGGCCTGGGAGCCCTTGAGCTGCCCGTCGAGCCAGGACTCCTGCTCGCCGCCGAGCATCGTGCGGTTGGGCGCCAGCCGCTCGGCGCAGTCGGCGCCGACCGTGCCGCTCCTGCCGGTGCAGGCGTACAGGTCGCGGTACTGGCGGGTGTCGAGCATGTGCAGGTTGGCGACCGCGCCCCAGCGGATCGTGCGGTAGAGCCGCAGGGCCGGGCCGTCGGGGCGCTGGGCGCGGCGCAGCGGCATGTTCTCGTAGTACGCCTGGAAGGCCGCGGCCCGGCGGGCGAGGAAGGGCGGGTCGGGCTGCTCGGGCACGTCGCCGGCCCAGGCGTTCTCGATGTCGTGGTCGTCCCACACGACCACCCAGGGGGCGATCGCGTGGGCCAGCCGCGACTCGGGGTCGGCCTTGTGCTGGGCGTGCCGCAGCCGGTATCCGGCCAGGTCGAGGCATTCGCCGCCGGCCTGGTCGCGGACGGGGTACTTGTAGTCGCCGTACTCGTAGATGTAGTCGCCAAGGAAGGCGATGAGGTCGGGGTGGTCCTCGGCCATCCGGCGGTAGGGGGTGAACCAGCCGGTCTGGTAGTCGGCGCAGGAGGTGAACGACAGGTTCAGGGGGCGGGAGCGGGCGCCGGGAGCGGGGGCGGTCAGGGTGCGGCCGACCTCGCTGATCTCGCCCTCGGCGCGGAAGCGGTAGAAGTACTCCGCGCCCGGGCGCAGGCCGTCCAGCTCGACGTGCACGCTGTGGGCCGACTCGCGGCGGGCCTGCTCGACGCCCTGGCGCACGACGTGGCGGAAGTTCTCGTCGGAGGCGAGCTGCCAGTGCACCGGCACGACGCGGTCCGGCATGCCGCCGAGCCCGTCGAGCGCGACCGGGTCCATGGCGAGCCGGGTCCAGAGGACGACGCCGTCCGGCGTGGGCTCGCCGGAGGCGACGCCCAGCTGGAACGGGTCGGACAGGGGGGCACGCCGGGCCGCCGCGCGCACGGGTGAGGCACCCAGTGCGGCGGCGAGGCCCAGGCTCGCGCCCCCGGCGAACAACGATCGCCGGGTGATCAATGGAGCTCCTACTTGACGGAGGCGTTGCCGGCGGCCACGGCCTGGTCGGCGGCCTGCTGGGGGGTGAGCTTGCCGAGGTACATCTCGTTGAGGATCTGGTTGAGCTTGTTCTCGAAGCCGGTGAAGCCGGTGGTGACCGGCAGCGGGAAGGTCTGGCCCTCCGACTCCTCCTGGAACGGCGAGACGTCGAGCTTCTTGGACTTCCAGTAGTCGACGTAGCCCTGCGCCAGGCCGTTGAGCGCGGGGAAGACGTAGCCGCCGTCGGCCATCATCTTCTGCGGCTCCTCGGTGCCGAGCCAGGTGGCCAGCTTCATCGCCTCGGCCGGGTGGGCGCTCTTGGCGGAGACGGCCTCGGACAGGCCGTTGAGGTTCACCGAACGGCCCTGCGGGCCCTCGGGCATGGCGGCGACGCCGATCTCGAAGTTGGCCTCCGGCGCGACGAACGGCAGCAGCGCGTTGTTCGCCGGGAACATGGCGACCTTCCCGGCCTTGAACATGTCGGTGACCTTGCCGGTGGGCGGGTTGGTCTGGGTGGCCGGGGGCGAGACGTGGTGCTTGTTGACCAGGTCCACGCCGAACTGCAGCCCCTGGACGGAGGCGGCGTCGTTGAAGGTGTAGCTGCCGAAGGGCTTGTCCAGCAGCTTGCCGCCGTTGGAGCTGACCCAGTTCATCCACTGCGTCTGGTAGTGGTTCCAGGAGGCGAAGCCGTACGTGGTGACCTTGGCGGGGTCGAAGCCGGGCTCGCCGGGGTGCTTGCCGGCCTCGTCCACGGTGAGCTTGCGGGCGGTGTCGAGCAGGGTGCCGGAGCCGTCGGCCGCCCAGGTGAGCTTGTCCGGCATGGTCACGCCGGCCTTGGCGAACAGGTCCTTGTTGTAGAGCAGGCCGACGATCCCCCAGTCCTTCGGCACGCCGTACAGCTTGCCCTGGTAGGTGAACGAGCCGACCACGGTCTGGTGGTACTTGGAGCCGTCCACCTGGACGGGCGCCAGCACGCCCTTGGTGACGAACTCGGGGAACTGGGTGGGGCTCATCCAGAAGACGTCCGGCGCGGTCCCGGCGACGGCGTCGGCGGTGAGCTTGGTCCAGTACTGGTCGTAGGGCAGCAGTTCTATCTTGACGTCGATGCCCGGGTTGGCCTTCTCGAAGGCGGCCATCACCTTCTCGTAGCCGACCTTCTGCTGGTCGTCCCAGAGCCGGTAGGTGAGCGTGACCTTGCCGGAGTCTCCGGAGCCCGACCCGCAGCCGGACAGGATGAGCGTGGCGGCGCAGAGCAGCGCCCCGGCCCAGCGAATCGGGGGGGATTGCAACATTCGCTGACCTCTTGTTCGTGTGCTACTTGAGGCCGGTGAGGACCACCGACCGGACGATGTGTCTTTGGAAGAAGACGAAGACGGCCACCATCGGCACGAGCGCGATCAGCCCGCCGGCCATCATCAGGTTGTAGTCGACGCCGATGCCGACCTTGAGGGTGGCGAGCGCCACCGTCATCACCCTGGTCTCGTCGCCGCTGGTGATGATCAGCGGCCAGATGAAGCTGTTCCACGACGAGATCACGGTGATGATCGTCAGGGTGCCGAGCGCCGGGCGGCACAGCGGCAGCAGGATGCGCAGCAGGACGGTCATCGCCCCGGCCCCGTCGATCCGGGCGGCCTCCTCCAGCCCGGCGGGCAGGGACTTGAAGAACTGGCGCATCAGGAAGATGCCGTACGGGGTGCCCAGCACGTACGGGATGAGCAGGCCGTACCAGGTGTTGACCAGGCCGAGCTCGCGCATGATGAGGAACAGGGGGATCATCGTGACCGCGCCCGGCACCATCATGGTGGCGACGTACAGCCAGAACAGGGCCTCCCTGCCCCGGAAGCGCAGCCGCGCGAAGGCGTAGGCGGCGAAGGTGGTGAAGACGAGCTGCCCGAGGGTGAGCGCGACCGTCATCAGCAGGGTGTTGAGCACGTACCGGGGGAAGTCGCCGCTCAGCAGCCGGGTCAGGTTCGCGGTGGTCGGCGGCAGGCCGGGCAGCCACGGCTCGGTGGAGCTGAGCTGCGACTGCGTCTTGAACCCGGTCAGCACGACCAGCAGGTACGGGAAGACGGAGACGAACGCGCCGGCCGCGAGCACGACGTGGAGCAGGGTGCGCTTGATCATGGGGGGCCTCAGCTCAGGTCGTAGGTGGTGCGCTTGCCGAAGAACCTGACCTGCGCCAGCGTCACCAGCAGGATGACCCCGAACAGCAACATCGACAGGGTCGAGGCGTAGCCGAAGTCGAACTGCTTGAACGCCGTCTCGTAGATGCGGAAGTTGAGCACCTCGGTGCTCTGGCTGGGGCCGCCGTTGGTCATGACGTAGACGGTGTCGAACACCTGGAAGGCGCCGATCAGGTTGGTCACCATGACGAAGAACATCGTGGGGTTGAGCAGCGGCAGCGTGATGCGCCAGAACCGCTGGGCGGGGGTGGCGCCGTCGGTGGCGGCGGCGTCGTACAGCTCCTTGGGGATGCCCTGGAGGCCGGCCAGGAAGAACAGCATGGTGTAGCCGGTGTGCTGCCAGACGTTGACCAGCACGATCGCGGGCAGCGCCCAGGCAGGGTCGGACAGCCAGTCCGGGCCGGTGACGCCGACCAGGCCGAGCAGGCTGTTGAGCGCGCCGTCGCGCGGGTCGAAGATCCAGTTCCAGACCAGGCCGAGGACGATCGGGGTGGCCATCCACGGGATCAGGTACAACGAGCGGTACAGCCGCAGGCCCTTGACCTTGCGGTCCAGCAGCAGCGCCAGCAGCAGGGCCAGCACGGTCTGCAGCGGGATGCACAGGACGACGTACAGGAGGGTGACGCCAAGCGCGTGCCAGCTCTCGCCGTCGGCGGCCAGCCGGCGGTAGTTGTCCAGCCCGGCGAACGTGGGCTCCGACAGCAACTCCCAGTTGAAGAAGCTGAGCACCAGGACGATGACGACCGGCAGCAGCAGGAACGCCACCACCCCGAACAGGCTGGGCCCGACGAACAGGTAGGCGTGCCAGTCACGGGTGCGCCTGCGCGGCGGCCGCCGCGGAGCCTCCTTGGCGGCGGCCCGGACCGTCTCGGTGATCACGACGGGTCCGTGGCGGTGGGGACCAGCAGGCGGCGGGTGGTCTCCAGCCCCCACTCGTCGAGGGCGGCGATCGGGTCGCTGGAGCCGCGCAGGCCGCCGGTGCCCTCGATGTGCGCCGCCCACTTCTGCCGGGCCTCCACCTCGGGCCGCACGATGAGGCAGTCGGGGTCGTTGACCCACCAGCGGGCGTGCAGGAACTCGCGGGCCGCGCCGGTCAGCCGGGCGCCGAGCTGGGAGGGCTGGCTGATGTCGCCCGACCGGGGGTGCAGGGTGGGCGCGATGTCGGGGCTGACCCGCATGATGTCGACCAGCCCGATGCTGGGCAGCATGGGCGCGCCGCAGCCGTGCAGGGTGGCCTCGGGGCCCGCGCCGCGCCGCACGAGCTCCAGCCCGCGCCGGTAGGCCGCGATCGGGTCGAGGTCCTCGTGGCGGCGGCCGGCCAGGGCGCCGGCGTAGAGGTAGTCGAGCTTGAAGTGGGTGACGCCCATGGCGGCGAAGGCGGCGAAGACGTGGACCAGGTGCTCGGCCGCGCCGGGGTGGGTGACGTCGAGGACGGCGAGGTCCTGGTTCCACATGCGGCCCGCGTACGCGCCGTCCACCAGCCAGTCGGGGTGCTCGTGGAACAGGCGGCTGTCGTGGCCGACCAGGAAGGGGGCGGTCCAGATGCCGGCGCGGCGGCCGGAGCCGGTGACGGCGTCCAGGGCGCGGGCGAGGGAGCCGAAGCCGGGCCTGGGGTCCAGCCAGTCGCCGATGCCGGCCTCGTAGCCGTCGTCGACGAGGAACATGTCGGCGGTCAGGCCGTGCCGGTCGGCCAGCGCCAGGTTCTCCAGGACGTCGGCGTCGGTGACCTTGTCCCAGTAGCCGTACCAGGTGCACCACATGGGGGGGACGGCGGGGAACGTCCTGGGTTCTGCCATGCCGTCCGCCCAGTCGCGCAGGGCCCGGCCGAGGTCGCCCTCGACGCGCTGGTGGCGTACCGGGCCGTCGGCGGAGATGACCAGGCGGTCGCCCTCCCGGCGGGCCCGGACGGAGGGCACCTGGAGCGGTCCGGGCGCGCTCCACAGCTCGACCGCGCCGTCGCCGGTCTCGACGGCCAGCAGCCCCTCGCCCTGGAAGACGCCGTCGGGGACGGGCGTCTCGGGGCGGTAGCAGAGGATCTGGATCGTCTCGTCGGCGGGTCTGGGCGGAAGGTCCCCGAGGCCGTAGGCGCCGGTGGGGCTCCACGACTGCCAGCCGTGCTCGAACACCCGGGTCCGGGCCTGGTCGCACCTGATCTCGCCGACGTCAACGAATGACATCAGACCTCATCTCTCTCAACTTACGAAGGAGCGCTTCATTAGTAGCACCGTCGCTTTCGGAGGGTCAACGCCCAATTTGAAGGGGTTCATGGGTGGTGCGCCGTCGAGCTGGCCCCTGGCATAATCTCTGCTTACAGAGGAGACCTACGTTAAGGACGGCGATGGCGGATCTACGCGGCGGCGACCTGTCACGGCTGCGACAGCTCAACTCGCTGACCGCCATCCGGGCGTTGCGCCGGGCCGGCCCGCTCACCCTGTCGGCGCTGGCCGAGCGCACGGGGTTGTCGCGGCCGTCCATGAAGGAGGTCGCCGGCGAGCTGATGGACCTGGGCTGGGTGGAGGAGGTGCCGCCGAGCCCCGGCTCGATGGGCCGGCCGGCCCGCCGCTACCGCTTCCGCGCCGACAGCGGCTACCTGGTCGGCGTCGACGTGGGCGGCCACAACATCCGCGCCGCCCTGTCCGACCTCGACGGCGAGATCCTGGCCGAGACCCGCCAGCCGGTGCTGCCGGACGCGCCGCTGGAGGAGCGGCTGGCCGCGATCGAGCGGGCCGTCTCCGGCTGCCTGTCGCTCGGTCGCGTCGCGGTGTCCGACCTGTGGACGATCGCCGTCGGCACCATCGGCATCATCGACATCGAGGGGCGGGTCATCTACTCGGCCGCCGTCCCGTCCTGGCGCGACCTCGACCTGGCGGGCCGGATGCGGGAGATGTTCCCCTGCCAGGTGCTGATCGAGAACGACAGCCGCCTGGCCGCCATGGCCGAGACCCGGCGCGGCGTCGCCCAGGGCGCCAAGGACGTGGTGTTCCTGCACGTCGGCAGGCGTATGGGCGCCGGGCTGATCATCGGCGGCCGGGTCCACCGGGGGTTCGGGGCGGCGGCCGGGGAGATCTCCATGCTGCCCGAGGCCCGCTGGTTCGACGCGCCCGAGCACCTCAACTCGTGCGCGGCCGTCCCCGAGGGCACGCCGCCGGAGGACGCGGCGGGCTACACGCTGGCCGCCGCCAGGAACGGCGACCCGGTGGCGCTGGAGGCGGTCGGGCGCTATCTCGACGATCTGGCCGTGGGCGCGGCCGCCATGGTGCTCGTCCTCGATCCGCAGGTCGTGGTGCTGGGCGGCGGGTTCTCCAGGTCGGCGGACGTGCTGCTCGGGCCGCTGCGCGAACGGCTGGAGCGGCGGTGCATGCGCATGCCGGAGGTGCGGGCGTCCACGCTGGGCGACGAGTGCGTGGTGGCGGGCGCGATCGACTACGCCGTCGACCACCTCGACGAGCAGCTCTTCACCCCCGAGAGCGGCCCGCTGCCCCTCACCCGCTGACCCCCGTTTGCGGGTTTCCTGCAATCGGTTGTTGCAGAAATAGCCACGCCACCAGGTACAACGCTCGAAGCGTTTGCAGTTTTACCTGGACATCTTGACCTTTCCTCGACACGAAGCCACTGTTGCTGCAACCGGTTGGCAAGGCTCGCGCGGCACCCCCCTTCCACTCCTCCCTCGAAACGGAGCTGGACGTGCGTAAGAACCAACCCTTGGCGACGAGACTGGCGGTCGTGCTGACCACCGGCCTGCTCACCGCCGGCGGCCTGGTCGCCGTGCTGAACACGCCCGCCTCGGCGGCCCCGGCCGGCGGGAACTACACGCTGGTCAACGGCGGCAGCGGCCTGTGCGCCACCGTGCCGGGGCAGAGCACCGGCGACGGCGTGCAACTCGCGCAGAACGCCTGCGCCGAGGCCGCCGGGCAGGTCTTCACCCTCACCGCCGCCGGGAGCGGCTTCCAGGTCAAGGCCGCCCACAGCGGGAAGTGCGCCGGCGTCCGCGACGCCTCCACCAGCGCGGGCAAGCCCGTGCAGCAGGAGACCTGTACGGGCGCCGCCTCCCAGACCTGGCAGCTCACCGCCGCCGGCGACGCGTACCGGATCGTCAACGCGGGCGGCGGCAAGTGCCTCAACGTCAAGGACGACTCCACCGCGCCGGGCGCGCTGCTGCAGCAGAACTCCTGCGACTCGGCCGCCACCAAGCAGTGGACCCTGAAGCCCGCCGGCGGTGGACCGACCACCGGCCCCACCTCGACGCCCACTGTGACGCCCACTGTCACGCCGACCGTCCCGCCGCCGACCGGCGCGCTGTACGTCTCCCCGACCGGCAGGGACGGCGCGACCGGCACCCGGTCCGACCCGACGACGCTCACCTCCGCCATCACCCGCGTCGCCGCGGGCGGCACGATCTACCTGCGCGGCGGCACGTACGCCTTCAGCCAGACGGTCACCATCGCCCCCGGCAACGACGGCACCGCCGCGGCCCGCAAGACGTTGTCGGCCTACCCCGGCGAGACGCCCGTGCTGAACTTCGCGGCCCAGAGCGAGGACCCGGCCAACCGCGGGCTCGCCGTCAACGGCTCGTACTGGCACCTGTACGGCATCACCGTCGAGCGCGCCGGCGACAACGGCATCTTCGTCGGCGGCAGCGGCAACATCATCGAACGGTCGGTGACCCGGTACAACCGCGACACCGGGCTGCAGCTCTCCCGGATCGCCTCCGACACGCCGCAGAGCCGGTGGCCGTCCGGCAACCTCGTCCTGAGCACGGTCTCGCACGACAACGCCGACTCCGACGGCGAGGACGCCGACGGCTTCGCCGCCAAGCTGACCGTCGGCCCCGGCAACGTCTTCCGGTACGCGGTGTCCCGCAACAACATCGACGACGGCTGGGACCTGTACACCAAGACCGAGACCGGCCCGATCGGCCCGGTCACCGTCGAGGACTCCCTGGCCTACGGCAACGGCACGCTGAGCGACGGCAGCCAGGCCGGCAACGGCGACCGCAACGGCTACAAGCTGGGCGGCGAGGACATCAAGGTCGACCACGTCGTGCGGCGCAACATCGCCTACCGCAACGGCAAGCACGGCTTCACCTACAACCGCAACCTCGGCACGATGTCGATCACCGGGAACGTCGCCGTCGACAACGCCGAGCGCAACTTCTCCTTCGACGGCGGCACCTCGGTGTTCCGCGACAACACCTCGTGCCGCTCCGGCAGCGGCGCCAACGACAAGATCGTCGGCTCCGCGGACGCGTCCAACCAGTTCTGGTCCGGCTCGAACGGCTCCCGCTGCTCGGCCTACGGCGGCGCTTTGAACTGGTCCTTCGCCTCGGACGGCCGCCTGGTGGTGACCTTCGGCGGCGTCCCGGTCGTCCCGGCGGGCTGACCGGCGGCCCCTGAGGCCCGGGACCCGCGTCAGGGTCCCGGGCCTTCGCCGTGCCGGTGGGGTAAACGAGGCGGAAGTGGAAAAGGTGGCCTTGTGAGGGCCTCCCGGTGAGGCCGCCGCGTCCCGTACGAAGAAAGAGCAGACGCCATGCCGTCTTCTGCCCTGCACCGTTCCATCCAGGCCGCCGAGCCCGGCGGCGCCCTGGCCCAGGCCCCGGCGCGGACCCGCGAACCGGGCCCCGGCCAGGTGCGGATCACCGTCGAGGCGTGCGGGGTGTGCCATTCCGACGCACTGATCATCGGCGGCGCGCTCCCGGGCACCGCCTTCCCCGTCACGCCGGGGCACGAGATCGCCGGACGCGTCGACGCGATCGGCGACGGCGTCGCGGGCTGGTCCGTGGGCGACCGGGTGGCGGTCGGCTGGTACGGCGGGAGCTGCGGCCACTGCGACGCCTGCCGGGAGGGCGACGGGGTGCTCTGCCCCGAGCTCCAGGTGCCGGGCGCCGCCTACCCGGGCGGGTTCGCCGACTCGGTCGTGGCGCCGGCCGTCGCGCTGGCCGCGATCCCCGACGAGCTGACCGCGGTGCAGGCGGCGCCCCTGGCCTGCGCGGGCGTGACCGTGTTCAACGCGCTGCGGCGCAGCTCGGCGCGGCCTGGCGACACCGTCGCGATCCTCGGGCTGGGCGGCCTCGGCCACCTGGGCGTGCAGTTCGCCGCGCGGATGGGCTTCGACACGGTCGCCATCGCGCGCGGGAGCGACAAGGAGCCGCTGGCCCGCGAGCTCGGCGCCGCCCACTACATCGACGGCGCCGCCGAGCAGGCCGCCGACGCGCTGCTGGCGCGGGGCGGGGCCAAGGTGGTGCTGGCGACGGTGACCAGCTCGGCGGCGATGTCCGGCACGATCGACGGGCTGGGCCGGCGCGGCGAGCTCATCACCGTCGGCATCGACACCGACCCGCTCGCCGTCACTCCGCTGCAGCTCGTCGGCGGCGCCCGTCGGGTCTACGGGCACGCCTCCGGCATCGCCGTGGACACCCAGGACACCATGAGGTTCGCCGCGCGGAGCGGCGTGCGCGCCTGGACGGAGGAGGTGCCGCTGGAGGAGGCCGCGACGGCGTACCAGCGGATGATGTCCGGGCAGGCCCGCTTCCGCATGGTCCTGACCACCGGCAACTGAGGAGGGCGGCCATGACCGAGTCCTACGACCCGCGCCGCACCGCGGTGCTGCTGGTCGATCCGTACAACGACTTCATCTCCGAGGGCGGCAAGGTGTGGCCGCGGCTCGGGCCGGTGGCGCAGGCGATCGGCCTGCTGGACAACCTGCGGGCGGTGATCGCCGCGGCGCGCGCGGCCGGCGTGCGGGTGGTGTTCGTCCCGCACCGCCGCTGGCAGCCGGGCGACTACGAGGGCTGGGCCCATCCGAACCCGACGCAGCACGGCATCCAGGAGCGGCACACCTTCGCCCGCGGCTCGTGGGGCGGGGAGTTCCATCCCGACCTCCAGCCGGAGGAGGGCGACGTCGTCGCCGCCGAGCACTGGGCGCAGAGCGGGTTCGCCAACACCGACCTGGACCTCCAGCTGCGGCAGCGCGGCGTCACGCACGTGGTGGCCGTGGGCGTGCTGGCCAACACGTGCGTGGAGTCCACCGGGCGGTTCGCCATGGAGCTGGGCTACCACGTGACGCTGGTGCGCGACGCGACCGCCGCGTACCTGCCGGAGATGTTGCACGCCGCGCACGAGCTCAACGGTCCCACCTTCGCCCACGCCATCCTGACCACGGAGAAACTCGTCGCGGCCTTCTCACGGGGCTGACCGGGCCGAGCCGGGGCTCGGGCGGGCGGGGCGGGTGGCCGTCCAGTAGGACCGGGCCGTCCCGGCGGCCAGGCCGGCCACGACGAGCCCGATGATCCCGTGGTACCAGCGCCAGCCGACGCCGAGGCCGACGAACCCGTCGAGGATCATGATGCCCGCGCCTCCGCCGAGCGCCGCCAGCATCACCGCCAGCACGGCGAGCATCGCGGCCCGCGGCAGCCGGCGGCCCGCGGCCGTGACGGTGGCCACGGCGACACAGGCCCCCAGCACCCCGGAGGCCGCCGCGAACCCCTGCGCGAGTGACGGGTCCAGGAAGTAGCGCGCGGCCTCGGCCGCCGGCACGGGCGGCCCGCCGGGGAAACCGAGCCTGCCCTGGACGGCGAAGGCGGCCTTGCCCGCCGCGTACCCGAGCATCAGCGCCGCAAGCCCGTACGCCGGCCAGCGCCGCGGGTGATGAGAGTCGACCATGCCCGCAACGCTAGGGACCGCCCGGCGCCCGCCCCTCCCCACCGCGCGCGAACCTCCTCCCCCGTCAGAGGGATCCCACCCGCCTTCGGCGTCGGCGAGGGGCCCGCGATTCGGCGGCCGGAATTCATGCCATTCTTCTTCTGGAAATTCGGGGCTATCGTTTCGCCATCTCATGGATTCAATGTCCGGACATATCCGTTTCCGGCGTTAATTCATTCCTATGGAGGTGGCTTCATGCCCTCACGGCTATGGAGAATCGCGGGCGCGCTCGCGCTCGCCGTCCCGTTCACAGTGGCCGCACCGGCCGTGGCGAGCGCGGCGGACCCGCCGTCGGTGGTGATCGACTCCGCCGAGCCCGCCCCCGGCCTGATCCGGCTGACCGGCCGCTTCACCACCGCCTACGACGTGTCCGTCGTGGTGGACGGCGAGCGCGTAGAGCGGGCCGAGGTCACCGACCCCGACGCCGACGACAGCGGAACCTGGTCCTACGACCTCGACACCGGCGCCCTGGACGGCGAGATCGAGGTCTACGCCAAGGCCACGGCCGCCGACACCCGCTACGGCGCCTGGTCGCCGCCGCTGACCCTGCGCGTGGACAATCCGCAGGCCAGGGCCCCGCGCGTGGCGATCGCCGAGCCCGCCGACGGGGCCCGGCTCACCCGTCCCACGCCGGTCCGGGTGGACGTGGCCGGCGCGGACGTGCGCTCGGTCCGGGTCCGCGTCAACGGCGGCCCCTGGCAACCCGCCGCCGGCGCGCGGGGGCGCTACGTCACGCTGCTGAACCCGGCCAGGTACGGCGACGTGATGGCGAGCCTGGAGGCCGAGGCGGTGGACGCGCGCGGCCACGTGTCCAGGTCGTCCACCACGTATGTGGCGCTCGGCGCGGCGCGCGGGCAGGCCCCGGTGCCGCACCGGCAGGACCGGGCGATGTGGATCTGGGAGAAGGCGTCCTACAACCTGGTGCTCAACCCTGGATCGCGCCGCCTGCTGGAGACCGTCCTGCCCGCCGGGTCGACGCTCTACCTGGGCGTGGACACCTACGCCGGGCGCGACATGATCGAGGACGCGCGTCCCGGGCTGCGTGACCTGGTGGCCTGGGCGCACGGCCGGGGCATGAAGGTGCACGCCACCGTCGCCGGCGGGACGCGGCCGCCGTACCTGGGGGCGCTGTCCCGCTACCGCGAGCGGGCCGTCGGGGAGATGGAACGGGTGCTCGACTACAACCTGTCCGCCAAGCCGGCGGAGCGGTTCGACGGCATCAACGTCGACATCGAGCCGTACAGCCTGCCCTGGTTCACCAGCGGCAAGCCCGACGTGCAGATCCAGTGGCTGGACACGCTGCGCGCGATGATCGCCCGCCGGGACGCCTCCGGGCAGCCGCTGCTGTTCGGCCCGGCCGTGCCGCGCTGGCTGGACACCTCCGCCTGCTGCACCGGCATCACCTACGGCGGGACCACCCGCACCTTGGCCGAGCACGTCCAGGACCTCAGCGACTACATCGCGATCATGGACTACCGCGACCAGGCGGACGGCGGCGCCGGCATCATCGCGCAGGCGGCCGGCGAGCTGGCCTACGCCGAGCGGATCGGCAAGCCGCTGTCGGTGGTGGTCGGCGTGGAGACGCTGGACATCGCGACCAGCGGCGACCCCTCCAGCATCACCTTCCGCGAGGAGGGCAGGGACGTGCTGGAGGCCGAGCTGGCCAAGGTCTCCCAGGCGTTCGGGGGCAGCCCGGCCTTCGCCGGGATCGCGCTGCACCACTACGACTCCTACCGGGAGCTGCCCACGGTCTGGGGGCCATCGGCCAGGTGGCCCGAGCCGCCCGCCGACTCCGGGCCGCCCACGGGCGTGGCCTCGCCGCCGCGGGCCGTGGCGTTCGGCCACGCCACGGTGGACCTGACGTACGGGCGGGCGCGCGACGACACCGAGGTCGCCCACTACGAGGTGCACCGCTCGACCGAGGCGGGCTTCACCCCGGGCCCCGGCACGCTCGCCGGGAAGGCCCGCGGCCTCACCCACACCGACACCGGCCTGCTGCCCGCCACCACCTACCACTACCGGGTCGTGCCGGTGGACGTGGCCGGTCACCGCGGCCCGCCCTCGGCCCCGGTGACCGTGACGACCGGCGCGAGCGGCCTGCGGCCCATGGTCGTGCAGTCGATGGCGGTGACGGTGGAGGGCGGCGCGGCCCGCGTACGGCTGCGGGTGGTGGACAAGGAGAGCGGGCAGCCGGTGGCCGCCACGGTGCGCGGGCGGTTCACCTTCTCCGCCGGCCGCTACGTGACGGTGACCGCGGGCGCCGACGGCTGGGCCACCGCGACGTCGGAGGCGCTGAAGCAGCCGACCGGCGAGGTGGGCTTCGCCGGTCACCGCCTGACCGCCGCGGGCCACTACTGGGCCGCCGCCTACGACCGCGACAAGGACGTCACGGCCCGCTGGTGACCCCCAATGGAGGGAATTCATTCCTAATATGCCGCGAATAACGGAGTGAATTAAGGGTTGACATTACTTTGGAATGGCGAGAAGAATCCCGTTATGGAGCCACCTGAAGGAATGAATTCCCTCCCCAGGGGAAGGCGATTCCGCACCCTCGCGGCGCGCCTGCGGCAGGAGATCGTGCAGGGCCGCTGGCCGGTCGGCGGCCGGCTGCCGACCGAGTCCGAGCTGGCGCAGACCTACTCGGTCGGGGTCAACACCGTGCGCCGCGCGGTCGACCTCCTGGTCGAGGAGGGGCTCGTCCGGCGCCGGCAGGGGTCGGGCACCTTCGTGACCAGCTCCGTCACCCCGGGGGCCAGGCCGCGTCTCATCGGCGCGCTCGTCCCGTCGAACACCTACTACTTCCCGCAGGTCGTGCAGGGCATCGAGCGGGCGGCCACCGCCGCCGGCGTGCAGCTCGTGCTGGCCTGCTCCAACTACGACCCCGACGTCGAGGCCGGGCAGATCCAGCAGCTCGTCGACGTCGGCGTGGCCGGTCTGCTGCTGGTGCCCAACCTGCACCTCGCCGCCGACCCCGACGCCCACCTGGCCCGCCTGCGCGGGCTGCCCGTGCCGTACGTGCTGGTGGAACGCCGCCCGGCCGACCCCCGCCCGGCCGACCCGACCTCCTACGTCTGCACCGACGTGCACGGCGGCGGCTACGCGGCGGTGCAGCACCTGAGCGGGCTCGGCCGCAGCAGGATCGGCTACCTCGGCCGCATCGGCACCGCCAGCTCCGAGCAGGTCTTCGCGGGATACCGCCAGGCCGTCGCCGACCTCGGGCTTCCGGAGATCCCGGAGGCCGTGGCCAGGCAGCCCGTCTGGACCGGCCCCGACATGCTGGCCTACGCCAACACGCTGGTCGCCGAGAAGGTGCGCGCGGTGGTGTGCCTCGGCGACCGCGAGGCCACCGCGCTGCTGCCCTACCTGCGCCGGGTCGGCCTGACCGTGCCCGACGACATCGCCGTCGTCGCCTATGACGACGAGGTCGCCGACCTGTCGGAGGTGCCGCTCACCGCGGTCTCGCCGCCCAAGGCCGAGGTCGGCCGGATGGCGACCGAGCTGCTGCTGCGCCGGATCGAGCTCGGCCCCGCCGCCCCCGTCTGCCGGGTCGTGCTGCAGCCCCGCCTGGCCGTCCGCGCCTCCTGCGGAGCCGCCTCCGGCAGCCTGGTCGAGGTCCGCGTCCCGACGTGACGGCGGCCTCCCCCTCACCCCCCTTCCCCCCTCTTCGTTCCTGTTGGAGGACCCAATGAGAGTGCGCGTGCTCGCCGCTGCCGCGGCGGCCGTCCTCACCGTGGCCGGCACGGCGTCGTGCGGCGGCCCGGCCGACGACTCCGGGGCGGTCACCCTGAAGCTCGGCTTCTACGCCGCCGCGGGCGACCCGGCCGACACGACCATGCGGGAGCTCGTCAAGGAGTTCACGGCCGCCAACCCGTCGATCAAGGTGCAGCTGGAGGTCGCGCCGTACGTCAAGTTCTTCGAGCGGCTCAGGACGCAGATCGCCGGCGGCCAGGCGCCCCAGGTGTGGTTGTCGGACGGCGTGCTCGTGCAGGAGTTCGCCGCCCGCGGCGCGCTCGCCGACCTGAGCGACCGGGTCAAGACGGTCAACGCCGCCGACTTCTCCGGCATCGAGCTGAACCGCGACGCCCAGGGCCGGGTCTTCGGCTTCCCCCAGGGCGCCCAGACCCCGGTGCTCTTCTACAACAAGAAGCTGTTCGCCGAGGCCAAGGTGGCCGAGCCGACGGCCGAGTGGACCTACGACGACCTGGCCGCCGCGGCCAAGAAGCTCACCAAGGACGCCAACGGCGACGGCAAGCCCGACACCTACGGCTTCCGCGCGTACTCGCCGGGGTTCACCGAGAGCTGGTGGCCCATCGTCAAGGCGTTCGGCGGCGACGTCGTCGCCGACGGGGGCCGCAAGGTCGTCGTCGACAGCCCGCAGTCCACGGCCGCGCTCGACTGGATGCTGCACGCGATGGGCAAGGACGGCTTCGCCCCCGACTACGTGACCACCGAGGCCATGGGCAAGGGCGTGGTGCACACGCTGTTCGCGACCGGCCGCGTCGCCATGTCGTACGGCATCTACGCCCGGACGCTGCCCGCGGTGAGCGCGGGCGTCGACTTCGGCGTGGCGCCGCTGCCGAAGGGCCCGGCCGGGCGCGGCAACGTCGCGATCGTCAACTCCTGGGTGGTCGGCAAGGGCGCCTCCCCCGCGCAGGCCGACGCGGCGTGGAAGTGGATCACCTTCTTCTCCGGCGAGGGCCCGCAGCGCAAGTGGGCCGAGCTGGGCGAGGCGATCCCGATCAACAAGAAGGTCGCCGCCACGGCCCTGCCCGCCGACCGCGGCCCGGTCTTCCTGGAGTCGCTGGACGCGGCCACCGACCTCGGCACCAACGCCGTGTGGTCGGAGTACACCGAGGCCCTGGCCAAGCGCATGAACGAGGCCCTGTCGGGCGCCACGCCGGTCGCCACCGCGCTGCAGACCGGACAGAAGGAGGCCCAGGAGGTCATCGACCGCTTCTACGCCGGGAAGACGCAGTGACGGTGCTCACCAGGCGCTCCGGGCAGGTGGCCGCCGAGCCGCGGCCGCCCGCCCGGCGGCGGCGCACGGGCGAGCGGGCCTGGGCCTTCGCGTTCGCCTCGCCCTACCTCCTGCACCTGGTCGCGCTGGCCGCCTGGCCGCTGCTGGCCTCGCTGTTCTTCAGCATGACCGAGTACGACCTGATGTCGGCGCCGAGGTTCGTCGGGTTCGGCAACTTCACCCGGCTGTTCGGCGACCCGGTCTTCTGGCGCACGCTGGGCAACACCGCCTACTTCGCGGTGCTGTTCGTACCGGCGCAGACGGCGCTGGCCCTCGCCCTGGCGGTCGCGCTCAACCAGCGGCTGCGCGGCATGGCGCTGTTCCGCGCGGCCTACTTCGTGCCGGTCGTCTCCTCGTGGGTGGTCGTCGCCTACGTGGCCGACGCCGTCTTCAACCCGCAGACCGGCATCGCCAACCAGGTGCTCGGCTTCCTCGGGCTGCCGGCCGAGAACTGGTTGCAGGATCCGGCGCTGGTGATCCCCACGCTGGCGGCGGTCGCGGTCTGGAAGGGCGTCGGCTACATGACGGTGCTCTTCCTGGCGGGCCTGCAGGCCATCCCCGAGGAGCGCTACGAGGCCGCCAAGATCGACGGCGCGTCGGCCTGGAACCGGTTCCGCTACATCACCCTGCCGGGCATCTCCGGCACCACGTTCCTGGTGCTGGTGCTCACCTCCATCGAGACGCTGCAGTCGTTCGAGCAGGTCTTCGTGATGACCGACGGCGGGCCGCACGGCGCGAGCGAGCTGACCGTGCTCTACCTCTACCGGCAGGGTTTCCAGTTCTTCCAGATGGGCTACGCCTCGGCCGTGGCGTGGGTGCTGTTCGTGCTGGTGCTCGCGCTGACCCTGGTGCAGTTCCGGCTCCAGCGCAGGTGGGTGCACTATGCGTAAGACCGTCTCGTACGTGCTGGTGCTGGCGGGGGCGGCGGTCATGCTGCTGCCGTTCGCCGCGGCGCTGGGCAACTCGCTCAAGAGCTTCGCCCAGTACATCCAGGTGCCGCCCGCGTGGATCCCCGACCCGGTCCAGTGGGACAACTACGCCGAGGTGTGGCGGCGCACGCCGTTCGGGCTCTACCTGGCCAACAGCCTGGTGATCGCGGTGCTCGCGGTGGCCGGGAACGTGCTGACCAGCGCCATGGTCGGGCACGCCCTGGCCAGGATGCGGCTGCCGGGCAAGCAGGCGCTGCTGACGATGGCCCTGGGCACGATGATGTTGCCGACCGTCATCACGATCGTCCCGAACTTCCTGCTGTTCCGCTCGCTGGGCTGGCTGGACTCGATGTTGCCGCTCATCGTGCCGTACTGGCTGGCCACGCCGATCGGGATCTTCCTGATGCGGCAGACGTTCCTCGGCATCCCCAAGGACTTCGAGGAGGCGGCCGGCCTCGACGGCGCCAACCCCTGGCAGGTGTTCTGGCGCATCCACCTGCCGCTGGCCAAGCCCGCCCTGGCCACGCTCGCGGTCTTCACCTTCACCACCTCGTGGAAGGCCGTGCTGGAGCCCACGATCTACCTCACCTCGCCGGAGAACTACACGCTGCCGGTCGGCGTGCTGAGCCTGAAGGGGCAGTTCGTCGGCAACGACCAGCTGGTGACGGCCGCGGCGATGATGAGCCTGCTGCCGATGCTGGTGGTGTTCGTGCTGGCCCAGCGTTACTTCGTCCGCGGAACCATGTCCGCGGGTCTCAAGGGCTGACAGAGCCCATGTCCGATCCGGAAAGGAAATCGTGACCACAACATCCGGGCTGCGCCTGGGCGTCATCGGCGCGGGCACCATCGCGGAGTTCCACGTGGCCGCCGCCCGCCAGAGCGCCGGGCAGGTGAAGGTCGCCGCGGTGTGCGACGTCCGGGCCGAGGCGGCCGAGAAGCTGGCCGCCGAGGCCGGCGCCCGCGTCTTCACCGACCACCGGGCGATGCTCGACGCCGGCGGCCTCGACGCGGTCGTGATCACCGTGCCGCACGCGCTGCACGCCCCGATCACCCTCGACGCCGCCGCGGCCGGGCTGCACGTGCTCGTGGAGAAGCCGATCGCCACCACCCGCGAGGACGCCGTCCGCATGATCGAGGCGTGCCGGGCGGCCGGCGTCGTGTTCGCCGTCGGGCACGTGCTGCGCTTCGTCCCGATGTTGCGCGCGGCGGCCGGGTTCCTCGCCTCGGGCGAGCTCGGCCAGGTCGTGGTGGCCGCCGAGCGGCGCACCGCCGACTACGCCGACCCGACGCGCCCCCGCTGGTTCCTCGACGCCGACATGGCCGGCGGCGGCATCGTGCTCAACGTCGGCACGCACAGCATCGACAAGCTTCAGATGCTGGTCGGCTCGCCGATCGCGGAGGTCACCGCGCACGTCGCCGGGCCCGCCGGCGGGTCGGTGGAGACCGAGGCGGTCGCCCTGGCCCGGCACGCCGACGGCACCCGGTCGACGATCTCGGTCACCGGCACCGGCCTGCCGTTCACCGACGAGGCGGAGATCGTGTGCGGCGAGGGCGCGCTGCGCATCAGCCGCGGCGAGGGCGTCTGGTCCTTCCGGGGCGGCGTCGCCACTCAGGTCGCCGCGCCCGGCATCGGCGAGATGGCCACCGCGTTCGCCGCGCAGCTCGCCGACTTCGCGCGGGCCTGCGCCGGCCGCACCGCCCCCGAGGTCACCGCCGAGTACGCCCTGTCGGTCCTCGACGTCGCCCTGGCCGTCTACGAGTCCGCCCGCCGGGGCTCCACCGTCACAGTGAAGGGACAGTCATGAACCCGCTCGCGTTCAGCACGCTCGGCATGCCGGGCGCACCGGCCGAGGAGGTCGTCGCCACCGCCGCCCGGTACGGCTGCGCCGCCGTCGAGCTGCGCTGCGCCGAAGGTGAGATCGTCGCGCCGGACACCCCCGACGCCGAGCTGCGCTCGATCGCCCGGACGTTCGCCGCCGCCGGGATCGGGATCGTCGCCGTGTGCTCCTACACCCGCGTGGCCCGGCCGGACGGCGACCCGGTGGCCGAGGTGCTGCGCCACGTCGAGATCGCCGAAGCGCTCGGCTCGCCGTACGTGCGGGTCTTCGGCGGGGTCGAAGGGCAGGACGACCCGGCCGCCGCCGCGACTCGGAGGCTCGCGGACGTGGCCGGTCGGCTGCCGGACAACGGCGTGGACGTGCTGCTGGAGACGCACGACGTGTTCCTGACGGGCCAGGCGGTCGCCGGCGTGCTGGCCGGGGTCGGCTCGCCGCGCGTCGGCGCGCTGTGGGACGTGGTCAACCCGTGGCGGGCCGGCGAGAGCGCCGCGGCCACCGCGGACGCGCTGGGCCCGTACCTGCGGCACGTGCAGATCAAGGACGCGGCCTCGCCCGCCGACCTCGCGCCGGTGCTGCCGGGCAAGGGCGCGGTGGGCGTGCCGGGCGTGCTGGCCGAGCTGGACCGGATCGGCTACGCGGGCTTCCTGGCGCTGGAGTGGGAACGCGCCTGGTACCCCGACGCGGCGCCCGTCGGCGAGGCCCTGGCCGCCTTCCGAACGGTGCTGGGACGGTGATCCCCCTGGCCGCCTCGGTACGCCGGGGCGAGGGAACGTTCCAGCCCGGCGTGCGCGCGCCGGTGCGCGGGCCGCACGCCGCCCTGGCCAGGGAGCTGCTCGGACCGGCCACCGGCGGCGACGCCTCCGGCGAGATCGAGCTGCGCCTGGTGCCGGACCCGTCGCTCGGCGCGGAGGGCTACACCCTCGACGTCACCCCGGAGCGGGCCGTCGTCGCCGCGGCGGACGTCGCCGGGCTGCGCTGGGGCGTGCAGACGTTGCGCCAGCTCGACGGCCCCGGCGGCGTGCCCTGCGGGACGGTGCGCGACGTGCCCAGGTACGCCTGGCGCGGCGTGATGATCGACGTGGCCCGCTGGTGGCGTCCGATGTCCTTCCTGCGCTCGTACGTCGACCTGCTGGCGTTGCACAAGTTCAACGTGCTGCACCTGCACCTGACCGACGACCAGGGCTGGCGGTTCGAGGTGCGCGCGCACCCGCGGCTGACCGAGGCCGGGGCCCGCCGCGCCGAGTCGCCGGCCGGGCACGCCCGCGAGGGCCGGTTCGACGGCGTCCCGCACGGCGGCTTCTACACCCAGCGGGAGCTGCGCGACCTGGTGGCCTACGCGGCGGCGCGCGGCGTGAGCGTGGTCCCCGAGATCGAGTTCCCCGGCCACTCGCAGGCCGCCATCGCCGCCTGCCCGTGGCTGGGCCACCCCTCCGGGACGCCCGTCCAGGTGCGGACGTCGTGGGGCATCTCCTCCCACGTGCTCAACGTGGGCGAGCGGGCCGCCGGGTTCGCCCGCGACGTGCTCGACGAGCTGTGCGAGGTGTTCCCGTCCCGGTACGTGCACATCGGCGGGGACGAGGTGCGCGCCGGCGAGTGGGCCGCCGACCCCGAGGCCGCGCGGCGGGTCGCCGAGGCCGGGCTCGACGGGCCGCGGGCCCTGCTCGGCTGGTGGGGCCGGCTGCTGGCCGGGCACCTGCGCGGGCTCGGCCGCCGCGCGGTGGCCTGGGACGACATGCTCGACCACGACCCGCCCGAGGACATGGTGATCATGGCCTGGCGGGGCGTGGACCGGATCGAGGCGGCCCTGCGCGCCGGGCACGACGTGGTCGCCGCGCCGCATACGCACACCTACCTCGACTACGCCGAGTCCGACGCCCCGGGCGAGCCGGTCAGCATCTCCGGGCCGCTCCCCCTGGAGACGGTCTACGGGTACGACGCCGGCGACTCCGTGCTCGGCATGCAGGCCCAGCTGTGGGGCGAGTACCTGCCCACCAGGGAACGCTTCGACCACAACGCCTTCCCGCGCCTGTGCGCCGTGGCCGAGGCCGCCTGGTCGGCGGGCCGCGACCTGGGCGGCTTCACCCGGCGGCTGGCCGATCACCTCCCCCTGCTGGACCGGATGGGCGTGGCCTACCGGCGACCCGAAGGAGCCCCGCGTGTTCACCTCTGAGCAGGAGCTGGAGGACCGGCTGGCCACCCCGTCGGCCGCGCTGGCCGCCGACGTCGCCGGGCTCGACGGCGACCTCGTCGTGCTCGGCGCGGGCGGCAAGATGGGGCCGAGCCTGGTCCGGCTGGCCCGGCGGGCCCTGGAGGCGGCGGGCCGCGGCTCGGCCCGCGTGTACGCCGTGTCCCGCTGGTCGGACGGCCGGGCGGCGCGGGCGCTGGCCGACGAGGGCGTCGAGGTGGTCGCCGCCGACCTGATGTCCGGCGGCGACCTGGCCGGGCTGCCGGACGCGGCCAACGTCGTGTTCATGGCGGGCGCCAAGTTCGGCACGTCGGCGGCGCCGTACCAGGCGTGGGCGGTCAACGCGGCGCTCCCGGCCGCCGTGGCCCGGCGCTACCGCGACTCGGCGATCGCGGTGTTCTCCACCGGCAACGTGTACCCGCTGGTGGACGTGGCCGGCGGCGGCAGCGCCGAGGAGGACCGGCCGGACCCGGTGGGCGAGTACGCGATGAGCTGCCTGGGCCGGGAACGCGTCTTCGAGCACGCCGCCGCGGCGTACGGCACCAGGGTCGCGATCCTGCGCCTGAACTACGCGGTGGACCTGCGCTACGGCGTGCTGGCCGACCTCGCGGCCACCGTGGCGGCGGGCGAGCCGGTGGACCTCACCACCGGGCACGTCAACGTCGTCTGGCAGGGGTACGCGAACGAGGTCGCGCTGCGGTCGTTGCGCCACGCGCGCGCCCCGGAGGCGTTCACCCTGAACCTGACCGGCCCGGAGACCGCCTCGGTGCGGCGCACGGCGGCCCGGCTGGCCGCCGCGATGGGGACGAGGGCGTCCTTCACCGGCGGCGAGAGCGGCACCGCGCTGCTCAGCGACGCCTCGCGCTGCCACGGCCTGTTCGGCTACCCGGACGTGCCGCTGGACACCCTGATCGGGTGGCAGGCCGGCTGGCTGTCGCGCGGGCTGCCCCTGTCGGGCAAGCCGACCAAGTTCGCGGTACGCGACGGGAGGTTCTGACATGTCGATCGGCCTGCTGCGGGAGGGGACGGTCATCCCCGCCCACCCGCTGGCGCTGACCGCCGGGCGCGTCCTGGACGAGCGCCGCCAGCGCGCGCTCACCCGCTACTACCTGGCCTCGGGAGCGGGCGGCGCGGCCGTGGCGGTGCACACGACGCAGTTCGAGATCCGCCGGGCGGGGCTGCTGCGGCCGGTGCTGGAGCTGGCCGCCGAGGTCGTGGCGAAGGAGGCGGGGCGGCCGTTCGTCATGGTCGCGGGCGCGTGCGGCGACACCGCCCAGGCCGTGGCGGAGGCCGAGCTCGCCGCCTCGCTGGGCTACCACGCCGTGCTGCTGTCGCCCCAGGTGCCCGGGGCGGGCGAGCCGGAGCTGCTGGCGCGGGCCAGGGCGGTGGGCGAGGTGCTGCCGGTGATCGGCTTCTACCTCCAGGAGGCGGTGGGCGGACGCCGGCTCGGCCCGTCGTTCTGGCGGTCGCTGAGCGAGCAGGAGTCGGTGGTGGCGATCAAGATGGCGCCCTTCGACCGGTATCGCACGCTCGACGTGGTCAGGGCGGTGGCGGCGTCCGGGCGCGGCGACGACATCGCGCTCTACACCGGCAACGACGACAACATCCTGGCCGACCTGCTCTCCCCCGTCGCGGGCCGCCGGATCGTCGGCGGGCTGCTCGGCCAGTGGGCGGTGTGGACGCGGGCGGCGGTGCTCATGTTCGACGAGGTGCGCCGGGCGTGGGCGGGGGACGACGAGGTGCTGCGTTCCCTGCTGGCCCGCGCCGGCGACCTCACCGACGCCAACGGCGCGGTGTTCGACGTGGCGGGCGGCTTCCGCGGCTGCATCGCCGGGGTGCACGAGGTGCTGCGCCGCCAGGGCCTGCTGGCCGGGACGTGGTGCCTGGACCCGGACGAGGGCCTGTCACCGGGGCAGGCCGAGGAGATCGCGCGGGTGAGCGCGGCCTATCCGTGGCTGGTGGACGACGACTTCGTCGCCGCACATCTGGACGACTGGCTGCGCTGAGACCGAAGCCCGGCCCGATCCCGCGGCACTCTCCATGCGAAGGGGGTGCAAGGGCCCCGCTCGTGGACGGCACACGCAGCGGGGCCCCCATTCATCGGGCCGCCACAGAGGTTACTTACGGCGCATTGTAGTATTGATAATATATGGCGCCGTTTTCGCTGCAGGAGCCGACGCGCCAGCCTCTCAGGAGGCATTTGCTCGCGTCAGCCACCGGATGGTACCAATAGCGGCCACTGTGTTGACTGGTGCCGTCCGAGATCTTTTCCTCGTTGAATTGCTGGCTCCAGACGTTGCCGCAGGGGCCGGTGCTGACGGTGAAGCTGCTGTCGACATTCAGACATTTGTCGTAGTTGACGTTGTGGAGTACGACCATGTGGGTGACCGTGTTGTAGCGGACGTGCCAACGGGCTCTGGTGCCGCCTTGCGCGCAGTTCCCCTCATAGGTCTTGCCGTCGGAGATGGACAGCATGCACAGCTTGTTCGGGAGGTCGAACACGAAGCTGTAGGGGCCGTACGTCTTCCATTCGCCGCTGGTGGCCGCATGAGCGGCCGGGGTCACGATCAACGAATTGGCGAGGAGCGCCATGACGATCGCTGCGATCACGGCCTTGAGTTTGAGCATGACACCGTCCCGTGTTTGTCTGATCTTCGGAAGTCGAGCGCCCGCGGATTCGCAGCGACGGTTCGCCGCCGCATATGCCATCACTTTGTCCGCGCATCAGGGTTCGTGCCGGAAGTCCGGCCCGGGTCGCACACCTCACCCGCCGCTGTGCGGCCAGTAGTCGTCGCCCATCGGGGCGATCCCGCCCGAGCTGGGCCAGGGTTCCTCCTTGGCGGCTGCGGGGCCGGCGGCCAGGGCGAGTCCGGCTGCGGTCAGCAGCCCGA
Source organism: Nonomuraea sp. NPDC050227 (assembly GCF_044459705.1). Lineage (NCBI taxonomy): Bacteria > Bacillati > Actinomycetota > Actinomycetes > Streptosporangiales > Streptosporangiaceae > Nonomuraea > Nonomuraea sp. NPDC050227. The sequence goes on along the minus strand of NZ_JBITJF010000013.1, from coordinate 75,166 downwards.
TCGCGGTGATTCTGAGCGTCGTCTTGGTCATGCCGTCACCTCTCGTCGCTGTTGATGTACGACCTCCCGACCGCCCCCGGGGCGGGCACGGATTCAGTGCACAACGCGGGCCGCCCCGCCCGGTCAGCCGCCGCATCGACACTCCCCCGCGTCGTCGTGTCGCCGACGGGACCTCAGCCTCACCGAACCGCTGATTGTCAGCCAGCCCCTTCGGCCGTCCAGACAATCGGCTTCGGGCCCGCCGGCGCCCTTGGCCGGCGCCGGTGAACCGCTTGCCGCGTCCAGCCGGACGGGCTGATCACCGACTATGCCCGCTCCCGCTTTGGATCCGCTGTGGAGCCGCTATAGGCCCGTTCGCTCGCGCGTGACGACACTGACAGCGTCAGCATGGTGACGGGCAAGCCAAGCGTTGGGCCGCCCCAGTGCAGTCCTGGCCTACGAGGCCCGGGGCGATTGCCGCAGGCCGGATGCGCTCGTGTCAACCTGTCCGGGCTCCGTAGTCACCAACCGTCGCGCGGGACGGGGCCGGGACGTGTGTCCCGGTCCCGGTTCTCGTTCGTCAGACGGTCCAGTGGGCCGTGGACAGGGCGCGGACGGCGTTCTCGTCCACCTCGACGCCGAGGCCGGGGCCGGTGGGCACCAGGGCCGTCCCGTCCGAGACCTCCACCGTCGGGCCGCCGACGTACGCCGAGTGCACGAACTGGCGGCCGTTGAGGTCGACCGGGGTGTCCACGCCGAACGCCGCGAACAGGTGCAGCGAGGCGGCGAACCCCAGGTCGGTGTCCGTCAGCCCCGAGCCCATGATGCGCAGCCCGGCGTCCTCGGCCAACTGGCACAGCCGGCGCGACAACGTCAGCCCGCCCGACCGCTGCACCTTGGCGATGGCGATGTCGACGGCGTCGAGCTTGACGAACGTGGCCAGGTCGGAGGGGTGGCGCAGGCTCTCGTCGAGCGCGACCGGGAGCGGGCTGTGGTCGCGCAGGCGGCGCAGCCCGGTGACGTCGTTGGCGGGCAGCGGCTGCTCGAACGCCGTGACGTCCAGGTCGGCCAGCCGGCGGGCCATGCGCAGCGCGCCGTCCACGGTGTAGGCCTGGTTGGCGTCCACCCACAGCGGGGCGTCGGGGGCCGCCTCCCTGACGGCGGCGACGACGGACAGGTCCGTCGCCTCGTCGTGCAGGCCGACCTTGACCTTGAACGCGTGGTAGCCTTCCGCCCGCCCTTCCTCGACCGCCTGCCGCACCTCGCCGGGCGTCTGACCGGCCACGATCCAGCCGAGCGTGATCCGGTCGCGGCGGCGCTGGCCCCACAGCACGCCGACGGGCACCCCGAGGGCCCGGCCGAGCAGGTCGTGCAGGGCGATGTCGAGCGCGGACTTGGCGATGGGCGACCCGATCGTCAGCCCGCGGTTGATCACCTTCTCGTAGGCCGCGCAGGCGCCGTCCAGGTCCCAGGCGGGGCGGCCGAGGAGGGCGGGGGCCAGGTAGCCGGCGATCGTCGTCGAGATCGACTCCACGGTCTCGTACGTCCAGGCGGGCGTCGGCGTGGCCTCGCCCCAGCCGGTCACCCCGCCGGCCGTCACCTTGACGAGAACCCGCTCGGCGGGCTTCCCCTCGGTGGTGACGTTTCCGCCTGAAATGCTGAACGAACGGATGGACGGCAATTCCACGACGAATATCTCAATACGCTCGACGACCAGCGATCTCATCATTCTCCAATGAGCAGGAATTCATGCTTACCCGAGCATTAAAGCCTCCCGAATCTAGCACGCCGGATTTGATTTCAGAATCAACGGCAGGAATTCATTCGGCCCTTTCGCCGGGGCCCCTGGCCGCATCCGGACGTTGACCGGCGGCCCGCCCGGGCGCAGGCTTCGGTGGTCCCCACTTCTCCCGTTCACGACGAGGTGATCGTGATGGCCGGAACCCGTCCCGCTCTTCCGGACGCGACCAGCGACAGCTTCCTGGCCGAGGCACTGAACGAGGCCAACGCCTACCGCGCCAAGCACCACGCGCCCCCCATGGAGATGGACGCCAAGCTCGTCGAGTACGCCAAGGAGCGCGCGTCCTCGCGCTCGGAGTACGCGAAGCTGTCGGCCGGCCACGACGGCCTGCGCGACACCACCGGCGAGAACATCTTCTGGGGCATGTCCTCCGGCTCCACGCCGAAGACCGCCGGCGACGCCGTGACCGCCTGGTACAACGAGATCGCCGACTACAACTGGGCGAACCCGCCGGGCGACCCGGCCAAGACCGGCCACTTCAGCCAGCTCGTCTGGAAGGACACCAGGAGGGTCGGCGCGGCCCGCGTCGCCGGCCAGGGCCCCGACGGGTTCGAGACCTACATCGTGTTCGTCTTCGAGAACCCGGGCAACTACGAGGGCGAGTACCCCCAGAACGTCCTGCCCGCCTGACGACGGGCCGGTCAGGGGGCGGCGAGGGCCCCCTGACCACCGGCCGCCTGACGGTCACGGGTCGGTGCCCTGGGAGGCGACATGGTCCTCGTCGAAGATGTCCCCCGCCGAGATCACGATCCGCGGGTCGGGCACGCCGACGACCTCGTCGTCCTTGTCGTCGTAGTCGAAGAGGCTGAGCACGTGGCGCATGGCCTCCAGCCGGGCGCGCTTCTTGTCGTTGCTCTTGATGACGGTCCAGGGCGCCGACTCGGTGTCGGTGTGCAGGAACATGTCCTCCTTGGCCTGGGTGTAGTCGTCCCATCTGCGGAGGGAGGCCAGGTCCATCGGCGACAGCTTCCACTGCCGCACCGGGTCCACCTGGCGGATGATGAACCGGGTGCGCTGCTCGGCCCGCGACACCGAGAACCAGAGTTTGACCAGGTGCAGCCCCGAGTCCACCAGCAGGTCCTCCAGGCGGGGCACCTGCTCCATGAACTCCAGGTACTCGTGCACGTCGCAGAAGCCCATGACCCGCTCGACGCCCGCCCGGTTGTACCAGGAGCGGTCGAACAGCACGATCTCCCCGTTGGCCGGCAGGTGGGCGATGTAGCGCTGGAAGTACCACTGGCCGCGCTCGCGCTCGCTCGGCTTCTCCAGCGCGACCACCGTGGCGCCGCGCGGGTTGAGGTGCTCCATGAAGCGCTTGATCGTGCCGCCCTTGCCGGCCGCGTCGCGCCCCTCGAACAGCACCACCAGCCGGCGGCCGGTGGCCTTGATCCAGTACTGCAGCTTGAGCAGCTCGATCTGCAGCAGCCGCTTGTCCCGCTCGTAGATCTCCCTGGACAGGCGCTCGTCGTAGGGGTAGTGCTGCCGCCAGGTGTCCACCGGCCGCCCGTCGGCCCGCATCAGCACCGGATCGTCGTCGTCGCCGTCGTCCACCCACAACCCGGGAGTGGTGTCGAGCAGTTCGCTGTGCTCCGCGGCCGCCAGGGGGGCGAGGACCACGGGCTGCTCGTCGCCTGGACCGGTCATGCGGCCCGCGACCGGATGTTCGCGTTCATGGCGTCCTCTCTTCACCGGATGCGGCCGGCTAATCGTGCCGGCGGGCCCTATTCCGGAAATCCCGCGGGCCGTTCAGCTCGTCGCTCCCAGGCGGGCGCGTACCTGGGCGAGCAGGTCGTGCGGCAGGGGGGCGTAGCCGTACAGGGCCAGGTAGGACTGGCCGGCGTCGCCGGCGGCGTAGCCGAGGAAGGCGCGCGCCAGCGGGTCCGCCCGGCCCGCGCAGATGATCTCGTACGTGACCTGCACGATCGGGTAGGCGCCGGGGACCGGCCGCCTGTGGTCGAACGTCAGCACCAGCCCGCGCTCGCCGCTCTCGACCGTGGCGCCCTGCAGGGCCTTGCTGGCGTTCTCCGGCGACAGCGCGACGAACTCCCCGGCGGCGTTGCGCACGTCCGCGGTGCTCAGGCGGGCGCTGCTCGCGAAGCCGTACTCGACGTAGCCGATGGAGTCCCCGGTGTGCTGGAGCACCTGGGTCATGCCGCTGGAGCTGGTGACGCCCTGGCCGGCGCCGGTCCACGTCCTGGACGGCTGGTGCGGCCAGCCGCCGGTCGCCCGCAGGAACTCGGTGAGGTTCTGGGTGGTGCCGGACTGGCCGGAGCGGTGGAAGACGTGGATGCGGGTGCCAGGAAGGGGCTGGCCGGGGTTGTCGGCGGCGATCTCGCGGGCGTTCCACCTGGTGAGGCGCCCGGTGAAGATGCCGGTCAGGGTCGCCGGGGACAGCCGCAGGCCGGGCACGGAGGTCAGGTTGTAGGCCACCGCGACCGGGGCGACGACCATCGGCAGGTGCTCGGCCCGGCCGCCGCAGCGCCGGTCGGCCCGCGCCTGCTCCTCCGGGGTCATCGGCACGTCCGAGCCGGCGAACGCGCTGCGGCCCGCGATGAAGTCCTCGATGCCGCGGTCGGAGCCGTTGGCCTCGTAGACGACGCGCAGTTCGGGGTGGACGCGCTGGAACTCGCCGGTCCAGGCGTCCATGGCGCCCTTCTGCGCGGTCGAGCCCGAGCCGTGCAGCCACGCGACCACCGGCTCGGGAGCGGCGCCGTCCTCGCTGCTCATGCTCAGGAACACGGCCCCGGCCGCGGCGGCGGCCCCGCCGGCCAGAACGAGCACGGCGACCAGGACCGACTTGGCCCTCCATGTCAGCCTTGCCATTGCACAAGGCTATGAACCGGACGCGTCCGGACCCGTCATCCCTCGGTCAAGCCCTCGGACACGAAGGGTTACCTTGTGGCCAAGCCGTCCGGCGTCCCGTCGGCCGCGGCGGCCAGGAGGCGGGCCAGTTCGACCGGCTGGGTGAACATGGGCCAGTGCCCGGAGTCGAGGTCGACGAGGTCGAGGTGCTTGACCCGGGCCAGCTCCGCGTCGTCGCCGTCGTCGATCCACTCCCGTGCCTGCGCGGGGCTGAACTCGGGGCACACGACGACGGCCGGCACCCCGAACCGCCGCTCGTCCGTCAGCCGCACCACGCCCTTGGCCACCCCCTCGGGGACGGGGACCGCGGCGGCGGCGAACCTCCGCCTGGCCTCCTCGCCGAGGTCGGCCGCGTCCGGCCCCTCGAACGGCGCCCATCCCGGGAACGGCACGACGCCGTCCACGGCCTCGAAAAAGTCGGCGTAGGCGTCGCCGTCGGCGGCGGGGAAACCGCCGATGAAGGCGACCTTGCCCACCTTGTCCGGCCGCGCGTCGGCGGCCAGCCAGGCCAGCGTGCACGCCGCGGAATGGCCGGCCACCAGGGGTGTTCCGTCGGCCGCGTCCACGGCGGCGAGCACGGCCGCCACCTGGTCGGCGAGCGTGGCGGCGGCGTTCCCGTCCCCCTGGCCGGGGAGGGCGACCGGCACGGGACGGTGGCCGAGCGCCTCGATCGCGGGCGTCACCTCGTCCCAGGCGGACGCGTCGAGCCAGAGGCCGCCGATGAGCAGGATGTCCATGTCAGTCTTCTTTCTCCAGTGCGTTCAGGTCGCGTTCCGCGTAGAGCCGGTGTTCCCATTCCTCGCGCAGGACGATGTGCAGGCACTCCTTGAGGGGGAATCCGGCCAGCCGCGGCCAGCCGGGCTCGTCGCGGGTGACGTGTGAGCCGAGCAGCTCGGGCGTGAGCGAGGCGACGACCCGGCCGACCATCGCCCGGCGGTCCCGGCGGACGGCGAGCACCTCCGCCAGCGGCGGCCGGGCCGCCCGGTCCCACGGGACGCCGTCCCAGCCGGGCGCCTCGTCCCACGGCAGGTCGAGCGGGTGCCACGGCGAGGGGTCGCCCAGGATCATCCGGCCGACCCAGGCGGCCGAGGCGAAGTTGAGGTGCCGCAGCGTCTGGACGAAGGACCATTCGCCGTCGACGCTGCGGTGCAGCGCCGCCTCGGGGAACGTCGCGGCGCGGGCGAGGGTGCCCGCCCACAGGCGGTCCAGGATCGCCCATGCCTCGCCGAAGCCTTCGGGGCCGTCGGGGCGCATCTTGGCGCGTTCGGGCATGCGGCGGTTCAGCTCGGCCTCGACGAGGGGGGCGATGTCCACGCCGTTCACCACGACGTTCCGCAGCTCGCCGCTGATCTCGACGTCGACGAGCTCGGCGCCGCGCACCCGCACGCCGGACAGGTCGGCCGCGCGCACGCGGACGTCGCGCACGCGCAGCCGGGTGAACGTGGCCCGCCGCACGCTCACGTCCTCGACGTGCGGGTCTTCCCGGGAGTCGGTCATGACGCCACACGGTAGGCGGTATTCCGGACGTTCTACTTCCGGTACCTGCCGGAACCGCTCTAATCTGCTCGGGTGCCGACCGAACTCAGCCCCACCGCGCGGGCCCTGCGCGCCATGGAGGTCCTCCGGCAGCGTCCCGGCGTGACGGCCGGGGAGCTGGCCGCGGCCCTGGGCGTGACCGAGCGCGCCGCCCGCCGGTACGTCGGGATCCTGCGGGAGGCGGGCATCCCCGTCGAGTCGGCCAGAGGCCCCTACGGCGGCTACCGGCTCGGCCGCGGCACCAGGCTGCCGCCGGTCGCCTTCACCGAGCCCGAGGCGCTGGCCCTGGTCATGGCGGTGTTCGACGGCCAGCCGGCCGCCACCGACCCCGACGACCTGGTGGGCACCGCCCTGTCCAAGGTCATCCGGGCCCTGCCGGAAGGCGTCGGACGGCAGGCCGCCGCGCTGCGCGAGCACGCCTCCGCCGCGCCCGACCGGTACGCGGCCCGTCCCGGCGTCGCCGTGACCAGCGCGCTGGTCGCCGCGTCCGCGGCCCGGCGGCGCGTCCGCATCGCCTACCGGAGCGGATCGGGCACGGAGTGGGAGGCCGAGGTCGACCCCTGGGCGGTCGTCGTCCGGTACGGGCGCTGGTACCTGCTGTGCCACTCCCACCGCGCCGGCGCGATCCGCACCTACCGGGTCGACCGCGTCCGGGCCGTCCACGAGACCGTCCACGGCTTCCGGCCGCCCGACGGGCTGGACCCGGTGGCGGCGCTGGAGGAGAACCTGGGCGCCGGATGGGCGTACGCGGCCCGCGTGGTCTTCGGCGCGCCCCTGGCCGAGGTGGCGCCCTGGGTGCACCCGCCCATGGGACGGCTCGAACCGCATGACGAGGGCTGCGTGCTGGTCGGCAGCACGGGCAACCCGGCCATGTACGCCCAGGAGTGGCTGCCGGCCGTGCCGTTCCCCTTCCGCGTCGAGGGCGGGCCGGAACTGCGCGCGGCGGTCGCCCGCCTGGCCGCCCGCCTGGCCGCCGCGCTGCCCGGTTAGGCCGCCGCTTGCCCGGCCGTACGGTGCCGGCGGACGCGCGCGCCGAGGATCAGGGCGGCCAGCACGGACGCCGCCGCCGAGGCCAGCAGGATCGCGCCCTTGGCCTGCGTCAGGTGGGCCGGCCCGGTGTAGGAGAGCTCGGCGATCAGCAGCGAGACGGTGAAGCCGATGCCGCCCAGCACGCCCACCCCGGCGATGTCGCTCCAACCCAGCCGCGGATTGAGATGGGCGCTGGTGAGGCGCGCGGTGAGCCAGGCGGCGCCGACGATGCCGAGCGGCTTGCCGGCCAGCAGCCCGGCCAGCACGCCCCAGGTCACGGTCCCCGTCCAGAAGCCGCCCGCCCCCGACAGGGAGATCCCGGCCGACAGCAGCGCGAACACCGGCAGCACCGCCCCGGCGCAGAACGGCCGCAACGCGTGCTCGGCGCGCTGCGAGGGCGGCTCCTGCTCGCCGGCGCGCGGGCTGGTGCGCATCAGCAGGCCCATCGCGACGCCGGCGATGGTGGCGTGCACCCCGCAGGCGTGCACCAGCGCCCAGATCAGCACGGCGAGCGGCCCGTACAGCAGCCACGCGGGCAGCGCGCGGCGCACGGCGGTGACCGCCCGGCCCCGCCCGTGCTGCAGGTACGCCCACACGCACAGCGCGGCGGCGGCCCCCGCGAGGGCGGCGAGGTTCAGCCCCGAGGTGTAGCCGACGGCGATCACGACGACCGCGCACACGTCGTCCACGGTCGCCAGCGTCAGCAGGAACGTGCGCAGCGGGGCGGGCAGGCCGCGGCCCACGACGGCCAGGACGGCGAGCGCGAAGGCGATGTCGGTGGCCATCGGCACGCCCCAGCCGCGGGCCGCCTCGCCCGGCGCGGCGGCGTTCACCGCCAGGAACAGCAGCGCCGGGACCACCACGCCGCCGAGCGCGGCCACCACGGGCAACGCGGCGCGGCGCGGGTCGCGCAGCTCGCCGTGCACGAGCTCCTGCTTGAGCTCGTTGCCGACGATGAAGAAGAACACCGCCAGCAGCCCGTCGGCGGCCCACGCCTGCGCGCTCAGGCGCAGGCCCAGCCACTCCGGGCCGAAGGACCACGTGCGCAGGGCCTCGTAGGAGCCGGCGAGGGACGAGTTGGCCCAGGCCAGCGCGGTCAGGGCGGCGACGATGAGCAGGACGCCGCCGACCGCGTCGGAGCGCAGGGCAGTGATGATCCGCGAGGAGGCAGACATGAAGGGAGAACTCCAGGACGGTACGGGTAACGATCGGGCCGCCCCATGCGCGGCCCGGGCCTCATGGCGACCCGCGCACCCGGATCACGTCCGGGTGCGGGCGCTCAGCGGACCTGCGGCGGGCGGATGCCCGCGATCACGCCCCACGTGCTGACGTAGCCGTTCGTGCCGACCGGACGGAACTCCAGCGGGCGCAGCGGGCGGGCGTGCCGCTCGCGCGCGAGGTGGAGGCAGGACGGGAAGTGGAGGCAGGAGCGGAATTCGCGCACCTTGCCTCCCTTTTGTCCAATCGTGTCCCCCTCCTACCCTACAAGTTCCCGCCGCCCCTTGAATCCGGTACCCGGGTACGGGGTTACCGTCGGGACATGACCGCAGACCTGCCCCTCTCCCCCGGCTGCCCCCTGCCCGCCGCCGCCCTCGCGGATGCGATGTACTGACCGTCATGACGATGATCCGCTCACTGCTGCTGTTCGCCCTGGCCGCGCTCGCCGAGATCGGCGGCGCGTGGCTGATCTGGCAGGGCGTGCGCGAGCAGCGCGGGCTGCTGTGGATCGGCGGCGGCGTCGTCGCCCTCGGCCTGTACGGCTTCGTCGCCACCCTCCAGCCGGACGCCAACTTCGGCCGCATCCTGGCCGCCTACGGCGGCGTCTTCGTCGCCGGGTCCCTGGTGTGGGGCATGGTCGCCGACGGGTTCCGCCCCGACCGCTGGGACGTCATCGGCGCCCTGATCTGCCTCGTCGGCGTCCTGGTCATCATGTACGCCCCCCGCGCCTGAGCCCGGCCCCGGGGCGCGCGTCCGCCATGACGCGGCGCATGTCGGCGACGGCCCGCAGCGTCCCGCGCAGGGTGCCGGTCACCTTCGAGCGGCCCGCGCGGGGCAGGTAGTCCACGTCCGTCTCGCCGATCCGCCAACCGGCCGCCGCGGCGCGCAGCACCGTCTCCAGCGGGTAGCCGAAGCGGCGGTCGGCCGTCCCGAGCGACAGCAGCGGCACGCGGGCGGCCGCCCGCATCGGCCCGAGGTCGCGCAGCGCCACCCCGGCGCGACGGCGCAGGCTCCGGGCCAGGACGGCGTTGCCCAGCCGGGCGTGCCCGGGCCAGACGCCGGCGCCGCGCGGCCGCCGGCGGCCGAGCACGAGGTCGAGCTCCCCGCCGAGGACGGGCCCGGCCACCCGGGGCAGCTGGGCGGGATCGAGCGAGGCGTCGGCGTCCATGAAGCAGACCAGGTCGGCGGAGGAGGCCAGCAGCCCGGCGTGGCAGGCGGCCCCGAACCCGCGCACGGGCTCGGCGACCACCCGCGCCCCGAACTCGCGGGCGACCCGCGCCGAGCCGTCGGTGGAGCCGTTGTCGACGACGATCGGGCGGTAGCCGGCGGGCATGCGGCCGAGCACCCAGGCGAGCGCGGCCTCCTCGTTCAGGCAGGGCAGGATCACGTCGATCGTCATGACCGGGCGAACTCCGCCATCCCGGACTCGAACCCGACCGCGGCACGGAAGCCGAGCTCGGCCTCCGCCCGCCGGGGCGAGGCGACGATGTGCCGGACGTCGCCCAGCCGGTAGCCGCCGGTCACCCGCGGGCCGGGGCCGCCGCACCCGGCGGCGAGCACGCGGGCCATCTCGCCCACGGTGCGCGGCGCGCCGGAGGCGATGTTCCAGGCCCTCAGCCCGCCGGGCGGCAAGGACGCGGTCAGGGCCGCCAGGTTCGCCCCGGCCACGTCCCGCACGTGGACGAAGTCGCGGAGCTGGCGGCCGTCCTCGAACACCGCCGGCGCCCGGCCGGCCCGCAGCGCCGAGCGGAAGATCGCGGCGACCCCGGCGTACGGGGTGTCACGCGGCATGCGGGGCCCGTAGACGTTGTGGTAGCGCAGGGCCGCGACGGTCCCGCCGGTCTCCCTGGCCCAGTTGGCGGCCAGGTGTTCCTGGGCGAGTTTGCTGGTGGCGTAGGCGTTGCGCGGATCGGGCGGGGCGTCCTCCTCGATCGGCGCCCAGCGCAGGGGCTCGCCGCAGCGCGGGCAGGGCGGCTCGAACCGGCCGCCGTCCAGGTCGTCCGCGGTCCGCGGACCGGGCCGGACGTCGCCGTGCGCGGCGCAGGCGTAGCGTCCCTCGCCGTAGACGACCATCGAGGAGGCCAGCACCAGCCGGGTGATCCCGTGCCTGGCCATGGCGGCCAGCAGCACGGCGGTGCCGAAGACGTTGACGCAGGCGTAGGCGGGCAGGTCGGAGACGTCCACGCCCAGGCCCACCTTGGCCGCCTGGTGCACGACGGCCTCGACGCCGGGCAGCAGCGCGTCCAGGGCCGTGGCGTCGCGCACGTCCGCGCCGGTCCGCGTGTCGAGGCCGACGACGTCGTGACCCGCCGCCTCCAGGGCCTCGGCGACGTGGCCGCCGATGAAACCGGCCGAGCCGGTGACCATCACTCTCACGCCGCCGACGGTAACCGCCGGGCCGGGCGGACCGAAGCCGCGTTCGCGGTTCGTAAGGGTTCTTACGAACGACGAACGTGAACCGCCGCGGCGGCCCCGGACCGGCCTCCGGATGCGAGGCTGCCGCCGTGAACCGGAACACGACGGCGGCCGCCGGGACGCTCGCCGCCCTGGCGGCCGTGGTGCTGCGGCTGGTGACGGGCCCGCCCCACCTGGGCTGGTACCTGGCGGCCTGGGCGCTGTGCGCGGCCGCGCTGTGGCAGGCCGCCCGGCTGCCGGAGCGGCGGGCGGCCGTCCTGGTCCTGGCCGGCGGGATCACGCTCGCCGCGACCGGCCTGGCCGCCCCGCCGAGCAGCAGCACCGACTCCTTCCGGTACGCCTGGGACGGCCGCGTGCAGGCCGCCGGCGTCTCGCCCTACGACCACCCGCCGGCCGACCCGGCGCTCGTCCGGCTGCGCGACGACTGGCTCTTCCCGGCCGCCTGCGACGCTCCGTCCCTGTGGCCCCTGCCCGGCGGCGGCTGCACCCGGATCAACCGCCCCACCGAGCCGACGATCTATCCGCCGGTCGCGCAGGGCTACTTCCTGCTGGTCCACTGGTTGTCGCCGGACGGGGTGCGGCACAAGGCGCTCCAGCTCGGCGGCTTCGCGGCGGCGGTGGCCGTGCTGGCCATCCTGTGCCGGGCGGCGGGGGCCCGGCGGGCGGCGTACTGGGCGTGGTGCCCGGCCGTGCCGGTGGAGGCGGTGAACAACGCGCACGTGGACATGCTGGGCGTGCTGCTGGTGGTGCTGGCCTTCACCGCCGTGCGGGGGCGCGGCGCGCTGCTCGGCGCGGCCGTGGCGGCCAAGCTGCTGCCCGTGACCGCGCTGCCCGGCGCGCTGTCCGGGGTGCTGTCCGGGGTGCTGTCCGGGGGCCCGGGTGGAGGTGTGGCCTGGCGGCGGGTGCTCGGCGTCGTCGGGCCCGCCGGGCTCGTGATCGCGCTGTCCTACCTGCCGTACGTGCTGGTCTCGGGCGCCTCGGTGGCGGGCTACCTGCCGGGTTACCTCAAGGAGGAGCGCTACGACGGGCCCGGCGGCGGGAACCGATATGCCGTCCTGCGGCTGTTCGTGCCGGACGGGTGGGCGCCCTGGGCCGCGGTCGCGCTGCTCGTCCTGGTCGTCCTGGCCGTCCTGCGGTACGGCGACGCCGACCGGCCCTGGCGCGGCGCGCTGCTGGTCAGCGGCTCCCTCCTGCTGCTGTTCACCCCCGGCTACTCCTGGTACGCGCTGCTCGTCGTCGCCCTGGCCGCGCTGGACGGACGGTGGGAGTGGCTGGGCGTCGCCCTGGCCGGCGCGGTCGCCTACACCGCCGGCCCGGCGGCCCCGGGCACCCCCGGCACCCCCGCGTACGCCGTGGCCGCCCTCGTCGTGCTGGCCGGCTGGGCCGTACGGCGGTCCCGCGGCGATCACCTGCTGTCATCGGCACGGAAGGACTGAGGAAGCTGAGTCGTCCCACGTTCGAGCACCTGCCGCAGATCGTGCTCATCGCCAAGGAGCCCGTGGCCGGGCGCGTCAAGACCCGGCTGACGCCCCCGTACAGTCCGGCCGAGGCCGCCGCGCTGGCCGAGGCCGCGCTCCGCGACAGCCTGCGCGCCGTCGCCGCGACCCCGGCCGCCCAGCGGGTCCTCGCTCTGGACGGCCTGCCGGGCCGCTGGCTGCCCCCCGGTTTCGTGGTGATCCCGCAACGCGGCGCCGGCCTGGACGAGCGCCTCGCGGCGGCCTTCGCCGACGCCCACCGGCTGCGGCCCGGGCCCGTCGTGCTCATCGGCATGGACACCCCACAGGTCACGCCCGAGCTGCTGCGCGAGGCCGGGGAGGCGCTGGCCGACCACGACGCGGCGTACGGCCCGGCGGCCGACGGCGGCTTCTGGCTGCTGGGGCTCCGGCGGCCGGACCCGGCGCTGCTGCTCGGGGTGCCCATGTCGCACCCGGAGACCGGCAAGGTCCAGCTCGACCGGCTGGTCCGCGCCGGGCTGGCCGTCCACCACCTGCCCGAGCTGATCGACGTCGACACCGCCACCGCCGCGACCGAGGTGGCCCGCCAGTCCCCCACCTCCTGCTTCGCCACCACCCTCAGAACGCTGCACCGGTGATCGGGGAGATCTATGCGGCCGCGCTCGCGGGTGAGCGCGCCGAGATCGAGTACCTGGACGGCACCCGCGCCGACCTGGCGGCCGCGCGCTGGTTCACGCCGATCGACGGCGACGAGGAGATCCTGAGCCGCTGCCGCAGCCCCACGCTGGACATCGGCTCCGGCCCCGGCCGGCTCACGGCGGCGCTGACCCGGCGCGGCGTCGCCTCGCTCGGCATCGACGTCACGCCGCACGCCGTCGCCCTGACCCGCCGGGCGGGCGGGTTCGCCCTCCTGCGGGACGTCTTCGACGACGTCCCCGGCACCGGCCAGTGGGCGACGGCGTTGCTCGCCGACGGCAACATCGGCATCGGCGGCGACCCCGCGGCGCTGCTACGGCGGGTCCGGCAGCTCGTACGGCCGGGCGGCACCGTCCTGGCCGAGCTCGCGCCGCCGTGGACGCGCAGCCGGGTCGACCGGGTACGGCTGCGCGTGGGCGTGCGCGCCGGGGACTGGTTCGGCTGGGCGACCGTCTCGGCGGCCGACATCGCGCGCCTGGCCGCGAACGCCGGGTTCACGGCCGCCCACTGCCGGCCGACGCACGGCCGCTGGCTGGCCCACCTGCACTGACCTCCAGCCCCACCGCCCACCGCCCGCGGCCCGGCCGGCACTGGCGTCCGGCCGAGCCGCGGCCGCCCAGGACGCGCCTGGATCAGCGTCCGGTCGGGACGGCCGGACGGCGTCGCTCAGTCGTCGTCGCCGTCGGCGTCGCCGCCGGTCTTGCCGTGGTCGTCGCCGTCGGCGTCGCCGTCGGCCTGGCCGTGGTCGTCGGCGTCGTCGTCGCTCTTGGCGGTCTGGTCGTTGTTCTGGTCGGTCTTCTGGGCGTCCGTGCTGTCGTCCGAGCGGTCGTCGGCCTGGTCGTCAGCGTGGTCGTCGGTCTCGTCGTCGGTCTCGTCGGCGAGGACGGCGCCCTTGGCGGCGTCCACGGTGATCTCGCGCTCGGTGCCGTCGGCGGCGTCGATGTCGATCTCCCAGACCTGGCCGGCGTCCTCGTTCTCCAGCTCGGCCGAGGTGACCTTGCCGCCCGGCACCTTCTCCAGCGCCGTCTTCTCGGCCTGCTCCCGGGAGACCGCCGGAGCCGGCGCGGACGTGGCGGCAGAGGTGGGGGTGGAGGCGGTGGCGAAGGCGGTGCCGACGCCGGCGGCGAGCACGCCGGCCGTGGCCAGTCCAGCGATGATCATAGGCTTGCGCATGCGGAATCACTCCGTCGTTCGGTCGTCGTCCTGACGCCTCCCAGAGTGGCCGCCGGGACGATAGCGACGAACTGCGGGAACCCTAACGTCCGGTTAAGACGCCGAACGGCCCCCGCACCCCCGGCGGACCTACTCGTAACGGGCGCGGCGGGCGATCTTCTCGAACCCGAGACCGCCGAAGAGCCCGGCCGAGGCCGGGTTGTTGACGTTGACGTCCAGGAAGACCTGGCCGGCGCCGCCCTCGCGCATCCGGCCGAGCGCCGCGACGGCGAGCGCCCGCGCCAGCCCGCGCCGCCGCCACCCGGGCACGGCCCCGACCTGGATCAGGAACTCCTCCGCGCACGTCACGAAGCCGACGGCGACGTCGCCCTCGAACGCCACCAGCGAGCACCCCGGCAGGAACTCGTCATCGACCAGCCAGTTCACCCACTGCTCCCGCGTCCACCCGGGAAAGCCCGGACGGTCCGCGAAGGACGCGGAGTACGCCTGGTGGAAGGCCCCTTCGGTGAGTGGGGACCACTCCTCGACCGTCACCCGCGCCAGCATCGGGACGTCCGGCAGCGGCCGGGTCAGGTCGCGCCGGAAGACGTCCTCGGCGAACGCCTGGCGGAAGCCGCGCGCCAGGAAGAGCTCGTGCGCCTGCGGGGTCAGCGACTCTGTCTCCAGCCGCACCTTCCCGGGCTCGGCGGCCAGCCGGTCGAGCAGGCCGGACCCCAGCCCCCGTCCGCGATGGTCGGGGTCGACCAGGCCGGCCGCCGCCGACGTCTCGCCCACCGGCCGCACGGCCCCGCAGGCCACCAGCCGCCCCTCCGTGAACGCGCCCACCGCGGTGCCCGTGACGTACCGGCGTTCCAGGAAGGAGGGCGACGCGGTGGCCGGGAGCCCGCCGTCGCGCGCCGCGCACCTGCCGGCCAGCTCGGCGATCGCCGGCAGGTCCGTGGCGGACAGCGCGGCCCATTCGATGGTCACCGTGGCCTCCTTCGCGTGCGGATGATCAAGTATGTCACCCACGCGGGGCCGCGCCGGACGAGAGCCGGTCAGCCGCTTCGGGGGACGCAGTCGAGGACGACGTTGCCGAGCGGCGTGTGACGCACCCCGGCCACGTCGAGCCCGGCCGCGTCGGCCAGCGTGGTGTAGTCGGCGACGGTGCGCTCGCGGCCGCCGCTGATCACGAGCATGCGCAGGTCCATCTCGGCGAACATGGCCGGGTCGTCGCCGGCGCCGCCCCGGGACTCGATCACGACGACCCGTCCGTGCGACCCGGCCGCGTCGGCGCAGCGCCGCAGGACGCGCTCGGCGTCGGCGTCGTCCCAGTCGTGGATCACGCGCCTGAGCACGTAGACGTCGCCGCCCGGGGGCAGCGGCTCGAAGAAGCTCTGGCCGGCGAACGCGCACCGCCCGTCCAGCCCGAGCCCGGTCAGGTACCGCCGGCCCCGCTCCAGCGTGTCCGGCAGGTCGACGAGCGTGGCCCGCAGCCCCGGGTGGGCGCTCAGCATCTCGGCGATCAGCGCGCCGGTGCCGCCGCCGACGTCGACCACGTGCCGTACGCCGGACCAGTCGTACCCCTCGGCCGCGTCGGTGAGGTCGTCGGCGCCGGCGGCCATCAGGGCGTCGAACGACTCGCCGACCTGCTGATGGGCGGCGAGATGGTGCCAGATCGGGGCGCCGTGGACGCTCTCCCACGCGGGCCGCCCGGTGCGGACGGTGTGCAGCAGGCCGGTGAACGCGACGTCCATCTGCCCGCCGAAGCCGTCGAGGTCGAGCCGGTCGCGCATCATGGAGGGGTGGCCGGCGGCCAGCAGCGCGGCGGGCTCGTTGACCGCGAACACGCCGGGCTCCCGTTCGGCGTAGACGCCGTGGCAGGAGAGGTGGCGCAGCAGCCGGCCCAGGGCGTCGGCGTCGGCGCCCGAACGGCGGGCCAGCTCCTCGACGGGCAGCTCGTCGGCGCCCATCAGATCGGTCAGGCGCAGGGTGGCCGCGACGCGCACGGCCATCGGGGTGACCATGTCCGTGACGGGGGCCAGCACCTCCCACGCCGCCTGCCACGCCGTCGGGTGGACGGTCTCGTCGCCGGTGCCTGTCACGGCCGCAACCCCCTTCTCTCCGAAGGATCAAGGCTCGCCCGCAACCTACCACGCGATCCCGACCCCGTCCGGTCCCGCGCGAAAGGCCCAGCAGGTCCCGCGCGAACCTCCAGCCGGTCCCATGCGGAAACCCCAACCGGTCCCGCGCGCAAACCCGGCGCGGGGCGGCCTCCGGGGGTGCGTCAGCCCAGGAGCCTGGAGAACAGGGCCCCGAGACCGAGGCCGCTCAGGAGCGACCTCGGCCGGTCCTGCTCGGTGGTCGCCGCCGACAGGGGCACGTCGGCAGCGGGGCAGGCCGCCGAGGGCCGGCCGGTCAGGACGTCCAGCGTCCTTCTGACGCCGAGCGCGTCGAGCAGCGACACCCGGGACGACGAGCTCGTGACCGACATGCCGTCGTCGTCGGCGCGGATGGTCGCGGTGCCGTCGGTGACGCACGTCTCGGGCCGGTTGACCAGCGCTTCGAGCACCGCCGTGGCTCCCGCGGCGTCCAGCAGGGACGCCGGCTCCGCCTCGGCCGACGAGCCGGCGTCCGGCAGCCCGGTCTCCGCCCAGCCGGTGCCCGACGCCCCGATGTCCGACGCGCCGGTGGCCGACGTATCAATGTCCGACGCGCCGGTGGCCGACGTGTCAGTGTCCGGCGTGTCGGCGGCCGGGGAGGTGGTGGCCGGGGCGCAGTCCAGGGCGGCGGCGACGAGCGGTTCCAGGATCCGCCGGGCCAGGGTGTCGCCGTCCGCCGCGGCCGGCCGGGCCTCCTCCGTGCCGCCGTCCGGCCTGCTCAGCCCGTTCTCCCGCTCGACGTCGAGCAGGAAGGCGTCGAGCACGCCGGGGAACTCGGCGGCCTCGGCGAACGACGCGTCCGCCGACCGCGGGAGCGCCCCGGGCCGGTCCGCCGGGCGGACGAGCCCCTGCAGGAACGTCCGCACGGCCGAGGTGTCGAGCAGCGCGCCCCCCGCGACCGAGGGCCCGCCGGTGACCTCCAGCCGGGCGGCGACGCACGGAGCGGCGGCCCTGCTGCCGTCCTCGGCCGCCGCCGGGCCCGCCGCCGTCAGCAGCCCCGTTGCGGCCAGGCCGAGGACGGCGATCGTTCTCTTGCACATGGGTGTCTCCCTGCGACGTTACGTGATCATCCGCAGCGATCATTACCCATTGCAGTGGATCAACTACTCTATGAATGTTTCTAGCCCTCTTTACCCGCCGAAACCGGGTCACCGCGCATGCTCTACCGTCTGCTGAGCGAGCGACGTCGAGCGGAAGGACCCCCATGAGCCCCCTGAACGGCACCGGCCCGAGCGCCGAGGAGCTGACCGAGCGGGTGCACGCCCTGCTCGCCTCCCCCAGGCCCTGGTCGGTCACCCAGATCGGCGACCCGGTGCTGCGCCGGACCGCCGAGCCGTACGACGGCCAGCTCTCCGACGCCCTCCTGCGCGAGCTGCTCGACGCGATGTTCCGGCACCTGCCGGGCGTGGGCGTGGGCCTGGCCGCGCCGCAGGTCGGCATCCCGCTGGCGCTGGCGGTCATCGAGGACCCGGCCGAACTGCCGCCCGATCTGGCCGCCGAGCGCGAACGCGTTCCGCAGCCGCCCCTGGAGCTGGTCAACCCCGTCGTGACGCCCCTCGGCCCCGGCTTCCGGGCGTTCTACGAGGGGTGTCTCAGCGTGGAGGGGCTGACCGCCGTCGTGCCCAGGCACGCGCGGGTACGGCTGTCGGCCCTCGACGGGGACGGCCGCCCGTACGAGAAGGAGCTGTCCGGCTGGCCGGCCCGCATCGCGCAGCACGAGACCGACCACCTGAACGGCGCGATCTACCTGGACCGCGCCGACCTCCGCTCGTTGTCGACCACCGCCAACCACGAACGGCTCCTGGCCCCCCGCCCCTGACGCCGCCGGTCACACGCTGCGGATCACCGAGACCACGATCCCCAGCACCACGGCCCGGTCGCCGTCGATGACGTCGTAGCGGGGGTTGCGCGGTTCGAGCAGGACGTGGCCGTCGCGCCGCCGGTAGACCTTCACGGTGGCCTCGCCGTCGATCATGGCGGCGACGATCTGCCCCGAATGCGCCTCGGGCTGCTGCCGCACCACCACGATGTCGCCGTCGCAGATGGCCGCCTCGACCATCGAGTCGCCGCGCACCCGCAGGCCGAACACGGTGCCGCGGCCGGTGAGGTCGCGGGGCAGGGTCAGGGTGTCGTCGAGGTGCTCGTCGGCGAGGATGGGCGCGCCCGCGGCGATGTCGCCGACCACGGGGACGCTCACCAGCTCGGCGGGCGGCTCGGCCGACGGCGGCCGCAGGAACAGGCGCACGTCGATCGGGCGGGTCATCGTCGCGCCGCGGCTGAGGAAGCCCTGCTCCTCCAGGCTCCTCAGGTGTTTCGAGACCGACGAGGGCGAGCGCAGCCCGACCGCCTGGGCCAGCTCGCGGGTGCTCGGCGGGTATCCGTGTCTGACCACCCAGTCGCGGATCGTGGCCAGGATCCGCTGCTGTCGTTGCGGCAGGGCCGAGACGTTCAGGTGCTCGAACGTGTCATGGTCGTCGTAGGTGGTCACAGAGGAATGCTAGAGGCCGGCCGGCCGGAGCGGTGGCGGCCGCCGGCGGAACGGGCGATCCCGGCCGCGAGGGCGCAGGCCGCCGTGCCCGCCAGGACGAACAGCCCGGTGTCGCCGGCCAGGTACTCGGCCACCACCACGGGCCGGTCGGTGACGACGGCGTGCTCCAGCAGCAGGGCGAACGTCGCGTTGTGCGCGAAGTGGGCCAGCACGGCCGGCCACACGCTGCCGGACATGACCCGCAGGTACCCGAAGAGGAACGAGAACGCGATCACCGACCCGCCGAACAGCGGCAGCACGACGGCCCGCGCCCCCTCGACGTGGTAGTACGGCGTGAACAGGATGTACGGCAGATGCCAGGCGATCCACACCACCCCGGCGACGAGCATGGACGTGCGCTCCCCCAGCCAGGCGAGCCGGGGCTGCAGGTAGCCCCGCCAGCCGATCTCCTCGGCGAAGGCCAGGATCGGCCCGGTGACGAGCACGGCCGCCACCGACTGCGCCCAGTCGCCCCGCGGCGCGGTGAACCGTCCGAACCCCAGGACGACCGCGCCCGCCGTGGCCAGCAGGCACACCCCGGCGGTGGCGGCGACGGCGGCCGGCCAGGCGCGCAGCCCGGCCCGGCCCAGGCCGAGGCGGCGCAGCCCGTCCCTGGAGAACCCCTCCCGGGTGACGACGAACAGCAGCACCAGCACGGTGAGCAGCGGCGACAGGGCCAGGACGAGCCCCTCCGCGACGCGCGCGGTGCCCGCCGAGACGGCGAGCACGAGGACGATGTAGACGATCGACGTGACGCGGTCGTCGAGCTGTCGGAACACGGGCGGACCTTCCTCCGGGGGCGGGCCCCGCCAAGTGTTCAGGAGCCTGCTCCCGCCGCCCATCGGCCGAAGATCCGAATCGCCGCCCCGCCTCTGCCACCCGGGGACTACGACCACCGGCTGAGGGCCGGTAATCGCGTTGCGCCCGCGCCGGGGCGCGTGTCAGGGTCGTGGCTTTCCTGACAACGGCAACGGCGCTGGTGGTGCGGTATGAGGTATGCGGGGCTCGCGCTCGCGTTCGGGTCCTCGTCGTGTTTCGCGTTCTCGGGGCCGATGGCCAAGTACCTCGTCGCGGCCGGGCTGACGCCGATCGAGGCCGTGTGGGCGCGCATGGCGGCGGCCGGGCTCCTGCTGCTGGGCGTGCTGGCCGTGGTCCGGCCCGCGGCGTTGCGCATCCCGCGGGCCAGGTGGCCGTTCTTCGCGCTGTACGCGGTCGTGGCGGTGGCCGGGGTGCAGTCGCTGTACTTCGCGGCGGTCACCCGTCTGCCCGTGGGGGTCGCCCTGCTGCTGGTCTACATGGCCCCGGTCATGGTGGCTGCCTGGGTGCGGCTGGTCCGGAAGGTCCGGCTGCCCCGGGCGGCCTACGCCGGGGCGCTCGTCGCCCTGGCCGGCCTCGGGATCGTCGCCGAGGTCTGGCACGACCTGCGGCTGGACGCGCTGGGCCTGGCCCTCGGCCTGCTGGCCGCGGCCTGCTCCGCCGGATACTTCCTGATGAACGACAGCTTCGGGGACGACGTCGACCCGCTCGGGCTGGTCGCCTGGGGCATGGCGGGCGCGGCCGTGGCGCTGGTCCCGTTCGCCCGTCCGTGGGCGCTGCGGTGGGAGGCGTTCACGGCGTCCGCCACTCCCGCGCCCGGCGCCCTGACGCTGCCCGTGCCGATGGCCTTCGCGTGGATGGTGGTGGTCGCCAGCGTGGTGGCCTACATCCTCGGGGTGAACGCGGTGCGGCGGTTGTCGGCCGCCGTGGGCGCCACGGTGGCGTCGCTGGAGGTCATCGGCGGCGCGCTGGCGGCCTGGGGGGTGCTCGGCGAGGGCCTGGGCGGGCCGCAGATCGCGGGCGGCGTGATCGTGCTGTCCGGCGCGCTCCTCGCCCAGACCGCGACCCGCCGCACACGACCATCCCGAGCGACGGGGCTGGACGGCGACAAAGAGGTGACCTCGGGAGCAATGAAGTGCTGACACTACTGTAAGTAGTTAATTCACCACAGCGGGTATTTACAAGGGGAAGCAACGACTGTCCCATCCCCGTCCCGAGGAAGGAGGTGGAGCTTTGCGTGTCCTGATCCAGCTCCGCCCCGCCCGTGAAACCGTCGAAGCCGTCCTCGACCCCGGCGTTACCGCCACGGTCGCCGACGTGGCAGGAGAGCTGCCGGGAATCGTCCTGGACCGGGCGTTCGTCCCGGTGGCCCTGCCGCGCGCGCTGCCCGCCCCGCCCTCGGGCGGCCTGCTGTCGTCGCTCAACCGGCCGCTGGGCTTCTCCCTGTCGGCCGAGCACGCCAGCGTGCTCGTGCGCGGCGAGCTCTCCGACGACGACGTGCCGTCCAGGTTGGCGTTGTTGTCGTCGTCCGTACGCGAGGTCGTCGGCGTGTTCGCCGATCCGTCCATCCATCCGAACCTGACCTGCGCCGACACCGGCCCGGTCGGCGACTGGCACGACGTCGAACGGCTGCTGCACGCCTCCGACCTGCGCGCGGCCGGCTACGACGGCCACGGCGTCAACCTGGCGGTGGTGGACGGCGGCGTCAACGCCGACCACGTGAGCACCAAGCTCGGCCGCCAGGTCACCCTCGACGCCGGGCACAGCTGGGCACCGCCCGGCGTCACGCCCACGCCGGGGCGCTACCCGGTGGAGCACGGCAGCCTGTGCGCCTTCAACACCCAGCTCGCCGCCCCGCGCTCGACGCTGCTCGACATCGCCGTCCTGCAGAGCAGGAAGGGCACGGTCGAGGGCATGCTGTCCGACGCCGTGGCCGCCTACACCCACCTGCGCGGGCTCCTGGAGGCCATGCCGGCCGAGTCCCGCTCGCTGGTCGTCAGCAACAGCTGGGGCCTGTACAACCCGGAGCAGGACTTCCCGCCCGGCCACCCCGGCAACTACTCCGACAACCCGATGCACCCGTTCAACGTCATGATCTCCAGCCTGGAGCACGCCGGGGCCGACATCGTGTTCGCGGCGGGCAACTGCGGGCGCGACTGCCCGGCGGCGAGCTGCGGGTTCACCGACATCGTGGGCGGCAACGGCCATCCGAAGGTGGTCACGGTGGCCGGGGTCGACACCCACGGGGAGCGCGTCGGCTACTCCTCGCAGGGGCCGGCCCGGCTGGGCGACCACAAGCCCGACCTGGCCGCCTACACCCACTACGCCGGCTCCGAGGCCAGCGGCCCCGGCACGCCCGACACCGGCACCTCGACCTCCTGCCCCGTGGTGGCCGGCGTCATCGCCGCCCTGCGCACCCGCCACCCGTCCACCAAGTTGTCGCCCGCGCAGCTTCGCACGCTGCTCAACCGCACCGCCGAGGACCGCAGCACGGTCGGCTTCGACCACGACTACGGGTACGGCATCGTCAACCCCGCAGGCGTCCTGGCCGCGCTCCGCTCGCACCGCACCCGGGCCGCCTGAACCGCGACGGCGCCGCGCACCCGTGGGTACGCGGCGCCGCCGTCCGCCGGGGAGGGCCGGTGGACGAAGGGTCAGCCGTGGTTCCAGACCGAGGAGATCCGGTCGTTCCACCCGCTGGGGACGAGGTTCGGGATGTCGGAGAAGGGCGGCACGATCAGCGAGCTGCCGCCGAAGTTGATGTGCTCGTAGTAGCGGACCGTGCAGTTCGTCCCGCCCATGGAGCTGATGACGTCGTTCCAGTCGTGCAGGTGCAGCGGGCCGTGGTGGACGTCGGTCAGGTCGTTGTAGGCCTGGCGGGCCGGGCACCAGAACCAGTCGCCGGCGTACTCGACGTGCTCGAACATCTGCACCTCGCCCCGCGTGGCCGGACGCGGGTCGCGCAGCAGCGCCGCGGCCCACAGCGCGCCGTTGACCGCGGTGTCGTCGGTGACCGCCGTCAGGCGCTCGGGGTGGTAGAGGTAGGTCAGCGGGCGGCCGTCGAACCGGGTCAGGTCCGCCGGGTCGTGCTCGACGCCGTCCACGACCACCGCCATGGCGGGCGCGGGGTGGGTGATGGGCGCGGCGGCGAGCGCCGTCGCGGCCCCGGCCCGGGCCAGCGCCCTGGCGGGGTCCGCCGGCACGGGCTTGGCCGAGCGCGGCGCCCTGACCGCCTTCGCGACGAGCTGCTCCAGCGTGGTGATGTCGTGGTCGCGCAGGAGGGCCAGCACGTCGGCCTCCTCCAGGCCCCCGACGTGGTCGGAGAAGTCCAGGAAGCGCTCGACCTGGCGGCGGGCGGGGGTTGAGATCTGGGTCACGGGTGCCTCCCCTTGGTAGTGCTGCGTACTCCCTCATGGTCGGGCGGGGCGGCGGCGCGGGCAGCCCCCCAATGTTGGGGATGGCGGTCAGGCGGTGAAGGCGGCCATGAGCTCGTCCCGGCCGCTCGCGCCGGTCTTGCGGAAGATCGCTTTGAGGTGGTCGTGCACGGTGTGCCCGGACAGGTCGAGCAGCCGGGCGATCTGCTTCGGCGCGGCTCCGGCGCACAGCAGGTCGAGGACGCCGCGTTCGCGCGGGGTGAGGGCGTACCAGTCGCAGAACGAGGGCAGCAGCAGGCCGCCGGTCGCCGCCTGGATCACCACGGCCACCTCGCCCGTGCCGTCCTCGTCCAGGGCCTGACCCTCGACGGCGAGCCAGCGGCCGTACCGGGCCGCCGGGGCGCAGATGATCGGCCGGCCGGCGTCGGTGCCGCGCGCGTGCTCGGCGGCGTCGGCGGCCAGGGCGGTGACGAGCGTGTCGGCCAGCCAGGCGTGCGCGCCGTGCCGGTCGGGGCGGCGCAGCCGGTCGAGCCACGCGTGGGCCTGCGGCGTCACGGCGCGGACGCCGCGGTCGGGGCCGACGACGATCACCCCGGCGGGCAGGGCGGGCGCGGTGGGGGCGAGCGGGGCGGCGGTGACGTACCTGCGCAGCGCGGTCATCAGGGCCGGGGCGAGCAGCGTCGCCCTGCGCCGGTCGTCCTCGGTGAACGGCACGGCGTCGCAGGCGCGGACCAGCCCGAGCAGGCCCCACACGCCGCCGCGCCCGTCACGCAGCAGCAGCCGCAGCTCGCAGGAGGCGCCGCAGGCCGCGAACGCCCGCCGCGCTCCCTCCTCGGCGCCGGCCACCGCGACCGGCACCCGCAGCCGGGCCAGCGACGCGGGCCGGCACGGGTCGCCGTGGGCGCGGCGGTGGGCGAGCAGGGAGACGGCCAGCTCGCGTTCGTAGCGGTGCCAGAAGCTGAACGAGCCCTGCCCGAGCCCGGTCGCCGGGCTGGTGCCGACCAGCCTCAGCGCGTCGTGCGGCAGCAGCGGGGCGATGGCGGCGGACACGGCGGCGCCGACGTGCTCGGCCGCGACGCCCCGGTCCATCAGGGTGCGCACCTCGTGGACCACCCGGTCCTGGCATGAGCTCACGCGGCCAGGTCAGCACGCCGCGGCCCCGCCCGGCAAGCACAGGGTAGTCATTCGGCTACGTCAAGTCACATTCAGCCGCCGCAGCTCGTCCTCGGTCAGCTTCAGGACCGTCGCCTCCGCCGACGCCCGCACCGACTCCGGCCGGGTGGCGCCCGGAATGGGGACGACGTGCTCGGAGTGGGCCAGGTGCCAGGCCAGGCAGACCTGCTGCGGGGTGCGGCCGCGTTCCTCGGCCACCTCGTGGAAGGGGGTGCGGGGCGGGGCGGCGCCGGGGCCGTCCAGGGCGCTGCGGGCGATGCCGCCGAGGGGGCTCCACGGCAGGAAGGCGATGCCGAGGCGGTCGCACAGCCGCAGCTCCGGCAGGCTGTCGCGGTGTTGAGGGCTGTAGCGGTTCTGCACGGAGACCAGGGAGTCGCCGAGGACGGCCCTGGCCTCGTGGATCTGCTCGCAGGTCACGTTGGAGACGCCGGCCCCGCGGATGAGGCCCGCGTCGAGCAGGTCGCGCAGCGCGCCCACCGACTCCGCCCACGGGACGTCCGGGTCGGGCTTGTGCAGCTGGTAGAGGCCGATCGCCTCGACGCGCAGGCGGCGCAGGGAGCCCTCGCAGGCGGCCCTGAGGCGGTCGGGACGGCCGTCGACCGTCCAGGAGCCGTCGCCGGGACGGCCGCGCCCGCCCTTCGTGGCGACCAGCACGCCGGAGGCGTCGCCGGACCAGGTGGCCAGGGCCTCGGCGACGAGCTCCTCGTTGTGGCCGCGCTCGCCGGCGTGCCAGTGGTAGGAGTCGGCCGTGTCGATCAGGGTGAGGCCGGCGTCGAGGGCGGCGTGCACGGTGGCGATCGCGCGGACGCGGTCCGGACGGCCCTCGATGGACAGCGGCATGGCGCCCAGGCCGACGGCGCCGACCTCGGCGGTTCCGACGCGGCGGGTGATCATGGTCGGTCAGCCTTCCGGGAGGAGGTCGGCGACGGCTCGCGGCAGCCAGGCCGCGACGTCGGTGAACGTGAAGCCGAGCGCGGCGGCCCGGCCGGCGTCGATGGCGTAGGAGCGGTCGAAGGAGAACGGCGAGGCGGGCTCGCCGCCGGTCACCACGCGGTGGACGGGCGCCGGCGAGCCGGTCGCGGCGGCGACGGCCGCGCACAGGCCGGTGACGGTCAGCGTGTCGCGCGAGGCGGCGTTGAGCGCGCCGGTGGCATCGGTGCCCGTCGCCGTCCAGTGCAGGAACGCGGCGATCTCCGCGTGGTGGACGAACGAGGTGGGGGCCGGGTCGCGGTGCACGGCGACCGGCAGCCCGGCGCGTACGCGGTCCACGTAGTGGCGCAGCCGTCCGGTGAAGTCGGCGTCCCCGCCGCCGAGCACGTGGGCGCTGCGCACGGCGAGGAACGGGAAGGCCGGGTCCCGGGCGAACACGGCCTCGGCCTGGCGTTTGCCCTCCGCGTACGCGGCCGCCTCGCCGAGCAGCCGGGACAGGGCGTCCGGCGATCCCCACGGCAGGCCGCGGTCCACCGGCCAGGACGCGGCCTCGACCGTCTCCTCGCGGACCGGGGCCGCGGCCGGGGGCAGCAGGGACGGCGAGGTGGCCGGGTCGTAGACCTCCATGGTGGAGGTCATCACGTAGCGGGCGGTGCGGCCGGCGAAGACCCGGCGGGCGACGTCGGCGTGCGAGGGCGTGTAGCAGACCTGGTCCACGACGGCGTCGAAGGCCCGGCCGTCCAGGGCGCGGGCGAGCGCCGCCGCGTCCGCCCGGTCGGCGACGACGTGCTCGGCCCCGGGCGGCGGCGCGGCCGAGCCCCGGTTGACCACGGTCACGCGGTCCCCGCCGGCCAGCAGCAGGCGGATCAGGCGGCGGCCGAAGTAGCGGTTGCCGCCGATGACGCAGATGTGTCGCATGCGGCCAAGACTGGCCCGGACGGCGTCAGCAGTGGTAGTGGTGACTTGCTGGCCTCGTGTTAAGGAGAACTGTTGATCGACGCCCACCGGCTCAGGGTGCTGCGGGAGGTGGCCGCGCACGGCAGCTTCAACCGGGCGGCGGCCGCGATGCTGCTCACGCCGTCCGCCGTCTCGCAGCAGATCGCCGCGCTGGAACGGCAGCTCGGCACCCCGGTCGTCACCCGCAGCACCCGCGGCGTGGCCCTCACCGAGCCGGGCCGGCTGCTGGTGGAGACGGCCGAGACGATCGCGGCCGAGCTGCGGCACGCCCGGGAGCGGATCGACGAGCTGGCCTCGGGGCGCAGGCGGCTGACCGTGGCCACCTTCACCAGCGGCGGCCGCGCGCTGCTGCCCGGCGTGCTGGCGCGGTTCGTCGCCGCCCATCCCGAGGTCGCGACGAACGTGGTCGAGCGGGAGCCGGAGGACAGCCTGCCGCTGGTCCGGCGCGGCGAGGCCGACCTGGCGATCGCCTACCACTTCGACGGGCCGCTGCCGGTGCTGCCCGGCGACCGCACGGGGCTGGCCTGGACGCCGCTGGCCGAGGACCCGCTGTCGGTGGCGCTGCCGGCCGCCCATCCGCTGGCCGGCCGGGCGTCGCTGGACCTGACCGAGCTGGCCGAGCAGCCGTGGGTGATCGGCTGCTCCAAGACCGAGGCGTTCCTGCGCGGGTACGCCGCCGCGGCCGGGTTCGAGCTGCGGGTCAGCGGCTCCACCACCGACTACCACCTGGCGCAGGCGCTCACGGCGGCCGGGCTGGGCGTCAGCCTGGTGCCGTCCATCTGCCTGGCGCGCGACACGCCCGGCCTGGCCGTCGTGCCGCTGAACCCACCCCGCCCGGCCCGCTACCTCGGGATCGCCACCGCCCTGCGGCGCGACCACCCGCTGGTGCCGACGCTGGTCGAGTGGCTGCGCGAGGAGGCCGCGGCACTGGGACGGCAGCGGACCGATCCTGTCCGCCGGTGATGTCACAGTGTCCCCGGGAACCTTTTCCCGCACCGAACGGAGTGATTCATATGAGCCGCCATGTCCAGATCACCTTCGACGCCCACGACCCGAAGGCGCTGTCGACGTTCTGGCGTGACGCGCTGGGCTACGTCCACCCCGGCCCGCCCGGGGTCGAGCTGCCGCGGGGCGCCGACCCGCTGGCCGCCTGGGACGACTTCCTGGCCAGGATCGGCGTCCCCGAGGAGGAGCGCGACACGCGGTCGGCCATCGAGGACCCCGACGGCCGGGGCCCCCGGGTGTTCTTCCAGCGGGTGCCGGAGGGCAAGGCCGCCAAGAACCGCGTGCACCTCGACGTCCGGGCGGCTCCCGGGCTGCGCGGCGAGGAGCGCATGGCGGCGCTGGAGGCCGAGTGCGAGCGGCTGGTCGGGCTGGGCGCGACGCGGGTGCGGCGACACGAGCCCGGGCCCCCGTTCGCCGCCGGCCACATCGTGATGACCGACCCCGAGGGCAACGAGTTCTGCCTCGACTGACGTCCAGGACGCCCAGCTGACGAATCAGTCGCCGGCGCACCTGCATGGCACGATGACCAGCGTGCCCGCTTCGATGTGGGTCACCTTCTTCGAGCCGAGGCAGAAGCGGCACTTCAGCGTCTCGGCGATCCACGGGTCGGACCACACGTTGTGCTGCCAGGCCGGCGGCGGCCCGTCCGGGGGCGGTTCCGCGCCGCGCTCGGCGGGCTCGTGGTCGCCGCCCACCTGGCCGAGGCCGCCGCAGAACGTGCAGGAAAGGAACAGCTCGCCGAGCTGCACGCCGCGGCGGCCCTGGCATTCGGGGCAGGTGATCGGGTCCGTCACTTACGGCCGGTCCCGCTGCAGGACTTGCACGACACCCCGGACTGCTTCACCGGACGCTCTTCCTGCTCGTCGTCGTACGCCATACTGCGGACGGTAGCCGAGCATGCGCAGGCTGTCTGTCGCCTGACGGATCTGGTTGCGCTCACCTCAGCCGCGCGCGGGGAAGGCAGAAGGTGAGTGCTGCGAGAATGGCCGCATGGCCAAGCTGACCGGAGCTCAGATCGCACAGGAGGGGCCGGCGGGGTGGGCGTACCTGCTCGGCAGCCTGCACACCCGACTCCACACCGGCACGTTCGCGGCCGGGCTCGCACTCGTCGACGCCATCGGGGCGGTGGCCGAGGAGATGGACCACCATCCCGACCTCGACCTGCGCTACACCCATGTCGACGTCCGGCTGTCCAGTCACGACGCGGGCGGCGTCACCGAGCGCGACCTGCGGCTGGCGCGCGCGGTCACGACGCTCGCCGCCGACGCCGGGGTGCGCCTCGACCCGGCGTCCGTCTCCGTGCTCGAACTCGGCCTCGACACCCCCGCGCGGGACACGGTCCGGCCGTTCTGGGCGGCGGTGCTGGCGGTGCCCGCCGACGACCGGGGCGAGCTGCAGGACCCGGCCGGCGCGCTGCCGGGCGTGTGGTTCCAGCCGTCCGGCGACGAGGAGCCCCGCCAGCGCTGGCACTTCGACGTGTGGGTGGAGCCCGCGCAGGTCCAGCCCCGGATCGACGCGGCGCTGGCGGCGGGCGGACGGCTGGTGCACACCGACGGGGCGTCGCGGTTCTGGGTGCTGGCCGACCCCGAGGGCAACCACGCCTGCCTGTGCACCTGGCAGGGGCGCGACTGAGCCGCGGCGGCGGTCACCGGGGCCCGTCGGGCAGCCCGGCGCGTGGTCAGCGTGGCCCGTCGGGCAGCCCGGCGCGTGCCTGGGCGAGCAGTTCGCGGGTGCGCGGCAGGCCGGCCAGGCGGGCGGCCAGGGCGTCCAGCGTGACGGCCAGCACCCGGGCCGGCACGCCGCGCGCCGTCAGCACGTGCGCCATCCAGCTGACGAAGGACGTGAACAGGCCGGGGTCGTCGACGTAGGCGGCGGCCTTGAGGTAGTCGACGACGTAGGCGACGTCCTCGGCGGTGTGGCCGGTGGGCTCCTCGCCCGCGGTGACGGGCACGTGCTCGTCCAGCTCCCGCATGACGCCCCTGACCAGCTCGGGGGCCCGGTCGGTGAGCGCCGTGTACTCGGGGCCGGCCAGGTGCGGCGGCCGTCCGGGGCTCAGCCCGGTCGCGGCCCGGCGCGGCGGCGGCCCGGCGTCGAGCAGGTCGGCGGCGGCCCGCGCGTCGGGCGCCCAGGCGTCGGCCCCGAGCAGACGGGCGTAGCGGCCGTCGGGCCCGAAGGCGGCGCCGCCGACGAGCACGGGCGCGCCCGCCGCCTGGCAGGCGCTGATGGCCGCGTGCGCGGCGGGCAGCCGGGTGGCGATCGACCCGGACAGCGCGACCGCGGCCGGGGCGGTCCTGTGCACGTGCACGACCAGGTGCGCGGTCGGTACGTGCGCGCCCAGGTAGTCCACCTGCCAGCCGCGCAGCCGGAGCACCTCGGCCAGCAGCCGGGCCGGGAAGGTGTGCCACTCGCCGTCCACGCACGCCACGCTCACCCGCCCCCTGGCCGGGCCGGCGCGCCGGCCGCGCGCGCCCGGCTCGTGGGCCAGCACGGCCAGCACCCGCTCGTGGACGGCGGTCGCCGTGTGCTCCTGGGCGACGGTGAGCCGGTTGGCCGCCCAGTCCAGGCCCACGCGGGCCTGCGCGACGGCGACGACGTCCAGGAGCATGGTCTCCAGGGGCACACCGGCGTCGAGACCGGCCCGCGCGGCGTCGATCGCGGCGTACTCGTCGCCGGACGTCGCCGCCGTCCGCAGCGCCTCGACGCAGCGCTCGATCTCCTCCCGCAGGCCGGGGGCGCTCACGCCGGAAGACCCCCGTCCGGGCCGTCGGGGGCGTCGGGGGCGTCGGGGGCCTCGCGCGGCGCGCCGATGGCGACGATGGCGATGTCGTCGCGCTCCCGCTCGCCCGCCCACTGGGAGGCGAGCATCTGGACGCGTTCGGCCAGCGCGGCGGCCGGCATGCCGGCGCACTGCCGCAGCTCCTCGCGCAGCCGGTCGTCGCCGAACATCTCGTCGCCCAGCGGGCCGCCCCTGGCCTCGATGACGCCGTCGCTGTAAAGCAGGCACGTCTCGCCGGGGGCCAGGAGCACCGTCTCGGTGACGCTGGTGATCTGGTCGAGCAGGCCGATCAGGGTGCCGCGGGTGCGGGCGTCCTCCACCCGGCCGTCGTTGCGGACGATCATCGGCGGCGGATGGCCTGCGCTGGTCAGCCGCAGCTCCAGCCGGTGGCCGCGGCGCTCGACCCCGGCCAGCACCAGCGTGACGTAACGCGGGCTGGACTCGGCGAGCAGCACCTCGTTGAGCCGTTCCAGCACGCGCTGGTGGTCGTCGGCCAGCGGCAGCAGGGCGCGCAGCGTGTTGCGGATCTTGCCGGTCAGCACGGCGGCCTCCAGCCCCTTGCCGGAGACGTCGCCGAGCACCACCAGCGCCGCCCCGCCCGATCCGGCGACCGGGTGGACGTCGTAGAAGTCCCCGCCGACCAGCGCGCCGTGGCCCGCCGCCCGGTAGCGGGCCGCCACGTCGGCGACGTCGAGGTACGGCGTCATCGGCGGCAGCAGGTCGGCCATCAGCGTCTCGGTGATGGCCCCCTGCTCGGCGTACACGCGGGCGATGGAGATCGCGGTGCCGGCGCGGGCCACGAACAGCCGGGCGAACACCTCCTCGGCCGCGGAGAAGCCGGCCGAGGAGCGCAGCAGGATCAGCGCTCCCGCGGGCAGGCCGTAGCCGGGCAGCGAGATCACCACCACGGAACGCGTGTCGTCCCGTCCCTCGCCCAGCACCCAGCCGGGCGCCCGCTCGGGATCCACCCAGCGGGCGGGGACCGGCGGGAAGGCCCGCAGCGCCTCGGCCAGCCCCGGCATGGAGCGCGGGTCGATGTCCAGGTTCCGGCGCACGGCCGCGCCGCCGGCCTCGTGGTAGGCGACCTCGTAGCGGCGCGGGCCCAGCGGCACGACGACCCGGGCGGCGTGGGCGAGGTGCGTCACGGCCAGGCGGGCGACCGCCTCCAGGCAGCGGTCGAGGTTGAGCGAGGACAGCAGCTCGGTGGCCGCCGCCACCATGGACGCGGCCGAGTCCCGCTCGCCCCGCAGCACCTCCATGGCCTGCTCCCGCGCGGTGACGTCGACCAGCCACCAGGTGACGCGGTCGCGCCCGGCGCGCACGGGATGGGCCTCGAACACCCGCTCCCCGACCGGCCCCCGCGCGGGCTCGGGCGTGCTCCCGGCGTCGGGCGAGGCGGCCAGGCGGGCGCACAGGTCGTGGTGGGCGCGGGCCAGCCAGTCCGGCGCGATCCGCGTCGCGTCGCCCAGCAGCGACCGGGCGGCGGCGTTCGCCCGCTCGACGGCGCCCGAGGCGTCGACGACCAGCATCGGGTACGGCGTGTCCTCCCCCAGCATGCCGATCGCGCCCCGTTCGTGAACACCTACGAGATTTTCACTCTACTGACGTGACCTGCACGGCTTTCCCGACGCCGAATCGTCTTTGTCGCATTTTTAGTCGCGTTACCTTCGGAGCACGCTCCCGGCCCCCGTCTGCGGACGCGTGTGCCGGAGCGGTGGCCGGGTGGTCTACCGTCTGATCGTGCTCGCCTCACACCATGTCCCCCGCCCGGCCGCGCACGGCGGGGGCGCGCCATGAGAAACCTGCGGCTGACGGGCGCCTTCCTGTCCCGGTTCCACCATCCGGCGCAGGTCATCGCGACCGGGTTCGCGGCCCTCATCCTGACCGGCACGGCCCTGCTGACCTCGCCCATGGCCACGGCCACGGGCGAGTCGGCCGGCTGGCTGACCGCGCTGTTCACCGCGACGTCCGCGGCCTGCGTGACCGGCCTGGTCGTGGTGGACACCGCCACCCACTGGTCGGTGGCCGGGGAGGTGGTGATCGCCATGCTGGCCCAGGTGGGCGGGCTGGGCATCATGACGATGGCGACGCTGTTCACCGTCCTGGTCGCGGGCCGGCTGGGGCTGCGCGCCCGCATGTTCGCCCAGGCCGAGACCAAGACGCTGAGCATGTCCGACGTCCGGCGCGTGGTGCGCAACGTGGTCATCTTCAGCCTCGTCTCCGAGCTGATCGTCGGCGCCGTGCTCACCGCGCGCTTCGTCACCGGTTACGGCGAGCCGCTGGGCCGGGCGATGTACCTGGGCTGGTTCCACGCGGTGTCGGCGTTCAACAACGCCGGGTTCGCGCTGTGGCCGGACAATCTGATGCGCTTCGTCACCGACGCGTGGATCTGCCTGCCGATCGCGTTCGCGGTGATCGTGGGCGGGCTGGGCTTCCCGGTGGTGTTCGAGCTGGCCCGCGCCTGGCGCCGGCCCAGCCGGTGGTCGGTGCTCACCCGGGTCACCGTCGGGGTGACGCTCGTCCTGCTCGCGGTGGGGACGATGGTCTTCCTGGTGACCGAGTGGCGCAACCCCAGGACGCTCGGCGGGCTCGACGACTCCGGCAAGCTGCTGGCCGCGTTCTTCACCGGGGTCATGCCGCGGTCGGGCGGGTTCAACAGCCTCGACATCGGCCAGCTCTACCCGAGCAGCCTGCTCGCCACCGACCTGCTGATGTTCATCGGCGGCGGCAGCGCCGGCACGGCGGGCGGCATCAAGGTCACCACGTTCGGGCTGCTGGCGTTCATCATCTGGGCCGAGCTGCGGGGGGAGCCCCGGGTGAACATCGGCCACCGGCGCCTGGCCGAGTCCGCGCAGCGCCAGGTCATCTCGATCACCATGATCGGCGTCGTGCTGGTCGCCGTCTCCACCTACCTGCTGCTCGCGCTCACGCCCCACAGCCTGGACCAGGTGCTGTTCGAGGTGGTCTCGGCGTTCGGCACGAACGGGCTGTCCACCGGCATCACCGCCGACGCCACGCCCGCCGGGCACCTGCTGCTGGCGGCGCTGATGTTCATCGGGCGCATCGGCCCGCTCACGCTGGGTTCCGCGCTCGCCCTGAAGGAGCGCACCCGTCGCTACGAACTACCCGAGGAACGTGTCATCGTTGGCTGACAAGAAGACAGACCCCGTCGTGGTCATCGGCCTGGGCCGGTTCGGCACCTCGCTCGCCCTGGAGCTCACCCGGCGCGGCACCGAGGTCCTGGCCATCGACAACCGGCCGAAGGTCGCCCAGAGCCTGGCCGGGCAGATCACGCACATCGCCACCGCCGACTCCACCGACCTGGAGACGCTGCGGCAGCTCGGCGTGCCCGACTTCTACCGGGCGGTGGTGGCCATCGGCGGCGATCTGGAGGCCAGCATCCTGACCACGTCGCTGCTGATCGAGCTGGAGATCGACGACATCTGGGCCAAGGCCGTCAGCCGCCAGCACGGCCGGATCCTCGGGCGCATCGGCGCCCATCACGTCGTCTTCCCCGAGCACGACATGGGCGAGCGGGTGGCCCACATGGTGACCGGCCGGATGCTGGACTTCATGCAGGTGGACGAGAACTTCGCGATGGCCAAGACCCGGCCGCCCAAGGAGTACATCGGGGTCCCGCTCGGCCGGTCCAACCTGCGCCGCAAGCACGGCGTCACCGTGGTGGCGGTCAAGAGCGCGGAGGAGGAGTTCACCTACGCCGGTTCCGACACCGAGCTGGGGTACGGCGACGTGATCATCGTCTCCGGCCGCACCGAGGACGTCGAACGCTTCGCCGACCTCACCTAGTTCGGCGGTCGTCGGCGGGGCCCAACGGGGCGGGCCGATGTTGGCCGGGGCGACAGGCCCGTCCGGATCGTGGTTGACGATGATGGGCGGTCCGTCCGACCGGAGGCAGCCACCATGACACCAAGCCGTACCCCGTCCGACCGGGCCCGCGAGGCCACGATGATCGCCGACATCGAGCGGCTCGTACGCTGCGAGTCGCCGTCCGGCGACCTGGCCGCGGTCGCCCGCAGCGCCACGGCCGTGGCCGAGCTGGGCGCCGCCCGCCTGGGGGCCGAGGCCGAGCGCGTCGTCATCGACGGGTGCACCCACCTGCGGTGGCGGTTCGGCGGCGAGCCCCGGGTGCTGCTGCTCGGCCACCACGACACGGTGTGGCCGGTCGGCTCGCTGGAGCGGCACCCGTTCGAGGTGCGCGACGGGGTGCTGCGCGGGCCGGGCTGCTTCGACATGAAGGCCGGGCTGGTGATGGCCTTCCACGCGCTGACGGCGCTGGACGACCTGGACGGCGTGACCGTCCTGGTCACCGGCGACGAGGAGCCCGGGTCCCCCACCTCGCGGCGGCTGGTCGAGGACGAGGCGCGCGGCTGCGCGGCGGCGCTGGTCCTGGAGGCCGCCGGTCCCGGCGGGGCGCTCAAGACCGAGCGCAAGGGCGTCTCCCGGTACGAGGTGCTGGTGCGGGGCCGGGCCGCGCACGCCGGGCTGGAGCCCGAACGCGGCGTGAACGCGACGGTCGAGGTGACCCACCAGGTCGCGGCCGTGGCGGCGCTGGCCGATCCCGCGCTGGGCACGACCGTCACCCCGACCCGCCTGGAGTCGGGCACCACGGTCAACACGGTGCCCGCGCGGGCCCGCTTCGACGTGGACGTACGGGTCAGGGACGCCCGCGAGCAGGACCGGGTGGACGCGGCCATGCGCGGGCTGCGGCCGGTGCTGCCCGGCGCGGACGTCACGGTCGGCGGCGGGCCCAACCGGCCGCCGCTCCCTGCGTCGGCGTCGAAGGAGCTGTTCGAGCGGGCGTGCCGGCTCGCCGGCGCCCTCGGGATCGGCCCGCTGGCGTCGGTCGCCGTGGGCGGGGCCTCCGACGGCAACTTCACCGCCGGGACGGGCACCCCCACCCTGGACGGCCTGGGCGCGGTCGGCGGCGGCGCGCACGCCGACGACGAGCACGTGCTGGTCGCGGAGCTGCCGGGCCGCACCCGGCTGCTGACTGCCCTGGTCGCCGACCTGCTGGCCGCAGCGCGGTGACCGCCCCTCACAAGGGGGCCCTGGACGCTGTTGTCCGGGCGGACGAACCGGACGCCGCCGCCCGGTGCTCGCCGACCAGCTACGGGACGAAGGCGGCTGCGACCATGACCGGCGTGACTGATCTCATCCGTGACCGTCGCGACTCCCGGCCCGTCGAGGCCGCGTGCGCCGCGGCGCAGGCCGCCGCCGACGGCGCGGGCATCGACATCCGCCCCTTGGACAGCGTCGGCGAGCTGGAAGCCGTCCGCCGCCTGTACGAGCACATCTGGCGCACCGGCGAGAACAACCCCCCGGTGACGGCCGACATGTTGCGCGCGTTGTCCAAGGCGGGCAGCTACGTGAGCGGCGCCTTCGACGGCGACCGGATGGTGGGCGCGTGCTTCGGCTTCTTCTCGCCGCCGGCGCGCGCCGCCCTGCACAGTCACATCGCCGGCGTGCTGGCCGGCATGCAGGGCCGCAACGTCGGGTTCGCCATGAAGCTGCACCAGCGGGCCTGGGCGATGCTGCGCGGCGTCGGCGAGATCTGCTGGACCTACGACCCGCTGGTACGCCGCAACGCCTACTTCAACCTGGCCAAGCTGGGCGCCGACCCGGCCGAGTACCTGCCGGACTTCTACGGCCCCATGGACGACGACATCAACCGCGCCGACGCCACCGACCGCGTCCTGGTCCGCTGGCGGCTGGAGACGCCCGTCGTCGAGGCGGCCTGCGCGGGCCGTCCGGCCGTGGCGGACGCGGCGGCGGCCAGGGCGGCGGGCGCGGCCGTGGCGCTGGAGGCGTCGGCGGCGGGCGGGCCGCTGGTCCGGTACGCCCGCGCGGCCACCGTCCTGGTCGGCGTGCCCGGCGACGTCGAGGCGATGCGCGAGAGCGACCCGGCCCGCGCCGCCGACTGGCGCAGGGCGCTGCGGGACGTGCTGGGCGAGCTGCTCGAACAGGGCGGCCGGGTACGCGGCTTCGACCGAACAGGCTGGTACATCGTGGACAGACAGGAGACGGAGTGAAGATCACCGGTGTGGAGGTCCGCACGGTCGAGATGCCGCTCGTGACGCCGTTCCGCACGTCGTTCGGCACCGAGACGGTGCGGCGGGCGGTGCTGGTGCGGGTCGTCACCGGCGAGGCCGAGGGCTGGGGCGAGTGCGGGGCGGGCACGGCGCCCCTGTACTCCTCGGAGTACACCGACGCCGCCGCCGACGTGCTGACCCGGTTCCTGGTCCCGGCGCTGGCCGGTGTGGCGGACCTGGACGCGCACAAGGTCGCCCCGGCGCTGGCGGCGTTCAAGGGGCACCGGATGGCCAAGGCCGCGCTGGAGACGGCCGTCCTGGACGCGGATCTGCGCGCCCGCGGCGTCCCGCTGGCCCACGCGCTCGGGGCGGTGCGCGCCAGCGTGCCGTGCGGGGTGTCGGTGGGCATCACCGGGTCGATCCCGGCGCTGCTGGACGCCGTCGCCGAGTACCTGGACGCGGGCTACCTGCGGATCAAGCTGAAGATCGAACCCGGCTGGGACGTCGAGCCGGTCCGTGCCGTGCGCGAGCGGTTCGGCGACGTCCCGCTCCAGGTGGACGCCAACACCGCCTACGGGCGCGGCGACGCCCGGCACCTGGCCGGGCTGGACCCGTTCGGCCTGCTGCTGATCGAGCAGCCGTTCGCGCAGGACGACCTGCTCGGGCACGCCCGGCTGGCCGAGCGGATCACGACGCCGATCTGCCTGGACGAGTCCATCGTCTCGGCCCGCGCCGCCGCCGACGCGATCGCGCTCGGGGCCTGCCAGGTGGTCAACATCAAGCCGGGCCGGGTCGGCGGCCATCTGGAGGCCCGGCGCATCCACGACGTGTGCGCCGCGCACGACGTCCCGGTGTGGTGCGGCGGCATGCTGGAGACCGGCGTGGGCCGGGCCGCGAACGTGGCGCTGGCCGCGCTGCCCGGGTTCCTGCTGCCCGGCGACACCTCGGCCTCCGACCGCTACTACCGGACCGACCTGACGCCGCCGTTCCGCCTGGAGGACGGCCACCTCGCCGTGCCGACCGGCCCGGGGATCGGCGTCGCCCCGATCCCGGAGGTGCTGGAGGAGGTCACCGTCGCGACGACGTGGGTGCCGATGCCGTCCTGATCTGTTGGTCGGTTCCGACAGGTCAGCAGGTGGCATTTCGTCGTCCCGGACGAACGATGTGCCACCGGGGCGGCGCTAGCGTCGGGAGCGTGCTTGTCCCCGTGACCGGCCTCCCGCGTGCCAGCCTGGGCCGCGTCCTGGAGGAACTCGGTACCACCCTGCTCCAGGTCGTCTGCGGCGACGCCGGGCTCGCCCGCGACATCGGCGGCGTCGTCATCCACGACCCGCTCGACGAGCCCGAGCTGCCCGCCGACGCGCTCGTCCTCGGCGTCGGCCTGCACGACCCGGCCGAGATCGCGCAGGTCGTGACCCGGCTCGGGCGGCACGGCGCCGCCGCGCTGGTCGTCCGCGCGCCCGTCGTCGCCGACGAACGGCTGGTCGCGGCGGCGGGCCGGGCGGGCGTGGCGGTGCTGGCCTTCGCCCGCGGCGCGTCCTGGACGCACCTGGCCGGCATGCTGCGCGAGCTGACCTCCGACGGCGGCCGGCTCGACCCCGACGCCCATGCCTCGGGCCGGATCGGGTCCGGCGACCTGTTCGCCGTGGCCAACGCCATCGCCGCGCTGCTCGACGCGCCCGTCACCATCGAGGACCGCCACTCGCGGCTGCTGGCCTTCTCCAGCCGCCAGGAGGACACCGACACCTCCCGCGTGCGGACGATCCTGGGCCGCCAGGTCCCCGAGCAGTACACCCGCATCCTGGAGGAACGCGGCGTCTTCCAGGCGATCTACCGCAGCGACCGGCCCGTCTTCGTGGCACCCCTGCCCGACCCCGAGGGCCGGCAGCCGCCCGCGCTGCCCCGGGTGGCGATCGCGGTGCGCGCCGGCGACGAGATCCTCGGCACGATCTGGGTCGTCGTCCCCGAGCCGCTGGGCGAGGAGCGCAGCCAGGCGCTCTACGAGGCGTCCAAGCTGGTCGCGATGCACATGGTGTGGCAGCGCGCCGACGCCGACATGGAACGGCGGCTGCGGGCCGAGCTGCTGGGCACCGCGCTGGAGAGCGGGCCCGGCTCCCTGGAGGCCGCCCGCCGCCTGGGGCTGAAGGACGAGCCCGCGGTCGTCCTGGCGCTCACCGTCGTCGGCCCGGCGGGCGAGAGCCCGCTGCCCGCCCAGCTCGCCGCCGAGCGCAAGCGGCTCGCCGACGCCTTCGCCATGCACCTGTCGGCCGTGCACCCGCGGGCCGCCGCCGCGCTGGTCGGCGACGTCGCCTACGGCATCCTGCCGCTGCCGCAGAACCGGCAGGACGCCGACGAGCGCGCGGTCCTGGTGGCCACCGAGTTCCTGGCCCGGGTCGGCTCCCGCCTGCGCCCGCTGGTCGGGGTGGGCCGGCCGGCCGGGGACAACTCGGCCCTGGCCCGCTCGCGTTCGGGCGCCGACCGGGCGCTGCGCGTGCTGCGCTCGGGCGGCGCCGGACGGCAGGTGGCCCGCCTGGACGACGTGCACGTGGACGCGCTGCTGCTGGAGCTGGCCGACCTCGTGCCGCGCGGCGACGTCCCCAGCGGGCCGGTCGCCCGGGTCGTCGCCTACGACAAGGAGCACCAGACGAGCCTGGTCGAGACGCTGGACGCCTGGCTCGACGCCTTCGGCGACGTCTCGGTGGCCGCCGCCGCGATGTTCGTGCATCCCAACACGTTCCGCTACCGGCTGCGGCGCGCGGCCGAGGTGGGCCGGATCGACCTCGGCTCCCCGGACGCGCGCCTGTCGGCCATGCTGCAGCTGCGCCTGATGTCGATCAGGTCCGCGCCGGACGACTGACCGGGCCGCGCAGGCCCAGCGTGCCGATGAGGAAGGCCAGCCATTCGGCGTCCTGGGCGACCGCCACGTCATGGGGGGTGGCCGCGCCGTGCCCGGCGTCGTCGAAGACGTGCAGCAGGACGGGCTCGTCCCCCTGCTGGGCCGCCTGGAGGCGGGCGGCGAACTTGCGCGCGTGCCAGGGACGGCAGCGCGGGTCCGTCGCCCCGGCCTGGAGGTAGACCGCGGGGAAGACGCCGGGGCGCACCCGCTCGTACGGCGACATCCGCAGCAGCCGCCGGACCTCCTCGGGGTCGTCCGGGTCCGCCCACGCCTTGCGGATGACGAAGTCGAGGTACGGGTCGCGGGTGCCGCCGATCAGGTCCAGCAGCGGCGCCCGCGGCAGGACGGCCCGCCACAGCTCGGGCCGGCTGGTGACGGCGATCCCGCACATGAGCCCGCCGTCGGAGCCGCCGGTCAGCGCCAGCCGGTCGGCGGCCGTCACGCCCTCGGCGATCAGGTGCTCGGCGACGGCCACCAGGTCGGAGTCGCGGACGTGCCGCCGCTCCCGGTGCGCGGCCCGGTACCAGTCCCCGCCGAACTCGCCGCCACCGCGCAGGTACGCCTGCACCAGCACTCCCCCGGCGGCGACGAAGGCGGCCAGGTCCGGCTGGTACTGGGGAAGCAGGGGCACGTTGGCCGCCCCGTAGGCCGAGACGAGCGCCGGCGCGGGCCGCGCCGGGTCGAGGCCGGCCGGGCGCACCACGTGGTACGGCACCGCGACCCCGTCGGCCGCCACCGCCTGCCCCTCTTCCACCTCGGCGTCGAGCGTGACCGCCGGGGCCGACAGGGTGTGCGGCACGCCCTGGCCGGGCCGGTGCCGGTAGACGCCCCAGGAGCTGGTCAGCGTGGAGAAGGCGAAGACGAAGTCGGCCGCGGGCGCGCCGGTGGCCAGGGCGGTCAGGGCGAAGAAGGGGGCGGCGAGCGCGCCCCGGCCGGGCAGCGGCACCTCCCCGGCGACGGCGCCCGCGCGGTCGAGGATCCGCACCCGGGCGAACGTCCGGTCGAACTCGCTGAGGTACAGGTGCTCGCCTACGGGCGTGAGCGAGCGCAGCACGGTCTCGCCCTCGGGGACCAGCTCCGTCCATCCCGACGGGTCGTCGGGGTCGGCGGCGTCGAGCGGGATGGCGACCACCCGGCCGCGCGGCGCGCCGACGTCGGTCACCGCCACGTAGCGGTCGCCGACGACGTGACCGGCGACCGTGCCGGCGCAGCTGGTGACGAAGGGCCGCCACGCGGACCCGGGCACGGACAGGTCGCGGACGGCGCACGGGATCGGGCTGCCCACCCGGTGCGCGGCCACGGCCCAGCGGCCGTCCGGGGAGAACTGGACGAGCGTGTACTCCCGCGAGCCCGCCGGGATCGGGATCGGCTCCACGACGGTCTCGCCCGGCGTCCCGAGGCGGTGGCTGAACACGGCCTGCCGGAACTCCTCCGGGGGGCCGGTGAGCGCGAGGAAGGAGAAGCCGCCGCTGTCGGGCGTCCAGGAGACGCCGCCGGCCCACGCGCTGTGCAGGACCTGGCCGGGCGCGTCGAGCGTGCGGCCGGTGTCCACCTCGACGAGCCGGATGGTGTTGTGCTCGCTGCCGTCGGTGCACACGCCGAGGGCCAGGACGCGGCCGTCCGGGGAGGGCGCCAGCCAGGACAGCACCGCGTCCTGCGTGCCGCCGAACCGCGCCAGGTCGGCCACCGTCCGGCCGGGGCCGTAGGGCTCGTCCCCGACGACCACGGTGGACGCCGTCCCGCCGGGCGGGGTGACCGGGCGGAACCAGCGGCCGGCCGCGTACCTGGGCAGGGCCGGGCGGGATCCGGCGTCGAAGGCCAGGATCAGGTCCCGGACGGCCGCCGGGTCCTGCCCGTCGTAGGCGACGGCGGCGGCCAGCTCGGCCTGCCGCCGCTGCCACCGCCGCACCTCGGGCGTCTCCTCCTCCAGCCACCGGTACGGATCGGGCACGCGGACGCCCGCGACGTTCTCGACCACCTCGACGGTGCGCGCGGGCGGATAGGAAAGGGTCACGATGACTCCGGCGATTCAGGACGGGCAGGACGGGCGGCGGCGAACTCGGCCTGGAGCCGTTCGAACGCGCCGGGGACCCGGCTGACCCGGCGGACGTGGATCAGGGCGTCGTAGGCGGCCGGGAAGTCGTCCACCGGGTCGAGGCCGCCGCTGGCGAGCGTGCCGTCGATCCCGTCGAACAGCTCGCCCGGCGCGCGGCGCAGGTCGACGACGGTCACGGGCGGGCCGAGCCGGTCCAGCGGCGCCTCGACGCAGTTCGGCGGCAGGGTGCGCGCCTCCAGCGAGACGTCGCAGTCGAACGGGCGCGGGGAGCGCTGCGTGAAGCGCACCTCCGGGCCGGAGCCGTAGGTCGTGCCGACGACGACCAGGTCGTCTCCCAGGGACGCGGCGAGCAGGCCGCCCAGCGTCGGCCGCCCGTGGAAGGGCGAGCGCCGGACGTGGGAGTTGTGGGCGCTGACGACGATCCGCTGCTCCCGTTCGAGCACCCATTCCACGGTCTCGGCCATGAACCGGTCCCGGGGATAGGGCGCGCCCGCCGGCCCGGCCTCCCCCGCCTCGGCCTCGTCGGCGAACGCCTGGAGGGAGGCCGCGCACCGGCGCAGCACCGGGTCCGCCGACCCGAGCGCGCGCCCGGCCAGCTCGCGCAGCCCCGCGAGCAGGCGGGCCCGGCCCGCGGCGGGCATGGCCGCGTACCGGACCGCCGCCTCGGTGCGGCCGCCCAGGTCGCTCAGGATCAGCAGCTCCTCGTCGCCCGGTCCGGCCGGCATGCGGTCCAAGCACGCGCGCACCGCCGGGCCTGGCGAGGTGGACGAGCCGGGCAGGTCCATGCCGTAGAAGGAGACCTGCCCCGGGCCCGCCGAGTTGCGGCGGCGCATCCAGCGCAGCTGCCGCCGCATCGGCTCGCACTCGCCGAACCGGTAGGTGATGCCGTCGCGGGCGACCGTCGCGGCCGCGCCGGGCCCGCCGTGGACCCAGGCGTCCACGGCCAGCCCCTCGGCGAAGCCGGACTCCATCACGAACGCCGAGAACCCCAGCTCGCGGACGAGGATGCGGAACAGCCGGTCCTTGAGCCGGTAGAACTCGGTGACGTTGTGCGCCCCCTCGCCGACGGCCACCACACGGGCGTCGCCGACCAGCTCGCGCAGTGTGCGGGCGTCCGCGACGGCGGCGGCGGCCGGGTCGAGGTGGCGCAGCGGCCGGGCGAAGGCGTCGCGCGTCATGCGTGGAAGTACCAGAGCTCGGGCGTGTACAGGTAGCTGAGCAGGGCCCGGAACGACGACTGCGGGCCGGACAGCGTGTCCTTCCACACGACCAGGGTGTGCGGGGTCGGGAAGAACAGCACGGGCAGCTCCTGGGCGATCTTGGTCACCTCGGCCGACAGGGCCCCGGCGTCGGCGCCGAAGGTCGAGGCGTCGATGAGCCGGTCCACCTCGTCGTCGCGGTAGCCGCCCAGGTTGAAACTGCCCTTGGCGTTGAACACCGTGTTGCTGCTGGGGTAACCGGCCGCCAGGTAGAGCGGCCCGTAGTCCTGCATCGCCCACTCGTTCTTGTTCGCGGGCGCGAAGGTGTTGCCGTAGTTGGCGTACATGTAGGTGAGGGACTTGGTGACGATCTTGACCTCGACGCCGAGCTTCTTGGCCGCCGAGGCGAAGGCGACGTCCCGGGCGCCGACGTAGGCGGGGGTGTTCGCGGAGGCCAGGGTGAAGCTGATCTTCTGGCCGCGCGGGATGCCGGCGCCGCACTCGCCCGGCCCGGTGCCGGGCCGCACGCAGGTGGTGGAGCCGTTCGGGACCACCTGCCAGCCGTTGTCGGTGAGCAGCTTGGCCGCCGCCGCCGGGTCGTGCGGGTACGGCGGCGCGTCGCCGAAGGCCGGCGGGTACGGCGAGCCGCTGCCCGCGGTGCTGTAGTTGGGCGAGCCGGCGCCGTTGTAGATGCCCCGGCCGGCGATGTAGCCCGGCTGGTCGATCAGGCGCTGGAGGGCCTGCCGGACGTACGGCTGCGCGATGATCTTGTCGAAGCCGTTCACGGTGTTGCCGAAGTTGATGGTCAGCGAGTCGAAGCGGGCGGGCGCGGGCGCGCCGTAGACGTTGAACCCCTTGGCCTTCAGCGCGCCGATCTGCGTGATGAAGCTGGAGTCGAGCGTGCCGACGGTCAGGTTCCCCGCCTTGAACTGGTTGAGCACCGCGGCGGCCGAGGTGAACGCCTTGAAGTCGACCTGGTCGAGCCGCGAGTCGCCGGGCCCGCTGTAGGACTCGTTGGGCGCCAGCGAGAACGAGCCGGTCGTCGGGTCGAAGCTCTTGAGCCGGAACGGGCCGTTCACCACCTGCCACAGCGGGTTCGTGGCGAACGTGGACTGCGACTCCGACTCCTTGGTGAGGTACTTGTAGATCGCCGTGGCGTTCTTCGGCTTGGTGTAGTCGAGGTGCGGGCCGCCCGCGCGGTCGATGTCCCACGCCTTGGACGGCATCACGTACAGCAGCGTCAGCATCGACATCAGGTACGACGGGTTGTACGCCGTCTCCAGTTCGAGGGTCAGCGTGTCGGGCGCGGCGGCCTTGGCGGTGACCCCGTCGGGGAACTGGCCCGGGGTGTAGAAGCTCCAGTTGGCCGGGCTCTCCGCGAGCGCCGCCTTGAGCAGCGTCAGAGAGAAGACGACGTCACCGGCGGTGACCGGGTTGCCGTCGGACCACTTGTAGTCCTTCATCTTGATGGTCACGGTCTTGCGGTCGGTGCTGTAGACGGGCGGCTCGGCCAGGCTCAGCTCGGCGTCGGCCACCTGGTCGCCCTCGCCGCTGGGCCGGTAGAGGGAGCGCCACATCAGGCCGCGGGCGATGACGGTCCCGTTGGCGGCGGCCGGCGGGTAGGGGTAGATGTAGTTCGGGCTGAGGCCGGGGGTCAGCGCGACCGTGACCGTGCCGCCGTCCTTGGGCTTGCCCGACTGCGCCGGCTGGCTGGCGTACCCCGCGGCGGGGTCCTTCGCGGCGCCCCCGCCGCCGGTGCACGCTGTGGCGAGCACCGCCACCGCGGCGGCGAGCG
Organism: Nonomuraea sp. NPDC050227; assembly: GCF_044459705.1. Lineage (NCBI taxonomy): Bacteria > Bacillati > Actinomycetota > Actinomycetes > Streptosporangiales > Streptosporangiaceae > Nonomuraea > Nonomuraea sp. NPDC050227. Next base: position 31,308 of record NZ_JBITJF010000013.1, on the reverse strand, counting down.
CCACCGCCAGGCGTGCTCGCTGCTTTCCGGACACGTGCGTCATTGCAGGCTCCCTACATGTGGGGGTGGAGATGTCAGTCGGCGTTCATCGGTCGGCGGACGTCAGTCGGCCCGGCGCCCGACGGCGTCGCGCAGGGCGTCGGCGAGCAGGTTGAGCGCCAGCACCGTCAGGACGATGCAGCCCCCGACCGGGTAGATCAGCCACCAGTAGTCGGCCGAGATGTAGGCGACGCCGCCGGCGAGCTGGCTGCCCCAGTCCTCGGTCGGGTACGTCAGCCCGAACCCGAGGAAGCCCAGCGCCGCCACGACCAGGATCGCGTCGGCGACCTGGAACGTGATGTTGACGATGATCACGCCGAGCGCGTTCGGGATCAGGTGGGTGAGGATGAGCCGCCGGCGGGAGGCGCCCATCACCCGCGCGGCCAGCACGAACTCGCGAACCCGCAGCGTCAGCACCTCGCCGCGGACCAGCCGGGCGGAGACCAGCCAGGAGAACCCGCCGATGACCAGGCTCAGCGACAGCGCGTCGGCGTGGAAGCGGGCCGACAGGATCAGGACGAAGAACAGGAACGGCACCGAGAGCATGACGTCGACCAGGCGCATGAGGAAGCCGTCCACGACGCCGCCGGCCAGGCCGGCGACCGCGCCGTACAGGGTGCCGATCGCGGTGGCGAACAGGGCGGCGAGCAGGCCGATCTGCAGCGACAGGCGGCCGCCGGCCATCAGCCGGCCGAGCACGTCGAAGCCGTTGGCGTCCGTGCCGAGCGGATGGCCGGGGCCGGGCGGCAGGGCCGCGTTGACCAGGTCCACGTCGATCTGGTTGGTGCGGTAGAGCAGCGGCCCGAGGAAGCAGAACCCGGCGATCAGCAGCAGGAGCAGGCCGCCGGTCAGGCCGAGCGGGCTGCGCCGCAGCCCGCGCAGCACCGAGCGCCGGCTCCGCGCCGGGACGGCCTCGGCCTCGGGCCGGGCCTCCACGTTCTGTGTGGTCATTTCGTCAGCTCGATTCGGCGGTCGGCGGCGGCGACGACGAGGTCGGCGACGAAGTTGCCGGCCACGGTCAGGACGCCCCCGACGAGGGTGTAGGCGAGCAGCACCGGATAGTCCTCGCGTTGCAGGCTGTTGAGGAACAGCAGGCCGAGGCCGGGATAGTTGAACAGCGACTCGACGATCAGGTTGCCCGCCAGGAGGGTGGGGATGAGCGTGCCGACCAGGGTGACCAGCGGCAGGCAGGCGTTGCGCAGCAGGTGGCGCAGCAGGATCAGCCGCTCGGGCAGCCCCTTGGCCCGCGCCACCCGGATGTAGTCCTGGCCGAGCTGGTCAAGGGCCGAGGAGCGCTGGTACTGCGCGAAGACCGCGACGCTCGCCGCGGCCAGCGTGATGACCGGCAGCGCCATCGCCCGCGGATCGGTGAGGACGACCCAGGGCGAGTGCGACTGGGACGCCTCCGCCGGGAAGATCGGCAGCGCCTGGCTGAAGACGGCGATGAGGATCAGCCCGAGCAGGAACGACGGCGTCGCGTAGAGCACGTACGAGACCGCCGTGAGCAGCCGGTCGGCGACGCTGTTGCGCCGGACCGCCTGCAGCACGCCGAGCGGCACGGCGATCACCAGGGCCAGCGCCAGGCCGGCCGCCGAGAGCATCGCGCTGCGGCCGGCGTTCTGCCCGAGCAGGGTGGCCACGTTCTCGTTCAGCTTGTACGACCTGCCCAGGTCTCCCCGGGCGAGCTGGCCCAGGTAGCCGACGTACTGGGCGAGGACCGGGCGGTCGTACCCGTGCTGCCGGTTGAAGTCGGCGACCGCCTCGGGCGAGGCGCGCTGCCCCAGGACCACCCGCCCGGGGCTGTCCGAGACGAGGTGCAGCAGCAGGAACACCACCGCGGAGATGCCGAGCAGGACGACGACCGAGATCGCCAGGCGCCGGACGACGTACCAGGTCATGACCGGGAGGCTCCCTTCAGCGGGGTGGCCGCGGGTTCGAGCGGCTGGAGCGGGTGGTGGCAGGCGACCTGGTGGCTGCCGGTGACCGGCCGCGGAAGGGGCTCGGCCTGGGCGCACAGGTCGTCGGCCAGGGCGCAGCGGGTGCGGAAGCGGCAGCCGCTGGGCGGGTCGATCGGGCTCGGCAGCTCGCCGCGTACGCGTTCGCCGCGCGGCTGCCGGGCCTGCGGGTCCGCGTCGGGGACGGCGGCCAGCAGGCCGGCGGTGTAGGGGTGGGCGGGGGCGCCGTACACCTCTTCGGTGGTGCCGGTCTCGACCAGCTTGCCCAGGTACATGACGCCGACCCGGTCGGCCAGGTACCGCACGACGGCGAGGTCGTGCGAGATCACCACGCTGCTGAGGCCGCGTTCGAGCTGGACGGCGCGCATGAGGTTGAGCACCTGGGAGCGGATGGACACGTCCAGGGCGCTGACCGGCTCGTCGGCGACCAGCACCGCCGGGTCCAGGGCCAGGGCGCGGGCCAGGTTCACCCGCTGCCGCTGCCCGCCGGACAGCTCGTGGGGGTAGCGCTCCATGACGCCCGCGGGAAGGCCGACGTCCCGCAGCAGCTCGCGGGCGCGGGCCGTGCGGTGGGCGCGGTCGCCCGCGCCCTGGATCGCCAGCGGCTCGCGCAGGATCGTGCCGATGCGCATGCGCGGGTCGAGGGCGGCGCCGGAGTCCTGGAACATCATCTGCAGCCGGCTCCGGCGCGGGCCGAGCGCCCGCGCGCCCATCCGGCTGACCGGCTCGCCGTCGAAGATCACCTCGCCGGAGGTGGGCCGGTCGAGGGCGACGAGCATCCTGCCCAGGGTGGACTTACCGCATCCCGACTCGCCGACCAGCCCGAACGTCTCCCCCGCCGCCACCTCGAAGCTCACGCCGGAGACCGCCTTGAGGGTGCGGCGCGCGCCGAACAGGCCCCTGCCGCCGATCGGGTACTCGCGCCTGAGGTCGACGACGCGCAACCGCGGCGCGCGCTCCGCGGACGCCGCGGGCTCCGCCGGGCGGGTGCGGAAGCGGCTCTGGACCCGGTCGGCCGGTCCGGTGGCCGGATGGTGGCAGGCGTGGACGTGCCCGCCGTCCTCGGCCACGGGGGCCGGACGCTCCTCGCGGCACCGGTCGGTGGCGGCGTCGCAGCGCGGCGCGAACGGGCAGCCGGGCCCGGCCACGGTCAGGTCGGGCGGCGCGCCGGGGATGCTGAACAGCCGCTCGTCCCGGTCGTGGGTGAGCGAGGGGATCGAGGCCAGCAGCGCGTGCGTGTAGCGGTGCCGGGTCCGGGCGAAGAGCACGGGGGTGGGGGCGGTCTCGGCCAGGCGGCCGGCGTACATGACGCCGACGCGGTCGGCGTGCCGGGCGATGACGCCCATGTCGTGGGTGATGAGGATCATCGACATGCCGAGCCGGGAGCGCAGGCCGTCCAGGAGGTCGAGGATCTCGGCCTGGATGGTGACGTCGAGCGCCGTGGTGGGCTCGTCGGCGATGACGACCCGCGGCTCGCAGGCCAGCGCCATCGCGATCATCACGCGCTGCCGCATGCCGCCGGAGAGCTGGTGCGGGTAGTCGTCCATGCGCTCGGCCGGGCGGGGCAGGCCGACCAGGGCGAGCACCTCGGCGGCGCGTTCGCGGGCGGCCCGCCTGGAGGCGCCGTGGTGCAGCCGGACCGGCTCGGCGACCTGCTCGCCGATGCGCCGGGTCGGGTTCAGCGCCGTCAGCGAGTCCTGGAACACCATCGCGATCTCGTTGCCGCGCAGGGCCCGGTAGCGCGCGGCGGGCAGGCCGACCAGCTCCTCGCCGCCGAAGTCGATCGAGCCGCCGGTCACCCGGCCGCCGGCCGGCAGCATGCCCATGATCGCGAGACCGGTCATGGACTTGCCGGACCCGGTCTCGCCGACGATCCCCAGGGTCTCGCCGCGGTTCAGCACCAGACTGACGTCCGAGACCGGGCGGACGACCCTGTCGCCGCGCCGGATCTCGACCGACAGATCCCGGATCGCCAGCACGCGATCACTCTCCAAATCCATCCGACGATAGTGGGACCCGCGTCCCCGGCGGTGTTCGTCGCGGACATCGAACGTTGGGGCCGGGGTTCGTCCGGGCGTACCAACTGATCAGCACGGTGCGGAGACGGGGGCGGGCATGAGAACGGCCCGCCGGCGCTGTGCGCGGGCGGGCCGTTCTCGCGGGGTCAGCCGGACGTGCGGCGGTCGGCGCGGCCGTCGTGCAGGTAGAGGGCGCGGCCGGTCCCGTCGTCGCCGAGGAAGGCGATCGGCGCGTGCGCGCCGCGCTCGGGTTCGAGGGGGATCAGCACGTCGTCGCGCCAGGCGGCCAGCTCGGTGCGGTACGGCACCTCGTCCAGGGCGGCGGTGATGCCCACGGGCGTCCGGCTCAGCCACAGCCGCCCGGCGCCGTCCAGGGTCACCTCCGTCTCGCAGGTGCTCGACGTGTACGTGCCGGCGTACCGGGCCGCGTTCGCGGGCGGGACGGGGGCCGGGCCGGGCACCGGCGGCGCGGGCAGCTCGACCCCGCCCAGCTCGCCCAGCACGCGGCCGGTGATCTCGGCGAACACGGGCCGCGTCCGCCCGCCGTTGGCGACGACGACCACGGCCACGTCGCGCCCCGGCGCCACGCGCAGGCACGCCGCCTGGCCGACGGTGCTGCCGTCGTGGCCGAAGACCGCGCCGCCGGGCCGGTCGAAGAGCTCCCAGCCCAGGCCCCAGGCCGTGCCCTGGGCGAAGTCGGGCAACCTGACCTGCGGCCGCCGCATCTCCGCGACGCTCTCCGCGCTCAGCACGCGGGCTCCGTCCGGGCCGGTGCCGCCGGCGAGGTGCATGCGGGCGAAGGCCAGCAGGTCACGCGGCGGCATCGCCAGCATCGACCCGGCGGGCGCGTTCGAGCGGGCCAGCGCCCACACCGGGGTCGGCCGGTACGGGCCGTCCGGCGTGCGCTGGACGTGGCCGACCGCCGTGCGGTGCACGATCGCCTCGTACGGGTCGCAGGCGGCGTGGGTCATGCCGAGCGGCGTGAGCAGGTGGTCGCGCAGGCACGCGTCGAACGGCTTGCCCCGCACGACCTCGATGATCCGGCCCAGCACGCAGTAGCCGGCGTTGTTGTAGGAGAACATCTCGCCGGGCTCGAACAGCTGCGGCACGTCGTGCAGGACGTCGAGGAACCGTTCGACGCAGTCGTCGCCCTTGCCGGTGTCGGTGAAGACGTCCCCCTCGAAGCCCGCGACGTGGCACATGAGCTGGCGCGCGGTGATCCGCCGGGCGGCCCGCTCGTCGCCGATCCGGAACGCCGGGAGGCAGTCGCGCACGGGCGCGTCCAGGTCGAGCAGGCCCTCGTCGGCCAGTTGCATGGCCAGCGTCGCGGTCAGCACCTTGGTGATCGAGCCGATCTGGAACAGGGAGCCGGGGGTCGCCTCGACGCCCGTCGCCGTGCTCAGCGTCCCGGCCGCGACCTCGACCGTCCGGCCGCCCGCGTGGACCGCGACGGCGGCCCCGGGCACCTGGTTCTCGGCGAGCAGTCCCGCCAGCCGGTGACGCAGCCACGCATCGATCTCCTCCAGCTCCGGCACCGGTGTCCCCCCTGGTCGACTCCGCCCGACCCTAGAGCCGGCGGGGACCGCCCGGTTCGTCCACCGTCACTATGACGGCCCCGGTTCTTCGTCGGAACGACCCAGACCGATGTGATCTATGACAGATATTTCAGTATTGCCTGACTCGCTGTCATATGCGATGTTCCGCTCACAAGCCGCATGAGCACAGCTCATGTCACCCCCGGAGAAAGGCGTTTCCATGCGTCGAATCTCAACCCTGTTAGCCCTGGCCTCCGGCGTCTGCCTGGCACTGTCCGGCTGGGCCACCGCCGCCGAGGCCGACTCCCCGGCCGCCGCCGACCAGCAGCGCTACATCGTCCAGCTCTCTGGCGTGTCGCGGGCGCAGGTGGCGAACGAGGCGCAGCAGCAGGTCACGGCGCACAAGGGCGTGCTGGTGGGAACCTACCGGTACGCCTTCAACGGCTACTCGGCCCTCTTCACCCCCGAGGAGGCCGCCAAGCTGAAGGGCGATCCCGGTGTGCTCACCGTCGAGCCCGACCACGAGGTGCACGCCTTCGCGCAGACCGTACCGAGCGGCATCAAGCGCATCTTCGCCGACCAGAACATCAACCTCGACATCGACGGCACCGACGACGTCCGCGTCGACGTGGACGCGGCGGTCGTGGACACCGGCGTCGACCTCGACCACCCCGACCTGAACGTGGTGGCCAGCACCAACTGCACCAGCGGCGTCTGCTCGGGCACCGGCGACGACGACAACGGGCACGGCAGCCACGTGGCCGGCACGATCGGCGCCATCGACAACTCCGTCGGCGCGGTCGGCGTGGCCCCCGGCGCCCGCATCCACGCCGTCAAGGTGCTCAACTCGGCGGGCTCCGGCACGCTGGCCGGCATCGCCGCCGGTCTCGACTGGGTCGTGGCCAGGGCGAGCACGATCGAGGTCATCAACCTGAGCCTCGGCTGCCAGGGCTGCAGCAGCTCCGCGATCAGCAACGCGATCACGAACGCCACCAACGCGGGCATCGTCGTCGTCGTGGCCGCCGGCAACAGCTCGGCCGACGCCTCCGGCTTCTTCCCCGCCAACCACCCCGACGTCGTCACCGTCTCGGCCGTGACCGACTTCGACGGCCAGCCCGGCGGCCTGGTCGGCACGATCACCGTGCCGTGCCGCACCGACGGCGCGACCGACACCGACGACACCCTCGCCTGGTTCTCCAACTACGGCACCACGGTCGAGGTCGCCGCCCCCGGCACCTGCATCTACTCCACGTGGATGAACGGCGGCTACAACACCATCAGCGGCACCTCCATGGCCAGCCCGCACGTCGCGGGCGCCGCGGCCGTGCTGACCAGCGGCTCGAACAAGCCCACCACCCGGGCGGGGGCGCTGGCCGTACGGGACAAGCTCAAGGCCACGGGCAACCTCAACTGGACCGACGACGCCAGCGACGGGGTCAAGGAGCCACTGCTCGACGTGCACGACGCCACGCAGTACCCGCCGACGACCGGTGGCAACCAGCCGCCGGTGGCCAGCTTCACCCAGTCGTGCGACAACACCACGCGGGCGTGCTCGTTCAACGGCTCCGGCTCCAGCGACCCGGACGGCAGCATCGCCTCCTACGCGTGGACCTTCGGCGACGGCTCCACCGGCAGCGGCGCGACCGTGTCGCACACCTACGCCGCCGCGGGCACGTACACCGTGGCCCTCACCGTGACCGACAACGGCGGGGCCACGAACTCCACCAGCAAGAGCATCACGGTCGGGACCACCCCAGGGAACTGCACCGGCTACCAGACGCCGTTCTCCGGCAACCTGACCAGCGGGCAGAACGTGTACTACCCGAACAGCTCCGGCTACACGGCCGCCGCCGGGACGCACCGGGCGTGCCTCGACGGGCCCTCCGGCGTGGACTTCGACCTGTACCTGCAGAAGCAGGGCATCCTCGGCTGGACCACGGTGGCCAGCAGCGCGGGCAGCGGACCTGACGAGTCGCTGACCTACAACGGCACGGCGGGCACCTACCGCATCCGCGTGTACGCGTACAGCGGAAGCGGCGCCTACACGGGCGGCTACACCAAGCCGTAACCCCACACCTCCGCGACCCCGTGCCCCACACGGGGTCGCCCCCGTTCTCCGGCCTCCCACCTTCTCCCACACGGGATCGCGCTCCCCCATCCGCGTTTAGACCCGATCTCGGGCACGCCGCGCCCGGCCCCGCTGCGGCCGCTCACGAGCCTGGCTCGCCGGGGATCGTCAGGGTCGCCGGACCGTGCCCGCCCCCGCCGTGAGCCGGGGTTCGAGCTCGGGGAAGGAGCCGTCGCCGAACAGGATCCGCGCCGCCAGCGCCCGGCCGGGACGGGTGCGCAGGACGGTCACCGCGGCCTCCGCCGCGACCGGCGACCGGATCCCCGCCGACAGCCGCCGCAGCAACAACCGGCCCCGGAACCGGGCCCGCAGCGCGGCCCCGTCGTACCGCTTCAGCACCTCTCGGTCACCGGTACGCAGATAGTCGGCGATCACCGACGCGGCCAGCTCGGACATCCGCAGGCAAGGGTCCAGCCCACCGGCCGTCAGGGGCGACACCGCGCCCGCCGCGTCCCCGACCAGCAGCCCGTCCGGGCACGCCAGCCGCCGCAGCACGCCCCCGACCGGGATCGGGCCTCCCCGGCGCTCGACCGGCCCGGCGGGCGTCGCGCGACCGGGCGCGTCGGCGGCGAAGGCGTCCAGCAGACGGCGGACGCCGGCCCGCACCGCCCCCGGCTCCCCCGCGACCCCCACATGGGCGTGCCGCCCGTCGTCCACCACCCACCCGAGGTACCCCGGAGCCACCCGGGGATCCAGCACGCAGTGGAACGCCGGAACGCCCGAACCCGGCGCGACGGCATGGACGATCTCGGCGCCGACGAGAAAGCGCCGGTTGACGTCGAGACCGAGATCACGCGCCACCCGCGACCGTGCCCCATCCGCCCCCACGACGAACCTGACCCCCACCACCTCCACCCCCACGACGCCGTCCACGCCCTCCGCGCCCTCCGCGCCGCTTGTGCGCTCCAGGCGTACGAGGCCCGATGAGGTGCCCGTGTAGCGGACGCCCAGCAGGACGCGGGCGCCGGCCGACTCCGCCGCGCGGCGGGCGTGCTCGTAGACGGCGGCCATGTCGGCCACCCGGAACTCGTCCCGGTCGCTGGTGAGCCGGATCGGCGAGCGCCGCGACGGCGGATACAGCAGGACGTCCCGGACACCGGGCCCGAGCAGGTGGCCGGGCAGGTCGAAGTCGTCGAGCGTGCGGCGTACGAAGATCCCGGTGGTCCGGACGCCGGCCGACAACGACCTGCGGCGATCGACGACCATGACGTCCAGCCCCCGCCGGGCCAGCAGGCGGGCGGTGCTCAACCCGGCCAGCCCCGCCCCCACCACCAGAACGTCCACTGTCTGCATATTCCGGGACGTTAGGCCCGAACCCCCATCCAAGGGGCAGTCTGCACGGTACCCGCCCCCAACCTGCACACCCCCACCACACCACCGGCGGCACGTTCACACAGAGGCCCGAGGCCGACAGTCAGGGCCGCGCATCCCCGCACATGGGCGAGGGCCGTCAGCGCACCGCGCCCCCACGGGCGAGGGATGTCAGCGCACCGCGCCCACGACCGCCTTGCCCTCGCGGGCCGCCGCCGCGTAGAACGGCGCCAGCGCCTCCAGCCCTTCGTACGTCCCGTCCGCGTGACCGGCGCCGAACCTCCACCCCTCCTCGGCCAGGCCCCGCGCGACCGCCGCCACCTGACCGGGATCCAGCGCGAACGGCGGCCCATAGCCGACCTCGCACCCGGCCACGTCGTTCGCGCCGTCCTCGCCGGTGGCCGCCGCCAGCCAGGGGAAGCAGTGCCTCCATCGCGCGGTGCCGTGCTCCGCCTCGGCGCGTCCCTCGGCGATGGCGGTGAGCGAGCGGTGGTCGTCCGCGAACACGTCCGTCTCTGGAGGGAGACCGCGCGACCGGCCCTCAAGGACGGCCCCGATGAGGGCGGGGTCGGCCCGTACGGACTCCAGCAGCGCGGCCTCGATCTTCGCGAGGCTCAACCTCATCGACACGATCAGGAATCGTACGCGGCGCCCGGCACGTCCGGATGCTCCTGGAGTGCGGCGAACGGCCCCCGATCGACCACGATCACCTTGTCGCCGGCGTATCCGTCCAGGTCAGCGGCGTTCCAGCTCTCGCCCGGCCTGATCTGGTGGAACCGGAACGTCGCGCTGGTCTCGTTCGCGGTCACGACGCAGCGCACCGGCCCGCGCGAGTGCAGGGCGCGCGCGAGCCGGACGACCTCCAGGGCGAGCGCCACGCCGTGCAGCAGCAGCACGCGCTGGCCGTCGTCGCCGATCACCGGCGCGTGATCGACGGTGACGACCTCGACCGGGACGAAGTCCTCCAGATGCACGGAACTCCGGTCGCACTCCCAGCCGGTGAGGTCGTGGAAGGGCGCGGGGGCACGTTCGGCGCCGTCCGTCGAGGCGGCCCAGCCGAGCACCTCACCCCGCCGGACCAGCCCCTGGGCCACCCGTTCCCGCAGACCTGGCGCGAGGCCGCCCGGCGGTGCCGGCAGGGCCGGGCCGCCCGGCACACCGAGCAGACCGGCCGCGGAGTCGTTCATCGTCACGCGCAACACACCCTCCATGATCCCGGCCACGGCGCCCCCGCGAGCAGCCGGGCGACCATGCGGCCCGGAAGCCCGGAAGCCAAGGGATCAGGGGCCCGGGCCCGGGGCCGGGCCCGGAAACCGGGGAACCGGGGGTCAGGGAAGCAGGTGGAGGAGTTCGGCTTCTTCGTCGGTGGTGAGGCCGGCGCGGGTCACCCGGTGGCCGGAGGCGCGCAGCCAGGCGAGCGTGTCGCGGGCGGTGTCGGCGACCCGGGCGGATGCGCAGCCCGGCGGCCAGCGTGGCGGAGGTGTCCCGGGCCATGAACCCGGCGTATTCCGGCAACGGCAACCACAGCGGCAGCGAACGCGGCCCGGCCCACGGCTCGACCTTGTGCCCGGTGAGGAACTCCTGGCCCGCCCAGACGAGCTCCGGCGCCACCGCCAGCCCCTCGGCGATGCCCGCCAGCATCTCCCCCCTGGTGAAGGGCATGGAGATGCCGTCGTAAGGGCCGGTCAGCCCGGCCTGGGCCGCGTCGAGCGTCCAGGCCGCGAGATCGCGTACGTCGACGAGCTGCACCAGATCGCCGGGCGAGCCGGGAGCCAGCACGCGGCCGCCGCGCGCCAGCCGCTCGACCCAGTAGGTGAACCGGTCGGACTGGTCCTCGGGGCCGACGATCAGCCCGGCCCGTACGTGCAGCGCGCCGTCGCCGAGGATCTGCTCGCACGCCACCTTGGCCGGCCCGTAGTTCTCCGGGTCGCTCTCGTCGGCGCCGGCGGGCAACGGGTCGTGCAGCACCTGATTGACCCGGGTCGCGTCGGAGTAGACGCTGCACGACGACACGAACGTGTAGTGACCGGCCCGGCCCGCCAGCTCCGTGACCGCGCGCCGCACCTGGCTGGGCAGCCTGGCGACGTCGACGACCAGGTCGAACGACCCCTTCAGCGGCGCGAGCCCGCCGTCTTCGGCCCGGTCGACCCGGACGAACTCCACGCCCGAGGGCGGCTCGCCGGCCACGCCGCGCGCCGCGCACACCACCTCGTGCCCGCGGTCGCGGGCCTGCCGCGCGATCTCCCTGGACAGAAACCTCGTGCCGCCGAGAACAAGTGTCCGCATGCCTGCCATCCTGGCCCACCCGGCCCGTCCGGACCCCCGCTCTTCACTTCCAGCGCAACACTCCCCCGGCGGCGGGACGTCCGCGAAAGGGGCCGATCGCCTTCAGCGGTCATGTATCCGCAGAGCGGCGGACATGCTCTCATAGGGGTGATTCGGGGACTCAGTTCAAGTCAGGCGAGGAGACATGCCCGAACCAGGCTCCCCAGAACCCGGCATTTCCGGCGACGGCTCCCGTCGTACGGCGCCGACCATCGAAGAGGCCGCCTGGACGATCCTGCTCGACGTGGCCCCCGAGGACGTGCGCTTCCTGCCTCTGGCCTGCGCGGACTTCTTCGGCAACCCGGCCGCCCGCAGACGCGCGGTCCGCGCCACGCTGCGCGGACGCGAACGCGACCAGCCCACCGGCTTCGACGCGGGCGAGGGCATGCAGCTCGTGCTCGGCGTGGTTCTGACCCTGCTCAACGGCGTGGCCTGCGAGGTGCTGACGGGCATGACCACCGAACGGGTCGACCGGCTGCGGGCCCGGTGGCGGGAGCGCCGCCGTCGCAGGGCGCTGACCTCGGCCGTCGCCCCGCAGGGCGAGCGCACGCCGTTGCCCAGGGTCAGCGCGGTCGAGGCGGCGGCGATCGGCGCGCAGGCGGCCGAAATCGTGCTGGCGGCGGGGATGCCCGAGGAGCTGGCCCAGCGCGTCAACACGCTGCTCGCCGCGGCCCTCATCGACCCGCGGCCCTGACCGTGGCCCCGCCCGCCGGCCCCTTCCGGCAGGCGACGGCGCGGGCCGGCACGCCCGCGACGCCGCCTCCTCCGCGGCTGGACCCGTTCGCGCTGCCGGCTGCGACCACGGCCCGCTTCCTGCTCATGATCGTCGTCGCGGTCACCAGCGCCGTCCACTTGTACCTGCTCCTGCTCGACCGGTACGCCGCCGGCAGCCCTGACCGCGGCTATCGTGCCTGCGCCCTGGCCGCGGGATCCGGCGCGGGACGGATCCCCGACGGCGTCCTGGTCTCTGCCTACATCGACTGTGTCCAGCGGTATTCGGCGCGCACCGGGTGGGTGGTGATCGGCATGGTGGCCGGGCTGCTGGCGGTGGCCGTCGTGATCCACCTCCTGCACCCGCGCCTGGTCATGCTCTCCGGCCCCCGACCGCTGGCCCAGTTCGCGGTGGACGAGGGCATGGCCGCCGTGGTGCGGCGCGTCGAGGACACCGTACGGGCCCTGGCCCCAGGGACGGAGGTGTACGTCGCGACCCTGCGCGCGAGCGCGAGCGGCCGGGCCTTCGGCCGTCGTCCCCGGTACCGGATCATCCTCGACCTCGGGCTGCTGCGCGCGGCCGACGCCGACCCCGGGCAACTCGACACCGTCCTCGCCCACGAGCTGGCCCATCTGCGCAACAAGGACGTCGGCCTGACCACGTTCGCCTTCGCGGTCTGGTGGGCGTACCTGCTGGTCGTCGCGCTGCCCCTGCTGCTGCTCGCGGCGGTCCAGCCGGGCCTGCTCACCGTCCTGCCGTGGCGGCTGGCGGCCGTGCTGGCCCTGCTGTGGTTCGCCCGCACCTCGGTGCTCAGGACCAGGGAGTACTACGCCGACCTGCGCGGCTGCGCCACACCGGACGGCGAGCGGCTGCTCCTGGACACCCTGAGCCCGTCACGGCCGCACAACCGGCGGCGCCGACGGGACCGGGGACCGTGGTCCTTCCACCCGGGCGACGAGGAGCGGGCCGGCGTCATCCGCGGCGCGCCCCGGCTGTTCCGGATCGGCGTGGTGGAGTCCGCTGCCGCCGGCGCGCTGCTCGGACTGGGGTACTCGCCGTGCGTCCAGCTCGTGGAGATGACCTTCACGGTGCCCGTGGCCTCCCTGTTCAGCCCGGAGCGCCTGGCCGTCGGGGTGCTGTTCGGGGCGCTGGCCACCGGGGCGGTCGCCGGCACCGTGTGGCGGGCCGGGCTGCTGGCGCAGGCCACGCACACGCGTCCGCCGTCCACGCTGCCCGCCGCGCTGGCGATGACGGCGGGGACGGTGACCGGTCAGCTCGTCGCGCCGCCGCTGCCGACCGCGGCCGGCTCGTGGGCCGACGTCCTGGCCGACTCCCCCGTGATCGCGGTCGCGCTGGCGGCGCTGCTCGCCGTCCTGTTCCAGCTCATGCTGAGGTGGGCGGTCCTGTGCGCGTCGGTGTGGCTGCCGCTGGCCCGGCGGGTCCGGACGGCCGCGCTGGCCGGCTCGGCGCTGTCGGCGGTGATCTTCGGGGCGTGGCTGAGCCACTGGTTCGACATGATCGCGTCGATGATCGACAGCGCGGCGAGCTGGGACATTCTCTGGTACGGCCTGTTCACCGCCGCTTTCAGCCCGGCGTTGCAGCTCTGCGTCGTGCTGGCCTGCGCCACCGCGTCGATCGGCTGGGCGGTGCGGCGCGGCCTGCCGCCCCGGCCCCTCGCGGCCGTCTGGCGGGACGCCCCGCCGAGCCGTCTGGCGGCCCCCCGCATGCCGCTGCCGGCGGTCAACGTCACCGCGCTGGCGATCTGCCTCGTCTACGCCGGGGTGATGATCCCCTTCTCCGGATGGCTGCGCTCGACCTTCGGCGGCGTGCCGCTCACGGGGGCCGTGCCCATGGAGAGCGCGGCCGCTCTCTTCGCCCCTCTGCTCGTCGTGGCGACCGCCGTGGCCCTGACCGGGGCGTTCTGCTTCGGTGTGGCGGCCGGAGGGCGGGGCGGCACCGCGCCGGTCGTGGCGGGCGCCGGGATCCTCATGCTGCTGACCGTGTTCGGCCTGGTGCCGCTCATCATGATCCACCTGGTCATCGCGGCGTGCGGCGCCGAGAATCTGTCGTCCTGCATGGCTCCTCTGCCGCGCCTCGTCGACCTGTCGCAGAGCGGGCCGTTCTTCTCGGTCGGGTTCGCCGGGCTGGTCGTCGTGGGCACCGGCGCCGCGTGGCTGGGCAGCGCCCTGCGCGGCGCCGCGCAGGCGCTGTCCGCCGCGGGCCCCCGGCCTTGGGGAGCGCGTCCGTGGAACGGCGTCACCGGGCGGCCGGTCGGCGCCGTGTTGTCGCTCGTCCCCACCGCGCTCGCCACGCTGCTCTTCGGCTACCTGGCCGTCAACATGGTGGCCGCCGCGGGCGACAGGCCGGTGGCCGTCGATCGCGCGGCCGTGGCCCGCGAGCTCGGCGCGGCTCCCCGGGGCCCGCTGCCACCGGCCCGCGCCTGCTCGGCCGTCGGCGCGGTCAGCTCCGGACTGCTGTTCACCAACACCTTGGGCGACTTCTCCCGCGTCATCGCGGGCATGGCCAGGAGCGCCGGGTACGCCATGGCCGCGCGCGACCCGGCCGTCCAGGCCATGGGACGCGAGACTGCGGCCGCCCTGCTGGCCGGGGACTCCGCACGGGCGATCCTCGACCACGACGCTCTGCGCAGCCTGTGCGTGGTCACGGGCGTGCTGCCCTCGTGATCACTCCTCCCGCGCGGGCGGCAGCCGCAGGGCGATGATGGCGATGTCGTCGAGGCCGGTGCTGGGCAGGCCGCTGAGCACCTGGTCGCAGAAGCTCTCCAGCGGCTCGGCGGCGAGCGACTCCGCCACCCGGCGCAGCCGTTCGAGACCGAGGTCCAGGTGCTCGCCCGACCGTTCGATGAGCCCGTCGGTGTAGAGCAGCAGCGTGCTGCCCGGCGGCAGCGGCTCGGCCGCGGAAGCGCGGGTCTCGTCGTCGAAGAAGCCGAGCAGCGGGCTGACGGCTTCCTCCAGGAAACGTCCGTGGCCCTGGGCGGTGACCAGCAGGGGCGGCGGATGGCCGGCCACCGCGAACCGCAGCCGGTGGCCGCCGTTGCCCTCCTCCACGCGGGCGAACACGCACGTGGCCGTGACCTCGGAGGACAACGACTCCATCGCGACGTTGAGCCGGGTCAGGATCTCGCCGGGCGGCTCGCGGCGGTCCATCGCCAGCGCCCGCAGCATGTTGCGCAACTGGCTCATCAGGACGGCCGCCGACAGGTCGTGCCCCGCCACGTCGCCGATGACCAGCGCCGGGACGCCGTCGGGCAGGACGAAGGAGTCGTACCAGTCGCCGCCCACCTCGGCGGCGCTGGGACTGGCCCGGTAGCGGGCCACGATCCGCAGGCCGGGCAGGCGCGGCGGCTCGGCGAGCAGGCTGTACTGCAGGGCCAGCGCGACCTGCTGGGTGCGCTGGAAGCGGATGGCCCGGCTCAGCGCGTCGTGGGCGTGGCCGAACATGTTGCCCAGCAGCGTGATGTCGGCCCGGTTGATCGCCGGACGGTCCCCGCACGTCACCACCCCGACCACGGCGGGCACCGCGCCGTCGACCACGACCGGCAGGACCAGCATGCTGTTGGCGCCGCTGGCGGCCAGCCACGCGCGGGTGCCGGCGGGCGCCAGGTCGGGCGGCGGGCACCCGGCGGGGAACGTCTGGAGCACGGGCCGCCGCCGGCGGACGACCGCCACGAAGGCGTTGCCGTCGTCGAGCTGCTCCTCGCTGTACGGCGACAGCGGCACCAGGCCGCGACGCGCCGCGCCGGCCAGCCGCTCGACGACGAACGGCACCGCGCCGCGCCGATCGCCGGTCAGGTCGGTGACGAGGTAGACACCGCAGCCGTCGGCCAGCTCGGGCACGATGACATCGGACAGCGCGCCGAGCATCTCCTCCAGGCTGCTGAGCTGGGCCGTGGCCGCCGCGGCGCTGTCGAGCAGGCGCTGCCGCCGCTGCTCCTGCCACTGCTCCTCGATGTCGGTGCACGACCCCACCCACTCCACGACCTGACCGTTCTCGCAGATGGGCACGGCGCGCATCTCGAAGTGCCGGTAGGAGCCGTCGGCGGTGTGCAGCCGGTAGACGTGCTCCCAGGTCTCGCTGGCCCTGCTGACCGCCCCGGACCACGACCTGATCGTGTCCTGGCGGTCGTCGGGATGGACCATCCTCAGCCAGCCCTGCCCGCGGTGCCCCTCCCACGGCTGTCCGGTGACCCGCTCCCAGCTCGGGCTGGGCTCGTGCACGTAGCCGTCGCGGGTGGTCACCCAGACGATCTGCGCGCTGACCTTCATCAGGCTCTCGTAGCGGCGCAGGATGCGGCGGCGCTCCTCGGCCAGGGCCTCGATCCGGCGGGCCGCGGTGACCTGCTCGGTCACCTCCATCACCACTTCGAGCACGCCGTAGTCGCCCGGCCCGAAGACCACGCGCGACAGGCTGCAGGTGAAGAACCGCGGCTCCTCGCACTGCGGCCCGACGACGTACTCCGGCTCCGCCGTGGTGACGAACGGCTCGCCGGTGGCGTAGACCCGGTCGAACTGCGCGCGGAAGTGCACCTGGACGAACTCCGCGAACGCCTCCTCGACCGGCATCCCGGTGCGGCTGTCGGCGAACAGGGAGCGGTAGGCGGCGTTGGTGTAGACCAGGCGGTGTTCGGGGCCGCGCGCGACCACCACGCCGACCGGCGCCGGGTCCAGCACCTCGAACGCCAGCCCGCTGCCCGCGGGCTCGCCGTCAGCCCCCATCGTGACCTCCCCCGACGGCCACAGCCTCCCTCCCCCCTACCCGCGCACGATCCGCCCCGAACGCGCGCCGCGGGGGCCGGTCAGCCGCCGGCGCCCGGGACCAGGCCCGACTGCTCCTCCAGGTAGGCGATCGCCCCGACGGCCTCCTCGGCGAAGAACACCAGCTCGGCGAGGGGCAACGGCAGGAAGCCCTCCGCCTCCATGCGCTGGAACTGCTGCTTGAGCCCGTCGTAGAAGCCCGCGGTGTTCAGCAGCACGACCGGCTTGCTGTGCAGGCCGTGCTTGCGCAGCTCCAGGATCTCGGTGGCCTCGTCGAGCGTGCCGCTGCCGCCCACCATGATGACGAAGCCGTCGGCGCGGGACAGGAGCTGCGCCTTGCGCTCGGCCAGGTCGCGGGTGATCATCATCTCGTCGGCGCCCGGACGGGCCTTGTGCGCCAGGAACTCGACCGAGACGCCCACCAGGCGGCCGCCGGCCTCCTGCACGCCGTCGGCCATGACCTTCATCAGGCCGCTGTCGGAGCCGCCCCACACCAGGGTGTGCCCGCCCTTGCCGATGAGCTCGGCGAACTCGCGGGCTGGGCGGGTGTAACGCTCGTCGAGGTCGGCGGCGGAGCAGAAGACGCAGATGTTCACGCCGTAACTGTAGGCGAACCTGTCCAGGCCAGGGCACCTGGGAAGGATCTGCCCAAGATCCGTCGAGCCCGGTGCCCGTCCGTCATGGCGGGGGTACGTCCTGGTCCATGAAGAAAGCCATCAACGTCTGCTTCGGCGTGGACGTGGACGCCGTGGCGGGCTGGATCGGCTCGTACGGCGGCCAGGACTCGCCCAACGACATCCAGCGGGGCGTGTTCGCCGCCGAGGTCGGGACCCCGAGGCTGCTGCGCCTGTTCGCCCGCGAGGGGATCAGGACGAGCTGGTTCGTCCCCGGGCATTCGGCGGAGTCGTTCCCCGACCAGATGCGGCGGATCGTCGAGGCCGGGCACGACGTCGGCGCGCACGGCTACATGCACGAGAACCCGGTCGCGATGTCCGCCCAGCAGGAGGAGGACGTCCTGGCGCGCAGCCTGGAGGTGCTGGACAAGGTGCTCGGCGTCCGGCCCCGGGGCTATGTGGCGCCGTGGTGGGAGATGTCCGCGCGGACCGTCGAGCTGCTGCTGCGCTACGGCTTCGGCTACGACCACTCGCAGTCCTACCGCGACTTCCAGCCCTTCTACGCCCGCAAGGGCGAGCAATGGACGCACATCGACTACGAGCAGGCCGCCTCGTCCTGGATGAAGCCGCTCGTGCCCGGCCAGGAGGTGGACCTGGTGGAGTTCTCGGCCAACTGGTACCTCGACGACCTGCCGCCGATGATGTTCATCAAGAGCTCGCCGAACAGCCACGGCTTCGTCAACCCGCGCGACCTCGAACAGCAGTGGCGCGACCAGTTCGACTGGGTCTACCGCGAGCTGGACTACGCGGTCTTCCCCGTCACGCTGCATCCCGACGTCAGCGGGCGTCCCCAGGTGCTGCTGATGCTGGAGCGGCTCATCGCGTACATGCGCGGGCACAAGGGGGTCACGTTCATGTCGATGGCCGAGGCCGAGATCGACTTCCGCGCCCGCTTTCCCTTCGACGGGCGGGCGCGCCCGGCCGACATGCACTGAGCCGTCCCCGGCCGCCGGCCGGGGACGGCTCGGGCCCCGGCCAGGCCGCTGCGGACGATCCACGTGGCGTCGCTCCTGTCCAGCGACGAGCTGCCGGAACCGATCACCGACGTGACCACCTGGTCGTTCTGGTGGCGCAGGTAGCGGGTGGTGCAGCAGGCCGTGGTCGCGCGCAGCGAGACGCGGGCCGGGCTCACGCCGTTTCAGACAGCCGCACCACGACGACCGCATCGGACTTCAGCCGACCGGCGTAGGCGTCCGCCTGCATCCGGTGGGTGCCGGCGCTCCAGAGGGAGCCGACGGTGAGTGACGCCTGCTTCCAGGCGGGCGAGCTCATCCCGAGGCGATCCGGCCCGTCCGCGTCGTCCTGCCAGCCGCGCCGCCGCAGGCGGTCGTGCGCCAGGCGCAGGGCCTCCTCGAAGGTGGCGGCGCCGAGGTCCAGCACCACGATGTCCTCGACTTGGATCGTGCCGTCATGGGCCAGCTCCGCCTGCTCCTGTCGCACTGTCCGGCCGATCTCCCTGACCTGGGCGAGGGCCGCCGGGTCGGCCTGGAGGCGATGGGGGAACCACTGGGTTCCGCAGGCGGTGAGGGCGGCCGACAGGCAGAGGGCCGGCAGCGCGTTCCTCGTGCGCGGACCGTTCACGGTCACCTCCCGGCGGGAGTCCAGCCGGGCGGGTTGATCAACGGATTCTCAACGGGGGCTCAACATCCTTGGGGGCAGGGTGGCCGGGTCTTCGCGTTCACCTCACCACGGAGCTGGGATGACCACTGTCACGTCACGGGACGACCTCGAACTGGAATCGGCGTACGAGGCTCCGCGCACCGACATCGAACGGCGGCTGGCCGGCCTGTGGTCGGCCAAGCTGGGCGTCGCGCCCGTCGGCATCGAGGACGACTTCTTCGAGCTGGGCGGCGACTCCCTGCTGGCGGCCGACGTGCAGTTCGCGATCGACCGGGAGTTCGGCTTCGAGGTGCCCGCCTGGACGCTGTTCCTGTCGCCGACCATCGCCGAGCTGGCCGAGGTGATCGGCTCGCCGGCCCCGCTCGACCATGCGTGACCTCGCCGACCCCGGCCTGTTCGAGGCGGGCGGGCAGCACGATACCTGGCGGTGGTTGCGCGAGAACGACCCGGTGCACCGGCACGACCGGGGCTTCTGGTCGGTCACCCGGTACGCCGACGTGGACCGCGTCCTGCGCGACCACATGTGCTTCACCAGCGAGCGCGGCACCCTGCTCAACCTCCTGGGCCGCGACGACCCGGCCGCCGGGCGACAGCTCGCCGCCACCGACCCGCCCGAGCACGACCGGATGCGCGCCCCGCTGCAGAAGGTCATGGGCATGCGGTCGGCCACGGCCTACGAGCCGTCCGTCATCGCGGCGATCACCGCCCTGCTCGCCCCCGGCCTGGACGGGCCGGAGTTCGACCTGGCCGCCGCCGTACGGGGGTTGCCGCTGGCGCTGGTCGGGCCGCTGCTGGAGCTGCCCCGCGACGACCGTCCGCGCCTGCTGACGCTGGTCATGGCGGCCAGCGCCGAGGACGACCCCGACTACCAGCTCGCCGGCGACGCGTCCGGGACGCTGCGCCGGGCGCACCGGGAGCTGTTCGCCTACTTCCTGCACCTGGTGCGGGAGCGCGCCCGCAAACCGGGCGACGACCTGATCAGCCTGATGGTGTCGCAGGACGGCGGCCGGATGGACCCCGGCACGGCCGTCTCCAACTGCTACAGCCTGCTGCTGGGGGCGAGCGTCACCCTGCCGAACGTGGCCAGCTCGACGGTGTTCGAGCTGGCCAGGGGCGGCGGCTACCGCGCCTGGGCCGGCCGTCCGGACCTGCTGCGCGACGGGGTCGAGGAGGCGTTGCGCTGGGCGTCGCCCGGCAGTCACTTCATGCGGCACACGACCCGGCCGGTGCGGCTGTCGGGCGTGGAGCTCGCGGCGGGCGAGCCCGTGGTCGCCTGGATCGGCTCGGCCAACCGCGACCCCGCCGTCTTCGCCGACCCCGACACGTTCGACCCGGCCCGCACGCCCAACCGCCACCTCGCCTTCGGCAGCGGACACCACTACTGCATCGGATCCCACCTGGCCCGCCTGACGCTGCGGCTGTTCTTCGCGTCGCTCTTCGCGACCTTCGCCGACGTCGAGGTGGCCGGCGAACCGGTCCGGGTGCGATCGACCTTCCTCACCGGTTTCAAGAAGCTGATCATCTCGGGGACGCCCAGGAGAGGCCAATGACGACAGAGATCCCGTTCACCTACGCCCAGCAGCTGCTGCTCGGGCTGGAGCAGGCCGTGCCGGGGAGCGTGGTCAACTCGACGTTCATCGTGCGGGCGGCCTACCGGGTGGCGCACGAGGTGGACGCCGGCGTGCTGCGCCTGGCCGTGGAAGACGTCGTGGCCAGGCACGACGCGCTGCGCACGGCCGTGTCGCGCGACCCGGACGGCGAGGTCCGGGCGCGGGTGCACGAGAGCGCGCCGGGCCGCCTGCTGGTGCACGACGTGGACGACGAGGACGCCTTCCTCGCGATGGCCACCGGCTCGGCGTACCCGCCGGAGGAGCCGCCGTTGTTGTGGGTGCACCTGGGCCGGTGCGCGGACGGCACGAGCCTGCTGGCGATCGTCGCCCACCACCTCACCTCCGACGCCTGGTCGCTGCCGCTGCTGGCGCGCGACCTGTCGGACGCCTACACCGCCCGGCTGCGCGGCGGCCCGCCGCCCGGCTCCGCCGTCATGGGGTACGCCGAGGTCGCCGCCGACGACTTCTCGCCCTCCTGGGAGCGGACGATCACCGACGCGCTGCCGTACTGGAAGGAGCGGCTGGACGGCGTGGCGGAGCTCGCCATGCCGGTGCCGACGCCCGGCAGGCGCGGCGACCAGCGGACGTGCCGCTTCACCGTGCCCGGCCCGCTGTGGCGGGACCTGGGCCGGGCGGCCCGCCGCCGCCGGACCACGCCGTTCACCCTGCTGCTGACGGCGTTCACCGCGTCGGTCTGGGCCGGGCGCCACGACGCGGTCGTGCCGGTCATCACCGCGGGGCGCAAGCCGTCGGAGTGGTACACGGCCGGGTTCATGCTCAACATGTTGTGGCTGCGGATCACCACCGGCGACCCCGCCGACCTGGACGAGCTGAGCCGCCGCGCCGACGAGGCGTGCCGGGCGGCCTACCGGCACGACGTGCCGCTGCTGCGGGTGCTGCCGCAGGCGCCGGAGCTGGCGGCCGTGATGTTCGACCCGTCGGAGGTCGTCGAGCGCACCTTCCCGGTGTTCCAGCTCATCCCCAGGACGCCGTTCGCCCCCACCGCCGAGGACCCGGCGCTGGTGCTGACGCCCGTGCCGGAGGAGCGGCAGCCCGCGCCCGTGATGCCGGTGCACCTGCTGTGGTCGATGCGGGTGGACGAGGAGGTGGTCGGCATCGTCGCCTACGAGGCCGCGATGTTCGGCCGGGACTGGGTGGAGGCGAAGGTCGCCGGGTTCCTGCGCGTGCTGGAGCGGCTGGCCGATGCTTGAGCTCATCGAGCCGCACCTGGGCGGCGCGGCCACGGCGATCGCCGACCGCGAGGGCGAGCTGTCCTACCGGGACCTGGACCGGATCAGCGCCGGGCTGGCCCGGGTGTTGCTGGACGCGGGCCTGCGCCCCGACGAGCCCGTGGTGATCCATGCGCATCTGTCCCGGTGGGCGGTGATCGGCATGCTCGCCGTCCTGCGGGCCGGCGGCCGTTACGTGGCCATCGACGCCGCCTTCCCCTTCCAGCGCCAGCAGGACGTCGCGCAGGCGTGCGGGGCCCGGATCGCGCTCATCGAGCCCGACATGATCGTCCCGCTGACCGGCCCGGCCCGTCGCGTGGAGATGTCCGGCACGGAACTGCCGGACGGGCCGCTGCCCGCGACCTCGGCGCGGCTCGCCTACACCTGCTTCACCAGCGGCTCGACGGGCACGCCGAAGCCCGTCACCGTCTCGCGTGCCGCCCTGGCCTGGTCGACCGGGGCCCGGCTGGCCCACTACGCGGCGCCGGTCAGCGGGTTCCTGCTCTGCTCGTCCATCTCGTTCGACAGCTCGGTCGCCGGCATCTACTGGACGCTGGCCTGCGGCGGCAGGCTGGTCATCCCGAGCCAGCGCCCGTCCGACCTGGCCGCCGTCGCGCGCTTCGCCGTCGAGCACCGGCCCTCGCACCTGCTCATGGTGCCGTCGTTCTACGGGCTGGCGCTCCGCAACGGCCTGGCCGACGCGTTCGGGTCGCTCGGCACGGTGATCGTCGCGGGCGAGACGTGCCCGCCCGCGCTGGTCGGGGAGCACTACGCGGCGCTGCCCGGCGCGGTGCTGCACAACGAGTACGGCCCCACCGAGTGCACCGTCTGGAGCACGGTCCACCGCTGCGTCCCCGAGGACGCGGCGGCGGCCCGGGTGCCGATCGGCCGCCCGGTCCCGGGGGCGCGGGTGTCCATCGCCGATCCCGGCCCGGACGGCGTCGGGGAGCTGGTGATCTCCGGCCCCGGCCTGGCCGAGGGCGTCGGGGACGTCTACCGTACCGGCGACCTGGTCTCCCTGCGCCCGGACGGCGAGCTGCTGTTCCACGGCCGCGCCGACCACCAGCTCAAGCTGGGCGGCGCGCGGCTGGAACGGGCGGAGATCGAGCACGCCATGGCGGGCTTCCCCGGCGTGCTGGCCGCCGCCGTCGGGGTCGCGCGGGCCGGTTCAGGACCGGCCCGGCTGAAGGGCTACCTCGTCACCGGCGAGGACCGGATCGACCGCCGGGCCCTGCGCGCCCACCTGCTGGACCGGCTGCCGATCGTGGCCGTCCCGACGGTGTTCCAGCGGCTGGACGCGCTGCCGCGGCTGCCCAACGGCAAGGTCGACTACAACGCCCTCGACGGCGGCTGACCGCCTCCCGGGATGATGGGGGGCGTTCCGTACGCGGTCGCCGGGAACCGCTCGCGGCCGGTCAGGCAACAACAGTTGTCCTGATTCATCGCCGAAAGGCCACGAAGTGAGCGCCCCGAACCCTACGGAAGGTGATGACGCCTCCCATGTCCAACGCTCCCTGCACGAACCGGAGGCCTTCGCCGAGCTGTTCCGCCGGCACGCCTCCGGCATCACCCGGTACGTCACCAGAAGGCTGGGGGCCGACGCCGCGGACGACGTGGTGGCGGAGACGTTCCTGACGGCGTTCCGGCAGCGCGGCCGTTACGATCTGTCCCGCCCGCACGCCCGTCCCTGGCTGTACGGCATCGCCACCAATCTGATGGGCCGCCACGTGCGCACCGAGGTGCACCAGCTGCGGGTGCTCGAACGCACCGGCGCCGACCCGGTCACGGCCTCCTTCACCGACCGCAGCGACGACCGGGTCAGCGCCGCCGCGGCCCGCCGCCGCCTGGCCGGGGCGCTGGCGACGCTGCCCCGGGGGCACCGGGACGCGCTGCTCCTGGTCGCCTGGGCCGGGCTGACGTACCCCGAGGTCGCCGAGGCGCTGGACGTACGCGTCGGAACCGTGCGGTCGCGGATCAACCGGGCCAGGGAGAAGTTGCGCGGGGAGCTCGGCGGAGTCAACCCCATGGCCATCGTCAGCGAGGAGCCCGTCCATGAATGAGATGACCGAGCTCGAACGCCTCCGCTGCGAGGTGCCCGCGCCCGCCGCGGACGCGCTGGCCGCGCAGGAGGGCCGCTTCCTGGCCGCGCTGGCCGCGGAGGGGGACCGCGTCCCGGCCGCGCCGCGCGCTCCCCGGCGCGGCCGCTTCCTGCTCGCGGGGCTGCTGGCGGCCGCCGTGCTGGCCGCCGTGGCCGTGCTGGGGCCGGTGGTGGCCGGTCGCGACGCCCGTCCGGCCGCGTACGCCAACGCCGCCATCGACATCGAGCTGCGCGGCGACGAGTACGTGGCCACGATCACGGACCCGTTCGCCGACCACGCCCTCTACAACGAGGCGTTCCGGGCGATGGGCCTGGACGTCGCCCTCGACCTGCGGCCCGCGTCCCCGACGGGGGTCGGCCGGGTCTTCCGGCTCGGCTTCGCCGGCACGACCGAGCGCGACCGCATCGGCGGCACCCTCCGGCCGCACGGCTGCACCCCCGGGCAGCCGGGCTGCGCGCTCACCGTCACCGTCTCCAAGGGGTTCGGCGGCAAGGGGACGCTCTACCTCGGCCGTCCGGCCAGGCCCGGCGAGCCGTACCAGAACAACACCGACGCCGGCCGGAAGGGCGAGGCCCTGGAGGGGTACGTCGCCGACGGCCGCACGGTCGCCGAGGTCCTGGCCGAGACGCGCAGGCGGGGGCTGGAGGTGACGTTCCAGATCATCGAACCCGCTCCCGACGGGAACGGCTTCTCGGTGAACCCGCGCGAGCAGTCGGCGAAGGTGGGCGGCCACTGGGTGGTGTGGGCCGCCGAGCCGGAACGGCAGGGCGCGGTGCGGCTCCTGGTGTCGGAGAAGCGGGTGCCGAAGAACCCGGTGAGCGGCGAGTGACCTTCCGGCTCCTCTCACACCTCGCCGCTGTTTCCGGCGAAATGATGGCCCATGAGCGCACATAGGCAGAGGTGTCCGAACAAATGATTCGATGAGGAGATCCGCCATGGGAACCGCCCGTGGATGACGAGCGGTCGGCCAGGTTCGAGGCCGCCTACGACCGGGCCTACGGCCAGATCACCGCCTACGCCGTACGCCGGTGCGACTCGCCTCAGGACGCCGCCGACGTGGTGGCCGAGACCTTCACCGTCGCCTGGCGGCGGGTGGACGAGCTGCCGGAGGGCCCGGAGGCCACCCTCTGGCTGTACGGGGTGGCGCGCAAGGTGCTGGCCAACCACTTCCGGGGCGACAACCGCCGCAGGGAGCGCACGGCCGAGCTCGACGCCGAACTGGCCGACCGGTACGGCCACTCGCCCGACACCCAGGTCGAGCTGGACGCGATCGGCCGGGCGTTCCGCAGCCTGCCCGACGACGACCGGGAGCTGCTGTCCCTGGTCGCCTGGGAAGGGCTGGAGCGCGAGGAGATCGCGAAGGCGCTGGGGCTGTCCCGCAACGCCGTGCGCATCAGGCTGCACCGCGCCCGCAAGCGCCTGTCGCGCGCTCTGACGTCGGCGGGCGTGCACGTCACCGCAGAGAGCCGACTGGTCCCGGCGGAGAGGCCGTTGGGGGGAGCGCTGTGAAGGACACCGTGAAGGACACCGTGAAGAAGGTCGACGAGATCGCGGCGATCAGGGCGTTGGCCCGGGTCGCGCCGGGCGAGCGGGCAGGTGAGCCGTCCGGCGCGGGGGCGCGGGCGCTGCTGGCCGCGATCACCGCCGAAGAGCCGGGGCCGGAGCCGGGCACGGCCCCACGGGTGCGGCGGGGCGTCAGGCCGAGGCGGCTGGCGTTCGGGCTGGCCGCCGCGGTCGCGCTGGCCGCGGGTGTGGTGACGGTCCCCATCGTGCTGAAGGACGGCGCGCCCGCCTCGTGGGCCGTCAACCTGGACGACGGGATGGTGACGATCCAGATCCGCGACTTCGACGACGCCCCGGCGCTGGAGCGGCGGCTGAAGGAGCTGGGTGTGCCCGCGATGGTGGACCACGTCCCCACGGGCATGATGTGCCGCGAACCGCGCGGGAAGTTCGTGGAGAACATCCCGCGCGGTCTCTACAGCGTGCCGGAGAACATCCCCGGCGAGACCGAGGGCTGGCAGATGCGCATCAACAGCAAGCTGTTCGGTCCTGGCCAGACGTTCGTCTGGACCATCAGCGGCAGGACCGGCACGACCACGACGTACCTGATGGAGGGCCCGGTGTCGCCCTGCGAGCCGGTGCCCGCGCCCACGCCGCGGCAGATGGAGCCGGAGTTCCGCGTCGCCACCGACAAGGGCCGCTCGCTGGAGGGCCTGCGGGTGGACGAGAAGACGGTCGGCGAGGTGCTGCCCGAGCTGCGGAAGCGCGGCAAGAAGGTGATCTTCGCCGTCATCGGCGTCCCGCCCGGCAACCCGGGAGGGTACGGCATCGACCGCACCCAGAGCACGCCCGTCGGCGACAACTGGGTGGTCTGGGAGGCGGAGGAGAACGCCAAGGGGGTGATCCAGCTGCTCGTGACGGAGCAGCGCCTGGACAAGAACCCGGTCTACGGCGGCCCCCGCGACGCGGTCATCAAGGACTGACCGGCGGTCCCGCGCGCCTCCCGGGGAGGCGCGCGGGACGGTCACCAGGCGAGCGGCCCCTCGGCGTCGAAGTAGCCGCCGGTGGGGCCGTCCGGTCCCACCTGGGCCATGCGCACGATGATCTCGGCGCCCTGCTCGACGGTCTGCAGGCCGCTGTTGCCGTTCAGGTCGGTACGGGTGAAGCCGGGTTCGACCGCGTTGATCCGCATCTGCGGGAACGCCTTCGCGTACTGGACGGTGACCATGTTGACGGCCGCCTTCGAGGCCGGGTAGGCGACGCCCGGGTAGGGATAGCCGGGCCTGCCGGGGTCGGTCATCCGGGACAGCGAGGCCAGGCCGCTGCTCACGTTGACGACGACCGGCGCGCCGGATCGCCGCAGCAGCGGCAGGAACGCGTGGAGCACCCGCACCATGCCGAACACGTTCGTCTCGAACGTGCGCCGCATCATCTCGGCGGTCACCTCCGCCGCCCCGGCCACCGCCTGGTCGTCCCCCATCTCCACCTGGATGCCGGCGTTGTTGACCAGCACGTCCAGCCCTCCGTCCGCCTCGACGGCCCGCGCCGCCGCCGCCACGGACGCGTCGTCGGTGACGTCCAGCGCCACCGCCCGCGCGCCCAGCCGCTCGGCGGCCACCCGTCCACGTCCGGCGTCCCGGCTCGCGACGTAGACGGTGTGCCCCGCGCCGACGAGCCGCCGCGCGGTCTCGAACCCGAGCCCCTTGTTGGCCCCTGTGATCAGTGTCGTCGTCATGGACGCGACGCTAGGAATTCGAGCGCGCTCGAAGTCAATTCGCCCTGATGGTCCTTGGCACAGGCGCACCGGCGGCCCTCAGCCCGCCCCGAACCCGATGACCTTCCAGGGAGCGTCGTCCGACTGCCGGCCCGTGAGAAACCTGTGCGGCCAGTGCCTGTCGTCGTTCGGCGGGTCCTCATCGCACCGGCGCACCTCGAGGACGACGGCGACGCTTCGCACCTGCCGGTACCCGCCGGGGCCGTACTCGTCCGATGTCGGCTCGCCGACGTCGGAAACCTGCACGTCGGCCCAGGTGTCCAGCGGGTCGTCGGGCCAGCTGTGGACACGCCGGTAATGAGCCGGCGCCGACAGAAGACGAACCGCTTCGTCGTCACGGGCGGCGATGGCCGCCAGATACGCGCGCACCACCACATCGGCGGCCGCGTCCCGCTTCGGCATGGTGACCGGCGGCCCCTGCGCGACGGAGCAGGTGGAACAGCCCGCACCACAGCACACCAGGAGCAGGGCGGCCAGCGTCGCGAGCAGCTTTCTCGTCGTCAACCCCTCGTCCTTCCCGCTCGTCCGGCCGAATGCGGGGAGAGGGCGTCGCCGATCTCCTCCGCCTGTTCCGATGCGCTGATCATGATCCATCAGATCGACCCTCATCGCAGGGAATTCATCCGATTCGCATACACCCCCGGCCCCCGCCGGAGCCGGTCGCGGTTGGCCCTGGCCGGACATCTCTGCCAAGATCACCGTGTTTCGCCCCGCCTTGACCGAGGAGCCCTGTGGACAGGAGACGTTTTCTCACCCTGACCGGTGTCGCCGGACTGGCGGCCGCCACAGTGCCCGCCGCAGTGCCCGCCGCGCCCGCCTTCGCGGCGGCCTACCCGTCCGCGGACGCCGGGCTGACCGCCGAGGCGCACGCCAAGCTGGCCGAGCTGGCTCCCTACGGCGTCACGGCGCTCGCCTTCACGCCGTCCGGCGGCTGGGTCATGGTCACGCAGGACGGGCGGTACTTCGCCCGCGGAATCCCCGACGCCTGCTTCACGGAGCTGGGGGCGCTGGTCAAGGCCGGCCGGAAGGTCAACGCCATCGCCTTCCCGCCGGAGGGCGGCGACCGCTGGGTGATCACCACCGACAAGGGCGTGTCGTCCCGCGGCCTGCCCGCGGCGTGCCTCAGCCGGATCAAGGCGTACTACACCGCCGGGCAGCAGGTCGTGGACGTGGCCTTCCCGCCCGCCGGGGGCGACCGCTGGACGGTCGTCGCGTCCGGCGCCTTCCAGGCCAACGGCGTGGACGACGAGTGCTACCAGATGATGCGCAACCTGACCCAGGGCGGCCGCCGGCTGACCCGCGTCGCCTTCCCCAAGGCGGGCGGCTGGGCCCTGGTCGCGCAGGACGAGTTCCACGCCCGCGGCATCGACGACGCCTGCTTCGCGAAGATGAAGAGCCTGGCCGGCGGCGGCTGGCAGCTGCACAACGTGGCCTTCCGGCCGGGCGGCGGCTGGGCGCTGTGCTCCCGGGGCAAGGCGCCCGCGCTGCCCGCCGACCGGGTGCGCCAGTTCGAGAACGCGGTCGGCGGCTCGACCATCTGGCAGCGGATGAGCGCGTACAAGACGCCGGGCGTGGCGGTCGCGGTGGTCGTCGGCAACAAGATCGCCTGGTCCACCGGATACGGCCGGCTCGCCGCCGGCGGCGCCCCCGCCGCGCATCCGGAGAGCGCGTTCCAGGCCGCCTCCATCAGCAAGGCGGTGGCCGCGGTGGGCGTGCTGCGGCTGCTCCAGACGCGCAAGATCGCGCTCACCGCCGACGTCCGCCCGCATCTCGGCTGGACGCTGCCGGCCCGCTCGTGCGTGTCGCCGACGGCGGTGCCGACCGTCGAGCAGCTGCTGACGCACCGGGCCGGGGTCGTCGGGCGCGGCTCGACCTCGCCCGCCGGGGCCTGCTCCGGCTTCGACGCCGGCGGCGGCGGCTTCGCCGGGTACGGCGCCGCCGCCACGGTCCCGTCACTGCTCCAGGTCATGAACGGCGAGGGCAACTCCCCCAGGATCGAGCTGTCCACGGAGCCAGGCGCCGAGTACCACTACTCCGGCGCCGGGTACGTGCTGCTGCAGCGCATGGTGGAGGAGCTGACCGGCAGGTCGCTGGCCGACTACATGGGCCAGGAGGTGTTCGCCCCGCTGGGCATGGCGGGCAGCTCGTACGCGCTCTCCCCCGCCTTCGAGCTCGCCTCCGGCCACACCTCCACCGGGACGGTGATCCCCGGCGGCCACAACCGGTATCCCGAGTCCGCCGCCGCCGGCCTCTACACGAACGTGCTCGACCTGTGCCGCCTGGTGTCGTACCTCAACCGGGCCTGGACCGCCACCGGCGACATCGCCGGGCCGCTCACCCGCGCGTCGGTGCGCTCGCTGCTCACCGAGGGCCCGCAGCCCGGGATGGGACGCGGCCTGTTCGTCGCCGGCTCCGGCACCCAGAACTTCTCCTACACCCACGACGGCTCCAACTACGGCTTCAGATCGGTGTTCAAGGGCTATCCGGAGCTCGGCGCGGGCTACGCCGTGCTGGCCAACGGCAACGACACGGCGCTGGTCAACGAGGTCGCCGCGGCCGTCAGGTCGGTCTACGGCTGGGCGTAGGGCACGACGACTCGTGGGGTCTGAGCTGCGAGGACGCGGGTAGGGCCCCTGGCATGGACAACGAGCGGAGAACGGCTGGCACCGTCATCGTCGTGGGGGCCGGGATGGCGGGGCTGGCCTGCGCGGTGCGGCTGCACGAGGCCGGTGTGCCGGTACGGGTGCTGGAGGCGTCCGACGGGGTGGGCGGCCGGGTGCGCACCGACGTCGTGGACGGGTTCCGGCTGGACCGCGGCTACCAGGTGTTCAACACCGCCTACCCCGAGGCCCGCCGGCTGCTCGACCTGGACGCGCTCGACCTGCGCCCGTTCGCCTCGGGCGTGATCGTCCAGGGGACGCGGGCCAGGGCCAGGGTGATGCTGCCGTGGCGGCATCCCCGGCACGCGCTGAGCGGGCTGCTGACCGGCCTCGGCACGCCGCGCGACGACGCCGTGCTCGCCGCCCTCACGGCCCGCGACCTGGTGCTGCCCGCGTCCCGGCTGCGCGGCGGGCCCGACCGGCGCACCGACGACGAGCTGCGCGCCTGGGGCATGTCGGAGAAGATGATCGACTGCCTGATGCGTCCCTTCCTGGCCGGGGTGCTCCTGGAACGCGACCTGGAGACCTCCAGCCGGATCTTCCACCTGTTCTGGCGGTCGTTCGCGCGCGGCACCATCGCGGTGCCCGCCCTGGGCATGGGCGAGATCCCGCGCCGGCTCGCCGACCGGCTGCCGCCGGGCACCGTCACGCTCGGCGCCCGGGTCATCGAGGTGAGCCCCGGCGGCGTGCGGCTCGCCGACGGCGCCACGGTCGGGGGCCGGGCCGTGGTGGTGGCCGCCGACCCGGGGGCCGCGGGCCGCCTGCTGAGCGGGATCGAGACGCCCGAGATGCGCGCGGTGACCACCTTCTACCACGCCGCGCCCCGCTCCCCCATGCGCGAGCCGATCCAGGTCGTGGACGCCACCGGGGCCGTCACCGACACCCTGGTGCTCACCGACGCGGCCCCCGGGTACTCCGCCGACGGGCGGGCGCTGGTGTCCACGTCGGTCCTGGGCCTGGCCGACGACGAACGCGCGGTCCGCCGCCGCCTGACCGAGATCTACGGCGACACCTCCGGCTGGGAGCACGTGGCGACGTACCAGGTGCCGGCGGCGCTGCCGGCGATGCGGCCGCCGTACCCGCTGCGCAGGCCCGTGCGGCTGCGGGCCGGCCTGTACGTGTGCGGCGACCACCGCGACACCGGCTCCCTGCAGGGGGCGCTGGTGTCCGGCCGGCGCGCGGCCGACGCCGTGCTCGACGACCTTCGGTCGCTGCGCGCAGAAAGCCTGGCCGCCCTCGACCGGGCGGCGCTCTAGACGAGTAAGTCCTAAGTCGGGTCAGTGGTCGTAGGCGATCAGGGACCGGGTGATGGGCTGGCCGGTGGCGCGGTTGTGCCAGATGGCG